>NZ_JASMRU010000004.1 GCF_030462585.1 Pseudomonas sp. CAN1 | reverse complement strand
CTATCTGCTGGCGCTGGCCCTGTTCGTGGCGGGCATCAGCGCGCTGCTGGCGAGTTCCCTGCTGCAGGGTTTTGCCGGTGTTCCTGTGGGGCAAGTACTGCGGGCCGTGCCGGGCCTGCTTGGCCCCTGGCTGAGTTTCGCTTTGAGCGACTTCAGCGATGCACTAAGCGAGCTGAAAAGAATAATGCGGCACTGTCGAGAGAACTGAGCCTCTTTCATCCACGCTTCCGTTTCTGACCGGAAGCTGCCGTTGCCCACGACAGCTTTCCTTTCTGGTGGAATCGTGAGGCCAGATACAACTACTCAGGGTACAAAGGCCACGCCCGCCATCAGGCAGCGTGCCGTCCTGGGCCCGATGAGCCGCAAGATGAAGGACGTCGAGCTGCAGGCCTTCGAACAGAAGTACGGCTACAAGCCGACCGCTGTTCCGGTTGCCGTGGACGCCCTGGCGATCTTCGTGCACAAGGACAACCCCATCAAGGGTCTGACCATGCAGCAGGTCGACGCCATCTTCTCCTCCACCCGCCTGTGCGGCGGCAAGTCGGAAGTGAAGACCTGGGGTGACCTGGGCCTGACCGGCGACTGGGCCAACAAGCCTGTCCAACTGTTCGGTCGTAACTCCGTATCCGGCACCTACGGCTACTTCAAGGAAGAAGCCCTGTGCAAAGGCGACTACAAGCCGAACGTGAACGAGCAGCCGGGTTCGGCTTCCGTTGTGCAGTCGGTCAGCCAGTCCCTGAACGGCGTTGGCTACTCCGGTATCGGTTACAAGACCGCTAGCGTGAAGACCGTTGCCCTGGCCAAGAAAGAAGGCGGCGAGTTCATCGAAGACAACGAGGCGAATGCCCTGAACGGCACCTACCCGCTGTCGCGCTTCCTCTACGTCTACGTCAACAAGGCGCCGAACAAGCCGCTGAACCCGCTGGAAGCACAGTTCCTGAAGATGGTGCTCTCCAAGACCGGCCAGCAGGTTGTCGTGAAAGACGGCTACATCCCCCTGCCGTCCAAAGTCGCCGAAAAAGCGATCAAGGATCTGGGTCTGTAATCAGTCCTCCAATCGGGCGGAGATCCCCGCCCGGCATGGGCTGACGCATACTCGACCGAGCCCGCCAGCATGGCTCTGCTGGCGGGCTTTGTCGCGTCACCTTCATGTCATCTTTCTGTCATATAGGGCCGCTAGGGTGTCACTCCATGAACGACATGGCCAACTCCCCGATGACTTCTTCTCCTCCCGAGCGGATCGATTTCAATACGCCTGCCCTGCAGCGCAAGCGCCGTATCCGGGCGCTCAAGGATCGACTGACCCGCTGGTACGTCCTGGTCGGCGGTCTCGCCGTGCTGGCCGCCATCACCCTGATCTTCTTCTACCTCGCTTACGTCGTGCTGCCGCTGTTCCGCGGCGCCGAACTGGACGCGCGTGATCCCCTGACTCCGGCCTGGCTGAAGACGGCGCAAGCGCCGCTGCTGCTGAGCATCGAAGAGCAGAACATGGTCGGCATGCGCGTCGCCGCCAATGGCGAAGTCGTATTCTTCGACGCCAAGAAAGGCGACGAGATGGACCGCGTGGCGCTGAAGCTGCCCGCCGGCACCAGCGTGACCTCCATCGCCGAAGACCAGCCGGGCCACCCGACCGTGGCGCTGGGCCTGTCCAACGGCCAGGTGCTGGTGTTCAAGCACAACTACAAGGTCACCTACCCGGACAACAAGAAGACCATCACCCCGCACATCGACTATCCCTACGGCGAAGCGCCGATGAGCCTGGATCCCCAGGGCCGTCCGCTGGAGCACGTGGCGATCGCCTCGGGTGATGACAGTCTGCTGCTCGCCGGCTCCACCGGCAGCCAAATGCTGCTGCTCAGCCTGACCCAGCAGGAAAACATGCTGACCGGCGAGAGCACCCTGCAGGAAGACCGCATCAACCTGCCGCAGATCGCCGACCCGGTGAAGGCCATCTACATGGACCCGCGCAAGCAGTGGCTCTATGTGCTCAATGGCCGCGCCCAGGCGGATGTCTTCGACCTGAATACCCACCAGCTCAATGGCCGCTACAAGCTGCTGGATGACGCCTCCGCCGAAGTGACCGCCAGCAGCCAGCTGCTGGGTGGCATCTCGCTGATGATCGGCGATTCCAAAGGCGGCATCGGCCAGTGGTTCATGGCCCGTGGCGAGGATGGCGAGCCGCGCCTGTCCCACGTGCGTGACTTCAAACTGGGCGACCAGCCGATCTCCAGCATCGCACCGGAGCAGCGCCGCAAGGGCTTCCTGGCCATCGACAAGCAGGGCAACCTGGGCATCTTCCACAGCACCGCGCACCGCACGCTGCTGGTGGAGAACGTCGCTCCGTCCGCCGGCCCGATGGCCCTGTCGCCGCGCGCCAACCGCCTGATCCTTGAGCAGGGCGGTGAGCTGCGTCGCTTCAGCCTGAGCAACCCGCACCCGGAAGTGTCCTTCAGCGCGCTGTGGGGCAAGGTCTGGTACGAGAGCTACGACAAGCCGTCCTACGTCTGGCAGTCCACCGCCGCGACCACCGACTTCGAACCCAAGCTGAGCCTGTCGCCGCTGACCTTCGGTACCCTGAAGGCCGCCTTCTACGCGATGATCCTCGCCGCGCCGCTGGCTATCGCAGCCGCCGTCTACACCGCCTACTTCATGGCTCCGGGCATGCGCCGCAAGGTGAAGCCGGTGATCGAGCTGATGGAGGCGCTGCCGACCGTGATCCTCGGCTTCTTCGCCGGCCTGTTCCTCGCGCCGTACGTCGAAGGTCACCTGCCGGGCATCTTCAGCCTGCTGCTGCTCACGCCGCTGGGCATCCTGCTCGCCGGCCTGATCTGGAGCCGCCTGCCCGAGCGCATCCGCCTGAGCCTGCCGGCTGGCTGGGAAGCGGCGATCCTGATCCCCGTGGTCCTCGCCACCGGCGCCTTCGCCCTGTGGATGAGCCCGCACCTGGAGACCATGTTCTTCGGCGGCGACATGCGCCTGTGGATCAGCCACGACCTGGGCATCACCTACGACCAGCGCAACGCCCTGGTAGTCGGCCTGGCCATGGGCTTCGCGGTGATCCCGAACATCTTCTCCATCGCCGAAGACGCCATCTTCAGTGTGCCGCGCAGCCTGACCTACGGCTCCCTGGCCCTGGGCGCCACGCCCTGGCAGACGCTGACCCGCGTGGTGATCCTGACCGCCAGCCCGGGCATCTTCTCGGCGCTGATGATCGGCATGGGCCGCGCCGTGGGCGAGACCATGATCGTGCTGATGGCCACCGGCAACACCCCGGTCATGGACGTGAACATCTTCCAGGGCATGCGCACCCTCGCGGCGAACGTCGCGGTGGAAATGCCCGAGTCGGAGGTGGGCGGGACTCACTACCGCGTGCTGTTCCTTTCGGCACTGGTACTGCTGTCCTTCACCTTCGTGATGAACACCCTGGCAGAGCTGATCCGTCAGCGCCTGCGCAAGAAATACGCGTCGCTCTAAGCGACGCTCGACGAGGCTACGTTCCGTGAAACAGAAACAGGAATCCGTCAAAGCGTGGTTTGCCAGCGGTTCTCCCTGGGTGTGGATGAACGCAGGGGCCGTGTCCATCGCGGTGATCATGACCATCGGCCTGCTCTCGGTGATCGCCGTCCGCGGTCTCGGCCACTTCTGGCCGGCGGATGTGATCGAGGCGACCTACAGCGTCCCCAATGAGGCACCCAAGACGCTGATCGGCGAAGAAGTGCAGATCGAGCAGGTGCCGCG
The DNA here is from genome assembly GCF_030462585.1 of Pseudomonas sp. CAN1. Classification (GTDB taxonomy): domain Bacteria; phylum Pseudomonadota; class Gammaproteobacteria; order Pseudomonadales; family Pseudomonadaceae; genus Pseudomonas. The sequence goes on along the minus strand of NZ_JASMRU010000004.1, from coordinate 334,573 downwards.
CGAACGCCTGCGCAGCGCCGGTCTGCCGGTACCGGACAACGGCCCGGAGTTCATGACCCGCGAACTCCTCAAGCTGGGCAACCGCGACCTCTACGGCAGCGACTTCTCCTGGGTGATCGGCGAGTGGCTGACTGATCGTCGACACCCGGCCGACCTGGTGACCCTGGAGCGCCGCGAGTGGGGCAACTTCTATGGCTACCTGCTGAGCGTCAAGGAAAGCGGCAAGGTAGTCGCCGAAGGTCCCGCCGCCATGGCCGAGCTGCAGACCCGTCTGAAGCGCGTCGATGAGCTCTACGCCAAGCTGTACCAGCTGGAGAAGGGCGACATCGGGGGCATCAACCATGGCCTGGAGCGCCTGCGCCTGAAAGAGCGTGGCCTGCAGCTGAACAACAAGCTGGATGCCACGGCCGAGGCCGACATCGCCGCCGGCCGCGCCGAGCTGAACGCCCAGTACAAGGTACTGGAAGAGCAGCTCAACGCCCTGCACTCGGAGTTCAACCGCGACAGCATCGTCATGCGCGATGCCACCGGCCAGCAGACCGAGATCAGCGTCGGAAAACTGGTGCACGCCTACCAGCCGAACCAGATGGGCGTCGGCGCCAAGCTGAGCTTCTACTTCAAGAAACTGTGGGAATTCCTCAGCGACGACCCGCGTGAAGCCAACACCGAGGGCGGCATCTTCCCGGCCATCTTCGGCACCGTGATGATGACCCTGGTGATGGCCGTGATCGTCACTCCGTTCGGTGTGATCGCGGCGGTCTACCTGCGCGAGTACGCTCGCCAGGGCCTGCTGACCCGCGTCATCCGCATCGCGGTGAACAACCTCGCCGGCGTTCCGGCGATCGTCTACGGCGTGTTCGGCCTGGGCTTCTTCGTCTACGTGCTGGGCGGCTCGCTCGACCGAATGTTCTTCCCCGAAGCATTACCGGCGCCGACCTTCGGCACGCCGGGGCTGTTCTGGGCCTCGCTGACCCTGGCCATCCTCGCGGTGCCGGTGGTGATCGTGGCCACCGAGGAAGGCCTGGCGCGTATCCCGCGGGCCACCCGCGAAGGCTCCCTGGCCCTGGGTGCAACCAAGGCCGAGACCCTCTGGAAAGTGGTGCTGCCGATGGCCAGCCCGGCGATGATGACCGGCCTGATCCTCGCCGTGGCCCGCGCCGCCGGTGAAGTGGCGCCGCTGATGCTGGTGGGTGTGGTCAAGCTGGCTCCGGCGCTGCCGGTGGACGGCAACTACCCGTACGTGCACCTGGACCAGAAGATCATGCACCTGGGCTTCCACATCTATGACGTCGGCTTCCAGAGCCCGAACGTCGAGGCCGCGCGCCCGCTGGTGTACGCCACCGCGCTGCTGCTGGTGATGGTGATCGCCCTGCTGAACTTCTCGGCCATCGCCATTCGTAACCGCCTGCGCGAAAAGTACAAGGCGCTGGAAAATTGATTCTGCAGGCGGCGGGCCGTGCCTGCCGCCAAGCCTCCCAAGGAGACTGAACATGCCCCAAGAAACTGCATCCCACGGCATCGACATCGGCGCGCTCGGCCGCGGCGACCGCCATGGCATGAACCTGGAAAGCGAGACCGTCGCCCTCGAAGTACCCGGCTTGAGCCTGTTCTATGGCGAGAAGCAGGCGCTGTTCGACGTCAGCATGAACATTCCCAAGCAGCGCGTGACCGCCTTCATCGGCCCGTCCGGCTGCGGCAAGTCGACCCTGCTGCGTTGCTTCAACCGCATGAACGACCTGGTCGACGGTTGCAACGTGAAGGGCGAGATTCTCCTCGACGGCCACAACATCTTCGCCAAGAACGTCGACGTCGCCGAGCTGCGTCGCCGCGTTGGCATGGTGTTCCAGAAGCCCAACCCGTTCCCCAAGAGCATTTACGAGAACGTGGTGTACGGCCTGCGCATCCAGGGCATCAACAAGAAGCGCGTGCTCGACGAAGCCGTCGAGTGGGCACTTAAGGGCGCGGCCCTATGGGACGAAGTGAAGGACCGCCTGCACGAATCCGCCCTCGGCCTCTCCGGTGGCCAGCAGCAGCGTCTGGTCATCGCCCGCACCATCGCCGTGGAGCCGGAAGTCCTGCTGCTCGACGAACCGTGCTCGGCGCTGGACCCGATCTCCACCCTGAAGATCGAAGAGCTGATCTACGAGCTGAAGTCCAAGTTCACCATCGTCATCGTGACCCACAACATGCAGCAGGCCGCGCGCGTCTCCGACTACACGGCGTTCATGTACATGGGCAAGCTGATCGAGTTCGGCGATACCGATACCCTGTTCACCAACCCGGCCAAGAAGCAGACCGAAGACTACATCACCGGTCGCTACGGCTAGTCTCGCGGTATTGCGTGCGCGGTAGAACACCCCGGAGAACACAACAAGCCTGCGGCCCGGCGCCAGCGGCTTTCGCGGAGCGAACATGATCAACAAAGAAAGCCTCACCCATCACATCTCGCAGCAGTTCAACGCCGAGCTTGAGGAAGTGCGCAGCCATCTGCTGGCCATGGGTGGCCTGGTGGAGAAGCAGGTCAACGACGCGGTCAACGCGCTGATCGACGCCGACTCGGGCCTGGCCCAGCAGGTGCGCGAGATCGATGACCAGATCAACCAGATGGAGCGCAACATCGACGAGGAGTGCCTGCGCATCCTCGCCCGCCGCCAGCCGGCCGCCTCCGACCTGCGCCTGATCATCAGCATCTCCAAGTCGGTGATCGACCTTGAGCGCATCGGCGACGAAGCCTCGAAGATCGCCCGCCGCGCCATCCAGCTGTGCGAGGAAGGCGAGTCGCCGCGCGGCTACGTCGAGGTGCGCCACATCGGCAACCAGGTGCGCAAGATGGTGCAGGAGGCGCTGGACGCCTTCGCCCGCTTCGACGCAGACCTGGCGCTGTCGGTCGCGCAGTACGACAAGACCGTCGACCGTGAGTACAAGACCGCCCTGCGCGAACTGGTCACCTACATGATGGAAGACCCGCGGGCCATCTCCCGCGTGCTCAACGTCATCTGGGCCCTGCGTTCGCTGGAGCGCATCGGCGATCACGCGCGCAACATCGCCGAACTGGTGATCTACCTGGTTCGCGGCACCGACGTGCGCCACCTCGGCCTGACCCGCATGAAGGAAGAAGTGCAGGGCAAGTCCCAGAGCAAGCCCGAGGCCTGATTCGCCGGGCGGCTGCAGCGACGTCTTGCAGCCGCCCGCTCAGAATCTCAGTGTCACCATCTGGGCCAGGCGCTGCCCCACGGTGTCGCGCCTGCGTCGGTTGTCCTTCAGCACGCGCTGCAGGCAACTGATGAACTGCCGCGACGTGGCGTCCAGTCCCTGGTCCCGCAGGCGGATGATACTGATGTCCCCGGTCGGCAAACGGTCCTCCAGCGGCACCGCGCAGGCGCCGCTGCGTAGCGGCTCGCAGAGCATCATCGGCTCGGGCGCGTAGCCCAGCAGGCCGGCATCGACGATCAGGCTGCTGAGCATCCCCGCCGAATGCGCGCAGACGATGCGCTCGCGACTCACCTGCAATCCCTTGCCACCGAACAGCTCCCCCACCGCCTCGTCGTACCGCTCCGGTACGAAGTTCATCGCCCATTCCTGTTCGCGCAACTGCGCCAGTGAGCGGGCCTGGGCAAACGGATGAGCGTGGCGCGCGACCACCCGCATGCGGTAATCCGCCAGCGTCTGATGGGTGAACTCCGCCCCCGGCAGGATGCTCGCCGGACCCAGCGCGAATTGCATGCGACCGCTGCGTAGCAAGGGCAGGATTACTGCCTGCAGGCCTTCGTAGATTTCCAGCTGCACCGTCGGAAGCTCCTCGCGAAACTCCTGCAGCACCCGGCCCAGCAAGGTCTGCCCGAGCCACGGAGTTATGCCGATGCACAGTGTCTGCGCGCCTTCGCCGCGCAGCGCCGCCAGTTCCTGCTCGGCACTGTCCAGTTGTGCGGCGATCTGCCGGGCACGCGGCAGCAGGACCTGGCCGCAGTCGGTGAGCCTCGCTCCGCCCGCATGGCGGATCAGCAGCGGCAGCCGCTGCTCCTCTTCCAGCTCGCGCAGCGCGCGGGTCACTGCTGCCTGGCTGAGCCCGAGGATGCGTGCGGCAGCGCGAATCCCGCCACCATCGGCGACGGCGATCAGGGCCTGCAACTGATGCAGTTTCATGGGGTGTCTCCCGTGCGACCACCGGCGATGGTCACGACAACTTTTTATTGGCTTATGCGTACCCGGGGGCAGCGCTAGGGTAAGCCACGCCTTGGTACCGGCCGGTCACGGGCATCGATCCAGTCCTATCCGACAAGAAAAACAGGAGCCAGTCGATGAACTCCACCCGTATTGCGCCGGGCATCGCCGCCATTGCGCCGGCGATGATCGAGCTGCGTCGCGCCATCCATGCCGAACCCGAACTGGGCTTCGAAGAATTCGCCACCCGCCGGCGAGTCATCGAGCAACTGCAGGCCTGGGGCTACGAAATCCAGGAAATGGCCGGCACTGCCGTCATCGGCACGCTGCGCAATGGCTCCGGCCCAGTGCTGGGCCTGCGCGCCGAGCTGGACGCGCTGCCTATCCAGGAAAACAGCGGCCAGCCCTGGTCCAGCCAGAGCGCGGGAAAGATGCACGCCTGCGGTCATGACGGACACACCGCCATGTTGCTGGCGGCGGCCTGTGAGCTGGCCCGCGAGCGCTCCTGGCGCGGCACCCTGCACCTGTTCTTCCAGCCCGCCGAGGAAGGCCATGGCGGCTCGGGCGCCAAGCGCATGCTCGATGAAGGCATGCTGCAACGCTTCCCCTGCGACGCGCTGTTCGCCATGCACAACCTTCCCGGTCTGGCTGCCGGGCGCTTCATGGTGCTGCCCGGTCCCTGCATGGCGTCCTCCGACACCGTCACCATCCGCCTGCACGGCCGGGGTGGGCACGGTGCGATGCCGGAGCTGACCGTCGACCCGATCGTGGCGGGCGCATCGCTGGTCATGGCCCTGCAGAGCCTGGTGTCGCGCAATGTCGCGCCATCGCAGGCAGCGGTGGTCACGGTTGGCGCCTTCCAGGCTGGTGAGGCCAGCAATGTCATTGCCGACGAGGCCGAGCTGCGCCTGAGCCTGCGTGCACTGAACCCAGAGGTGCGGCGGCTGCTGCGCCGGCGCGTGCAGGAGCTGGCCGAGCAGCAGGCCAGTAGCTTCGGCGCGCGGGCCGAGGTTCTGGTGGACGAAGGCTATCCGGTGCTGGTGAACGATCCCGCCTGCGCCCAGCTTGCCCGCGAACTGGTGCTCGACTGGCTGGGCGAGGAGGGGTTGCTGCCAGATCCGCAGCCGATCCTGGCCAGCGAGGACTTCGCCTTCTGGCTCGAACGCGCCCTCGGTTGCTATGTGCTGATCGGCAATGGCGAGGGTGAGGGCGGCTGCTCGGTGCACAACCCCGGCTACGACTTCAACGACCAGATCCTGGCGCAGGGAGCGACCTTCTGGGTCCGTCTCGCCCAGCGTTTCCTGGCCTGAGCAGAGCAAGGAGCACCGGCATGACTGCGAAAGTGAATGCCCTGCCTGGCCAGGGGATAAGACCGGCGCGCGCCCGCAACCGGGTGATCGCCGCGGTATGCCTGGGCAACGCCCTGGAGTTCTACGACTTCCTCGTCTACAGCCTGCTTGCCACGCTGATGGCGCGGCTGTTCTTCCCCTTTGGCGACGGCCTGACCTCGCTGATGCTGTCCTTCGCCGTGTTCGGCACCGGCTTCATCATGCGTCCGCTCGGTGGCTTGCTGATCGGCCTTTACGCCGACCGGGTGGGACGGCGCTCGGCTATCCGCCTGACGCTGTGGATGATGGCCATCGGCGCGTTGATGTTCACCGTGGCGCCCACCTACGCCCAGGGCGGCCTGATCGGCCCGCTGATGGTGATAGCCGCGCGGCTGCTGCAGGGCTTTGCCGTGGGCGGCCAGGTCGGCACCGCCACCACCATCCTGATGGAGAACGCCAGCGACGGCTCGCGGGCCTTCTATTGCAGCTGGCAGGTGTTCAGCCAGAGCCTGGGCGTGTTCCTCGGCGCTCTGGTGGTGCTGATGCTGAGCAACGCGCTGAGCCCGGCGGCGATGGACAGCTGGGGCTGGCGGGCGGTGTTCGGTGTCGGCATCCTCGCCATTCCCATCAGCGAGTACCTGCGCTATCGCCTGGAGGAGACCCTGCCTGCCTCATCCGCCACTCAGCCGGGTGCGGCCCCGAGCGAGCAGGGGCTAGGGCTGCTGGCCAAATACCCGCGGCAGCTGGTCACTGGCGTGCTGCTGGTCATCGGCGTCTCGGTGCCGGTGTACATCACCCAGTTCTACCTGGCCAACCACGCCATCGGCGTGCTCGGCATGCCGCTGAGCAGTGCCACCTGGGCGGCCCTGATGAGCAGCTTCCCGGCGCTACTGCTGGCGCCCTGGGCCGGGCGCCTGAGTGATCGCATCGGCCGTCGGCTGTCGATCTTCTGGCCGCTGCCGATCCTGCTGGTGGCGATCTACCCGGCCTTCGCACTGCTCAACCAGAACCCGAGCCTGTGGCTGCTGCTTGTGACCGTGGGGCTGTTGAGTGTGCCGCTGACCTTCAGCATGGTCGGTGTGCTGGCGACCCTGCCGGAGCTGTTCCCGCCGGCCATCCGCGCCACCGGCCTGTCTGTCAGCTACTGCATCGGTGTGGCGCTGTTCGGCGGTTTCGCGCAGTTCTTCGCCACCGGCCTGATCGGCCTGACCGGCAGCCCCAATGCCCCTGCCTGGTACCTTGCCGGGGCGGTACTGCTGTGCCTGGTCGGCCTCAAGCTGTTGCCCGGCTCCAGCTCCGCGCAGCCATAGGCCCTGCCGCCGGAGACTCGTCGGTCACGCCGACGTGGCAACATGCCAGTCGGCAAGGCTATCCTTCGCCCTATCGTTTGCGGGAGATGCCGATGGGCAAGGTCAGTGTGCTGGTGGTGGATGACGCTCCGTTCATCCGCGACCTGGTGAAGAAGGGGCTGCGGGACCATTTCCCCGGTCTGCAGATCGAGGAGGCGGTGAACGGCCGCAAGGCGCAGCAGTTCCTCGCGCGCCAGGCCGTCGACCTGATTCTCTGCGACTGGGAAATGCCCGAGCTGTCGGGCATCGAGCTGCTGACCTGGTGCCGCGAGCAGGACAGCCTGAAGACCACGCCCTTCATCATGGTCACCAGCCGTGGCGACAAGGACAACGTGGTGCAGGCCATCCAGGCTGGCGTCTCCGACTTCATCGGCAAGCCGTTCTCCAATGACCAGCTGGTGAGCAAGGTGAAGAAGGCGCTGTCGCGCGCCGGCAAGCTGGAAGCCCTCGCCGCCCAGGCGCCGCAGCGCAGCCTGGTGGGTTCGATGCCCAATGACTCGCTCGCCGCTCTCACTGGCGGCAAGGCCGATGTCGTGCGCCCGGCGGCGCCCGCCGCAGCGCGTCCGGCCCAACCGACGGCCGCACAGCCTGCTGCCGCCGCCGCGCCGGCTGCTCGCAGCGGCGCCAAGGGCCAGCAAGGCCAGCTGCGCCTGCCAGCCGCCAATCTGCCCTGCGTGATCAAGGCGCTGAGCCTCAAGGAAGCGCTGCTGGTGGTCAAACGCGGTACGCCGCTGCCGCAGGTGCTGGAAAGCGCCGTGCTGGATCTGGAAGAAGACAGCGATGTCGCCCGCCTCAACGGCTACCTGCACGCGGTGGCGGCGCTGGAGCCGAAGCCGGACAGCGAGTGGCTGCAGCTGACCTTCCGCTTCGTCGACCGCGACCCGCAGAAGCTGGATTACCTGTCGCGCCTGATCGCTCGCGGCAGCACCCAGAAGCACTACGTTCCCGGCGCCTGAACCGGCTGTCCGGCAGCCGACCGGCGGGGCAGAACTGCTTCACATGCCGACTGGCGGCAGATCGCTACCCACGGGAGACGCTGCTAGTCTTGCCTGCGTTGTCATACCTATAACCAGAGTCGACATGCTAGGGCGCAGTATCCTCCTGTGCGGTCTTCTGGCCGCTTCCGGGACGGCTTCGGCCGTGACCATCTACAAGTACACCGACGCCAACGGCGTGGTCACCTACACGGATAAAGCCGTGGCGGGTGCGGCTGTCTTCGTTTTCCGCGATCGCATGGTCGAGCACCTGGAGCAGCAGGTGAAGCTGGAGACGAAAAAGCATGCCGGCGGCGAGACGCTGCAGGTGCGCAACGACCTGTATGCGCCGGTGGAAGTCGAGCTGAGCGTGACCGGCGCACAGAACGCCGTGGGTGCGCCGGAGCGGCCGATCCGCTGGGTGTTGCCGCCGCGCAGCTCGATCCGCCTGGCTACCCTGACTCCGCTGGACCCCGCCAAGCCGCTGCGCTACAAGCCCAAGCTGCGCTACGCCCTGGGCGACCCGCGACCGACGCCGTTGTCGTACCAGTACGCGCTGCCCTGGACCGGCGGACCGTTCCGCCTGACCCAGGGGGCCAACGGCCGCTACAGCCACTTCACGCGCAAGGGCCGCTACGCCATGGATATCGCCATGCCGGTGGGCACGCCGATCATTGCGGCGCGCGGCGGTACCGTGGTGAAGATCGAGAACGGCCAGGACGGTCGCGGCAAGAACCCGTCCGGCAACTTCGTCCGTGTGCTCCACGACGACGGCACCATGGGCGTCTACCTGCACCTGATGCGCGGCTCGGTGCTGGTCCATGAAGGCCAGCGCGTCGCCACTGGCTCGCCGCTGGCGAAGTCTGGTAACACCGGCAACAGTAGCGGCCCGCACCTGCACTTCGTGGTGCAACGCAACGTCGGCCTGGACCTGGTCTCGATTCCCTATGACTTCTCGCAGCCGGTGGACACCTTGCCGAACTTTGCGGTGGTGAAAGGCAACTGAGCAGCAGTTTGTTGTAGGAGCGAGGGGGACACCATCGTTATTGCTCGCGAACCCGCCCAGCGCCGGCGTTGCTGACGGGCACTGTTCGCGAGCAAGCTCGCTCCTACGAAAAGCCCGTCCTGTAGGCACAAAAAAGCCGCCCCGAAGGGCGGCTTTTTCATGACAGCGGGACTCAGTCCAGCTTCACCACCTTGGCGAGGACGATCTTCGGGCCTTTCATCTTCTTCACGATGATGCGCAGGCCTTCGGTATCCAGCACTTCCTCTTCCTCGGGCACGCGCTTGAGGGTGTCGTAGACCAGGCCGGCCAGGGTGTCCGCCTCGACGTGGTCCAGGTCCAGGCCCAGCAGGCGCTCCAGCTTGAACAGCGGGGTGTCGCCGCGCACCAGCAGCTTGCCGGGCTGGTAGGCGACGATGCCGCGTTCGGCCTTGCGGTGTTCGTCCTGGATATCGCCGACCAGCACTTCCAGCACGTCTTCCATGGTCAGGTAGCCAACGACCTTGTGGTCGGCTTCCTCCACCAGCGCGAAGTGCGAGCCGCCCTGGCGGAACTGCTCCAGCAGACGGGCCAGCGGCAGGTGCTTGGTGACTTTCTCCAGCGGGTGGGTCAGCTCGTCGAGGTCGAAGGACTCCGGCAGGCTGTCCAGCGTGGCCAGGGCCAGCAGCAGGTCCTTGATGTGCAGCAGGCCGATGAACTCGCCCTTCTCGCTGTCGTACACCGGGTAGCGGCTGTACTTGTGGCGGCGGATGGTGGCGAGGATGTCGTCCAGCGGGGCGCTGCGCTCCAGGTAGACCAGGTCCTCGCGGGAGTTGGCCCAGTCCACCACTTCCAGCTCGCCCAGTTCCACCGCCGAGGCCAGCACGCGCATGCCCTGGTCGCTGGGGTCGTGGGCGCGGCTGGAGTGCAGGATCAGCTTGAGCTCGTCGCGGCTGTAATGGTGCTCGTGGTGCGGCCCCGGCTCGCCCTGGCCGGCGATCTTGAGGATGGCGTTGGCGCTGGCGTTGAGCAGCCAGATCGCCGGGTACATGGCCCAGTAGAACAGGTACAGCGGCACCGCCGTCCACAGCGACAGCAACTCGGGTTTGCGGATAGCCCAGGACTTGGGCGCCAGCTCGCCGACCACGATGTGCAGGTAGGAAATGATGAAGAACGCGCTGAAGAACGACACGCCGCGGATGACTTCCTCGGAGTGCACGCCGACCGCGGCCAGCAAGGGCTCCAGCAGTTCGGCGAAGGCCGGCTCGCCGACCCAGCCCAGGCCCAGGGAGGCCAGAGTGATGCCCAGCTGGCAGGCGGAAAGGTAGGCGTCGAGCTGGTTGTGCACCTTGCGCAGGATGGTGCCGCGCCAGCCGTACTGGTTGGCGATGGTCTCCACGCGGGTAGAGCGCAGCTTGACCATGGCGAACTCGGCGGCAACGAAGAAGCCGTTGAGCACGACGAGGAACAGGGCGAAGAGGATCAGGCCGAAATCGGCGAAATAGGTGAGGAAGTTGCTACTAGAAGAAGGGTCCATGGGTCTGTTGGTTCAAGAATGGACGGACAAGAATGCGGTTCGCAGGGCCTGGCTGGCAAGCCCGTCTGTAGCAGTGCCGAAGTCGCGCACGGTTATGCGCGGACCTCGACCTGCTGCGGCGGGAAGTGGCAGGTGAAGCTGCTGCCCTTGCCCGGCACGCTGCTGATGTCCAGGGTGCCGCGGTGGCGCAGCAGCACGTGCTTGACGATGGCCAGGCCGAGGCCGGTGCCGCCGGTGCTGGCATTGCGGCTGGAGTCGACGCGGTAGAAGCGCTCGGTCAGGCGCGGCAGGTGCTTGGGATCGATGCCGATGCCGCTGTCCTGCACGGCCAGGTGCGCGCCCTGTTCGTCGGCCCACCAGCGAATGCGGATCTCGCCTTCGTCGGGGGTGTATTTCACGGCGTTGAACACCAGGTTGGAAAATGCGCTGCGCAGCTCCGCCTCGCTGCCCTTGAGCTTCACCTTGGCATCCGCTTCCAGGCTGATGCGGTGGTTGCGCGCGCCGGAGAGCGCCTGGGCGTCGTTGCGGATCGACAGCAGCATCAGGTCCAGCGCCACCGGCTTGTTGTCCGCCGGGTAGTCGGTGGCTTCCAGCTTGGCCAGCAGGAGCAGGTCGTTGAGCAGGCTCTGCATGCGCCCGGCCTGCTGCTGCATCTGCTGCAGCGCGCGGGTCCAGCGCGGGTTCACGTCCTCGACGTTATCCAGCAGCGTCTCCAGGTAGCCGGCGATCACCGTCAGCGGCGTGCGCAGCTCGTGGGAGACGTTGGCTACGAAGTCCTTGCGCATCTGTTCCAGCTGGTGGACGCGGGTCACGTCGCGCACCAGCATCAGGTGCTCGCCGGCGCCGTAGAGGGTGATGTGGAACTGCAGGCGCAGGTTGTCGCTGATCGGCGAGGAGAGCTCCAGCGGTTCGCGGTAATCCTCGCCTTCGAAGTATTCCTTGAAGCGCGGATGGCGCACCAGGTTGGTCACCGGCTGACCACCGTCCTGCGGGCTCTTCAGGCCCAGCAGGCGCTCGGCGGACTGGTTCCACCATTCCAGGTTGCCGTCGCGGTCGAGCAGGATCATGCCGTCGCGCAGGGCCGCGGTGGACTCCTGCATGCGGTCGATCACGGCCTGCAGGCGGCCGCGGGCCTTCTGGTTGCGACGCTGCAGGTGGTAGATGCTGTCGAACACCTCGCCCCACAGGCCGTAGCCATCGGGCGGGGCCTCCTCGGGCTGGTGGTTCTTCAGCCACTTGTGCAGGCGCAGCAGTTGCCAGGTCGACCAGCCGAGGTAGGCGGCCAGCGCCACGGCGATGGCCCAGCCGTACTGGCCGGTGATCAGGCCGAGCAGCGCGCCGCCGGCGACGACTAGCAGCAGGTGGCGTATCAGCACGCCACTCCAGTTCTGGGTCACGAAATTCCGTTCCTTGTACCCGTCGAGCCAGAGACCCGATCAGCTTTTGGTCGAGAAACGATACCCGGTGCCGCGCACGGTCTGAACCAGATTTTCGTATACCTCGCCGAGGGCCTTGCGCAGGCGGCGGATATGCACGTCGACGGTGCGTTCCTCGACGTAGACGTTGCCGCCCCAGACCTGGTCCAGCAGCTGGCCACGGGTGTAGGCGCGCTCCTGGTGGGTCATGAAGAACTGCAGCAGACGGTATTCGGTCGGGCCCATCTCGGCGGGTTTGCCGTCGATGGTCACGCGGTGGCTGATCGGGTCGAGCATCAGGCCGCCGACTTCGATCGGCGTCTCGCTGTCGCCAGCGCCGGTGCGACGCAGCACGGCCTTCAGGCGGGCAACCAGTTCGCGCGGGGAGAAGGGCTTGGTGATGTAGTCATCCGCACCGACTTCCAGACCCTGGATCTTGTTGTCCTCTTCGCCCTTGGCGGTGAGCATGATGATCGGGATCGCCGAGGTCAGCTCGTCGCGCTTGAGGCGGCGGGCCAGCTCGATGCCGGAGGTGCCCGGCAGCATCCAGTCGAGCAGGATCAGGTCCGGCTTGCGGTCGACGATCACCGCGTGCGCAGTCTGCGTGCTGTCGGCTTCGAGGCACTCGTAGCCGGCCATCTCCAGGGCCACGGCGATCATTTCCCGGATCGGAGCTTCGTCATCGACGATGAGGATTGTCTTGCCAACCATGCTGAGGCCTCAGAATTTCTGTAATGCGCCGCATTAGATAACGGAAATATTTCATGAATGTGACACCGCCATGTTAGCTGGGCCTCGACCTAGAGCGCTCGTCTATGCTGATCGAGTTGCAGCGCGCTCAGCGCGGCACAAGTGGAACGCACCGGCCCGGTCGGCGGTGCGGCCGGCAGAGCCTTTGTCGGATCAAGCGATGACGGTAGTGAGTGGGTTGTCGACGTCGCCCTGGCCGGCCCTGCCTGCAAGTCCGCCTGCCTTTGCGCCGATGCTCGCGCCGTTTCCACCTCACCAGAGGAGAAGCGTGATGAAACTGCTATTCCCGGCCCTGGCACTGGGCCTGATGCTACCGGCGATGTCGGCCCTGGCCGCCGAGCCTGCCACGGTGAAGAACGGCATGATGGTCGATGCCAAGGGCATGACGCTCTACACCTACGACAAGGACAGCGGCGGCAAGTCGGCCTGTGCCGGCCAGTGCGCGGAGAACTGGCCGCCCCTGAGCGCTGGCGCGGATGCCAAGGCGATGGGCGACTGGACGGTGATCAAGCGTGACGACGGCACTAACCAATGGGCCTACAAGGGCAAGCCGCTGTACACCTTCGTCAAGGACATGGCGGCGGGTGATATGTCCGGCGAGGGCAAGATGGGCGCCTGGCACATGGCCAAGCCGTAACGGCCCTTCCGTAATGGCTCTTCGTAGGAGCGAGCTTGCTCGCGAACCGTGCCTGGCACCTCGGTATCAAGCGGGTTCGCGAGCAAGCTCGCTCCTACAAGGTCTCTTGCATCAGCGCAGGGCGAAGTCGACGACGGTGCCGAGGAAGATCGCCAGCCCCGCCCAGTGGTTGTGCAGGAAGGCCTTGAAGCACTTCATCGGCTCGCGGTCGCGGGTCGAATGGAACTGCCAGGCGAAGCAGCCGGCCGCAATGGCCAGGCCCAGGTAGTAATACAGGTGCATCGCCAGCTTGTTGCCGGCGAGGATCAGCAGCAGGAGCATCAGGCCCTGCAGGCTCAGGTTGATCACCCGGTCGGCGTCGCCGAAGAGGATCGCTGTGGACTTCATGCCCATCTTCAGGTCGTCCTCGCGGTCGGTCATCGCGTAGTAGGTGTCGTAGGCCACCGTCCACAGCACGTTGGCGAAGAACAGCAGCCAGGCCACCGCCGGCAGCGTGCCGCTGGCCGCGGTGAAGGCCATCGGGATGCCCCAGGAGAACGCCGCGCCCAGCACCACCTGCGGGTAGTAGGTGTAGCGCTTCATGAAGGGGTAGAGCGCCGCCACCGCCGCGCCGCCGAAGGACAGCCAGATGGTCTGTGCGTTGGTGCACAGCACCAGCAGGAAGCTCAGCCCCAGCAGCGTGAAGAACGCAATCCAGGCCTCGCGCACGGTGATCCTGCCGGTCGCCAGCGGGCGCGCCTTGGTGCGTTCGACGTGGCCGTCGAGCTTGCGGTCGGCAAAGTCGTTGATCACGCAGCCGGCCATGCGCATCAGCACGGTGCCGAGGACGAAGATCACCAGGTTCTTTACGCTCGGCACGCCGCCGCTGGCCATCCACAGTGCCCACAGCGTCGGCCAGAGCAGCAGGTAGATGCCGATCGGCTTGTCCATGCGCGTCAGCTGGACGAAGTCCCAGGCGCGGGGATGCAGGCGGGCGAGGGGTTTGATCAGGGCGACGAACATGGCGGCCTCCGGAAAGCGATCCGGGGATTATACGGGCTGTTGCTCCAGCCGTTGCCAGAGTGCAGGCAGGAATACCTCGGCGACCAGCACGCCCAGCCCGTCGCGGCTGAAGCAGGAGCGGCGGCCCCACAGGCGTTCGGCGCGTACTTCGGCCGGCAGGCTGGCGGCCGGGTAGCGGCACACCTCGATGGGGCCGCGCTGGAAGGCGCGGTCGCTGAACAGCAGTTCACCTAGCGAGCGCGTGCCGAGCAGGCGCAGGTCGAAGCCGGAGCCCTCCAGCGCCGAACGCGCGGCCACGCTGCGGGCGAAGACCCAGGGGGTGTCGTGGCCCTTCAGGTACACCTCGCGCACCCAGCCCTGGCTGCCATCGGGCACGCCCAGCGCGGCGCACTCGTCGGTGCGCAGGCGGTGCCAGCCCTCGGCCAGCGGCAGTACCGAGAAATGGTCGGCGGAGAGCGCGGTCAGCCGGCGCGTCAGCGAACCTTCGTCGAACAGCCAGTCCAGCACCTGCGCGCTCGGAGCGGGGTGCAACTGGGCGGCGGTGAGCCAGCGGGGAGGGTGGATCAGGGCGGCTTCGGGCACGGTTTCGACTGCGGTTGGCCAGGGACGCGGCAGCTTAACATGGCGGCTTTGCACGCCGATTGCGTTGTCCGCAAGAGTGCATTGCGCCAAACCCCATCAAAGGTTTGGCCGGCCATCCGAGGTTTTTCCTGGGGCTTGCGCCGCAAGCCCATCGCCAGTACAAAGCCGGACATTGGATGCACTGACGTCCAAGCGACAAGAACATGAGGGTGATAGCTGATGAAGAAGTGGCAGTGCGTGGTTTGTGGCCTGATCTATGACGAGAACCAGGGCTGGCCGGACGAGGGCATCGCTGCCGGCACCCGCTGGGAAGACGTGCCGGAAGACTGGCTGTGCCCGGATTGCGGCGTCGGCAAGCTGGATTTCGAGATGATCGAAATCGGCTGATCCCGCCAGGAATGATTCCCGCGACGGCGGCCTTCGGGCCGCCGTTTGCGTTTGCGCGCCCGACAGGCTGCGCTCGTGCGCGTTAGACTGGACAGGCTGGCGGGTTGACCCTGCTGACGCGACCCGGCGGCGCGGGCGCCGTTGGCTGGCGCTGGCAAACCGGGTTAGGTTCACGGGGTATTCGCAGGAGGGCTTGGCTGATGCGCAAATGGCAATGCGTGGTCTGTGGCTTCATCTACGACGAGGCGCTGGGACTGCCGGAAGAGGGCATCGCCCCCGGCACGCGCTGGGAAGACATCCCGGCGGACTGGGTCTGCCCGGATTGCGGCGTCGGCAAGATCGATTTCGAGATGATCGAGATTTCCTGAGAATCCATCCATGACCGGGCTGCGCGTCGGCATAACTGCGTTGGAAGCGAACTCGGGATGCTCATGTACTGAAGTACACTCCGCTCCCTCGCTCGCTTCCGCCTTGTTCTGCTCTAGCTCGCCAGGTCCTGAATGGATTCTTGGTGGCAGAACCAATATGCGGCGGCTTCCGGGCCGCCGTTCCGTCTTTACGCTGTGACGATTTTGAGGTGAGAGAGCAATGAGCGACAACGCACCGCTGGTGATCATCGGCACCGGCCTGGCCGGCTACAACCTGGCCCGCGAGTGGCGCAAGCTGGATGGCGAGACGCCGCTGCTGCTGATCACCGCCGACGACGGCCGCTCCTACTCCAAGCCGATGCTCTCCACCGGCTTCTCCAAGGACAAGGACGCCGACGGCCTGGCCATGGCCGAAGCTGGCGCCATGGCCGACCAGCTCAAGGCGCGCATCCTTACGCACACCCGCGTCACCGGCATCGATCCGGGCCACCGGCGCATCTGGATCGGCGAGGAAGAAATCCACTACCGCGACCTGGTGCTGGCCTGGGGCGCCGAGACCATCCGCGTGCCGGTCGAGGGCGATGCCCAGGAACTGATCTTCCCGATCAACGACCTGGAAGACTACGCGCGCTTCCGCAGTGCCGCCGCCGGCAAGCGCCGCGTGCTGCTGCTGGGCGCCGGCCTGATCGGCTGCGAGTTCGCCAACGACCTCTCCAGCGGCGGCTACCAGCTCGACGTGGTGGCGCCCTGCGAGCAGGTCATGCCCGGCCTGCTCCACCCGGCCGCCGCCCAGGCGGTGCAGCAGGGGCTGGAAGGCCTCGGCGTGCGCTTCCACCTTGGCCCGGTGCTGAACAGCCTGGTGCGCGCCGCCGACGGCCTGGAAGCGCACCTCTCCGATGGCCAGGTGATCCCCTGCGACCTGGTGGTCTCTGCCGTCGGTCTGCGCCCGCGCATTGACCTGGCCGCTGCCGCCGGCCTGGATATCAACCGCGGCGTGATGGTCAACCGCGAGCTGCGCACCTCCCACGCCAACATCTACGCCCTGGGCGACTGCGCCGAGGTCGACGGCCTCAACCTGCTCTACGTGATGCCGCTGATGTCCTGTGCCCGCGCGCTGGCGCAGACCCTGGCCGGCAAGCCGACGGCGGTGGCCTACGGCGCCATGCCGGTCACCGTGAAGACTCCGGTCTGCCCACTGGTGGTGTCGCCGCCGCCGCGTGGCAGCGACGGCGAATGGCAGGTGGAAGGCTCTGGCCCGGACCTCAAGGTCCTGTGCCGCGATACCGCCGGTCGATTGCTCGGATACGCCCTCACCGGGGCCGCCGTGAGCGAAAAACTCTCCCTGAACAAGGAGTTGCCTGCCCTGCTGGCGTGACAGTCCTCGCCAATGGCGGATTTGCCTTGGGAAACTGCTCGCAAATTGTCAGACGATACTGGCGTACCAGCTTTCGGCGTGCCATTCTCCCCCCGTCTGCCGCAGCCTAGAGCCTGTACGGCAAGGCTGCGGTGCCTTGGGCGCTGTTGGGAAGACAGCACGGACACAACAACAACAAACCGTCAAAGAGGCATTTATGCGTAAACCAGAACTCGCCGCCGCGATCGCCGAGAAGGCCGACCTCACCAAAGAACAAGCCAACAAGGTGCTGAACGCGCTGCTGGATGAAATCACTGGCGCGCTCAACCGCAAGGACAGCGTTACCCTTGTCGGTTTCGGTACCTTCGTTCAGCGCCACCGTGGCGCCCGTACCGGCAAGAACCCGCAAACCGGCCAGCCGGTCAAGATCAAAGCCAGCAACACCGTTGCCTTCAAACCGGGCAAGGCGCTCAAAGACGCCGTCAACTGATCGCGTCTGACCCGGAGCCAGAGCGGCTCCGGGTTGCCTCCTCCAGTTACACAATCCCTCCAAAAGACCGGATGTAGTCCGTTTTCAAACTGGCTACAATGCGCAGACTTTTGTCTCGAACGTCGAGGTTTGTGCATGAAATTCCGTCTTCTCCTGTGGATGCTCGGTCGCCTGATGGCCAAGGCCAGCCGCGAAAACCCGGCATTCCAGAAGCAGCTCGAAGGCAAGGACCTGGTGTTCCAGCTCCACACGCTCGACGGCAAGGTCGCCCGCCACTACATCGTCAAGGACCTCAAGGTCAGCTCCCGCCGCGGTACCCATCCGCAGCCGGCCTTCGCCCTGGGTTTCAAGGACGGCGCCTACGGCTTCGCCACCATGACCTCGAAGAACCCGCAGCTGGCGTTCATGCAGGGTATCCAGAACAAGGACATCCAGATCCAGGGCAACCCCGGCCTGGTGATCTGGTTCCAGGGCCTGGTGAAGTACCTGAAGCCGAAGAAGAAGGCCGCCGCGGGCAGCGACAAGAAAGCCGCCTGAGGCGCTTTCGACGCACAGAAAAATGGCCCCTGAAGGGGCCTTTTTCATGGGGGCTGGAAACTACCTGTAGGAGCGAGCTTGCTCGCAAACGAGCTTCCCGGCAGCGAATGAGCTGGGCGGTTCGCGAGCAAGCTCGCTCCTACGAAGAGAAAAAGAAAAGGCCCCTGATGGGGCCTTTTTCATGTCCGCCTCAATGCGGCGGGTTGAACTGGCTGGCCAGTTCGCGCAGCACCGCTTCGGCGTCGAGTACCTTGCGTACGGCGTCCTCGGCTTTTTCGCGGGGGATGTCCAGGCGGTCCAGCAGGTCCTGCGGGATGTCGGTCTCCGGGCCGCTGCCGATGCCGTGGTTGCGCAACAGGCGGGTCGCCAGGCACACCAGGTTGGCGTAGGCCGAGCAGTCGCCGGCATAAGAAGGATCGTGCTGGAAGCGCAGGGCGGTGTAGATCTCTTCCGGCATGTCCCAGGTGCGCATCAGCCAGGCGCCGATCTGCTCGCGGGTAATGCCCAGCAGGTGCTGCTCGACGAGGTTGTGCTCGACGTGCGGGTTGACCTCCAGGTGCCGGCAGATCAGCGAGAAATGCGGCGGGAAGATGTGCGCCAGGACCAGGTAGCCGATGCTGTGCAGCAGGCCGCCGAGGTAGGTCAGGCCGGCTTCCGGACGTTCGGCGCGCGGCACGGCGCGGGTCAGGCCCTCGATCACCGCGGCGGTGTAGATCGCCTGGTGCCAGTACGGCGTGGCGTGCTGCGGCTGGTCCTTGGGCAGGCTCAGGGTCTTGCCCAGGGCCAGGCCGAGGGCGAGGTTGATCACCAGGTCGAAGCCCAGCACGCGGACGATGGCGTCTTCCACCGAGCGGATCTTGCCGGGGGCAGCGTAGTAGGGCGAGGCGGCCCAGCTGACCACTTGCGCGGCCAGCGCCGGGTCGGTCTCGACCACGCCGGTGATGTCGTCCACCGTGGCATTGGGGTCGACGCGCAGCTTGATGATCTTCTGCGCGGTTTCCGGCAGCGGCGGAATCTCGATGGTTTCCTCGAGGCGCTGCTGGATGCGGCGGGCGGTGAACGCCTGCACGGCCTGGGTGATTTCCTTGCGGTCGTCGTCCGGGCGGTCGAGGTTTGGCCGGATCGATTCCAGCGCCACGCCGAAGCGCGCGGCGCTGGCTTTTTCCAGCAGGGTGCGGAACGAGGCCGTGGGGATTTCCAGGAGGATGCCCGGTGCGCCGGATTCGATCAGCAGCTGGGCTTCCTGCAGCAGGCGCTCGTCATACAGGCACGGCGAGCTGGTCAGCGGCGGCAGCGCCGGCAGGCGGCCGAGCTGGTGCTTGCCGAGCATGCGCTCCAGGCGTTCGGGCTTGACCGCCACCAGCTTGCGCCCGGTGAGTTCGGCCAGGCGATTGAGGTCCAGCAACTGGCTCTGCGGGAACATCACCAGCAGGGTGCCGACGGCGTCCTCCAGCAGGCTGGCCTGTACCCGACGGGCGGCCGGCAGTGTCGTGGAATCGCTGACCTCGCGATAGGGGATTCCCAGCTTGTCGAGCAGCTGCAGGATGACCTCGGGGGCCTGCGAGGAGTCGGATGGGGCGCGTGCAAGGTCGCTCATGAATGTGATCCGGTTATCAACGGCTGGGTCGGAGTATAACCACGCAGTCAGCGTGACCGAGCGGTCAACTGACCGGCGAAAGTGAAATACATCACACTTGACCGTATTGTTGCCCGTGGCGCAGCCAGCGTGCCAGCAGCGGGCTGACCGATTGCGGCCAGTGCGCCAGCAGGGCCTGGGCGGCATCGCGCACCGCCGGCAGCAGGTCGGCGTCGCGCATCAGGTCGGCCACCTTGAACTGCAGCAGGCCGGTCTGGCGGGTGCCGAGCATTTCGCCGGGGCCGCGCAGTTCCAGGTCCTTCTCGGCGATGACGAAACCGTCGCAGGTCTCGCGCATGATCCCCAGGCGCTCGCGGCCGATCTGCGACAGCGGCGGGTGGTAGAGCAGCACGCAGTGGCTCGCCGCGCTGCCCCGGCCGACGCGGCCGCGCAGCTGGTGCAGTTGGGCCAGGCCAAGACGTTCGGGGTTCTCGATGATCATCAGGCTGGAATTGGGCACGTCCACGCCGACCTCGATCACCGTGGTGGCGACCAGCAACTGCAGCATGCCTTCCTTGAAGGCTTCCATGACCACGGCCTTGTCCGCCGGCTTCATGCGCCCGTGGATCAGGCCGACGCGCAGTTCGCCCAGCGCCGAGGAGAGCTCCTCGTAGGTGGTTTCCGCGGCCTGGCAGGTGAGTTCTTCGGATTCCTCGATCAGCGTACAGACCCAGTAGGCCTGGCGGCCTTCGGCGCAGGCGGCGCGGACCCGCTCGATCACTTCGATGCGGCGGCTGTCGGCTACCAGCACGGTGTTCACCGGGGTACGGCCGGGAGGCAGTTCGTCGAGGATCGAGGTGTCGAGGTCGGCGTAGGCGCTCATCGCCAGGGTCCGCGGGATGGGCGTGGCGGTCATGATCAGCTGGTGCGGGCAGAGCCGGCCGTCTACGCCTTTCTGGCGCAGGGCGAGGCGCTGCTGCACGCCGAAGCGGTGCTGTTCGTCGATGATCACCAGGGCCAGGCGCTTGAACTTCACCTCTTCCTGGAACAGCGCGTGGGTGCCGACGATCATCGGCGCGCCGCCGGCGATCTGCTCCAGCGCACTGGCGCGGGCCTTGCCCTTGAGCTTGCCGGCCAGCCAGGCGACTTCGATGCCCAGCGGCTGCAGCCACTTGGTGAAGTTGAGGAAGTGCTGCTCGGCGAGAATCTCGGTGGGCGCCATCAGCGCCACCTGGTAGCCGGCTTCCAGCGCCTGCAGGGCGGCGAGGGCGGCGACCACAGTCTTGCCGGCGCCGACGTCGCCCTGTACCAGGCGCAGCATGGGCTCGGGCTGGGCGAGGTCGTAGGCGATCTCCGCGCCGACACGTTGTTGCGCGCCGGTGGGCTTGAAGCCGAGGTTCTTCAGGTACAGCGCCGGCAATTTCTTCGCCGGCGGCAGCTGTGGCGCGGCCTGGGAACGCACGCTCTCGCGCAGGCGTTGCAGCGACAGCTGGTGGGTCAGCAGTTCCTCGAAGGCGAGGCGGTGCTGGGCCCAGTGGCGGCCTTCGGCGAGTTCTTCCAGGTCGGCGTCCGGCGGTGGCCGGTGCAGGTAGCGGATGGCTTCGTCCAGCGGGCCCAGGCGGTAGTCGCGGGCCAGTTCCGCCGGCAGCCAGTCCGGCAGGCTCGACGGGCCCAGGCGCGCCAGGGTCTGCTCGCTGAGCTGGCGCAGGCGCTGCTGGGTGAGGCCTTCGGTGGTCGGGTAGATCGGCGTCAGGGTCTGCTCCACCGGCGCCGCAGCGGCGTCGGTGAGCGACCGGTATTCGGGGTGGTAGATCTCAAGGCCGGAAGCGCCGGGGCGCGCCTCGCCGTAGCAACGCAGGTGCGTGCCGCGCTTGAGGTTTTCCTTCTGCGCCTGGCTGAAGTGGTAGAAGCGTAGGCTCAGGGTGCCGGTGCCGTCCTGCAGGCGCACCAGCAGGCTGCGACGTTTGCCCATCACCACGTCAGCGCCGGAGACCACGCCTTCGACCACCGCATCCTGCCCCGGACGCAGTGCGCCGATGGGGGTGATGCGGGTGCGGTCCTGGTAGCGCAGCGGCAGGTGGAAGAGGATGTCCTGGAGGTTCTCCAGGCCGACCTTCGCCAGTTTCTCTTCCAGTGCGGCGCCCACGCCCTTGAGCGCGGTGACCGGGACGTTCGACAGATCGGTCATGCCGGCTCGGCTTCACCCTTGACGGTCGGCTTGGCGACCGAGCACAGGCGGATCGAGTCGGCCAGCACCTCGATGGCGCGCGGCCGCGGGAAGCTGGCGCGCCAGGCGATGGCGACGGTGCGCATGGGTACTGGGGCGCTGAACGGGCGCACTTCCAGCACTCCCGGCGCGTAGTGGTGGCTGTCCACGGCGGAGAACGGCAGCACCGACACGCCGAGGCCGGAGGCGACCATGTGGCGGATGGTTTCCAGCGAGCTGGATTCCACCGTGGTGTGCTTGTTCTCGCCGCCCTTGTGGGTGGTCGGGCAGGCTTCGAGCACCTGGTCGCGGAAGCAGTGGCCCTCGCCGAGCAGCAGCAGGCTCTTGTCGTTGAGCAGTTCCGGGTCGATGGTCTTCTTCGCGGTCCACTGGTGGTCCGCCGGCATCAGCACGTAGAAGGGCTCGTCGAACAGCTGCAGCGTCAGCACGTCGGCTTCCTGGAACGGCAGTGCGATGATGATCGCGTCCAGCTCGCCGGTGCGCAGCTTGTCGCGCAGGATGTGGGTGAAGTTTTCCTCGATGTACAGCGGCATTTGCGGGGCGACCCGGTGCAGCTGCGGAATCAGGTGCGGGAACAGATACGGGCCGATGGTGTAGATCGCGCCGACCTTCAGCGGCGAGGTCAGCTGGTTCTTGCCGGCCTGGGCCAGCTCGCGGATGCCCTGGGCCTGCTCCAGGACCTTCTGCGCCTGCGCCACGATGCCTTCGCCGACCGGGGTCAGGCGCACCGCACTCTTGCTGCGCTCGAAGATCAGCACGCCGAGCTCGTCTTCCAGCTTCTTCACGCCCACCGACAGGGTCGGCTGGCTGACGTGGCAGCGTTCCGCGGCGCGGCCGAAGTGTTGCTCCTGGGCAAGCGTGACGATGTAGCGCAGTTCGGTCAGGGTCATGGCATTGAATCCGTTGAGGTGGCCCAAGCATAGCGGCTGCACCGCCGCGAACCAACCGCGCTAAACTGCCGAGCTTTGATTCGCGGAGCCAAGCATGAGCAAGAGCACCTTCCCGAGCCTGATGATCGTCGGTTGCGGCGATGTCGGCAGCCGCCTGGGCCGCCAGCTGGCCGCCCGTGACTGGCGCGTCCATGGCCTGCGCCGCAATGTTGCCGCGCTGCCGCTGGAAGTGCTGCCGGTGGCCGGCGACCTCGGCCAGCTCGAATGCCCGGACACCTGGCCGGTAGGCAGGCTGGACTACCTGGTGTTCTGCGCCGCCGCGACCCAGCACGACGAAGCCGGATATCGCGCCGCCTATGTCGAAGGCCTGCGCAACACCCTCGGCTGGCTGCAGCAGCGTGGGCAGGTGCCCAAGCGCCTGCTGTTCGTCTCCAGCAGCGGCGTGTATGCCCAGCGCGATGGCGAGTGGATCGACGAGGCCGCGCCCGCCGAAGCCCAGAGCTATTCCGGCAGTGTGATGCTCGAAGCCGAGCAGGTGGCGCTGCAGAGCGGCATTCCCGCCAGCGTCGTGCGCCTCACCGGCATCTACGGCCCCGGCCGCGAGTGGCTGCTCAAGCAAGTACGCGAGGGCTACCGAGTGGCCAGCGAGCCGCCGCTGTACGCCAACCGCATCCACGCCGAAGACGCCGCCGGCCTGCTCGCCGCGCTGCTGGAGGCCGACCGCAGCGGTACCGCGCTGGAAGACTGCTACATCGGCGTCGACAACGATCCGGCGGCGCTGCACGAGGTAGTTGGCTGGCTGCGCGAGCAACTGGGCGTCACCCATTGGGCCGACGAGCAGACCGTGCGCCGTGCCGGCAGCAAGCGCTGCAGCAACGCTCGCGCCCGCGCGCTGGGCTGGGAGCCGCGCTACGCGAGCTTCCGCGAAGGCTATGCGGCAATCCTCGCCGGAAAACAGGACTGAGATGGACGCCAACCGGCTGCTGGCGCGCCCCTGGTTGCCGGGGGTGGAGTTGTTCCATGCGGACTTCTCCGGCCAGCCGTTCGGGCGCCACAGCCACGACGCCTTCGCCATCGGCGCCATCCTCCACGGTGCTGGCGGCTACCAGTGCCGTGGTGCGCACCACGTGCTGCCGGCTGGCACCCTGTCGCTGATGAATCCGGAGGAGCCGCACACCGGCAACGCCGAGTCCGAGCGGCTGGTCTACCGGATGCTCTACATCGAGGAGTCGCGCCTGCTGCCGCTGCTCGGCCGCAAGCAATTGCCACGCGGCTTCCAGGCGCTCAATCCGCACGATGACGGGTTAGTGGCGGAGGCGCTGCGGCGCGTCGCCAGCGAGTTCGAGCGCAACGATGCGTTGGCGCTGGAGAGCGAGTTGCTGGCGCTGCTGGAGCTGGTGTTCGTCCGCCACGGCGGCATGCGCCCGACTGCCTCGGCGTCCCGCGACGGCAGCGTGACTGCCAAGCTGCGCGACTACCTGGAAGCGCATTACCGCGAGGCGGTCAGCCTCGAAGAGCTCGCCGCGCTGCTGCAGCGCCATCCGCGCCACCTGATCGAAGCCTTCCGCAACGCCTACGGCGTGCCGCCGCACACCTACCTGCTGCAACGGCGCATCCGCGAGGCCAAGCGCCTGCTGGTCGCCGGCGAGAAGCCGCTGGAGGTCGCGCTGAGCCTGGGCTTCTACGACCAGGCGCATTTCTCCGGCACCTTCCGCCGCTTCACCGGCGTCACCCCCGGACGCTTCCTGCGCGCCACGCGCACCTGAGTTTCTTCCAAGACTGCCCGAGGCCGGCGCTTCCAGACTGCGCGACGCCGCTATCCGGGAGATCGCCATGTTTGCCGCCTTCGCGCTGGTCGCCAGCACCCACTTCGCCGCCCTGCTGTCGCCGGGGCCGGATTTCTTCCTGCTGATTCGCGCCGCGCTGCTGCGGGGCAGGCGCCATGCCGATGGCTGTGCGGCGGGCATCGCCCTGGCCAACCTGGCGAGCATGCTGCTGGTGCTGTTCGTCCTCGGCCTGCTGCCGGAGGTGGCCAGCCACGGGCTGCGGGTGGTGCAGCTGCTGGGTGGCGCCTATTTTGTCTGGCTCGGTGGGCAGGCGCTGCTGGCGCGGCGGGAGCTGGAGATTCCCACCGAGCTGGGCAATCAACGCCGCGGGGGATTTCTGCACGGGATGCGCGAAGGCCTGCTCGCCAGCAGCCTGAATCCCAAGCTGCCGATCTTCTACACCGGGCTGTTCGGCGTGCTCGGGCAGTTCCACCTGCCGGGCTGGGCGCTGGGTGTCTGCGTGCTGTGGATGGGCGCGGTGGTGCTGCTGTGGGACATGGCGCTGGTGCGCCTGCTGGATCGTCCGCGCTGGCGCACCTGGCTGCAGCGCCGGGTCACCGCGCTCGACCGCCTGTGCGGCGGCCTGCTGCTGGCGCTGGGTGGCTGGCTGCTGTGGAGCGGGCTGCGCTGACCGCGGTCATTCGCGCCCGCCCGCTGGCGGATCAGTCGCGCTCCAGGCTCCAGACCTTGTTGCCGGGCACGTACTGCGGCATCTCGTCGGCCTGGGCGCGGTTCACCGCCTCGAACAGCTCCAGCTTGTCGCCGTCGCGCTCGAACAGGTACTCGCGGCCCTGCTGGCCCTGTTGCAGCCAGATGCTGTCGTTGTCGCCGCTCATGGCCGCGCAGTCGCCGGCCAGGCACAGCGCGTAGCGATCGGCGCCGGGCATGCCTTCGAGGCTGCCATTGGGCTGGAACTTGACCTTGCTGCCCTTGCCTTCGCCTTCCTCGATCACCCAGGTGCCCTTGAGGTAGGCGGCGTACAGGGCATTCTCGAAGGTGCTGCCGGCCGGGCTCTGGGTGGCGGGCTGTTCCTTGGGGCGCTGGAAGCGCTGCTCGGGCCAGTTGTCGCTACCGACCTGCACCAGCTCCTTGCCGTCCAGCTCCAGGGATTCCTGGTTGCTGCCGTAGAAGTCGACGCGGTAATGCTTGGGGTCGACCTGGGTCAGCTGCCCTTCGCCCAGCTCGAAGCCATTGCTGAAGGTGGCCTGGCTGGCCTTGGTGTCGATCTTCCATTCCAGGTTCGGGCCGTAGCCCAGCAGTGCCTCGCGCAGCTTGCCGCCCTTGCCGGCGGCATCGATGGCGGCCTGGTTGACCCAGATGCCGGAAGGGTCGGAAGGGGTGCCGGCGCAGCCGGTGAGCAGGCCGATCAGGGCGCTCAGGATCAGGGCGCGACGCATGTTTGCTCCTTGCAGACAAAGGAACGGGGCCGCTGGGGCCCCGTAGGTGTTTCGTGACGCTTATTCGAGGACGACGATGGCGTCCATCTCGACCTGGGCGCCCTTGGGCAGGGCGGCCACGCCGATGGCGGCGCGGGCCGGGTAGGGCTGGACGAAGTACTTGCCCATGATCTCGTTGACCTTGGCGAAGTGCGACAGGTCGGTGAGGAAGATGTTCAGCTTGGCGACGTCGTGCAGGTAGCCGCCGGAAGCCTCGATCACCGCTTTCAGGTTCTCGAAGACCTGGACGGTCTGCTCTTCGAAGCCCTCGACCAGTTCCATGGTTTTCGGGTCCAGCGGGATCTGACCGGAGACATAGACGGTGTTGCCAGCCTTGATCGCCTGGGAATAGGTGCCAATGGCGGCCGGGGCCTTGTCGGTGTGGATAACGGTCTTGGTCATTTCGACTCCTTGGGGTGGGATCAGCTGCGCATGCGGGTGATGCGGATCACGCCCTTGAGCGCGCGCAGCTTCTTGATGACGCGGGCCAGGTGCACACGGTCATGCACGCTGACGACGAGCTGGACCACGCTGATGCGACCGTCGCGCTCGTCCATGCTGATCTTCTCGATATTGCCGTCGGCGGCGTTGACGCTGGTCGCCAGCAGGGCGATCAGGCCGCGCTGGTGTTCCAGCTCGACGCGCAGCTCGACGTTGAACTCACCGGTGACATCCTTGGCCCAGCTGAGCTGGATGCATTTCTCCGGGTTGTTGCGGATTTCGCTGATGTTCCGGCAGTTCTCCAGGTGCACGACCATGCCCTTGCCGGCAGACAGGTGGCCGACGATCGGGTCGCCCGGAATCGGTGTGCAGCACTTGGCGTAGCTGAGCACCAGGCCTTCGGTACCGCGGATCGCCAGCGGCCCTTCGGCGCTGGGCGCCTGCTCGCCTTCGCTGGACAGCAGGCGACGTGCGACCACGTAGGCCATGCGGTTGCCCAGGCCGATCTCTTCGAGCAGGTCCTCGAAGACTTCCATGCGGTACTCGGTGAGCACGCCCTGGATGCGCTCCTGCGGAATCTTCTCCAGGTGGCTGTCGAAGCCGGCCAGGGTCTTGTTCAGCAGGCGCTCGCCGAGGTTGATCGACTCGGAGCGGCGCTGCAGCTTGAGCGCGTGGCGGATGTGCGTGCGCGCCTTGCCGGTGACCACGAAGTTGAGCCAGGCCGGGTTCGGCCGGGTGCCCGGCGCGGTGACGATCTCCACCGTCGCGCCGCTCTGCAGCGGTTCGGACAGCGGCGCCAGGCGGCGGTTGATGCGGCAGGCGATGCAGCTGTTGCCGACGTCGGTATGCACCGCATAGGCGAAGTCGACGGCCGTGGAGCCCTTGGGCAGCTCCATGATGCGGCCCTTGGGCGTGAAGACGTAGACCTCGTCCGGGAACAGGTCGATCTTCACGTTCTCGATGAATTCCAGCGAGTTGCCGGCGCGTTGCTGCAGTTCGAGGATGCCCTTCACCCACTGGCGCGCGCGGGCATGGGTGCCCTTGGGCGACTCGTCCTCATCGGACTTGTACAGCCAGTGCGCGGCGATGCCGTGGTTGGCCATCTCTTCCATCTCGCGGGTGCGGATCTGGATTTCGATGGGCACGCCGTGCATGCCGAACAGGGTGGTGTGCAACGACTGGTAGCCGTTGGCCTTGGGAATCGCGATGTAGTCCTTGAAGCGACCGGGGAACGGCTTGTACAGGTTGTGCACGGCGCCGAGCACGCGGTAGCAGGTGTCGACCTTGTCGACGATGATGCGGAAGGCGTAGACGTCCATGATCTCGTTGAACGCCTTGCGCTTGCCGCGCATCTTCTTGTAGATGCTGAACAGGTGCTTCTCGCGGCCCAGGACCTGGCCTTCCATGCCTTCGCGGGCGAGGCAGTTGACCAGCGATTCCTGGATCTTGCCGACGATCTCGCGGCGGTTGCCACGGGCCTTCTTCACCGCCTGGCGGATGCGTTCGGAGCGCATCGGGTGCATGGCCTTGAAGCCCAGGTCCTCGAATTCCACGCGCATGCTGTGCATGCCCAGCCGGTTGGCGATGGGTGCGTAGATCTCCAGGGTTTCCTTGGCGATGCGCCGGCGCTTTTCGCCCGACAGCACTTCCAGGGTGCGCATGTTGTGCAGGCGGTCGGCCAGCTTCACCAGGATCACGCGGATGTCGCGTGCCATGGCCATGGCCATCTTCTGGAAGTTCTCGGCCTGTGCCTCGGCCTTGGACTCGAAGTTCATCTGGGTCAGCTTGCTGACCCCGTCCACGAGTTCCGAGACGGTTTCGCCGAACTGCGCAGTGAGCGCTTCCTTGGCGATGCCGGTGTCCTCGATCACGTCGTGCAGCATGGCCGCCATCAGGCTCTGATGGTCCATGTGCATGTCGGCGAGGATGTTGGCGACGGCGAGCGGATGGGTGACGTAGGCCTCGCCGCTGCGGCGGCGCTGCCCGTCATGGGCCTGCTCGGCGTAGTAGTAGGCGCGGCGGACCAGGTTGACCTGATCCGGGCCCAGGTAGCTCGACAGACGGTCGGCGAAGGCATCTATGCTCGGCATGGGCTTACCCCCTGCCGAGCGGTACGTCGCAGTGCACCGATTCGTCGGCCGGACATCGACTTACAGGGCCTCGTTGTTGGCCTCGTCTTCGAAGGCAGCGAACAGCGGTTCTTCTTCAACCACGTCCTCCAGCAGAACGATTTCGTTGTCGATCAGGCCGGAAGCGATTTCGCGCAGGGCAACCACGGTGGGCTTGTCGTTCTCCCACGGTACCTTGGGCTCTTTGCCGCCGGTGGCCAGCTGACGCGAACGCTTGGTGGCGAGCATGACCAGCTCGAAACGGTTATCGACGTTGTCCAGGCAGTCTTCAACGGTGACGCGGGCCATGGTGTTCCTCGTTACTAAAATGTAGGCCCGGAAAATGCCGGGCGGACTGGATAGTCTAAAAAATCGCCAATCTTTATGGAAGTGCCTTCTCTCGGCGACTTCAGGCCAGCAGGCGTTGCAGCAGCTCGGTATGGCGTTGCTGCTGGGCATCCTGGCGCAGCTGGCGGGCGCGGAAGATCGCCTTGAGGTCTTCCAGCGCGTGGGCGAAGTCGTCGTTGATCACCAGGTGATCGTATTCCACATAGTGGCTCATTTCGCTGACGGCTTCCTGCATGCGTCGCTCGATCACCTCGTCGCTGTCCTGGCCGCGGTTGGTCAGGCGCTGGCGCAGGGCTTCCTGGGTCGGCGGCAGGATGAAGATCGACTGCGCCTGGGGCATCAGCCGGCGCACCTGCTGCGCGCCCTGCCAGTCGATCTCGAGGATCAGGTCGTTGCCTTCGGCGAGGGTCTTCTCGACCCAGCGCTGGGAAGTGCCGTAGAGATTGTCGAAGACCTGCGCGTGCTCAAGGAACTCGTTGCGCTCGAGCATGGCGCGGAAGGTGTCATGGCCGACGAAGTGGTAGTTCACCCCGTCCACTTCGCCCGGACGCATGCCGCGGGTGGTGTGGGACACGGAGACGCGCACGCTGGGCATGGCGTCGAGCAGGGCCTTGACCAGGCTGGTCTTGCCGGCACCGGACGGAGCGGAAACGATGTAGAGGGTGCCGGACATGGCGCTTTCCTGGGGTTGCAGTTGACGGTGGTTGAAGCCGGAGGTGTCCGGCTTACTCGATATTCTGGACCTGTTCGCGCATCTGCTCGATCAGCACCTTGAGGTTGACTGCGGCCTGGGTGGAGCGCGGGTCGAACGCCTTCGAACCTAGAGTGTTGGCCTCGCGGTTGAGTTCCTGCATGAGGAAATCCAGGCGCCGGCCGGCAGCGCCGCCGGCCTTGAGCACGCGACGCACCTCGGTGACGTGGGTGGTCAGGCGGTCCAACTCCTCGGCGACGTCGCTCTTCTGCGCCAGCAGGACCATTTCCTGCTCCAGGCGCTGCGGGTCGAGTTCGGCTTTCATCTCGGTGAAGCGGTCGAGGACTTTCTGGCGCTGGTTGGCGAGCATTTCCGGCACCAGCTGGCGCAGGTTGGCTACGTCTTCCTGCATGGCGGACAGGCGCTCGTCGATGATCTTTGCCAGCTCGGCGCCTTCGCGGGCACGGCCGGCCTTGAGCTCGTCGAGGGCCTGGGTGAAGGCGGCGAGGGCGCTGGCGTTGAGCGCCTGCGGGTCGGCGGCGTCGCCCACCAGCACACCCGGCCAGGCCAGCACGGCCAGCGGGTCGAGCGGGGCGGGGCTCTTGATCAGGTCGGCGACGCTCTCGGCGGCGGCGACCAGCTGCGCGGCGCGCTCGCGGTCGACCTGCAGCGCCTTGCCGGCGTTCTCCTCGTTGAAGCGCAGGGTGCATTCCACCTTGCCGCGCGACAGCCCCTGGCGCAGCGCCTCGCGCACAGCGCCTTCGAGGTCGCGGAAGGCTTCGGGCAAGCGCAGGTTGGGCTCGAGGTAGCGGTGGTTGACCGAGCGCAACTCCCAGCTGAGGGTTCCATGGGTGCCGGCGCGCTCGACGCGGGCGAAGGCGGTCATGCTGTGGACCATGGAGTCACCTCTCTGAATGGGCTGGGAAAACGGCCGACAGGTCGTCGGAAACCGGTAATTGTACCCCAGCGTGGCGCGCAGCAGCACGCCAGCGGTGGTTGCGCCCGTCTGCTGGCCTCTATAATGGCGGACATTCCCCGCCAGCAATCTGTACAGGATGCCTCCATGAACCGTCCCAGTGGCCGCGCCGCCGACCAACTGCGCCCGATCCGTATCACCCGCCATTACACCAAGCACGCCGAGGGCTCCGTGCTGGTCGAGTTCGGCGACACCAAGGTGATCTGCACCGTCAGCGCCGAATCCGGTGTGCCGCGCTTCCTCAAGGGCCAGGGCCAGGGCTGGCTGACCGCCGAGTACGGCATGCTGCCGCGCTCCACCGGCGAGCGTAACCAGCGCGAAGCCGCCCGTGGCAAGCAGGGTGGCCGCACCCTGGAAATCCAGCGCCTGATCGGCCGTTCCCTGCGCGCCGCGCTGGACCTGACCAAGCTGGGCGAGAACACCCTGTACATCGACTGCGATGTGATCCAGGCCGATGGCGGCACCCGCACTGCCTCCATCACCGGCGCCACCGTGGCGCTGATCGACGCCCTGGCCGTGCTGAAGAAGCGCGGCGCGCTCAAGGGCAACCCGCTCAAACAGATGGTCGCTGCGGTGTCCGTGGGCATGTACCAGGGCGTGCCGGTGCTGGACCTGGACTACCTGGAAGACTCCGCCGCCGAGACCGACCTGAACGTGGTCATGACCGATGCCGGTGGCTTCATCGAAGTCCAGGGCACTGCCGAGGGCGCACCCTTCCAGCCGGCCGAGCTGAATGCCATGCTGGAGCTGGCGCAGCAGGGCCTGCGCGAACTGTTCGATCTGCAGCGCGCCGCGCTGGCGGACTGATCCGACGAGCGGCCAGCCCGGCCGATCATCAAGTGCAAGGAGCGAAAGGATGAGCGACGAAGTACTGGTACAACAGCTTCAGCCGAGCCAGGAGGCCCGGCAGTGGGCGATGTTCTGCCACTTCGCCGCCTTCCTCGGCTTCATCTTCCCCTTCGGCAACCTGCTCGGGCCGCTGATCGTCTGGCAGATCAAGCGTGAATCGGACCCGTTCGTGGACCGCCAGGGCAAGGAAGCGCTGAACTTCCAGATCACCGTGAGCCTCGCGGTGGTGGTCAGCTTCCTGCTGATGCTGGTGGTGATCGGCTTCTTCCTGCTGGGGCTGGTGAGCATCGGCGCACTGGTGCTGACCATCATCGCCGGGATCAAGGCCAATGAAGGGCTGGACTACCGCTATCCCTTCACCTGGCGGCCGATCAAATAAGCGCGCTCCAGACACGAAAAAGCCGGCTCGAAGCCGGCTTTTTTCTGCCCGCCTCGCGGCGGCGTGACAGGACTCAGATGCTCAGGGTCCAGTCGTAGTCGACGATCAGCGGCGCATGCTGGGAGAAGCGCGGCTGGCGCGGCAGCTTGGCGCCACGCACGAAGCGGCGCAGACCCGGCGTGAGGATCTGATAGTCGAAACGCCAGCCCAGGTTGAGCAGCTCGGCCTGTTCGCTTTCCGGCCACCAGCTGTACTGATCGCCTTCGCGGTTGACCTCGCGCAGGGCGTCGACATAGCCCATGGTGCCGAAGATCTCATCCATCCAGCCACGCTCGGGCGCCATGAAACCGGGAGATTGCTGGCATTCGCGCCAGTTCTTCACGTCCAGCTTCTGGTGCGCCACGTACAGCGAACCGCAATAGATGTATTCGCGGCGCTTGCGGCGCTGCTTGTTCATGTACTGGGCGAAATCGTCCATGAACTTGAACTTGTGGTTCAGGTTCTCGTCCCCTTCCTGCCCGGTAGGCAGCAGGAGAGTGGCGATACTCACCTTATCGAAATCGGCTTGCAGGTAGCGCCCGTAACGATCGGCCATCTCGAAACCCAGGCCGCTTATGACAGCCTTGGGTTGCAGACGACTATAGATTGCGACGCCGCCCTGACTGGGCACTTCGGCATCGCAGGCGTACAGGAAGTAGCCATCCAGTTGGTAGGACGGGTCATCCAGATCGAAAGCGGAGGCGCGGGTATCCTGCAAGCAGATCACGTCGGCATTCTGGGCTTGCAGCCAGCTGAGCAAACCACGCTCGGCCGCAGCCTGAATACCATTCACGTTCACACTGATGATCCGCATAAATGGCCCCCAAAATCACGTGTGTGTATGATACCCGAGCTCAAACGGTTTAGCTAAATTCATACCGGCCGGTTCTTTCCCATGCACGCATATCAACGCGATTTCATCCGCTTCGCCATCGAGCGCGGCGTTCTGCGCTTCGGTGAGTTCACTCTCAAGTCCGGGCGCACCAGTCCATACTTCTTCAATGCCGGTCTGTTCAATACCGGTGTTGCGCTGTCCCAGCTGGGTCGTTTCTACGCCAGCGCGGTGGTCGACAGCGGCATACCTTTCGACGTGTTGTTCGGGCCCGCCTATAAAGGAATCCCGCTGGCGGCCGCTACAGCCATTGCACTGGCCGAACAGCACGGCCGCGACCTGCCCTGGTGCTTCAACCGCAAGGAAGCCAAGGATCACGGCGAGGGCGGTACGCTGGTTGGCGCTCCGCTGGTCGGCCGTGCGCTGATCATCGATGACGTGATCACCGCCGGCACCGCGATCCGCGAGGTCATGCAGATCATCGACGCCCAGGGCGCCCAGGCGGCCGGCGTGCTGATCGCACTGAACCGCCAGGAACGCGGCAAGGGCGAGCTGTCGGCGATCCAGGAAGTCGAGCGCGACTTTTCGATCCCGGTGGTGAGCATTGTCTCGCTGGAGCAGGTGCTGGAATATCTGGCAGGCGATGCGCAACTCAAGCAGCATCTGTCGGCAGTCGAGGCATATCGAGCGCAGTACGGCATCTAACCGAACAGGGTATCTGGCATGACCAAGCAGGGTGCTTTCCACTACAGGGCGTTGTTGGGGTTGCTGGGTATCCTTTTGGCAGGGCAGGTCGGGGCGGCCGGCGTCGAGATGTATCGCTACGTCAACGACAAGGGCATCACCGTCATCGACCGCCTGGGCGTGCCGCCGCAGTACATCGGCAAGGGCTACCAGGTGCTCAACGACCAGGGCCGGGTAGTTCGCGAGGTGCCGCCGGCACCGACCGCCGCCGAGATCGAGCAGCGCAAGGCGGATGCCGCTCGTGCCAGTTCCGACCAGCAGCTGATGCGCATGTACACCAGCGTGGAAGACGTCGATCGCGCCCGCGACCGCAAGCTGGCCGAGCTCGATGGCCTGGCCAGCGTGGCCCGCGGCAACCTGCAGTCGCTCAAGACCCAGCAGGCCAACCTGCAGGCCCGCGCCGCCGACCAGGAGCGTGCCGGGCGCCAGGTACCCGATGACCTGGTGGCGCAACTGGGCAACCTGCGTGACGACGAGCAGCGTCTGCAGCAGGACATCACTCGCTACCAGCAGCTGCGTATCCAGGCGCAGGACAGCTTTGCCGCCGACCGGGCGCGTTTCGCCCAGATCTCCAGCGGCAACTGAGTCGCCAGCTCGCCGCGCTTACTGCTGCGGCGAGCAGCGCTCGAATTCGTTGATCTTCCCGCGCAGCCAGTCCGGCAGGGGCTGGCTCGTGCGGTCTTCGCCAGCGTACGCGTAGATCAGCTCGCCCAGCGTCAGCAACTGCTCGTCGCACCAGATCGAGACCTGGAAGGTCAGGCTGCTGCGGCCCAACCGGCTCACGCGCACGCCCATTTCCAGCCAGTCGTCGAAGTGCGCTGGCGCCAGGTATTCCAGGGTGGTCTTCACCGCGAACAGGTCGCCGCCGCCGCGCAGCAGGTCGGCCGGGTAGCTCACGCCCAGGTGGCGGTAGTACTCGGTGGTGGCGACGTCGGCGTAGGTCAGGTAGTTGCCGTTGAAGACGATGCCTTGAGGGTCGACCTCTGACCAGCGCACGCGCAGGCCGTGGAAGAAGCTGAAGTCGTTGCGGGAAACGGGTGATGCGGCCATGTCAGACAAACTCCAGACAGAAAAACACCCGCGTGGATCGCTCCAGGCGGGTGTCGTTTTCGATCAGCGCGACTTGCGGTTGGTGATCAGCGTGCCGACACCGCTGTCGGTAAAGATCTCCAGCAGTACCGCGTTGGGTACACGGCCATCGATGATGTGCGCGCTGGTCACGCCGCCCTGCACCGCTTCGAGAGCGCAGCGGATCTTCGGCAGCATGCCGCCATAGATGGTGCCGTCGGCGATCAACTCGTTGACCTGTTCGGTAGTCAGGCCGGTGAGTACCTCGCCCTGCTTGTCCATCAGGCCGGCGATGTTGGTGAGCAGCATCAGCTTCTCGGCCTTCAGCGCTTCAGCCACCTTGCCAGCCACCAGGTCGGCGTTGATGTTGTAGGACTCGCCGTTGGCGCCCACGCCGATCGGCGCGATGACCGGGATGAAGTCGCCCTGCACCAGCATGTTCAGCAGGTCGACGTTGACCCCGGTGACTTCGCCGACGTGGCCGATGTCGATGATTTCCGGCTTGGTCATCTCCGGCGTCTGGCGGGTGACGGTGAGCTTCTTCGCACGGATCAGCTCGGCGTCTTTCCCGGTCAGGCCGATGGCGCTGCCGCCATGACGGTTGATCAGGTTGACGATGTCCTTGTTCACCTGGCCGCCGAGGACCATCTCCACCACGTCCATGGTCTGCGCGTCGGTGACGCGCATGCCATCGATGAAGTGGCTCTCGATCGACAGGCGCTTGAGCAGGTCGCCGATCTGCGGGCCGCCACCATGAACCACCACCGGGTTGATGCCGACGGCCTTCATCAGCACCACGTCGCGGGCGAAGCTGTTCTTCAGCTCGTCCGTTTCCATGGCGTTGCCGCCGTACTTGATCACCAGCGTCTTGCCGACGAAACGGCGGATGTAGGGCAGGGCTTCGGCAAGGACGCGGGCAACCTGGGCGGCGTCATCGCGGCTCTGGGTCATGGTCGGCTCCAACAGATTACTTGAGGGTCAGAAGGGCAGGCTGAGGGCGGGGTCGACCGCTTTCAGCTGGGTGCGGAACACGTCCTTGATGCGTTCCAGTTCTTCCTGGGTGTCCGCCTCGAAACGCAGCACCAGCACCGGCGTGGTGTTGGAGGCGCGCACCAGGCCCCAGCCTTTGGGGTAATCCACACGCACGCCGTCGAGGGTGGTGAGGTTGGCTTCACCCCACTGGCCACGGGCCTGCAGCGCCTCGATGAGGGCGAACTTGCCTTCGTCGGTGACGGTGATGTTGATTTCCGGGGTGGAGATGTCCATCGGGAAGGCGGAGAACACGCGCTCGGCGTCGCGCTTGTCCAGGCTGATGATTTCCAGCAGGCGCGCGGCGCTGTAGATGCCGTCGTCGAAGCCGTACCAGCGTTCCTTGAAGAAGATGTGGCCGCTCATCTCGCCGGCGAGCAGGGCGCCGGTTTCCTTCATCTTCTTCTTGATCAGCGAGTGGCCGGTCTTCCACATCACCGGACGGCCGCCGTAGCCGCTGATCAGCGAGATCAGGCGACGGGTGCATTTGACGTCGAAGATGATGTCGGCGCCCGGGTTGCGCGATACCACGTCCTTGGCGAACAGCATCAGCAGGCGGTCGGGGTAGATGATGGTGCCTTCGTTGGTCACCACGCCCACGCGGTCGCCGTCGCCGTCGAAGGCCAGGCCGAGGTCGGCGCCGGTCTCCTTGACCTTGGCGATCAGGTCCTCCAGGTTCTCCGGCTTGCCCGGGTCCGGGTGGTGGTTGGGGAAGGTGCCGTCGACGTCGCAGTACAGCGGGATGACCGTGCAGCCCAGGGCTTCGATCAGTTGCGGGGCGATCACGCCGGCGACGCCGTTGCCGCAGTCCACTACCACTTTCAGCGGCTTGGCCAGGGCGATGTCATCGCGGATCTGCTTGAAGTAGCGCGGCAGGATATCGACCTGCTGCACGCTGCCCACGCCAGAGGCGAGGTCGTCGTTCTGGATGCGCTCGCGCAGGGCCTGGATCTGCTCGTTGGCCAGGGTCTCGCCGGCAACGACGATCTTGAAGCCGTTGTAGTCCGGCGGGTTGTGGCTGCCGGTGAGCATCACGCCGGATTTGCCTTCCAGCACGTTGGCGGCGTAGTAGAGGACCGGGGTCG
This sequence comes from Pseudomonas sp. CAN1, assembly GCF_030462585.1. GTDB lineage: Bacteria > Pseudomonadota > Gammaproteobacteria > Pseudomonadales > Pseudomonadaceae > Pseudomonas. The sequence continues at coordinate 298,176 of NZ_JASMRU010000004.1, read as the reverse complement.
GCACCATGCCGACGTCGGTGACCTGACAGCCGCAGTCGAGCAGACCCTGGATCAGCTGCTGGACCAGCTCGGGGCCGGACAGGCGGCCGTCGCGGCCCACGGAGACGCACGGCTCGCCGCGCGCCAGGCTTTCGGAACCGATCGCGCGGCCGACCCAGTAGGCGGTCTCGGCGGTCAGGGTATCGCCGACCACGCCACGGATGTCGTAGGCGCGGAAAATGCTGGCGGGCAGCTGCGGGGCTTTAGGCGTGCTCATAGCGGGGGTTTGCTCCAATCCCAGGAGATCCTGGTCTTCATCAAGTATGTCGATGTCCAGAATGTCGGTGTTCTGGAACAGCGGGTCGACCAGTGACGCCTCGGCCTTGGCCGGAGCGCCGACCTCAACCATCGCCGGGGCGGGTTGGGCTGGCGCTGCGGGGGCGGCGGCCGGGACACTGGCACCGTTTGTTTCGGTCTTGCGGCGCGGCTGGCGAGCCAGCGCCTGAGCCAGCACCTGCAGGCTCGGCAGGCTCAGCTCAGGTGCTTTGGCAGTGCGTTGGCCGGCGAGTTCCTGAATGAACTGGCCCAGGGCGTGGGCGTCCTTGCTGACCCGGCGCTGCATCGCACTTTGCGCCAGATACAGCCCGAGCAGGCCGCCGACGAGCGCGAGCAGCGCGGCGATGCCCAGCAGGGCTGGCGAGTACAGCGAATCGGTGAGGCTCGGCCCGGGGGTGAAGGTGAGCTTCCAGTTCGGGTTGCCACTGGACAGGTTCAGCACCGTGGTGCCGGAAGCCTGGCCGCGTTGCAGCAGGACCTGCGCCGGCGAGTTGCCGAACTGCTGGGCCAGCTGCAACTGGCCGATATCGGCCGACATCGGCGGCAGGCTGTCGATCAGGCGTTGCAGGTCCACCACCAGCAGCAGCGAGCCCTGGATCGAGTTGTCCGCGGCGCGCAGCGCGGTGGGGCTGTAGACCAGCCAGCGGTTGCCGACCTTGTAGGCTTCCGGCGCCACGTTCTGGCCGCTCTCGACGCGGTGCAGCATGTCCAGCGCGGCGTAGTTCAGCGGGCCGGGGCGGTTGGCGTCCTGCACAGCCTGGCCGTTGGCGTTCAGGTGGACGTCCACCAGGCCATCCAGGTGACCCTGGGCGAGGGACTTCTCCAGCGCGGCAATGCGCGCCGGATCGTTGCCCTGCAGCGTTGGCAGCAGTTGCGGATCGCCTGCCATGCTGCGGCTGTCGGCCGCGAGCAGGCTCAGCGACTGGCGCAGCGCGCCGGCCTGGTTTTCCGACCAGGCGCTGCTCAGCTGTGCGGTGTGGGTCTGCCCGGCCTGGCCGAACAGGCTGAACCAGAGCAGGGCGCTGGCCGCGGCGACACCAGCGACGGTGACGACGAAGGCCGGCAGCAGCGGTTTGAGGTCGACCTTGGCGGCGGGTCCTCTGACGGCCTTTTCCGCCGGAACGAGTTCCGGCAGCTCGGCGCTGTCCTTGGCAGTGCGTTGGAAAAGTTTCATGCAACGTCTCCTCGGCGATTCATCCTGAAATTAGGAAAGGGTCAATGGCTGCCGGAATGCCCGAAGCCGCCGGCGCCGCGCTGGCTCTCGTCGAAGCTCTCGACCAGCTCGAAATGCGCCTGTACCACCGGTACCAGCACCAGTTGGGCGATGCGCTCGCCGATGGCGATCCTGAAGGCCGTATCACCACGGTTCCAGCAGGAGACCATCAGCTCGCCCTGGTAGTCCGAGTCGATCAGGCCGACCAGGTTGCCCAGCACGATGCCGTGCTTGTGGCCCAGGCCGGAGCGCGGCAGGACCAGCGCGGCGAGGCCCGGGTCGGCAATGAAGATGGACAGGCCGGTGGGGATGAGTACGGTCTGGCCCGGTTCGAGGACGCAGTCCTCCTTGAGCATGGCGCGCAGGTCGAGGCCGGCGGAACCCGGAGTGGCGTACTGCGGCAGCGGGAAGTCGCTGCCCAGGCGGGGATCGAGGATCTTGGCTTGCAGGGAGTGCATTGAGTTCTCAGTGTTGATTGATGCGTTCGGCGATGAAGGCGATCAGCTGGCGGGCAATCTTGCCCTTGCTGGTCTGGGCGAACGCAGTCTTGTGCAATTCGCGGTCGATGACCGTGATGGCGTTCTCTTCACTATTGAAGCCAATTGACGGATTCGCCACGTCATTGGCCACGATCAGGTCGAGATTCTTGTCCTTGAGCTTGCGCGAAGCGTAGTCGAGCAGGTTCTCGGTTTCCGCGGCGAAGCCGACGCTGAACGGCCGATCCTCGCGCAGCGAAAGGGTGGCGAGGATGTCGGGATTGCGCACCAGCTGCAAGAGCAGGCCATCACCTTTGGTGGGGTCTTTCTTGAGTTTTTGCGTTGCGACCAGTTCCGGGCGGTAGTCGGCCACCGCGGCGGAGGCGATCAGGATGTCCGCCGGCATCGCCGCTTCGCAGGCAGCGAGCATGTCGCGGGCGCTGACCACGTCGACGCGGTTGACCCGGTCGGGGGTGGGCAGGTGCACCGGGCCGGTCACCAGGGTCACGCGGGCGCCGGCCTCGACAGCCGCCTCGGCCAGGGCGAAGCCCATTTTCCCGGAGCTGTGGTTGGTGATGTAGCGCACCGGATCGATGTTTTCCTGGGTCGGCCCGGCGGTGATCAGGATGTGCTGGCCGGTCAGCGCCTTGTACTCGAAGCAGTCGGCGGCGCGCTGTGCCAGCTCCTCGGCTTCGAGCATGCGCCCGAGGCCGACGTCACCGCAGGCCTGACTGCCGGCGGCGGGGCCGAAGAAGTGCAGGCCGCGCGAGCGCAGCAGCTCGGCATTCACCTGGGTGGCCGGGTCGCGCCACATGGCCTGGTTCATCGCCGGTGCAAGGGCGACTTGCGCATCGGTGGCCAGTACCAGGGTGGTCAGCAGGTCGTTGGCCACGCCCTGGGCCAGGCGCGCCATGAGGTCGGCGGTGGCCGGGGCGATCAGCACCAGGTCGGCCCAGCGGGCCAGTTCGATATGTCCCATGGCCGCTTCGGCGGCGGGGTCGAGCAGGTCCAGGTGCACCGGGTGGCCGGACAGCGCCTGGAGGGTGAGCGGGGTGATGAACTCGCGGCCGCCCTGGGTCATCACGACACGCACCTCGGCGCCCTGGTCGCGCAACCGGCGGACCAGTTCGGCGCTCTTGTAGGCGGCGATACCGCCGCCGACGCCCAGAACGATGCGTTTACGATAGAGCCGCTGCATAGGCCAGCCTTAAATACGGAAATGGATGACGCGCGCTGAAGCCGATGACGCCTCCCCAGGCCTCCGGCTGCGCGAAGCGAGGGGGCTAAGATAGCACAGCGCCTGCGCGGGAACAGCGGGGCCCCTGAGCTGGGAGGTTGCGTGAGAATTCTCGATTGGCCTGCGGCGGAACGCCCCCGGGAGAAGCTGCTGGAACGGGGTGCGGCGAGCCTGAGCGATGCCGAATTGCTGGCCATCTTCCTGCGTACCGGCGTCGCTGGTTGCAGCGCTGTCGACCTGGCGCGCCGGCTGCTGCTGGAGTTCGGCAGCCTGCGCGCCCTGCTGGAGGCGAACCTGGACGCCTTCTGCCACCACCATGGGCTGGGTCCGGCGAAGTTCGCCCAGTTGCAGGCGGTGCTGGAGATGGGGCGCCGGCACCTGGCCGAGGACATGGATCGCGGCCCGGCGCTGGAGAGCCCGCAGGCGGTGCGCGACTTCCTCAAGGCGCGGCTGCGCCACGAGCCCCATGAGGTATTCGCCTGCCTGTTCATGGACAACCGCCACCGCATGCTGGAGTTCGAGGTGCTGTTCCACGGCTCCATCGACAGCGCCAGCGTCTACCCGCGGCAGATCGTCAAGCGCGCCCTGGCGCACAACGCCGCCGCGCTGATCCTGGCCCACAACTACTCGTTAGGTGAGGTTGACGGCTGTAACCAGGGTCTACGCCGCAGATCTGAATAGAACCTGAGCCGCACGTGTCCCCGAGGGGACCTACCTTGTAGTGCCCTCGGCGACAGCCTAACGAGGTCGTGCAGACGGTTTGCTATGGATATATCCGTTTGATCGTCGGATGCTGCCGCTTTCTCGCTTGTGCTAGGTCGAAAGCGGACTGCATTGCTAACCAATTGCTCGCGACACCTATCCCTGCTAGCTCAAGCCTAAGAGCAAGGTCTGCACTCACGCCAGCTTTGCACTCTAAGACACCAAGAATCTCAGTCTCCAGATACCCAAGATGCTGAGAGAGCTCTCTGGCAGAAATTTTGAGTGCTGGAAGAACGTCTTCCCTCAATAGTTCACCGGGGTGGGGTGGGTTTAGCATGCATGTCACCGATTCAAATTAATGTCGATTTCATGTCGGAGCCTGGCGGCCCGCAATCATAGAGCTAATTTTGTCTTGTTGTTGGGTAACCCAGTCATCGTATTTGTCCAAAGAGTACCGCGCTTTTCTCAATAGCGACTTTGAGCGCTCCAGTGCATGTGCGTAATCGCCGGGCTTCTCGGTCAGAAGTACATCTAGGTCGACGCCATTGATTGACGATTCCAGTGCCTTTTTTGAATAGCTCTGGAATATTTCTCTATGATCCGCCCGGCCGACGGAGCCTCCATTAGATGCAGACAGCCCTGAGGGATCGGTACTGGCTGGGGGGAGCCGTGTACACCAGAACGACATGGACGTCATGTCAGGCACCGAGTCGGTTGATTCGACGTGATACGAAAATGGAGGGTGCATGTGCGACTTTGTCTTGTAATCACCGTCAATCAAAAGCCGTAGCTTCCATATCCCAAAAGATGCTGTAAAACAGTTCATGTGCTGAACTGTTGTCAAGGCTTCTTGTGTGATTTGGCGAGCTTGAATGTATTTCGGGCTGATGCCCATTTTCCCTTCTAAGTATTCAGAGATAATTGCGGGGTCTACAGACTCTAGTACAGAGTTGATTAGGCGAACAAATGCATCCGGGTCTACTTTTCTTTTGTCTGTTCTAGTGGTGATAAGGAAGACCCAAGGTTCGGTGCGATAGTAAACCTGGTGTACTAGTAGCTTGTGGAGTGCAGTGTATAGACTCCCCCACGTTCCAGGCTTGTGCTTAGCGAAAGAGGCGCAAAGATCGATGTTGATTACATCGTAAGTTTTGCACTCTTCGAGTACTTGCTGACTTACGATTGACTTAGGGTCGCAAAGATCCTCGAAACGTTCAGTTAGCAACGTGCTCTCTTGGTCGACATAGTCCAGTGATCTGACTTCGTTCAGCGACAAAGCTTGCTCCGCTTGCTGCTCCTGTTGATCTTCCTCAATGTAGTTCAGGCCTAGAAATTTAAGCTTTACCCCTAAGTCGTTGCACGTTTCTTCGAGGGCGCGAATGTCTAGAAGGTCCACGCCTGGAAGACTAAGATAATTGAGCGAGCGGCTTTTTTCTTTTAGCTTGAGTGCTTTTGCTATGGCGGAGGAGAGATAGTTCCACTGATTGTCGCGTATCCATTGCTTTCTCGGCTTATGCCAAGGAGCAAACTCTGTCTTTAGCATGGGCGACGTATGAACTGTCACCGTGGGGGCTACTCCGATTGGGAGGTCGAAGTCCGAATCAAAGGAGTCTTCCGTCTCTTTGTGTTCTTCTGTGTTGACATCCATATCATTCATTTCCCAATCTCTAGGACCATTACTTCAAGTATCGCGGAGACCAAGCTTTCAAATCTCTCTTTAGATAGATGCTGGTCTATCCCATAAACAGTCAGAATCGAGGCAAGCGTCTTGGCCTTCTCCTCGTTCAGCATCTGGCGCGCTTTGTCCCTCGGCGAGGCAGCCTTGTTCCGCAAGATAGGTGCCAGAGCTTTTTCTCTGTTCAGCTCAATTACGGATTTGCTGTGTGTTTCCTCTTCAAATTTGAGTGTGGCACTCTCGGTTTCGAGGTACCGAATTGATTTTGGTGCTGATGCCGTTTCGCCAGAAATCTTTACGTGTTCTGAGACAATGCTTCTAAGTTGCTCGAAAGTTTTCTCTTTTCTTTCGCCAAGAGTCGTTTTGTTTATGTTTCCAGAGAGCAACTTATGTTTGTTCATTAGCTGGCGCATCGCCGAATGCAACCAGTTCTTGAGGATTTGGAAGTGAGGGTGCGCTATGTTGAATGATTCGCGGTCGATATTGAGCGCGGCGTCAAGCCCTTTAATTACAAAGATTTCTGCGGTGATTTGGCGTAAGCGAGTAAGTTCGGAAACTTGGTACTTTAAAAAAGTCTCGTCAAAAAGCGTTCCCGAGGCGCCGTTTATTCGGATTAGAACCCCGTTGTGTTCTTTTGGAACAATTTTCTTGGTCCAGTAAAGGTAGGCTTCAAACTCAAGCTCGCCGCCCCGATATTGCTCAGGAATAACGCTGAGATCAGGCTTTGCACGGCCAATAAATATTAGCGGGTTGGTTATGGCATGGTCTAATGGCTTAAAGTTCCCATATTGAAGCGGTCGAGTAAGCTTGATGCCATCCACAAATACGTTGAACGGAAGGCTGTGTGCCTGAATCGATTTAAATTTATATTTAGCCGCAATCGTCTGGCCCGAGTCTAGCTTGACTTCCGCAGGGCTTCCCTTTTGCTTGTTGTCTATCTGAAATATCTGCGCACCGTCGGTACTCTCAATTTCGAACGGATGCTTTTTAAGATAGGGAAGCGGGATCGAAAGGCTCAATACCCAAAGCATCCTAAGATAATAGTCCAAATGCTCCTGAATGCTAGGTCCCTTGCTTGATCTGTCGGTGGGGTCTACCGCCGCAGAAAGTCTTTCTACCAGTTGCGGGAATTTATCTTCTGAGTTCGCATCACTTTTCCAAGGAAGCTTTGCTTCCTTAAGGATTACACCGTTATGTACGTCTATCTCTCCGATATGGAAAAGAGGTTCAACGATGCTAATGCCACCTTCAAATCCATCATCACCAAAGGCTATCGCTAAGTCTGCTTCGGTTTTGACTTCTTCCTCTTTCTTCTCGCTCTCATCTTTCTCTCTAAGCGCATCCCATGTCATTTTAGAGAGAAGGGCTTCTTTCACGTGACTTCTTAGGTCAAGCAGCAGTATTTCGGTTCCGTGCGAGTCGATATCGTTAGCTTCAACAAACTTTATCTCAACTTCGCCGGTTACAAATTTTTGACCCTCCTCTTTCTCAAGAAGGGCTTCTGACTGCGGCATCAAAAGTATGTCGCAATATATGCGTTTGCTACTGCCTTTTGTTTTCGAGATGATAACTACATGGTGAGTTATCTGTGAGACTGAAAACAGACCTATCCCGAGTTTTCCAATGAGAGGGCGCCCCTCCTTGCTCTTAGTGGGGTCGTCGTCACTGGAAATATTGAAATTTTGGCCTTGCTTTGTTCGTTTGAGACTGCCGCCAATATGACATATCACATGGGCCAGAGTTTCTTTGGTCAGGCCTCTGCCATTATCGCGCACTGATATTTTTGAGAACCGGGGGAAGTCTGTTTCTACGCGAACTTCCGTTGCGTCAGCGTCGTATCCATTGGCGATTAATTCACGTAGCGCAGATGCAGGGTCTCGGTAGATACCATCAGTGATCCGTGCGAAAACTCGCTCGTCGGTCATTAAGCGCGCCTTTACGGTTTCCCCGGAGTCGTGCGCGCTTGCAAGCTTGCTATTGACTAAGTCTTCTGTTTGCTCAGTCGCTTCTAGCGGATCACTTTCATTTTGTGGATCATTTTGCTGAACTTCCATGTACTAGTCCCTTAAAATAATAAGTCTTTCAAGCTCTCGGCTAGCGCGGTTGCTACCGGGGGTGGAACCGCATTGGATACTTGTTTAACCTGTGCGCTTAGGCTTCCGCAAAGTCTGTATGACTTTGGGAATCCTTGAAGCTGCATCGCCTCATAGATACTCAGGCGGCGGTGCCCTTCAGGGTGAACATGTATCTCGCGATTTCCGTAAGCTACAGTTCTGCTCGGTTTGCCCCACTCAAGTTTAATGAATGAGCGACCGCCAGTAGGCATTTCGCCGGTTAAGAAGCGCTTTGATTTTGGTTGCATAGTCCAATGATTGGGGTGGAATGGAATGTCGTTCTCTCCACACCCTTTCTTGTAATAGATTGGCTCTGGTAGACCATGGATAGCTTCACGAACGGTCTTATGAGTTAATGCCGTTGGCTCTGGAAACTTGAAGCTTGTACTGTCTATATGCTTGCTAACTCCAGCGATAAAGTAGCGGTGTCGCTGTTGTGGAACTCCAAAATTGGCTGCGTTGATCTCTTTTTCATGAATGATAAAATTCTCTGACAGCTTTTCCCGTAGCATCGAAAGGAATTCGGTATTTTTGCTTGCAAGAATTTCCGGAACGTTTTCAAACAAGAAAAACTTTATCTTTGAGTGCTCAAAGAAATAGTTAACAATTTCTGCGTACTTAACGGCTAGTTGGTTTCTAGGATCACTAAAGCAACGGCCAGTATTTCCGCGCGAGAACCCTTGGCAGGGAGGGCCGCCAATAACTCCATCAATATGCCCATCTAGGCCTGGAGCGATGACTGCTTGCTGGTAGAGCTCTGCAGCGCTGGTCTCTAACAGGTCTATCTGGTTAGCTCTTTTTCCTGCATGGTTGCGGTTATATGTTTGAACGGCGGACAAGTCGTAGTCGGCGGCATATACAACATCAAACCCTGAATTTATAAATCCTAAGTCCAATCCACCTGCGCCGCAGAAGAGGCTCACAAGCTTCGGGCCCGCAGATTCACTTGGTAATTCGGAGCTTGCAGAGAAAAACTTCTCCGAGACGTTCATGTTCATAATTTGCGCAACCTAGTATTAAGCTCGCGCTATATATCACGTTTTTGGTGAATTTTCAATAGGTGGGGCACGGTTTCGCAATTTCTATTAAAGATTTTTCTCGTACGCGAAAATCCCCAAGAAAAGCTAACCGTTGATTGGCTTTGGGGCTGAGCGGAGCAGTTTTCGAAGCTCGGCAAGCTCCCGCTGCTGGTGTTCCGATTTTGATTTGGCTTCCTGCCAGGCAGAAAAATAGTGATCAATCAGAGCGGCAAGTTTTTCTTGGCGCAAGGTGAGTGCCCTATTTTCTCTCGTAAGTTTATCAACGGTGTCCTTTAGTGTCGGGGGCTCCGGCCGACTGGATTTATTCAGTTGACGAATTCTTTCTAGGGCGTCCTTGTGATACCTATAGATGGTATTTCGTGAGACTTCTGCGATATTGCAAACAGCAGTTATGGTTATCTGCTTGTCAGGACTTTCCTCATGCAAAGTTCTGATGGCTTCCATTATTCGATCGGCTGATTTTTGTGTTCTTTCAGTCATCTTCCTGGTCCATGTCATCAGTTATTTTGATTTTCTGAATTAACTCTGATGCCTCTTCTATCCGCGCCCTAGCTAGTCTGGCAGTTTGTAGGGGGATATCAGGTTGCTCTAAAATTTCCAAAGATTTAATTATTTGGTATTCCCAATAAGGCGTATGCTCTTTGGTTAAAGCAAAATTTTTACAGGAGGCGCATGTAGATGGTTCTCTTCTGAGCGGGCTAGGACCGAAATTGCTTCCTTTACAACTGCTAAACTCTTTCCTGTATATGCAGTATCCCCAGTCACACACTCCAAGAGTAAGGCCTGCATCTACAAGAATTCTTGCATAAGTGGTGATTTCTTGTTTCATGCTTGCTCCTTGAAAGCTGGGGCGCTTGGCAATAATCTCATCTCCGGCTCGTCCTCCAAGAAGTGGTGTCTCGAGCAAATGCTCCCAAGCGGTAATGGACTGCTCGACTATAATTGAGTCAATTTCTGACGAAAGATCATAATCCTGGCCGCTATAGCTGAAATCTGTAATCGCTCGTTCACGGTGCCCAAGCTGCTGTGACAAGGCGAAGAGAGAGGATCGGTCTCTAAGAGCTGCAAATCGAGCGAATGTTTTTCGTCCTTGATGCGTTGAAAGACGCCATTTTCGACCGTTAATCTTAGGCAGGTCTAACCAATCGGAATAGCTTAGCAATGCCCCTCGTAATCTATCCCTAGTTGATATTTCTATTGGTGTTCTGCATGTATGCTCCCATTCAGCCGAACCAATGTTTTTGCTTCGTAGCCACAGGTCATTTCTGGCGGTTTGTAGACGATGCTTTTCTGATAACAAAATTAGGACTTCGATAGCTTTCTGCGTAAGTGGTGGTGCTACCCATTCATGAGGCCTACCGTAATACTCAGCTTCTTGCTTGAATATTCGCCCAGCAATTACGGTTAGCTCTAGACCATCCCCATTAGAGACACGTCTTAGGCAGTTGTCTTTTAATGTCAAAATTTCACTTACTCTTGCGCCTGTTAGATAGGAGATCAACACGAAGCAGGCGGTGTATAGGGAGTTAATAAGTTTTGATAGGTCTTTCGCCGACCTTATTCTAAATGCGCGGGGCTGTTGTATATGCAGATTTGCGGCAGAGAGCTTTTTCGATGCCTTGCTAAGTGCTTGCTTTCGAGGTGTGCCGCTTTTTTGCTCTATAAGCATTTCATCTGAGTATATTTTTAAGCCAGCTAATGTTACTGCTGGAGCGGACTTTATTAATAGTTTTGATCTTTCAATTAATGGTAGAGCTATTTCATTTGGCGTATATGGCCAAAACTCTCGCTCCATGGATGTGAAGTATGCTGCACTCTGCGGTGGCGAGATTTTTATGTCCAATTCTGTTTTGAAATTGAGAAGGTAGGATATTATTGATAAGTATTTCTGGACGGTTATTTGTTTAATATTTCTACCGTTATTTATGGTTCTTTTTGAAATGTATGATCTGAATTTCAGTACTAATTGGTCGTCTAGGAAGTCAAAGCTTGGTATGTCGTTTTCGAGCATCCATATTAATAGTGCTCGCAGGTAGTCAAATAGTTGAGATACACTCTTTGATTTTTGTGGCATGCCATTCAAAATTGAGCGCGTTTGCGCTAGATATAGCAGTTTTTTTGATTTCTCGAGTAGCCCCTGGTGCTTGGTCGCAGTGAATAACTCATCCTTTGAAACACGAAATGCCCAGTTCAGTTTGCAAGGTTTAGTTTCTTCCACTGCATTTGTCGGAGATAGTGTCCAGACGTCATCCTCCCACTTACAGTTAGATAGGAAGGTGTTTCTATCTTCTTGAGAGTCGCCCTGGCTCTGGCTATCTGTTGGTTTTAACGGGTTGTATTTTTGCATGTTTGCTCACCTTAGCTCAGGTAGTGGCGGCAAGTCTTTCACTATCTTTTCCGCTTCTGACGTTTGGTGGCTGGAGAAATTTGGGAGTATATCCTCCTCTAGTATTCGCAAGATCGGTGCGTAAAGAATTTGCCAGCGGCTGGGATGTATGTATTCTGCACTTTGGGTCAGGTGCTGTTTTGCTTGTATTAGCCTCGCAATACTCTTCGCGTCATTTGGTATAATTGCGTTTGGGCATATAAAGCAGCCAAGAAAATTACTGCATATTTCACCTTTTTTAGTGCCTGGAGCCGCCCCTTCATATGGGTCTTTGCAGTTGAATCCAAATAATGAAACTGACTTGGTGCTAACTCCATGGGGGGGAAGGGAGGGCGAGACTTGCTTTCCTCTCTTAGGCTTTATGTTTTTTAGGAAGCTTTTCTGAATATCAGAAATTACCTCCCTGTTTCTGATTTTTGTTTCGTCGGAGTTTACATATTTTATAGTTGTGGCAGAGCTTTTGTGGTTTGCCAACTCCTTGGCCCTTTGTAGACTTCCTGTTGACTGGTAGATGCTTGCAAGGACTCCGCCGCGCACCTCTGATAAGCTAAATCGCTCTATACAATGGCGTTTACAGAAATCGTTAAGTATTTGTGAGGCGGTCCGATCAGACAGGTAGCTAATTTCTCTTGGGCCTTTGAAGATAAATAGCATTTCTTTCAGGGGCTCAGGAGACTTGGCTCGTAGGTCGGCGCCCCATGAGAGTAGTTCTTTAACTAATTGAGGTGGTTTGTTGGGGGCCTCGTCCGAGAATATAACCCTTTGGATCGAGCTGGCTCTTCCTTTCCTCCAGATGATTGCGACTCTATTGTCAATTAGCGGAAGCTCTTGCAGACAGGTTGTTTCGAGGCGGGAAATTGAGGCCGGATTGCCAGCTGTTTGCACGAGTATGGATAGATAGTAGGGTAGGAGGGTTTCTGAGCGCGGATAAATTAAAGGCTCTATTTCTTTTAGGCCTCCATTGGACTCTAAGGCTTTAAGATATTCTCTGTCCTTAACTTTCTGGAGTGTCTTTCGTTCTGGGATTATGCCGTTGTACTTTTTAATTGTTTGCGAGATTAGCCACTGAATACTTCCTTGCTGATGATTCTCCGAGATGTTTTTCTTAAATGACTCTCGGCGTCTTCGGATATCGGATATTTCTTTCGTGCAAGCATCGAGAATTTGCTTTAAGTGATCTGCTGAAAGTCTTTTTCTGGCAGGTGTGTCTCTGTTCCTCCATGGAAACGGGTTGTTTGGGAAGTCTATGTCATGTAAAACAAATTGCCTGGTGAGCAGAGCCGTCTTGAGAAGCGACTTCACAGTGGTGTAATAGGCCGCTCTAGATTGCTTTGTCCACTCACGGCCGTCCATTGAAGTTTGTCGATTAAGCCATCTAATGTACCTTCGAAGCATTTCTCCATTAAGGTCCTCAACCCTTCGGACCTTTCCGTCTGTTTCTAAAAACTTCGAGAATACTCTTAAGTTTCTCCAATAAGTGATAGTGGTGTCTTTGGATAGTGCGCTGCAGTGTGTTTTAAATGTTTCCGAAAGGGCAATCTCTATATCTTTTGGAAGGTTGAGAAGGCTAAAGTCTATAGTCGTTTCTCTGATGCGGATAGATTGCGCTCGCTCCTGGCGAGATAGCCGCGATTGGAATTTTTTATCGATACTATCCTTATATATCCTGGATGCTGGAGTTCGCTGCATGATTGCTTTTTCCTAAAAGATCTTCGAGGATAGCCTCTACATCGCATCCATCTGTGTAAATTGCTCGAAGATATCTGTCTGTCGTTTCTATATTGGAATGGCCCATTAATATCTTCACAATCATTAGCGGGTTTATACTTTCGCCAGACTTCGAAAGCGACTCGAGTTTAGATAGTAATGTGCATGCGAAAGTTGCTCTTAGGGTATGTGAGGTGCATCTAAATCCCAAAGAAATACTAGTCTCTCGTATCGCCCTTTGGTAGTTTCCCTTTGAAGCTCTTTTTCCGTGAGAAGTTATGAATAGGGCCTCTGGGTTTGGAGTGTTTCCCCTAGATGCAGTTCTGTTCTGCCATGCCAGTCTATGTGTGGCAATGTAGTTTTCTGTTGCCCTGATCAGTGGGGCTGGCGCAATTATATAGCCGTGTTTCCTGCCCTTCCTGCATATTTCTATTTTTATACTCCGCCTCTGGTTTTTTGCCTGAATGTCCGCTAGGTTTAATTGCAATGCCTCGCTAATGCGCATTCCTGTAAAAAGTTGCCATCTCGCAATCAGATCAAACGGCGGTTGTAGGGCGGCAAGTAGATCTCGCGCTTCGGCTGGGTTTAAAGGGTTTGGGAGATTTTCATATTGTCTAATGATGAATGGCGACTTTAAGTTCGCCTCAAAATTTTGTCGGCGGCTAAAGTTCACACTTTTCATTATGAGTCTTGGGCGCTCTCCTATTGGAGAGCTCCGCAGATGCTTCGTTCTTACCGCCCACTCGTAGAATCTAATAACCCCCCGTACGCGATGGTTTATTGTGGATATGCTGTAGCTGGATTTCGTTTTTTCGCTACGCTGGTTTATCATTCTATTTCTATAGGAGATTAGGTCTGATGCGTCTGCGATTTGCCATTGGATATTATTTTGCTCAAGGGTTTCAAACCAGTCTTGAAGTATTTCGCAGTAAGTTCTTATCGTCTCTTTTGAATGGGCGCGATGTATTAAATGCTCGTGTAAATATAGAACTGCAGGCTCTATGAGTTCGAGGCGTTCTGAGAATAGAAGCGGGAATCCCGTTGGGCGTGGTTCTTTTAACTCCACTGATGAAAGAATTTGAGCAGGGAGGTAGTTTTCAAAGCCATTGCTTTCCGCTATGGACGCTATTTCCGACTTTCGAATAATGAGAACCATCACCCAAGCCCTATATGCGTTGGTTTAGCAAATTTAGCCGCTATCCCAAAGCAGTGCGCTTAGGTGACAAAGCAAATTGTTTCCTAACATCCCTCCGGCATCGCCGAGCCGAGCCAGTCGGACGACCTGCTGACCCGCCGCATCGTCCAGGCGCTGGCGCTGATTGACGTGCGCGTGCTCGATCACTTCATTGTCGGTGACGGCGAGCCGCAATCAATGGCTGAGCTGGGGATGCTCTGAGACGCGGCGCTGGATATCGCGCAGCAGGCGCCGGCGGATCAGCCCGCTGACCGGGCGGATCGCCAGCCAGTAAGGGGTGAACAGCAGGCGGCTGCGACGATCCGGGCAGTGCACACGGGTTTCCGTCTGCACGCGCACTTCTCCCTCGCGCTCGCCCGGTTCGCAGGAAAAATGCAGGATCAGCCGCGCCGTCCCGGATTCGGCGAAGCGCTGGAAGCTCTCGCCGTCGGCGCACGGGCGCAGGCCGAAGTCACTGCGCCAGAAGCGCCCGATCAGGCCGTAAGCAATTTCGCTATCGCCCGTGCGGCCGAGCAGGGTGAATTCGTGCAGGCCGAAACGCGGCCGCTGCGCCAGGGCGTTGCGCAGGCCCAGGCGCAATGCCAGCCGGGCCGGCGCTTCGCGAATCTGCAGGAAGCGCTGCACCAGCGGGTCGTGCTCCGCGGTGAGTTGGCTCACCGCATCCAGCACCTGCGCAGGTGTCGCCCGCATCGCCAGCGAGTGCCGCTCGGCAAACTGGAACTCCGGCAGCAGGTGGTCGAGCAGTTCGCTGCTCGGAGCTGCACCTTTCAGAGCTGCACCTTGGAATAGTCCTGGCGGCCGAACGGGCTGACCGTGTAACCCTTCACGTCCTTGCGGGTCAGCGCCAGGGCGGTCGGGTGCGCCAGCGGCAGCCACAGCGCCTGGTCGTGGATGATCTGCTGGGCCTGGTGGTACAGCTCGCTGCGTTTGGCCTGGTCGGCCACTGCCTTGCCCTGGCTGATCAGGCCGTCGAGCTTCGCGTCGCAGTAGCGTGCGAAGTTCAGCCCGGACTTGACGCTGGCGCAGGAGAATTGCGGCGTGAGGAAGTTGTCCGGGTCGCCGTTGTCACCGGCCCAACCCATGAACAGCAGGTCATGCTCGCCGGCCTTGGCGCGGCGGATCAGCTCGCCCCATTCGATCACCTGGATCTGCGCGTCGATGCCGATCTTCTTCAGGTCGGCCTGGAGCATCTGCGCGCCCAGCGCCGGGTTGGGGTTGAGCAGGCTGCCGGAGGGACGGGTCCAGATGGTGGTCTTGAAGCCCTGCTTGCGGCCGGTCTCGCCGATCAGCTTCTGCGCTTGCTGCAGGTCGTAGGCGTAGCCCGGAATGTCCTTGGCATAGCTCCAGGTATTGGGCGGGTAGACGCCGTCGGCGGCAGTCGCGGTGCCATTGAAGACGGCCTTGAGGTAGCTGGCCTTGTCGAATGCGAGGTTGATCGCCTGGCGGATCTTCGGGTCGTCCAGCGGCGGATGCTGGCTGTTGATGCCGACGAAGGCGGTCATGAAGGCCGGGGTCTGTTCGACCTTGAGGTCGGCGTTCTTGGTCGCTTCCTCGACGTCCAGCGGCTTGGGCGACAGGGCAATCTGGCACTCGTTGCGCTTGAGCTTCTGCAGGCGCACGGCGGCGTCGGGGGTGATGGCGAAGATCAGGTTATCCACAGCCGGCTTGCCGCCGAAGTACTCGGCGTTGGCGCTGTAGCGCACCACGGCGTCCTTCTGGAAGCGCTTGAAGACGAAGGGGCCGGTGCCGATGGGCTGGGCGTTGAGCTTCTCCGGGGTGCCGGCCTTCATCAGCTGGTCGGCATACTCGGCGGAGTAGATGGAGGCGAAGCCCATGCTGAGCATCGACAGGAAGGTTGCGTCGGGGTGATTGAGGGTGAAGCGCACGTGCTGCGCATCGACCTTCTCCACCGCCTTGACCAGGCTCGGCAACTGCATCGACTGGGCATGCGGGAAGCCGCTCTGCGCCACCTTGTGCCAGGGCTGCGCCGCGTCGAGCATGCGCTGGAAGCTGAACACCACGTCGTCGGCGCTCAGGGCGCGGCTCGGCTTGAAGTAGTCGGTGTGGTGGAAGGCCACGCCGTCGCGCAGCTGGAAGTCGTAGGTCAGGCCGTCGTCGGAGACCTTCCAGCTCTCAGCCAGGCTCGGCACCACTTCGCCGCGGGCGGCGTCGAAGTCCACCAGGCGGTTCATCAGCACATCGGCTGAGGCGTTGGTGGTGGTCAGCGAGTTGTACTGGACCACGTCGAAGCCTTCGGGGCTGGCTTCGGTGCACACGCTCAGCGAGGCGGCGCTGGCAAAAGCCGGGGTGAGCAGGAGGGCGAGAAGGGCAAGACGCATGACGGACTCCGTGTAAGCTGGCAAGATGCCCATCCGCGAGGCTGGGCGGGTCATGCAAGGCTGTTGGCAGCCTCGAAGGAGCTACCCTAGACCAAGCCGCCGCCCGTCACAACGATGGCAAGCGACGAACGGCAGCGGTGCCGCGGCCCGCGGGGGCTGGGCCTGGCCTTTTCGAGTCATGCTTTCCCTTGCAGCTGCAAGTGTCTTTCTGATATAAAGCTGCGCTCTTTTCTGGGGCCCTGCTCTGATCCTGCGACTCGATCGCGGCGAAGCGGCAGTTAAGACCCCGGTGAAACTGAGAATCCTATTGAGTTAAGCAGCCAACCCATGCCGGGTTTGGCATGTGGTTTACAGAGGGCTGAGCCATGTCGAGAGTTTGCCAAGTGACCGGTAAGGGTCCGGTTACCGGGAACAACATTTCCCACGCACACAACAAAACCCGTCGCCGTTTCCTGCCGAACCTGCAGCACCACCGTTTCTGGGTAGAATCCGAGAAGCGTTTCGTGCGTCTGCGCGTTTCCGCTAAAGGCATGCGTATCATCGACAAGCGTGGTATCGAGGCCGTTCTGAACGACCTGCGCACCCGCGGCGAAAAATTCTAAGGAGCTGCAGTCATGCGTGAACTGATCCGTTTGGTGTCCAGCGCCGGTACCGGCCACTTCTACACCACCGACAAGAACAAGCGCACCAAGCCTGAGAAAATCGAGATCAAGAAATTCGATCCGGTTGTTCGCAAGCACGTGATCTACAAGGAAGCCAAGATCAAGTAATTGATCTTCGCCCTTGTGAAGAAACCCGCCCCTCGTGGCGGGTTTTTTCTTGCCCGAGATTTGCCCCTTGCAAGGATCGCGGACGAAAAAAAGCCCGCCGATTGGCGGGCTTTTTCGTGTTCGGGTGCTCAGGCCTTCTGTTCGAAGATCACGTAGACCTTGCGGCAGGGCTCCAGCACTTCCCAGGTGCCGCTGAAGCCGGCCGGGATGACGAAGCGGTCGCCGACGCGCACGGTCTTGGCGCCGCCGTTGGCATCACGGATCACCGACACGCCCTGGAGGATCTCGCAGTATTCGTGCTCGGTGTAGCTGACGTTCCACTGGCCCGGCTCGCCTTCCCAGATGCCCACGTTGAACTGGCCGCAGTCGCTGGCGTAGTGGTTGCGCACGTTCTGCGCCGGGTCACCCTTGATGATGCGGTCCGGGGCGGGGCGGTAGTGTTCCGGGGCGGTGGTGGCCTGGGCGAAATCGACGATCTGCTCGACGTTCATGGCGGTCTCGGTTCTTTAGAGTTGTTGGCGAGAGTGCGTGCGGGCACGCGCAGCGCTGTTGGATATTTACTCCGAAGCGGCTGTCGGAAAACCATCAGCCGACGAATCAGGGCAGTCTATGTTTAATAAAACGAACGTGACAAGGCCATTTGGCCGCTTAGTGTAAAAAATATTGAAAATTGGCAGCCTCCGGTTTAGGGTTGCCAACAGCATGCGTTTGCTCCGCCTTGCGGAATTTTTGACAGTGCGCCCGCCGGGCGCCTGCATCTGATAAGCACATTAATAAGAGGACACGTTGTCATGGGTACCCTCACTCGCGCCGATTGGGAAGCTCGCGCCAAGGATCTGAAGATCGAAGGCCGCGCCTTCGTCAACGGTGAATACGTCGACGCCGCATCCGGCGCCACCTTCGATTGCCTCAGCCCTGTGGATGGCCGCTTCCTGGCCAAGGTCGCCAGCTGCGACCTGGCCGATGCCGAGCGTGCCGTGCAGGTTGCCCGTGCCACCTTCGATTCCGGCGTGTGGTCGCGCATGGCTCCGGCCAAGCGCAAGAAGGTCATGATCCGCTTCTCCGAGCTGCTGCTGGAGAACGCCGAGGAACTGGCCCTGCTGGAAACCCTCGACATGGGCAAACCGATCAGCGACTCGCTGAACGTGGACGTCTACGGTGCGGCTAACAGCCTGCGCTGGAGCGCCGAGGCCATCGACAAGATCTACGACGAAGTGGCTGCCACCCCGCACAACGAGCTGGGTCTGGTGACCCGCGAGGCGGTCGGTGTAGTTGCCGCCATCGTGCCGTGGAACTTCCCCCTGCTGATGTCCTGCTGGAAACTCGGCCCGGCGCTGACCACCGGTAACTCGGTGATCCTCAAGCCCTCCGAGAAGTCCCCGCTGACCGGTATTCGCGTCGCTCAGCTGGCCATCGAGGCCGGCATTCCGAAAGGTGTGTTCAACGTCCTGCCGGGCTTCGGCCACACCGTGGGCAAGGCCCTGGCGCTGCACATGGACGTCGACACCCTGGTGTTCACCGGTTCGACCAAGATCGCCAAGCAACTGATGATCTACGCGGGCGAATCGAACATGAAGCGCGTCTGGCTGGAAGCCGGCGGCAAGAGCCCGAACATCGTCTTCGCTGACGCCCCGGACCTGAAAGCCGCTGCCGAAGCCGCTGCCAGCGCCATCGCCTTCAACCAGGGCGAAGTCTGCACCGCCGGCTCGCGCCTGCTGGTGGAGAAATCGATCAAGGCCGAGTTCGTGCCGATGGTCGTCGAAGCCATCAAGGGCTGGAAGCCGGGCAACCCGCTGGACCCGGAAACCAACGTCGGTGCGCTGGTCGACACCACCCAGATGAACAACGTGCTGAGCTACATCCAGGCTGGCCACGACGACGGCGCCAAGCTGGTAGCCGGCGGCAAGCGCACCCTGGAAGAGACCGGCGGCACCTACGTCGAGCCGACCATCTTCGACGGCGTGACCAACGCCATGCGCATCGCCCGTGAAGAGATCTTCGGCCCGGTGCTGTCGGTCATCGAGTTCACCGATGCCGAAGAAGCCGTGCGCATCGCCAACGACACCCCGTACGGCCTGGCCGCTGCGGTGTGGACCAGCGATCTGTCCAAGGCCCACCTGACCGCCAAGGCGCTGCGCGCCGGCAGCGTGTGGGTGAACCAGTACGACGGCGGCGACATGACCGCTCCGTTCGGTGGCTTCAAGCAGTCCGGCAACGGTCGCGACAAGTCGCTGCACGCGTTCGACAAGTACACCGAGCTGAAGGCTACCTGGATCAAACTCTGATCCGCGCCTGAAGCAGGTCGGCCCCGAGCCTGGGGCCGGCTCTGATACAGAGCCACACCCGCGGCCGGGTTTCCCTCAGGGAAGCCCGGCCGCTGTGCTTTGCGTATCGGGCACCCACGCGCCCGGCGTGCGCTCCGACAGGAGAAAAACAATGCGTTGGGGACCGTATTTCGCTGTCTGTGCTGCCGTGATCAGCATCGGCCTGGCCCTCGGCCTGACCATGCCGCTGGTTTCGCTGCGCCTGGAAGGCTGGGGCTACGGCACCTTTGCCATCGGCGTCATGGCTTCCACGCCGGCAGTCGGCGTGCTGCTCGGCGCAATGATTTCCGGGCGCCTCGCCGCACGCGTCGGCACGCCGCGCCTGATGCGCCTGTGCCTGATCTCCGGGGCCTTCTCGGTCGGCCTGCTGGCGTTGCTGCAGAGTTACCCGATCTGGTTGTTCCTGCGCCTGCTGATCGGCGTGCAGCTGACTGTCGTATTCATCCTCGGTGAGAGCTGGATCAACCAGCTGGCCATCGAGAAATGGCGCGGTCGTCTCGTCGCCCTGTACGGCACCGGCTATGCGCTGAGCCAGCTGTCCGGCCCGGTGCTGCTGACCTTCATCGGTACCGCCGACAACCGCGGCTTCTGGTTCAGCGTCTGCCTGCTGGTGGGCGGCTCGCTGTTGCTACTGGGCCGCACCGGCGCGCCCAAGGTCGACCCGCACAGCGCCAACGGCCGTGGGCTGTTCGACTTCTGCGGCCAACTGCCGGCGATTGCCTGGGCGGTGGTGCTGTTCGCCGGTTTCGAGGCGATGATCCTCACTTTGCTGCCGGTCTACGGCATCCAGCAGGGCTTCACCCAGTCAGTGGCGCTGGCGATGGTCAGCACCGTGGTGGTCGGTGATGCCTTGCTGCAGCTGCCCATCGGCTGGCTGGCCGATCGTATTTCACGGCAGAAGCTGTTCAAGGGCTGCGGCATCGTCCTCTGCGCGAGCAGCCTGGCCATGCCGCTGCTGCTGCACCACATCGCCATCTGGCCGGTGCTGGTGCTGTTCGGCGCCAGTGCGGGCGGGCTGTTCACCCTGTCGTTGATCCTCATCGGCGAGCGTTACCGCGACGATGCACTGGTCCGCGCCAACTCGCACATCGCCCAGCTCTGGGGGATCGGCTGTCTGATCGGGCCGTTGACCACCGGCGCGGTCAGTCAGTGGGTCAGCGGCCACGCACTGCCGTTGGTGATGGCCCTGGGCGCGTTCGGCTTCGTCATCCTGGTGAGCCTGCGCGGGCTGCCGCCGGTGATGCGGACCACGGATGCGCAGCTGCAGCAGGAGCGCTCCTAGAGCATCTTCTCCAGGCCGATGGCGCCGGCAACCCAGGCGTTGAGCCGGCGCCAGACGCTGCCCGGCTCGCGCTCCAGCGCCACCAGTTTGCCGTTGCGCTCCTCGATCCAGACCAGCTTCGGCGGAGTGCTGTCGGGCGCAATCTTCACCTGGTAGCTGACGCTGGGCGACATACTGGCCAGCGCCAGGCGACGCACCTGGTCCGCCAGCTCCGGGCTGTCGACGATGATGCCGACCTCGGTGTTCCACAACACCGAGCGCGGGTCGAAGTTCAGCGAGCCGACGAACACCTGCCGCTGGTCGAATACCGCCGCCTTGCTGTGCAGGCTGGCGCTGCTCGATCCGCGCACCATCCACGGTGCTCCGGACAGGCGCTGGTCCGGGTCGGCGCGCAGCTCGTAGAGCTTCACCCCGTGTTCCAGCAACTCCAGGCGATAGGGCGCATAGCCAGCGTGTACCGCCGGGACGTCGGTGGCTTCCAGCGAGTTGGTCAGCAGGCGCACGCTGACGCCGCGGTCGGCGCGCTGGGTCAGGTAATCGGCGCCGGTGCTGGTCGGCACGAAGTAGGCCGAGACCAGGATCAGTTCCTTCGATACGCCATCGAACAGCGGCTGCAGCTGGGTGCTGAGCAACTGCTCGCCCTTCGGGTCGCCCTGGTCGAGGACTTTCAGCGGCGTATCCCAGATCGCCTTGCCGGGCGCCCAGACCAGGTCATCCAGCCAGTTCTGCAGGTGCGGGCGGTCGCTGTTGCGGTTCAGTCGGGCGATGTAGCTGGAGCTCTTCACCCGCTCCTTGGCCAGGTAACGGTCCAGCTTGTGGCGCACGCTCTGTAGTTCGTCGAGGTCCGGTTCGCTCCACAGATAGTCCTCGATGGGCCGGCTGATGCGGCTGTTCCAGTACTGGTCGAAGCTCTGCCCCAACGACTGCGCCACCGGCCCGACGCCCAGCAGGTCGAGGTCACTGAAATTCATCTCGGCCTTGGCGTCGAAGTACTCGTCGCCCAGGTTGCGCCCACCGACGATGGCCAGGCTGTTGTCCGCCAGCAGCAGCTTGTTGTGCATGCGCCGGTGCTGTTCGGAGAGGTTGAACAGCCGCCCCAGGTTACGCGTGACGCCGGTGCTGCGGCCCAGGTGCAGCGGGTTGAACAGGCGCACCTGGATATTCGGGTGGGCGGCCAGGGTGCCCAGCTCGTAGTCCCAGCCATCGCTGCTGGTGTCGTCGATCAGCATGCGCACGCGCACGCCGCGGTCGGCGGCCTTGATCAGCTCGCGGATCAGCGCGCGGGTAGTGAGGCCGTCGTGGACGATGTAGTACTGCAGGTCGAGGCTGCGCTGGGCCTTGCGGATCAGCTCGGCGCGGGCGAGGAAGGCGTCGACGCTGGAAGCCAGCAGGTGGAAGCCGGACTGGCCGGGGTGGGCTGCGGCGCGCTGCTCGATGTCGTTGGCCAGCGTGCTGTCCTGTACCGGCAGCACGTGCGACGGCTCCGGTGGCGGCGCACTGGCGCAGCCACCCAGAGTCAGCAGGATCAGCAGCAGGAAACGTGGCAGCAACGGGAGGTTCTCCGGCAAGCGCGCCGGTGGCGGGCTGCCGGAGATTCTAGCCGCTGGTCGACGGATGCGGTCAGCCCGACAGCGCTTCCTTGAACCGGTACCAGGCCATGCCCAGTGCCAGCAGCGGCGAGCGCAACAGCTTGCCACCGGGGAAGGTGATGTGCGGGACCTTGGCGAACAGCTCGAAGCCGCTGCCCTGCTGCCCGGCGATGGCCTCGGCGAGCAGCTTGCCGGCCAGGTGGGTGGCGTTCACCCCGTGGCCGGCGTAGGCCTGGGCGAAGTACACGTTGGGCTGGTCGGGCAGGCGGCCGATCTGTGGCAGGCGGTTGGCGCCGATGCCGATCATGCCGCCCCACTGGTAGTCGATGCGCACATTGGCCAGGTGCGGGAACACATTGAGCATCTTTGGCCGCATGTAGGCGGCGATGTCCGCCGGGTCGCGCCCGGAATAGTGGCAGGCGCCGCCGAACAGCAGGCGGTTGTCCGCCGAAAGCCGGTAGTAGTCCAGCGCCACGCGCTGGTCGCACACCGCCATGTTCTGCGGCAGCAGGGCGTGGGCCTGTTCGGCGGACAGTGGCTCGGTGGCGATCACGTAGCTGCCGGCTGGCAGTACCTTGCCGTCGAGATAGTTGTTCAGGCCGTTCTGGTAGGCGTTGCAGGCGATGACCAGGGACTTGGCGCGCACGCTGCCCCTGGCGGTGCGTACGCGCACCTCGCTGCCATAGTCGATGGCGGTGACGGCGGAGTCCTCGAACAGCCGCACGCCGAGGCTCTGCGCCGCGGCGGCTTCGCCGAGGGCGAGGTTGAGCGGGTGCAGATGGCCCGAGCCCATGTCCACCATGCCGCCGACATAGAAGTCCGAGCCGACGATGCTGTGCATGTCCTCTTTCGCCACCATGCGCAGCTCGTGGCGGTAGCCGAGGCTTTTCAGTTCGTCGAAGTCTTCCTGGAAACCGGCGACGTCGGAGGCCTTGTTGGCCAGGTCGCAGTAGCCCCAGGTCAGGTCGCAGTCGATGGCGTATTTTTCGACGCGCTGGCGGACGATCTCCACCGCTTCCAGGCCCATCAGCTTCATGGCGTGGACGCCGTCGGCGCCGACTACCGGCTCGAACTGCTCCAGGCCGTGGCCAACGCCGCGGATCAGCTGGCCGCCGTTACGCCCGCTGGCGCCCCAGCCGATCTTGTGGGCTTCCAGCAGGATCACCGAGAAGCCGCGTTCGGCCAGTTCTATCGCTGTATTCAGGCCGGAGAAACCACCGCCGATGATGCACACGTCAGCCTGCTCGTCGCCGGCCAGGGACGGTACTTCGAGGCGGCGATTGGCGCTGGCGGCATAGTAGGAAGGGGCGTGCTGGTCGGTGTGCACCGGCTGGTGAACGCGGGCGTTCATGTGCGATATCCTGATTTTTATGTTGTTAAAATTTTACGCAGGATAAACGCCGACTTCCCGCCCAGCCAATAGCCGGGCGGCAAAAAGCGCCGGGAAGTCGTAAATGGATCGGTCGAGCGGGCCGGGAATCAGTCCGGGATGGGCAGGGTGAGGCTTTCCTTCACCTCTTCCATGACGATGTAGCTCTTGGACTCTCGCACGTGGGGCAGCTTGAGCAGGATGTCGCCGAGCAGCTTGCGGTAGGAGGCCATCTCCGAGATGCGCGCCTTCACCAGGTAGTCGAAGTGGCCCGACACCAGGTGGCACTCCAGCACGTGAGGCAGCTTGAGCACCGAGCGGCGGAAGTCCTCGAAGGTATCGCCGGACTTGTAGTCCAGGCTGATCTCGACGAACACCAGCAGGCTGGCCTTGAGGTACTGCGGATTCAGCCGGGCGTTGTAGCCCATGATGATCCCCTCGCGCTCCAGTCGGCGCACGCGCTCGGTGCACGGCGTCGTGGAGAGGCCGACGCGCTCGCCCAGTTCGGTGAAGGAGATGCGACCCTCTTCCTGCAGGATGCGCAGGATATTGCGGTCGATCTTGTCCAGTTCGCGGCGGCTTTGATGCTGGGTTCTCATGGATAGGACTCTAGGGATAGCACTCTGAAGTCGAGCGATGAGCTTTGGGGGAATGTCGGCAATATAGTCCCTTGTGCAGGGAATATCACTGGCATCCCTTGAACTTCCCGCGCCGGACGGCCAGCCTGTAGGCCAACGCTTCGCCCTTGCCGGGCGAAACCGGTCGTTTTCCGCAGAGGCTTTCGCATGTCGCTTCCCCGCCTGCGCACCGTTCTCCTGCTGCTGTTGCTGCTCCTGGCACTGGCGGTCGGCGCGGCGTGGCTGGCGGTTCCGCGCCTGCTGGCGAATGCCGGAGTGAGCGTCGAGCAATGGCAGGGTCTGGGCTTTTCCCGCGAGGGCCTGACCCTGGAAAACCTGGCGATCCAGCAACAGGCGGCGGACGGTGCGCGCCTGGCGGTCCAGCTGCAGGAGCTGCGCGTCGGCTGGCCCGAGCACGCAGACGGGCGCTGGCGCCTGCGGGAACTGGCTGCCGGCAGCATCGACGTGCGCCAGTGGCCGGGGCAGGGCGCGCCGGAAGAAGACGCCGCGCTGCCGGATATTGCCCAGCTCAACCGCTGGCTGGCGCTGCTGCCGGGGCGGCTGGCGCTGGAGCGGGTATTCCTTGAATTGCCCTGCGCCCGCGAGCAACGCTGCACCCTCAATGGCAGCGCGCATTGGCAGCAGTTGCAGGATGGCGCCGCAGCACTGGGCGGCGAGCTGCGCCAGGGCGGCCAGCAACTCGCCTTCAACGGCCTGCTGCGCCCCGGTGACGGCCAGTGGCGCCTGCACCTGGAAAGCTACCTGGACAACGACCAGTTGCTGACCCTGGATTCCAGCTGGTCGCCCGCCAGCCGCCAGCTCAGCGGCAGCATCGCCAGCCCGGCGGTGCCGCCGGTGCAGGCGGTACGCAACTGGCTGGGCATGTGGTTGCCGACGCCGAACCTGCCGTTGCCGATCCCCGAAGCCGGGCGCCTGCGCCTGAGCTGGGACACCCAGCTGGCCGGTGACGCCGCCTGGCCGGACTGGCCGGGTCTGCGCGACGGCCGCGGCAGCATCGATCTCTCCCTGCAACTGCCGCAGCCCTGGCCGCTGCCGGGCGTGGGCAACCTGCAGGGCGACCTGCGGTTGATCGCCAGCGCTACCGACGCCGGCTGGCGCCCCTCGGTGGTTGGCGGCGACCTGCGCCTGTCCGACTTGTATGGCGACTGGCTGCAGGCGCTGCCGGTCGGCCTGCGCCCGGCACGCCTGACCCTGCACCTGGAACCCGGAGTGGATGAAGAGGCCGGCAGCGTGCGCGCCGATCTCCATGCCACCGGTGCTGCCGATCTGCGCCTGCGCTCCCGTGTGGCTCTGCTGGAAGCCACGCCGCTGGCCCTGCAGCTGAGCGATTCGCGCCTGGAAGGCAAGGTCCCGCATCTGGAACTGGCTGGCTTGCGCGGCGACAACAGTCGCATCGACCTGAGCTTTGCTGCCCGCGTCGACCAGCAGGCGGCGCGCTTCGACTTCGCCGATGGCGCGCAACTGCAGGTCGGCACCCTGGCTGGCCCGCAGGCGCTGAAGGCGAGCAAGCTTGCCGCCACCCTCGGTAAAGGCTCGCTGAGCCTGGGCTATGCCCCTGACGCAGCGGCTAGCCTGCAACTGGACGCTCCGCTGAAACTGGCTGTCGGCGAGCTGCGCCAGGCCCACGTGAAAACCCTGTCCTGGAATGCCCTGGGCACCCTTGCGGCAAGTCTCGACGCCCAACAGTTCAAGGGCCGGCTGCTGAACAGCGGCGGGCTGAATGCCGAGGTGGAGCTGAACAACTCGGCGAAGCAGGGCGTCGCCCTGGCGGCGCGGCAGCCGGAGTTCTTCCTGCGCACCGGCAACCCGTTGGAAAAATCCCTCGGTGACTGGCCGGGCCTGCTCAGCCTGAACAACGGCAAGGCCAGCCTCGACCTCGACTGGCGCCTGCCGCCAGGTAGCGCGCCGCAGAGCCTCGACCTCAACCTGCGTGGTAGCGGGCTGGAAGGCGTCTACGACCGCAGCGAAATCCATGGCCTCGACCTGCAGGCAAAGTTCGCCCTCAAGGGCTCGCAGATGGAGCTGCAGCTGCCCCAGGTGAAAGTCGCCTCGCTCAACCCCGGCGTTACCTTGGGGCCGCTATCCCTGCAGGGCAGCTACAGGGCCGCGCTCGGCGCGCCGCTGGCCGGCCGTGTCGACTGGCAACAGGCCGAGCTGGGCCTGTTCAACGGCCGCGCCTGGCTGCCGGCGGGGGCAGTGGACCTTGCCAACCGCGGGCAGGACCTGACCCTGAAGCTGGAAGGGCTGGCGCTGGAGGCAATCCTCGCGGCGTATCCGGCGGAAGGGCTGTCCGGCAACGGCATCATCGACGGCAACCTGCCGCTGGCGCTGAACCAGGGCAAGCTGGTGATCCACGGCGGCGAGGTGGCCGCGCGGCAGCCGGGCGTGCTGCAGTTCCGCTCGGCGAAGATCCAGGCGCTGGGCCAGAGCAACCCGGCCATGCAACTGGTGGCCACCGCCATCGACGATTTCCGCTACGACAAGCTCGCCAGTCGTGTGGATTATGATGAATCCGGCAAGCTGCTCCTGGCCTTGAGCCTGAGCGGGCGCAACCCCGAGCTGGAGCAGGGCCGGCCGATCAACCTCAACGTCAACCTGGAGGAGAACGTGCCCAAGCTGCTCACCAGCCTGCAACTGAGCGACCGGGTCAGCGACACCATCCGCAAGCGCGTGCAGGACCGCCTGCGCAACGACCCGGCCGCCGCGCCATGACCGCAAGGAGACCCAAGACATGCGCCTTCGCGCCCTGACCACCCTGTTGCTCCTGGCCGGCCTCGCCCAGGGCTGCACGCCTACCGTGCAGCTGGCGGCGCCCAAGGAGCCGATCAACATCAACCTCAACGTGAAGATCGAGCACGAGATCTATATCAAGGTCGACAAGGCGCTCGATGGCATCATCAACGAGAACAGCGGCCTGTTCTAAAGAAGGAGCCTTTGCATGAGATTGCACCGCAAACTGGGCGTCGCGCTGGTCGCCCTCTGCCTGAGCCTGCCGGTCATGGCCATGAGCCTGGAGCAGGCGATGTCCGCCCTGGGCGGCGCCAAGTCCCAGGGCCAGCTCGGCGAGCAGGCCGACGGCTACCTGGGCGTCGTCAGCAATGGCGGGCAAGCCGCCGATATCGCCGCGCAGATCAACGCCGCGCGCCGCGCCGAATACCAGAAGGTCGCCAGCCAGAGCGGCGCCACCCTGAAGGACGTGGAATCCCTGGCCGGCAAGAAGGCCATAGAACGTACACCGTCGGGGCAGTACGTGCAGGTCAATGGTCAGTGGGTGCGCAAGTAGGCTTGCCAAGGGAATTTCCCTGCCTGTCGCCGCTGGTCGGGGCAGGTGGGGAGGGTGCCCTCGGGAGCAGGTAAATCCCGTTCGCGATGAGGCCGGCGCGAGAAGTTCTGGCCAATCCCCTGCTGTTCGCTATTTCCTCTGGATCTGGTGAAAATTTCGCCAGATCCTCGACCATCCAGTCTCAGGTAAAAACACTAGTAACCTGGTGGATGTCCCTCCGTGAAAGGCGGTTTTGCCAGGAATTATCCTCAAATACCGCATCGCAATCAGTGAATATCGCTGACCCTGACTTCCTATACTGCGCGCATCTACGTTCAGAATAAGAAACGTCAGCGCCCCCGGCGCGACGTAGGAGGCAAAGATGCGTGTTCTGGTGCTCGGCAGCGGTGTGATCGGTACCGCCAGTGCTTACTATCTCGCCCGCGCGGGCTTCGAAGTGGTGGTCGTCGACCGCCAGCCCGGCCCGGCCCTGGAGACCAGCTTCGCCAACGCCGGCCAGGTGTCCCCTGGCTACGCCTCGCCCTGGGCCGCCCCGGGCATCCCGCTCAAGGCCATGAAGTGGCTGCTGCAGACCCATGCGCCGCTGGCCATCCGCATGACCGGCGATCCCTTCCAGTACAGCTGGATGTGGCAGATGCTGCGCAACTGCAACGCCAAGAGCTACGCGGTGAACAAGGAGCGCATGGTGCGTCTGTCCGAGTACAGCCGCGACTGCCTCGACGAGCTGCGCGCCGAAACCGGCATCGGCTACGAAGCCCGTTCCCTGGGCACCACCCAGCTGTTCCGTACCCAGGCCCAGCTCGACGCTGCCGCCAAGGACATCTCGGTGCTGGAAAGCTCCGGCGTGCCCTATGAAGTGCTCGACCGCGCCGGCATCGCCCGCGTCGAGCCGGCCCTGGCCAAGGTTGCCGACAAGCTGGTCGGCGCCCTGCGCCTGCCCAACGACCAGACTGGCGATTGCCAGATGTTCACCACCAAGCTGGCCGAGATGGCCAAGGCCCTGGGCGTGGAATTCCGCTTCGGCCAGGACATCCAGCGCCTGGACTTCGCCGGCGACCGCATCAACGGCGTCTGGGTCGATGGCCAGTTGGTCACCGCCGACCGCTACGTGCTGGCGCTGGGCAGCTACTCGCCGCAGATGCTCAAGCCGCTGGGCATCAACGCCCCGGTCTACCCGCTCAAGGGCTACTCGCTGACCGTGCCGATCACCAACCCGGACATGGCACCGACCTCGACCATCCTCGACGAGACCTACAAGGTCGCGATCACCCGCTTCGACCAGCGCATCCGCGTCGGCGGCATGGCGGAAATCGCCGGCTTCGACCTGTCGCTGAACCCGCGCCGCCGCGCCACCCTGGAAATGATCACCACCGACCTCTACCCGGAAGGCGGCGATGTGAGCAAGGCGGAGTTCTGGACCGGCCTGCGCCCGGCCACCCCGGATGGCACCCCGATCGTCGGCGCCACCCGCTACCGCAACCTGTTCCTCAACACCGGCCACGGCACCCTGGGCTGGACCATGGCTTGCGGCTCGGGCCGCTACCTCGCCGACCTGATGGCCAAGAAGCGCCCGCAGATCAGCACCGAAGGCCTGGATATCTCCCGCTACGGCTCTGCCTCGGAGGCCCACAATGGCCATCCTGCGCCTGCACACTAACCAGCGCATGAGCCAGGTCGTCGTCCACAACGGCACGGTGTACCTCGCCGGCCAGGTGGCCGATGACCTCAGCGCTGGCGTCGAACAACAGACCCGCGAAGTCCTCGCCAGCGTCGAGCGCCTGCTCGAAGAAGCCGGCACCGACAAGTCGCGGGTGCTCTCGGCAACCATCTACCTGAAGGACGTCGCCGCCGACTTTGCCGGCATGAACGGCGTCTGGGACCAGTGGGTCCCGCAGGGCTGCGCCCCGGCGCGCGCCACCGTCCAGGCGGCGCTGTGCTACCCGGAGATCCTCGTCGAGGTCTCCATCGTCGCCGCACTGCCCTGATCGTTTTTGCGTGGCCCGGCCTGAGCGCCGGGTTTTTTTCGTCCGTCGTTATTGTTCCACACAGACCATAAGAGAGCCTCGCCATGCGTCCCGCCCGTGCCCTGATCGACCTCGTCGCCCTGCGCCACAACTACCGCCTGGCCCGTGAAGTGACCGGCGCCCGAGCGCTGGCGGTGGTCAAGGCCGATGCCTACGGCCATGGTGCGGTGGTCTGCGCGCGGGCACTGGAAGGTGAAGCCGACGGCTTCGCCGTGGCCTGCATCGAGGAAGCGCTGGAACTGCGCGAAGCCGGCATCCGCGCGCCGATCCTGCTGCTCGAAGGCTTCTTCGAGGCCAGCGAGCTGGAACTGATCGACGCCCACGACTTCTGGTGCGTGGTGCACTCGGCCTGGCAACTGGAGGCCATCGAGCGCGCGCGCCCGAGCAAGCCGCTGACCGTCTGGCTGAAGATGGACTCGGGCATGCACCGTGTCGGCTTCTTCCCGCAGGACTACGCCGCCGCGCTGGCGCGCCTGAAGGCGCTGCCCCACGTGGCCAAGGTCGTGCTGATGAGCCACTTCTCCCGCGCCGACGAACTGGATTGCTCGCGCACCGAGGAGCAGGTCGCCGCCTTCCAGGCCGTGCGCGAAGCCGCAGGCCAGGGCCACGAAATCAGCCTGCGCAACTCCCCCGGCATCCTCGGCTGGTCCGACGTGCCCAGCGACTGGGTGCGTCCCGGCATCATGCTCTACGGCGCCACCCCCTTCGAACAGGCGCACCCGCTGGCTGACCAGCTGCGCCCGGTGATGACCCTGGAATCCCAGGTGATCAGCATCCGCGAACTGCCGGCCGGCGAGCCGGTGGGCTATGGCGCGCGCTTCATCGCTGACCGTCCGGTACGCGTCGGCGTGGTCGCCATGGGTTACGCCGACGGCTATCCGCGCCACGCGCCGGACGGCACGCCGGTGTTCATCGACGGCAAGCCCAGCCGCATCATCGGTCGCGTGTCCATGGACATGCTCACCGTGGACCTGACCGACCTGCCGAGCGCAGGCCTGGGCAGCCGCGTCGAACTCTGGGGGCCGAACGTGCCCGCCAGCCAGCTCGCCGCGCTGTGTGGCAGCATTCCTTATCAGCTGTTCTGCAACCTCAAGCGGGTGCCGCGGGTCTACTCCGGCGAGTGAGTACCGCCCGTAAAGTTTGCGCAGGATCGACAGGCGATCTGTTGTAAATACTGAACGGTGTTGCCATGATACGTGGCACTTGGAACCCGCTCGGCACAAGCCGTTGCGGGTTCTGCCTTTCAGAGCCTGCCTGATCACAAGAATAAGGAGGACCCCACCCTTGGACGTCGGTGCTCGTCTGCAAGCCATCCGTAAGCTCAAAGGTTTGTCCCAGCGCGAACTCGCCAAACGGGCGGGTGTGACCAACAGCACAATCTCGATGATCGAGAAGAACAGCGTAAGCCCCTCCATCAGCTCGCTGAAGAAAGTGCTGGGTGGTATTCCGATGTCCCTGGTCGAGTTCTTCTCCCTCGATCTTGAGCAGAGCAGCAACACTCCGGTGGTGTACAAGGCAGACGAACTCAGCGACCTGTCCAGCGGCTCGATCATCATGAAGCTGATCGGCAAGGACTACCCCAGTCGCGCCATCACCCTGCTCGACGAGACCTATCCGCCGGGCTCCGATACCGGCGACGACATGTACGCCCACGAAGGCGAAGAGACCGGCGTACTGGTCGAAGGCCGCCTGGAACTGACTGTCGGCGACGAAACCTTCGTCCTCGAATCCGGCGACAGCTACTATTTCGACAGCACCAAGCCGCACCGCTTCCGCAATCCGTTCGAAGCCCCGGCACGGCTGATCAGCGCGACCACACCGGCAAATTTTTGAACAGCCGGTAGGACCGGCCAGATCAGCTGCGACCTAATGCCGCAAAGCCCGGACAGGCGGTGCAATTGTTTCGAGCTCGCCGCCTTTGCCGTTATACTTGCGCCCGCTCGCGCGGCCCGAGACTGTGACTGCATCCATACCGCGACCGGGCGTGATAAGCCACGATGAGGGTGAAAGGGTGAACCTGATTAGAAAAATCCTGGCAGCCCAAGCTGCCGTACTGGCCCTTTGGGCAGTGAGCGTTCAGGCCGCGACCAACGATGATGCCATTGCCAAGCGTCTCGAACCTGTCGGCAAAGTCTGCGTCCAAGGCAAGGAATGCGAAGGTGTTGGCGCCGTCGCTTCTGCCGGTGGTGGCGGTGCGCCGCGTTCGGGCGAAGAGATTGTCGGCAAGGTCTGCACCAACTGCCACGGCAGCGGCCTGCTGGGCGCGCCGAAGGTTGGCGACAAGGCTGACTGGGGCAAGCGCGCGAAAGAGCAGGGCGGTCTCGACGGCCTGCTGGCCAAGGCCATCTCGGGTATCAACGCCATGCCGCCCAAAGGCACCTGCGCTGATTGCTCCGATGACGAGCTGAAAGCTGCGATTCACCACATGTCCGGCCTGTAAGCGCCGAACCTGTGCGAAAAAGCCGCCCGAGGGCGGCTTTTTCATGCCCGCGATTTGTCACCGCGTGAGTCGCGGGAGCAACTTTTGCGTAAAGCCGGTCCAAACTCCTGTCGTTGAAGCGAACCAGGAGGGAAGCCAGGTGCAATCCTGCTCGATAGAAACCGCCGTCGAAGAACTGCTGCAACGCCTGGATGGACACATCCGTCTCGGCCTGCCGCTGGGGCTGGGCAAGCCCAACCAGCTGGCCAACGCGCTGTACCGGCACATCCGCGAGAACCCGCGCCGCCAGCTGACCCTTTACACCGCGCTGTCGCTGGGCCGCCCGCAGGCTGGCGGCGAGCTGCAGCGGCGCTTCCTCGAACCCTTCGTCGAGCGCATCTACGGCGACTATCCCGAGCTGGACTACCTGCACGACCTGCGCAGCGGCAGCCTGCCGGAGAACATCCGCGTCGAAGAGTTCTACCTGCAGCCCGGCAGCCTGCTGGACAGCGCCCCGGCGCAACAGAACTACATCAGCTGCAACTACAGCCACGTGGCGCGCGATATCAACGCCAAGGGCGTCAATGCCGTTGCCCAGTTGGTGGCGCGCGACCCGGCGCGGCCGGGCAAGCTCAGCCTGGCCTGCAACCCGGACATCACCCTCGACCTGCTGCCGATGCTGCAGCGCCGCCGCGCGGCGGGGGAAACCATCGTCACCATCGGCGTGGTCCACGACCAGTTGCCCTACATGCCCGGCGACGCCGAGGTGGACGAGGACTTCTTCGACCTGCTGGTGGACGCACCGGGCGATAGCAGCACGCTGTTCTCTACGCCCAACCTGCCGGTGGGCCTGCAGGATCACTGCATCGGCCTGCACGCCAGCGCCCTGGTGCGCGACGGCGGCACCCTGCAGGTCGGCATCGGCTCCATGGGCGACGCGCTGACTTCGGCGCTGCTCACCCGCCAGCGCGACAACGCCGGTTACCGTGCGCTGCTCGACAGCCTCGACTCCGCCACCCGCCACGCCGGGCTGATCGAGCGCGATGGCGGTCTGGGTACGTTCGAGCAGGGCCTCTATGGCTGCAGCGAGATGTTCGTTCCCGGCCTGCTGGCGCTGGCCGAGGCGGGCGTGCTGAACCGGCGCGTTGCGGCGCGTCCGGGGTCGTCGCCTACCGAGCCGGGCGTCTGGCTGCATGGCGGCTTCTTCCTCGGCCCGCAGGCCTTCTACCGGCGCCTGCGCGAGATGCCGCGCGAGGAGCTGGCCGGGATTGGCATGACCGGCATCGGCTTCGTCAACAACCTCTACCGCGACGAGGAGCTCAAGCGCGCGCAGCGCCGCGACGCGCGCTTCCTCAACAGCGCCTTCACCGTCACCCTGCTGGGCGCCGGCGTGGCCGACCAGTTGGAAGATGGGCGGGTGCTCAGTGGTGTCGGCGGGCAGTACAACTTCGTTGCCCAGGCCCATGAGCTGGAGGGCGGGCGCTCGATCATCATGCTGCGCAGCTGGCGCGAATCCGAGGGCGAGCTGAGTTCCAACATCGTCTGGAGCTACGGCCACACCACCATTCCCCGGCACCTGCGCGACATGGTGGTGACCGAGTACGGAGTCGCCGACCTGCGCGGCCGCAACGACGCCGAGGTGATCGCCGCACTGCTGGCCATCGCCGACTCGCGCTTCCAGGACGAACTGATCGCTCAGGCCCGGGAGGCCGGCAAGCTGCCGAGGGATTTCGAACTGGACGAGCGTTACCGCCACAACACGCCGGAGCGCCTGCGCGAAGCGACTCAGGGGCTGCGCCAGCTGTTGCCGGAATTCCCGCTGGGCTGCGACTTCACCGAGCACGAGCGCGACC
Organism: Pseudomonas sp. CAN1; assembly: GCF_030462585.1. Taxonomy (GTDB): domain Bacteria; phylum Pseudomonadota; class Gammaproteobacteria; order Pseudomonadales; family Pseudomonadaceae; genus Pseudomonas. Next base: position 264,229 of record NZ_JASMRU010000004.1, on the reverse strand, counting down.
TGCTGCGGGCGCTGGGCTGGCTGAAGAGCAAGCTGCGCTTGAGCGAGATACTCAAGCTGGGCAAGGCGACCCTGGATGCACCGGAGCCGGAGGCGTACCCCGCGCATCTGGAACGCATGGGTTTGGCCAAGCCTGACGGGCTTCGCGAGGAGCTTTACCAGCGCCTGGTGCTGGCCGGCCTGAAAGCCAGCGCCGAGCAGTCGTCGTAGGGGCAACTGGCCTCTTCTGAAAATCCTTGCCGGGGTTTCCCTCTCCCTAACCCTCTCCCTGAAGGGAGAGGGGACTGTACGGCATCAAGCGGAACTCCGTGCCTCCCGGCCATACCGAGCGGCTCCCCCTCCCTTCGGAGCAGGGCGCGCAGCCAGGGCGGGGGAGGGGGCTGAGGCCGGCACAGGATTATCCAGGTAGGAGTGCACCTTGTCCGCGAACCTGCCCCGCTGAACGGCCGCCTGCCGGCGGATCGCGGATAAGATCCGCTCCTACAAGAGCGCTCCGGGCGGGCATGAAAAAAGGCGGGCCCTGTCGGTGCCCGCCTTTTTTGTGGAGCGCGTGGGATCAGTCCTCGAGGAACTCGACCTGACCGTTGGCCAGGGACTTCACGCGAGCCAGGGATTCCACGCGGTAGCCTTCGCTTTCCAGCAGGGCGCGGCCTTCCTGGAAGGACTTCTCGATGACGATGCCCAGGCCGGCGACGCTGGCGCCTGCCTGCTGGATCAGGTCGATCAGCGCCTTGGCGGCATGGCCGTTGGCGAGGAAGTCGTCCACCACCAGCACGTGGTCGGCGGCGGTCAGGTGCTTGGCAGAGATGGCGATGGTGCTTTCGGTCTGCTTGGTGAAGGAGAAGACCTTGGAGATCAGCAGGTCGTTCTTCAGCGTCAGCGACTGGAACTTGCGGGCGAAGATCACCGGGATGCCCAGTTCGAGGCCGGCCATGACGGCAGGGGCGATGCCCGAGGCCTCGATGGTGACGATCTTGGTGATGCCCTGGTTCTTGAAGCGTTCGGCGAACTCGTGGCCGATCAACTTCATCAGCGCCGGGTCGATCTGGTGGTTGAGGAAGGCGTCTACCTTGAGGACCTGTTCAGAAAGAACGATGCCTTCGCTGCGAATTTTGTCTTTGAGAGTGTTCACGGGGGGTGCTTCCGGAGCGGCTGTCGCTGATGAAGCGCGTAATTCTACAACGCCATTGGCCTTCTGCGCGACGTTCCGACCAATGCAATTGCTGATCGAGTGGACAGTTTTTCGATGGATGGAAGCTTGGGGGATTGCCTGTCGGGAAATCTGTGCCTGGGCTTAGCCCTCACCCCAGCCCTCTCCCGGAGGGAGAGGGAGCCGTCCGAATCGGCTGACGCTGTGGTGTCATCCTGCACCGAACGGTCCGCTCTTCTGCTTGCGGAGCGGGGCGCACAGTCAGGTGAGGGGCTTCGCCTGCGTAGGAGCGGATTCATCCGCGATCCGGCCGATAGGCCGGTGCCCGCTGGATGGCGATCGCGGACGGAGTCCGCTCCTACGCTTCAGCCCACCATTGGCGTAAGGCGAGACCAGGGTCAGCGCTTGAGCATCGCCCGGATATCCGCCAGCGCCGAGTTGCCGTTGGCCACCTTGACCTCCTGCGGCGCGTCTTCCTGGCCTTCCCAGACCAGGTCCTCGGGCGGCAGTTCGTCGAGGAAGCGGCTGGGCGAGCAGTCGATGATCTCGCCGTATTGCTTGCGTTTGGCGGCGTAGGTCATGGCCAGGTTCTTCTTCGCCCGGGTGATGCCGACGTAGGCCAGGCGCCGCTCTTCCTCGATGGTGTCGGCCTCGATGCTGGAGCGGTGCGGGAGGATTTCTTCTTCCACGCCGAGAATGAACACGTAGGGGAATTCCAGTCCCTTGGACGCATGCAGGGTCATCATCTGCACGCCATCGGCGCCTTCTTCCTCTTCCTGCTGGCGTTCCAGCATGTCGCGCAGCACCAGCTTGGCGATGGCCTGCTCGATGGTCATGTCGCCTTCTTCGTCGCGCTCCAGGGTGTTCTTCAGCGCTTCGATGAGGAACCAGACGTTGCCCATGCGGAAATCGGCGATCTTGTCGCTGGAAGCGTTCTGCCGCAGCCAGTTCTCGTAGTCGATGTCCATCACCATGCTGCGCAGCGCGCCGATCGGGTCGCTGCCGGCGCACTGCTCGCGGACCTTGTCGATGAAGCGCTTGAAGCGCTGCAGGCGCTCGATGTAGCGGGCGTCCAGGTGCTCGGACAGGCCCAGCTCGCCGGAGGCGTTGAACATCGAGCAGCCGCGCTCGGTGGCGTAGTTGCCGAGCTTCTCCAGGGTGGTGGAGCCGATCTCGCGGCGCGGCACGTTGATCACCCGGAGGAAGGCGTTGTCATCGTCCGGGTTTACCAGCAGGCGGAAGTAGGACATCAGGTCCTTCACTTCCTGGCGTCCGAAGAAGCTGGTGCCGCCTGACAGGTGATAGGGAATCTGGTGGTGCTGAAGCTTCAGCTCGATCAGCTTCGCCTGATAGTTGCCCCGGTAGAGGATGGCGAATTCGCTGTAGGGCCGCTGCGTCTTCAGGTGGATGGTGAGGATTTCCATCGCCACCCGCTCGGCCTCGGACTCCTCGTTGCGGCAACGGATCACCCGGATCGGGTCGCCTTCGCCCATCTCGCTCCACAGCTGCTTCTCGAACACGTGGGGGTTGTTGGCGATGAGGATGTTGGCGCATTTGAGGATGCGGCTGGTGGAGCGGTAGTTCTGCTCCAGCATGACCACCTTCAGCGACGGGAAATCGTCCTTCAGCTGCATCAGGTTTTCCGGGCGCGCGCCGCGCCAGGCGTAGATCGACTGGTCGTCATCGCCCACCACGGTGAAGTGCGCGCGCTGCTGCACCAGCATCTTCACCAGCAGGTACTGGCTGGCGTTGGTGTCCTGGTATTCGTCCACCAGCATGTAGCGCACGCGGTTGCGCCACTTGTCGAGGATCTCCGGGTGCTCCTGGAACAGCTTCACCGGCTGCAGGATGAGGTCGTCGAAGTCCACCGCGTTGTACGCCTTGAGCGTGCGCTGGTAGTGCAGGTAGACCATCGCGGCGGTCTGTTCCTTGGGATTGCGCGCCTTTTCCAGCGCCTCTTCCGGAAGGATCAGGTCGTTCTTCCAGCTGCCGATCAGGCCCTTGATCTCGTCCAGGCCGTCATCGCCGGAATACTCCTTCTGCATGATGTCGGTCATCAGCGCCTTCACATCGCTCTCGTCGAAGATCGAGAAGCCGGGCTTGTAGCCCAGGGCCGCGTGTTCCTTGCGGATGATGTTCAGGCCCAGGTTGTGGAAGGTCGAGACGGTCAGGCCCTTGCCTTCGCCGGGGCGCAGCAGGGTGCTGACGCGCTCCTTCATCTCGCGGGCGGCCTTGTTGGTGAAGGTCACGGCGACGATGTACTGGGCGCGGATGCCGCACTGCTGCACCAGGTAGGCGATCTTGCGGGTGATCACGCTGGTCTTGCCGGAGCCGGCGCCGGCCAGCACCAGGAGCGGGCCGCCGACGTAGTTCACGGCCTCTTGCTGCCGGGGATTGAGTCGGGACATGAAGGGCGGGGGTCTGTAGTGAAGCGGGCGCGTATTCTAGCAGGCCGTGCCGGGCGTCGGGGTGCCGCTCGGAATAGCGGCGATCTGTGACACGATCGTACTTATGTGTTTTGGATAAATCTGTACATGTATTAGGCTTGTGACAGCAATACTTGAAGAAAACTCTTAAGAGTTTCTCTGAAGTTTCGTCTACATCCGGGGGAGCCTGGAGGGCGTGGCTTCAAAACTGGGAGAGGCGGGCGCAGGGAAGGTGCCTGGAATTTCTCCCCTTTCTAGAGACATGGGGGTCGCTTGGCAGCGTCGGTTGAACCAACGCGCCTGCTCCTGCTGGCGGAAGCGCCGCAGTGGGCCCAGCTACTGCGCGGGCATCTGGCCGCGTTGGGGCAGGGCTATTCGCTGATCACGGCCCCGTCCTGGCAGGCTGCCAGCAGCCTGTTCGACGAGGACCAGGTCGGCCTGGTGCTCGCCACCCCCGGCAAGTTGCCGTCCTCCCACCAGTGCCACCTGCCGCTGATCCTGCTGCTGGAGCGCGAGCCCGCGGAGGAGCCGGTCGGCGTCGCCGATTACCTGGTGGCCGAATCCCTCAGTGTCGAAGTCCTGCGCCGCACCCTGCGTTATGTGCGTGAGCGCGCTTCGCTGCAGCAGACCCTGCAGAGCTTGGCCGAACAGGACCCGCTGACCGGCATCGCCAACCGCCAGGGCTTCCAGACCCTGCTCGCCGCCCGCCTCAGCGAGAGCGAAGGGCGCGGCCTGGCGCTAGGCCATCTGGACCTGGACAACTTCCGCCACGTCAACGACGCCCTCGGCCACCAGGCCGGCGACCGCCTGATCCTGCAGGTGGTGGCGCGCCTGAAGGCGCACCTGGACAGCGGCGACGACATTGCCCGCCTGGGCAGCGACGAGTTCGCCCTGCTGCTGGACACCCGCCGCGACCCGGAGCGGGTCGAGAAGATCGCCGAACGCATCGTCGAAGCCCTCGGCGAGCCCTACTGGGTAGAGGGCGAAAGCCTGTTGCTGGGCTGCAGCCTGGGCGTTGCCCACGCCCGCGCCGGCGAGGCCGCCGACCCGCTGCAGTGGCATGCGCACATCGCCATGCAACAGGCCAAGTCGCGCCAGGGCTGCACCTTCCACGTCTTCGACGAACGCATCAACCGTGGCGCCCGCAGCCTCGCCGACCTGGAAAGTGAACTGCGCCGGGCGCTGCGCCGTGACGAACTGGAACTGCACTACCAGCCACGCCTGGACCTGCACAGCGGGCAGATCGTCGGCCTCGAAGCGCTGGTGCGCTGGCGCCATCCCGAGCGCGGCCTGCTGACGCCGGGCGATTTCGTGCCGCTGGCCGAGGAAAGCGGGCTGATCGTGCCGCTGGGCTACTGGGTCATCTCCCGCGCCCTGCGCGACATGCAGTGGCTGCGCGGGCGCGGCCTGCCGCCGCTGCACATGGCAGTGAACCTGTCGTTCCGCCAGTTCCAGGACAGCCAGCTGCTGCCGACCCTGGAGCGCCTGATCCGCGAGCGCGGCGTCGACGCCCAGTGGCTGGAATTCGAACTCACCGAAACCGCCGTGATGCGCCGCAGTGACCAGGTCCTGCAGACCATGCAGGCCCTCGGCCGGCTGGGCGTACGCTTCTCGCTGGACGATTTCGGCACCGGTTTCTCCTCCTTCGTGCACCTCAACAGCCTGCCGATCACCCTGCTGAAGATCGACAAGAGCTTCGTCGGCGGCATGCACGAGCGCCCGGAGAACCTGCAACTGGTGCGCGCCATGATCAACCTGGCGCACAACCTCAACCTGGAAGTGGTCGCCGAAGGCGTCGAGACCGCCGCCCAGCAGGACGAACTGCGCCAGTTCGGCTGCGACCAGGTGCAGGGTTACTGGATCAGCCGCCCGCTGCCGCTGGCGGAGCTGGCGCGCTACCTGGTGTTCGGCGCCAACCGCGCGCTGCGCACCCAGGACTCGGTCAGCTAGCCAGCAGCGCCGCGCCTCCAGCCGGCGGACGCAGCATGCGTGAGGTCTTTGCCTCGAAGGCCAGGGTCAGGCCGATGGCCGCGCAGGCCAGCCCGGACGCCAACCCCCACCACACGCCACTCGGCCCCCAGTTCAGCGGGAAGGCCAGCAGCAGCGCCATCGGCACGCCCACCAGCCAATAACCCGCCAGGCCGACGAAGAAGGTCGTGCGCGCATCCTTCAGGCCACGGATCGCGCCCATGGCGATGCACTGGGTACCGTCGAACAGCTCGAACCACGCAGCGATGGCCAGCAGGCTGACGGCCAGTTGCACCACCTCGCGGTTGGCCGGGTCGCGGTGATCGATGAACAGCCCGATGACCAGCTCCGGCGCCAGCCAGAAGAGCGCGGCGAAGGCGAACATGCAGCTGGCGCCGAAGCCGATGCCCAGCCGCCCGGCGCGGCGCGCCTCGACCAGCCGGCCGGCGCCGTAGTGCTGGCCGATACGGAAGGTCACCGCGTAGGAAATCCCCATGGGCACCATGAAGGCCACGTACACCGACTGGATGGCGATCTGGTGCGCTGCCAGCGCGGTGCTGCCGATCACGCCCATGCACAGGGTCGCCACGGTGAACATGCCCGATTCCACCGCATAGGTGCCGCCGATGGAAATGCCCAGGCGCAGGGATTCGCCGATCACCTTGAAGTCCGGCTTCGACAGCCCGGCCAGCAACGGATAGGGCGCATAGGCGCGGTGCCAGCGCAGGTACAGGGCGAAGATCACCGGCAGCGCGTTCATCACCACCGCGGTGACCATGCCGATCCCCGCCAGCCCCAGGCGAGGAAGGCCGAACAGCCCCTCGATGAAGGCGTAGTTGAGAGCGAAGTTGGCCAGCGCGCCGATCAGGCTGATGGCCATGACCGGGCCGGGCCGCTCGATGGCGCTGGTGAAGCCGCGCAGCACCATGAAGGCCATGTAGCCGGGCAGGGCGAAGACGATGCTGTGCAGAAAACTCAAGGTGCCGTGGACGGTCTCCGGCGCCTGGCCGAAGGCGATCAGGATCGGCCCGAGGTTCCATAGCAGCAGGCCCGCCAGCAGCGCCAGCGCGCCGCCGATCCACAGGCCGGCCTGGGTCGCCTGGACTACGCCGCGTGCGTCCTTCGCGCCATGCCGGATCGCCACCAGGTTGCCGGTGGCTGCCACCACGCCGACGCAGAAGGTCGACACCAGCGCATAGGTCGACGCGCCCAGCCCGCCGGCGGCCAGCGCCTCGCGGCCGAGCTTGCCCATCATCACGGTGTCGGTGAACACCATGGCCACATAGGCCAACTGCGCGGCGATCAGCGGGCCGGCGAGGCGAAGGATGGCGGCAAGTTCATCACGGTACAGGCGTTTCATGAGTCAGGCTCAGCAAGCGGCAGGCGCCGCATCATTGGATAGTTCCCCATTCTCCGGTGCCCGTGGATGCGGGCACAAAAGGAAAAATGCGATGCCATCCATGAGTCATACTCATGCATGAAGTCATTCGGAGCCTTCCATGAACCGCCAGTTGCCGCCCCTTTATGCCCTGCGCGCCTTCGAGGCGGCTGCCCGGCATGCGTCCTTCACTCGCGCGGCCGAGGAACTGGCGATCACCCAGAGCGCGGTGAGCCGGCACATCAAGACCCTGGAAGAGCACTTCGCCTGCCGCCTGTTCCAGCGCCGCGGCCGCCAGCTGGAGCTGACCGAAACCGCGCGGACCCTGCTGCCCGGCCTGCGCGATGGCTTCGATGCGCTGGAACGCGCCTGCGCCAGCCTGCGCACGGAGGAGGGCGTGCTGCGCCTGAAGGCGCCCTCGACCCTGACCATGCGCTGGCTACTGGCGCGCTTGAGCAAGTTCCGCATGCAACACAGCGATATCGAGGTGCAGCTGACCAGCGCCTGGATGGACGTCGACCGCGTGGACTTCTTCAACGAGCCCTTCGATTGCGCGGTGCTGCTCAGCTCCGGGCACTTCCCGGCGGACTGGGAGGCCACCCTGCTGTTCCCCGAATGGCTGATTCCGGTTGGCGCGCCGGCGCTGCTGGCGGACGGCCCGTGGAACGCCGAGCGGCTGGCCGACGCCGAACTGCTGCATCCCACGCCGGACCGCCGGGACTGGCGACGCTGGCTGCAGCGCATGGGCCTGGCGGAGCAGGTGTCGCTCAAGGGCGGGCAGGTGTTCGACACCCTGGAGCTGGGCATTGTCGCCGCCACCCGTGGCTACGGCGTCTCCATCGGCGACCTGGTGATGGTCGCCGAGGATGCCAACCAGGGCCGCCTGGCATTGCCCTGGCCCAGCGCGGTGGCCAGCGGCGAGAGCTACTACCTGGTCTGGCCCCGTGCGCGCCGGCATCAGGAGCGGCTGCGCCGGTTACGCGACTTCCTGCAGGCGGAAATGCAGGCCATGCAGTTGCCGCCGGTGGACTATCTCGAATGAACGTGGCGGCTCAATCGCCGCTGCAACCGTTGGCCCACACCTGGTAGTTCAGCTCGTGCCGCTGGGCCTGGGCGTCTTCGTAGACCATGGTCACCGGCACGATGCCGCACTCCTGCTGGGTATCGGTGATGGAGATGACCCGGTGCACGTCGGGCCTGTCGTGGGCCGGCACGGTGCCGCAGGCGGCGACGAACAGGGTGGTGAGGATCAGGGCGATCAGCGCTTTCATGGCGTGTTTCCTTCAGAAGATTTGATCAGGCGCGTTCGCGCAGCAGCGAGCGGGCGGAATCGGCCATCACCAGCAGGCCGCCGGCGAGCATCAGGGTGTCCTTGAGCACCAGCCGGCCCGCGCCGGACAGATAGGGGAAGCCGTGCTGCGCATCACCCAGCGCCGGTACCCAGGCCTCGGGCGTGGTGATCAGGAAGCTCAGCGTCACCAGCGGCGTGCCGAACGACAGGAACCCACCCAACAGGCCGAGACGGCGCGACAGCGGGTTGAGCAGCACCAGCAGCGCAATGCTCAGCTCCACCACGCCCAGGCCCTTGGAGAAGCCGTAGGTGTTGTTTTCTGTCTGCCAGGCGCGCTTCTGCACATCCAGTTCGCCCTCGTGGGTGAGGTGCGCGCGGTAGTCCTCGGGGTGCTCGTAGAAGAACGACATGAACGGGCTGTTGGCGACGAAGGGGGTGATGCTGTCAGCCTCGTAGGGCACGAACTTCAGCGCGCCGATCCAGATGAACACCACGGCGATGGCCACGCGCATCAGGTTGGCGCCGAAGTGGTCGAGGCGGGTCAGTGCCTGCAGGCCCTGGGTGATGGGAGAGGACATGGAGAACTCCTTGCGGGTCGGTTGAAATCAGGAGTGGCCATTGTCGAAATCGCGGCGTTTGGCTTCTTGCGCGTTGCGCTCGGGTTTTTGTCGGTTGCTCTCGGATTGCTTCCGGCACCGATGGAGGACTTGCCCTGGAGGGAAGGAGGTAGCGGCGTTTACTTGGCTGATCTCGCGGGTAATCTGTAGGCCCTTTCCTGCGTGTGGAACGCCATGAACTCCATCGACCGCCTGATCCAGCTCGCCGGCCTGCGCGGCAGCCTCGACCTGCGCTGCCAACTCCAGGGCGACTGGGCGCTGGATCACGAACAGGCGCCGGGCGGCGTGGCGCAGTACCACATCCTGCTGTCGGGGCGCTGCCAGGCGGAAATGCCTGACGGGCAGGTCCTGCAGCTGCAAGCCGGCGACATCCTGGTCTTCCCCCGCGGTGGCGCGCACCTGTTGCGCAGCCAGGGGCCGAAGGTCAGCCCGGCGCCCGCCCAGGTCAGCCACGACGGCCTGCTGCCGGTGCACCGCATCGGCAGCGCAGGCGAGGCGCTGGATATCCTCTGCGGCAGCTTCCACTACCAGCGCGACTCGCTGCTGATCGGCGCGCTGCCGGCGTTCCTCAACATCTCCAGCCAGGAGCTGGGCCTCAGCGAGCAACTGGCCGCGCTGGTCGGCCTGCTACGCGGCGAGGCGGATGGCAACCAGGCCGGCGCGCGCTTCCTGGTCGATGCGCTGTCCTCGGCGCTGTTCACCCTGATCCTGCGCGTCTACCTGCAGGAGTACGTTCCTGCCAGCGGCACCCTGGCGCTGCTCGCCGACAAGCGCCTGAGCCGCGCCTGGCAGGCGATGCTCGACGACCCCGCCCACGAATGGACCATCGAAGCGCTGGCCGAGCGCGCGAACATGTCCCGCGCCACCTTCATGCGCCTGTTCACCCAGGTGGCGGGGCTGTCGCCCTGGGCGCTGCTGACCAAGGTGCGCATGGAGCTGGCCCACCGCCTGCTGAGCAGCTCGCAGCTGAGCCTCACCGATATTGCCGCCCAGGTCGGCTACCAGTCCCAGGCGTCCTTCACCAAGAAATTCAAGGAAACCTACGGCGACGCCCCCGGCCGCCTGCGCCGCGCGGTGAGCTAGACCAGCTGTCGCGGCCGGGAAACCTCCTTGGCGCGGATGGATACGTCCTGCCGCCCTCGCGACGATTCACGTCGCTGCCGTCGCAGAGCTGAAACAGCGCTTTGCTAGGGTCATTGCTGGACTAGTCCAGTGAAGGCCCGCCATGGGCCTTCCCCATACCCACAAGACCACTCGGGGGAACTCCATGAAGCCCATGCGCACCTTGCTCGCCGGCCTGATCCTGGCCGGCCTCGCCAGCACCTCTTTCGCTGCCACCGAGCTGAAACACTGGCCCGCGCCGGCGGCCAAGCAGCTCGACGCCCTGATCGCCGCCAACGCCAACAAGGGCGCCTTCGCGGTCTTCGACATGGACAACACCAGCTACCGCTACGACCTGGAGGAATCGCTGTTGCCCTTCCTCGAAATGAAAGGCGTGCTGACCCGCGAGAAGCTCGACCCCTCGCTCAAGCTGATCCCCTTCAAGGACGTCAACGGCCACAAGGAAAGCCTCAACAGCTACTACTACCGCCTCTGCGAAGTCGACGACCTGGTCTGCTACCCGTGGGTCGCCCAGGTGTTCTCCGGCTTCACCCTCAAGGAGCTCAAGGGCTACGTCGACGAACTGATGGCCTACGGCAAGCCGGTGCCCAGCACCTACTACGAAGGCGACGTGGTCAAGACCATCGAGATCAACCCGCCCAAGGTCTTCACCGGCCAGCAGGAGCTGTACAACAAGCTGATGGAGAACGGCATCGAGGTCTACGTGATGACCGCCGCCCACGAGGAACTGGTTCGCATGGTCGCCAGCGATCCGAAGTACGGCTACAACGTGAAGCCGGAAAACGTCATCGGCGTCACCACCCTGCTCAAGGACCGCCAGAGCGGCGCCCTGACCACCGCACGCAAGCAGATCGCCGAAGGCAAGTACGATCCCAAGGCCAACCAGGACCTGGAGATCACCCCCTACCTGTGGACCCCGGCAACCTGGATGGCCGGCAAGCAGGCGGCGATCCTCACCTACATCGACCAGTGGAAGAAGCCCATCCTGGTCGGCGGCGACACCCCCAGCAGCGACGGTTACATGCTGTTCAACGGCACCGCCGAGAACGGCGTACACCTGTGGATCAACCGCAAGGCCAAGTACATGGATCAGTTGAACGGCATGATCAAGAAGAATGCCGAAGCCCAGGCCAAGCTCGGCCAGCCGGTCACCGCTGACAAGAACTGGGTGATCGTCACCCCGGAAGAAATCCAGTAAGCGCTTAGCGCCTGCGTAGGAGCGGACTTCGTCCGCGATAGGTCCGCCTCGCGCCGGATGCCATCGCGGACAAGTCCGTTCCTACGCCTATCCCATCATCGGAGCGCAGTCGTTCTGGTAGGGCGCATAACGCGCCAGCGTTATCCGCCTGGGTGCTTGCGGCGGATAACCCGTTCTGGGCTATCCGTCCTACGGTCTGCCAGAGAAAACGCTCCGGCGTGGCACATCGTCGTCGGAATAGGGCGGGGCTTCCGGATGCTTCAGTCAGGAGTCTCGGCCAAGTTCGCAAGCCCGATCACATAACCTGCCTCGCTACCGGCCAGACGATGCCCTGCGCGAGCACCCTGCAAGTGAACCCTCGAAATACCCCCCAGACATTCGATTACCTGCTCATGCTGCGTGGGCTTTGCGCGGTAGCGGTGATCTTTCGCCATTACTCCTTCTCCCTCGCCGAGATACCCGGGCTGGCCGGCCTGGAGTGGTTGTGGCGGCCCTTCGGGTATGTGCCGGTCCTGCTGTTCTTCTGCCTGAGCGGCTTTCTGATTACCCAGGGTTTCGTGCGTCGACGGTACGATGCCGCCTCCCCTTCGGACTTGTATTGCTACTACATCAACCGGGTGTTGCGGGTCGTGCCGCTGTACTACCTGTCTATCCTGGTTTGCCTTTACCTCTACTGGCCGAGCGCACAAGCCCGGCTGGATGAGGTTGCCTCGCTGTTCTGGTTCATGGGCGCCTACAAACAGAGCGATGTGGTGTTCAACCACGTGTACTGGAGCCTGCCGGTGGAGATGCTGTTCTTCCTGCTCGCGCCCCTGGTGTACCTGGTCTGCAATGCCTGCTACCGGCGGCTGGGGCTGTTGGGTTCGCTGAGTCTGGTAATCCTGGCTTATGGCGGGTTCAGTGTGGAGCTGTTTGGTGGCATTCCCCAGGAAAGCAGCGTGGTGCTGGGCCGCGCGGAATGGAACCGCCTCGCCCATCTGGATGCGCTGTACAACTTCCAGGTGTTCTTCCTGGGGGCTATCGCAGCCATCCACCTGGAGCGCCGGGAAGACCGGCCGCGCTGGTCGCGCTGGTCGCCGTTGCTCAAGCTGGGTCTGATTCTTAGCCTGCTGCTGTTGCTGGAAAGAACCGGGAGCGTAGGGGACCGCCTGTTCGAGCAAGGACGGGTGGATGTCGTCACGCTGTACTTCCTGCTGCCCTTGCTCGGCTTGTGGTTCCTCGGTTTTGCCAGGGTCTATGCCGGGCCGCGTGTGCGGACGGTCTGGCGTGGTGGCGTGGCGTGGCGTGGCGGCGCGGGCTGGAAGCTCTGGGGCACTGGGCCTATGCACTGTATCTGCTGCATATGCCGGTGCTGGCGCTGGTTGGCGGCACCGGCTGGTTTGCCGGGCAGGAGCGGCTGATCAACGTCGTTGCGCTGCTCACGGTACTGCTGGTGTCCGCACTGGTTTATCACTTCATCGAAAAGCCCATCCTGCGCCTGCGTACCTGGCCTGAGCATCAGCCACTCAGTGGGGCTGTCGTTCCCAGGTGATCGAGGGGGCGGTCTGACAGCTTTGAGCGGCCCCAGGCGTTGGTGGCCTCGGTCTGCGTTGCCGATGTTCACGAGCAATAACGATGGCGTCCCCCTCGCTCCTGCGGATCAGGCTGACTCCGCTGCGCTTTTGCAGGAGCGAGCTTGCTCGCGAACCGCCCAACGCCGAACTCCCCCCGTAGGAGCGGACCTTGTCCGCGAATCCTTCCGCCGCACCGGGCGTTATCGGCTGAACTCGATGGGCTGCGTGGGCGCCGAGCCTTGGCGTTTACCGGGTGGTGACAAGTCCGCCGCAATGGATATCGCGGACAAGGTCCGCTCCTACAGGATGACCCTGACGCAGGGGATTTCGCGCGGAAATACCCGACGGCCTCGCAGTTCCTGAAAGCCGCTGCACCGATCCGGTACTGCCGCTGTGGGGTGCTTGGGAAGGTCCCTACACTCCCGCGGCGTTGCGGTCCTACGAGTCCACTGCTTAGCGTTCCGTCCTGCCACAGCGTCATCGTGGCCAGGCGTAGAAACCTGAACATTTGACAGTGATCGCCATGGGCGGGGCAGTCCGGCACCTCTTCGGTGCCGGGCTCGCTTTGCTCTCCATGGCGGGCCGTGTGAGGCGGGCTTCGGCCCGGCCGGTTTAGTGCTGTCTAATGTCCGGTTTTCTACCCTTGCACGGTCCGCCTCCCCCTTTCGGCAGTTCGGGCGGCGGCTTCTTGAATCAGCAAGGAGCTCCAGCATGAATCTCTCGATTTCCCCGGCCGACGATGGCCTGATTCCGAGCCACTTCGTCCGCTACAACCGGCAACTGCGTGCGCTGCTGATCGAGCAGCAGGCCTGGTTCGTCGCGCGCGATCTCGGCAAAGTGCTCAGCTACAAGATCACCGGGCCCTTCTTCTCTCGTCTGGACAGCGACCAGCACCGCCACGAACGCATCGCCGGCAGCGCACAGCCGGAACTGCTGATCAGCGAAAGCGGCCTTTATGSCCTACTGCTGGTCTACTGCTACCACCCGGAAAACCGCAGCCTGCGCCAATGGCTGACCAACGAAGTGGTGCCGGCACTGCGCGACCAGTTCAACCACGACACCCGCCTGCCGCGCCGCCGCATGCAGCACCTGCTCGGCGAATCGCTGCCGGTGATGGATTGGCAGGGCAATCTCTGGCTGCGCTGGCGCGATGCCGTGAGCCTGATGGAACACCACCTGCACGCCTGACACCGGTATTTCCAACCGCGCAGGAGCGGACTCCGTCCGCGATAGGCCCGCCTCGCGCCGGATGTCATCAGCGGAGCGCGGGTGTTCTGGTAGGGCGCATAACGCGCCAGCGTTATCCGCCGTGGTGCCATCGGCGGATAACCCGTTCCGGGTTATCCGCCCTACGGTCTGGAGTGGTGATGTTCGCGAGCAATAACGATGGCGTCCCCCTCGCTCCTACAAGGACGCACCGGAACCGACCTGTAGGAGCGAGCTTGCTCGCGAACCGCCCAACGCCGGACTCCCCCGTAGGAGCGGACCTTGTCCGCGAATCCTTCCGCCGCGCCTGACGTTGACGGGGACCTTGGTGGCGAAGCGGGCGCCTGGCCGTGGTGCTTTCCTGGTGGTGCGGATTCCGCCGCGATGGATTTCGCGGACAAGGTCCGCTCCTACCGTCAAAGGCCGTTACCTCGTCTGAAACCCCCGTCCCACGCTATTTCCGGGTGAACGACTCAAGTATTATCCGCCCCCGCCGATAACCTCGGCAGCCAGGCGTACCCCGCCGGCACTCCCCTCGAACCGAAGCTGGCCGCTCCTCGAACCACGGGCGACGGCCTGCCGTTGCGTGCAGAAACAGAAAATGACTCAACCCCGCTCCCGCATCGCCCTGCAGTTGGCGATGGCCCTGGCTGTGCTGCTGATCCTGTTGATCAGCGGCAGCACGCTGTTTGCCTTGCGCTCGCTGGACAGCGCTACCCTGACCACCCGCGAAGAACACCTCGCCAGCGAAGCGCGCCTTTTGGCGGACCAGCTGGAAACCTTCCACGGCACCCTGCGCGAGAGCACCCAGCGCCTCGCCGGCCTGTTCGAGCAGCGCTTCGCCGCCGGCCTGAAAGCGCGCATGGACGAGCGCGTGCCGGTCGCCGCACTGCAAGCCCCGGCGCTGTACCTGGGCGACACCCGCCTGAATGGCGACTTCACCCTGGTCGACGAATTCCGCCAGCTCACCGCCGGCGTCGCCACCGTGTTCGTGCGCGATGGCGAGGACTTCGTGCGCATCACCACCTCGCTGATGAAGCAGGACGGCAGCCGCGCCATGGGCACCGTGCTGGACCACAACAGCCCGGCCTATCCGCTGCTGATGCGCGGCGAAAGCTACGTCGGCCGCGCACTGCTGTTCGACCGTTTCTACATGACCCAGTACACCCCGGTGCGCGATGCCAGCGGGCGGGTGATCGCCGTGCTGTTCGTCGGCTTCGACTACACCGACGCGCAGAAGCGCCAGTTCGACAACCTCGGCCGCTTCCGCCTCGGCCAGGGCGGCTCGCTGGCGCTGCTGGACGAACAGCACCACTGGCTGGTGCCGCCGGCCGGTGCGCGCAATCCCGAGCGCGCCGCCGACAACCTCGCCGGCCTGCTGGACAGCCCCGGCCGTGGGCGCTTCTGGAGCGACGGCCAGGACGACTTCTACAGCGTGGCGCAGCCCTTCGCCGGCGGCCCCTGGACGGTCGTGGCGAGCATGCCCAAGGACGAAATCCGCGCGGTGACCTGGCGCGTCGGTGGCCAACTGGCCATGGGCAGCCTGATTGCCATGCTGCTGGCGGTGATCGCCACCACCTGGCTGCTGCAACGTCGCCTGCGGCCGCTGGGCGACCTGGTGCGCCAGGCCCATGCGCTGGGTGCTGGCGACCTGGGCGCGCGCCTGTCGGTGGCCAGCCGTGACGAGATCGGCGACCTGGCGCGAAGCTTCAACCAGATGGGCGCGGCGCTCTCCAGCATGGTCGAGCGCGTGCGTGGCGCGGCTGAGGAAGTGGGGCATTGCTCACGTTCGCTGTCGGGCCTCTCCAGCGGCGCCTATGCCGGCATGGAGCAGCAGTCCGGCGAGATCAACAGCATGGCCGGCGCGGTGGAGGAGTTCAGCGCCACCTCGATGGACATCGCCGACAACATGCGCAGCACCGAGCGGATGGCCAGCGAGAACACCCGGCAGACGCGCATCGGCCTGCAGTCCATGGACGATGCCTCCGCCGCGCTGGCGCAGATCGCCGGCGCGCTGCAGCAGACCGTGGAGCGGGTGAGCCGCCTGGGTGCTCGTTCCCAGGAAATCGGCAGCATCGTCGGGGTGATCACCTCGATTGCCGAGCAGACCAACCTGCTGGCGCTCAACGCCGCCATCGAGGCCGCCCGTGCCGGCGAGCAAGGCCGCGGGTTCGCCGTGGTGGCCGATGAAGTGCGCAGCCTGGCGGCGCGCACCCAGGCCGCTACCACGGAAATCTCGCAGATGATCGGCGCCATCCAGCAGGACACCGGCAGCGCCACCGAGACCATCGAGCAGGGCAGCCAACTGATGCAGCACGGGCTGGCGCTGAACGAGAAGGTTGCCGCGGCGCTAGCGCAAATCTCCCAGCAGAGCAGCGCGGCCGGCGAGCAGTTCGCCGCCATCACCACCGCAACCCAGGAGCAGAGCCGCACCGCGACCCTGCTCAGCAGCAACCTGCAGGGCATCGCCCAGGCCAACAGCGAACAGCGTCAGGTGGTGGCGGACCTGGCGCACACCGTGCGCGAGCTGGACAGCCTGGCCGCCGGCCTGCGCGACGAGGTCGGGCGCTTCCGCTGAAGCGCCGGGCGAGTCAGTCCTTGAGCTGGCCCAGCCCGTACTCCAGGCTGGCGGCGGACAGTTCGCCCATCTGGCTGTGCTTCAGGCGCCCCTGGGCGTCGTAGAACAGGGTAGTGGGCATGCCGTAGGAACCGGTCGCCTGGCCGAGGCGGTTGCCGCTGTCGAGCAGCACTGCCGCGTCGCTCAGGCCCTGGTCGCGCAGGAAGCGCTGCACGGCCTCGGCGTTCTCGCCCTGGTTGACCAGCAGGAAGCGCACATCGCTGCGCTGCTTCTGCGCGGCCTCCAGCACCGGCATCTCGCGCCGGCACGGCGGGCACCAGGTGGCCCAGAGGTTGACCACCATGGGCCGGCCGTCCAGCGCGCGCAGGTCGACGGCGGCGCCGCGCAGGTCCATCACCTTGAGTGCGGGAATCTGCTGGCTGCGGTCCAGCGCTGAGGTCACCGCCTTGCCGCCACCCCACAGGCACACACCCACAACAGCGGCGACGGCCAGTGGGCGGCGCAGCTCTGTCCGCTTCCAGGCCAGCAGCGCGCCGATCAGCGCGGCGGCAATCACCCCCGGCAGGGCGAGAAAGCCGCCATCGCGGATATCGACGATGCTCAGTGGCGTCGCCGCGTACTGCTCGAAGTAGCGTGCGACAAAGGCCAGCCGCGCCACCAGCAGGCCGCCGATGAGCATGGCGAACAGCGCGCCTTCCGGGTTGGCGCCGCGCTTGCGCCCGGCCAGCCAGCCGGCCAGCAGGGCGCCGAAGAAGCCGAGGTAGAGCAGCACGTGGGGCAGGGGAATGGCCAGCGGGCCGAGGGTGAGACTGGTCAAAGCGGGTGCCTGGCAAAAGGAAACCAAGGTACAGCAGGGCGCTGCCCCGCGGCAGCGCCGGGCTGTGGATAAATGTTTCGCCTCAGGCCGGCATTGGCTCGGCCTGCTGCTCGCGCAGCTCGGCGGTCAGCCGCCTGGCGCAGGCGCCGACCTTGCGCACCGCATCCTCGATCACCGCCAGGTCGCGGTTCGAGTAGTTCATGCGGACGCAGTTACGGTACTTGCCCGATGCGGAAAAGATGTTACCCGCCGCCACCTGCACGGTGTCGCGGCGCAGCTCCTGGTTCAGCCGCACGCTGTCGAACAGCGGGTCGAACTCGACCCAGAGCATGAAGCCGCCGCGCGGCCGGGTAACCCTCGCGCCCTCGGGGAAGTAGCGGCCGACCCATTCGGTCATCAGGTCGCGATGGCGCTGGTACTGCGCGCGCATGCGGCGGATGTGCGGCTCGTAGTGACCGCCGCCAACGAACTCGGCCAGGGCCATCTGCGGCTGCGGTGCGCAGGTGCCGCTGGCGATGTACTTGAAGTGGAGGATGCGATCCAGGTAGCGCCCCGGCACCACCCAGCCGGTACGCAGGCCGGGCGCCACGGTCTTGGAGAAGGAGCTGGCCAGCAGCACGCGGTCGTCGGTATCGAAGGACTTGATGCTGCGCGGGCGCGGGTAGGCATAGGCCAGTTCGCCGTAGACGTCGTCTTCCAGGATCGGCACGTCATAGCGCGCCGCCAGCGTCAGCAGGGCGCGCTTGCGCGCGTCGGGCATGATGTAGCCCAGCGGGTTGTTGCAGTTGGGGGTGAGCAGGATGAGCTTCACCGGCCACTGTTCCATGGCCAGTTCCAGCGCTTCCAGGCTGATGCCGTTGGTGGGGTCGGTGGGGATTTCCAGCGCCCGCAGGCCGTACGCCTTGAGCGCCTGCATGGCGCCGTGGAAGCTCGGCGAGTCGATGGCGACGATATCCCCCGGCTCGCAGATGGCGCGCAGGGTGATGGCCAGCGCTTCCTGGCAGCCGGTGGTGATGACGATCTCGCTGGGCGGCACCTGGCAGCCGGAGTCCAGCATCAGCCGGGCGATCTGCTCGCGCAGCGGCAGCGAGCCCTGGATGCCTTCGTAGCCCAGGCTCTGCAGGTCGGTCTTGCGCGCGGCGTGCACCATCGCGCGCTGCAGCGGCTTGAGCGACGGGCTGGCGATGTCCGGCGTGCCGCGCCCGAGCTGGACGAAATCGCCGCCCGGCGCCCGGCGTACCTGTTCCAGCACCTGGTCCCACTGCGATACGTCTACCGGCCGCTGCGCCGGGCGGGTCATTGCCGGCATCGGCGGCAGCTCGCGGCGTTCGGGCACGAAATAGCCGGACTTCGGTCGCGGCTCCACCAGCCCGGAGTCCTCCAGCACGCGGTAGGCCTGCTGCACCGTGCTGATGCTGACGCCGTGCTCCTCGCTCAGCGCACGCACCGAGGGCAGGCGGTCGCCGGGGCGGTACAGGCCCTGCTCGATGCGCTCGCCAAGGGTGGCGGCCAGCTGTGCGTAGCGTTTCATGACAGATCTCCCGTGCCGGATCGGCTCGACGGAATGCAGTACAGATCGGCAGAAAATACGCCATTCAGAAGGATTTCGCCCGTTTCTGTATGGAAAAAACTTCCTCAGGTTGAATCTGTAATGCTTTTCGCCGATTCGTCACGCTAGTCACACGTCTGAAAGACCCGACTGGAGGAGCGACGTCATGAGCGGCCTGAGCGATGTGCGGCTGACCCTTTACCAACAGGAACTGCTGGAAATCCCCGGCGTGCGCGAAGCCTCGCGCGCCCCGCAGGAAAACCGCTGGCAGCAGTTCTGGCGCCGCGTGCGCACGCGCAAGCAGCTGCTGGAGCTGTCCGATGCGCAGCTCAAGGATATCGGCGTGACCCGCGAGCAGGCGGTGATCGAAGCGATGCGGCCGTTCTGGCGCTGCTGATCAGAAATTGACCCTACAGGGAGTGCTTATGAGCGAGACGCGCGCTGCTGCGTTCGAAAGGATCGCCGCCGAACTCGGCTACGACTTCAGCGGTGAAATGAAGATCGGCGGCAACTACGTGCCCTTCCTCATCGACGGAAACCAGGTGCACATCAGTGGGCAGATTCCTCGGGTGGGTGATGAGATCGTCGTCACCGGTCGAGTGGGCAGCGAGGTATCGCTGGCCGATGCCCAGCGGGCGGCCAAGGTCTGCGTGATGCGTGCCCTGGCTCTGGTGCGCCAGGCACTGGGCGATCTCGACCGGGTGCGCAGGGTGCTGCAGCTCAACGTGTTCGTGCAGTGCGCCGA
Source organism: Pseudomonas sp. CAN1 (assembly GCF_030462585.1). Taxonomy (GTDB): domain Bacteria; phylum Pseudomonadota; class Gammaproteobacteria; order Pseudomonadales; family Pseudomonadaceae; genus Pseudomonas. The sequence continues at coordinate 244,632 of NZ_JASMRU010000004.1, read as the reverse complement.
GCAATTCACCCAGCTGAGCGAGGTGGCCGATGGCGCTTCGGCGGTGCTGTACGAAGTGCTGGGTACGGCCGGCGTGCACACGCGCACTTCGGTCGGCGTCTATCAACTGCCGAAGGGCGCGGCGGTCGAGCTGAACCTCCTCGCCGTCGCGCAGGACCTGCCCGGCTAGTGCCCCGCGCGGTACTGCAGCGCTTCGGCCAGGTGCGGGCGGGCAATAGCGTCCGCCTGCTGCAGGTCGGCGAGGGTGCGGGCGACCTTGAGAATCCGGTGCAGGGCGCGCAGTGACAAGTTCAGGCGCTCGCCGGCCTTCTCCAGCCAGGCCTGGTCTTCCGGGGTCAGTGCACAATATTGGTGCATCTTCTTCAGGGTGAGAAAGGCGTTGGCGCAGCCCTGGCGGGTGAGCTGGTGCTGGCGTGCGGCGGCGACCTGGACGGCCAGTTCGGCGCTGCTGGTGCTCGGCCCGCTGGGCGCGAGGCTGGTGCTTTCGCGGCTGACAGTGAGGTGCAGGTCGATGCGGTCCAGCAGCGGCCCGGAGAGCTTGGCGCGGTAGCGCTGGATCTGCTCCGGCGAGCAGCGGCAGCGCCCGCTGGGGTCGCCGAGATAGCCGCAGGGACAGGGGTTCATCGCCGCCACCAACTGGAAGCGCGCCGGGAAGCGCACCCGGCCGTTGGCGCGGGCGATGACGATCTCGCCGCCTTCCAGCGGCTCGCGCAGCACCTCCAATACCTTGCGATCGAACTCCGGCAGCTCGTCGAGGAACAGCACGCCTTCGTGGGCCAGGGTGATCTCTCCCGGCTGCGGGCGACTGCCGCCACCGACCAGTGCGGGCGCGGAAGCGGTGTGGTGGGGCTGGCGGAATGGGCGTTGCGGCCAGTGGGTTAGCGGCCCGCGCCCGGCGACGGAGTGGATCGCCGCCACCTGTAGCGCCTCGTCTTCATCCAGCGGCGGCATCAGGCCGGGCAGGCGGCTGGCGAGCAGGGTCTTGCCGGTGCCAGGCGGCCCGCTGAACAGCAGGTTGTGCGCGCCAGCGGCGGCTACCAATAGCGCACGCTTGGCAGCGGCCTGGCCTTGCACTTCCGAGAGATCGGGGTAGGGCGGTGTCACCCGCATCAGGCCGTTGGCCTCGTAGGGGCGCAGGCGCTCCTGGCCGCTGAAGTGCGCGGCCAGCTCCAGCAGGTGGCCGACAGCGTAGACGGTCAGGCCGCTGGCGAGGCTGGCTTCCTCGGCATTCTCCTTCGGCACCACCAGGGCGCGGCCGGCGGCACGGGCCGCCAGTGCGGCGGGCAGTACGCCGGGCACCGGTCGTAATGTGCCGGAGAGCGCCAGTTCGCCCAGGCATTCCAGCTCATCCAACCCGGCAGCGTCGGCCAACTGGCCGCTGGCGGCGAGGATGCCCAGGGCGATGGCCAGGTCGAAGCGCCCGCCATCTTTCGGCAGGTCGGCCGGGGCGAGATTGAGGGTGATACGTCGGTTGGGGAAGTCGAAGCCGGAGTTGAGCAGGGCGCTGCGCACGCGGTCCTTGCTCTCCTTCACGGCGCCTTCGGGCAGGCCGACCAGGGTCAGTGAAGGCAAGCCGTTGGCGAGGTGCGCCTCGACGGTGACGCCGGGCGCTTCCACGCCGACCTGGGCGCGGCTATGGACGATGGCGAGGGACATGGATCACTCCTGGATTCCATGCCGCCCGCCAGGCGGGGCTTATTCTTCGGCGGCGGGGGCAGGTGCGGCGGGCGAGAGCCTGGCTTCCATTTCCGCGACCTTGGCTTCCAGCGCTTCGAGGCGGGCGCGGGTGCGCGCCAGGACGACCATCTGGCCGTCGAATTCGTCGCGGCTGACCAGGTCGAGCTTGCTGAAGGCGCTCTGCATCAGAACCTTGAACTGGGCTTCCAGCTCGGCCTTCGGCAGGGGCGATTCGCCACCGAACAGGCGTCCGGCTTGTTGGCTGATGGCATCGAGGAAGGCTTTGGGCGGCAGCATGGTTCATGGGTTCCGGATTGAATCAGAGCGCAGTCTATCACGCAGCCAGCGGCCGCTGCGGCGTGCGGGGTTGCACGCTTTTTGAGCAGTGTGCCCGCTTGGCGTGCGCGCTTTCGGTGCGCCAGAGCGGCGCTGGCGATTCGCCAGAAAGCCCGGTTTAAGGCCAAGTGCCTGATGCCACGGGCCTTTTCACGAACTGGCAAGCTTCATGCTTTGGGGCATACATGGCGTGCACCGATGCAGTTCCGGTGCGGCAGGCGAGGCGGTGGATCGCTTCGAACAAGGCAGTCGGAGTGCTGAGGTAGGGCGGCCGGCGCATTACAAAAGCCAGACACTGCGCTTAGACTTGTCTCCGGGTTCGTTCTTCCTGGGGCGGGTCCACCAAAACACGGGAGAGAGTTACATGAAGCTAGTCACAGCCATCATCAAGCCGTTCAAGCTGGACGACGTTCGTGAGTCGCTGTCCGAGATCGGCGTGCAGGGCATCACTGTGACCGAAGTCAAAGGCTTCGGCCGGCAGAAGGGTCACACCGAGCTGTACCGTGGCGCGGAATACGTTGTCGATTTCCTGCCGAAGGTGAAGATCGACGTCGCCATCGCCGATGACCAGCTGGATCGTGTTATCGAAGCCATCACCAAGGCCGCCAACACCGGGAAGATCGGTGACGGCAAGATCTTTGTCGTAAATCTGGAACAGGCGATTCGTATCCGTACCGGCGAAACCGGCACCGACGCGATCTAAGCCAAGCCCACACCGAACCCCACGCCCCAGGAGAAACAACAATGACTCTGCGCAAATACGCAGGGCTAGGCGCCCTATTGCCTCTCGCAATGCCCGGTCTGGCCTTGGCCGACGAGGCTGCGGCCCCCGTCCTGAACAGCGGTGACACGGCCTGGATGCTGATTTCCAGCGCCCTGGTGCTGCTGATGACCATCCCTGGCTTGGCGCTGTTCTACGGCGGCATGGTGCGCGCCAAGAACGTCCTGTCGATCATGATGCAGTGCTTCGCGATCACCGCGCTGATCAGCATCCTCTGGGTCGTCTACGGCTACAGCCTGGCCTTCGATACCGTCGGCATGGAAAAGGGCGTGGTCAACTTCGCCTCCTTCGTCGGTGGCTTCGACAAGGCCTTCCTCAGCGGCCTGACCACCAGCGGCCTGACTTCCGCCGCCGCGCTGTTCCCTGAGAGCGTCTTCGTGATGTTCCAGATGACCTTCGCGATCATCACTCCGGCCCTGATCGTCGGCGCCTTCGCCGAGCGCATGAAGTTCTCGGCCATGCTGATCTTCACCGCGCTGTGGTTCACCCTGGTCTATGCACCGATCGCCCACATGGTCTGGAGCGGTGACGGCGGCCTGCTGTGGGACTGGGGCGTGCTCGACTTCGCTGGCGGCACCGTGGTGCACATCAACGCCGGTATCGCTGGCCTGGTAGCGTGCATCGTGCTCGGCAAGCGCAAGGGCTACCCGACCGCAGCCATGGCTCCGCACAACCTGGGCTACACGCTTATCGGCGCCGCCCTGCTGTGGATCGGCTGGTTCGGCTTCAACGCCGGTTCCGCCGCTGCCGCCAACGGCACCGCCGGCATGGCCATGCTGGTCACCCAGATCGCCACCGCCGCCGCCGCCCTGGGCTGGATGTTCGCCGAGTGGATCACCCACGGTAAGCCGAGCGCCCTGGGCATCGCTTCCGGCGTGGTTGCCGGCCTGGTCGCCATCACCCCGGCTGCCGGTACCTGCGGCCCGATGGGCGCCATCGTCATCGGTCTGTCCGCTGGCGTGATCTGCTTCTTCGCCGCCACCAGCCTCAAACGTGCCGTCGGCTACGACGACTCCCTGGACGCCTTCGGCGTGCACGCTGTCGGCGGTATCGTCGGCGCCCTGCTCACCGGCGTGTTCGCAGCACCGGCCCTGGGCGGCTTCGGCACCGTGACCGACATCGGCGCGCAGCTGTTCACCCAGTTCAAGGGCGTGGCCTTCACCATCGTCTACACCGGTATCGTCAGCTTCGTGATCCTCAAGGTCCTGGACCTGGTCATGGGCCTGCGCGTCACCGAGGAAGAGGAAACCGTGGGTCTGGACCTCTCCCTGCACAATGAGCGTGGCTACAACCTGTAAGGGTTAGCGCAAGTTCGACGAAGGGCGCCCTCGGGCGCCCTTTGTTTTTTTTGACAGCACGCTAGAATGCGCGCGCATCACCGTTAGCGACGGAAGGATTGCCCGCCATGTGGCAGCAGAAGAGCATCACCCTGCGCCCTCGCCCGCGAGGTTTCCACCTGGTCACCGACGAGATCCTGGCTGCGCTGCCAGAGCTGTCGAAGTGCCGGGTCGGCCTGCTGCACCTGCTGTTGCAGCACACCTCCGCCTCGCTGACGGTGAACGAGAATGCCGACCCCTCGGTGCGCCGCGATTTCGAGCGATTCTTCAATCGCCTGGTGCCCCAGGGCGAGAGCGGCTATGAACATGACTACGAAGGTCCTGACGACCTTCCGGCGCATTTCAAGTCGAGCCTGCTGGGCTGTCAGCTGACGCTGCCGATACAGGGGGGAGGCTTGGCAATGGGCACCTGGCAGGGTATCTATCTGGGCGAGCACCGTGACCACGGCGGCCCGCGCAGCATAGTGGCGACCTGGCAGGGCGAGCTTGTATGAATTTTTTCCGGCGGCGTTCGTCAAAGCGCGCAGCTGGGCTATAACTAACGTGCTTTGCAGCACCACAGAGGTTGAACGATGAGCGACGAAGAACTGGAACAGGACGAGCTGGACGGCGCTGACGAGGACGATGGCGAGGAACTCGCCGCAGCGGACGACAGCGACGCCGAAGCAGACAGCGGCGATGGGGATGAAGCCCCTTCTCCCAAGGGCGGTGGCAAGAAAGCCAAGGCCGCTGCGGAAGAAGAGGAACTGCCCTCGGTCGAAGCCAAGCAGAAGGATCGTGATGCACTGGCCCGTGCGATGGAGGAATTCCTCACTCGCGGCGGCAAGGTGCAGGAGATCGAGCCGAACGTCGTGGCCGACCCGCCGAAGAAGCCGGATAGCAAATACGGCAGCCGCCCTATCTGATATCTGACGCGATACGAAAAGCCCCGCTGCTCCGAGAGGAGTGGCGGGGCTTTTTCATGTCCGTTTGTAACGGACCTGTAGGAGCGAGCTTGCTCGCGAACCGTTTGAATCCCGTGCTGGCCGGGAGCTTTGGTTCGCGAGCAAGCTCGCTCCTACGAAAAGCCGTCAGAGTTTGGCGAGAACGTCCGGCAATTCTGAGAGGTTGTGGATGATCGCGCTGGGCGCCTCTTCGCCATCCCACGGCTTGCGCGCCGGGTTGAACCAGATCGCCTTCATGCCCGCGCGGCGTGCGCCGGCGATGTCATCGCTGGGGTGGTCGCCGATGTGCACGGCGTGTTCCGCCGCGACGCCGCCGCGCTTGAGTGCTTCCTGGAAGGGGTGCGGATCGGGCTTGCCGACGCCCAGCTCTTCCGCGCACAGGGCGAACTGGAAGTAGTCGGCCAGGCCCAGGCGGCGCACGTCGGCGTTGCCGTTGGTGAGTACGCCGAGGATGAAGCGGTTGGCCAGTTGCTCCAGGGTCGGGTGTACCTCGGGGAACAGCGCTACCTGGTGCCGCGCCTGGAGGAAGGTCTGGAAGCCGGCTTCGGCCAGATCGCTGGCCTCGGCCTGTGGGTAACCCGCATCGAGCAGGGCGTGGAACAGGATGCGCCGGCGCAGCTCGCTCAGCCGGTGGCGCAGCATCGGGTCCTGCTCCATCAGCCGCGAGCGGATCGCCCACAGGTGTTCGATGGGCACCGGGCCCAGTTGCGCGGCGTTCACCGCCAGCCAGTCGCGCAGGGTGGCTTCTGCGCTGTTCATCACCGGGGCGACGTCCCACAGCGTGTCATCGAGGTCGAAGGTGACCAGGCGGATACTCATTCTTCTGCTCCGGGTTTACGGCGTGCGCGTGGGTGCGCCTGGTCATAGACCGTGGCGAGGTGCTGGAAGTCCAGGTGGGTGTAGATCTGCGTGGTGGCGATGTCGGCGTGGCCGAGCAGCTCCTGCACCGCGCGCAGGTCCTGGGACGACTCCAGCATGTGGCTGGCGAAGGAGTGCCGCAGCATGTGCGGATGCAGGTGCTGGCCCAGCTCGCGCACGCCGGCTTCGCGCACGCGCAGCTGGATCGCACGGGGCGTCAGGCGCTTGCCGCTGCGGCCGATGAACACGGCGTTGTCCTGCGGCGAGGCGAGGGCGCGCAGTGGCAGCCAGTTCTCGATGGCTTGCCGTGCGGCGCGGCCGACTGGCAGTTCGCGGACCTTGTTGCCCTTGCCGTGTACGCGCACCAGGCCATCCTTGAGGTCCAGCCACTCCAGGTCGAGGCCGACCAGTTCGGAGAGGCGCAGGCCCGAGGAATAGAACAGCTCCAGCAGCGCCTGGTCGCGGCGGGCGATGAAGTCGTCCTCGACGCCGCCATCGAGCAACTGCGCGGTGCGGTCGGTATCCAGCGTGCGTGGCAGCTTGCGGGCGCCCTTGGGCGCGGACAGGCCGTGAGCGGGATTGTGCCGGCAGCGGCCCTCGCGGATCAGGTACTGGAACAGCCCGCGGGTGGCCGACAGCAGGCGCGCCAGGCTGCGGCTGGCGAGGCCCTGCTGGTGCAGGCGGGCGACGAACATGCGCAGGTCGCGCACTTGCAGCGCAGGCCACTCGTTCAGCGAGGATTTTTCGCAGAGTGCGGCGAGGCGCAGCAGGTCGCGGCGATAGCCGTCGAGGGTATGGACGGACACCTGGCGCTCGCTGCGCAGGTGTTCCAGGTAGGCATCCAGATCGGCTTCGAGCGACAAGCGATCAGCTCCCAGCGGTGAAGGCCCGGCGGGATCAGCGCACCGAGCGCAGTGGCGTGGAGAAGCGCGGCAGGGTCCGGGCGAGAACTTCGGCGACGTAGCCGAGGAACAGGGTGCCCAGCGAGCTCTTGTAGTGCTGCGGGTCGGGGCTGCCGATGGCCAGTACGCCATGCAGGCCCTGGAAGGTCAGCGGCACCACGGCGGCGGAGCCGACCTGCTCGCGTTCACTTTCGCAGAACAGGAAAGCCAGTTCGTGGGGGCGCAGCACGCCGCAGACGGTCTTGCCACCCGACAGCAGGCCGCCGATGGCCTGGTGCGCTTCGGCGCTGCTCACCGAACGACCGACCGGCAGGTTGTTGTCGCTGAACAGGATCAGGCTGACGTAGGGCACGAGAAATTCGTGACGCAGGCTGTCTTCCGTGGTGCTGACGATTTCTTCCAGGCTGGTGGCGTCGAGCAGGTCGAGCACCAGGCGGCGGGTCTTGTCGAACAGGCGGTCGTTGTCGCGGGCGACGTCCATCAGCTGCGACAGCCGATGGCGCATCTCGATGTTGCGCTCGCGCAGCAGGCGGACCTGGCGCTCCACCAGCGACACGGCATCGCCCGGCTGGTGCGGAATGCGCATCTCCGGGATCAGCTCGTCATGATCGACGAAGAATTCAGGGTGCCGGCGAAGATAATCGGCGACCTGTTCGGCTTCGAGCGTAACGGTGGGGTCCTGCGGAGTATCGGTCATAAGCGTCCCGGTTATAGACGTACCTGGCCTTCGAACACCCGCACGGCGGGCCCGGTCATCATAACGGGCTCACCCGGTCCTGCCCACTCGATGGACAACCGTCCGCCGGGAAGGTCGATTTGTACCGGTGATTGCAGCCAGCCCTGGCGGATGCCGGCGACCGCGGCGGCGCAGGCGCCCGTGCCGCAGGCCAGCGTCTCGCCGGCGCCACGTTCCCAGACGCGCAGGCGCGCCTGGTTCGGGTTCACCACCTGCAGGAAGCCGATGTTGGCTTTCTGCGGGAAGCTTGGATGGACTTCGAGCTTCGGCCCCAGGGTGCGCACCGGCGCGCTGTCCACGTCATCCACGCGCAGCACGCCGTGCGGGTTGCCCATGGAGATGGCTGCCAGCTCGTAGGCCTGGCCTTCCACTTCGAGGCTGTAGCTCAGCGCTTCAGCTTCGGCCTGGAACGGTATCTGTGCCGGCGTCAGGCGCGGCGGGCCCATGTCGACGACGACCTGGCCGTCATTGGCGATGGTCAGTTCGATCATGCCGCCCTTGGTTTCCACGCGGATGGTCTTCTTCGCGGTCAGGCGCTTGTCGACCACGAAGCGGGCGAAGCAGCGCGCGCCGTTGCCGCACTGTTCGACCTCGGTGCCGTCGCAGTTGAAGATGCGGTAGCGGAAGTCGGCGTCCGGGGTGCTCGGCGGCTCGACGATCAGCAGTTGATCGAAGCCGACGCCGAAGTTGCGGTCGCCCCACTGTTTGACGTGGCGTGGTTGCACATGGGCGTGCTGGCTGACCAGGTCGAGGACCATGAAGTCATTGCCCAGCCCATGCATCTTGGTAAAGCGCAGAAGCATCGTCGTCTCGGCCTCAGTCCGGCTGCAGGCTTACGCTGGCGAGTCGCTCTTGATGTGGCCCGCGGCGATGTGACGCCTGCGCGGCCGAGCGATCCGCCAGCACCTCGGCGGCGCGGCACCGGGTGTTGTAGTTGGAATTCATGACGAAACCATAGGCGCCGACCGCAGGTACGGCCAGCAGGTCACCTTCTTCCGGGGCGGGGCTGCGGAGCCGGGAGCGGGGCTCACCGGTCACACAGAACGGCAGGTCGAAACGCGGGGCGTACACCGAAAACGGCGCCACTCCCACGACCGGTTGCCCGTCGCGGACGTTGAAGGCGTCCATGGGAAGCGCCCTCAGAGACCGTAGCGGTCCTTGCTGTGTTCGTTCTTGGCCTTTTGGTCATCCGGCAGGTACAGCGGGCCTTTCTGGCCGCAGCCGGCCAGCGCGGCGGTGAACACGGCGAGCGCGACGAAGGGAAGCAGCAGTCGCTTCATGGCGGAATCCTTGTAATAAAGCGTCAATTGCCCCGGAGTATACCGACCCCCCGCCGCCTTGCCTATTCAAGCGGGCGCCCGCCCGGCGGGGCTTGCGGCTCGCGCCGGAAGGGCCAGTGGCCCTATGATGGCGGCAAAAATGGAAATGCCGATGGATTATCGCGATCCCCTGCCCAGCTCGGTGTCGGTGGCCTACCTGCAGGGCCTGGTCGAACATCTGCAGCGCCAGGGTGTGGAACCGGCGCAGTTGCTGGCCACCGTGCACCTGGAACCCTCGATTCTTGCCCAGCGCGACCAGCGTATCGCCGCCAGCGCCTATCTGGAGCTGGTGGGTGCCGGCGTGCGCCTGAGCGGCGACGACAACCTCGGCCTGCATCTGGGCGAGGCCGTCCGCCCCGGCTACTACGGTGTGCTGGGTTACCTGATCATGAGTTGCGCGACCCTCTCCGACGCCCTGCACCGGCAGGCGCGTTATGCCGCGCTGGTGGGCAACCTCGGCCGTGTCGAGCTGGCCGACGAGCCGCCGCGCCCAGGCTGCGAGGCGCTGGTGAAGCACAGCTGGGAGCCACTGCTGCCGCAGCAGCAAAGGCAGATGAGCGAGGAGACGCTGGCCGGCTGGGTCAGCTTCGGCCACTGGGTCAGCGGCGTCGACGAGGCGCCGTTGGAAGTGCGCTTCAGCCACAGCGCCCCGGCCGATATCAGCGAGCACCAGCGCATCTTCCGTTGCCCGGTGCTGTTCGATCAGGCGGACAACGCCCTGGTCTTCCCCAAACGCCTGCTCTCGCTGCCTCTGGGTCAGGCCGACGCCCAGGTGCAGCGCACCCTGGATGCCTACGCCGAACGCCTGCTGGTGGAGATCAACAAGGGCGACAACGTCCTCGACCGTGCGCGCCTGGAGCTGGCGAGGCAGCTGCCGGAGCAGGGCGCCGATCTTGAGCGCCTGTCGCAGACCCTGGCGCTGAGTCCGCGCACGTTGCAGCGGCGGCTGCGCGACACCGGCCTGTCGTTCAGCCAGCTGGTGGACGAAACCCGCCAGCAGCTGGTGCTGCACTACCTGCGCGACCCCGCACTGGACAGCGCCGACATCGCCTACCTGCTGGGCTTCAGCGAAGCCGGCTCGCTCGCCCGTGCGTTCCGACGCTGGACGGGGCAGAGTCTGGGCGAATACCGGCGTAAACTGGTGCCTTTGACTGATCCCGAGGACGATGCATGAGCACTTTGAGCGAAGCCCGCTTCCATGACCTGGTGGACGCCCTGCAGGTAACGGTGGAGGACGCCTTCGACGACAGCGACCTGGACCTCGACCTGGAGAATTCCAGCGGCGTGCTGACCGTACGCTTCGAGAATGGCACCCAGCTGATCCTCAGCCGCCAGCCGGCGCTGCGCCAGCTGTGGGTGGCGGCGCGTTCCGGGGGCTTCCATTTCGACTACGACGAATCCGGCTCGCTGTGGATCTGCGACAGCACCCGCGAACCGCTGGGTGCGCTGCTCAATCGCGCGACCCTGGAGCAGGCGGGCGAGGATGTCGACTTCCCCGGCATCTGAACCGCAGGCGAGCGTCGCCTCGCCCTGCTGCCGGCGCTGCTGCCTGGACGATGCGGATATCTGCGTCGGCTGCGGGCGCACCCTGGGCGAAATCCTGGAGTGGAACGAGGCGGACGGCGAGCGCCGCCGGGCGATCCTGGCGGACTGCGAAAAGCGCCGAAACAACCACTCACCGAAGTGGTGACTGGTCGGTGTTGCTTATTTTCTGTGCTGTGTTAGTGTCCAGAAAAACCCCGCCTTGGGCGGGGTTTTTCTTTTTTTGGAATTCACTGCGCGTTCGCCCGCGAACGTCTTTACTGCCAGAACACCCAGGGCCCCGAACGCGCGAGCGTCCGGGGCTCTCCTGTAAGGAGACTGCCAACCATCATGACCACGACACCCATCACCGTTACTCGACTCGACCTGCAACGTCTGGAGCGCATGCTCGACAGCCTGGATGAGTACGGCCCCGCTGCCGAGGCGCTGGAGGCCGAGCTGGCCCGTGCCACGGTCGTCGGCCACGACGAGATACCGCCGGGCGTGGTCACGATGAACTCCACCGTGCGCTGCCGCGAGGAAGGCAGTGGCAAGGAATACCACCTGACCCTGGTCTACCCGGCCGACATGAAGGGCGAGGGCAAGGTGTCGATCCTGGCGCCGGTCGGCACCGCGCTGCTGGGCCTGACTACCGGGCAGACCATCGACTGGCCGGCTCCCAGCGGCAAGACGCTGAAGCTGACCCTGTTGGAAGTGGAATACCAGCCCGAGGCGGCCGGCGACTTCGATCGCTGAGTTCCCGTCGGGAACCTCCCTCCCCGGGCGCCCGGTCCAGCCGTTCAGGCTTCGGCCAGCGCCCGGTTCAGAGCCTGCTCCAGGCTCTGCTTGTAGCGCAGGAAATGCACCGTCTGCAGCTCTCCGCCTTCACGCATGGCCGACAGGTCCATGTCGGTGATGTAGCACGGGTAGCGCTCCTGTCCGCGCCGCCGATCGAGGATGTGCCGGGCCACGGCCTGGAACAGCTCGCTGCCGAACTCCAGTTCCGAGAACTCGCGGTGGTTGCAGAACAGCGTGGTGCGCGCGCGCTGGCCTTCGCCCGGTTCGACGATCGCCTGCACGTTGTAGAACGGCAGCGCTTCCAGCGCTTGTGGAGCGTTGCGCCGTTCGATGCGCTGGGCACGCTGGTGACCGTTGGTCACCAGTTCGTAGAAGAGAATGTCGGCGCCTACCGGGCCCTGGGCCTCCAGTAGCGAGATCACCGCGTTGCGGCGGTACTGCACCGACTGCAGGAAGCGTTGCAGCGGCAGCAGCAGGCCTTCCTCGCTGTCGTATTCCTGGCGCCGCCGCCAGAGGGCGTTGCGCTCGTCGAGGATGGTGATTTCCGCGCTGCCTTCGTCCAGGCGGTAGAACACCTGCACGGTGTTGGCGCGGCCCAGCGGCAGGATCATGGCGAGGTCGTCGCCCTCCAGCGCGTGCCGGTCCAGTTGCAGGAAGCCGCTGTCGTCCTGGGTGTCGCCCAGGTGCTCGACCAGCGCCGGCAGCCCGTCGATCACCCGGTGGCTGACGTTGCCCGGCACCAGGTGCAGCAGGTGGAAGTGCTGGCGCACCTGCAGCAGGTAGCGCCCGCCCTTGCCGCTGGCGAGCTGCGCATGGGCGTCGCGGAACAGTTCCTCCACGCGCTGGGCAATCGCCGTGGCGCGGTTGCGGCAGTAGCAGCGCACCAGCAGGCGTGGCGGCGGTGCATCGCCGGGCACGGCGTTGAGGAATTCACGCAGGCAGTCGAGCAGCGCGTGGGGCCCCGAGTAGCGGCTGACCAGCAGCTCGTTCCAGCTGTTCAGGGTGATCTGGTCGAGGGTCAGCACCAGGTTCTCGCGCACGCCGGAATAGCCGAGGGAGTCGGTGCGCTCGGTGGTCATGTGCACGTTCATCTGGCTGTGCTGGCGCAGCGGGTCGATGCCGACGTTGACCAGCAGCAATACCTGGGACGGCACCGCGCTGCGCAGCAGGGCGCTTTCCGGCACCTCGTGCAGCGGCAGCGGTACGGCCTGCTGCAGGCAGCCCAGCAGGTTCTGCAGTTCGAACTCGCTGAGGTCGCTGCTACCCGGTTGCAGCGACAGCCGCGTGGTGGCGTCGATCACGCCGTTGCGGTGGCTCCAGGCGAGCAGCTCCATGAGGTCGCGGGCGCGGCGCAGCGGGGCGAAGTCGGCCATTTCCTGCAGCGACAGGTTGCCGCCGAACAGCGCCCAGTAAGGCGGCTTGCCCGCTTCGCCAGCGGGCAGGTGGGCGAGGGTGAGGATGTCCTCGGCCATGTCCGGGGCGATGCCGGGGTTGATGAACTCGACCTTGCCGGCCTTGCGTTCGAAGGCGGCGTACAGGCGCCGGCCGAGGATGCCCAGGTCGCGGGCGTTGATGCCGCTGGCGGCCTGCTGCAGGCGGGCGAACTGCGAGAGGAAGCGGTAGCTGTGGGTCAGTTCGTTGACCAGCGCGCGGCGCTCCAGCAGCACCTGGCGGACCTTCCACTGGCTGCGGCTGTCCAGCGCCCCGTAGGCGCGGCTGTCCCACTTCCACGGTGCCGAGACGCGCTCCATGACCTTGCGCTGCCAGCTCTTGTGGCCCTGGCGTGGCGGTCGGCTGAGCTTCTTGCCGACCTTCAGGTAGAGGCAGCGGCGGATCAGCTCCAGGCGTTCCTGCTCGCCGCGCGCCACCAGGTATTCCTCCAGGCGGCGGTAGAGCATCACGTAGGGGTCGAGTTCTTCCACGTCCAGCTGGCCGGAGTAGATCGCCTGCTTGTAGCGCAGACTGAGGCAGGCAACCTTCGGGTGCTCGCTGGCGTAGACCTCGGTGAGCAGCAGCTTGAGCACCGATTTGTAGGGCGACTCGATGCCCTTGAACAGCTGCCACATGCCGGCGCCGATGAACTCGCCGGGGGGAATGTGCGCCAGGTGACCGAGGTCGAGGAAATCGTCGGCGCGGATGAAGCGCTTGCTCAGCAGGGTCTGGCAGTACTCGGCGTAGCGGCCTTCTTCATAGACCGGCACCAGCCACCACAGCGGCGTGCGCCCGCCGAGCCAGATGGCGGTGCGGTAGAACTCGTCGAGCAGCAGGTAGTGCTGGCTGGTGCCGCAGTCGTCGGAGGTCAGCCGGGCTTCGCGCGCGCCCTGGGTGAAGCGCAGCGGGTCGACGAGGAAGCAGTGCACCTCGGCGCCCTGGGTTGCGGCCCATTGTTCCAAGAGCTCGCACTTGCGGCGCAGCTCCGTCAGCTCGCGCTCGGTGAGGTCGGAGGCGTGGCAGACCCACAGGTCGAGGTCGCTCTGTTCGGCCTGGGCGACGGTGCCCAGGCTGCCCATCAGGAACAGCCCATGGATCGGCAGCGGTGGGTTGCCGCGACGGGTCTTGTAGCTGAAGGAGCGGGTCAGGCGCTGGGCCTCGGCGAGAATCTCGTCGTCCGGGACGAAGTTGGACAGCCCGGCGGGTGTGCTGGCCGAGACGTAGCCGGGCAGCAGCGGGTGGTTCACGTCCAGCAGCAGCGGCAGCAGCTTGAGCACCAGCTCCTGGCGTGTGGACAGTGCCTCGCTGGCCCGTTGCAGACGCGCCTGGTTGACCTTGAGAAAACGCTGACGCAGCTGCGCCAGCACTTTTCGGTCGATGCCGTCGTCGAGGTCCGGGCGGATTTCGTGGGTGAGCGTCATGGCGTACTGCTGTCTGGCCAGCGGCGCCGCATCAGGGAATGCGGCGCTCGGAAGTGTGCCAGTTTATCGCCCGCCCAGGGGGGAACTTGAGGTCAGCTGCGCAGGATGCCGAGAAGGACCTGGGCGTGCTCGGCGGCGTCGAGGCCGAGGTTGGTGAGATAGCCGCCGTCCTGCTTGTCGATCAGGCCCTTGGCGTGCAGCCGGCCGGCTGCCGCCTGGGCTGCGGCGGAAGCGTCGTGGTGGACTTTCAAGCCCGCCTGGCTGTTCTCCAGGTCAAACAGCGCCAGCAGGTCCAGTTCCTCAACCATTTCTTTCGTGAAAGCCATTCTTCTAACTCCCGATGGTCAATGAGGCCTCAGTGTAGTCTCAAGTCCGGCCGGTTCGGCAAGCGGTCTTGATGCCGCTGTCTCATTCGGCAACAGTGCCGTCGGGCAGAGTCGGCAGCGCGCGCAGGGCCTGCTCGTACCACTCGCCATTGAATGGGCGGTCTTCGGCGAGCATCGCTTCGATCTCGTGGGCGAGCACCAGGGCCATCAGGTGCAGCGCATCCTCGCGCTCGTAGCCGACCAGGGTCAGCTTGTTGAACACCGCGCGGGCGGCCGGCGGGCTCTCGCTTTCGATCTGGTTTTCGATGGCCTGGACCAGGGTGTCTTCGGCGAAGGATTCTTCGCTGTCGTCTTGTTCGCTCATCACGGGATGCTCCGCTGGGCTTGTGAAGCGCCGGGAAGTTGGCCAACCTGCGGGGCAACTTCAGGTGCGTAAAAGGATTGTCGGGCGACATGATCACCTATTACACCCTCGTCGGCGACCGCCTGGTGCGCCACAACGGCAGCGAGTGCCACGGCATGCCCAAGGACACGCTGTGGATCGACCTGTTCCAGCCCACGGCGGAAGAGGAGCAGTTGCTGGAGTCGATCATCGCGGTGGATGTGCCGACCCGCGAGGAAATGGCCGAGATCGAGGACTCCTCGCGCTTCTACGAGAGCAACGGCGCGCTGTACATGACCACCACCGTGGTCGGCGGCATCCGCGAACACAACCCCACCACCTCGGAGGTCACCTGCGTGCTGACCCCGCACTGGCTGGTGACGGTGCGCTACACCGATCTGATGGCCTTCCGCACCTTCGAGACGCGCACCCAGCGTGGCGGCTGCGAAGGACGCAGCGACCAGCTGTTCGTGACCCTGATGGACAGCGTGGTGGACCGCATCGCCGACGTGCTGGAGAACGTGCAGAAGCAGCTCGACAGCCTGGGCAACAGCATCTTCCGCGAAGGCCAGGCCGCCGCCGAGAAGGCTGACCTGCAGGAAGTGGTGAAGCAGCTGGGGCGCAAGAACTCCCTGCTGTCCAAGCTCAATGAGAGCCTGCTGAGCATCAGCCGGCCGCTGGGTTACTTCCGCCAGGGCAGCAATGGCTGGATCAGCGACGAGGTGAAGCTGGGCATGAAGTCGGTGGAGCGCGACGTGCGTTCGCTGAGCGACTACCAGACCAAGATGGCCGGGGAGATCACCTTCCTGCTCGATGCCACCCTGGGCCTGATCAACATCGAGCAGAACAGCATCATCAAGGTGTTCTCCATCGCCGCCGTGCTGTTCCTGCCGCCGACCCTGGTGGGCACGGTGTACGGCATGAACTTCACCCACATGCCCGAGCTGGCCTGGGCCGAGGGCTACCCCATGGCGCTGGTGGCGATGGTGGTCTCGGCGATCATTCCGTACTACTGGTTCAAGTACAAAGGCTGGCTCTAGGCGGGGCTTGATGCGGGTCAAGAAACGCCCGCGGCATGGGTTGCACAGTGGAGGGCCGTCCCCGCGTCTCACAGGAGGAGACCATGTCCCAGGAGCCCAAGCCGCAAACCATAGCCAGCAAACCTGCCGCCGTGCCGATGCCCGAAGCCCCCAGCGAGGGCGCAGCGCAGATCCAGGCGCAGAGCCAGGGCCCGGTGGCGCTCACCGTCGCCATGGCCCCGCGCGGCAGCAATGAGGATTCCACCGCGGCCGAGCTGCCCGCCGGCTATCCCTACCGCAAGCGCCTGCAGCGCAAGGATTACGAGAAGCAGAAGGCCGAGCTGCAGATCGAGCTGCTGAAGGTACAGAGCTGGGTGAAGGAAACCGGCCAGCGCATCGTCCTGCTCTTCGAGGGGCGTGACGCGGCCGGCAAGGGCGGCACCATCAAGCGCTTCACTGAACACCTCAACCCGCGCGGCGCCCGCGTGGTGGCGCTGGAGAAACCCAGCGACGCCGAGCGCGGCCAGTGGTACTTCCAACGCTACGTCCAGCACCTGCCCACGGCAGGCGAGATCGTCTTCTTCGATCGCTCCTGGTACAACCGCGCCGGGGTCGAGCGGGTCATGGGCTTCTGTTCGCCGCGCCAGTACCTGGAGTTCATGCAGCAGACACCGGAGCTGGAACGCATGCTGGTGCGCAACGGCATCCACCTGTTCAAGTTCTGGTTCTCGGTGAGCCGCGAGGAGCAGCTGCGCCGCTTCGTCTCGCGCCGCGACGACCCGCTCAAGCACTGGAAGCTGTCGCCCATCGACATCCAGTCGCTGGACCGCTGGGACGAATACACCCAGGCCAAGGAGGCGATGTTCTTCCACACCGATACCGCCGATGCGCCCTGGGTGGTGGTCAAGTCCGACGACAAGAAGCGCGCACGGCTCAACTGTCTGCGGCACTTCCTGCACAGCCTGGATTACCCGGACAAGAACCCGAAGATCGCCCGTGCGCCGGACGAACGGCTGGTGGGCCGTGCCGCGCTGCTCGACCGCGACGAGCTGGAGCGCCCGTCGCAGGCCGTGGTGCCGTTGGCGCCGGTGGTGCAGTCAGTAGCGGAACCTGAGCCGGAGCCGATCCCCGCCTGAAGCGCTACTGCTGGCTGAGCACGATGAGCTGGCCGGACACCGCGCGGGCGTTGCGGTCGACGATGATCGGCGCCCACGGCCGGCCGGAGGCGCTGACGCCGCTGTTGCTCTTGCTGTTCATGTCCAGCAGCGCCTTGCTCAGGTATTCCCAGCGGGTGCGCAGCTTCTTGGTCGCATCGCTCTCGGGCAACTGGTCGATGCGCTGGGTCAGCAGCGGCACCAGCACGCCTTCGTCCTGGCCGAGGTATTCCTGCGGCTGCTCGCGGGCCAGTTCCAGGCCGCTCAGGTACGCGCGGCCCAGGTACTGGGTGGCGAGGTATTCGACGCGCACCGGCAGCTCCCACAGCGGCACCTGGCTGGCGTCCTTGCTGGCAGGGACGAAGCGCTCGGCCTGGTTGAGCAGGTCACGCAGGGCGCGGCTGAGTTCCTGGTTGTAGCGCCAGGGCACGTCCTCTTCCTTGGGGCCGTAGGAAACGCCATTGCGAATCTGCGTAACGAACTCGGCGTGGGCCTTGCGCAGTGCGTCATCGGCCTTGGGGAAGCCCTTGACGGCGTTGTCCAGCGTGGCCAGGTCCTTCTCCAGCTGGGCGGCGTGATTTTCCTGGAAGCCTTCGCCGCGCAGCAGCAACAGGCTGTTGATCGAGCGGCAGGTGTAGACCTGCAGCGTCTGCAGCTGCAGTTCCTCGCTGGGCAGGTTGGCCTGGGCGGCGAGGGCGAAGAGCCCGAGACAGCAGAACATGAACCCACGAACGACATCGAGATTCCGGAGCATGGCGGAGGCGTCCTTATTGTTATTGTGAGCCGCGCGATTCGCCGGGTGTGTGTCTTTTTGGCGCCAGAAACGCAGCTATCCATAGGCTAGCTGCGAGCGGTGCCGCTGCAACCGACCGAAAGAGTGATTTGTGCAGGTGATGGCGGGTGCGGGAGAGGGTGCCGGCGCGGGGCGGGAGGGGGAGAGCAGCTCTGGGGAGAGAGTCGCACCTGCGCCGGGCTTTGCAGGGTAGGCCGGCGTCAGAAGCGCCAGTAGGCGGAGAGGGTGGTCTGGTCGAGGTCGATGTCGCCGACGTCCAGGTATTCCTGTTCCAGGCGTACGCCCAGGCCGCCGATCAGGTCCACTTCGCCGCCGAAACCGTAGAGCGGGTCCACGTCGTCGGACTTGCCGGCGACATCGTCATCGGCGTGCCAGGCGTGCACGCCGGCGATGCCGTACAGGCGGACGCGCTGGCCGATGGGGAAGCCCAGGTGCACGTTGGCCTGCAGCGATTCACCGTCGAAATGCTTGTCGCCGTCGCGCAGGTCGCCGAAGTCGACCACCGCGCCTTCCAGGGACAGGTAGTTGTTCAGGCGGTAGCCGGCATACAGCTTGTAGCTGTTGTCGTGGTCGTCGAAGGAGCGGTCGTCGATTGCCAGGCGGGTGACCCCGCCACCGACGTAGAGGCCGCTGTCGTCGGCCATCGCCAGGGCCGGAGTGGTCAGGGCGAGGGCGCAGAGGAGTTTCGAAAGGCGCATAGGATTCCCTTGCGGCTGGCGCTGGGCGCCGGCCGCCTTGCTGTCATGCGGAGGATTCGGTTACCGCGCGCTGCTGGCGATTCGGCGCCAGCACGGCGGCGGGGGCATTAGAGCGGGGGAGCGCCGGGGGCGGCCATCGTAGGTTGTCGAGAGCGACGTCGAGGTTTTTCTAGACGCTGCCGGCAGGGGTCAGGCGTGGGCGGCGTGACGCAGGCGTTCGCGGTCGAGAATCTCGATGCCGCCGTAGCTCAGGCGCACGATGCCCTGGGCTTCCAGCTCCTTGAGGATCTGGTTGGTGGTCTGCCGCGACAGCGACAGCATGGCCGCGAGCTGCTCCTGGGGCAGGTGCAGCTCGCGCTTGGCGGTGGCCGACTCGCCGTAGCCCTCGGCGATCATCAGCAGGCGCCGGGCCAGGCGCGGTGCGGCCGGCAGCAGCGACAGCTCCTCCAGCACGGCGAAGGTGATGCGCAGCTTGTGGCTCATCAGCAGGGCGAAGTCGCGCCAGTATTCCGGGTGCTGCGCCAGCAGTGCCTGCAGCGGCGCCACGGGCACCTGCAACAGCACGGTGGCGCCCTCGGCGTAGGCGTCGTGGGTGCGCGGCTGGCCGTCGAACAGGCAGATCTCGCCGAACCAGTTGGGCGCTTCCACCAGCGCCAGCAGCGCTTCCTTGCCGGTTTCGCCGACCACGCTGACGCGCATTGCGCCTTCCACCACGCAGTACAGGCCACACGGTGCATCGCCACGGGCGAACAGGCGCTGGCCGGCGGGCAGGCGGCGCACCACGGCGGCGTCGCCCAGCGCCTGGCGCAGGCCCTCGGGGAGGGTCTGGAACCAGCGGCCGTCCTGCAGACGGGAGAGGTAGGGCTTGGCGTCGGTCATCGGTAATGTCGGCTAGCTGACAGAGTGGCAAGGCGCACATCGCCATCATGCCAGTACCTTGCGGGAGAACAACAATGAAAACTCTGGTCGATCACCTTGCCCAATATGCCGCCTATCACCGTGACCGGCGGAACATCGTCAGCCATTTCATCGGGATTCCGATGATCGTGCTGGCCATCGCCACCCTGCTGTCGCGCCCCGGCTTCGAGCTGGCCGGCCTGCTGCTCTCGCCGGCGACGCTGCTGGCGCTGGCCTCGGTGGTCTTCTACCTGCGCCTGGACCTGCGCTTCGGCCTGCTGATGACCGCGCTGCTGGCGCTCTCGCTGTGGCTGGGCGCTGGCTTTGCCGCCGGCAGCACCGCCTACTGGCTCACCTGGGGCATCGGCCTGTTCGTGGTGGGCTGGATCATCCAGTTCGTCGGCCACTTCTACGAAGGGCGCAAGCCGGCGTTCGTCGATGACCTCACCGGGCTGATCGTCGGCCCGCTGTTCGTCGCTGCCGAAGCGGCCTTCCTGCTCGGCCTGCGCGACGAAGTGCGCCACGCCGTGGAAGAGCGCGCCGGCCCCACCTGCATCCGCGAGAAGAAGGCGACCGCCTGATCCGCCTCAGTCCGTACCACTGAGCTGGCGCAGGATGCGCGCGCTGTCGGGGTCGGCCGGGAAGAAGGTTTCCAGGGCCAGCTCCGACAGCGTCACGTCCACCGGTGTGCCGAACACCGTGATAGTGCCGATCAGGCTGCATACGCCCAGCTCGGTCTGCAGCTGCACCGGGATCAGCACCATGTCGCCGCTGGCCGCCTCGTCGTAGGGCGGCGCCGGGTAGGCCGCCACTTCATCGCGCAGCGCCGCCAGGGCGGGGTCGCCGCTGGCCTCGAAGTCGCGCTGCAGGCGCTCCACCACGTGCGCCTTCCACGGCCCCAGATTGAGGATGTGCGGCGCCAGCCCCTTGGGGTGCAGGCTCATGCGCAGCACGTTGATCGGTGGCTGCAGCAGTTCCGGGTCGACGCCGATCAGGAAGATGTCCACCGTGCGGTTGGACGCCAGCAGGTTCCAGTGGCGGTCCACCACCATCGCCGGGTTCGGCTCGTGGGCCTTGAGCAATTGGTCGATGGCCTGCCTGGCGACCGTCAACGCCGGGTCATCCAGGCCCTTCTCCGAATACACCGGGGCATAGCCGGCGGCGCTGAGCAGGCGGTTGCGCTCGCGCAGGGGGATGTCCAGCTGTTCGGCCAGATGCAGCAGCATCTCGCGGCTGGGCAGGGCGCGGCCGGTTTCGACGAAGCTCAGGTGGCGCGTGGAAATCTCCGCGTCGCAGGCGAGGTCAAGCTGGCTGAGGCGGCGGCGCTGGCGCCACTGGCGGAGCAGGGCGCCGACCGGTTGGGCCGGGTTTTCGTGGGCTGATCTGTTCATGGCTCGAACGATAGACCTGCCGCCCGGTAACGGCCATTACCTGGCAGGTAATCGACGCCTCTACGTCCCAGGCAGATTCTTCAGCCACACGCCGCCAACCGGTGGCGACCCCTGAAGGAGCTTCGCCATGACTCTGCTGCAATCCTCCCCGCTGCTTCGCCTGACCCTGAAAGTCGATGCCATCGCCGGTGGCGCCATGGGCCTGCTGATGGCCCTGGCCGCGCAGCCACTGGGCACACTGCTGGGCCTGCCCTTCGTCCTGTTGCTGGTGGCCGGGATCGTGCTCCTGCCGCTGGCGCTGGTGCTCTACTGGATGAGCAACCAGAGCGTTCTGTCGCGCACGGGTGTCTGGGCAGTGATCGCCCTGAATGCGCTATGGGTGGTGGAGAGCGTCGCCCTGCTGGTGACCGGCTACGTGCAGCCGACCGCCCTGGGCTACGCGTTCGTCATCGGCCAGGCGCTGGTGGTTCTGCTGCTGGCCGAGCTGGAGTTCTTCGGGATGCGTCGGTCGGAGATTCTGGCGCTGTGATGTTCGCGAGCAAGCTCGCTCCTACGAAGAGCGCTCCGGTGCTGACTTGTAGGAGCGAGGGGGACGCCCAGTTCTTGCTCGCGAACCGCTTTACGCCGGGCTTCGCCGGTGATGATTTGTAGGATGGCGTGGAGCGGAGCGATACCCATGCGGTCGGTGCACGGAATCGATGGGTATCGCTCCGCTCCACGCCATCCTACGTTGCTGTTCGTCGGCGACCCTGCGGGATGCGAACTGCCTTACGCCAAGGCTTCGCGGACGAAGTCGAGGCGGTCCTGGCCGAAGAACATCTCGTTGCCGACGAACATCGCCGGCGCACCGAACATCCCGCGTTTGATCGCCGCTTCGGTGTTGGCCTTCAGCGCGTCCTTCACCTCCTGCTCGGCGGTCAGTGCCAGCAGCGCCTGCGGGTCGAAGCCCGCTTCGGCCAGCAGCGGGCCGAGCACCGCCGGGTCACCCAGGTTCAGCGCGTCCACCCACATGCCCTTGAACACGCAGGCCAGCAGCGCTTCGAAACGCTCCGGCTGACGCAGTTGCACGCCGGTGGCGGCGCGCATCAGGGTGAGGGTGTTGATCGGGAAGTGCGGGTTCATCTTCAGCGGCACGCCGTAGCGGTGGGCGAAGCGGGTCATGTCGAGCAGGGTGTAGCGCCCCTTGGCCGGGATGGCGATGGGCGAGGCATTGCCGGTGGCCTGGAACACGCCGCCCAGCAGCACGGGGCGGTAGACCAGTTCGGCGCCGGCCTCGGCGCAGATCGCCGGCAGCTGGGTGTAGGCCAGGTAGGAAGTCGGGCTGCCGAAATCGAAGTAGAACTCGACGCTCTTGCTCATGAGTGGCTCTCTTTTATTGTTGTCGTTATGGGCGGGTTACCAGCGCTCGATCCAGGGGCGCAGATCCAGCTCGAAGGTCCAGGCGTCGCGCGGTTGGGAGTGCAGGTACCAGTAGCTGTCGGCGATGTGCTCGGGGTCGAGGATGCCGTCCTGGTCCTTCAGCGCGTAGCGCTCGGGGAAGGATTCGCGGATGAATTCGGTGTCGATGGCGCCGTCCACCACCACGTGGGCGACGTGCAGCCCCATCGGCCCCAGCTCGCGGGCCATGCTCTGGGCCAGTGCGCGGATACCGTGCTTGGCCCCGGCAAAGGCAGCGAAGCCCGAGGCACCGCGCAGGCCGGCGGTGGCGCCGGTGAACAGGATGGTGCCGCGCTGGCGCTTGACCATGCGCTTGGCCACTTCGCGGCCGGTGAGGAAGCCGGAGAAGCAGGCCATTTCCCAGATCTTGAAGTACTTGCGCGCGGTCTCTTCGAGGATGCTGCAGGGCACGTTGGCGCCGATGTTGAAGACGAACGCCTCGATGGGGCCGATGTCGCGCTCGATGGTTTCCACCAGTTCGATCACCGCCTCTTCCTTGCGCGCGTCGGAGGCGAAACCGTGGGCCTCGCCGCCTTCGGCACGGATCTGTTCCACCAGCGGCTGCAGCTTGTCCGCCGAGCGCCGGGTGACGCAGGCGACGTAGCCTTCACGGGCGAAGCGACGGGCAATGGCGCCGCCGGTGGCATCGCCGGCGCCGATGACCAGGACGACTTTCTTGTTCGACATTCTCGTTTCCTCTGCGGGGTGCGCGAAAGTTGGTAAACGGTCGTTAGGTAAACGAACGTTATGTTAATCTGCGCAGCATCGTCAACCGCTTCGCCGGAGTCGCCCCGATGCGCTACTCAGCCACCCACAAGGAAGAAACCCGCCAGCGCCTGCTCGACAGCAGCGGCGCACTTGCCAAGCAGGGCGGCTTCGCCACCTCCGGGGTGGACGGCCTGATGAAGGCGGTGGGGCTGTCCGGCGGGGCGTTCTACAACCACTTCGGTTCGAAGGACGAACTGTTCGCCGCCATCGTCGAACGCGAACTGCAGCAGAGCGTCGAGCGCCTCGCCGCCAAGGGCAAGGTGCTGGATCGTGCACGCCTGGAGCGCGGCCTGAAGCGCTACCTGAGCGTCACCCACGTGCAGGACGCCGGCGCCGGTTGCGCGATTCCTGCGTTGGGCGCGGAGATCGCCCGCGCCGATGAATCCGTGCGGCAGAGCGCCGAGGATGCGCTGGTGGAGTTGCAGCAGGCCTGGGCCGAGGCGCTGGGTTCGCCGGAGGATGCCTGGGCGCTGCTGGCGCAGTGCGTCGGCGCGCTGGTGGTCGCGCGGATGGTAGCCAGCGAGAAGACCCAGAAGGCGATCATCGAATCGAGCCGGGAGTTCTTGCTGCGGCATCTCGACGAGAAGTGAGGTGCGGCTCTGTTGGGTGAGGACTCGTAGGGCGCATAACCCGGCACGGGTTGTCCGCCGGGATGGCGGGTAACGCCTTATGGCGGGGAGCTCGCTCCTACGAAAAGCAGATCGGCGCGGGTCAGAGACCGCGGATGGCGAGGTCGGCGCCGAGCAGTAGCAGGCCGCCGAAGAAGCAGCGGCGGAACGCCAGCGGGCTGATCCGCGAGCGCAGCCAGGTGCCCAGGTACATGCCCGCCAGGGCCGGCAGCAGGGCCAGCAGCGACAGGCCGAGCACGTCCGCCTGCAGCAGCGATCCGTGCTGGCTGAGGGTGATCGCCAGGGCCAGCGTCGAGACGGTGAAGGACAGGCCCAGCGCCTGCACCAGATCGTCCTTCTCCAGGCCCAGGGCCTGCAGGAAGGGCACGGCGGGAATCACGAAGACGCCGGTCACGGCGGTGACGCCGCCAGTGATCACGCCAATCAGCGGCGACAGCCAGCGCTCATGCTGCGGCGCCACGCTGAAGCGTTTGTTCGACAGCCCCAGCAGCGCGTAAAGAATCAGCGCCATGCCCAGCAGCGGCGTGGCCGCCGGCCAGTTGCGCCCCGCCAGCAGCCAGCCCACCAGCAGGGTGCCGATGACGATGCCGACGAGCATGCCCCACATGCGCTTGAGCAGCCCGAGGAAGCGCGGCCCGGCGGCCAGTTGCCAGATATTGGTGACGGTGGACGGCACGACGAGAATCGCGGCTGCCTGCATCGGCGGCATCACCAGCCCGAGCAGGCCGACGGCGACCGTGGGCAGGCCGAGTCCCACCACGCCCTTCACCAGGCCGGCGAGGAGGAACGTGAGGATGATCAGTTCGAGGTGCTGGGGGAGGGCGTCGAACATGGCCGGGCCTTGAGTGGGAAGGACCGGGGCAGGATACGGAAGAACGAGGGTCGGCGCGAATCCAGGAAGCGACGCCTCACGGGCGCGAGCCGCCAGCGCATGAGAGGGGTCGTAGGAGCGGACCTTGTCCGCGAAATCCCAACCGGCCGCACTGTGCGGTTGGAAAGACTTCGCGGACAAGGTCCGCTCCTACGTGGGGTCTGGCGCTCTCCCGGAAGTAGCGACGGGGCGTCCAGCGTCGATCAGATATTCGCCACCGGCTGATAGGCCTTCGGCTTGAAGTACAGCGTCTCGCCACGGGCGAGGCCGGTCAGGCTGTCGTGGTCCTTGACCACTTCGGCCTCGATCAGCTCGTCCTGGCCGTCGACCTTTAGGGTCACCCGGGTGATCGCGCCCAGCGGGCGGATGTCGCGGACTTCGGCGGCGCGGTGCTCGGCCACTTCCGAGCGGGACAGCGAGATCTCGTGCGGACGGAACAGCACGTGCTCGTCACCACCGATGTGCAGGCGGTTGGAGTCGCCGAGGAAGTGGTAGACGAAGTCGCTGGCCGGGTTCTCGTAGACCTCGCCAGGGGAGCCGATCTGCTCGATTACGCCCTTGTTCATCACCACGATGCGGTCGGCGACTTCCATCGCCTCTTCCTGGTCGTGGGTCACGAATACGGAGGTCAGGTTGATCTCTTCGTGCAGGCGCGCCAGCCAGCGGCGCAGCTCCTTGCGCACCTTGGCGTCGAGGGCGCCGAAGGGCTCGTCGAGCAGCAGGATCTTCGGTTCCACCGCCAGGGCGCGGGCCAGGGCGATGCGCTGGCGCTGGCCGCCGGAGAGCTGCTCCGGGTAGCGGTCGGAGAGCCAGTCCAGCTGCACCATGTTGAGCAGTTCGTGGACCTTCTCGGCGATGCGCGACTCGCTCGGGCGCTCCTTCTTCGGCTTCATGCGCAGGCCGAAGGCGACGTTGTCGAACACCGTCATGTGGCGGAACAGCGCGTAGTGCTGGAACACGAAGCCGACGTTGCGATCGCGCACGTCGTGCTGCGAGACGTCCTCGCCGTGGAACACGATGTTGCCCACGTCCGGGGTTTCCAGGCCCGCGATGATCCGCAGCAGGGTGGTCTTGCCGCAGCCGGACGGGCCGAGCAGGGCGACCAGCTCGCCGCTGTGGATGTCGAGGTTGATGTCGTTCAGCGCCTTGAAGGCGTTGAAGTTCTTGCTGACGTTACGGATCTCGATGCTCATGGCGTGGCTCTCACTTATTCATCGTCAGCTTTGACTTTGGTGCGGGACAGGCGCGACTCGCTCCACTGCTTGAGCAGCAGGATGACCAGGGCCATCAGCAGCAGCAGGGTGGCGACGCTGAACGCGGCGACGTGGTTGTATTCGTTGTAGAGGATTTCGACGTGCAGCGGCAGGGTGTTGGTGACGCCGCGGATGTGCCCGGAGACCACCGACACCGCACCGAACTCGCCCATGGCCCGCGCGGTGCACAGCACCACGCCGTAGATCAGGCCCCATTTGATGTTCGGCAGGGTCACGTGCCAGAACATCTGCCAGCCATTGGCGCCGAGCAGGCGCGCGGCTTCTTCCTCCTGGGTGCCCTGTTCCTGCATCAGCGGGATCAGTTCGCGGGCGACGAAGGGGAAGGTAACGAAAATGGTCGCCAGGACGATGCCGGGCACGGCGAAGACGATCTGGATGTCGTGGTCCGACAGCCACTCGCCGAAGTAGCCCTGGGCGCCGAACAGCAGCACGTAGATCAGGCCGGCGATCACCGGCGAGACCGAGAACGGCAGGTCGATCATGGTCACCAGGATGCTCTTGCCGGGGAACTCGAACTTGGTCACGCACCAGGCGGCGGCGACGCCGAACACCAGGTTCAGCGGCACCGAGATGCCCACGGCGATCAGCGTCAGCTTCAGCGCGGCCAGCGCGTCGGGCTCCAGGATGGCGTCGAAGAAGGTGCCGAAGCCCTGCTTCAGCGCCTCGCTCAGCACCACGAACAGCGGCAGCAGCAGGAACATGGCGAAGGCCAGCCAGGCCAGCGCGATCAGGGCGCGGCGGCCCCAGACATTACCCCGGCGAGCAGCGTTGGCAGCGGCCGCGGCGGAAAGGCTTGCGGTACTCATGGCGCGCTCCTCAGGGCGTTTCGATGCGGCGTTGCAGCAGGTTGATCAAGAGCAGCAGGACGAAGGCGACGACCAGCATCAGCACGCCGATGGCGGTGGCGCCGGTGTAGTCGTACTGGTCCAGCTTGACCATGATCAGCAGCGGCAGGATCTCGGTCTTCATCGGCATGTTGCCGGCAATGAAGATCACCGAGCCGTACTCGCCGACGCCGCGGGCGAAGGCCAAAGCGAAGCCGGTCAGCCAGGCCGGCAGCAGCGCCGGCAGCAGCACGTGACGGAACACCTGCAGCGGCTTGGCGCCCAGGCAGGCGGCGGCTTCCTCGATCTCGCGCGGGATGTCCGCCAGCACCGGCTGCACCGTGCGCACCACGAAGGGCAGGACCACGAAGGTCAGCGCCAGGGTGATGCCCAGCGGGGTGTAGGCGATCTTGAAGCCCAGCTCGGTGGCGAAGCGGCCGACCATGCCGTTGGGCGCGTACAGCGCGGTGAGCGCGATACCGGCCACGGCGGTGGGCAGGGCGAAGGGAAGGTCGATCATCGCGTCGATGATCTTGCGTCCCGGGAAGCGGTAGCGCACCAGCACCCAGGCTAGCAGGGTGCCGATCACGCCATTGATCAGGGCGGCGATCAGCGCGGTGCCGAAGCTCAGCTTCAGTGCGGCGATGACCCGCGGCGCGGTGATGATGGTCCAGAACTGATCCCAGGAGAGCTGGGTCGTCTTGAGGAACATGGCCCCCAGCGGAATCAGCACCAACAGGCTGAGATACACCAGGGTGTAGCCCAGAGTCAGCCCGAAGCCGGGTATGACCGGGGAGATGCGTCGCGACATTGTCTGTCCTTTCTCATGAACGCGTTAAGCCCCCGCCATGGGGCGGGGGTTTTCCTTCCACGCGGGCTGTGCACCGGCCCGCGCGGATCGGGCCGCCCGGCACAAGGCCGGGCGGGTGGCGCATCACTGCGCCTGGTAGATCTTGTCGAAGATGCCGCCGTCGTTGAAGAACTTGGGCTGGGCTTCTTTCCAGCCGCCGAAGTCCTTGTCGATGGTCACCAGGTTGAGTTTCGGGAACTGGTTGGCGAACTCGGCAGCGACCTTCTCGTTACGCGGGCGGTAGAAGTTCTGCGCGGCGATGCGCTGGCCTTCTTCGCTGTACAGGTACTTCAGGTATTCCTCGGCGACCTTGCGGGTGCCTTTCTTGTCGACGGTCTTGTCGACCACGGCCACCGGCGGCTCGGCGAGGATGGACACCGACGGCACGACGATCTCGAAGTTCTCGCCGCCCTGTTCCTTCTTGGCCAGGAAGGCTTCGTTCTCCCAGGCCAGCAGCACGTCGCCAATGTTGTTGTTGACGAAGGTGATGGTCGAACCGCGGGCGCCAGTGTCCAGAACCGGCACGTGCTTGTACAGGTTCTGCACGTATTCCTGGGCTTTCGCGTCGCTACCGTATTCCTTCTTCGCCCAGGCCCAGGCGGCCAGGAAGTTCCAGCGGGCGCCGCCGGAGGTCTTCGGGTTCGGGGTGATGACTTCCACGCCCTGCTTGGTCAGGTCGGCCCAGTCCTTGATGCCCTTGGGGTTGCCCTTGCGCACCAGGAACACGATGGTCGAGGTGTAGGGAGTGCTGTTGTCGGGCAGGCGCGCCTGCCAGTCGGCGGGCAGCAGCTTGCCCAGCTTGTTCAGTTCGTCGATGTCGCCGGCCAGGGCCAGGGTCACCACGTCGGCCTTCAGACCGTCGATCACGGCGCGGGCCTGTTTGCCCGAGCCACCGTGGGATTGCTGTACGGTCAGATCGTCACCGCCCTGGGCCTTCCAGTGCTTGATGAAGGCGGCGTTGTAGGCCTGGTACAGCTCGCGGGTCGGGTCGTAGGAAACGTTGAGCAGTTGGGTCGCGGCGGAGACCGGACCGGCAATGAGGGCGCTGGCGAGGGCGGCCAGGGCGAAACGGCGGATGGACATGTGCAGCTCCTGAAAAAAATGCAGTTCTTTATGTTTGTTTGGCAGGGTCTTTCGGGGGGCGATCTCAGCCACGCATTCGTGGCTGGCTGCTGCAGTACCGATGGGGCAGGGCGGTCATGGCGACGCTCCGGTGGTCCAGTCGTGTTCGAACCTGATGCTCAGGCTCAGGCAGGTTTGCCGGGGCTCTGCTGCAGGCGGAATTTTTCCTTGCGCTCGATCTGCACGACCTGGCCGTTGTGCACGGTGATCTCGACGGCGCCGAAACGCAGGCCACGCAGGGCGCTCTGCACTTCACGCAGGATGTTGGCTTCGTCCTGGCCGTCCAGGCTACGGAGGGTTGCGCTCATGGGTATCTGCTCCTAGTGGGTTTACCACCGGCCGTTTCATCGTCGGCGCGTGCGGTGTGAGCGCATCTTAGGCAGGAGCTGGATATTCTTAAAAATACTGTTTAAGAATTTTTATATATCCGAAAGTTTTTAGCGCGATTTCATGCGGGGTCGCGCGGCAGTTGTGCCAGCAGCGCGCTGGCCGGCTGCGGTGCTCCGTACCAGTAGCCCTGGCCGAAATCGCAGGCGTGGGTGAGGAGGAAGGCCGCCTGGTCGGGCCGTTCGATGCCCTCGGCGACCACCTGCAGGCCCATGCTCTGGCCCAGGGCGATCACCGCGCAGGCGATGGCGGCGTCTTCGGATTCGTCCGGCAGGCCGGCGACGAAGCCCTGGTCGATCTTCAGCTTGTGTACCGGCATGCGCTTGAGGCGCATCAGCGAGGAGTAGCCGGTGCCGAAGTCGTCGATGGCCAGGTGCACGCCGAGCAGGCGCAGCTGGCAGAGCAGCTCCAGCGCCTGGTCGAAGTTTTCCATCACCGCGCTCTCGGTGACTTCCAGCTCCAGGTGATGGGGTTCCAGGCCGCTCTGCTCCAGGGCCAGGGCGACGCGTTCCTCCAGGCCGCCACGGCCGAACAGGCGGCTGGAGACGTTGACCGCGATGAAGTCCAGGGTGACTCCGGCATCCTGCCACTGGCGCATCTGCCGGCAGGCCTGGTCGAGCACCCAGGCGTCGATGGCGGTGATCAGGCCGCTTTCCTCGGCCACCGGGATGAACTCGCTGGGCGGGATCAGTCCCTGGCTCGGGTGCTGCCAGCGCACCAGCGACTCGACGCCGACCATGCGCCCGCTGGCCAGGTCGTGTACCGGCTGGAAGTACAGGCGCAGCTCGTCGTGGTCCAGCGCGTGGCGCAGGGCCGATTCCACCTGCACGTGGGAACGCGCACGGGCGGTCAGCTCGGGGGTATAGAAGGCGTACAGGTTGCGCCCGCTGGCCTTGGCCTGGAACAGCGCGGCGTCGGCGTGTTGCATCAGGTGGTCGACGTTGCGCGCGTCCTCGGGGAACAGGCTGACGCCCAGGCTCACCGACATATAGATGATCTGCCCGTTGACCTCGAAGGGCGCCTTCATCGCTTCCAGCAGGCGCTGGGCGAGGCTGCTGGCGTGGTGCGGCTGCTGGCTTTCGAGGACCACGGCGAACTCGTCGCCGCCCAGCCGGGCCAGGGAACAGCGCTCGTCCAGGCAGTCCTCCAGGCGCTCGGCGACGGCGCGGATCAGCAGGTCGCCGATGCTGTGGCCGAGGCTGTCATTGATGTGCTTGAAGTGGTCCAGATCGATGCTCAGCAGCGCGCCGCCCCCCTGTTCGCGTTCGGCGCGGCTCAGCGCCTGCTCGATGCGTTCGCGCAGCAGCAGCCGGTTGGGCAGGCCGGTAAGCGGGTCGTGGTGGGCGAGGAAGTCCAGCTCGTGCTGCGAGCGCTTGAGGCTGCTGAGGTCGGAGAACACTGCCACGTAGTGGGTCAGCTCGCCCTCTTCATTGCGCACGGCGCGGATGTGCTGCCACTGCGGGTACACCTCGCCGCTCTTGCGGCGGTTCCAGATCTCGCCGCTCCACACGCCGTTGTCGTGCAGGGCAGTCCACATGCGCTGGTAGAAGGCGGCGTCCTGGCGGCCGGACTTGAGCAGCGACGGCTCGCCGCCGAGCACGTCCGCGGCGCTGTAGCCGGTGATGCAGGTGAACGACGGGTTGGTGTGCACGATCACGCCACGGGCGTCAGTCACCAGCAGGCCTTCCTGGGTCGCCTCGAATACCGCGGCGGCCTGGCGCAGGTGGTCTTCGTTGTTGCGCTGGCGGGTGATGTCGCGGTTGACCCCGGTGAGGCGCAGCGGCTGGCCATTTTCTGCACGGGTCAGGCGGCCGCTGCTGCGCACCCAGCGATAGCCGCCGTCGCCATGGCGGATGCGGTAGACGCATTCCAGGCGCTGGCTCAGGCCCTGGATGCAGTCCTGGTGAAGCGCCAGGGTGCGCGCGCGGTCGTCGGGGTGCAGGCGGTTTTCCCAGAGCAGCAGGTCGTCGCTCAGGTGCTCCAGCGGCAGGCCGATCAGCGTGGCGTAGCCGGGGGAGTAATAGACGCGGTGGGTCTGCAGGTCCCAGTCCCAGATGCCGTCCTCGACTACTTCGAAGACCCGGCTCAGGCGCTGCTCGTTGTCGGCCAGTGCCAGGTAGGCGGCGTGCTGGCTGCGGAAGTGCCGCCAGAGCAGGAAGAACAGCAGCAGGGAGGTAATCGCCAGAAAGCCGAACTTCTTCAGTTCGATCGCCCGTGTCAGCGCACCGGGTTCGAGCAGGACATTTTGTAACCATTGGTCACCCAGCCAGACCCAGAGGGTGGCGACGACCAGGTACAGAAAGCTGATGCGCAGGGCGCTGAGGCGTGGATTCATGCGGCAGTGGGTTGGATTTATTGGCTGTGCAGTATAAATGATGGCCACGTGGCCACATTCGTATCTAAAAGACCGGATGGTAATCCGGACCCGCTTGGTGATAATGCGGCTGTCTTTTCCCGGTACAGCACGCCCAGCAAGGCGTCGCCATACCCCCTTCCGAGGTACAGTATCGCCTATGTGGTACAACGGTTTCCTTGACCTGTCGCCGTGGCAACTGGTGGCAGTCACCCTGGTCATGACCCACATCACCATCGTCGGTGTCACGGTCTACCTGCATCGCTACTCCGCGCACCGTGCACTCGAACTGCATCCGGCGCTGAAGCATTTCTTCCGCTTCTGGCTGTGGCTGACCACCGCCATGAACACCCGCGAGTGGACTGCCATCCACCGCAAGCACCACGCCAAGTGCGAGACCGCCGAAGACCCGCACAGCCCGGTGTACAAGGGCCTGGGCACCGTGCTGCGCACCGGCGCCGAGCTGTATCGCAAGGAGGCGGAGAACCCCGACACCCTGCGCATCTACGGCAAGAACTGCCCGGAAGACTGGATCGAGCGCAACGTCTATTCGCGCTTCCCCATCGGCGGTGTAGTGCTGATGGCGATCATCGACCTCGCGCTGTTCGGCGTGCTCGGGATGACCGTCTGGGCCGTGCAGATGATGTGGATCCCCGTGTGGGCTGCCGGCGTCATCAACGGCCTGGGCCATGCCATTGGCTACCGCAACTTCGAGTGCCGCGACGCCGCGACCAATCTCGTGCCCTGGGGCATCCTGATCGGCGGTGAAGAGCTGCACAACAACCACCACACCTACCCGAACTCGGCGAAGCTGTCGGTGAAGAAGTGGGAGTTCGACCTCGGCTGGGCCTGGATCCAGGTGTTCAGCTTCCTGCGCCTGGCCAAGGTCGCTCGCGTGGCGCCCATCGCCCACCGCGTGGAAGGCAAGGGCAGCCTGGACATGGATACCGCCATGGCCATCCTCAACAACCGTTTCCAGATCATGGCCCAGTACCGCAAGCTGGTGATCGGCCCGCTGGTGAAACAGGAACTGGCCAAGGCCGACGAGTCGGTACGCCACCTGTTCCGCCGTGCCAAGCGCCTGCTCTCCCGTGAGACCAGCCTGCTGGAGGATCGCCACCACGCGCGTATCCAGGACCTGCTCGCGCAGAGCCAGTCCCTGCAGGTGATCTACGAGAAGCGCCTGGCGCTGCAGCAGATCTGGGTGAAGACCAGCGCCAACGGCCACGACATGCTCGCCGCGATCAAGCAGTGGGTGCACGAGGCGGAAGCCAGCGGCATCCAGTCGCTGCGCGAGTTCGCCGAGCAGCTGAAGACCTATTCGCTGCGTCCCGCCGTCTGATTGACGGAAACGTCCTGGGACGTTGAGAGATGTGTCTCAGAAAAGCCCGCCGTTCGGCGGGCTTTTCGTTTAATTTGCAGCAGCGAGGCGTAGTTTGCGGTCATAGCCCCGGTCAATGAGCGGGAGGAAACCGATACATGGATGAACAGAACAAGATGCCAATGGACCAGGATGAGGCCCTCCTGGCGCTGCTGCACAGCCGCGCCGAAGTGACGCGCCTGAAGGAACGCGAGCAGCTCTTCAGCGCGCTGCTGGCCAGCGTCAACTCGGTGCTCTGGGCCTTCGACTGGCAGGCCCAGCGCATGGTCTACGTCAGCCCGGCTTACGAGAACATCTTCGGCCGCTCCGCCGCGCTGCTGCTGGCGGACTACAACGAGTGGCGCAACTGCATCTACCCCGATGACCTGGACTACGCCCAGAGCACCCTGCAGGAAGTGCTGGAACGCGGCGCCATCGAGCAGCGCGAGTACCGCATCCTGCGCGCCGATGGCGAAGTGCGCTGGCTCAGCGACAAGTGCTTCGTCAGCCAGCACAGCGAGGCCGGCCTGCCGCTGATGATCGTCGGCATCGCCGAGGACATCACCGACAAGAAGCACCTGGAGACCGAGCTGCACCGCCTGGCCACCACTGACGTGCTGACCCAGAGCAGCAACCGCCGCTACTTCTTCGACAGCGCCGAGCAGGCCTTCCGCGACTGCAAGGCGACCTCCACGCCGCTGGCCTTCCTCCTGCTGGACGTGGACGACTTCAAGAAGATCAACGACGTCTACGGCCACCAGGTCGGTGACGTGGTGCTGCAGCGTATCGCCCAGTGCGGTTCTGGCGCGCTGCGCCGTGGCGACCTGTTCGGCCGTATCGGCGGCGAGGAGTTCGCCGTGCTGCTGCCCGGCTGCGACGAGAACATGGCGCGGCAGATCGGCGAACGCCTGCAGCGGGAAGTGCAGCGCCTGCGCTTCAACGAGGCCGAGCATTTCTTCAGCGTCACCATCAGCCAGGGCATGACCATGCTGCAGGGCGAAGACCAGAATCTTTCCGCGCTCTACAGCCGTTCCGATGCGGCGCTTTATCAGGCAAAACGCACCGGCAAGGACCGTCTTGTTCAGGGATGAAACACTTCTGCCGTGTCCACGGCAGAAACACTAATACTTTCTGACTAATACCCCTGAGGCAGATTCAGGGGTGTACGTTTATGCTGTCAAAATGCCCGTGTCGGGTTTATGACGCCTTGTAAATCAATAAGTTACGAAGCCTGATTTGCCTTCTGTCGGATTCATGACGTAGGAGCGCTTCCTACGTTGACATGCCTTTGTCCCCCCCACTATTACTATTCACATAGCAATATCGTGTGGTGTCTGGATGAGACACCTCAGGGAGTAGTCGCAAGAGCAGTAAGGTCAAGGAAGATTCTGCCCCCTCTTCTTCCTGTCACTTTCCTATCGCTGCCTGATGACTTCCGTCGGCCCTCCTGGCTGCGGGAGTGCGATAGTTTTTTGCTGTTGTTTTTCCAGATTTTCGGAATTCGGCCGAAGGGCGGTAGCTTTGCCCAACGAAAAGTAACGGCCACTCCAGGGACGAACAGTTGATTGTCGTTGATTGAATCGGGTCATTCGAACTCGGGCGGTAGCCTTGTCTTCGAATTTTACAAAAGGCCCGAAACAGAGCGTTCTCCTAGCGTGGAGTGACTGACGATGGCTGCTGGAATAATGGAAATTGACGGAACTTTGCGTTCCGTCGTAACAGCCGGAAAGAGCGCTGCGGAAACTCCGCAAAGTGTCTCTTTCCTGAAACTATGGAATGTTGACGCCAGCGCTTCGAAGTGTTCGGTAAAGTTCTGTGTGGCCGTCGATACAAACTTCTCGGCGGGTTATGCCATTTCTTCAGGGTGTAACAAAACCGAACTTTCGACGGAACTCGCCGGTGCTCCCCTGCATTCTGTCTCATTCCTGAAACAGCAACTTCGGCGTTGCGCCGAAGTGTCTCTGCCGTCGTCCGCCAACCTTTCCCAACCTTCCCCCGCAAGCCTCCCCGAGATGGCTCGCGCGGTAGCGGCTGCGCCGCAGGTGACGGAATTCCGGCGCGAACGCGGTAACCCTGCCGGCCGACTGAGCCGGTCTTTCGAGAACCGCGCGGCCCGCCGCGCTGGGAGTCAAGGCTGATGGCCGAGCAATCGCTTCGTTCCAACTATGCCTGTGTGGTCGGCGGCGCCGGCCCGGCAGGCATGGGCTTCCTGTTCAACGCCTACAAGACCGGCGCGCTGGCGAGTCTCGCCCGCGACGGTCTGCTGGTGGTGGACGCGGCACTGGCCGTCGGCCGTGGCCGGCTGGGCGACTACCACATCACTGCCAACTCGGTAGGCGATGTGTTCCTCGACTGCCTGCGCGACCCGGCGCTGCTGCCGATCTTCGCGCCGCTGGCGCATTCGCCGGCATTCCGCGCGCTACAGAACGACCCCCATGGCGCACCGATGCTCACCCAGGTGGGCGAGCTGCTGGCGCATGCCTCCACCCTGTTCATGCGCTACGTCACCGAGCACCTCGGCGTCGAGGTGGCCCTGGGGACGCGTATCGAGAAGATCACCGCGCAGGACGACGGCAGCTTCCAGCTGGCGCTGCGCAGCGGCTCCCATGTCGCGCAGATCGGCGCCGGTACCCTGGTGATGAACCTCGGTGGCCGGCAGAACCGCGAGTACCTGAACTGGAGCCTGGCCGAGCAGGACCTGCACCTGGGGCACGACGGCCCGACCGTCTATTCCTCCGATGCGCTGCTCAGCCTGAACCCCGCCGAACTGGTGGAGCTGTTCGGCGAGCGGGTCAAGCCCGGCAGCCGCTTCACTGTGGTCGGCGGTTCTCACAGCGCCTTCTCGATCCTCGACAACCTGGCCTGCGCCCTCGACTGCCTGGGCCTGGAGCAGATCACCCTGCTGCACCGCGCGCCGATCCGGCTGTTCTTCGAGAGCGTCGAGGAAGCCCGCGCGGCCGGCTACCTGGTCGACGAAGGCATGGACGTGTGCCCGGTGTCCGGACGGGTCAACCGTTCCGGCGGCCTGCGCTACCGCGCGCACCAGGTGGGCACTGACGTGCTTACCAACGGCCATGTCAGCGGCACTCGGGTGAAGGTCGAGCTGCTGTGCCTGGAGGACCGTTCCCCCGCCGCCCGCGAGCGCCTGGAGCAGTGCTGCAGCGAGGACGGCGTGATCGTCCAGGCGATCGGCTACCAGCCGTGCCTGCCGGCCCTGCGCCACGCCAATGGCGAGCCGCTGCAGGTGCGCGAGAGCAAGGGCGGGCTGGATTCCGACGCCGACGGCTGCCTGCGCGACCTCAACGGCCGGGCGATCCCCGGCCTGTACAGCTTCGGCCTCGGCTCCGGCCTTGCGGCCAACCCGATGCTGGGCAGCGAGCGCTCCTTCGACAGCCGCATCTACGGCGTCTGGCAGTTCCACCACGACGCCAGCGGCCGCGTCATCGACGCCCTGCAGGCGCACCTGGCGCGGCGCGTGCCGGCCGCACAGGAAACCCTGGAGACCCCGCTCGATGGCGTGCCTTTCGCCATGACGGCGCTGGGCTGAGCGGCGCGCGCGCCGGCTCTGAATCGATTCGTCAACGGACTTTCCATCCAACAGAGGGATGCGACCGTGATCAATGTGACCAAGACCTACCTGGGCAACCTGGACAAGTTCAAGGGCTACGTGGAGCAGATCTACGCCTCCGGCTGGATCACCAACCACGGGCCTTTCGTGACCGAGCTGGAAGAGCGCCTGCAGGACTACCTGGGCGTTCGCCACGTGATCCTCACCAACAACGGCACCATCGCCCTGCAGGTCGCCTACCGCGCCCTGGGCGTGACCGGCAGTGCCGTCACCACCCCCTTCAGCTTCGTTGCCACCAGCAGCACGCTGCAGTGGGAGAGCATCCGCCCGCGCTTCGCCGACATCGATGCGCGGACCTGGAACCTCGACCCTGCGCGCATCGAAGCCAGCCTTGCGCCGGATACCACCGCCATCGTCGCCACCCACGTGTTCGGTAATCCCTGTGCGGTGGAGGAGATTCAGGCGGTGGCCCAGCGCAACCAGCTGAAGGTGATCTACGACGGCGCCCACGCCTTCGGCTCGCGCTACCGCGACCGCTCGGTGCTGGCCTGGGGTGATGCGAGCACCCTGAGCTTCCACGCCACCAAGCTGTTCCACACCATCGAGGGTGGCGCCATCGTCACTGCCGACGATGAGCTGGCGAAGCAGATCCGCCTGATGTGCAACTTCGGCATCGCCGGGGTCGACCAGATCGTCGGCCTGGGGATCAACGCCAAGCTCAACGAGTTCTCCGCCGCCATGGGCCTGTGCGTGCTCGACGAGATCGACACCATCCTCGCCCAGCGCGAGGAGATCGCCGCGCGCTATACCGCCGCGCTCAGCGGTTATTACGACCTGCAGACCAGCGAGAGCTACGCGCGGCTGAACAACAGCTATTACCCCATCGGCCTGCGCGACGAAGCCCAGGTACTGCGCGTGCGCGCCGCGCTCAACGAGATCGGCGTGAACCCGCGGCGCTACTTCTACCCGTCGCTGGACACTCTCGACTACCTCGCCCCGCAGGAGCCGCAGGTGCTGTCCCGCGAGCTGAGCCAGCGCATCCTCTGCCTGCCGCTGTATCCGGGGCTGCCGCAGGAAGTGCAGCGCGCGGTGATCGAAATGCTGCTGCTGGAAAGCGGCCGCGTCGCCGTGGCGGTGTGAGGGAACGATGATGCGCACCGCACGCTCGCTGTCGATGGTCCGCAACACCCTGCTGAACTATGCAGGGCAGGCGTACGCCATCGTCATCGGCATCCTGATCCAGCCGTTCTACCTTGGCCACCTGGGCGCCGAGGCGTACGGCCTGATCGGCTTCTTCGCGGTGTTGCAGACCTGGCTGCTGCTGCTCGATGTCGGCCTGTCGCCGGCGCTGGTACGGCAGGTCGCCCATGGCCGCGGCGTGCATGGCGAAGGCCAGGACCAGGCGCAGCTGCTGCGCTCCTTCGAGCTGATCCTGCTGCCGCTGACCGCGCTCAGCACCCTGGCGGTCTGTGCTGGCAGCCCGTGGATTGCCGGGCAGTGGCTGAACGTGCAGCAGCTGTCGCCGCAGCTGGTCGCCCAGTGCATCAGCCTGATGGGCCTGCTGGTCGCCCTGCGCCTGTACGCCACCCTGTATCGCAGCGCGCTGCAGGGGCAGGAGCTGCACGCTTTCATCAACGGCGTGAACGTGTTCATCACCACCCTGCGCTACTTCGGCGGCCTGCTGCTGGTGGCGAAGATCAGCCAGGACCCGCTGGTGTTCTTCCAGTTCCAGGTGGTGGTGTCGCTGATCGAGGCGCTGCTGCTGGGCGGCAAGGCCTACCAGTGGATGGACGTGCGCCTGGTGACGCGCTTCTGCTGGGACTCGGTGCGGCCGGTGCTGCCGTTCGCCCTGGGCATGTCGTTCAGTTCCTGCCTGTGGATCGTCCTCACCCAGCTGGACAAGGTCCTGCTGTCGAACCTGCTGCCGCTTGAGCAGTACGGTTACTTCTCCCTGGTGGCGCTGATTTCCGGCGGCGTGCTCACCCTGGTCAACCCGCTGGCGCAGTCGCTGCTGCCGCGCATGACCATGCTCGCCGCCGAAGGGCGTCACGAAGACATGCAGCAGCTCTACCTCAAGGCGAACCGCTTCGTCTGTGTGCTGCTGTTCCCGATGGTCGCGGTAATCGCCGCTCATGGTCATGACCTGGTCCTGGCCTGGAGCGGCGATGCCGAGGCCGCCAACTGGTGTCGGCCGATCCTCGCCTGGTACGTGCTGGGTTCCGGTCTGCTGGCAGTGGCCAGCTTCCAGTTCTACCTGCAGTACGCCCATGGCCAGCTGCGCATGCACGTCTGGTACAGCGTCATCTCGACCCTGGTGACCGTGCCGCTGGTATTCGCCAGCGCCCGCCTCTACGGCGTGCTCGGTGTAGCGATGTGCTGGTTCGGCCTGCGTGTCGTGTCGTTCCTGATCTGGCCGGCCATCGTGCACCGCACCTTCGCCCCCGGCCTGCATGGCGCCTGGCTGCGCGACACCCTGCAGATCGCCGCGCTGAGCGCTGCCGGTCTGCTGCTCAGCGAACCCTTCTACGCGCTGCTGGCGCATTCCGGCGAGCGCCTCTGGCTGCTCGCGGCACTGGCCGTGTGCGGCCTGATCACCCTGTTCCTCGTGGGCGTGGGCTCTGCCCCGGCTTTGCTGCGCCTGTTCAAACCGTCCCACAAGCCGAGTGTCTAGACATGGATATCCGCTCCGAGCTGCAGATCCTCTCCAACTGGCCGGAAGACCCGAAGCCCCTGCTCAGCGTCGTCTGCCTGGCCTACAACCAGGTGAACTACATCGGCCGCACCCTGGACAGCTTCCTGGAGCAGGTCACTGATTTCCGCATCGAGGTGCTGGTCAACGACGACGCCTCCACCGACGGCACCACGGAAATCATCGCTGATTACGCGGCGCGCTATCCGCACATCATCAAGCCGATCTTCCACAAGGAAAACCAGTACTCCAAGGGCATCTCCCATGGCCTGCCGGTGTTCCGCAAGTGCCGCGGCCGCTACATCGCCTACTGCGAGGGCGACGACTTCTGGACCGACCCGCGCAAGCTGCAGATGCAGGTCGACTTCCTCGAGAAGAACCCCGACTACGTGATCACCTATCACGACGCCTACACCTTCAACGAGGACGGCATGCTCAAGCCGCAGCAGCTGACCGGCAAGTACCGCCGTGACGCCAGCCGCCTGGAGCTGCAACAGGCGCGGCCGATCTCCACGCTGACCACCTGCTTCCGCAACGTGCTCACCGAGATGCCCGAGGAGCTGCTGACCACGCGCATGGTCGACCTGTGCTGGTGGTCGCTGCTGGGCGCCTACGGCAAGGGCCGCTTCATCGAAGAGATCAGCCCCGCCGCCTACCGCATGCACAAGGGCGGGATCTTCTCCATGCAGGCCGCGCGCACTCAGCAGCACATGACGCTGCACACCTACTACTGCCTGTCGCGCTACTACCAGCGCCTGGGGAACCAGGAGCTCAACGAGTACTTCCTGATGCAGGTCTGCCGGATGTCCATGGCTGCCATCTCGCCCATGCACAAGGTTCAGGCGTTCCTGATGCTGATCCGTTACTACGGCGCCAACCTGCTCAAGCGGCTGAACCCGGTACAGGTGCGCTGAGGCGCGCCACCTCGATGGAGGATGGAAGTCCATGAGTGTCATGCCCCAATCACGCCTGGAAACGGTCCAGGACACCCGGATCGACGTTGCCGGCCTGCTGCGCCTGCTGTTCGACCACAAGAAGATGATCATCGCCGTGACCGGCCTGTTCGCCGTGCTCGGGGTGTTCTATGCCCTGGTCGCGACGCCGATCTACGTGTCCGGCGCGATGATCCAGATCGAGCAGAAGAAGAACGGCCTGAATGGCACGCCGGAGGTGATCAACCGCCCCGACTCGGTGTCCATCGCCTCCACCGAGATCGAGCTGCTGAAATCCCGCGCAGTGCTCGGCAAGGCGGTCGAGCTGCTCAAGCTGGACATCATCGCCAAGCCCAAGCGCCTGCCGCTGGTGGGTGACTACCTGGCGCGCCGCTACCACCCCGAGGGCGGGCAGAGCATCGCCGCGCCCTGGCTGGGCATGGGCTCGTACGCCTGGGGCGGGGAGCACATCAAGGTGTTCTCCCTGGAGGTGCCGGAGGAATACCTGGGCGAGCCGCTGACCCTGGTCGCCGATGGTGGCGAGAGCTACCACCTGCTCAACGCCGACGGCCAGCTGCTGCTGCGCGGCGAGCTGAAGAAGCTGGTGATGGACAAGGGTTTCAGCATCGAGGTGGATGAACTGGTCGGTCGTCCCGGCACCGAGTTCACTCTGGCCAAGAACCGCCTGCTGACCACCACCCTGAACTACCAGAAGCTGCTCAAGGTGGCCGAGGCCGGCAAGGATTCGGGGATCATCTACCTGACCCTGGAAGACCCGGACCCGCTGCAGGCCGACCGCATCCTCGACAAGATCAGCCACCTCTACGTGCTGCAGAACGTCGAGCGCAGCTCCGCCGAAGCGTCCCAGCGCCTGCAGTTCCTGCGCTCGCAGCTGCCGGTGGTGCGCATGGACCTGGAGAAGGCCGAAGCCGCCTACAACGCCTACCAGACCACCGCCAAGTCGGCTGATATCAGCGTCGAGACCCGCGGCGTGCTGGACCAGGTGGTGGCCATCGACAACCAGCTGTCCGAACTCAAGCTCAAGCGCGCCGAGTACGACCGCCTCTACACCCCGACCCACCCGCTTTACCAGGCGCTGAACAAGCAGATGGGCAGCCTGGAGGATCGCAAGGCGCAGCTGCAGAAACGCATCCAGACGCTGCCGGCCACCCAGCAGGAACTGCTGCGCCTGTCCCGTGACATGCAGGTCACCCGGCAGACCTACACCAGCCTGCTGAACAAGGCCCAGGAGCAGGACATCATCCGCGCCGGCACCATCGGCAACGTGCGGGTGATCGACACCGCCCAGGCCAACGTCGAGCAGCCGGCCAAGCCGATGCGCAAGGTCATCGTGCTGCTCGCCACGCTGTTCGGCTTCTGCGTCGCCCTCGGCATCCTGTTCCTGCGCCAGGCCTTCTACCGTGGCGTGGAAAGCCCCGAAGCCATCGAGCAGCTGGGCCTCTCGGTGCTCGCCGCGATTCCCTATTCGCGGCAGCAGGAGCGCCTGGAGAAGGAGCGCAAGAGCGACATCCTCGGCCACACGCCCAAGCTGCTGGCGGACTCCGCACCGGGCGACCTGGCCAACGAGGCGATCCGCAGCCTGCGCACCAACCTGCACTTCGCCCTGCTGGAAGCGCGCAACAACGTGGTGATGCTCACCAGCCCGGCGCCGGGCGCCGGCAAGTCGTTCGTCTCCAGCAACCTCGCGGCGATCATCGCCCAGTCCGGCCAGCGCACCCTGCTGATCGACGCCGACATGCGCAAGGGCTACCTGCACCGGGTGTTCGGCCTGACCCCGCGCCACGGCCTGTCCGATGCGCTGAGCGCGCACCGGCCGCTGAGCGAGGTGATCCTGCCCACCGAGGTACCGGAGCTGGACTTCATCTCCTGCGGCTTCGCCGCGCCCAACCCGTCCGAACTGCTGATGCACGAGAACTTCGCCCAGCTGCTGCGCGATGCCTCGTCGATGTACGACCTGGTGATAGTCGACACCCCGCCGGTGCTGGCGGTGACCGACGCCGCGCTGGTCGGCCGGCTGTGCGGCATCAGCCTGCTGGTGACGCGCTTCGGCCAGAGCCCGGCCAACGAGATCGACACCGCGCGGCGGCGCCTGGGGCAGAGCGGCATCCACCTGCAGGGCGCGATCCTCAACGGGGTGAAACGCAAGGCTTCCACTGCCGCCTACGACTACGGCGCCTACGCCTAC
The DNA here is from genome assembly GCF_030462585.1 of Pseudomonas sp. CAN1. GTDB lineage: Bacteria > Pseudomonadota > Gammaproteobacteria > Pseudomonadales > Pseudomonadaceae > Pseudomonas. The sequence continues at coordinate 202,641 of NZ_JASMRU010000004.1, read as the reverse complement.
CGCTACGACGCCAAGGACTGAGTCCGCGAGCAGGGAAGGAGTAACGACATGGTTCACATCGTCAGCCTCATGCAGCCTTACCTGTTCCCCTACCTGGGGTACTTCCAGCTGATCGCCGCGAGCGGCCTGTTCATTCTCGGCGACAGCCTGCAGTACACCCGGCGTGGCTGGATCAACCGCAATCGCCTGCTGGTCGGCGGCCGTATCTGGCAGTTCAGCTTCCCGCTGGAGCAGGGCTCGCAGACCCAGGCAATCAACCAGCGGCGGCTCAGCGAAGAAATGCAGGGCAGCAACCAGCGCCTGCTGCACACCATCCGCCACGCCTACCACAAGGCGCCGTGCTACGAGCAGGTGATGCCGCTGCTGGAGGAAATCCTCGAGCACCCCGAGCGCAACCTGTCGCACTTCGCCGAGCACTCGATCCGCCGCATCTGCCAGTACATGGGCATCGACACGCCGATGGTGCGCGCCTCGGAACTGGAGCTGGCCGAGGACATGGGCCGCGACCAGCGCCTGATCGAAGCGGTCAAGCAGAACGGCGGCGACGTCTACCTGAACCCCGAGGGCGGCCGCCACCTGTACACCCCCGAGGTGTTCAACGCCGAGGGCCTGGAGCTGCGCTTCCTGCGCATGGACGAGCTGAGCTACCCGCAGTTCAGCGCCGACTTCGTGCCCAGCCTGTCGATCATCGACGTGCTGATGTTCAACCCGCCGGACGAACTGCAGCGGCTGCTGGGCCGCTACACCGTGGAGCGACCGCAACCGTCCGTGGAGATTCTTGGGGAGTACGAATCATGAGCACCGCTGCGCAGTACCGCTGGTACCTGATCCAGACCAAGCCGCACCAGGAGCCGCGCGCCGAGGAGAACCTGGTGCGCCAGGGCTTCACCTGCTATCGCCCGTCGCTTGGGCTGGCCGGCCGCACGCAGCCGCTGTTCCCCGGCTACCTGTTCATCCGCCTGGATCAACAGCACGACAACTGGTTCCCGATCCGCTCCACCCGCGGCGTGGCGCGCCTGGTCAGCTTCGGCGCGCAGCCGCTGGCGGTGGCCGACGAGCTGGTGGAAGACATCCGCCAGCGCCTCGCGGCCATGCCCGAGCGGCCCGCCAGCCGCTTCCAGCAGGGCCAGGCGGTACGCGTGAAGTGCGCCGGCGACTGCGAGGTGGAAGCCATCTTCCTCAGCGACGACGGCACCGAGCGCGGGCTGATTCTGCTCAACCTGCTGCAACGCGAACAACGCATCCGGGTCCCGCTCAGCCAGCTGTCGGCGGTGGGTGGCAACAACGGTTGGCGCGCCTGAGGTGCCCACGCTGTATCCGATCAGGGAGTCGTGCAAATGAATGGATCGACCGTGCTGGTGACGCTGACCTATGGCGATCGCCTGGAGTACCTGGAAGAGCTGCTGGCCCGCGCCTTCCGCGAGAAGGACATCACCCGTGCCATCGTCGTCAGCAATGCCTCGGTGGCCGAGCTGGACCAGCTGTTCATGCTCTGGCCCAATCGCGTGCAGGTGATCGAGCTGGACAGCAACACCGGCTCGGCCAACGGCTACGCCGTGGGTATCGAAGCGGCGCTGAAGACCGGCTGCGATTTCATCTGGCTGATGGATGACGACAACGCGCCGACGCCGGGCTCCTTCCCGCTGCTCAAGCAGCGCCTGATCGATTGCGCACTGCGCCACGGCAGCGACAACACCGCGGTGCTGGGCTTCCGCCCGACGCACCAGGCCGACGTCGCCTCCGGTGTGCCGACCCGCTTCATCACCCCGCCGCGTTCGAGCTACTTCGGCTTCCACGTCCGCCAGCTGCCTTACAAGCTCTGGCGCCGCACGCCCTGGGGCAAGCCGAAACCGCGTCCGGCGCAGCCGCTGCTGGAACTGCCGTTCGCCTACTACGGCGGCCTGCTCGGCCACGCCGACCTGTTCCGCCGCATCGGCCTGCCGCGCCGCGACCTGGTGCTCTATGCCGATGACACCGAATACACCTTCCGCATCGGCGCCCTCGGCGGCCACCTCTACCTGGTGCCCGAGGCCGGCCTGGACGACCTGGAGAACTCCTGGAACATCAAGGCGCGCACCAACAACATCTACGAAACCTACCTGCTCGGCAGCTCCGACCTGCGCGCCTACTACGCCGCGCGCAACCAGGCCTGGTTCGACAAGAACCTGTGGGTCACCTCGCCGCTGATGTACCGCTTCAACCGCTGGCTGTTCATCCGCCTGCTGCACTTCTTCGCCCGCCGCCACCAGCGCGAGAGCCGCCTGGCCCTGCTGCTGCAGGCGATCCGCGATGGCGAGGCCGGCGCGCTGGGCATGAACCGGGCCTACCCGCTATGAGAGTGCTGCTGCTCAATACCCTCTACGCCCCGCACATCGGTGGTGGGGCGGAGGTCATGCTGCAGAACATGGCCGAAGGGCTGCGCGAGCGCGGCCATGACGTCCACGTCCTGTGCACCGGGCCGCAGGCGGGTTTGCAGCGTGAAACCCTGAACGGTGTGCAGGTGCTGCGCAGCGGCCTGCGCAATCTCTACTGGCCGTTCGACGAGCAGGACCATGGCTCGCTGAAGCGCCTCGCCTGGCATGCGCTGGATCGCTACAACGGCGGCATGCGCAGCGTGCTGGCCAAGGTGCTGAAACAGGTCGAGCCGGATGTGGTGGTCTGCCACAACCTCTCCGGCTGGTCGATCTCCGCCTGGGATGCGATCCGCGCCGCCGGCCTGCCCATCGTGCAGATCCTCCACGACCAGTACCTGACCTGCCCGCGCGGCGTGCGCTACCACAAGGGCCGCCACTGCGAGCAGCAGTGCACGCCGTGCGCACTGCTGCGGCGGTCGCACGCTGTCGCCTCCACACACGTGGATGCGGTGGTCGGTGTCAGCCGCTTCCAGCTCGATGCGCTGCTCGACGCCGGCTACTTCTCCGCCAGCCGCAGCCACGTGGTCTACAACGGCTCGCCGCTGGCCGAGGTGAACGTCGTACCGCCGGCGAACGTGCGCCGGCCGCTGCGTTTCGGTTTCATCGGCGCGCTGACCGCCAACAAGGGCGTGGAGTGGCTGATCGAGCAGTTCCAGGCGCGCGGCGACGATGCTTCGCTGCTGATCGCCGGGCGCGGTGACAGCGCTTATGTGAACCACCTGAAGTCGATTGCCGACCCGCAGCGCGTGCACTTCGTCGGCTACCGCAAGGCCGCCGAATTCTTCGCCGAGATCGACGTCGCCGTGGTGCCCAGCCTGGCGCCGGAATCCTTCGGTCTGGTGGCGCTGGAAGCCTGCGCCCACCACCTGCCGGTGATCGCCTCGCGCATGGGCGGCCTGGCGGAAATCGTCCAGGACCAAGTCAACGGCCTGCTCTGCTCGCCGGCCGCGCCCGACTCGCTGGGCGACGCCATCGAAAGCTTGCTGCGCGATCCGGGCCTGCGTCAGCGCCTGGCCGGGCGCGCCCGTGAATGCGTGGAACCGATGCTCAGCGTGCAACGGATGCTCGACGAATACGAAGCCATCCTGCGCCAAACCCTGCTCACCCGTGGAGTCCCGCATGGAACTGCAATCCCCGTATCCACGCTTTGAGCCGGCGCGCAGCATCACCTTCGACCGCTCACTGCTGGCGCTCGGGGTGCTGCTGGCGCTGCTGCTGGTGGAGACCTTCAACGGCGCGCTGCGCTTCTACGCCGACCAGGCCGGGCTGTCGGCCATCGTCTACCTGCCCAAGGTGGCCTGCGTGATCGCTGTGGCCTGGGAACTGATGACCCGCCCGCAGCAGCGCGGCCTGTGGCTGCTGCTGATCCTCGCGGCGGCCTCGCTGCTGCTCGGGCGCCTGCATGGCGCCGAGTTCAAGAGCGGCTTCTTCGCCGTGTTCATCTACGCGCCGCTGCTGTTCGGCCTGCTCTGCGGCAACTACCTGGAAATGCACCGCAAGGCGGTGGCCTGGATCATCGCCTTCTGCTTCCTCGCCTCCCTCGCCGGCATCGCCCTGGACCTGCTGATCAGCGTGCCGTGGAAGGGCTACAGCTACTCCATGGGCGGCGTCGAGATCAGCGGCAACCGCGCCTGGAGTGCCTACGGCCTGGACCGCATCGCCGGCTTCTCGCGGATGTCCTCCAGCCTGGCGATGATGCTGGTGATCTTCAGCCTCTACCTGGGCTCTTTCCGCCTGCCAACGCTGCTGCGCGGGCTGATCTACCTGACCGCGCTGGTGGGCATCGTGCTCACCACCAACAAGTCCTCGGCCGGCGCCTTCGTCATCGCCCTGCTGGTGATGAGCATCAGCCGCCAGCGCCTGCTGTTCCTCTTCGCCGCCCTGGCAGTGGTGCTGGGCGCGCTGGCGCTGCCGCTGTACGGCGTGTTCGGCCACGTCGACCCGTACCTGGCCAGCTCCACCGGCGACAACCTGATGGGCTCGATGGTGGATCGCCTGGTCAACACCTGGCCGAACCTGATCAAGGTGATGGACTACAACGGCTGGATCTACAGCGGCGCTGGCCTGGGCATGACCGGCAGCGCCTACGCGGCCTTCCCGATCTTCGGCGTCGAACAGCTGGCGGTGGCGGACAACTCGCTGCTCTACCTCTGGTGCCTGTTCGGCGTGATGGGCATCGGCCTCTACCTGCTGGCCGTGCCGATGCTGATGCGCCTGCAGTTCCAGCGCGGTCCGGAAGCGCGCGCACTGCTCGGCATCGCCTTCTGCGTGCTGCTGATCGGCTGGACCAGCGACGTGCTCGAATCCCAGGTGCCCAGCCTGTTCCTCGGCCTGGCCATCGGCCGCGCCCTGCGCCTGCCCGGTGAGCCCGCGCCGCAGCCGGCGCCGCGGACCCTGCGCCTGCAGGGCGGGCTGCTCAGCCTGCTGGCCTGCGCGTTGCTGGTCGGCAGCCTGCTGCAGGCGCCGCGCGCCATGGCCAAGGAAGCCCCGGTGGAAAACCTCGGCCCGGCGGAATTCATCGTCGGCGCCAGCACCCACCAGAACATCCGCTCCGGCAATCGCGACGGCATCAACCGCCTGGCCCGCGAGGCCGGCATCGTCTCGTTCCGCGACGACGCCTACTGGTCCAGCGTCGAGCGCGAGCGCGGCAAGCTGTCCATCGACGCCGCCTGGCGCGCCCAGCTGCGCAGCACCCGCAGCCTGGGCATCAGCACCCTGCTGATCCTCGGCAACGAGAATCAGTTCTACGGCAACGCCAAGCCGCGCGACGACGCCTCCCGCGAGGGCTACCTGCGCTACGTGCGCTACCTGGTGCGCAGCTTCAAGGGCCAGGTGGCGTTCTACGAAGTGTGGAACGAATGGGACGTGGAAAACCCCACCGACAAGGACTTCAGTGACGACTACCTGAGCCTGGTGCGCGCCACCGCCAAGGTGATTCGCGAGGAAGACCCGCAAGCCAAGGTGCTGGCCGGCGCGGTTACCCTCAAGGGTATCCGCCAGGGCTTCGCCGAGCGCCTGGCCGCCGGCGGCGTGCTGGATGTCGCCGACGGCATCTCGCTGCACCCCTCGGTGTACTGCGAGGGCGAGATGTCCACGCCCGAGGCCTGGCTGAACTGGTTCCAGGGTGTGAACCAGAAACTGCAGAACGCCGCCGGCAAGCCGGTGCCGCTGTACTTCACCGAGTTCAGCTGGCCGGCCCATGAAGGCGATTGCGGCATCAGCCGCGAACGCCAGGCCGCCTACCTGGCGCGCGCCTACGTGCTGGTGCGCAGCCTGCCAAACGTCAAGGGCGCCTGGTGGTACGACCTGGTGGACGACGGCATCGACCGCCGCGAGATGGAACACAACTTCGGCCTGCTCACCGCCAGCGGCCAGCCCAAGCCGGCCTACCACGCCATGGCCAGCATCGCCGACATCATCGGCCGTTACCGCTTCGTCGGCCGCGAGCAGAACCCGGACCCGAACGTCTACCTGCTGCGCTTCGCCAAGGCCGGCGAGGAAATCCTGGTGGCCTGGACCCTCGGCCACGAACAGACCCTGAACATCACCAGCAAGCCCGGCAGCAGCGACACCCTCTGGCGCCTCGACGTCGTGGAAGGCATCGCCCGCCGCGAGGGCCGGCCGGTGCCCTGGAACTGCCCGCAGGACGGCGGCGAGTGCCAGGCCAGTATCCGCATCGACGCCTCGCCCACCCTGGTGCGCAGCGCGTCCGCCGCGCAGCTGACACTGCGCTGAGCCGCCCCGGAGCCCGCCTCATGATCGTCATCAACGCGCGTTTCCTCACCCAGCCCCTGAGCGGCGTGCAGCGCTTCGCCGAGCAGATCTCGCTGTCGCTGGCACGCCTGCGCAGCGACCTGCACTTCGTCGCGCCGCCCGGTGAAATCCTCCGCCCGGAGATCGCCCGCCAGCTTAAGGTCGAGCAGATCGGCCGCCACCACGGCCACCTCTGGGAGCAGGTCGACCTGCCGCTGTGGCTGGCCCGGCGCGGCCGCCCGCTGCTGGTCTCGCTGTGCAGCACCGCGCCGCTGGCCTACAGCCGGCAACTGGCGACCCATCACGACATCACCTACGTGCGCCACCCGGAAAGCTTCGCGTGGAAGTTCCGCGCGCTGTACCGGGCGATGATCCCGCTGATGCTGCGCCGCTCGCTGGCGCTGATCAGCGTCAGCGAATTCTCCCGCCAGGAGATCGCCTCGCATTACGGCCTGGCGCCGCAGCGCATCCACGTGATCAACAATGCGGTGTCTGCCGAGTTCTGTCCGGGCGTGGAAACCGGCGACGCCGGCCGGCCCTATGTACTGGCGGTGTCCTCGCCGGCGCCGCACAAGAACTTCGCCCGGCTGATTGAGGCCTTCGGCCTGCTCGAAGACCTCGACGTGGAGCTGCGCATCGTCGGCGCCGCCAACCGCAGCTTCGTTGACGCGCAGCTGCAGAAAAGCGGGCAGGGCGGGCGCGTGCGCTGGCTCGGCCGGCTCGATGACGACCAGTTGATCGAGCAGTACCGCAACGCCGCCGCGTTCGCCTTCCCGTCGCTGTACGAAGGCTTCGGCATCCCGCCGCTGGAGGCCCAGGCCTGCGGCTGCCCGGTGGTGGCAGCGAGCAGCGCGTCGATCCCCGAAGTGCTGGGCAACTCGGTCCTCTACTTCGACCCCTACGACCCGCAGGGCATGGCGTCCGCGCTGCGCCGCGTGCTGGTCGACCAGGACCTGCGCCGCGACCTGCGGCAGATCGGCCTGGACAACGTCCTGCGCTACTCCTGGGACATCTCCGCGCTGCACCTGTCGAGCCTGGTCGACACCTTCCTGGCCGAGCGCGCCGACTACCTGCCGCGCTTCGACTCAAGCAAATCGCAAGGAGGCCACCCATGAAAGGCATCATCCTCGCCGGCGGTTCCGGTACCCGCCTGCATCCCATCACCCTGGGCGTGTCCAAGCAGCTGCTGCCGATCTACGACAAGCCGATGGTGTACTACCCGCTGTCGGTGCTGATGCTCGCCGGGATCGACGAAATCCTGCTGATCTGCACCCCCACTGACCTGCCCAATTTCCGCGCCCTGCTGGGCGACGGCGAACAGTTCGGGGTGAAGTTGCAGTACGCCGTGCAGCCTTCGCCGGACGGCCTGGCCCAGGCCTTCCTGATCGGCGCCGAGTTCATCGGCGACGACTCGGTGTGCCTGGTGCTGGGCGACAACATCTTCTACGGCCAGGGTTTTACCGAGACCCTGCGCGAGGCTGCGGCGCGGCCCTTCGGTGCCACCGTGTTCGGCTACCAGGTAGCCGACCCGGCGCGCTTCGGCGTGGTCGAGTTCGACGATGCCGGACGGGTGCTTTCCATCGAGGAAAAGCCCCGCGCACCGCGCTCCAACTATGCCGTCACCGGCCTGTATTTCTACGACAACCGCGTGGTGGAGATGGCCGGCCGCATTCGCCCCTCGGCGCGTGGCGAGCTGGAAATCACCGACATCAACAACCTCTACCTGGAGCTTGGCGAGCTGCACGTCAGCCTGCTCGGCCGCGGGTTCGCCTGGCTGGATACCGGCACCCACGAGTCGCTGATGGAGGCCGGGCATTTCGTCCAGACCATCGAGGAGCGCCAGGGCCTGAAGGTCGCCTGCCTGGAGGAGATCGCCTACCAGCAGGGCTGGCTCAGCGAGGTGGCGCTGGCGCTGCAGGCCGAGCGCCTGAGCAAGACCGGCTATGGCCGTTATCTGCAGCAACTGCTGCTGGAGCCACGAAAGTGAACCCGCATCCGGTGACGCTGCGCGAATCGCGCGGATACCGGCTCTGCGACCAACCACGGACTGCGCTATCGATGCAGCGGCGCCAGGAGCGGCGCCGGCAATCGCGAGGTCATCATGCCTAACAAGACGAAAGGAATTCTGCGCGCGCACCAGTCGCTGATCGCGCTGGCGCACCGCCTGAGCGACATCCTGGTGATAGTGCTCACCGGCGTGGTCATGCTCAGTGCCGGCAGCGGCGTGCTGGAGGCCCAGCTGTGGGTCTCGGTGCTGCTCTGCGTGATGCTCTTCCACTGGCTGGGCGAGCTGAACCAGTTGTACGGCTCCTGGCGCGGCGAGTCGCTGCTGCGCGAGTCGCTGAGCGTCACCCTGTACTGGTCGCTGGCGTTCTTCGCCGTGCTGCTGCTGGACATCTCGCTGCGCCACGTCGAGCTGGAAGAGCCGCGCCGGTTCGGCTGGTTCGCCGCCGCGCTGCTGATCATGGGTGGTTACCGCCTGGCGATCCGCATGGTCCTGCGCCTGGCCCGGCGCCACGGCTTCAACAGCCGCAACGTGGCCATCTACGGCACCGGCGAAGTTGGCGCGCGGCTGGCCGAGACCATCCTCGGCGCGCCGTGGATGGGCCTGCGCCTGATCGGCTTCTACGACGACCGCCCGCAGCAGATGGAACTGGGCGAGCGCGTACCGGTGAAGGGTGATCGCCTGGCGCTGATCGAGGCCGCGCGTTCGGGGCAGATCGACAAGGTCTACCTGACCCTGCCGCTGTCTCGCGAGCCGCTGCTCAACGAGCTGATTCGCGAGCTGTCGGACACCACCGTGTCGGTCTACCTGATCCCCGACCTGTTCATGTTCGACCTGTTGCATGCGCGCAGTGAGAGCATCAACGGGCTGGCGACCATCAGCATCTTCGACACGCCCATGGACGGCCCCAACGCCGTGCTCAAGCGCATCGAGGATGTGCTGCTGGCCTCGCTGATCCTGCTGCTGATCGCCGTGCCCATGGCGCTGATCGCCATCGCGGTGAAGCTCACCTCGCGCGGCCCAGTGCTGTTCCGCCAGACCCGCTACGGCATGGACGGCCGGCCCATCCGCGTCTGGAAGTTCCGCAGCATGACGGTGATGGAGGACGGCGCGCAGGTCACCCAGGCCTCGCGCGACGACTGCCGCATCACCCCGCTGGGCGGCTTCCTGCGGCGCACCTCGCTGGATGAGCTGCCACAGTTTTTCAACGTCTTGCTCGGCGACATGTCGGTGGTCGGCCCACGCCCCCACGCCGTGGCGCACAACGAGCAATACCGGCGTCAGGTCAGCCGCTACATGCTGCGTCACAAGGTCAAGCCGGGCATCACCGGCTGGGCCCAGGTGAACGGCTGGCGCGGCGAAACCGACACCCTGGAAAAGATGCAGAAACGCATCGAGTTCGACCTCGACTACATCGAGAACTGGTCCGTCTGGTGGGACCTGAAGATCGTGCTGCTGACCCTGTTCAAGGGGTTCGTCCACCGCAACGCCTACTGAGTCCTCTCACTGTTTCAAGGAAGGATTGCCATGAAAAACCTGCTCGCTTTCAGTCTCGTAGTCGGCAGTCTGGCGCTACAAGGCTGTGTGTTCTCCCCCGGTCAGTACATGACGGATTCCGATGTCCAGCGCGAGGCGCAGAAACAGGGGATGAACATCACCCTGGTGCCGATCACGCCCCAGGTGCTGCAACGCCAGGAGGCCGACTACGCCGCCAGGCCCGGCATGCCTGCCGAACTGCTCAACTACCGGCCGCCCCAGGAGGACTACGTGATCGGCGGCGGCGACGTGCTGCTGGTGACCGTCTGGGACCACCCGGAACTGACCAGCCCCGGCTCCACCCAGCAGATGGAAGCCAACGGCCGCGTGGTCGGCGCCGACGGCAACATCTTCTTCCCCTATGCCGGCGTCGTCCGCGCTGAAGGGCAGACCCCGGCGCAGCTGCGCAAACGCCTGGCCAGCCAGCTGGGCAAGAAGGGCATCGTCGACCCGCAGGTGGACGTCACCGTGTTGCGCTATGCCAGCCAGCACGTGGTGCTCTCCGGGGCCTTCCAGAATGGTGGGCAGGTCGAGCTGAACAACACGCCGACGACTCTGGTGCAGGCGGTCAGCAAGGCCGGGGTGATCGCCGGCGAGGCCGACCTGTCGGGGTTGACCCTCAAGCGTGACGGCCGCGAGTACGTGATCGACGTCGATGCGCTGAACCGCAGCGGTTCGACGCTCAGCGGCGTGTACCTGAAGAACGGCGACCAGATCCACCTGCCCTACAACGACCGCAAGAAAGTCTACGTAGTCGGCGAGGTGGAACGCCCGCAGGTGGTCACCTACCGCACCACCGGCCTGTCGCTGCTGGAAGTGCTCGGCAATGCTGGCGGCCTGGCGCCGGAAACCTCGGACGGCGACTCGGTCTATGTGATTCGCGGCAACCCCGAGTCGGTCGCCGGCAAGACCGCAGGCACCTTCAAGGCGCAGGTCTTCCACCTGGAAGCCAAGCGTCCTACCGCCTACGCGCTGGCTCGCGAGTTCGAGATGCAGCCGCAGGACGTGGTGTTCATCGGCCCGGCCAACATCACCCGCTGGAACCGCTTCATCAGCCAGCTGCTGCCGTCGGCTTCGATCGTCGCCACCAGCGCCGCGGTGGGCAACTGATAGACCGGCCGAGCGGGGCGCGAGCTCCGCTTCGGCCTGAACGAGGCACCCGGCAACGCCGCCTGGTTTGGGGAATTTTCCCACCGCCAGGAGCGGACTGCTGGAATCGACTCTGCACCGGATGGTGGCCATCATCGCCGCCATCGGGTGCAAGGACGCACCACTCCTAAGGCGGCTCCACACCGCCGCTCTCCTTTGGGGTCTTCCCCTAGCACAAGGCCCCGAACCCGTCAGCGTTGCAGCGCTGGCGGGTTTTTTTTGCCTTGTATTCAGCCTCGGGCACGCAGCCCTTGTTTCTTCAGCCCGGCCATTCCGGCAGGCGCCGCCCAGGGCAACCGGCGTGGCTGGCGGGAGCAAGTGCCATATATTCCTCAATAGAATTACATTGGAATAATTAATTCTTTTTTGATTTATAGAGCTTCTTTTATCGTGGCCCCAGCGTTGTCCAGGCAGCGCAACGGGGATGGCGGTTATCCGCCAGAGTGAAGGGGATTCATGGCGGTTTTCCGCTGATTTATCTGAAGGAATTAGCTTTCAGATTGTTTCTAGTGTCAGAAATTTCGCGGTTGTTGGGCAGGCAAGGCCGGTTGGCCTGGGGATTGCCTAGCCACTGGCGTATGCCCAGCGCATCGCCACAACAACAAGACACGAGAATCAGTCCATGCCATTCCATTCTTCCGCTGCCCTCCCGCCTGCTTGCCTGCGCACGATCCCCGCATAGGGGAGCGCCGTACACCACCAAGTACTGCAACCGAATACCGCATGCCGCGCGTGTCCGCACGCTGGCCGCTGCCTGCCGTTCGGTCGGGCTCCGCTGGAGCTGGTCGTCGTCGGAATGGCCTGAATACCAAGATCAATAAAATGGGGAAAATCCAATGAAAAGCCGCACTCTCACGCAATCGAGTCTCGCGCTCGCCATCGCCGCCGCGGGCCTGGCCCAGAGCGCTTTCGCCGGTGGTTTCGTCGAAGACAGCAAGGCCAGCCTGACCCTGCGCAACTTCTACATCAACAGCGACAACCGCAACGGCACGGCCGAGCCGAGCAAGCAGGAAGAGTGGGGCCAGGGTTTCCTGCTCAACTACACCTCCGGCTTCACCGAAGGCACCGTGGGCTTTGGCGTCGACGCCCTGGGCCTGCTGGGCGTGCGCCTGGACAGTGGCAAGGGTACGCACTACAACCCGACCAGCTCGAGCTTCTCGGGCACCGTGTTCCCCACCGACGGCGATGGCCGTGCGGTCGATGATTTCTCCCACCTGGGCGCCACCGGCAAGGTGAAGGTCTCCAGCACCGTGCTGCAATACGGCACCCTGCTGCCCAAGCTGCCGGTCGTGACCTACAACGACGGTCGCCTGCTGCCGCAGACCTTCGAAGGTGGCCAGGTCACCTCCAACGAGTTCAAGGACCTGACCCTGCTCGGCGGCCAGCTCGAACACATGAAGGGCCGCAGCTCCAGCAACAACGAAGGCCTGTCCATCGCTGGCGCCAACAACGCGCGCACCGGCGAGTTCGTCAACAAGTTCTACTACGGCGGCGCCGACTACAAGCTGACCAAGGACCTGACGCTGCAGTACTACTACGGCAACCTGCAGGACTTCTACAAACAGCACTTCCTCGGCCTGCAACACAACTGGGCCATCGGCCCGGGCGTGCTGAAGAGCGACCTGCGCTACTTCCACAGCAGCGACGACGGCAAGAACGGCCACGACAAGAACTTCTACACCAGCGGTTACTACGGCAACGGCGTGACCAAGGGTGAAGTCGACAACCGCGCCTGGAGCGGCCTGTTCACCTACACCGTCAGCGGCCACAGCTTCGGCGCCGGCTACCAGCAGCTCAGCGGCGACAGCGACTTCCCGTTCATCAACAACGGTGACGGCGCCACCGCCTACCTGATTACCGACGTGCAGATCGGCAAGTTCCTGCGCGCCGGCGAGCGCACCTGGCAGGTCCGCTACGGCTACGACTTCGCCCAGGCCGGCCTGCCGGGCCTGACCTTCCAGACCCTGTACCTGCACGGCGACAACATCGACACCGGGCGCGGAGACCAGAGCGAGTGGGAGCGTGACATCTCGCTGGCCTACGTGATCCCCGACGGCACCTTCAAGGGCCTGGGCTTCACCTGGAAGAACGCCGCCCTGCGCAGCGGCCTGCCGACCACCGGCACCGGTACCGCTACCCAGCGCGACCAGGACGAGAACCGTCTGATCGTCAGCTACACCATCCCGCTGCTGTAATTTCTGCGGATACGAAGAAGCCGCCGTCCCTTTCTGGGGCGGCGGCTTTTTCATGGGCTTCGGAATGCGGAAGCCCAGGCATTTTTCAGCGAATTTTCCAGTCCAAGTTCCGTGTTCTGACCCGCCTTCTCAGACTCTTCCTCTTCGTTTTCAGAAGAGCTGCCCGCTGGTGAAAAATCCAAGCGTGAGCAGGGTCAAAAATCGCGCAAACGGCGCCCGGCCGTTGGCCGATTCGCCGCCTCTTATATCCGGTTCTCATATCGTGGCGCCGCTCGCGCGGACCCGGGGAGAGCCCGTAGCCAAGCCTTTCACCGGCTTTCGCCACCCCGTTTCCGCCGTGATCAGGAATTCTTTCATCGGATTTGCCGTGCCTTGCGCAGGCCATCCGATGGCTCGTTCACGACACGTCATGGGGATCTGCAATGCACTATCGCTCGCTCAAGAAGCCGAACCTGGCAATGGCCATCGCCTTCGCCGGCCTTGCCCAATCGGCCGCCGCCGATGGCTTCATCGAAGACAGCAAGGCCAGCCTCGGCCTGCGCAACTTCTATATCAACAACGACAATCGCGATGGCGCCGCTGCGCCGGGCAAGCAGGAGGAGTGGGGCCAGGGCTTCATGCTCAACTATGCCTCCGGCTTCACCCAGGGCACCGTCGGCGTCGGCGTCGATGCCATCGGCCTGATGGGCATCCGCCTGGATAGCGGCAAGGGCAAGCACTACAACCCGGAAGGCACGTCCTTCGGCGGCATCAGCTTCCCGACCGACGACGGCCGCGCGGCCGGCGAATTCTCCAGCCTCGGCCTGACCGGCAAGGCCAAGGTCTCGGATACCGAACTGCGCTACGGCACCCTGCAGCCCAAGCTGCCGGTGGTGACCTACAACGACGGGCGTCTGCTGCCGCAGACCTTCAGCGGTGCCCAGGTCACCTCCAACGAGTTCAAGGACCTGACCTTCGTCGTCGGCCAGCTGGAGCACATGAAGGGACGCAACTCCAGCAACTCCGACCAGGGGCTGTCGATTGCCGGTGCCAACGCCGCGCACACCGGCAAGTTCACCAACAAGTTCTACTTCACCGGTGCCGACTACCAGATCAACAAGGACACCACTGTCCAGTACTACTACGGCAACCTGAAGGACTTCTACAAGCAGCACTTCCTCGGCCTGCAGCACAACTGGGACGTCGGCGTCGGCGAGCTGAAGAGCGATCTGCGCTACTTCCACAGCAGCAGCGACGGCAAGAACGGCAAGGACCTCGCCTACGCCTCCAGCGGCTACTACGGCGCTGGCGTGACCAAGGGCAAGGTGGACAACCAGGCTTTCAGCGGCCAGCTTTCCTATTCGCTGCAGGGTCACAGCATCGCTGCCGGCCATCAGTCGCTGACCGGCGACAGCGACTTCCCCTTCATCAACGATGGCGACGGCGCGACGTCCTACCTGATCACCGATTCGCAGATCGGCAAGTTCCAGCATGCCGGCGAGAAGACCTGGCTGGTGCGCTACGGCTATGACTTCGCGGCCCTGGGCGTGCCCGGCCTGAACTTCCAGATGGCCTACCTGCGCGGTGACAACATCGACACCGCCTTCGGCGAGAAGACCGAGTGGGAACGCGACATCAGCCTGGGCTATGTCCTCCAGGATGGTCCGCTGAAGAACCTCGGCTTCGCCTGGAAGAATGCTTCCCTGCGCAGCGAGCTGCCGGCAGCGGCCACGCCGGGCTCGGCGAGCCAGCGCAACCAGGACGAGAACCGCGTGATCGTCAGCTACACCCTGCCGCTGATGTAAGGGCTGTGGGCTGAAAGCAAGCCGCCGACCTCGCCCGAGGCGGCGGCTTTTTTAATGTCTGCCCAACGCAAAAGGCCGTCGGGAGCGACGGCCTTTTCTGTTTCCGCTATGAATCAGCGCTTCTGCGGCGCTGGCTGCTGCTGGGTGATGCAGTGGATATTGCCGCCGCCCAGGAGGATCTCGCGGCCCGGCACCATGACGATCTCGTGCTCGGGGAAGATGCGCTTCAAGGTGGCTTCGGCCTCGGCATCCGCCGGGTCGTCGAAGCGCGGGGCGATGATGCCGCCGTTGACGATCAGGAAGTTGACGTAGGAACCGGCCAGGCGGATCGACGGATCGCGCGGCTGGGTGCCGATCACCAGGTCGATGCCTTCGCACTCGGCCTCGGTGGCGTGGATCGGGCCGGGGATGATGATCTTGTGCACGGTGAGCTGACGGCCCTTGGCGTCACGGGCGGTTTCCAGCACGCGCATGGCGGCCTGGCAGCGCTCGTAGTTCGGGTCGTTCGCATCGTCGGTCCAGGCCAGCAGTACTTCACCGGGGCGCACGTAGCAGCAGAAGTTGTCGACGTGGCCGTCGGTCTCGTCGTTGAACAGGCCGTCCGGCAGCCAGATCACGGTGTCGATGGCCAGGTGCTCGCGCAGCACGTCCTCGATCTCTTCGCGGCTCATGTGCGGGTTGCGGTTGTGGTTGAGCAGGCATTCCTCGGTGGTGATCAGGGTGCCTTCGCCGTCGACGTGGATGGAGCCGCCTTCGAGCACGAAGCCTTCGGTGCGGTAGCCGTCGGTGCGCTCGATGCCGAGGATCTTGCTCGCCACCTGGTCATCGCGGTGCCAGGGGAAGTACAGGCCGCCTTCGAGGCCGCCCCAGGCGTTGAAGGTCCAGTCCACGCCGCGCACGTCGCCCTTGTCGTTGATGACGAAGGTCGGGCCGGTGTCGCGCACCCAGGCGTCGTCATTGCTGATTTCCACCACACGGATGTTGGCCGCGTCGGCCAGCTGGGCGCGGGCGTTTTCGTACTGGCCAACGGAGACGCCGATGGTCACCGGCTCGAAGCGGGCGATGGCGCGGGCCACGGCGCTGAAGGCGGCCTGCGCGGGCTTGCCGCCCAGGCGCCAGTTGTCCGGACGCTCGGGCCAGACCATCCAGGTCTGGGTCTGGGGTTCCCATTCCGCCGGCATGCGGAAGCCATCGGCGCGGGGAGTGCTGGTCAGCGTGGTCATGGGGCGGTCCTTGATGATTGCTTCGTGGAGGGTGAGGCCGATATCCATCGATGGGTATCGCTGCGCTACAGCCATCCTACGGAGTGGTTTGTGTCAGTCGGGATGTCGTCGCTATCGACCGTTGCAGGAGGGCCAGTATAGGTCGCCTGCAGCGTCAGCGAGCCGGGATGCTCCCAGGTGGGAGAATTTATATCCGATAAAAATCGGTTTATGAAGGGCGATTCAGAAATATTTCAGCCATCTATCCGGATTTTTATCGGATAAAAATCGATTAATTCAGCGGTGAGGGGCGTTTCGGCAAGCAGGGCGGCAGGTACAGCGACAGGTAGGCGTCGATCACCCGCATGCCTTCCTCGGCCAGGCGTTCGGTGATCTGCCCGTGGCGCTGCACGGAGAGGGCGTAGACGCGGTCGCCCAGTTCGATGGCCAGGCTGAAGACCTCGATGTCCTGCGGTAGCGGGGGCAGTTCGAAGTGGCGCTCGAACAGCTCACGCATGGCCTGGCCGAGTTGCACGTCGTGCTGGCTGTCGGCCTGGGTGACTTCGGCGAGGCCGTGGCTGGCGAGGATCAGTTGGCGCGCAGCGGCGTCTTCGGCGTAGACGGCCAGGGTGCGCTGCTCGACCAGCCGCGCGAGGTCGCGCCAGTCGCGCAGGGCGGTGTGGTCGACGGGTTGTTCCAGGCAGGCGCGGAAGGCGGCGTGGACGTCGCTGGTCAGCCCCTGCAGCAGGGCCGGCACGCTGGGGAAGAAGTGGTAGACGGAGGAGGGCGGGATGCCCGCGCGCTCGGCCACCGCATAGATCGACAGGCTCGCCGCGCCGCCTTCGGCCAGTTGGGCGCGGGCGGCGTCGAGGATCACGGCGATGCGCGCCTGGCTGCTGGCGCGGGGCTTGCGGGTGGATGCGGGGGCGGGCATGGCAGTCTCCGGAGCTGGGCGGTCATTGGACGCCAGCTCCGGGGCGTTCGGCAAGTCAGCTGCCGCCGTCGCGCAGCTTGTCCCAGACTTCGGTGATCACCGGGGCGGTCTTCTCCGGCGCGGTTTCCAGGGCGAACAGGCGGCGCTTGGTCTCCTGGTCCGGGTAGAGGCCCGGCTGGTCGCGCAGGGCGGCGTCGAGGAACTGCGCGGAGTCCTTGTTGCCGTTGGGGTAGAGGGTGGCGGCGGTGACCTGTGCGGCGACCTTGGGCTGCATCATGTAGTCGATGAACTTCAGCGCCAGGTCCGGGTGTTCGGCAGCGGTGGGGATCACCAGATTG
The DNA here is from genome assembly GCF_030462585.1 of Pseudomonas sp. CAN1. Lineage (GTDB taxonomy): Bacteria > Pseudomonadota > Gammaproteobacteria > Pseudomonadales > Pseudomonadaceae > Pseudomonas. The sequence goes on along the minus strand of NZ_JASMRU010000004.1, from coordinate 185,331 downwards.
TCGATGAACAGCACCGAGCCTTCCTGCGGCACCACGAAGCGCACGGGCTGGCCGGCGTTGGCCGCGCCCAGGGCGTCGCCGACCCAGGCCATGGCGACGCACAGCTTGCCGGCGTTGAGGTCCTGGATGTAGCGCTCGCTGTCGATGTAGCGCAGGTTCGGGCGCAGCTGCGCGAGTACCTCGCCGGCGCGGCGAATCTGTGACGGCGCGCTGCGGGCAAAGTTGCGGCCCTGATAGTTCATCAGCACCGAGAAGGCTTCGTCCGGGGCGTCCAGCAGGCTCATGCCGCAGGCCTTCAGGCGCTGGCTCTGCTGCGGGTCGAACATCACGCTCCAGCTGTCGGGCAGCTTGCCGCCGTAGGCCTTCTCCGCTTCGGGTTCGTTGATCGCCAGGCCCACCGCGCCCCACAGGTAGGGGATGGCGTGCTGGTTGTTCGGGTCGACGGCGGCCAGCTTGCTCAGCAGCTGGGTGTCGAGGTGGCTGCGGTTGGGCAGCTTGCTGAAGTCCAGCGTCTGGATGCGCTTGTCGCGGATCAGCGCCGGCAGGTCGTTGTGCGAGGGCACGGCGACGTCGAATTTCTCGCCGGCTTCCAGGGCCTTCTTGACCTCTTCGGCCGTGCTGTAGGTGGTGTACTCGACCCGGATACCGGTGTCCTTCTCGAAGTCCTTGAGCACTTCGGGGGCGATGTAGTCGTTCCAGTTGTAGACCCGGATGACCTGGTCGGCCCAGGCGGACAGTGGGCACAACAGCAGCAGAATCACGGCGTACAGGCGTGGCATTGGCGATCTCCCTGAATGAACCACGTAATCAGCGGATGCGGCATTCATTCGCCGCTCGATAGCGCGACAGCAAAGACACGACAGACACGATGGCGCCCGGGCGGACGGATAGAGACATCGCGAGCAGGAAGAAACGACGGATATGAATCGCCCTGGCGCCCCTCCTCGCCATGGCAATGTCGCGGTCCCCCAGGTGTGCCAGAGGCACAAGGAAACGCCGGCCCTGGGGCCGGCGTTTCGTTTACCACTTATACGGTGTGCAAGTACCAGTTGTACTCGAGGTCGGAGATCGAATATTCGAACTCCTGCATCTCATGCTCCTTGCACGCGACGAAGATGTCGATGTACTCGGGGCTGATGTACTTGTTCATCACGTCGCTGTCGTCCAGCTCGCGCAGTGCATCGCGCAGGTTGTTCGGCAGGCTCTGTTCCAGCTGCTCGTAGGCGTTGCCTTCGATCGGCGCACCGGGCTCGACCTTGTTGGTCAGGCCGTGGTGAACACCCGCCAGTACCGCCGAGAGCAGCAGGTACGGGTTGGCATCGGCACCGGCGACGCGATGCTCCAGGCGTACCGCGTCCGCGGAACCGGTGGGCACGCGCAGGGCGACGGTACGGTTGTCCAGGCCCCAGCTCGGTGCGTTCGGCACGAAGAAGGCCGAACCGAAACGGCGGTACGAGTTGACGTTCGGGCAGAGGAACGCCATCGACGCCGGCAGGGTCTCGAGCACACCGCCGATCGCGTGGCGCAACGCGGCGTTCTGCTCGGGATCCTCGCTGGTGAAGATATTCTTGCCGTCCTTGTCGAGCAGCGAGACGTGGACGTGCAGACCGTTGCCAGCCTGGCCCGGGTAGGGCTTGGCCATGAAGGTCGAGTCCATCTCGTGGTCGTAGGCGACGTTCTTGATCAGGCGCTTGAGCAGGACCGCGTAGTCGCAGGCCTTCAGGGCGTCGTCAACGTGGTGCATGTTGACTTCGAACTGGGCCGGGGCGCTTTCCTTGACGATGGCGTCGGCCGGGATGCCCTGGGCGCGGGCGCCGTCGATGATGTCCTGCAGGCAGTCGGCATACTCGTCGAGGTCGTCGATGGAGTAGACCTGTACCGATTGCGGACGCTTGCCGGAGATCGGCGAGCGCGGCGGCTGCGGACGGCCGTTCACGTTCTCCTGGTCGATCAGGTAGAACTCCAGCTCGAAGGCCGCGACGATGGTCAGGCCGATGTCGGTGAACTTCTGTACGACCTGACGCAGCACTTCACGCGGGTCGGCGAAGAACGGCGTGCGTTCTTCCATCTCGTGCATGGTCATCAGCAACTGCGCGGTCGGGCGCTTCTGCCAGGGTTCCATGGAGAGGGTGTTGGGGATTGGGAAACAGACGCGATCCGCGTCGCCAATGTCCAGGCCGAGGCCGGTGCTTTCTACGGTGGAGCCGGTGATGTCGAGAGCGAAGAGAGAGGCGGGGAGATTGATGCCCTTCTCATAGACTTTGGGCAGGTTGGTGCGTTCGATGCGCTTGCCGCGGACCACACCATTCATGTCTGCAATAAGGAGGTCGACGAATTGGACCTCGGGGTGTTCCTTCAGGAACTCACTCGCTTCTTCGAGCGACACGGCACTCTGGGGTACCGACATGATGTAACACCTTTATTGTTAAAAATTTCAATCATTCGAAAGCTGAGGTGTGAGTCAATCCGAATTGGCAAGGGTTGTCAATGTCGCACCAAAAGGGGGCATATCAGCCCTTGCGGGCCGTTTTTGGGGCGTTTCGGGCCGATTTTGATGAGCGGAGAGCCTTTGCTGGCGGGCTGTTCAGTGGGGCGTGTTTGATTTTTTACATGACTATTGTGTAAAAAAATGAACAAGGCTAAGCTCGGCCTCAAGCCCATAACACTTACAAACACGGGTGTCCCATGTCTCGCCTGCCGTTAATCGGCGTGTCCGCCTGCATCAAGCAGATCGGTTCCAAACCCTACCATGTTGCTGGCGACAAATACCTCAGAGCGCTGATCTCCGGGGCCTCGGGCATTCCTTTGATCATTCCCTCCCTGGGCGATGCCATCGACCAGGAAGACATGTTGGCCGCATTCGACGGCCTGCTCTTCACAGGCTCGGCGTCGAACGTCGAGCCCCATCATTATAGTGGCTCCGCCAGCATTGCAGGCACCCCTCATGATCCCGCGCGCGACAGTACGACGCTGCCGCTGATCCGCCGCGCCGTCGCGGCCGGGATTCCGGTGCTGGGCATCTGCCGCGGATTCCAGGAAATGAACGTCGCTTTCGGCGGTTCGCTGCACCAGAAGGTGCACGAAGTCGAAGGCTATATGGACCACCGCGAACCCGCGGGTGAGCCGATCGACATTCAATATGGGCTGCGGCACGTCGTCGACGTGCAGCCGGGCGGCGTTTTCGCCGGTATCGGGCTACCCTCGCAGTTCCAGGTCAATTCTATCCACGGCCAGGGCGTTGATCGTCTGGCGCCCGGCCTTCGCGTAGAAGCTCTGGCGCCTGACGGGTTGGTTGAAGCCTTCTCCGTCGAAGGTGCGGCCTTCGCCGTCGGGGTGCAGTGGCACCCGGAATGGCAGGTCGAAACGAACCCCAACTATCTCGCTATCTTCCAGGCATTCGGCAAAGCCTGCAGCAAGAGGGCGGGGAACCGCTGAGTCCGGCGTTGGGGCCGGACTCTCACACCCTGAGGTCTTTATGACTAGCAAGCTAGACCAGCTCAGTGGCTGGTTGAAGGAACGCAAGATCACTGAAGTGGAATGCATGATCGCTGACCTGACCGGGATTGCCCGGGGCAAGATCGCGCCGACCGCCAAGTTCCTCAACGAGAAGGGCATGCGCCTGCCGGAGAGCGTTCTCCTGCAGACCGTGACCGGTGACTACGTCGAGGACGACATCTATTACGACCTGCTGGACCCGGCCGACATCGATATGGTCTGCCGCCCGGACGAGAATGCCGTGTTCCTCGTCCCCTGGGCCATCGAACCGACCGCGATGGTCATCCACGATACCTACGACAAGCTCGGCAACCCCATCGAGCTGTCGCCGCGCAACGTCCTCAAGCGCGTGCTCCAGCTTTACGCCGACAAGGGCTGGAAACCGATCGTGGCGCCGGAGATGGAGTTCTACCTGACCAAGCGCAGCGACGACCCCGACTACCCGCTGCAGGCTCCGATCGGCCGTTCCGGTCGCCAGGAGACCGGTCGCCAGTCCTTCTCCATCGACGCGGCGAACGAATTCGATCCGCTGTTCGAGGACATGTACGACTGGTGCGAACTGCAGGGCCTGGATCTGGACACCCTGATCCATGAAGAAGGCACCGCGCAGATGGAGATCAACTTCCGTCACGGCGATGCCCTGGACCTGGCCGACCAGATCGTGGTGTTCAAGCGCACCATGCGCGAGGCCGCGCTCAAGCACAACGTCGCCGCCACCTTCATGGCCAAGCCGATGACCGGCGAGCCGGGCAGTGCCATGCACCTGCACCAGAGCATCGTCGACATCAAGACCGGCAAGAACATCTTCTCCAATGCCGACGGCAGCATGAGCGAGCTGTTCCTGCACCACATCGGCGGCCTGCAGAAGCTGATCCCCGAGGCATTGCCGCTGTTCGCCCCGAACGTCAACTCGTTCCGCCGTTTCCTGCCCGACACCTCGGCGCCGGTGAACGTCGAGTGGGGCGAAGAGAACCGTACCGTGGGCCTGCGCGTACCGGACTCCACCCCGGACAACCGCCGCGTGGAAAACCGCCTGGCCGGTGCCGACGCCAACCCCTACCTGGCCCTGGCGGCCAGCCTGCTGTGCGGCTACATCGGCATGGTTGAAGGCTTCAAACCCAGTGCCCAGGTCAAGGGCCGTGGTTACGAACGGCGTAACCTGCGCCTGCCGCTGACCATCGAGGCCGCCCTGGAGTGCATGGAAGGCAGCAAGACCCTGGAGAAATACCTGGGTGACAAGTTCATTCGAGGCTACGTCGCGGTGAAGCGCGCCGAGCACGAGAACTTCAAGCGAGTAATCAGTTCCTGGGAGCGTGAGTTCCTTCTGCTTTCTGTCTGATCGGCGTGGGGTCCGGCGCGTGGCCGGGCCCCGTGTTTCTTAGAGAAGAGGTTTTATCAAGATGACTAACCAGACCAGCGCCAACACCCAACACTGGCAGGCGCTCAGCCGCGATCACCACCTGGCTCCGTTCACCGACTACAAGCAGCTGAACGAGAAGGGTGCGCGCATCATCACCAAGGCCGAAGGCGTGTACCTGTGGGACAGCGAGGGCAACAAGATCCTCGATGGCATGGCCGGCCTGTGGTGCGTGAACGTCGGCTACGGTCGCAAGGAACTTGCTGAAGCCGCCTACAAGCAGATGCAGGAACTGCCCTACTACAACCTGTTCTTCCAGACCGCCCACCCGCCGGTGCTGGAGCTGTCCAAGGCGATCGCCGACATCGCTCCCGAAGGCATGAACCACGTGTTCTTCACCGGTTCGGGTTCCGAGTCCAACGACACCGTGCTGCGCATGGTTCGCCACTACTGGAGCATCAAGGGCCAGCCGCAGAAGAAAGTGGTCATCGGCCGCTGGAACGGCTACCACGGCTCCACCGTTGCCGGCGTCAGCCTGGGCGGCATGAAGGCGCTGCACGAGCAGGGTGACCTGCCGATCCCCGGCATCGAGCACATTGCCCAGCCTTACTGGTTCGGCGAAGGCGGCGACATGGACCCGGAAGAGTTCGGCGTCTGGGCTGCCGAGCAGCTGGAGAAGAAGATTCTCGAAGTCGGCGAAGACAAGGTCGCCGCCTTCATCGCCGAGCCCCTGCAGGGCGCGGGCGGCGTGATCGTTCCGCCGAAGACCTACTGGCCGAAGATCCGCGAGATCCTCGCCAAGTACGACATCCTGTTCATCGCCGACGAAGTCATCTGCGGCTTCGGCCGTACCGGCGAATGGTTCGGCAGCCAGTACTTCGGCAACGCCCCGGACCTGATGCCGATCGCCAAGGGCCTGACCTCCGGCTACATCCCCATGGGCGGCGTGATCGTTCGTGACGAGATCGTCCATACCCTGAATGAGGGTGGGGAGTTCTACCACGGCTTCACTTACTCTGGTCACCCGGTAGCCGCTGCGGTGGCGCTGGAGAACATTCGTATCCTGCGCGAAGAGAAGATCGTCGAGCGCGTGAAGAACGAAACGGCACCGTATTTGCAGCAGCGCTGGCAAGAGCTGGCCGACCATCCCCTGGTAGGCGAAGCCCGCGGGGTAGGCCTGGTGGCAGCACTGGAGCTGGTGAAGAACAAGAAGACCCGCGAGCGCTTCGAAGGCAAGGGTGTCGGGATGCTGTGCCGCGAGCACTGCTTCCGCAACGGTCTGATCATGCGCGCGGTGGGAGACACTATGATTATCTCGCCGCCGCTGGTGATCGAGAAATCGCAGGTCGATGACCTGATTACCCTGGCGCGAAAGTGCCTCGATCAAACCGCCGCAGCCGTTCTGTCTTGAGTCTTTCACCAGACCTTTGACAGACTGCGCCTGTGCGTTGGCCAGGCTCACCGGGTGGTGACGGAAGGAGATGTCCACGCCACCCGGAACATCAAAAAAACAAACGGAGCTACCCGCATGTTCAAGACCTTCGGCAAATCCCTGCTCGCCGTAACGCTGGCAGGTGCTGTGGCTGGTATGGCGCAGGCTGATAACAAGGTGCTGCACGTCTACAACTGGTCGGACTACATCGCACCGGACACGGTCGACAAGTTCACCAAGGAAACCGGAATCAAGGTCGTCTACGACGTCTACGACAGCAACGAAGTGCTGGAAGCCAAGCTGCTGGCCGGCAAGTCGGGTTACGACATCGTGGTACCGTCCAACTCCTTCCTGGCCAAGCAGATCAAGGCTGGCGTCTACACGCCGCTGGACAAGTCCAAGCTGCCGAACTGGAAGAACCTGAACCCGGACATCATGAAGACCCTGGAGATCAGCGACCCGGGCAACCAGTACGCGATCCCCTACATGTGGGGCACCATCGGCATCGGCTACAACCCGGACAAGGTCAAGGCCGCGCTGGGCGACAACGCCCCGGTGGACTCCTGGGACCTGGTGTTCAAGCCGGAAAACATCCAGAAGCTGAAGGCCTGCGGCGTCAGCTTCCTCGACTCGCCGACCGAAATGCTCCCGGCCGCCCTGCACTACCTGGGCTACAAGCCCGATAGCCAGGACCCGAAAGAGCTGAAGGAAGCCGAAGCGCTGTTCCTGAAGATTCGTCCGTACGTCTCCTACTTCCACTCCTCCAAGTACATCTCCGACATCGCCAACGGCAACATCTGCGTGGCCATCGGTTACTCGGGCGACGTGTACCAGGCCAAGTCCCGCGCTGAAGAAGCGAAGAACAAGGTCACCGTGAAGTACAACATTCCGAAGGAAGGTGCCGGCGCGTTCTTCGACACCGTCGCCATTCCGAAGGATGCCGAGAACCAGGAAGCCGCGCTGAAGTGGATCAACTTCCTGCTTGAGCCGGCCGTCATGTCCGAAATCACCAACGTCGTGCAGTTCCCGAACGGCAACGCCGCCGCCACGCCGATGGTGGACGAGGCGATCCGCAACGACCCGGGCGTGTATCCGACCCCGGAAACCATGAAGAAGCTGTACGCCTTCCCGGACCTGCCGGCGAAGACCCAGCGTCTGATGACCCGCAGCTGGACCACCATCAAGTCCGGCAAGTAATCGGGTAGTCGCTGCCGCCTGGCGTGGCAGCGGATGTACCGGGACAGCGGCGGGGGAGTGCGCTCCCTCGCCGCCACCGGCAGCAACAAACAGCTTCCATCGGTGGAATGGCTGCGCAAGCCCCGGCGCTCTCGTGCTGTAAAGGGTTCGGCGCTATCCACGGACCGGCCGCCCAAACCCCGGCAGCAACCGACTGAAGTAGTCAAAAACAACGAGAGGACTCACGTGTGCGCATTCCCTTCCGCAGAACCCTGATCGCTGCAGTCTCCGTCTTCGGCCTGACTTCGCTGGCCCAGGCGGAACAGACCGTCCACATCTACAACTGGTCGGACTACATCGGCGAAACCACCCTCGCCGACTTCGAGAAGGAAACCGGCATCAAGCCGGTCTACGACGTCTTCGACTCCAACGAAACCCTGGAAGGCAAACTGCTGGCCGGTCGCACCGGCTATGACGTGGTCGTGCCGTCCAACCACTTCCTCGGTCGCCAGATCAAGGCCGGCGCGTTCCAGAAGCTCGACCGGAGCCAGCTGCCGAACTGGTCGAATCTCGATCCGCACCTGATGAAGCAGCTCGAGGCCAACGACCCGGGCAACCTGTACGGCGTGCCGTACCTGTGGGGCACCAACGGCATCGGCTACAACGTCGAGAAGGTCAAGGCCGTGCTGGGTGTCGACAAGATCGATTCGTGGGCCGTGCTGTTCGAGCCCGAGAATATGAAGAAGCTCAGCCAGTGCGGCGTCGCCTTCCTCGATTCGGGCGACGAGATGATGCCGGCCGTGCTCAAGTACATGGGGCTGGACCCCAACAGCACCAACCCGGATGACTACAAGAAGGTGGAGGACAAGCTGATGAAGGTTCGTCCTTACGTCACCTACTTCCACTCCTCCAAGTACATTTCCGATCTGGCCAACGGCAACATCTGCGTGGCGGCCGGTTTCTCCGGTGACGTATTCCAGGCCGCCAACCGCGCCAAGGAAGCCGGCAAGGGCGTGAACATCGCCTACGCCATTCCCAAGGAAGGCGCCAACCTCTGGTTCGACATCCTCGCCGTGCCGAAGGATGCCTCCAACCCGAAGGCGGCCCATGCGTTCATCAACTACCTGCTCAAACCCGAAGTGATCGCCAAGGTCAGCGATTACGTCGGCTACGCCAACCCGAACCCCAAGGCTGGCGAATTCATGGATGAGTCCGTGCGCAACAATCCTGAGGTGTACCCATCCCAGGAGGTTCTCGACAAACTCTTCGTGCAGCATGAGCTGCCGCCGAAGATCCTGCGCCTCATGACCCGTTCCTGGACCAAGATCAAGTCGGGCAAGTAAGACGGATTTCCCCAAATCCGTCCGCGCGGGCACGGAGCGTCGGAGGGCCTCTCGAAAGGCTTTCCGGCGCACGTAAACTGCGCCAGCCCTGAGTAATACCAAGCATGCCCGGCCGCGGGGGCCGGGCCTCTATGATTTGGGAGTTGTGGTAATGGCAATAGCCTCCGGTGCCTACAAGAAAGCCTTGAGTGGCGACCAGAAACCTAAAGAGGTTCTGGTAAAAATCGACCGGGTCAGCAAGCAGTTCGACGAAACGCTGGCTGTGGACAGCGTGTCCCTGGACATCAAGAAGGGCGAGATCTTCGCCCTGCTCGGTGGCTCGGGTTCGGGCAAGTCGACCCTGCTGCGCATGCTGGCTGGTTTCGAGCGTCCCACTGAAGGTCGCATCTTCCTCGATGGCCAGGACATTACCGACCTGCCGCCCTATGAGCGGCCGATCAACATGATGTTCCAGTCGTACGCCCTGTTCCCCCACATGAGCGTGGCGCAGAACATCGCCTTCGGCCTCAAGCAGGATGGCCTGCCGAAAGCCGAGATCGACAAGATCGTCGAAGAAATGCTCAAGCTCGTGCAGATGACCCAGTACGCCAAGCGCAAGCCGCACCAGCTCTCCGGTGGCCAGCGTCAGCGTGTGGCCCTGGCCCGCTCCCTGGCCAAGCGTCCCAAGCTGCTGCTGCTCGACGAGCCGATGGGCGCGCTGGACAAGAAACTGCGCTCGCAGATGCAGCTGGAACTGGTGGAAATCATCGAGCGCGTGGGCGTGACCTGCGTGATGGTGACCCACGACCAGGAAGAGGCCATGACCATGGCCCAGCGCATCGCCATCATGCACCTGGGTTGCATCGAGCAGATCGGCAGCCCGATGGACATCTACGAGACGCCGGCCAGCCGCCTGATCTGCGAGTTCATCGGCAACGTCAACATGTTCGACGGCGAGCTGGTGCAGGACCTGCAGGACCACGCGATCATTGCCTGCCCGCAGCTGGAAAACCCGATCTACATCGGCCACGGCATCAGCACCCGTGCCGAGAACAAGCGCATCACCTACGCACTGCGTCCTGAAAAGGTCATGGTCAGCGCGCAGAAGCCGGAAAACCTCGAGCACGAAGGCTTCAACGTCGCCCAGGGCACCGTCCACGACATCGCCTACCTGGGCGGTCACTCGGTGTACTACATCAAGCTGACCTCGGGCTTCATCGTCCAGGCCTTCATGGCCAACGCCGAGCGCCACGTGGCGCGCCCGACCTGGGACCAGCCGGTTTACATCAGCTGGTACGACGACAGCGGTGTGGTACTGCAATCATGAACATCAGCAAATCGCTCATGAAACGCCTGCCGAACGGCCGGCATGCCGTGATCGGTGTGCCGTTCTTCTGGCTGTTCCTGTTCTTCCTGCTGCCTTTCGCCATCGTGCTGAAGATCAGTCTGGCGGCAGCAGACGTGGCCATTCCGCCGTACACCGAAGTGTTCCAGTACGCCGACCAGACGCTTCAGGTCGTGATGAACCTGGGCAACTACCTGATGCTGACGGACGACCCGCTCTACATCGACGCCTACCTGGGCTCGCTGAAGATGGCGGCGATCAGCACCTTCCTGTGCCTGCTCATCGGATACCCGATGGCCTACGCCATCGCCCGCGCCAGCAAGGAAATGCAGACCGTGCTGCTGCTGCTGATCATGATGCCGACCTGGACGGCGATCCTGATCCGCGTGTACGCCTGGATGGGCATCCTGTCCAACAACGGCCTGCTCAACAGCTTCCTGATGTGGCTGGGCATCATCAACGAGCCGCTGACGATCCTGAACACCAACTTCGCGGTGTACATCGGCATTGTCTACTCGTACCTGCCCTTCATGGTCATGCCGCTCTACGCCAACCTGGTGAAGCACGACATGAGCCTGCTGGAAGCCGCCTCCGACCTCGGCGCGCGCAGCTTCACCAGCTTCTGGAAGATCACCGTCCCGCTGTCCAAGAACGGCATCATCGCCGGCTGCATGCTGGTGTTCATCCCGGCGGTGGGCGAGTTCGTGATCCCGGAACTGCTTGGCGGCCCCGAGACGCTGATGATCGGTAAAGTGCTGTGGCAGGAGTTCTTCAACAACCGTGACTGGCCGGTGGCTTCCGCCCTTGCCGTCGTGATGCTGGCGATCCTGATCGTGCCCATCATCTTCTTCAACAAGAACCAGGCGAAAGAGCTGGAGGGCAAGGTATGAGCCACTTCAAGGCGATCTGCCCATCATCCCCTTCAACAGACTCTTCACCCAAGATCATGGCGAAAGATCTGGAGGGCAAGGTATGAACAAGCGTTGGTCGTTCTCCAACATCATGCTGGTGTTGGGCCTGCTCTTCATCTACGTGCCGATGCTGATCCTGGTCATCTACTCGTTCAACGGCTCCAAGCTGGTGACTGTGTGGGGCGGCTGGTCGGTGAAATGGTACGTCGGCCTGCTGGACAACCAGCAGCTGGTCGGCTCGGTATTCCGCTCGCTGGAGATCGCCTGCTACACCGCGATCTCCTCGGTGGCCCTTGGCACCCTGGCGGCCTTCGTGCTGACCCGCATCCCGCGCTTCCGTGGCCGTACGCTGTTCGGCGGCATGGTCACCGCGCCGCTGGTCATGCCCGAGGTGATCACCGGTCTGTCGCTGCTGCTGCTGTTCGTCGCCATGGCCCAGCTGATCGGCTGGCCGCAGGAGCGCGGCATCGTGACCATCTGGATCGCCCACACCAGCTTCTGCTCGTCCTATGTGGCGGTGGTGGTGTCGGCGCGTCTGCGTGAGCTGGACCTGTCCATCGAGGAAGCAGCCATGGACCTGGGCGCCAAGCCCTGGAAAGTGTTCATGCTGATCACCATCCCGATGATCGCGCCGTCGCTGGCGGCGGGCGGCATGATGTCCTTTGCCCTGTCGCTGGATGACCTGGTACTGGCCAGCTTCGTGTCCGGTCCTGGCTCCACTACCCTGCCGATGGAAGTGTTCTCCGCCGTGCGCCTGGGCGTGAAGCCGGAGATCAACGCCGTTGCCAGCCTGATCCTGCTGACCGTTTCGCTGTTCACCTTCTTCGCCTGGTACTTCACCCGTCAGGCCGAGGAGCGTCGCAAGCGCGCGATCCAGGAAGCCATGGAGTCCAACGCGACCGACTGGCAGCAGAAGTCTTCGACAGCCACCGCCTGACGCCGTCTTGTCGGCCGGTCGTATCCGGCGATTGTCGAACCACGGGCCACCTTCGGGTGGCCCGTTTTTTTGCTCACACGTTATTCCGAAGTGCTTGGAAAATCGGGCTTTATCGGAAAAATCCGTGGGTCCGAAAGAGAAACTCCCAGCCGATTGCCATCTACGCTTCAAGTGTTCGGTAGCGCTTTCCGGTCACCCCCCGAACCAGGACCGGATCGTGTCGCCGGCAAACTTCAGTGATGCCTTTGGCACTGCGTGCGGGAGACGGCGCCCAATACAACACCCCGATCGTTATCCCTTGGGGAAATAACGCGCCAGGGAGCTTCGGCATCTCCCGCAACACTCTCTACAACGCCCCAATGAAAAACCCCGCAGGTGCGGGGTTTTTCATTTCTGCAGGGTGATATCAGCGACGGACGGGAACCAGCCGCAGGACGCCCTGGGTGTTGGCTTTCACTTCGCTGTCGTCGTAGTGCTGCGGCAGGTACTGGCCCTCGATGTAGGCTTCGGCCTGGTCGTCGTAGTGCTTGTCGAAGGGCACGCCGCTCTGGCCTACCGGGTTGATGCCCAGGCTGTGGGCCGGGTCGGCGAAGTCGATCAGGCGCCGGGTAGACGGGCCGTAAACCACCTGCCAGGGCGCCGGGCCGACGCGGTGCGACAGGTTGTTCGGCACTTCGTGGCCGCCTGGAGCGGCGAACGGGCCGACGTTGAAGATGCGATCCAGCGGCTTCTGCTGGCCCAGCGGGTGGCTGTGGGTGAGGGTGTGTGCCTTGCCCCACTGCCACTGCTTCGAGTCCTGGCCGAGGGTGGCGCGCAAGTGCGCCAGGCTGTCCTTCCAGGCGGCCTTGACGATATCCGCGCGGGTTTCCTTCTGCGGCGTCTTGCGGTTGTCCCACCAGGGCGAATGCTCGTCGGCGGCCAGGCGCGGCAGGGCTACGTCGAGCACACGGGTGGACAGCAGGTTGTCGAAGAAGGCGTCGCCCATCTCGTCGCGCATGGCGCCGTCGGCCACCTGGTAGATCAGCTGGTTGAAGACGGTGGCGGTCACCGAATCCAGCGGGTGGTCGCCCTGCCAGTTGGCCAGGTTCTCCACCAGTGCCTTCTCTTCGTCGTTTGCCGCTGCTTCGCGCAGGATCGGCAGCAGCGGCTTGAGGAAGCGCGGGCCGTAGCCGGTGGAGGTGTCCAGCTGCAGTGCCTGGCTGTTCTGCAGGTCCCACTTCACGGAAGTGTCGGACAGGCGCTTGTTCAGCTGCTGGCCGCGGTCAGGCAGGTTGTAGTAGCCCGGAATCGGCCGGCCGTTGGCTGGCACCGGCTGGAAGTTGGCGGAGACGATGTAGCCGCGCGCCGGGTTCTCTTCCTGCGGGTTCTCGCTGAAGGGGTAGAAGCCGCTCTTGTCGGCCTGGCCGCTGGCGCCGTCGAGCAGGAAGTTCGGGTTGACCCCGTCCGGGCGCACCGGCAGTTGCGCCGAGGCCCACCAGCCGATGTCGCCACGGGCGTTGGCCCAGACCACATTGAGGCCCGGCGACTGGATCTTCGACGCCGCCGTGCGGGCCTTGGCCAGGGTGTCGGCGCGGTTCAGCTCGTAGAAGGCATCGAGGATCGGGTTCTGCGTCTCCAGGAAGGCCCACCACATCGACACCGGCGTCTTGCCCGCGGCGGTGCCCAGCGCGTCGTTGACCAGCGGGCCGTGGGGCGAGCTGCGCAGGGTGATCTTCACCGGCGCTTCGCCCTTCACCGCGATGCTCTGCTCCTCGCTCTTCAGGTCGACCCACTGACCGTGGTACCAGACCTGGTTGGGGTTGTCCGGGTTGACCTTCTCGGCGACCAGATCGACGTCGTCGTTCTGGAACATGGTCAGGCTCCAGCCGAACTGCAGGTTGTGGCCGAGCGAGGCGAAGGGGTTGAGCGCCTGGTAGTGGCCGTACAGCTCGAAGCCCGGCGCGCTGGCCTGCATCTCGTACCACACCGCCGGCACGGCGAAGCGGATGTGCGGGTCGCCCGCCAGCAGCGGTTTGCCGCTTTTGGTGCGGCTGCCGGAAACGGCCCAGGCGTTGCTGCCCTCGAATTGCGGCAGGCCGGCCTTCTCCAGTGCGGCGTGGCTCAGGCGGGCGATGGCGCTCATGTCCTGCCAGTCGGCGGCGGCCAGCGCCTTGGTGTTCATCACACCGTCGGGGTGCCAGTCGAGGTCGAACACCTTCAGGTAGTCCGCACCCAGTTCGTCGCGCACGTAGGTCAGCACCGGCTCGGTGCGGAAGGCGGCGGCGAAGCTGTAGGCCATGTAACCAGCGACGCTGACGGTGTCCTCGGGAGTGAACGGGCGCTTGGGAATGCCGAGGATGTCGAATTCCACCGGGCGCGGGTGGCTGTCCTGGAACTGGTTGACGCCATCCAGATAGGCGACCAGGGCCTTCCAGGCCGGGGAGTTCTTGTCCTGCTTGGCCACGTACTCGGCGGCGTGGTCGCGAATGCGCAGGCTGCGGAACATGCGGTCGGTGTCCACCAGCTTGGGCCCGAGCACCTCGGCCAGCTCGCCACGGGACAGGCGGCGGAGGATTTCCATCTGGAACAGGCGGTCCTGGGCGTGGACGTAGCCGATCGCCCGGTACATGTCCTCCTCGCTGCCGGCCTTGATGTGCGGCACGCCGCGCTCGTCATAGCGGACGGTGACCTCGCTGGCCAGCCCGGCCACCGGCAACTGCCCGTCGCGCTGCGGCTGCTTGCCGTGCAGGTACCAGCCGGCGCCCGCGGCAGCGGCGGCAACGACGACAGCGAGGACGGTCAAAGTGCGTTTCATTCGGCAACTCCTTGTTGTTATGCCGCAATTCTGCAAAGGAAGTTGACAGCTATTCATTGACCAAACATCTCTCAGCTGGAATTCTCCGGTCAATCCAGGAGCGATCATGTCCACTGACGAGCTGAATTTCCCTGCGACCCCGGCCCTGACCCAGTCCGCGACCCTGCGCCGCCAGCTGTACGAGGCGCTTTCGGTGCTCGGCTACGACCCCACCGATATCTACCGCCAGGCCCTGCAGAAGGTCCGCCTGCCGCCGCCGGCGCAGAGCGGCCGGCTGGTGCACGACGACGCACCGCTGTTCTGGACCACCCTGGACGAGATTACCGGCGACTGCGACATCGGCCTGCACCTGGGCGAGGCGATGAAGCCGCGCCTGCTCGATGTGGTCGGCTACCTGCAGATGGCCAGCAGCGACCTGCGCCAGGCGCTGCAGAGCTTCCTGCGCTTCCAGCACATCCTCTCCGGGGGCTTTGCCGCGCAGATGCGCGAGGAGGGCGAGCAGGTGCGGCTGATCCTCGACCTCAACTACCTGGGCACCAGCAGCCTGCGCCAGCAGATGGAGTGCCTGATGGTGCTGTTCCTCAAGCTGCTGGGGCTGATCACCGACGGCGAATTCCACTTCCACGCCATCGAGTTCCGTCATCCGCAGCCGCGTCGCCTCAGCGAGCACCGACGGCTGTTCAGCATGACACCGGCCTTCGGCAAGCCCAACGATGCCCTGCTGTTCGATCGCACGCTGCTGGCGCGACCATCGCGCACCGGCAACCCGGCGCTGCACCGCCTGCTGACCGAGTACGCGCGCGAGCAACTGGGTACGCTGGACGAGAACGACCTGCTCAACCGCCTGCGCTACCTGATCGGCATTCGCCTGGGCGAGGCGGATTGCACCCTGCAGAGTTGCGCCCGCGAGCTGGGCGTACGCCCGGGCCTGCTGCAACGCAACCTGGCCGGCCGCGCGCAGACTTTCCGCGATGTGCGCGAGGACGTGCGCCGCCAGCGCGCGGTGGAGATGCTCGAACAGGGCGCAGCGATCCGGGACGTGGCGCGGGCCTGCGGCTTCGCCGAGTTGTCACCGTTCTACCGGGCGTTCCGCCGCTGGTACTCGATGCCACCTGAGCGCTATCGGCAGCGTCTGGTCTAGTCGCCGGGAGGTGGCTCAGGCCAGCGGTACAGGCTCAGCATCCCGGATTCATCGAGCAGCACCAGCTGGCGCGACAGCGGATGATGGCGGAATCTCTTCCCATCGTGTCTCGATACCAGCAGCGAAGCGCCCTGTCGTAGCTGCTTCTCCGCCGTGGCAGCATCCAGGAACAGTTCCGGTCGTTCGCCGCGCATGCGGCCGAAGTACAGGTCGCTGCTGGAGCTGTCGACCATGCGCAGCGGCTCGGGATGGTAGAAGGCCAGGGCAGAGCTGGACTCCAGCTTGCCGAACAGCAGCAGGTCAGCCTGTGGATGACGACTCTGCAGGATCGCCAGGTCCGGTGCTGAGGAGGCCTTCCAGTGCGGCGAAGCGGCGAGGGTGACCGCGCTCAGGGGGATCAGGATCGCCAGCTGCGCCGTGCATAACCAGCGCAGACGTTTACCCAGGCTGATCGCCAGCGCGCTGATGGCCAGCATCGCCAGGCTCAGCAGCAGCCCGGTCAGCACCGGCCGCGCGCTGTTGATCTGCAGGATGCCGCCCCAGAGCAGTCCCAGCGCGAGCAGCAGGATCGCCAGGTGCCAGTACTTCCACTGCCGGGCCAGGCTGGCCTGCCGGGTGTACAGCACATGCCCGGCGAGCATGGCGATCCACGGCAGGATCAGCACGGCGTAGTAGTTGGCCTTGGCCCGTGACAACGAGAAGAACAGCAAGGGCACCAGGCACGCGCAGCAGGCCAGGCGTGCCCATTGCGGCCAGGGCTGGCCCGGACGCATCAGCAGTAGCGGTGACCACGGCAGGCTGAGCAGCAGCAGGCGCGGCAGGTAGTACCACCAGGGGCCGCCGTAGTAGTCGTAGGGCAGGCGCTGGCCGAGGAAGCGCAGCCAGTGCTCGTTGACGAAGTAGAACCAGAGGAAGTCCGCATCGCGCTGCGCCGCCAGCAGGTGCCAGGGGGCTGCCACGGCGATGAACACCAGCAGCGGTAAGGGGTGCAACAGGGCCCTGAGCGGGCGGGCTTCACGACACCAGAGGCTGGCCGAGAGCAGGATGCCGCCGAACAGCACGACGGCGAGCAGGCCCTTGGTGAGCACCGCGAGTGCCAGGCAGATCGCCGCCAGCGACGGTCCGAAGCGGTCGCCGGGGCGGGCGTCCCAGGCGAGCAGCAGTGCCAGGGTGAACCACAGGGTGAGCAGGGGATCGAACAGCAGCGTCCGGCTGAGCAGCACATAGCCCGCCATGCTTCCCAGCAGTGCACCGCTGATCAGGCCCTGCTCCAGCGACTGACGGCGGGCGACCCAGCAGCCCACGGCAATGATGCAGCCCATGCCGGCCAGCGCCGACGGCAACCGGGCGGCCCAGGCGTGCTCGCCGAACAGCGACAGGCTGATGGCCGTCGCCCAGTACAGCAGCGGCGGTTTTTCCAGGTAGGTGACGCCGTTGAAGTGCGGGATCACCCAGTCGCCGTCGCGCAGCATCTGCGCGCCGATGCTGGCGTACATGCCCTCGTTGTTGTCGAGCAGGGGCACGTGCCCCAGCAGCAGGAGCATGGCGCTGCCGGAGAGGATCAGCAGCAGGCTGAAGAAGCGCAGTGCGGCTCGTCGATCGGTGCGGTAGAGGTGACGGGAGAGCGTTGTACGGAGGGCGGGGTCGGGTTGTGCGCTGTTCATTCTGCAGGGTACGGCGACGGGCGCGCAGGCCGGGTACGCTCGGTCTGCGGTTGGGTGCCAGCATGGGTTGAAAGCGGCGCACCATAACGCGCTGCCCTGTCGTTGGCCCGTGCAGGGGGACAGGTGACCTGGCGGTTGGCTGGAATGTGACCCGCTCTCTTTTCCTCCGCCCAAGGGACGGCCCTGTGACTGGGATCAAGGTGGCGGGGGGCGCGGAGGGCTGGCCGGGGGGAACGGCTACCGGCAGCGCATGCCGCCGGCAGCCGGTCGAATCATTCGGCCAGGGGGATTTCGCGAGAGACTTCCAGCAGGGCCATGGCGTCGAGCTGGTCTTCGACCTGCAGGAAGCGCAGGGCGCGTTGCGGCGAGACTTCCTTGGCGATGCGCTTGAGGTACTTCTCCTTCAGCTCCTGCTTGTCGTCCTGCAGTTCGAGTACCTGCTTCTGCAGCTTGGCCGCGTCGTCATTGCTCACCGAGCCGGTGTTATAGCTGTTGGCGTAGTCGATGATGATCGCCAGGGTCTGCTTGCTCAGCTTGTCCGCCTCGGTGCGGTAGCTGTTGTAGATCGGCCAGAACTTCTCGGTTTCCTGCGGGGTGAGCTTCATGTTGGCTTCGACGATGCGCTTGCGCTTGTAGTCGATGTCGGCGATTCGGTTGTTGATGGCCTGCTTGTGCTGCTCCATCACCTGTTTGCTGCTGGGGGCATCTTCGGCGTGGGCGGCCAGGGGCAGGGCAATGCCGGTGGACAGCACGGCGCAGAAGGCGAGGGCGGAATGAAGACGCATGCGGAAAGCTCCTTGGTAGCGATCGGCCCTTCATGGGCCGGCGAACCAAGTGTAGTCACGGATTGCCGGTCGTCTTCGTTGATGCGGCTCAGTGCCTGGCGTTATCCCAGGGGCAGTAGCAACCCACTGCCAGGGTATGAGTGGCGTTGACCTGGCGGCCGCCCACCAGGGCGTCGAGGATCGGCTCGATGAAGCTGTTGCCCGAGGTGCACACCGCGCCTTCGCTGTAGGGGCCGAAGTAGGCCAGCTTGCCCTGCGCATCCCAGATCGCCACGGCCGGGCTGGCGGGCAGCTGCTCGGCGCCGGGCAGCGAGTCCAGCGTGGTCATCGACTTCAGGGTGTCGGGCAGGTGGCCGCGGGTGCCGGGCTTCTGCACCGCGAAGAAGTCCACGCCCTGCGGGCCGAAGCGTTCGATCAATTCTGCGAGGTGCTGCTGGTTGCCGACGTTGCACGGGCAGGCCGGGTCCCAGAAGTGCACCAGGCGAATCCTGCCCGGCCCTGCTAGCTGTGCCGGCAGCATCAGGTGATCGCCGGAAAACAGCTGCGGCTGGTGGCTGAACGGGCGGATGAAGCGATTCTCGTACCACCAGTAGGTGGCCAGCAGGGCGCCCAGGCAGGCAGCGGCGATCAGCCAGGTGAGCAGGGGTTTGCGGCGTGAGGACATGGCGGCGACCAGGGACAGAGTCGGTAAGATAGCCGACAAGCTTGCCACGAGGACGAGCACGGCAGAATATCCCGCTGCTGTGCGCGCACCTCTCGTCACCCGTCTGCCAGAAGCGAAATGCCCATGCCTGAAGCCTTCCAGCCCGATCTGCTGCGTTCCCTGCTGCGACCTCTGACCGCAGAGGCGAATGAGGTCGGCATCGCGCTGTACCAGCATTTCTACGGTCTGGACCTGCACGCCCGGCACCCCGGCCTGCAGAGCCGCCTGGGCACCTTCGAGGCCGGCGGCTACCAGATCGCCGCGCAGTACTGGCGGCCGGTGCTGGCACGCGGCACCGTGGTGCTGCTGCACGGCTACTACGACCACATGGGCCTGTATCGCCACGTGATCGACTGGGCGCTGGGCATGGGCTTTGCCGTGCTTGCCTGCGACCTGCCGGGGCACGGGCTGTCCGGCGGCGTGGTCGCCAGCATCGGCGACTTCGCCGAATACCAGGTGGTGCTCGGCGCGCTGCTGGACCAGGCCCAGGCGCTGGATCTGCCGCAACCCTGGCATCTCTGTGGCCAGAGCACCGGTGGGGCGATCCTGCTGGACTACCTGCTCACCGGCAAGCCGCGCCCGGAACTGGGCCGCACCATCCTGCTGGCGCCACTGGTGCGTCCGCGCGCCTGGGGTTGGTCGAAGTTCAGCTACCAGTTGCTGCGGCCGTTCGTGGCTTCGATTCCGCGGCGCTTCAGCGAGAACTCCAGCGACGCCGAATTCCTCGCCTTCCTGCGTGATCGCGACCCGCTGCAGCCCAAGGTCCTGCCGACAGCCTGGGTCGGCGCGCTGGCGCGCTGGATTCCGCGCATCGAGTCGGCCGCGCACGGCGCGCAGAGCCTGCTGGTGGTGCAGGGCGACGCCGACGAGACGGTGGACTGGCGCTACAACCTGAAGGTGCTGGAGGACAAGTTCGAGAAGATCGAATGCCTGTTGCTCACCGGTGCGCGGCACCATCTGGCGAACGAGAGCGAGACGCTGCGCAGGCGTTACTTCGATTTTCTCAGTGAGCGGATGGCTTAGCGGGGGGCGTGCGGGGGAAGGGAGTCGCTGTAGGTGAGGGTGTGTCCTTCACTCCATGCGCCATGATCCTCAGGCGCCACCCTCCGTACAGCAGGCGCCATTATAGGGGGAGCGTTCCTCGGAGTGGTCCGTAAGCCGCGTAGGTTAATTCCTGTCACTCGCCGCCGGCAGGCGCCGCCAGGCCGGCCTTGAGGGCAGCCAGGGCCGCGCGGTAGTAGTCGCGGCCGGCCGGTGATTCGCTGAAACTGGCGAACTGACCGAGTTCCGCATCGCTCAGGTCGCGATAGACGTAGAGCAGGGTGTTATCCAGGTCCGCGCCGATCTGCCCCATCAGTTTCTGCCGCTGGCCTTCCAGCATGCCCTGGGCGCTGCCACCACCGAGCAGGCCGGGAAGCATCTGGCTAAGGCTGTCGGCGGCGACGCTGGCCAGCGCCAGGCTGACTTCGGCGCCGGCTTCGCGGGCCGGGAGGATCTGGCTCAGACGGTGGACGGTCTGCTTGCGCGCCTCGCTGGCCTGCTGGCGCGGCAGGCCGTTGGCGTACTTCTGCAGCTGGTCGCTGCGGGTGGCCAGGGTTTCGGCACCGGCGACCTTGCGGCCCAGCGGGGATTCGAAGAAATTCACCGCCGCCGTGCTGTCCGGCAGGTTCTGGCGCAGGCCGTTGAGCGCGCGCTGGTCGATGTCGGCGGGGGCGAAGCGCTGGTTGCTGTTCTGCACCAGCGTCTGGTACAGCGCTGGCGGCAGGTTGCCCTGGTAGCGCTTCTGCGCCGCGTGCAGGGCGTCGTTGAAGTGCGCTCGCTGTTCCGGCCAGCCGGCGGCCTGGTACAGGCGCTGGTAGTTGTCGGCCAGGGCAGGCATGCCCAGTACAAGAAGGGTGAGGGCCAGCAGTACGCGCATTGCAACTCCTTTTGGGCGGCAGGGTTCACTCGCCGGAGGCTATTGTCGGCAAGGCTTGCCCCGCTTGTCGAGCCACCGGTGCCGGACGTTACAATGCACGATGAAATCCGACGCCCATTTTCCCCTCCTGCAAAGCATCGTGGACGACCTCGCCGACAAGGGCTGGTCGCAGCAGGACGGCTTTCTTTCCGACGCCCTGATCGCCCGCCTGGCGAGCGAATGCCGTGCCCGCGATGCGGCCGGCAAGCTCGCCGCGGCGGCCACCGGGCGCGGAGACGGGCAGGCGGTGCGCGAAGGCATTCGCGGCGACCGCATCCAGTGGATCGAACCCGGTCAGTCCGAGATCTGCGACCTCTACCTGGGCGCGCTGGACGAGCTGCGCCTGGCGATCAATCGCTCGCTCTATCTCGGCCTGGAAGATTTCGAGGGGCACTTCGCCCTGTATCCGCCGGGCGCCTTCTACCTGAAGCACCTGGACCGCTTCCGCGACGACGACCGGCGCATGCTGTCGGCGGTGATCTACCTCAACCACGGCTGGCTGCCGGAGCAGGGCGGCGAGCTGCGCATGTACTTCAGCGACGGGCAGACCCTGGACCTGTCGCCGGTGGCCGCGCGCCTGGTGGTGTTCATGTCCGGCGACTTCCCCCATGAGGTGCTGCCGGCCAGCCACGAGCGCCTGTCGCTGACCGGCTGGTTCCGCCGCCGCGCCTGAGCCCGAGGCTCAGTGCCCCCAGGCCTTAGTGGCCCCAGACCTTGATGGTGCCGCTGATGTCCTGGATGTCACGGATCTCGATGGTGCCCAGCCGCCCGTTGCCGACGTAGACATCGCCGATCACCCGCATGCGGATGGTCTGCGCCGGCAGGCCGCTGGCGTTGAGCTGCTGGTTGATGGTGGTGAGGTCGGGCAGGGTCAGGGCGAGTTGCTGCTGGCCGCCGGCACCCTGTACCACGTCCACCTGCAGGGTCGGCTGCTCGATGCCGAAGATCGGCAGGCTCAGGCCCAGCTGCGCGGCGCCGTAGGGCAGGCTGCCGCCACGTCCGTCGGGGCAGTCGCTGGCGCTGACGCAGCCGTTGTCGATGAACACGTTGCGCATGGAGACGCTGCCGCCGTTGTCGTTCCAGGCGATGCTGTCCATGTGCGCCAGCACATCGGCGCGGATGCTGATGCCGTCCTGCCCGGTGATCGCGCCCAGACGCTCGTTGTCCAGGCTCTGCAGCTCGGCAAAGGCCATGGGCAGGTAGGAAAGTGCCGCGAAAGTCGCGGAATAGAGGAACAGGCGGGACATGGCGGGCTCCTTGGCGATTGGCCGATGCGCGAGTCTGGGCGGCGCCCCGCGCAGCGGCCAGTGCCGGATGGCCGATCCCGTCGAAGGTTGTGCTCGGCTGGCGCGCAGACGGCTGCCGACGACCGGCGCGGCGCTCAAGGACCCGACTTTCGGCGGGGCGGAAACCTGTTGCGACACAAGCCGCGAGGAAAGTTGCGTTACCCGGCGTGACCGGCAAACGGCGAGCGGCTAGTCTGTCCCCTTCCAAAAGGGAGTGATTCGCCCATGCAGAAGGTTCTCGTCAGCCGCTGCCTGCTTGGCCATCGCGTCCGCTACGACGGCGGGGCGCACGGGCCGTTCGACCTGCTATCGCGCTGGCTGGACCAGGGGCGGGTGGTCGCGCTATGCCCGGAGGTCGCCGGCGGCCTGCCGACGCCCCGCGCCCCGGCGGAGATTCCCGGTGGCCAGGGCATGGCCGTGCTGGAGCGTGCGCGCCCGGTGATGACGGTGGAGGGCGAGGATGTCAGCGACGCCTTCCTGCTCGGCGCCGAAGAGGCCATGGCGCTGGTGCGCCACCACGACATCCGCCTGGCGGTACTCAAGGCGCGCAGCCCGTCGTGCGGCAACCGCGAGAACTACGACGGCAGCTTCAGCGGGCAGAAGGTCGCCGGTGAAGGCGTCACCGCTGCTGCGCTCAAACGCATGGGCGTGCTGGTCTTCAGCGAAGAGGAACTGGACGCCGCCGCCGTCTGCCTGGCCGGGCTGGAAGCCGGAGGCTAGAGCGGTTTCCGACAACCGAAGAAGCATTCTTTTGCTTGAGCCTGACGCCCAGGCGCCTATGCTTGTGCGTTCCATGCGGAAAGCGAAGCCGGCCTGAGCGGGCCTTCGCCTTTTCGATTGTCATGCAGAAGGAGAAGAACATGAGAACCATGCTGCCTTGCCTCGGCCTTGCCGCGCTGCTCGCCGGTACTTCCGCCATCGCTGCGGAAATCCCGCGCACCCCGGCCCCGGAAGGCGCCAAGGTGTACTTCATCTCGCCGGCCGACGGCGCCACGGTCGACAAGACCTTCACCGTCAAGTTCGGCCTCAAGGGCATGGGCGTCGCCCCGGCCGGCGTGGATTCGCCGGCCACCGGCCACCACCACCTGCTGATCGATCTCAAGGAGCAGCCGGCGATGAACATGCCGCTGCCGATGACCGACCAGATCAAGCACTTCGGCAAGGGCCAGACCGAAACCGAAGTGACCCTGCCGCCGGGCAAGCACACCCTGCAGCTTCTGGTGGGCGACAAGAACCACGTGCCGTTCGACCCGCCGGTGGAGTCGCAGAAGATCACCGTCAACGTCAAATGACGGGAGATCGCTTCAACCGCGGGCTGACATACGCGTAGGAGCGGACTCTGTCCGCGATAGGTTCGCCACGCGCCGGATACCGATCGCGGACGGAGTCCGCTCCTACGTGGCGTTGAGTTCCGAGCCGTTGAAACGAAAAAAGGAGGCCGAAGCCTCCTTTTTTCTTGTCACCGAGCAGCGCTTAGAACAGCACGCGGCTACGGATGGTGCCGTTCACGTGCTGCAGCTTCTCCAGCGCCAGGTCCGAGTACTCGGCGTCGACGTCGATCACCACGTAGCCGACCTTGTCGTTGGTCTGCAGGTACTGGCCGGAGATGTTGATGCCGTTGTCGGCGAACACCTTGTTGATCTCGCTCATCACACCCGGAATGTTCTCGTGGATGTGCAGCAGGCGGTGCTTGCCCGGGTGCGACGGCAGGGCCACTTCCGGGAAGTTGACGGAAGATACCGAGGTACCGTTGTCGCTGTACTTGACCAGCTTCTCGGCCACTTCCAGGCCAATGTTGGCCTGGGCTTCGGCGGTGGAGCCGCCGATGTGCGGGGTCAGGATCACGCGATCCAGGCCGCGCAGCGGGCTCTCGAACTCGTCGTCGTTGGACTTGGGCTCGACGGGGAACACGTCGATGGCAGCGCCGATCAGGTGCTCGTCCTTGATCGCGGCGGCCAGGTGGTCCAGCTCGACCACGGTGCCACGGGCGGCGTTGATCAGGATGCCGCCTTTCTTGATGGCGCGGATTTCCTTCTCGCCGATCATCCACTGGGTGGACGGCAGTTCCGGCACGTGCAGCGAGACGATGTCGGACATGCCGAGCAGCTCGTGCAGGTTGCCGACCTGCTGGGCGTTACCCAGCGGCAGCTTGGTCACGGTGTCGTAGAAGAACACCTGCATGCCCAGTGCTTCGGCCAGGACCGAGAGCTGGGTGCCGATCGAGCCGTAGCCGACGATGCCCAGCTTCTTGCCGCGGATCTCGAAGGAGTTGGCAGCGGACTTGATCCAGCCGCCGCGGTGGCAGGAAGCGTTCTTCTCGGGGATGCCGCGCAGCAGCAGGATGGCCTCGGCCAGCACCAGTTCGGCGACCGAACGAGTGTTGGAGTAGGGCGCGTTGAACACGGCGATGCCGCGCTCGCGGGCCGCATTCAGGTTGACCTGGTTGGTACCGATGCAGAAGCAGCCGACGGCGATCAGCTTCTTGGCAGCGTCGAAGACTTCTTCGGTCAGCTGGGTGCGGGAGCGGATACCGATGAAGTGTGCATCGGCAATCTTTTCCTTCAGCTCGTCACCGGACAGTGCGGTCTTGAGGTACTCGATGTTGGAGTAGCCGGCCGCCTTGAGGGTGTCGACGGCGTTCTGGTGCACGCCTTCAAGGAGAAGGAATTTGATCTTGCTCTTGTCGAGAGAAGTCTTGCTCATCTGCTTTGAACCTGTAGTCCCGGAGTGTGGCGAGAAATTGAACAGCTCAGGCCGGACCGGCCGGTGCCAAGCTTGGCGCCAGGTGGCGCTCTGCGTGGGGTGCGTATGCTAGCATGTTCTCCCTTTTCCTTGCCCGGTTGCGACCTGAGCTGTTCTCAGGACGACCATGAACCATTTGAGAGTTCCTCCAATGACCCGCGACGCCCTGATCGAATCGCTCAAGCCCCTGCTGGATGCCGGGAAGCTGCTGACAGACGCCGATTCCCTCGAGACCTATGGCAAGGACTGGACCAAGCATTTCGCCCCGGCACCCCTGGCGATCGCCTTCCCCAAGAGCACCGAGCAGGTGCAGGCCATCGTCCGCTGGGCCAATGAGCACAAGGTCGCGCTGGTTCCCTCGGGTGGCCGTACCGGTCTCTCCGCCGCCGCCGTCGCCGCCAATGGCGAAGTGGTCGTGGCCTTCGACTACATGAACAAGGTGGTGGAATTCAACGAATTCGACCGCACCGTGGTCTGCCAGCCGGGCGTGATCACCAAGCAGCTGCAGACCTTCGCCGAAGAGCACGGCCTGTACTATCCGGTGGACTTCGCTTCCTCGGGTTCCAGCCAGATTGGCGGCAACATCGGCACCAATGCCGGCGGGATCAAGGTGATTCGCTACGGCATGACCCGCAACTGGGTGGCCGGCATGAAGGTCGTCACCGGCAAGGGCGACCTGCTGGAACTGAACAAGGACCTGATCAAGAACGCCACCGGCTACGACCTGCGCCAGCTGTTCATCGGCGCTGAAGGCACCCTGGGCTTCGTGGTCGAGGCGACCATGCGCCTGGAGCGCCAGCCGAAGAACCTCACCGCGATGGTCCTTGGCACCCCGGACTTCGACTCGATCATGCCGGTGCTGCACGCCTTCCAGAACAAGCTGGACCTGACCGCCTTCGAGTTCTTCTCCGACAAGGCCCTGGCCAAGATCATGGCCCGTGGCGACGTGCCGCCGGCCTTCGAGACCGACTGCCCGTTCTATGCCCTGCTGGAGTTCGAAGCGAGCACCGAGGAAGTGGCCAACGAGGCGCTGGCGACTTTCGAACATTGTGTAGAGCAGGGCTGGGTGCTCGATGGCGTGATGAGCCAGAGCGAACAGCAGCTGCAGAACCTGTGGAAGCTGCGCGAGTACATCTCCGAGACCATCTCCCACTGGACGCCGTACAAGAACGACATCTCGGTCACCGTCGGCAAGGTCCCGGCCTTCCTCAAGGACATCGACGATATCGTCGCGGCCAACTACCCCGACTTCGAGGTCGTCTGGTTCGGCCACATCGGCGACGGCAACCTGCACCTGAATATCCTCAAGCCCGAGAACCTGACCAAGGACGAGTTCTTCGCCAAGTGCGCGACCGTCAACAAGTGGGTGTTCGAGACCGTGCAGAAATACAACGGCTCCATCTCGGCCGAGCACGGCGTGGGCATGACCAAGCGCGATTACCTGGGTTACTCTCGTTCCGAGGCTGAAATCGGCTACATGAAGGCGGTCAAGGCGGTGTTCGACCCGAACGGGATTATGAACCCCGGCAAGATCTTCGCCGAATAAGCTGCTGTATCCAGAAGGGCCGGTTAACCGGCCCTTCGCACGTCAGCGTCACAGGAAGTGGCGCGTACGCCGGCAGGATGCGGGCAACCGCGCGGGATCACGAGCACCGCGCGGATCATCTCTTCCATGCGTTCAGGAGTCGGTCATGAGTTACCAGCACCAGTATGTCGATGGCACCCCGATCCATTTCACCCTGGGCAAGGTGGTCTGCGTCGGCCGCAACTACGCGGAACACGCCAAGGAGCTGAACAACCCGGTACCGACCGAGCCGCTGCTGTTCATCAAGCCCGGTTCCTGCACCGTCTCCCACGCCGGCGGCTTCGCCATCCCGGAAGATCGTGGTTCGGTGCACTACGAGGCGGAAATCGCCGTGCTGATCGGCAAGCCGCTGTCGCGCAAGCCGAGCACCGAGGAAGTGCTGGATGCCATCTCCGGCTACGCCCCGGCGCTGGACCTGACCCTGCGTGACGTGCAGGCCAAGCTTAAGGAGAAGGGCCTGCCCTGGGAGCTGGCCAAGTCCTTCGACGGCGCCTTCGTGCTGGCGCCCTTCGTCAGCGCCGACCACTTCCCGGACCCGACCGATATCGGTATCCGCCTGGTGATCGACGGCGAAGTCCGCCAGGACGGCAACAGCCGCGACATGCTCAACCCCATCGTGCCGCTGATCCAGCACATCTGCGGGCACTTCTCGCTGCAGCCGGGCGACGTGGTTTCCACCGGCACTCCGGTCGGCGTCGGCCCGCTCAAGAGCGGCAGCGACGTGGTGCTGGAACTTCCCGGCGCCAGCCGCTTCGAAAGCCGCGTGCTGTAATCCCGATCTGTCCCGCCGAAGGCCGCCATCTGTGCGGCCTTCGCTTGTTGCGGGATGCCTTGTCCGTGCTGTCCAACAAGAGTCTTCATGACCATGTCCATCCTTCGTCGTCGCTGGCTGCTGCTGGCGCTACTGTTCGCCTTGGTGGTGCTCGGCTATCTGGTTGCCCGTTTCCACTGGGATGACCGCGGC
Source organism: Pseudomonas sp. CAN1 (assembly GCF_030462585.1). GTDB lineage: Bacteria > Pseudomonadota > Gammaproteobacteria > Pseudomonadales > Pseudomonadaceae > Pseudomonas. The sequence continues at coordinate 157,735 of NZ_JASMRU010000004.1, read as the reverse complement.
CGCCTCTGGCTGCGCGAGCAGGACACCAGCGCCCAGGCGCGTTCCGAGAGCATCTGGTTGCCCGGCTATCGCGCGGTGATCCAGGCCAAGCCGCTCAAGGGCGGTATCGAAGGCCAGGAGACTTCCGACCTGGCCTACAACCCGGTCACCCGCACGCTGTTCACCGTCACCGGCAAGAAGCCGCTGCTGGCCGAGCTGTCGCTCACCGGCGATGTACTGCGGGTGATTCCCCTGCTGGGCATGTCCAACCCCGAGGGCGTGGCGGTGCTGGAGAACGGCAACATCGCCGTGACCGACGAGCGCAAGAACTCCCTGACCATCTTCCACGTCGACCCCGAGACTCGCGAGCTGAGCACCGAGAAGCTGTCCAGCTTCGACCTCGGCCCGCGCGGCAAGAAGAACAAGGGCATCGAAGGCATTGCCTGGGACCCGCGCCAGCACCGCCTGGTGCTGGGCCAGGAGCGTGATCCGCTGGCGCTGTTCAGCCTGCCCAGCGATGGCGGGCCGAGCCTGAATGGCGCGCTGCAGCCGATGCCCAGCGACTTGCTGATGACCAACGTCTCGGCGCTGAGCATCGACCCGCGCACCGGCCATACCCTGGTGCTGTCGGCGGAATCGCACCTGCTGCTGGAGTTGGACGAGAAGGGCGAGCCGATCAGCTTTATCAGCCTGCTCGGCGGCCTCAATGGCCTGAATGACCGCATTCCGCGAGCCGAGGGCGTAGCCATTGACGAGCAGGGCACCATCTACATGGTCAGTGAGCCGGACCTGTTCTACGTGTTCAAGCGAGAAGCAGCCAAAACAGATTGATCCAGGGCGGGGGAGTGCGGGTCGGATGGCTTTAAGGTTGGGTTAAGTCCGGATTCAGGCTGGTTTCAGCCACCGGTCCTAAGCTGAACCCATCGAAAACGCCCCAGGAGGCTCATCCATGAAACTGACTCATCTCCCCCTGATCGCTGCCGCTGGCCTGTTCTCCACCTTCACCCTGGCCGCCGGCTACACCGGCCCGGGCAGCGACGCCAAGCCTGCTGCCGCCACTGCGCAGGTCACCACCGTCAAGCAGGCGCAGTCCGCCCACGACGACACGCCGGTGGTGCTGGAAGGTGTGATCACCAAGCGCATCAGCGGCGAGCACTACGAGTTCAAGGACGCCACCGGCAGCATCGAGGTCGAGATCGACAACGACGATTGGCCCGCTGGCGCGGCAGTCTCCGAGAACACCAAGGTGCGCCTGACCGGCGAGGTCGACCACCACAAGCTGAAGGCCACCGACATCGATGTGGATCGCGTCGAAATCCTTCAGTAATCCAGCTGCAATGAAAAAGCCGCGCCGGGAATCCCGGTGCGGCTTTTTTGTGCTCTTCGTAGGAGCGAGCTTGCTCGCGAACAACCTCCGTGCATGCCGAGCCCATCGGCGTAGCAGCACGGTTCGCGAGCAAGGACTGGATGTCCCCTCGGTCTTACAAATGAGGTGGCGTCAGCCGATGCTTTCAAACCCCTGCAGCACATTGATCGCGTTGATGCCGATCTCTTCCACCGCGTAACCGCCCTCCATCACGAACAGCGTCGGCAGGCCGAGCTTGCCGATGGCTTCGCCCATGCGCAGGTAGTCCGGGCTGTCCAGCTTGAACTGGGAGATCGGGTCTTCCTTGTAGGTGTCCACGCCCAGGGAAACGATCAGCACGTCCGGCTTGTACGCCGAGATCTGCCGGATTGCCGCCTGCAGCGCCAGGCTCCACACCGACCAGTCGCTGCCCGAGGCCAGCGGATAGTTGAAGTTGAAGCCTTCGCCCACGCCCTGGCCCTTCTCGTCGGCGTAGCCGAGGAAGTAGGGGTACTCGAAGCGCGGGTCGCCGTGGATCGAGGTGAACAGCACGTCGGCGCGGTCGTAGAAGATGTCCTGGGTGCCGTTGCCGTGGTGGTAGTCGACATCGAGGATGGCCACGCGGTTGGCGCCCTGGTCGAGAATCGACTGGGCGGCGATGGCCGCGTTGTTGAAGAAGCAGTAGCCGCCCATGAAGTCCGCCGAGGCGTGGTGGCCCGGCGGGCGGCACAGCGAGAACACCGAGCGCGCGCCCTTGGCCAGTTCGGCCTGGCCGGTCATCGCCACGTTCACCGAGCTGAGCACCGCCTGCCAGGTGCCGGCGGTGATCGGCGCGCCGGCGTCCAGGCTATAGAAGCCCAGGCGACCGTCGATGCTGTCCGGCTCCTTCTGCCGCAGGCGGCGGGTCGGCCAGGCGATGGGCAGCATGTCGTGGGTCCGGCCGGTGGCCAGCCAGTCACGCCAGGCGTGCTGCAGGAACCGCACGAAGCCTTCGCTGTGCACCCTCAGGATGGGGTCCAGGCCGAAGTCCCGCGGGGCCTGGATATCGCCCAGTTTCACCGCCTTGGCCCGATCCAGCACCATGTCGGCGCGGCTGGGCTTTTCGAAGCAGGGGGTGAACTGGCCGCCGATCAGCTCGTGCTGACCGTGGTGCAAGCGATGGTCGTCGGTATAGATCGTCAACATCACGCGCTCCTGAGGGCGCCTCCGGGCGCCCGTTGGGTTCTTGTTAGCTCTGCCGTCAGGCGTTTTCCTCGAAATTCACACTCGGTGCCTTGCGACGGAAACCGCCGGTATGCACCGCCAGATAAGCGAAGCCGACTGCGAACCAGCTCAGGCCGACGATCAGCGTCAGCTGCGAGAGGCTGGTCCACAGCCACAGGGTCAGGCAAAGGCCGATGAACGGGATCGCCCCGTAGACCAGGATGTTCTTCGCGCCGCGACGGCGCTCGACGCCCAGGTAGGTACGGATCACCGCCAGGTTGACCACGGAGAAGGCCACCAGCGCGCCGAAGCTGATCATCGAGGCGAGGGTGGTCAGGTCCAGCACGACCGCCAGCAGGGACACGGCGGACACCACCAGGATCGCCACCACCGGAGTCTGGAAACGTGCGTGCAGGGTGCCGAACAGGCTGCGCGGCAGGATGCCGTCACGGCCCATGGTGAAGATGATGCGCGACACCGAGGCCTGGGACGCCAGCGCCGAGCCGATGCAGCCGGCGATGTAGGCGGAGGTGAAGAAGTTGCCGAGGAACTGGCCGCCGGCCTTGAGCATCACTTCGTTGGCCGCCGAGTCGGCGTTCTGGAACACGCTGCCGGGGAATACCAGTTGGCTGATGATCGCCAGCAGGGTGAACATCAGGCCGGCGATGACGGTGGTGATGATGATCGCGCGGGGGATGTCGCGGCGGGCGTCGCGGGTTTCCTCGGCCATGGTCGAGACCGCGTCGAAGCCCAGGAACGACAGGCACAGCACCGCAGCGCCAGCCATCAGCGGGGCGAAGCCGGGCTGGCTGCCGTCACCGACGAAGGGCAGGCTGAAGTCGATGGCGGCGCCGCCGGCCAGGGTCTTGATCGACATGACCACGAACACCGCGATGAACACCAGCTGCGCGCCGACGATCACGTTGCTCATGCCGGCGACCTGGCTGATGCCGACCACGTTGAGCACGGTGACCAGGGCGATGGAGGCGACCACGAACATCCAGGCCGGAATTTCCGGGAAGGCGATGTTCATGAACAGGCCGATGAGCAGGTAGTTGATCATCGGCAGGAACAGGTAATCGAGCAGCAGCGACCAGCCGGAGAGGAAGCCGACCACCGGGCCGAAGCTCAGGCTGGTGTAGGAGTACGCGGAGCCGGAAATCGGGTACTTGCGCACCATGAAGCTGTAGGACGCCGCGGTGAACAGCATCGCCAGCAGGGTGATCAGGTAGGCGCTGGCGGTACGGCCGCCGGTCATCTCGGTGACCACGCCGTAGGTGGTGAACATGGTCAGCGGGACCATGTAGACCAGGCCGAAGAAGACCAGGGCGGGCAGGCCCAGGACGCGTTTCAGGCGGGCGTCGGCGTTGGCCGGAGTGCCGTGCTGCGTATTGTGTTGAGTGCTTTGTTGAACGTGTGCAGTGCTGGCGCTGTGTTGGCTGGCCATGGGGGAATCCTCGCGATTTTTATGATGGCTTGCGGGCGGGCGGCGTTCGGTGGCCGTCCTGAAGTCGTCGGCTTGCGGCTCAGCCGCAGCGCTGACGACGCGCGAGGAATGAGGGTGTGTGCTGCAGGTTGACGCAAAAGCTGGTCATGGGCGTTCTCGGGGCATTTGTTCTTGTGGATAACGCGCTCGCGTTCCCTCGGGAAATCCCTGCGCCATCTGTGATGGTGCAAGGGCTGGCCGCCTTTCCAGCCGCTCCCTGCGCGAGCCGCCCGACTCTAGCAACCAGGGGTGCCGGGCAGAACCCTGCAAAGGGTCAAAAAGGGATCGAAATGGCCAAATTGGCTGTCAGGGTCACCCGGCGCGCACCGCCGCGCCGGGTGACTTGCAGGTCATTTCTTCAGCTTGGTCCAGACCTTGGAGCGCAGCTGCAGGGCTTTGGGCGAGCACAGCTTGAAGGGCTTCAGGCGGTCCAGCTTGTCCGCCGGGGTGTTGATCGCCGGGTCGTCGAACAGCTCCTTGTCCATGAACTTGTCCGAGCCTTCGATCGCGTTGTTGTACTTGGCGAAGTTGGAGGCCAGGGCGATGTTCTCAGGCTGCATCATCCAGTTCAGGAAGGCGTGGGCCTCCTTGATGTTGGTGGCGTCCTTGGGAATGGTCAGGTTGTCGATGAACAGGCGCACGCCTTCCTTGGGATAGACGTAGACCAGGCTGGCGCGCTGGGCGTGGGCGCGGTGGAAGGCGCCGTTCCATTGCTGGTGCATGGAGACTTCGCCGGCTGCCATGCGCTCGATGGTGCCGTCGCTGTTGTACATGGCCAGCATCGGTTTCTGCTTGAGCAGCAGGTCCTGGATCTTCGCCGCCTCTTTCGGGTCTTCGGTGCACTCGTCGATGCCCAGGAAGTAGGACGCCGGGGCGTACAGTTCCTCGATGGAGTTGAGCGCAACCACCTTGCCTTTCAGCTCTTCCGGCGGCTCGAAGAACGGCTTCCAGCTTTCATCCAGCTTGCCGCCCGGTACCTTGGCGCTGTCGTAGCTGTAGCCGGTGGTGCCCCACAGGTAAGGGATGGAGTAGTCGTGGCCCGGATCGTAGGACAGGGTCTTGAACTTGTCCTTCAGGTTGGCCAGGTTCGGCAGCTGCGACTTGTCGAGCTTCTGCAGCAGGCCTTCCTTGACGAAGATCTCGATGAAGCTGTCGGACGGCACGACCACGTCGTAGGCGCCGCCGCCGGCCTTGAGCTTGGCCAGCAGGGTCTCGTTGCTGTCGTAGGAGTCCAGGGTGGCGTGGATGCCGGTGTCCTTTTCAAACTTCTTCAAGAGCTCCGGCGGGAAGTAGTCGGACCAGTTGGCGAAGTGCAGGGTGCCGTCGGCATGGGCGCTGCCAGCCAGCAGCAGGCTGGCGGCGACGAACGCGCGGGCGATGGGGGTACGGCGGAATTTCATCGGTGAAGCTCCTTGCAATGTTGTTTTGATTGGCGGCAGGAGGTCAGCGGCGACGCTGGCCGACGTAGTACGACAACGCAACGAACGCGATGGAAATCAACAGTATTATTGAAGATATGGCGTTGATCTTCGGGGAAATCCCCATGCGGATGGAGCTGAAGATGTACACCGGCAGGGTGGTGGCCCCGGCGCCGGCGACGAAGTAGGTGATGACGAAGTCGTCCATCGAGATGATGAACGCCAGCATCGCACCGGACACGATCCCCGGCGTCAGCAGGGGGAAGGTCACCTTCCAGAAGGTCTTCCATGGCGAGGCATAGAGGTCCGCCGCCGCTTCCGCCAGCCTGGGGTCCATGCCTTCGAGACGGGCGCGGATCGGCAGGTAGGCGAACGGAATGCAGAACACGATGTGCGCCAGCAGGATGGTGAACAGCGACAGCTTCAGGCCAATGAAGGCGAAGAACATCAGGGTCGCCACGGCGGTGACGATCTCCGGCACCAGCAGCGGCAGGCCCAGTACGCCGCTCATCAGCGTCTGCCCGCGGAACGTGCGACCGCGCATGCCCAGTGCGGCAAGCGTGGCCAGGGTGGTGGCGACCAGGGTGGCGAGGGTGGCGACGATCAGCGAGTTCTTCGCCGCGCGGAGGATCTCCGGGTCGTCCGCCACCACCGAGTACCACTTCAGGCTGAAGCTTTCCCACAGCGTCGCCGACTGGCCGCTGTTGAAGCTCAGCACCACCAGCACGAAGATCGGGATGTAGAGGAAGGCGAAGAAAAGCCAGGCGGCGGGGCGGACCCCGGTGAAGCGCCAGAGCGGGTTGGCCGACTTCATGGGTGACCTCCCGCGGTGCCCTGTTTGAAGCGCATGCTGTAGATCAGCATCGCCAGCAGCACGAAGGCCAGCAGGGCGAAGGACAGCGCCGCGCCGAACGGCCAGTTGTGCGCCGTGCCGAACTGCAGCTGGATCAGGTTGCCGATCATCAGCGACTTACCGCCCCCGAGCAGCTCGGGAATGATGTAGCTGCCCAGCGAGGGGATGAACACCAGGATGCAGCCGGCGACGATGCCGGGCATGGCCAGCGGGATGATGATCCGCTTCAGCGCCTTCCAGCGGTTGGCGCCAAGGTCGAAGGCCGCTTCCACCAGGCGCCAGTCCATTTTCTCCAGGCTGGTGTAGATGGGCAGGACCATGAACGGCAGGTAGGTGTAGAGCAGGCCGATGATCACCGCGTTGTCGGTGTAGAGGATGCCCAGGGAAGCGTTGGAGAAGCCCAGCCCGTGCAGTCCTTCGTCGATCAGCCCGCCGTTGCGCAGCAGCAGCATCCAGGCATAGACCCGCACCAGCAGGTTGGTCCAGAACGGTACCGTGACCAGGAACAGCAGCAGGTTGCGCCGGCGCTCGTCCTGCAGCGCCAGGTACAGCGCAGTAGGGAAGCCGATCAGCACGCAGCCCAGCGTGGTCAGGATCGACAGCCAGAACGAGCGCTGGAAGATGCCCAGGTAGTCGGCGTTGAACGCCAGGCTGTCGTCCAGGTCGCGTTCCCAGAGGAAGTTGATGTAGGCCTCGACGGTGTGCTGGCCCCACTTCACGCCGCCGTAGTCGCCCGGTGCCTGGATCGACACGGCGAACATGATGCCCAGCGGCAGGACCAGGAACACGATCAGCATGATCATCGCCGGGCTGGTCAGGGCCAGGCGTTTGAGCAGCGATTGGCGTTCCGCTTGTGCGCGCAGTGTACTCATTCGGCCAGCACCCGGATGGCGGTGGCGGGAATGCGGACCCGCACCCGCGCGCCGGGCGCGTGGGTGGAATGGGCGCCGTCGCGGTTCTGCTGACGGACCCGGAAGCCGCCCTGACCGGCGACATTGAGGTGGTACACGGTGTCGGTGCCGACGTAGACGATGTTCTCGACCACGCCTTCGAGCTGGCCATCCTGCGCCAGCTCGGTGCGCTCCGGGCGGATCGCCAGGGTCACCTTGCCGGGCAAGGTGGTGGCGGCCGGCAGCACCTGGCCGTCGGCCAGGCGCACGCTGTCACCGCTGGATTCGCCTTCGAGGAAGTTGGTCTCGCCGATGAAGTCGGCCACCAGTCGATTGACCGGCGCCTCGTAGATTTCCGTCGGCGTGCCGATCTGCATGACCTTGCCGCGACTCATCACCGCGATGCGGTCGGACATGGTCAGCGCTTCTTCCTGGTCGTGGGTGACGAAGATGAAGGTGATCCCGGTCTCGTGCTGCAGGCGCTTGAGTTCGATCTGCATTTCCTTGCGCAGCTTGAGGTCCAGCGCGGACAGCGATTCATCGAGCAGCAGCACCTTGGGCCGGCTGGCCAGGGCGCGGGCCAGGGCGATGCGCTGTTGCTGGCCGCCGGAGAGCTGGTCGGCGCGGCGCTTGCCGACGTCGGGCAGGCGCACCAGGTCGAGCATCTTCTGCACGGTGGCGTCGATGTCGCTGCGCTGCTTGCCCTGCATTTCCAGGCCGAAGGCGATGTTCTCCGCCACGGTCATGTGCGGGAACAGGGCGTAGCTCTGGAAGACGGTATTGACCGGGCGCTTGAAGGGCGGAAGGCCTTCCATCGCGTCGCCGTAAAGGCGAATGCTGCCGGAGGAGGGTTGTTCGAAGCCGGCGATCAGTCGCAGCAAGGTGGTCTTGCCGCAGCCCGATGGGCCGAGGAGGGTGAAGAACTCGTTGGCGCGGATTTCCAGTGACACGTCGTCCAGGGCCTTGAGGCCTTGTCCGGGTGTACCGAACTCCATGCATATCCGCTCGATGGTGATCGCGCTGGTCATGCTTGTACCATGCAGTTAAGCAGTTGTTATTGTTGAGGTTTTACGGTTTCTAGGACCGTTTCACCTAGCTGCGGATTGATAATGACCAAGCCGCGGGATGCGCAGAACGATAGATCAGGCCAATAAGGGATAAATCAGGCCAAGTTGAAAATACGCGCTGGAATGCTGGATTTCGGGCGTCAGCGGGGTGTCGTTTCCCAGGCTTTTCGTAGGAGCGAGCTTGCTCGCGAACGGATTGGATTCGGCGTCCAGGCTTGGCCCCGGCCCTCTCCCTAACCCTGGCTGCGCGCCCCGCTCCGAAGGGAGAGGGGACTATCCGGAACGCGCTGCAACTGGAGTGTTAGCCGGCTGACTCTGCGGGGGTGGTGATGCAGAGGACAGCTCCCTCTCCCTTCAGGGAGAGGGCTGGGGAGAGGGTATTCCCGGCCCGCCCCTCAGCCTCGATACAGGCTCGGGCTCGCCCCGCTCCAGCGCTGGAAGGCATGCCGGAAGCTGGCCGTCTCGCTGTAGCCGAGCTGCTCGGCGATCAGGTAGATCGGCAGGTCGGTGTCCTTGAGCAATTGCCGCGCACGGTCGAAGCGCACCTCGTCGAGCACCTGTTGATAACTGGTGTTCTGCTGCTGCAGGTGGCGGCGCAGGGTGCGGGTGGAGCGGTGCAGGTGGCGCGCCACGGTGTCCAGGCTGGCGGTGTCCTGCAGGTGGCTGGCGAGGTGCTGGCGCAACTGGTCGAGCACATCGCCACGGGCGCTGAGCATGCCGCTCATGCGCAGGCACTGCTGCACGCCGTTGTGACAGCTGACCGGGTCGGCCAGCGGCAGCGGTCGGTCCAGCAGCGCCGGGCTGAAACACAGCGCGCTGGTGGGTGCACCGAAATCCACCGGGCAGCCCAGGCGCTCGGTGTAGGTCTCGGCATGCAATGGCGGTCGATAGGCCAGCAGCAGCCGACGCGGCCGCACCGACTCACCGAGCAGGTCGCGGATCACCGTCAGCAGCGAGGTCAGGCACAGCTCGGTGTTGAATACCGTCAGCTCCGGCGCGTAGCGGTAACCGTCGGCGGTCAGGTGGACCTCGTCGCCCTGCGGCGTCAACGCCAGGCGGAAATAGGTGCCGAGCAGCTCGGGAAACGACAGCGCCAGCTGCAGCGCATCGCGCAGGGTGCGGCTGGCTAGCATGCTGTAGCCGAGGATGCCGTAAGCCGAGACGTGCATGCGCAAGCCGAGATAAAGGCCCAGTGCCGGATCGTGGTGGCAGTTCAGGGCGTTGGCGAACACCCGCAGTTCCTGGGCGTGGGTGATCAGTTTCTCCGGGGTCAGCAGGTCCGCCTCGCCGATGCCGCTGCCTTCCAGCAGCTTCGGCCGTGGCACACCGGCGTGGTGCAGCACTTCGGTGGCCAGCACCACGGTGTGCAGCGTGGCTTGCTGGCGCTGTTCGGGGAGCAGGGACTGGACCATCGGGTTGCCTTCTACAGAGGAGCGAGAGGGTCGAGCGGTCTTGCACTAACCTGACTCTAGCCTGCCTGCGGCCTTTAAGTTTGGCTTCAGGCGCTGCTGTCACTCTGCCATGCCAACCTCATCCCCGAGTCCGCCATGCGTCGTCTGCTCAAACCCCGTCGTCTGTTCCTGCTGCTGGCGCTGCTCGCCCTTGCCGCGCTGCTGGCGCTGGGGCAGAGCTTGCGGCTCTACGAGCGCGCCTGGTTCAAGTTCAGCGAATGGCGGCATGCGGCGCAGTGGCAGGACAAATCCCTCTGGCTGCCCGACTACCGCGTCGTGCTGGAGGCGCTGCCGATCCAGGGGCTGGAGGACGATGTCTCGGCACTGACCTACGATCCGGACCGGCAGACCCTGTTCACCGTGACCAACAAGCAGCCGCAGATCATCGAGCTGTCGCTGGAAGGCAAGGTGCTGCGCAAGATCGAGCTGCATGGCTTCGGCGATCCCGAGGCGATCGAATACATCAGCCGCAACGTCTATGTGATCAGCGATGAGACCCACCAGCGGCTGATCCGCGTCGAATTACGCGACGACACGACAGATCTGCGCGTCGAGGACGCCCAGCAGCTCGCCCTGGCCCTGGGGCGCGGCGGCAATAGCGGTTTCGAGGGATTGGCCTACGACTCGGTCGGCAAGCGCCTGTTCGTCGCCAAGGAGCGCAAGCCGGTGCACATCTACGAGGTGCGCGGCTTCCCTTACGAGCAGTCGCAGCAGCCCATCACCGTACACGTGGTGGAAGACCTCAAGCACAACCGCAACCTGTTCGTCCGCGACCTTTCCAGCCTGCAGTACGACGAGCGCAGCGGCCACCTGCTGGCACTGTCCGACGAATCCCGGCTGGTGCTGGAACTGAGCGCCGATGGTGAACCGATCAGTTCGCTGTCGCTGCTGCGCGGCATGCAGGGTCTGCGCCGCAGTGTGCCGCAGGCCGAGGGTATCGCCATGGACGACCAGGGCACGCTGTACCTGGTCAGCGAGCCGAACCTCTTCTATGTGTTCCGCAAATCCGTTCCCGTGGAGTCGCAGTAACAAAAGCGATACAGTTTGCGCCCTCGGAAAAAAGTGGCGTCGAACCGGAGCGTCCATGAATGTCATCAAGGAAGCCCTGCTCAATCGGCGCCTGAACAAGGCGCTGGCCAGCCACCGCTGCCGCCTCTCCAGCGGCATCAAGTCGCTGCGCGACGGCGCGAAGCTGATCCTCGAACCGGGGGTGAAGCTCGGCAAGGCGGAGATCTTTTCCCGCGAACTGGAGATCGGTGCCTATACCGACGTGGTCAGCGGCTGCGAGTTTCTCGACGTGGCGCAGATCGGCCGCTACTGCTCCATCGCCGCCGATGTGGTGATCGGCCAGGCGCGCCAGTCGCATCCGATCGACTGGCTGACCACCCACCACTTCGCCTCCAACGCCAGGCTGATCAAACGCCCGATCAAGCGTGAGCACCCCTATCGCCCCACGGTGATCGGCCATGACGTCTGGATCGGCCGTGACGTACTGATTCTCGACGGGGTGAGCATCGGCACCGGCGCCATCATCGGCGCGCAGTCGCTGGTCAATGTCGACGTGCCGCCCTATGCCATCGTCGCCGGGACCCCGGCGCGGGTGATCCGCTACCGCTTCGAACAGCCGCTGATCGAGCGGCTGCTGGCCAGCCGCTGGTGGGAGTTGCCGCTGGAGGTGCTGGGCGAGCTGCCGCTGGATGATCCGCAGGCCTGCCTGTCGGTCCTGGAGAGGCAGGCTTCGGCGCCGCGTTCGTTGCCAGGTCGGTTGCAGATCAATTCCAAGCCCTTCGCCATCGAGGAGTTGCAGGGGCGTGCGGCGGCTCAGGTGTCATCGCTGATCGGCGCATCCGGCGCGTAGCGCTTAACCGCCGCCACGCCGGCGTCGGCGCTGGCCTTGCTGGCGTACATCTGGCTTTGCCCGACGACCTGGCCGTTAGTGGCCTTGAGCACGAAGTAGTGCTTGCCGTTGCTGGCGATCTTCACTTCGAAGGCGCCTTCGCGCTGGGAGTTGCTGCGTACCGAGTCGATCCCCTGATGAGCCGAGGCCTTGGCCTTGTACAGCTCGCTGGTCAGGACGATCTCGCCGTTGCTGGCGTGCAGATTGAAGTAGAACTGGCCATCGCTGGCCTTCTTCAGATGGTACTTGGCGGCCATGCTGCGTCTCCTGGGGCGGATTGGATCATCCCAGCGTAGACGGCCGCAGGTGCTGCGGAAGGCGCCACCCGGTGGATGGCGCCCGAGGGCGTCAGACTTTGAGGGTCTTCACACCTTCGGCGGTGCCGAGCAGCAGCAGGTCGGCCGGACGCGTGGCGAACAGGCCGTTGGTGACCACGCCGACGATGTTGTTGATCGCTTCTTCCAGCTGCACCGGGCTGTCGATGCGCAGGTTGTACACGTCGAGGATGATGTTGCCGTTGTCGGTCAGTACGCCCTCGCGGTACACCGGGTCGCCGCCCAGTTTCACCAGCTGGCGCGCCACGTGGCTGCGGGCCATGGGGATGACTTCCACCGGTAGCGGGAAGCCGCCGAGGATCGGCACCAGCTTGCTGGCATCGGCGATGCAGATGAACTGCTTGGCGACCGCGGCGACGATCTTCTCGCGGGTCAGCGCGGCGCCGCCGCCCTTGATCAGTTCCAGGCGCTCGTTGGTTTCGTCGGCACCGTCCACGTAGAACTCCAGCTCGCTGACCGTGTTCAGGTCGTAGACCGGGATGCCGTGGCCCTTCAGGCGCTGGGCGGTGGCTTCGGAGCTGGCCACGGCGCCGTCGAACTCGGCCTTGTGCTTGGCCAGCAGGTCGATGAAGAAATTGGCGGTGGAGCCGGTGCCCACGCCGACGATGCTCTTGCTGTCGAGGTGCGGAAGGATGTGGTCGACGGCGGCCTGGGCCACAGCCTGCTTGAGCTGATCCTGGTTCATGGCGAGGGGTCTTTTACCTGGCTGGACGCGAAAGCGCCGGGGAATAATCGAAAGGGCGGATTATAGCGGCCGAAGGCGGGGCGGTGTTGCGCCGCCGGGCAACTGTTATGGTCATCTGCGCGCGGATTGTTCGGTGGCCCGGCCGGCGCCGGCTGGAGTAGACTCGCGGTTCCTCGAAAAGCCGCCGATATAGCCCTTCCGATGCTCGAACAATACGTCAAGAAGATCCTCACCTCGCGTGTCTACGACGTTGCCGTGGAAACGCCCCTGCAGCCCGCCCGCCAGCTCTCCGAGCGCCTGGGCAACCAGATTCTGCTGAAACGCGAAGACCTGCAGCCGGTGTTCTCCTTCAAGATTCGCGGCGCCTACAACAAGCTGGCGCAGCTGAGCCCGGAAGAACTCGCCCGCGGCGTCGTCACCGCCTCCGCCGGCAACCATGCCCAGGGCGTGGCGCTGGCCGCCCGCGAGCTGGGCATCAAGGCCACCATCGTGATGCCGCGCACCACGCCGGAGCTGAAAGTCCAGGGCGTGCGCGCCCGTGGCGGCAAGGCCGTGCTGCACGGTGACGCCTTCCCCGATGCGCTGGCGCACTCGCTGAAGCTGGTGGAAGAGAAGGGCTACGTCTACATCCACCCCTACGACGATCCGGACGTGATCGCCGGCCAGGGCACCGTGGCCATGGAAATCCTTCGCCAGAACCCCGGCCGCATCGACGCGATCTTCGTGCCGGTCGGCGGCGGCGGCCTGATCGCCGGCATCGCCGCGTACGTCAAATACCTGCGCCCGGAAATCAAGGTCATCGGCGTCGAGCCGGACGACTCCAACTGCCTGCAGGCCGCCATGGCCGCTGGCGAGCGCGTAGTGCTCGGCCAGGTCGGGCTGTTCGCCGACGGCGTAGCGGTGGCGCAGATCGGCAAACACAACTTCGAGCTGTGCAAGGACTACGTTGACGAGGTGATCACCGTCAGCACCGACGAAATCTGTGCGGCGATCAAGGACATCTACGACGACACCCGCTCGATCACCGAACCGGCCGGCGCGCTGGCGGTGGCCGGGATCAAGAAGTACGTCGAGCGCGAAGGCGTGAAGGGCGAGACCCTGGTCGCCATCGACTCGGGCGCCAACATCAACTTCGACCGCCTGCGCCACGTGGCCGAGCGTGCCGAGCTGGGCGAGAAGCGCGAAGCGATCATCGCGGTGACCATTCCCGAGCGTCCGGGCAGCTTCAAGGCCTTCTGCGAGGCCATCGGCAAGCGCCAGATCACCGAGTTCAACTACCGCTACAACACCGACAGCGAAGCGCACATCTTCGTCGGCGTGCAGACCCACCCGGAGAACGACCCGCGTGCGGCGCTGGTGCAGCAGCTGCAGGAGCAGGGCTTCCCGGTGCTGGACCTGACCGACAACGAGCTGGCCAAGCTGCACATCCGCCACATGGTCGGGGGCCACTCGCCGCGGGTTTCCGGCGAGCAGGTGTTCCGTTTCGAGTTCCCCGAGCGTCCCGGCGCGCTGTTCAACTTCCTCAACCGCCTGGGCGGGCGCTGGAACATCACCCTGTTCCACTACCGCAACCATGGCGCCGCCGACGGTCGCGTCGTGGCGGGCCTGCAGGTGCCGGAAGACGAGCGTCACCTGGTGGCGGCTGCACTGGAAGAGATCGGCTACCCCTACTGGGACGAGACGGACAACCCGGCCTACCGCCTGTTCCTCGGCTGAGGAGCAGGCAAGGGCCGTGCGTCTGCTGCTAGGCTTGTCGGAACGCCGCACGATCACAGGGACTTGAAATGGAAAGCCTGCAGACCTTCCGCATCCTCCACGGCATTGCCGCGGTGCTGCCGTTCCTGGCCATCATCGGCCTGGCTTGGTACGGCTGGCGCAGTTGGCGTGGCGGCGACGCCGGAGTGATCGCCAAGGCGCTGCAACGTATCGGCCTCATCGGCTGGGTGCTGGTCGCCGGCAGCGTCGCCAGCCTGCCGGTCACCGGTTATCGCATGGTGCAGACCATCGGCTGGCCGCTGGGGCAGACCTGGTTGCTGGGTAGCGCCTGCCTGCTGATCGTCGCGACTGTCTTCTGGCTGCTGTTCACCACCCGCCTGTGGCGCATCCGCGACCTGGCGCTGGTGGCGCAGAGCAGTGGCGAACCGATCTCCGCCGGCGCCGCACGGCAATGGAAGTTCGGCTTGGCCTTCTTCGTGCTCGCGCTGCTGTGCGTGATCGCCATCCTGGTGCTGATGATCAGCAAGCCGGTGTGAAGCACGCCGCGTGAACCTCTACCTGCTGCTCAAGACCCTGCACATCCTCTCTTCCACGCTGCTGTTCGGCACCGGCCTCGGCTCGGCCTATTACAGCTGGCGCGCCTGGCGCAGCGGTAACCTGGAAGCGATCCGCATCACCTTCCGCCACCTGGTCACCGCGGACTGGCTGTTCATCGCCACCACGGCGGTGTTCCAGCCGCTGAGCGGCATCGCCATGGCGCACATGGCCGGCTGGCCGCTGGATTCGGGCTGGTTACTGTGGAGCCTGGCGCTCTATGTGTTCGCGGGCACCTGCTGGCTGCCGGTGGTGTGGCTGCAGATCCGCGTGCGGGACATGGCCGAAGCCGCGCACCGGGAAGGCACGGCGCTGCCGCCGCGGGCCTTCCTCTATATGCGCTGGTGGTTCGCCCTGGGCTGGCCGGCGTTCCTGGCCTTTCTGGCGATCTTCTACCTGATGGTCAACAAGGGCTTCTGAGCCTTCAGCGCAGGTTGACCAGCGCTCAGCCGCGCAGGCTGATCACCGGCCAGCCGCGCTCGGTGGCGGTGGCACGCAGGGTGTCGTCGGGGTCGACGGCGACCGGGTTGGCCACCAGTTCCAGCAACGGCAGGTCATTGCGCGAGTCGCTGTAGAAATAGGCGTCGTCCAGCTTCAGGCCGGTCTCTTCGAGCCAGCGGTTGAGGCGGGTCACCTTGCCGCCCTGGAAGCACGGCACGTCGCAGGTACGGCCGGTGTAGAGGCCATCGAGCATCTCGCACTCGGTGGCGATCAGCGTCTCCACGCCCAGGCGCTCGGCGATCGGGCCGGTGACGAAGCGGTTGGTGGCGGTGATGATCACCAGCTTGTCGCCGGCAGCGCGGTGCTCGGCCAGCAGGGCTTCGCCGCGGGCCAGGATGATCGGCTCGATGACGTCCTGCATGAACTGGCGATGCCAGGTGGCCAGCTGGTCGAGGCTGTTGCGGCCGAGGATCGCCTGGGTGAAGGCCTGGTAGGCGAACACATCGAGGGTGCCGGCGACATAGTCGGCGTAGAAAGCATCGTTGCGCGCCTGGTACTCGCCGGCATCCACCAGCCCGCGCTGGCACAGCCATTCGCCCCAGCTGTGGTCGCTGTCGCCGGCCAGGAGGGTGTTGTCGAGATCGAAGAGAGCCAGTCGCACGATGGTTTACCGCCAGTTGCCAATACGGAAAAGTCGCCTAGAGTAACGGCTTTTGCCCACCCAGCACAGGACGCCGCAGCCCGCGTTGCCGCTGTCACAAGCTTTGTGGAACAATGCGGGCACACGCGATTTCGAGGATGTACCGCCGTGATCGATCCCGATGGTTTTCGCCCCAATGTCGGCATCATCCTTTGCAACGATGTCGGACAGGTCCTGTGGGCACGGCGCATCAACCAGGAAGCCTGGCAATTTCCCCAGGGCGGCATCAACGCCCGCGAAACCCCTGAGGAAGCGCTGTACCGCGAACTGAACGAAGAAGTCGGCCTGGAAGAGCAGGACGTCAGGATACTGGCCTGTACCCGTGGCTGGCTGCGCTACCGCCTGCCGCAACGCCTGGTGCGAACCAACAGCCAGCCGCTGTGCATCGGGCAGAAACAGAAGTGGTTCCTCCTGCGCCTGACCGGCGAGGAAAGCCGGGTGCGCATGGATGTCACCGGCAAGCCCGAATTCGACGGCTGGAAATGGGTGAGTTATTGGTACCCGCTGGGCCAGGTCGTGACCTTCAAGCGCGAGGTCTACCGCCGGGCACTGAAGGAATTGGCACCGCGCCTGCTCGCGCGCGACTAGCACGTAGTTCAAGGAGTTAGACCCCCACGCCATGCTCAACACGCTGCGTAAGATCGTCCAGGAAGTGAACTCCGCCAAGGACCTCAAGGCGGCGCTGGGCATCATCGTGCTGCGGGTCAAGGAGGCCATGGGCAGCCAGGTGTGCTCGGTCTACCTGCTGGACCCCGAGAGCAACCGCTTCGTGCTGATGGCCACCGAGGGCCTGAACAAGCGCTCCATCGGCAAGGTCAGCATGGCGCCCAACGAGGGCCTGGTCGGCCTGGTCGGTACCCGCGAAGAGCCGCTGAACCTCGAGAACGCCTCCGAACACCCCCGTTACCGCTACTTCGCCGAGACCGGCGAGGAACGCTACGCCTCCTTCCTCGGCGCACCGATCATCCACCACCGTCGAGTGATGGGCGTTCTGGTGGTGCAGCAGAAGGAAAAGCGCCAGTTCGACGAAGGCGAGGAAGCCTTCCTCGTCACCATGAGCGCACAGCTCGCCGGCGTTATCGCCCACGCCGAGGCCACCGGTTCGATCCGCGGCCTGGGCAAGATGGGCAAGGGCATCAGCGAAGCCAAGTTCGTCGGCGTCCCCGGCGCCCCCGGCGTGGCCGTGGGCAAGGCCGTGGTGGTGCTGCCGCCGGCTGATCTCGAAGTAGTCCCGGACAAACCCATCGACGACGTCGAGGCCGAGGTCGAGCGCTTCAAGCAGGCGCTGGAATCGGTCCGCGAGGACATGCGCAACCTCTCCAGCAAGCTGGCTACCCAGCTGCGCAAGGAAGAGCGCGCGCTGTTCGACGTCTACCTGATGATGCTCGACGACGCCTCCATCGGGCTGGAAGTCAAACGCATCATCCGCACCGGCCAGTGGGCGCAGGGCGCCCTGCGCCAGGTGGTCATGGAGCATGTGCAGCGCTTCGAACTGATGGACGACGCCTACCTGCGCGAGCGCGCATCGGACGTCAAGGACATCGGCCGGCGCATCCTGGCCTACCTCCAGGAAGAACGTAAGCAGTCGCTGACCTACCCGGACCAGACCATCATCGTCAGTGAGGAGCTGTCGCCGGCCATGCTCGGCGAAGTGCCCGAAGGCAAGCTGGTGGGCCTGATCTCGGTACTCGGCTCGGGCAACTCCCACGTTGCCATCCTCGCCCGCGCCATGGGCATCCCGACCGTCATGGGCGCGGTCGACCTGCCGTATTCCAAGGTCGACGGCATCGACCTGATCGTCGACGGCTACCACGGCGAGATCTACACCAACCCGTCGCCGCAGCTGGTCAAGCAGTACGGCGAAGTGGTCGCCGAAGAGAAGGAACTGAGCAAGGGCCTGGCCGCGTTGCGCGAGCTGCCCTGCGAGACGCTCGACGGCCATCGCATGCCGCTGTGGGTCAACACCGGCCTGCTGGCGGACGTGGCCCGCGCCCAGGAGCGCGGCGCCGAAGGGGTCGGCCTGTACCGCACGGAAGTGCCGTTCATGATCAACGACCGCTTCCCCAGCGAGAAGGAACAGCTCGCCATCTACCGCGAGCAGCTTTCCGCCTTCCACCCGCTGCCGGTGACCATGCGCACCCTGGATATCGGCGGTGACAAGGCGCTGTCGTACTTCCCGATCAAGGAAGACAACCCCTTCCTCGGCTGGCGCGGCATCCGCGTCACCCTCGACCACCCGGAAATCTTCCTGGTGCAGACTCGCGCCATGCTCAAGGCCAGTGAAGGCCTGGACAACCTGCGCATCCTGCTGCCGATGATCTCCGGCACCCACGAGCTGGAAGAGGCGCTGCACCTGATCCACCGCGCCTGGGGCGAAGTGCGCGACGAAGGTGTCGACATCCCCATGCCGCCGATCGGCATGATGGTGGAGATCCCCGCGGCCGTGTACCAGACCCGCGAACTGGCGCGCCAGGTGGACTTCCTTTCCGTCGGCTCCAACGACCTGACCCAGTACCTGCTGGCGGTGGACCGCAACAACCCGCGCGTCGCCGACCTCTACGACTACCTGCACCCGGCCGTGCTGCAGGCGCTGAAGAAGGTGGTCGACGACTCCCACGCCGAAGGCAAGCCGGTGAGCATCTGCGGCGAGATGGCCGGCGACCCGGCGGCTGCCGTGCTGCTGATGGCCATGGGCTTCGACTCGCTGTCGATGAACGCTACCAACCTGCCCAAGGTGAAGTGGCTGCTGCGCCAGATGACCCTGTCCCGCTCCCGCGAACTGCTCACCCAGCTGATGACCTTCGACAACCCGCAGGTTATCCACAGCTCGCTGCACCTGGCCCTGCGCAACCTCGGCCTGGGCCGCGTGATCAACCCGGCGGCGACCATCCAGGCCTGACGCCGGGCGCATTCCCTGCCGGCACCGTGCATTACCGGCAGGCTCGTAGGAAACAAGGCCGGCTCACTGGCCAAGGCGAAGCTTATGGAAGAGCTCGACGTCACCCCCCGCACGGAGCCCGAAGCCGGTGTGCGCAGCCTGCGCTATGCGCTGAGCATGGTCAGCGACGGCATCTGGGATTGGGATATCCGCAGCAACCATGTCACCCGCAGCCCGAGCTGGTACGTCATGCTCGGCTACGACCCGGACAGCCTCCCCGAGAACGTCAATACCTGGCACGAACGCATCCATCCCGATGACTTCGAACGGGTAATGTTCGCCTTCAATGCCTACATCGAGGGGCGCAGCGGTGCTTATCGTGAGGAGTACCGCTGCCGCTGCGAGGACGGCAACTACCTGTGGATCAGCGATCACGGGCGCTTCTTCGAGTTCGACGAAGGGGGCAAGCCGACCCGGATGGTCGGCGCCCATCGCAACATTCACGAGCGCAAGCTCGCCGAGCTGGCGCTGCAGGAGAAGAACCACGAGCTGCACCAGCTCAACCTGAGCCTGGAATACCTGGTGCAGGAGCGCACCGCCGCCCTGCGCAAGGCCAACCAGGCGCTGGCCGAGCAAGCCGCCGTTGCCCTGCGCCTGTCGGAAATCGACCCGCTGACGCAGATCGCCAACCGGCGGCGCTTCGAGCAGCAGTTGCACGCCGAATGGCAGCGTCTGCAACGCCACGGCCACGGCTGCTCGCTGATGATGTTCGACCTCGATCACTTCAAGCGCATCAACGACAGCCTCGGCCACCAGGCCGGCGACCGCGTGCTGGTGGCGGTGGCCGAAGTGGTGCGGCGGCGTCTGCGCGAGGAAGACTGCTTCGCCCGCTGGGGCGGCGAGGAGTTCATCGTCCTGCTGCCGGAAACCACCGGCGAGGCCGGCCGCGAGCTGGCCGAACGGCTGCGGATGAGCCTGCGCCGGGCCGATGTCTCGCTGCCGACGCAACTCACCGCCAGCTTCTCGGTGACTGAGATGAAGCTCGGCGAAGACCTTATGGGCCTGCTGCGCCGTCTGGACGAAGGGCTCTATCGCGCCAAGGCGCAGCGCGACTGCATCGTCCTCTGCTAGAGCGTCAGCGCCACTTCGCCCAGCCGCGCCCCGCTGGGGCCGAAGCTGTGTTCCAGCAGCTCGCGGCGTCCATCGGCATGCACGATCAGCGCCGTACTGGCGCGGGTGCCGTAGTTCGCGCTGGCGATGAACACGCTGGACAGCAGCCGCTCGGTGGCTAGGCCCACGCCAGTTTCCGGCAGTTCGGCATCGCCGGGCTGCTGATTGTCGCGCAGCAGGGCGAGCAGAGAGCCGGTATCGGGTTGCTCCAGTGCTGAGTCCAGCGCACTGCGTGCCTTGATCAGCTTGGGCCAGGGCGTGTTCAGCGCGGCATTCGACAGCCCGTGCACACCCGGCGCCACCGCCACTGGCGGGCCGACGCGGGGATTGAAGTAACAGAGCTGGCTGCGGTCGCCGACCAGCAGGTTGAAGCCGCTGTAGTCCGCCGCGCGGCGCGCGACCTTCTGCAGGTACTCCAGGGGTGCCTGCCGGCCTTGCAGGAAGGTCGCCACCAGCTCGCCACGGGAGTGCTTGCCCACCGGCTGGCCGGGGTCGCGGACGTTGGTCAGGGCGGCGAAGCGGCCGTCCGGCGCCACCCCCAGCCAGGTACCGCCGGCTTCCAGGTCGCGCCCGGCATGCACGCCGGGATGATCCTCCCAGGCCGCCAGCGGCAGGGTCGGGCGGGCGTAGAACTCGTCGCGGTTGGCCGCAACGATCAACGGCGTGGCGTGGTCAGGGCGCCAGGCGAAGACGATCAGGCACATGGGTCGAACTCCGTAGTGTGCCGGCAGTCTATCAACATCCAGCGAAGACCCGGAGTGGCTGGAGCGCCCGGGAGCCTTCGGCTACCATGCCCGCTTTGTTGCCCGAGGTTGCCCATGGAGTTCGTGCTCTACCTGGTGCTTGGTGCCTGCGCTGGCGTGCTCGCCGGCCTGTTCGGCGTTGGCGGCGGGTTGATCATCGTCCCGGCCCTGGTCTTCAGCTTCGGCGCCCACGGTTTCTCGCCCGACGTGCTGACCCAGATGGCGGTCGGCACTTCGCTGGCGACCATCGTCTTCACCTCGATCAATTCGATCCTCGAACACCATCGACGTGGCGCGGTGCGCTGGCAGGTGTTCGGCTGGATGACCGTCGGCATCCTGGTCGGCAGCGCGCTGGGGGCGATCACCGCATCGAAGATCCAGGGCCCGGTGCTGCAGAAGATCATCGGTATCTTCGCCATCCTGGTGTCGCTGCAGATGGTGCTGGGCCTGCAGCCCAAGGGCGCGCGCGACCTGCCGGGGCGTTTCGGCCTGGGCGTGGCCGGCGGCGTGGTGGGCTGGGCCTCAGCCATTTTCGGCATCGGCGGCGGCTCGCTGACCGTGCCTTTCCTGACCTGGCGTGGCGTCTCCATGCAACAGGCGGTTGCGACTTCCTCGGCATGTGGCCTGCCGATCGCCATTGCCGGCGCGATATCCTTCATCGCCGTCGGCTGGCACAACGACAAGCTGCCGGAGCTGAGCCTGGGCTTCGTCTACCTGCCGGCGCTGGTGGGCATTGCCGTCACCAGCATGTTCTTCGCCCGCATCGGGGCACGGCTGGCCCATCGCCTGCCACCCCTGGTGCTCAAGCGTTTGTTCGCCCTGCTGCTGTTCAGCGTGGGCTTGAGTTTCCTGATCTGAGTTCCTGCTAGGAGAAGCGGATGCTGCCTTATCCACAGATCGACCCGGTTGCCGTTGCACTCGGGCCGCTGAAAATCCACTGGTACGGCCTGATGTACCTGATCGGCATCGGCGGCGCCTGGCTGCTGGCGTCGCGCAAGCTGAAGGATTTCGACCCGACCTGGACCAAGGAGAAACTCTCCGACCTGGTCTTCTGGGTGGCGTGCGGCGTGGTCCTGGGCGGTCGCCTGGGCTACGTGCTGTTCTACAACCTGGATGAGTACATCGCCAACCCGACGCTGATCTTCGAGGTGTGGAAGGGTGGCATGTCGTTCCACGGCGGGCTGATCGGCGTGATGCTGGCCACCTGGTGGTTCGGCAAGCGCAACAACAAGAGCTTCTTCCAGCTGATGGACCTGATCGCTCCGCTGGTGCCGATCGGCCTGGGCGCCGGGCGTATCGGCAACTTCATCAACGGCGAGCTGTGGGGCAAGGTGACCGACGTGCCCTGGGCGATGATCTTCCCCACCGGCGGCCCGTATCCGCGCCACCCGTCGCAGCTCTATCAGTTCGCGCTGGAAGGCGTGGCGCTGTTCGTCGTGCTCTGGCTGTTCACCCGCAAGCCGCGCCCGACTGCCTCGGTGTCCGGCCTGTTCGTGCTGTGCTACGGCATCTTCCGCTTCATCGTCGAGTTCGTCCGCGTACCAGATGCCCAACTGGGCTACCTGGCCTGGGGCTGGCTGACCATGGGCCAGGTGCTGTGCGTGCCGATGGTCCTGGGCGGCATCGCGCTGATGGTCTGGGCCTACCGCCGCGCTCCGGCGCAGCCCGTAGCGAGCTGAGTCTTGCGCCAATGAAAATGCCCGCCGATTGGCGGGCTTTTTTGTGGGTGGCTGGATAGTCCGTGCCAGTCTATCCCCTCACCCCAGCCCTCTCCCGGAGGGAGAGGGGGCCGATCGTGCCGGCTGACGCTGTCATTTCAGCCGATACCGTACAGTCCCCTCTCCCTTTGGGAGAGGGTTAGGGTGAGGGGCTCCTAGAGGATGGGCTCCACCAGCAGCAGCACGCCATCCTGCCCGGTCACGCGCACCTGCGTGCCGGCTGGCAGGTCTGGCCCGCTGACCAGCCACACGCTGTCGCCGACGCGAATCTTGCCGCGGCCGCCGACGATGGCGTCATGCAGGGCGAACTGCCGGCCGACCAGCTCGCTGCCGCGGCGGTTCAGGCTGGAGGGGACGGCGTCGCGCTTGTTGATGCGCTGGTGGTTCCACCAGTACAGCGCGGTGAGGATCGCCAGCACGCCGAAGGCCAGGCACTGCCAGACCCAGTCCAGCCCCGGCAGCAGGAAGGCCAGCACGCCGGTCAGCGCGGCAGCGATGCCGATCCACAGCAGGTAGCCGCCGGCACCGAAGATTTCCAGGATCAGCAGGACGATGCCCAGGCCCAGCCAGTCCCAGAAGCCGAGGTTCTGGAGAAAGCCGGCCATTAGCTGCGGCCCTTGGTTTCGCCGAAGGTGGCCTTGACGATCTCGCCGATGCCGCCGACCGCGCCGATCACCTGGCTGGCCTCCAGCGGCATCAGCACGATCTTGCTGTTGTTGGAGCTGGCCAGTTGGCCGAGGGCGTCGACGTATTTCTGCGCGACGAAGTAGTTGATCGCCTGCACGTTGCCGCTGGCGATGGCCTCGGAGACCACCTGGGTCGCCTTGGCTTCGGCTTCGGCCTGGCGCTCACGCGCCTCGGATTCGAGGAAGGCCGACTGGCGCAGGCCTTCGGCTTCGAGAATCTGCGCCTGCTTCTTGCCCTCGGCGGTGAGGATTTCCGCGGCGCGGCGACCTTCGGCTTCAAGGATTTGTGCGCGCTTGAGGCGCTCGGCCTTCATCTGGCTGGCCATGGCTTCCACCAGGTCGGCCGGCGGGCTGATGTCCTTGATCTCGATGCGGGTGACCTTCAGGCCCCAGGGCGCGGTGGCCTCGTCGACGGTGCGCAGCAGGCGCTCGTTGATCGCGTCGCGCTGGCTGAGCATGTGGTCCAGCTCCATGGAGCCGAGCACGGTGCGGATGTTGGTCATCACCAGGTTGCGCACGGCGTTTTCCAGCCCGCTCACCTCATAGGCAGCGCGGGCGGCGTCGACCACCTGGAAGAAGCACACGGCGTCGATCTGCACGATGGCGTTGTCGGCGCTGATCGCCTCCTGCGGCGGCACGTCGAGCACGCGCTCCATCATGTTGATCTTCTGCCCGACGCGGTCGACCACCGGGATGATGATGCTCAGGCCCGGCTTCAGGGTGACGGTATAGCGGCCGAAGCGCTCGATGGTCCATTCGAAGCCCTGGGGGACGACCTTGAACCCCATGAGGACGATGACGATGGCGAGGATGACGAAAAGCAGGGCAACACTGCCGATTTCCATGCGGAGGACTCCTTGTCTGGCGTGGATTGAGTGAGGGTCGAGTTTAACCGGCACGCCAGGCGGGCATGCGGGAAAGTGCAGCAGTCGCCGGCGGACTTTTCCTCAGGCGACTGACGGGCGGCTTACTTCTGCTCGCTCTGCGGCGTCACCCGCAGCACTTCCTCGATGGTGGTGAGGCCGGCGGCGACCTTCTGCGCGCCGGACAGCCGCAGGCTGCGCATGCCTTCCTTGTAGGCCTGGCGGCGCAGGGGGATGAGGTCGGTGTCGGCGGTGATCAGCTCTTTCAGCGACTCGCTCAGCAGCATGATCTCGTAGACCCCGGCGCGCCCGCGGTAGCCGGTGTCGCGGCATTCCAGGCAGCCGACGGCCTGGTGTGCGCCGGTGGGCAGCGGGGCGTTCCACGGGCGGGTGACTTCCTGCCAGTCTTCCTCGTGCAGCTCCATCGGTGCCTTGCAATGCGGGCACAGGGTGCGCACCAGGCGCTGGGCCATGACGCCGAGCACGGTGGCGCGGATCAGGTAGTACGGCACGCCCAGTTCCAGCAGACGGGTGATGGCGGTGGGCGAGTCGTTGGTGTGCAGCGTGGAGAGCACCAGGTGGCCGGTGAGCGCCGCCTGGATCGCCATCTCGGCGGTCTCCAGGTCGCGGATCTCGCCGACCATGATGATGTCCGGGTCCTGGCGCAGCAGGGCGCGCACGCCGCTGGCGAAGGTCAGGTCGATGTTGTGCTGCACCTGCATCTGGTTGAACGAGGGCTCGATCATCTCGATCGGGTCCTCGATGGTGCACAGGTTCACCTCGTCGGTCGCCAGTTGTTTGAGCGTGGTGTAGAGCGTGGTGGTCTTGCCCGAGCCGGTCGGCCCGGTGACCAGGATGATGCCGTTGGGCTGGCTGGTCATGCTTTCCCAGCGGCGCAGGTCGTCGGGCGAGAAGCCGAGCTGGTCGAAGGTCTTGAGTAGCACCTCGGGGTCGAATATACGCATCACCATCTTCTCGCCGAAGGCGGTGGGCAGGGTCGACAGGCGCAGTTCCACCTCGGCGCCGTCCGGGGTCTTGGTCTTCACCCGGCCGTCCTGCGGCTTGCGCTTCTCGGCGACGTTCATCCGGCCGAGGGACTTCAGGCGGCTGACCACCGCCATGGTGACCTGCGGCGGGAACTGGTAGACGTTGTGCAGCACGCCGTCGATGCGGAAACGCACCGTGCCCTGCTCGCGGCGCGGCTCGATATGGATATCGCTGGCGCGCTGCTGGAAGGCGTACTGGAATAGCCAGTCGACGATGGTGACGATGTGCGCGTCGTTGGCATCGGGCTCCTGGTCGCTGGCGCCCAGGTTGAGCAGCTGCTCGAAGTTGCCGACGCCGCTGATCTTCTGGTCCGACGAGGTAGCGCCGGTGACCGACTTGGCGAGGCGGTAGAACTCCACGGTGAAGCGCTGGATGTCCGCCGGGTTGGCCACCACGCGCTTGATCGGCCGCTTGAGGACGTGGGTGAGGTTGCTCTCCCAGGCGTGCACGAAGGGCTGGGCGCTGGCGATGGTGACTTCGTCCGGGGCGACCGCCACCGCAAGGATGTGGTGGCGCTGGGCGAAGGCGTAGGACATCAGCGGGGTGAGGGCGGCGACGTCGATCTTCAGCGGGTCGATGCGCAGGTAGGGTTGACCGGCATAGTCCGCCAGCCACTTCACCAGGGTGTCCAGGTCCAGCTTGCGCCCGGGCCGCTGGCGGTCCTCGACCTGCTGCGCGGCGAGGAATTCCAGCGGGTGCTGCTGGTTCTTCACGGCGCTGCGGCGGATCGCCAGGCATTGTTCGGCGTCGTTCTGATCGACGCGGCCCTGGTTGACCAGCTCGCGCAGGATATCGCCCAGATCGAGCGGACGGTCCTGGGCGGATGGGGCAAAGACGGACATGCGGACTCCCTGTTTCAGTGGCGGGCCGGCAGGCCCGCAACAATGCCGGCCCAGCTTATTTCAAAAGCGCCTTCCACGGCTTGAGGGTCAGCACAGTATGGGCCTGGGCCGCGAGGGCATCCAGGCGCCCCTCGGCGTCGGGAGTGACGAGCAGCTCCTGCAGCTTGGCCAGTTCGCCATACAGGCGGTCGGTTTCCGGCAGCTCCAGTACGCCGCGCGCCAGGCGCAGCCAGACCAGCATGCGCTGCAGGCGCGGCAGCTGGTCGGCGAGTACTTCGGGCAGGTGCTGGGCACGCTGCAGCGGCATGCCCTGGGCCTCTTCGGCGAGGGTGCGCTGCAGCCACTTGCCCACTGCGGCGCCGCCCAGGCGGTTGGCGCGCTCGTTGCGCTCGAGGGTCCAGGCCTTGCCCAGCAGCCAGCGCGAGGTACTCAGGGAGAACTGACCCCAGCGCAGATTGGCCAGTTCCTCGCGGAAGACTGCCGGCATCTGCTGGCGCACCGATTCGTCGTGGCGGCCCTGCTCGATGCGCGGCTGCCAGTCGGCGATCAGCGCGTCGAGGGCGGCGCGCAGCTCGCGGGTGGTGGCGCGCGGCACGGCCTGGCCGAGGCTGCCGAGCAGGGCGCGCAGGTCGACCAGCTGTTGCAGCCAGCTTTCCAGCAGGCTCCAGTGGCCATTGAAACGGTACTGCTCGGCCAGGCGCTGGCTGCTGCCCAGCAGCGACCAGGACAGCGCGGCAAAGGCGCCGTCCAGCGGGGTTTCGTGCAGCAGCTTCTGGGTGTCGGGCTGGATGCTGTAGCTGGCCGGGTCGAACAGGCGGTAGCCGCGCTCGGCCTTGCTGATGTCGCAGGGCATCAGCGCCAGGTCCGCGGCGAGTTCGATGGCCAGCTCCAGCAGCGCCTCGGGCTCGCCCTGGCGCAGTTCCAGTTCCAGCTCGCAGATTTCCTCTTCCTGCTTGCCGGCGACGACCTTGCCCAGGTCCAGCGCGGCTTCGATCACCACCTTGGCCTTGCCGCGGCCCCAGGCGATCTCGGCGCGCTGGCGGGTGAAGTCGGTGCTGAAGATCGGCTTCAGGCTCTTCTTGTCCAGGTCGGCGAGGGCGGCCGGCCAGCACTGGTCGTCGAGTTTCTTCAGATCGAGCTTGTTCTTCTCCAGGTACCAGTCCCACTCGTTGCGCTCGGACAGACCGGCGACGCTCTGGCCGCGGGTCTTCAGGGTCTGGATGAACTGCTCACCGTCCTTGCGCATGCGCAGCGCGACGCGGGCGCGGGCCAGGTCGCGGGCCGGGGTGTCGTAGTACTGGTTGAACAGCTCGCGGGGCTCCCAGCCGGATTTGTTGCGCTTCTTCAGCGCGGGATGCTCGCGCAGGGCTTCGAGGGTCTCGCGGCTGGCGCGCAATTTGATTTCGGTTTCTTTCTGCATGGCGGGGGTCCGGGTCAGAGCGGACGCGCCCGGATTCCCGGCCTCTTGCAGCAAGGACGGAACGACGGACGCGAAAAAGACTTCAAAGTCATGCAGTTTACAGGACTTCGGCGTTCCTGCCGGGCGCCGCGAGGTTTTACCGCACCGCCGCATGGTCCATAGTGGAGACCATCTTCTGGAGAAAGCCATGCCGTTGCCGCCGCTCAAACAACGCTTCGCCGAGCTGATCGCCATCCCCTCGGTGAGCTGCACCCAGCCTGCGCTGGACCAGTCCAACCGCCCGGTGGTCGAGCTGCTGGGCAACTGGCTGGTGGACCTGGGCTTCGCCTGCGAGATGCCGCCGGTGTCGCCGGGCAAGTTCAACCTGGTCGCCACCCTGGGCAGCGGCCCCGGCGGCCTGGTGCTGGCCGGGCACACCGATACCGTGCCTTATGACGAAGCCCTGTGGAAAAGCGACCCGCTGGGCCTGGACGAGCGCGACGGGCGCTGGTTCGGCCTGGGCTCCTGCGACATGAAGGGCTTCTTCGCCCTGGCCATCGAAGCGCTGCTGCCGTTGCTCGATCAGCCGTTCAAGCAGCCACTGATCATCCTCGCCACCTGCGACGAGGAAAGCTCCATGGCCGGCGCCCGCGCCCTGGCCGAAGCCGGGCGGCCGCTGGGGCGCGCGGCGGTGATCGGCGAGCCGACCAACCTGAAGCCGATCCGCCTGCACAAGGGCGTGATGATGGAGCGCATCGACATCCTCGGGCAGAGCGGCCATTCCTCCGACCCGAGCCTGGGGCGCAGCGCGCTGGAGGCGATGCAGGCGGTGATGGGCGAGCTGCAGGGCCTGCGCGGGGAGTGGCAGAAGGAGTACAACAACCCGCAGTTCAGCGTGCCGCAGCCGACCCTCAACCTCGGCTGCATCCACGGCGGCGACAACCCCAACCGCATCTGCGGCCAGTGCGCCCTGGAGTTCGACCTGCGCCCATTGCCGGGCATGCAGCCCGAAGTCCTGCGCCAGGCCATCCGCGAACGTCTGAAACCGCTCGCCGAGCGTCATGCGGTGAAGATCGACTATGCCCCGCTATTCCCGGCCGTGCCGCCCTTCGAGGAGCCGGCGCAGAGCGAGCTGGTGCGACTGGCCGAAAGTCTGACCGGGCACACGGCACAAGCGGTAGCCTTTGGCACCGAAGCACCGTATCTTCAGCAGCTCGGCTGCCAGACCCTGGTGCTGGGCCCTGGCGACATCGCCTGCGCCCACCAGCCGGACGAACACCTCGAGCTCGAACGCATCGAGCCTACCGTGGAACTGCTGCGCGGACTGATCCGGCACTATTGCTTGTGAACAGCAGTCGCTGATCAGCCCGTGAAACTGTTGATGAAGAGTTGCCTGTAGAGCGCCCCGACAACGGGCCCAACCTATCCAAGAGGAGAAACCTGTCGATGTTCCTGCGACGACGATAACCGCGCCGCCCCTGGCCGTGCTCCGGCCGCATCCGACAGCTTTCCGCCCACTCGAACGACAGGCTTTTCAAGCAATGCACGACTACGTCAACTGGCTGCGCCACGCCTCGCCCTACATCAACTCCCACCGGGACTGCACCTTTGTGGTGATGCTTCCCGGCGAGGGCGTCGAAGACCCCAATTTCGGCAATATCGTCCACGACCTGGTGCTGCTGCACAGCCTCGGCGTGCGCCTGGTGCTGGTGCACGGTTCGCGCCCGCAGATCGAGGCGCGCCTGGCTTCCCACGGGCTGGCGCCGCGCTTTCACCGTGGCCTGCGGGTCACCGATGCGCCGACCCTGGACTGCGTGATCGACGCCGTCGGCAGCCTGCGCATCTCCATCGAAGCGCGCCTGTCCATGGACATGGCCGCCTCGCCGATGCAGGGCTCGCGCCTGCGCGTGACCGCCGGCAACTTCGTCACCGCTCGGCCAATCGGCGTGGTCGACGGCATCGATTACCACCACACCGGCGAAGTGCGGCGGATCGACCGCAAGGGCATCAACCGCCAGCTCGACGAGCGCAGCATCGTGCTGCTCTCGCCGCTGGGTTATTCGCCCACCGGGGAAATCTTCAACCTCGCCTGCGAGGACGTGGCCATGCGCGCGGCCATCGACCTGGGCGCGGACAAGCTGATCCTTTATGGAGCCGAGCGCGGCCTGATGGACGACGCCGGCAAGCTGGTGCGCGAGCTGCGCCCGCAGCAGGTGCCGGCGCACCTGGAACGCCTGGGCACGAGCTACCAGGGCGAACTACTGGACGCCGCGGCCCAGGCTTGCCGCGCCGGCGTGCGGCGCAGCCACATCGTCAGCTACACCGAGGACGGCTCGCTGCTCAGCGAGCTGTTCACCCGCACCGGCAACGGCACCCTGGTCGCCCAGGAGCAGTTCGAGCAGCTGCGCGAAGCGGGCATCGAGGACGTCGGCGGCTTGCTGGAGCTGATCCGTCCGCTGGAAGAGCAGGGCATCCTGGTGCGTCGTTCGCGCGAGGTGCTGGAGCGCGAGATCGAGCAGTTCAGCATCGTCGAACGCGAAGGGCTGATCATCGCCTGCGCGGCGCTGTATCCCATCGCCGACTCGGATTCGGCAGAGCTGGCCTGCCTGGCGGTAAATCCGGAGTACCGCCACGGCGGACGCGGCGACGACCTGCTGGAGCGCATCGAACAGCGCGCGCGCAACCTCGGTCTGAAGACCCTCTACGTGCTTACCACGCGCACCGCCCACTGGTTCCGCGAGCGCGGTTTCCAGCCCAGCAGCGTGGAGCGCCTGCCGGCGGCGCGGGCGTCGCTGTACAACTACCAGCGTAACTCCCAGGTCTTCGAAAAGACCCTTTGATCAGACGCGGCGCTGCACGCCGCGGATCTGCGCGGTGAGTCGCGGCGTAGGACGGGGTGCTTTGGCTTCGGCCTCGCCGTTCTTGCGCAGGCGCATGCGCAGGAGATTGTTGGCGTCTCTCCAGCCGGCTTCCCAGCTGGCTGCCAGGACTTCGTGATGAGGGCGGCGCGGTTTGCGCGCCAGCAAGGCTTCCAGGTAACCCTGGCGATAGGCGGTCTCCAGCTGATGGAGGGTCCAGGAGGGGGATTGCGGGGACATGGATCGCTTTCCTGCGAGGGCTTGAGCGGATCGCACCGGTTGGCCGGTGCTTGATCCGGGGGAGGGAGGATTTTCCCTCCCCGGCTCGCAGGTTGCCGATCAGAACTCTATCAGCTGCGCGTCAGCGATTTCTTGCAGCGTCAGACGCTGAGCAGCCCCAGGATGCTCGCCTGGTAGGCGGCGACGAAGGTGTCGAAATCGCCTTCGGGCTGCTTCTCCAGTTCCGCCTGTTCAGCCAGGGACTCGCTGACCATGCTTTCGAAGCGTGACTGCTGGTCTGCCGGCAGCGGCTCGCCCTGCAGGGTCGCAGCGTGTTCGCGGCTGTAGCGCAGGGCGAAGGCTTCGAAGCTCTCGCCACGCTCGCGCATTTCCGCGAGAACGCGGGCGGACGGGGTGAGGTTGGCGTCGGCGACTTTCGCGCGCTGCTCAGCCAGGCTCCGGGCGTGCAGGTCGCTGCCATTGGCGCGGTCGAGCAGCTCGATGATCGGCGCGATGGCGTCGAGCAGGGCGCCGGCCCATTCCTTCAGTTCGACCGGCTGGCAGCCGCGCTCCAGCATCAGCCCCGGACGCCGGCCTTCCTTGACCACCTTGAGGAAGTTGGCGGTGGCCGAGCCGCACTCGCAGCCGCCCAGCGGCGGGCTGTCGGACAGTGCGCAGTAGAGCAGGAAGGCGTCGAGGAAGCGTGCCTCGGTAACGTCGATGCCCAGCGGCAGGAACGGATTGATGTCCAGGCAGCGCGCCTCGACGTACTGCACGCCACGGGCCATCAGCGCCTGGATCGGCCGCTCGCCGGTGTAGGTGACGCGTTTCGGGCGGATACTCGAGTAGTACTCGTTCTCGATCTGCAGGATGTTGGTGTTGAGCTGCACCCACTCGCCATCGACCTTGGTGCCGACCTTTTCGTACGGCGCATACGGCGTGCTCACCGCGCGGCGCAGGCTGTCGATGTAGCTATCGAGGTCGTTGTAGCAGGGCGTCAGGCCGGCCTGGGCGTTGTTCTGGTAACCCAGGTCGCTCATGCGCAGGCTGGTGGCGTAGGGCAGGTAGAGGGTGTTTTCGTCGAAGGCTTCCAGGCCGTGCGGACGGCCGCGCAGGAAGCCGGCATCCAGGGCAGGCGATGCGCCGAACAGGTACATCAGCAGCCAGCTGTAGCGGCGGAAGTTGCGGATCATCGCGATGTAGCGGTGCGACTGGAAGTCCCGCGCGCTCTTCTCGCTGCCTTCTTCCTCGCGCAGCAGCTCCCAGATGCCTTCGGGCAGGGAGAAGTTGTAGTGGATGCCGGCGATGCACTGCATGGTCTTGCCGTAGCGCAGGGCCAGACCCTTGCGGTAGACGTACTTCAGGCGACCGATGTGCGAGCTGCCGTAGCGGGCGATCGGGATGGTCTCCTCATCCGGCAGCTTGCAGGGCATGGACGGGCTCCACAGGTATTCGCCGTCGAGCCTGGCGCTGGCGAAGCGGTGGATGTCACCCAGTTCGTCGAGGGTCTTCTCGACGCTGGTGGAAGTCGGGGTGATGAACTCCAGCAGCGACTCGGAGTAGTCCGTGGTGATCTGCGGGTTGGTCAGCGCCGAGCCCAGAGCACGCGGGTGCGGGGTCAGGGCGAGCTTGCCGCGTTCATCGACGCGCAGGCATTCGCGCTCGATACCGTGCAGGCACTGGGTGAGCAGGGACAGGTTGGCGGCATCGCCAAGCAGGGCCAGGCGGCGGGAGAGTTGGTCGCTCAAGTTGGAAGTCCTTCACACGGCAATCGCCCCACTATGGGGGTGGACTGGGCGGTCTACAAGGGGGAACACCACCGGCGTGGTCGCCTGGCTTGGGCAGTCGCTGCGCCGGTGCCCGCAAATCCGGGGCTCCGGCCGACAGCATAGGTCAGATATCGCGGGGCTACTTACAGCTGGGCGAAGGTGCCTTGTCCCTTGGCGACCAGCTTGTCGCCCTGGTGGATATCGGCCTCGACCACCAGCGAGCGCCGCCCGGCGTGCAGGACCTTGGCCACACAGCGCACTTCGCCTTCGGCGACCGCGCGGATGTAGTTGATCTTGCATTCCAGGGTGACGCTCTGCCGGTCGAAACCATGGGCGCTGGAGCAGGCCAGGCCCATGGTCATGTCCATCAGCGTGAAGAGTGCGCCGCCGTGCATGACATTGCCGCGATTGCGCAGGTGCTCGGCCATCGGCAGCAGCACCTCTGCTTCACCATCAGCGACACGGATCGGCTGCACGCCGATGGTTTCGCTGAAGCGGCTGATCATCAGCTCGCGGGCGGGCATCTCACTCATGGACCTTCCTTACTTCTTCTTCAGTTGCTTGGCATTGGCGAACAGCGAGGCCATGGCGTTGTTCGCCGGGGCCTGCTCCTGCTGGCGCGGGGCAGCGCTGCGCTCGCCACGTGGCGCGCCGTTGCCGGGACGACCGCCGCCGCGCGGGCCTTCGGTCTTCTCGCCGGGGGTGTCGCTCATGCGCATGGACAGGCCGACGCGGTTGCGCGGGATGTCCACTTCCATGACCTTCACCTTGACGATGTCACCGGCCTTGACCACTTCGTACGGGTCCTTGACGAACTTCTCCGACAGCGCGGAGATGTGCACCAGGCCGTCCTGGTGGACGCCGATGTCGACGAAGGCACCGAAGTTGGTGACGTTGGTCACCACGCCCTCGAGCACCATGCCGGGCTTGAGGTCCTTGAGGCTCTCGACGCCGTCCTGGAACTCGGCGGTCTTGAACTCCGGGCGCGGGTCGCGGCCGGGCTTGTCGAGTTCCTTGAGGATGTCGGTTACGGTGGGCAGGCCGAACTGCTCGTCGGTGAACTTCTTCGGGTCCAGGCGCTTGAGGAAGCCCGAGTCGCCGACCAGCGAGCGCACGTCACGGCCGGTATCGGCGGCGATGCGCTGCACCAGCGGGTAGGTTTCCGGGTGCACCGCGGAGGCGTCCAGCGGGTTGTCGCCGTTCATCACGCGGAGGAAGCCGGCGGCCTGTTCGAAGGTCTTGTCGCCCAGGCGGCTGACCTTGCGCAGGTCGTCGCGGGTGCGGAACGCGCCGTTGGCATCACGGTGCGAGACGATGTTCTGCGCCAGGGTGCTGTTGAGGCCGGAGATGCGTGCCAGCAGCGCCGCGGAGGCGGTGTTCACGTCCACGCCCACGGCGTTCACGCAGTCTTCCACCACCGCGTCCAGGCTGCGCGCGAGCTGCAGCTGGGATACGTCGTGCTGGTACTGGCCGACGCCGATGGATTTCGGTTCGATCTTCACCAGCTCGGCCAGCGGGTCCTGCAGGCGGCGGGCGATGGATACGGCGCCACGCAGGGAGACGTCCAGCTCGGGGAATTCCCTGGCGGCCAGTTCCGACGCCGAGTACACCGAGGCGCCGGCTTCGCTGACCATGATCTTGGTGCACTTGAGCGCCGGGTATTTCTTGATCAGCTCGGCGGCCAGCTTGTCGGTCTCGCGGCTGGCGGTGCCGTTGCCGATGGCGATCAGTTCCACCTGGTGCTTGGCGCACAGCGCGGCGAGCACGGCGATGGTCTGGTCCCACTGGTTCTTCGGCACGTGCGGGTAGACGGTGGCGGTGTCCAGCAGCTTGCCGGTGGCATCGACCACGGCGACCTTCACGCCGGTGCGCAGGCCCGGGTCGAGGCCCAGGGTGGCGCGCGGGCCGGCCGGGGCGGCCAGCAGCAGGTCGTGCAGGTTGCGCGCGAAGACGTTGATCGCCTCGGCGTCGGCGCCGTCGCGCAGCTCGCCCAGCAGGTCGGTTTCCAGGTGGGTGTAGAGCTTGACCTTCCAGGTCCAGCGCACCACTTCGGACAGCCACTTGTCCGCGGCGCGGCCCTGGTTGGACACGCCGAAGCGCTCGCCGATCATGATCTCGCAGGGGTGCGAGGTACCCGGCAGCTCTTCACCGACCTTCAGCGCCACACTGAGGATGCCTTCGTTGCGGCCACGGAAGATCGCCAGGGCGCGGTGCGACGGGGCGCTCTTGAGTGGTTCGTCGTGCTCGAAGTAGTCGCTGAACTTGGCGCCTTCGGTTTCCTTGCCCGGCACCATGCGCGCGGTAAGGGTGGCGTTGTCCTTGAGGAAGCCGCGCAGGCGGTCCAGCAGGGTGGCGTCTTCGGCGAAGCGCTCCATCAGGATGTACTTGGCGCCTTCGAGTACGGCGCGGGTGTCGGCGAAGCCTTTCTCGGCATCGATGAAGCGCGCGGCTTCGCTTTCCGGCGTCAGGCCCGGGTCGTTGAACAGTGCGTCGGCCAGCTCGCCGAGGCCGGCTTCCAGGGCGATCTGGCCCTTGGTGCGGCGCTTCTGCTTATAGGGCAGGTAGAGGTCTTCGAGGCGGGTCTTGGTATCGGCGAGCTTGATCTCGCGGGCCAGTTCCGGGGTCAGCTTGCCCTGTTCCTCGATGCTGGCGAGGATCGCGCCACGGCGGTCTTCCAGTTCGCGCAGGTAGCGCAGGCGCTCTTCGAGCATGCGCAGCTGGGTGTCATCCAGGCTGCCGGTGACTTCTTTCCGGTAACGGGCGATGAAGGGGACGGTGGAGCCTTCATCGAGCAATGCGACGGCAGCGGCGACTTGCTGCGGTTGAACGCGGCCGGAGGGCAGTGCGGAAAGCTCTTCGGCGATACGGGTGTTGATGCTGTCCATGAATCCACCTGGTGAAACCAACGAAATACGGGGCTTGGCTGCCGCGCCGGAGCGTCGGGCAGGCGTCTATGACAACGCCCCGCCGCAAAAGCGCCGCATTATACCCGCGACAATTTCACCGGGTGGGCGACTGGTCGGGGAAAAATCTGCTAACAATGGACAGGCCGTGATGCGCGGCTGCTGGGCGATAATGCCTGCCGAATCAGATTCTGGGAGTCTCCATGAGCAACGCTGCCACCCTGCCGGAAGGCGAAAAGATCCTCGTGGTCGATGACGACGCGCGCCTGCGCCGTCTGCTGGAACGCTTCCTCGATGAGCAGGGTTATCGCGTCCGCGCTGTCGAGAATACCGAGCAGATGGACCGCCTGCTGGCCCGCGAGCTGTTCCAGCTGGTGGTGCTGGACCTGATGATGCCCGGCGAGGATGGCCTCTCCGCGTGCAAGCGCCTGCGCGAGTCGAACAACCAGATCCCGATCATCATGCTCACCGCCAAGGGCGACGAATCCAGCCGCATCTCCGGCCTGGAACAGGGCGCCGACGACTACCTGGCCAAGCCGTTCAACCCGCGCGAGCTGCTGGCGCGGATCAAGGCCGTGCTGCGCCGCCAGGCGCCGCTGGTGCCGGGCGCGCCGGCGGGCGAGGACGAGATCGTCACCTTCGGCGACTACGAGCTGCACCTGGCCACCCGCGAGCTGAAGAAGGGCGAGGAAGTGCACATGCTCACCACCGGTGAGTTCGCCGTGCTCAAGGCCCTGGTGCAGCACGCCCGCGAACCGCTGACCCGCGACAAGCTGATGAACCTGGCCCGCGGCCGCGAGTGGGACGCCCTGGAGCGCTCCATCGACGTGCAGATTTCCCGCCTGCGCCGACTGATCGAGCCCGATCCGTCCAAACCGCGCTACATCCAGACCGTCTGGGGCGTGGGTTACGTGTTCGTTCCGGATGGCGCCGCCCGCAAGTGATTCAACCCTTGGGGGAGAGTGGCGGCGTTAGCCCTATTCCCTCTCCCCCCGCCCTCTCCCTGAAGGGAGAGGGAGCTTTCCGTGCCGGCTGACACCGCAGTTTCAGCCGGCGCCGATCCAGTCCCCTCTCCCTTCAGGGAGAGGGCTAGGGAGAGGGGCTCCGTCGGCTTGGTTCGCGATCAAGAGTCGGGTACCTCTCCTGCTACGGTCAGTGCTTCCTGGTAACGCCTTCTTGAAAACACCCCTCTGGTTCCCGCAAAGCTTCTTCGCCCGCACCCTCTGGCTGGTGCTCATCGTCGTGCTGTTCTCCAAGGCGCTGACCCTGGTCTACCTGCTGATGAACGAAGACATGCTGGTCGACCGCCAGTACAGCCACGGCGCGGCGCTGACCGTGCGTGCCTACTGGGCGGCGGATGAGAAATCGCGCGAGGCCATCGCCCAGTCCGCCGGGCTGAAGTGGGCGCCCCACGAGCAGGGGCAGCCGGAGGAAGTGCACTGGCCGTACACCGAGATCTTCCAGCGGCAGATGCGCATGGAGCTGGGCATCGATACCGAGACCCGCCTGCGCATCCATCATCCGTCGATGCTCTGGGTGCGCGCGCCGACCCTGGGTGACGGCTGGATCGGCGTTCCCCTCTACCCGCACCCGCTGCGCGGCCAGCAGATCTGGAGCGTGCTGGGCTGGTTCCTTGGCATCGGCCTGCTCTCTACCGCGGCGGCGTGGATTTTCGTGCGCCTGCTCAGCCAGCCGCTCAAGCGCCTGGTCTTCGCCTCCCGCGAGTTCGGCAAGGGGCGCAGCGTGCGCCTGCCGCTGGGGCAGGAAACGCCCAGCGAAATGGCCGAGGTGTACCGCGCGTTCAACCAGATGGCCGACGACGTCGAGCAGGCCGGCCGCGAGCGCGAGCTGATGCTGGCGGGGGTTTCCCACGACCTGCGCACGCCGCTGACGCGCCTGCGCCTGTCGCTGGAACTGATGCCCGACAGCGACCGCGAGATGGTCGAGGACATGGTCCGCGATATCGAGGACATGGACGCCATCCTTGACCAGTTCCTCGCTTTCATACGCGATGGCCGCGACGAATCGGTGGAAGAGGGCGACCTCGCCGACCTGATCCGTGAGGTAGCCGATGCCTTCAACCAGAGCGGCAACCGCGTGCGCCTGTGCCTGGAGACGCTGCCGCTGTTCCGCTTCCGCCGCGTGTCGATCAAGCGCCTGCTTGGCAACCTCATCGAGAACGGCCTGAACCATGGCGGCGGCAAGGTCGAAGTGGCGGCCCATGTGGCCGGCGGCGGTGGTGCTCCCTACGTGGTGCTCAGCGTGCTGGACCGTGGCGCGGGCGTCGATCCGCAGGAGCTGGAAAACATCTTCAATCCGTTCTTCCGTGGCGACAAGGCGCGCGGCGGCAAGGGCACCGGCCTCGGGCTGGCCATCGTCAAGCGCATCGCCGAACAGCACGGCGGCAGCATCGAGTTGCGCAACCGTGAGGGCGGCGGCGTGGAAGCGCGTGTCTGTCTGCCGCTGGGATTGCTGCTACCGCGCGACGCGCACTAATCCCAGCGCAGGGATTTCCCTTCCAGTACCGCCCGGCGCCCATAGGGCCAGGCGCGGTTGTGCGCGCCGTGGCCGCTGGGTAGGCCGTGGTAGAGCGGCACGCCCAGCTTCGCAGCGTACTCGGCAAAGATTTCTTCCAGGCTGTGGGCCACGCCCTTGCGCGGGCAATCGGTGTAGGTGCCCAGGCAGATCGCACCGAGGCGCGCGCCGTCGAGACTGTGCAGTAACTGCCAGAGGCTGCGTTCGATTCGGTAGTAGGGTTCGCCGACGTCTTCGAGGATCAGGATCGCACCGTCCGGCACGTACAGCGCGCCTTCGGTGCCGGCCATGCAGGCCAGCGCGGTGAGGTTGCCGCCGATCAATTCGCCTTCCACTGCCGTCTTCGGCCCCGCCAGGTGCTGCACCGCCAGCTTGCCGGGGCCGCCGGCCAGCACGTGGCTGATCGAGGCCAGCGAAGCCAGGCGTTCGCGCTGCTCGCTGGGTGCGCTAAGCGGTTGCAGACCGAGGCCGGTGGCGACCATCCCGTGGATCGCCGGCAGGCACTCGCGGTGGAAGGCGCTGAGCAGGATGGAGATGTCCGAGAAGCCGATCAGCGGGCGCGGCGACGCGGCCGTGAGGCGTTGCCAGTCCAGTTGCGGGATGAGTTGTCCACAGCCGTAGCCACCGCGCAGGCACCAGACGGCGCTGACGTCTTCCAGCTCGAAGGCGGCGTGGAAGTCCTCCAGACGCTGCTCCGGCGTGCCAGCCAGATAGCGATAGCGCGCGTCGGCGTGCTCGCCCAGGTGGTAGTCGATGCCCTGCACTTCCAGCTGGCGCAGGGTGGCTTCCAGCACCTCCTCGGCAATCGCCGAGGCCGGCGCAACCAGCGCGATGCGGCCCTCGATGGGCGACCAGGTGAGTTCGGCGTGGGGGCGGGGAGCGGGCATGGCTGGATTCCAAAGACTGCAGAAGAAACTGTAGGAGCGAGCTTGCTCGCGAAGGGTTCAGCGTGGCAACGAAGGCAGGAAGTTCGCTCCCGTAGGGCGAATAAAGCGGAACGCTTTATCCGCCGATTGGCTGGAAGGTGCTTCCTGATAAGACAACCCTGACATCCCTGTCGTGGCTACGTGCTTCTCTGTGACCCCTGCCAGGCCATCCGTGGCCTGGCGTTCGCCGGCGCGACGCATGCGTCGCGAAAGCCCCGGCTCACCCCTTGCCCTTCGTTCTGGCCAGATGCGGCCCGCCGTTCTTCTCCAGGTACTCGATGATCACCCCGGCGATGTCCTTGCCGGTGGTGGTCTCGATGCCTTCCA
Organism: Pseudomonas sp. CAN1; assembly: GCF_030462585.1. GTDB lineage: Bacteria > Pseudomonadota > Gammaproteobacteria > Pseudomonadales > Pseudomonadaceae > Pseudomonas. Next base: position 118,792 of record NZ_JASMRU010000004.1, on the reverse strand, counting down.
GGCCGGGCGAGGAGTTCACCTCCATCACCAGCGGCCCGTGGTTGGAGCGCAGGATATCGACGCCGGCGACGTGCAGGCCCATGACCTTGGCGGCGCGGATGGCAGTCATGCGCTCCTCCGGGGTGATCTTGATCAGGCTGGCGCTGCCGCCACGGTGCAGGTTGGAGCGGAACTCGCCGGCCGCGGCCTGGCGCTTCATCGAGGCAATCACCTTGTCGCCGACCACGAAGCAGCGGATGTCGGCGCCGCCGGCCTCCTTGATGTACTCCTGCACCATGATGTTGTGCTTGAGCCCCATGAAGGCCTCCAGCACCGACTCGGCGGCCTTCTCCGTCTCGCAGAGGACCACGCCGATTCCCTGGGTGCCTTCCAGCAGCTTGATCACCAGCGGCGCGCCGCCGACCATCTCGATCAGGTCCGGCACGTCATCGGGGGAGTGGGCGAAACCGGTTACCGGCAGACCGATGCCCTTGCGCGAGAGCAGCTGCAGCGAGCGCAGCTTGTCACGGGAGCGGGCGATGGCCACCGATTCGTTGAGCGGGAACACCCCCATCATCTCGAACTGGCGCAGCACGGCGCAGCCATAGAAGGTCACCGAGGCGCCGATACGCGGGATCACCGCGTCGAAACCTTCCAGCGGCTTGCCGCGGTAGTGGATCTGCGGCTTGTGGCTGGCGATGTTCATGTAGGCGCGGAGGGTGTCGATCACCACCATCTCGTGGCCGCGTTGCTGCCCGGCCTCCACCAGCCGACGGGTGGAATACAGGCGCGGATTGCGCGACAGCACAGCAATTTTCATTGATCACCTGGAAGGGTGGCGGGAACCATGATGAGGGGTTTGTCTTGCACATAGGTAAGGCCGGGGTTGACCACCAGCTGGCCCTGCACCAGAGCCTTGGAGCCTAGCAGCACGCGATAGCGCATGGTCTTGCGGCAGGCCAGGGTGAATTCGATCGACCAGGCGCGGTCGCCGAGGGCCAGCAGGGTGCGGATCACGTAGCGGGTCTGGGCCTGGCCGTTGGAGCTCTTGATGGTCTTCATCGTCACCACCGGCGCCTCGCAACGATGGCGGCGCTGCACCTGGGTGCCCAGGTGCGCGACGAAGCGCACCCAGTCCTGGCCATCGCGCTCGAAGGGCACGATGTCGCTGGCATGCAGGCTGGAGGTGCTGGCGCCGGTGTCGATCTTCGCGCGCAGGCCGACCATGCCCAGTTCGGGCAGGGCGATCCATTCGCGCAGACCAATTACCGACAGCTGGTCGAAAGTCTTCAAGGCAGGCGTCCCCGGCGTTTGCCGGCATTCTAGTCAGGCCGATTGTGCCCCGCCAGCGGGGCGCGGGGTACACTCGCAGACCCGCATGACGAGGTTGTGAAGTGAGCGAAGAAGACGACGACAAGGTTCGCCTGGACAAGTGGCTGTGGGCGGCGCGCTTCTACAAGACCCGCTCCCTGGCCAAGGAAGCCATCGACGGTGGCAAGGTGCACTGCCGGGGCGAGCGCTGCAAGCCGGGCAAGGAGCCCAGGGTCGGCGAGGAATACGTGATCCGCACCGGCTTCGACGAGCGCACCGTGGTGGTCAAGGCGCTGTCGATGGTGCGTCGCGGTGCGCCCGAGGCACAGCTGCTGTATGAGGAGACCGCCGACAGCGTGAAGCGCCGCGAAGATGCCTCGGCGCTGCGCAAGGCGGGCGCGCTGGGCGTGCAGACCGACGGTCGGCCGACCAAGAAGCAGCGCCGCCAGCTGTTCAACTTCCGCGATCAGGAATGATCGACCGGCGAGGGCGGCGCGCGCCCCGCCGGGATCGGCTGGTAGTCAGGCCGCGACGACGCTCAGGCGGTTGACCAGCGGAATCTTCGCCGCCAGGCGGAACAGCGGGTCGGTCCAGCGCACCAGCGCGGCGCTGCCCTTGGCGGCGAACGGGGTGAAGCAGCTCCAGGCCAGGGCCACCAGCGCCATCTGCACGCCGCCGATGTAGTCGTCCTGGCCCCAGTGCGCGCCGGCCACCAGGCGCGGCAGCATGAACAGCAGCGCCAGGCCCCAGATCACCACCCACTGCAGGGCGTTGCGGGCGAACAGGGTGAGGAACAGCGCCCAGATCAGCAGCACCGAGGCGTGGTCGCCGGGGAAGCTGCGGGCGGATTCGTCCTTCACTTCGAAGGCGGTGTCCTGCCACTGCGGGAAGAAATCTTCCAGACGCACGGCATCCGGCGCCACCGCGGAGATGCTTGCGTGCTGCCAGCCCAGCTTGTGGGCGATCTTGGCGTAGAGGATGCGCACCACCACCAGCACCACCGCCGCGCATAAAAAGCCGAAGGTCGCCGCGCGGGCCTGGGTCGCCTTGAAGATCCAGTCGCCACGGATCAGCAGGAGCAGCAGGATCACCCCGACCAGCAGGTCGAACGGCCGCGTGCTCGCCACGGCCCAGGACAGGCGCCAGGCTTCATTGGTCGCCAGCGGCTGGTTGAGCAGGCTGAACAGGCTGAAATCGAACAGGTCCATTGCGCTGCGAGTGGGCTCCCAGAGCCACAGCAACAACAACAGGCCGGCCATCAGGTGGCAGGCAATAAAGGGCTTCCAGGACCAGGTGGCTTGGAACGGCGTCGCTTTATCCATAAAATCGGTCCCCCCTTACGGAACCACTCGAACGCGGGTGGGTGCTGCAAAGCGCGCTTTATAGGCCTTTGCCATCAACTTGTCATTTATTTGTGCCTATCGCAGCGTTGTGCAAAGCATGTCCCAGATCGATCAAAGTCAGCGTTTCCTCTTCGACAACACCGACGTGCGCGGTGAGCTGGTAGAGCTCGACCGCAGCTACGCCGAAGTACTGGCCAAGCACCCCTACCCGCAACCGGTCGCCCAGCTGCTCGGGGAGATGCTCGCCGCCGCCGCGCTGCTGTGCGGCACCCTGAAGTTCGACGGCCTGCTGGTGCTGCAGGCGCGCTCCAACGGCGCCGTGCCGCTGCTGATGGTGGAATGCTCCAGCAACCGCGAAGTACGCGGCCTGGCCCGCTACGATGCGGACGCCATCGGCGACACCGCCGGCCTGCCCGAGCTGATGCCCGAGGGCGTGCTGACCCTCACCGTCGATCCGAAGAACGGCAAGCGCTACCAGGGCATCGTGCCGCTGGAAGGCGCGACCCTGGCCGACTGCCTGTCGACCTACTTCGCCACTTCCGAGCAACTGCCGACCCGCTTCTGGCTCAACGCCGACAGCCGTCGTGCCCGTGGCCTGCTGCTGCAGCAACTGCCGGCCGACCGCGAGCGCGACGCCGAGTCGCGGGAAGCCAGCTGGCAGCACGTCAGCACCCTGGCCGACACCCTCACCGCCGAGGAGCTGCTGGGCCTGGACAACGCCACCGTGCTGCACCGCCTGTACCACGAGGACGACGTGCGCCTGTTCGAGCCGCAGCCGCTGGTGTTCCGCTGCAGCTGCTCGCGGGAACGCTCGGCCAACGCACTGGTCAGTCTTGGACTGGAAGACGCGCAGCGCCTGCTGGCCGAACAGGATGGCGAAATCGTCATCGACTGCCAGTTCTGCAACCAGCGCTACCAGTTCGACGGTTCGGACGTTGCCCAGCTGTTCTCGGGCGGCGGTAGCCAGACACCGTCAGAAACCCGCCATTGACCGCATCGAATTGTCCGATAGCCGAACCAATGGCGCTCTCGCCAGATCAGAGGCTGCACGAGAACAGTTCTTTTCTGGCATAATCCCGCGACTTTTTTCCGCGGTAGTGGGAATCAGAAGTCACTACGCAATGTTTGGAGGACTCGGCTTCGGCCGACGGGGACCCACATGACGCAAGCCAATAAAGCCGTTTACACCGATATCAGCGTTGCCCAACTGGTGGAAGAAGCCATTCGCCGCGGCGAAGGCGAACTCGCCGACAACGGCTCGCTCGTGGTGAAAACCGGCCACCGCACCGGCCGCTCGCCTGCCGACCGTTTCATCGTCGAAGAGCCGGGCAGCAAGGATTCCATCGCATGGGGCGCCATCAACCGTCCGTTCCCGGCCGACAAGTTCGATGCCCTGTGGGACCGTGTCCAGGCCTTCAATAACGCCCAGGAACACTTCGTCTCCCACGTTCATGTAGGTTCCGCCGCGGATCACTACCTGGCCGTGAAGATGACCACCGCCACCGCCTGGCAGAACCTGTTCGGCCGCGCGCTGTTCATCGAGCCCGAGCAGTACAACCCGGCCGGCCGCGAAGAGTGGCAGGTCCTCAACGTCGCCAACTTCGAGTGCGTGCCCGAGCGTGACGGCACCAACTCCGATGGCTGCGTGATCCTCAACTTCGCCCAGAAGAAGGTGCTGATCGCCGGCATGCGCTACGCCGGTGAAATGAAGAAGGCCATGTTCGGCGTGCAGAACTACCTGCTGCCGGAAAAGGACGTGCTGCCGATGCACTGCGCCGCCAACATCGGCGAAGCGGGCGACGTCACCCTGTTCTTCGGCCTGTCGGGCACCGGCAAGACCACCCTGTCCGCTGACGAAAGCCGCTACCTGATCGGCGACGACGAGCACGGCTGGGGCGAAGGCGTTGTCTTCAACATCGAAGGCGGCTGCTACGCCAAGTGCATCGACCTGTCCGAGAAGAACGAGCCGGTCATCTGGAAAGCCATCAAGTTCGGCGCCGTGCTGGAAAACGTCGTTCTCGACGAAAACTGCACCCCCAACTACGCCGATGACAGCCTGACCCAGAACTCCCGCGCGGCCTACCCGCTGGAGAACGTCGAGAAGCGCTCCGAGCAGAACCTAGGCGGCGAGCCGAACGCCGTGATCTTCCTGACCTGCGACCTGACCGGCGTTCTGCCGCCGGTGTCGATCCTGAACAACGAGCAGGCGGCCTACCACTTCCTGTCCGGCTACACCGCGCTGGTCGGTTCCACCGAAATGGGTTCGGGCGGCGGCATCAAGTCGACCTTCTCCACCTGCTTCGGCGCGCCGTTCTTCCCGCGCCCGGCCGGCGTCTACGCCGAGCTGCTGATCAAGCGCATCAAGGCCTTCGGTTCCAAGGTCTACCTGGTCAACACCGGCTGGACCGGCGGTGGCTACGGCGTCGGCAAGCGCTTCAACATCCCGACCACCCGTGGCGTGATCGCTGCCATCCAGAGCGGCGCTCTGATCGGCGCCGAGACCGAGCACCTGGACATCATCAACCTGGACGTACCGAAGGTCGTTCCGGGCGTCGAGACCAACCTGCTCAACCCGCGCAACACCTGGGAAGACAAGGCTGCTTACGACGAAGCCGCCAAGGGCCTGGCCAGCAAGTTCATCGACAACTTCCAGAAGTTCGACGTGAGCGACGCCATCAAGAACGCCGGCCCGCAGCTGTAAGCGAGCCTGTTCGGGAAAGAGCCGCCTTCGGGCGGCTTTTTCATTTGCGCCTGGGAACGGTCCTGCTCCGAGGTGCTCTTCGTAGGAGCGAGCTTGCTCGCGAACCGGAGTTGGGCTGTTCGCGAGCAAGCTCGCTCCTACAATGTCGCTTTCTAGGCTGGGTGGATTGCCTAGTAAAGGAGTACATCCCATGCACGACACCCTCGAACGCGTCTTCGGCTTCCGCCAGTTCCGTCCTGGCCAGGAGGCGGCGGTCAGCGCCGTGTTGGCCGGGCGCTCGGCGGCGGCGATCTTCCCCACCGGCTCGGGCAAGTCGCTCTGTTATCAACTGCCGGCGCTGCTGTTGCCGCACCTGACCCTGGTGGTCTCGCCGCTGCTGGCGCTGATGCAGGACCAGCTCGCCTTCCTCGCCCGCCACGGCATCGCTGCCGCCAGCATCGACTCGGCGCAAAGCCGCGAACAGACCGCGCAGACCATGGCGCGGGCGCGCAGCGGTGAGCTGAAGGTGCTGATGATCTCGGTGGAGCGTCTGAAGAACGAGCGCTTCCGCAACTTCATCAGCGAAGTGCCGATTTCCCTGCTGGTGGTGGACGAGGCGCACTGCATTTCCGAATGGGGCCACAACTTCCGTCCCGACTACCTGAAGCTGCCGGACTACCAGAAGCAGTTCCGCATTCCCCAGGTGCTGCTGCTCACCGCCACCGCGACGCCGGCGGTGATCGCCGACATGCGCAGCAAGTTCGCCATCGCCGAGGCCGATGTGGTCACCACCGGCTTCTATCGCGCCAACCTCGACCTGCAGGTGGAGCCGGTGGCCAGCGCCGCCCGTCGTGCGCGCCTGGTGCAGTGGCTGGGCGAGCGTGCCGGGCAGCCGGCCATCGTCTACGTCACCCAGCAGAAGACCGCCGAGGAAGTCGCCGCGCACCTGGCCGAGCGCGGCATTCCCGCTTGCGCCTACCACGCCGGGATGGAACACCCTGAACGCGAGGGCATCCAGCGCCGCTTCATGGAAGGTCGGCTGAACTGCATCGTCGCCACCATCGCCTTCGGCATGGGCATCGACAAGAGCAACATCCGCCAGGTGGTGCACTACGACCTGCCCAAGTCGCTGGAGAACTACAGCCAGGAGATCGGCCGTGCCGGCCGTGATGGCCAGCGTTCGGAATGCCTGGTGCTGGCCAACCGCGACAGCCTCAACGTGCTGGAGAACTTCGTCTACGGCGACACCCCCGAGCGCGAAGGCATCCGCAACGTGCTGGAAGAGATTCGCCAAGCGCCCAATGGCCAGTGGGAAACCATGCTGGTGCCGCTGTCGGACCAGTCGAACATCCGCCAGCTGCCCCTGAAGACACTGCTGGTGCAGCTGGAGCTACGCGGCATCATCGCCCCGCGCTTCGCCTATTTCGCCGAATATCGCTACAAGCTGCTGATCGATTCCGCCGAACTGCTGGGTCATTTCCAGGGCGAGCGGCGCCAGTTCGTCGACGCCATCCTTACCACCTCGGCCCGCGCCAAGACCTGGGCGACCCTGGACTTCGACACCCTCTACAGCCGCCACGGCGCCGAGCGTGCACGGGTAGTGAAGGCGCTGGACTACTTCCAGGAGCGCGGCTGGGCGGAGCTGGAGAGCAAGCAGATGACCGAGGTCTACTCGGTGCGCGATGCCTCCTTCTCTGTGGATAACCTCAGCGAGGAACTGCACCGCTACTTCAAGCGCCACGAGGAAAGCGAGATCGCCCGTATCGGCGCCATGCTCGAACTGCTGGGCAGCACCGAGTGCCTGAGCTGGCGCCTGGCCGAATACTTCGGCGACCAGCAGGCGCCGCGCCAGTGCGGGCACTGCTCGGTCTGCGCTGGCCATGTTGCCCGGCTGCCGGAGCCGCCCGCGCTGCCGGCGCTGGATGGCCAGGCGCTGCACAGCCGCTGCGCCGCCTTCCTGGAGAAGTACCGCAGCGCCCGAGGACTTGCGCCCAGCGCCGACTGCGTGACGCGCTTCCTCTGCGGCATCAGCGTGCCGGCTTTCACTCGTATGAAGGCACGCACGCTGCCGGGCTACGCGACGCTGGAGGACTACCCCTACGCCCAGGTCCGCGACTGGGTGCAGGCGCAACTGTGACCGCCTGAAGACGCCGGTGCCACGCACGACTAAAGGTCGGCGTGATGCCGGCGGGGCTCCTTGTAGGGTGTGGAAAAGGCATTTCCGCCTAGACTCTTCAGGGCGTTGCAGCAAGGAGCCCCCACGCATGTCCACCGAGCATCTGGATGTACTGATCATCGGCGCCGGCCTGTCCGGCATCGGCGCCGCCTGCCACCTGCAGAAGCAGTGTCCCGGCAAGTCCTACGCCATCCTCGAAGGCCGCGAGGCCATGGGCGGCACCTGGGACCTGTTCCGCTATCCGGGCATCCGCTCCGACTCGGACATGTACACCCTGGGCTACAACTTCAAGCCCTGGACCGACCCCAAGGCCATCGCCGACGGTCCGTCGATCCTCAACTACATCCGCGAGACCGCCCGCGAATACCGCGTCGAGGACAAGGTCCGCTACCGCCACCGCGTACTCAAGGCCGACTGGGACAGCGCCAGCGCGCGCTGGAACCTCGTCGTGCAGCGCGGCGACGACGAACAGCCGGTACGCATGAGTGCGCAGTTCCTCTTCATGTGCACCGGCTACTACCGCTACGACGCCGGCTACACCCCGGATTTCGCCGGGCGCGAGAGCTTTGCCGGGCAGGTCATCCACCCGCAGCTGTGGCCGGAGAACTTCGACTACAGCGGCAAGCGCATCGTGGTGATCGGCAGCGGCGCCACCGCCGTGACGCTGGTTCCCTCGCTGACCGACAAGGCCGCCCACGTCACCATGCTGCAGCGCTCGCCGTCCTACGTGATCACCCTGCCGGCGAAGGACCCGATCTCCAACTTCCTGCGCAATTTCCTCCCGGAGAAGTGGGTTTACCGCCAGGCGCGGGCGCGCAACGTGACCATGCAGATGATCTTCTTCATGGCCTCCAAGGCGTTCCCTGGCGCGGTGCGCAAGCTCATGCTCAAGCTGGCCAACCTGCAGCTGGGCAAGGACTTCGACATGCGCCACTTCAGCCCGCGCTACAAGCCGTGGGACGAGCGCGTGTGCTGCGTGCCCGATGGCGACTTGTTCAAGACGCTGCGCCAGGGCCGCGCCTCGGTGGTCACCGACCATATCGAGCGCTTCTGCGAGAAGGGCATCCTGCTCAAGTCCGGGCAGGTGCTGGAAGCGGACGTCATCGTCACCGCCACCGGGCTGGACCTGGTGATGTTCGGCGGCGCCGAGCTGGCCATCGACGGCAAGCCCTTCGACGTCACCCAGAGCATGGGCTACCGCGGCATCATGCTGCGCGACCTGCCCAACCTCGCCGCCATCGTCGGCTACACCAACGCCAGCTGGACGCTCAAGGCCGACCTTTCCAGCGAGTACTTCTGCCGCCTGATCAACCACCTTGATGCTGTCGGCATGCGCCAATGCACGCCACGCCAGACCGCTGGATCGGTGAAGGAAGAGCCCTTCCTCAACCTCAACTCCGGCTACATCCAGCGCGCCGCCGACCGCATGCCCAAGCAGGGCGACCGCACGCCGTGGAAGCTCTACCAGAACTACGCGCTGGACCTCGCCCTGCTGCGCTTCGGCAAGGTCGAGGATGGTTATCTGGCCTTTACCTCGCCGAAGCAGCGCCAGGCTGCGGCGGCGCCGGTGGAAGCGCTGGAGAGCTGACCCTCGGGGCGCCCGTCATTGGCGGCGGGCGCTCGATCCATCAGGTAATCGCATAGACATTATCGATACGCCGCTCTGCAACGGGGCGGCCTCTCGGCTTACCATGCGCGCCATTCCCGCCCATGCCAGCCAGAGGATTTTCCATGCTGATCGAAGACGCCATCCGCAGCCGCCGTTCCATTCGTGGTTTCGACACTTCCTATGTGATGAGCCGCGAAGAGAAGGACGACCTGCTGCAACAGGCGCTGCTCGCACCGACCTCTTTCAACCTGCAGCACGTGCGTCTGGTAGAGGTCAGCGATCCCGAGCTGCGTGCGCAGATTCGCGCAGCCGGCTGGGACCAGGTGCAGATGACCGATGCCTCGATGCTGGTGATCGTCTGCGCGCAGGTCGACAGCTGGGAGCAGAACGCCGAGCGCGTGTGGGACGGCGCCCCGGTCGAAGTGAAGAACTACATGATCGGCGCCATCGACGGCTACTACCGCGACAAGCCGCAGACCCAGCGCGACGAAGCCATGCGCAGCAGCGGCCTGGTGGCGCAGACCCTGATGCTCGCCGCCCGTGGCCGCGGCCTGGACAGCGTGCCGATGGTCGGCTTCGACTTCGACGCCGTGGGCAAGCTGATCAACCTGCCGGCCAGCCATGCCATCGGCCTGATGATCGCCGTGGGCAAGCAGGCGGTGGAAGCCCGGCCGCGCATCGGCCGCCTGCCGCTGGAAGAGACGATCGTTCGCGATCGCTTCTGATCCCGTCCAAACGCGCCTCCGGGCGCGTTTTTGTTTTTGCTCTTTGTAGGAGCGAGCTTGCTCGCGAACAGAGGTCATCTGATACACCGACGTGGGGCAGGTTCGCGAGCAAGCTCGCTCCTACAACGTTACTCCGGCGCGGAATCCACTATCCGTTCCACCAACCACTGCAACGCCGTATCCCTCTCGCGCTGGGCGAGATAGACCAGCTCCAGGTGGAACTGCCCCACGTCGAACGGCAGCTCCAGCACCTGCAACGGCAGCAGCTGGGCAAAATGCGCCGCCAGCCGCGTCGGCAGCACCGTGAGCAAATCCGTGGTCGCCACCAGATGTGCCGCCTGCAGGTAGTTGGGCGTGGTGTAGGCGATCTGCCGTTTCAGCCCCTGGCTGGCCAGCCACTGGTCGACCATGCCCTTGGTCTGCCCGCCGGAAACCCACAGGTGCCGCTGGCCGAGGAAGGTCTCCAGATCGATCCCGCCGTCCACCTGCGGATGCCCGCGCCGGGCCAGCAGGCGCAGCGTTTCGCTGGCCCATGGGCGGCGCTGGAAGCGTGCCGGCAGTTCCTCGAAGCGGCCCAGCACCAGGTCCAGGCTGCCCTTGTCCAGCGCCTCGGCGGGTAGCGTCGGCGTCAGGTGCTGGATGCTCAGGCCCATGCCCGGCGCCGCGCTGCCCAGACTTTCGAGCAGGTGCGGCATGCACAGCGCTTCCACATAGTCGGTCAGCGCCAGAGTGAAGCGCTGGCGGCTGCGCGCCGGGTCGAAGGTGTCGCCACCGGCCAGACTCTGGCCGATGCGCTGCAGGGCATCGCGGATCGGCGCTTCCAGTTCCAGCGCCCGTGGCGTCGGCTGCATGGCCCGGCCCACGCGCACCAGCAGCGGATCATCGAGCAGTTCGCGCAGGCGGTTCAGCGCGTTGCTCACCGCCGGCTGGCTCAGCGACAGGCGCTCCGCCGCACGCGAGACGTTGCGCTCGCGCAGCAGTGCATCCAGCACCCGCAGCAGGTTGAGGTCGAAGGTGGTCATATTCACTGGCTGAATTCCACTTATCACAACTCAAAATTTCAAAAATAGTACCGCCTTCCCTAAGGTGAGTGGTCTTCAAACGAGCGTTTCAGGCTGACAAGAGGAACAACATGAGCCAGAACATCCGCATCGCCAGCGCCGCCGTCATCGGCGCCGGTACCATGGGCCGGGGCATTGCCATGTGCCTGGCGAACGCCGGCGTGCAGGTCCTGTGGCTGGACAACAACCCGCAGATGCTCACCCAGGCCCTCGGCGCCGTGGCCGACACCTATGCCCACAACGTGCGCCAGGGCCGCATCGACGAGGCCGAAGCGGCCCGTCGTCGTGCACGCATCTCCCAGGCGGCGAACTACGCGGCGATCCGCGAAGTGGACCTGGTGATCGAGGCGGTGTACGAGAACCTCGAGCTCAAGCAGTCGATCTTCCGCGAGCTGGATGCGGCGCTGAAACCCTCGGCCGTCCTGGCTTCCAACACTTCCTACCTGGACGTCGACGCCATCGCCGCGGTGACCTCGCGGCCGTCCCAGGTCCTCGGCCTGCACTTCTTCAGCCCGGCGCACATCATGAAGCTGCTGGAGATCGTGCGTGGCGCGAAGACCGCTCCCGCCGTGCTCGAAGCGGCGCTGGAATTGGGCGAGCGCATGGGCAAGGTCAGCGTGGTCGCAGGCAACTGCCACGGCTTCATCGGCAACCGCATGCTGGAGAAGTACGTCCAGGAATCGCGCCGGCTGATCCTCGAAGGCTCGCTGCCGCATCAGGTGGACGCGGCGATCCAGGGCTTCGGCTTCGCCATGGGGCCGTTCCGCATGTTCGACGTGGTCGGCATCGACCTCGAATGGCGCGCCCGCGAGCTGGCCGGCAAGGGCCAGGACGCGCCGACCGTGCAGGTGGACAACCGCCTGTGCGAGATGGGCCGCTTCGGCCAGAAGAGCGGCAACGGCTTCTATCACTACGAGCCGGGCAGCCGCCAGGCCGAGCACGACCCGGAAGTGGATGCCCTGGTGCTGCGCGAGTCCGAGCGCCTGGGCTACCAGCGCCGCGACATCGGCGCCGAGGAAATCCTCGAGCGCTGCCTGCTGGCGCTGGTCAATGAAGGCGCAAAGATCCTCGACGAAGGCATCGCCTCCACCAGCGCCGACATCGACACCGTTTACCTCAATGGTTATGGCTTCCCGAAGGACAAGTCCGGCCCAATGGCCTGGGCCGATGCCCAGGGCCTGCAGAGCGTGCTGGCGCGCCTGCGTGACCTGGCCGGCGAGCACGGTGCGCACTGGCAGCCGGCGGCGCTGATCGAGCGCCTGGCCGCCGCCAATGGCCGCTTCGCCGACGTGAAACAGGAGCACTGAACATGAGTTACCAGGCACCCCTGCGCGACATGCGCTTCGTCCTCCACGAACTGTTCGACGTCAGCGGCCACTGCGAGCTGCTGGGCAACGGCCTCGACCGCGAGCTGATCGACGGCGTGCTGGAAGAAGGCGCGCGCTACACCGGCGAAGTGGTGGCCCCGCTGAACCGCAACAGCGACGAGCAGGGCGCGACCCTGCTCAACGGCGAAGTCACCACGCCTGACGGCTTCCGCGAGGCCTACCAGCAGTACTGCGACAACGGCTGGGCCAGCATGACCGGGCCGACCGAATTCGGCGGCCAGGGCTTCCMGCAGATGGTCGCGGCCAGCTTCCACGAGATGCTGATGGCCGCCTCGCTGTCGTTCCGCGTCTATTCCGGCCTCACCGAGGGTGCAGTGCTGGCGCTGTACAAGCACGGCGCGCCGGAGCTGCAGCGAGACTACCTGGCGAAGATGGTCAGCGGCGTGTGGAGCGGCACCATGTGCCTCACCGAGCCCCAGGCCGGCACCGACCTGGCCCTGCTGCGCACCCGCGCCGAGGCGCAGGCGGACGGCAGCTACCGTGTCAGCGGCAGCAAGATCTTCATCAGCGGTGGCGAGCAGGACCTCTCCGAGAACATCGTCCACCTGGTGCTGGCGCGCCTGCCGGATGCGCCGGCCGGAGTGAAGGGCATCAGCCTGTTGCTGGTGCCCAAGTTCATCGCCAACGCCGACGGCACGCCGGGCGCGCGCAACTCCCTGAGCTGCGGCGCCATCGAGCACAAGATGGGCATCAAGGGCGCGTCCACCTGCGTGATGAACTTCGACGGCGCCACCGGCTGGCTGATTGGCCAGGCCAACCAGGGCCTGGCGTGCATGTTCACCATGATGAATGACGCGCGCTTCCAGGTCGGTTTGCAAGGTCTGGGCATCGCCGAGCGTTCCTGCCAGGGCGCGCTGGCCTATGCCCGCGAGCGCCTGCAATCGCGCGCTCTGACCGGTGCGGCGGAGCCCTCCAAGGCCGCTGATCCGATCATCGTCCACCCGGACGTGCGCCGCATGCTGCTGACCCAGAAGACCCTCACCGAGGGCTGCCGGATGATTTCCGCGCTCTGCGCCCGCGAACTGGACCTGGAGCACGGCCATCCCGAGGCGGACGGTCGCAAGGCGGCGAGCAAGCGCGCGGCGCTGCTGATCCCCATCGTGAAGTCGTTCTTCACCGACGTCGGTCAGGAAGTTTCCAGCCTCGGCGTGCAGGTCTACGGCGGCCACGGCTACATCCGCGAATGGGGTATGGAACAGCTGATGCGTGACAGCCGCATCACCCAGATCTACGAAGGCACCAACGGCATCCAGGCGCTCGACCTGATCCGCCGCAAGCTGCTGGGCGACGGCGGCGCGGAGCTGAACGCGCTGATCGGCGAACTGGCAGCGATCTGCGAAACCGTCGGCGTGCGCACTGAACTGGCAGGTCTCGCGGAAACCGTGCGGCAACGCCTACTGGAATGGCGCAGCCTCACCAGCGAAGTGATCGCCGCCTGCCAGCGCGACCCGCAGGAAATCGGCGCCACCTCGGTGGACTTCCTGCAGTACTGCTCCTACGTGCTGCTCGGCGGCCTCTGGCTACAGGCGGCTGGCGTGGCGCAGGCGAAGCTGGCGACGGGCGAGGGGGACGCGGACTTCTATCGCGCCAAGCTCGCCAGCGCCGAGTTCTACGTCAAGCGCATCCTGCCGCGTGCCAGCATGCACCGCGAGGCCCTGCTGGGCGGCGCGGACTGCCTGATGGCGCTGGACGCGGAGCACTTCGCGTTCTGACCGCCAGGGCGGCTTCCACTCGCGGAGGCCGCCCGGCTCAGGTGCTGCGCTCCTGTCCGCAGCGGGCACAGAAACGCGCCTGGGGTGCCAGGCTATCGCCGCAGCCGGAACACAGGGTGGGTTTCTGCGAGGCGCCGCAGTGCTGGCAATACTGGGCGCCCAGGGCAATGGCTGCCTGGCATTGCGCGCAGGTGGTCATCGGTGCTGCTGCCGGCCTCGGCGGTGCTTCCCGCCAGTCCGGCGCGTCGTAGCTGCCATGGCCGCCACCGTGACGACCGCCATAGCCGCCGCGGCCGTGGTGACCGCCCATCATCAAACGTTCGAGCCAACCCATGATGTACCTCCCGTTTCCCGTCGTGGGGTGGAGTCATTGGGCGGCCTGTAGTTGCTACAGGGTCAAGGGCGGGGATTGTGAGCGGAGATTTCACGCATGAGTGCCCATGAAAAACGCCGCGCCGGGTGACCGGGGCGGCGTTTTCTTTTGGTAGTTCGGAGCTGGGCGGTCCCTCTCCCTAACCCTCTCCCTGAAGGGAGAGGGGATATTCGAGTGAGGCGAACTTGCTTACGTCACCGGCGAACACAGTGCGTTCATTTTGCTCCGAACGGCTCCCTCTCCCTTCGGAGCGGGGCGCGCAGCCAGGGCTGGGGAGAGGGGCTCTCAACTTCAAACTCAGGCCCGCTCCCAAACCTCGAACGCATAGGCCGGCGTCTCGCCTTCCGCGTCGTGCTCGATGCTCGACGCCAGGTGCCACTGGCTTGCGTTCACTTCGGGGAAGTGCGCGTCGCCCGCCGGGCTAAGGCCCACGCGGGTCAGGTAGAGGCGTTCGGCGCGGCCCAGGGCTTCGCCGTAGAGTTGGGCGCCGCCGATCAGCATCAGCTCGTCGGCTTCCTCCTCCCTGGCCCACTGCTCGGCGCGCTCCAGGGCGGCGTCGAGGCTGGTGAAGACTTCCGCGCCTTCGAGCTGGAGGCCGGCCTGGCGGGTGACCACGATGTTCAGTCGGCCCGGCAGCGGGCGGCCGAGGGAATCCCAGGTCTTGCGGCCCATGATCACCGGTTTGCCCAGGGTCATCGCCTTGAAGTGCTTGAGGTCCTGCGGCAGGTGCCAGGGCAGGCGGTTGTCGACGCCGATCACGCGGTTCTCGGCAAGGGCGGCGATCATCGCCAGGGGCAGTGCTTGGGTCATCTCGACTCCAGTGGTGAACATCAGCGGGAACTCCCGTTGCCAGAGGATACCAGTCGCTCGCCGTCGGCGGGGCCGGCGGGGGGCGGAACGCGCATGAAGAAGGTGCCGTCTTCGTTGACCTGGGTGATGCCGGTGGCCAGTACCTTGCGGTAGTCCTTGAGGTTGAACGCCAGGGTCTGGTCCGGGCGCTCGGCCTTGAGCAGCACCTGCGAGTAGGTGATGAGGATTTCGAAGATCTTCAGGTCGCCCGACTGCAGCCAGATGTAGGACTGTCCGGCCTGGCGCGGCGGCTCGAAGGCCAGCGAGGCGGCGCCTTGCTTCGGCGCGAATTTCAGGTGCAGTCCCTTGGCGTCCAGCCAGCTGGATTCGACGCGGCCGTCGATGCCCACCAGCGGGAAGACCTGGTGGTAGTTCAGGTGCATGACGTTGTCCTGCAGTACCGCGCCGGGCCGCTCCAGGGTCACCAGGGAATCCAGGCGCAGGCCCACCAGGCTCATGGCGCCGTAGCTGGGCACGCCGAGTACCTTCACGCTGTCGGGCTGGTAGTCGAGGTTGTCGCCGTCGAGCTTCACCGTGCCGGAGAGCCGCAGCGGCAGCCAGGGACCGACGCCCAGCGGCTGCACCTCGCCGGAGACCAGCAGCCGGTCGCCTTCGATGCTCAGCTTGAACTCGCGCAGCATGGTCTCCGGGTAGGCAAGGATGTGCTGGTTGAACAGGTTGCCGAGCTGCTCGGGGCTGAGGATCACCTCGCCCTCGGAGACGTTGATGCGCATGTCCTGCGGGCGGTCGAAGTCGATCGGCGCGCCGGCCTTGAGCGGCACCAGCCAGCCCTTGAGCAGCGGGCTGTGGAAGCCGATGTCGCCCTGGAAGTACATGTCCACGTTGTTCAGCAGGATGCCCACGCCGTCCTGGCCGGAATCGCGCAGGCCGCCCGGGCGGCTGGCCTTGAAGTCCGGTGCCGGCGGGGTCTGCTGGAACCAGCCCTGGCGCAGCACGCCCAGTTCGCGCTGCTGCTTGTCGATGGCGCTCTCGGCGACGGCCTGGCCGGCCAGCGCGAGGCAGAGCAGGGAAGCGAGGAGGGTTCTCATAGGGCTTTCTCCTCCGGGGCGGGCGCCTTAACGGGCGAGACGGCTATGTGCACCATGCCGTCCTCGCGCAGGCGGATTTCGCCGTACTGCAGCTGGCGGCGGTAGTCGTAGAGGTTGAACAGCAGCGGCGCGTCGGGGCTCAGGCTGGTGAACAGCGCGTAGGCCTTCACCAGGATGGTCCGCGCCATCTTGATGTCGCCGCCTTCGATGAACATGTAGCTCTGCGGCGCCTTGAGCTGCGGCCACTTGAGGTCGGCCAGGTCGCTGCCCAGCAGCAGGTCCATGCCGCCGTCGGCGAGCTTCAGGTGGCTGACGGTGAAGTCCAGGCGTGGCGGCGGGAACAGGCCGTCGAGGTCGACCAGGATGCGGTTGCCGATCAGCTGCATGTGCGCGGTGTGCAGTTGCAGCACCTCGGACATCTCGATGGAGGCGGCGGTCAGCGAGGGCGTGACGTCCACCCCGTCGACGAAGATCCGCTGCGGCACCAGCGCCACCTTCAGCGGCCCGGCCTGTTCGATCCCGGTGACCATCCGCAGCGGCCGCCAGCGGCCCTTGCGCAGCAGTTCGCCGTGGACTTCCTGGCCGCCGGCGCGGGTGCTGAGCCTGAGGTTGCGCACCGGCGCGTTGGCGTTGCGCAGCTCTTCGTTGAGCAGGCTGGCGAGGGTGGCGTCGGCGACGAAGATGTCCCCGGCCTGGATGCGCGCGACCATGGATTTCGGGTCATCCAGCATCAGCGGCGTGCCGGCGCCGGCAACCGGGCTCATCTGGATCAGCATCTTGCGGATGAAGAAGCCGATGTCGTCGTGCAGGCGGAAGTCGGTGTGGCTGATCCACAGTTGCGAGGTATTGCTGTCGGACTGCCGGGCGCTGACGTTGGCGTCGAGCACGCGCGGCGGCACCGCCTGCATCAGCGGGGTGTCCGGGCCCCAGTTGGATGGGCGCACCGGCGGCGTTTCCACGGCGGCCACGGTGGCGGCGGCCAGCAGCAGGGGCAAGGCACTGAGCATCGAGCGCAGCATGGCGAGGCCTCATTCTTGTTGTTTTTTCCGAGTGTGAGGCTGGCCGCGCGCGGCGAGAGCCCCTCCTTGGTTTGGTTGACGCCAGCGGGTGTTACCGGCGGTGCCGGGACGCGGCGGCGAGCAGCGGTTATCCTTGGTGCCGAGTACCGATTGTCGGAGACCCCGTGAGCGAAACCCCCGCTTCCGCCCTCGAATCCCTGTGGCTGTGCGAGGCCGTGCGCCTGCGCGAGGAGCAGGTCGGCCCGCTGGAAGACAGCGAAGCCAACCGCCGCGCCATCGTCAGCGGTGGTGACCTTGCCTGCCGCCTGCAACACCGCGCGCAGCTGCTCGCCGAACGCGACGGCCAACACGCCGCTCTGCGCACCTGGGTGCAGGGCTCGCGCCTGGCGCTCTACCTGCTGCTGGCGCTGGCGCTGTTCACCGGCGGCGGCCTGGCTTTCGCCGCCCTCGGAGACGGCCTGCGCCCGGTCAACGTGTTCTGGGCCCTGGCCAGCCTGCTCGGCCTGCACCTGATTACCCTGACGGGCTGGACCCTGGCCTTCTTCGCCGGCGGCGAGGCCGCCGGTGCGCTCGGCCGCCTGTGGCTGTGGCTGAGCGGCAAGCTCGCCCGTGACGCCCACGCCGCCCAACTGGCGCCCGCGCTGCTGGTGCTGCTGGACCGGCAGAAACTCACACGCTGGGCTCTCGGCCTGCTGGTCCACGGCCTCTGGCTGGTGGCGCTGGGCAGTGCGCTGGGCGTGATGCTGGCGCTGCTGGCGACGCGGCGTTACGGCTTCGTCTGGGAGACCACCATCCTCGGCGGCGACACCTTCATCGCCCTGACCCACGGCCTCGGCGCGTTGCCATCGCTGCTCGGCTTCCCGCAGCCGGATTCGGAGCTGGTGCGTGCCAGCGGCGATGCCCTGGTGGCCAGCGAGAACGCGCGCCACGCCTGGGCCGGTTGGCTGGTGGGCATCCTGCTGGTGTATGGCGTGCTGCTGCGCGGCGCGCTGTGGCTGCTCTGCCTGTGGCGCTGGAAGCGCGGGCGGGCGCAGCTGGCGCTGGACGTTTCGCTGCCCGGCTACGCCCTGCTGCGCGAGCGCCTGATGCCGGCCAGCGAGCGCCTGGGCGTCAGCGATGCCGCGCCGGACGAACTGATCGAACCGCAGGCGCAGGCCCCGGCGAGCACCGCCGATGGCGCCGTGCTGGTGTCCATCGAACTGCTCGACCGGCCCAACTGGCCGCCGAAGCTGGCCGCAGGTATCGCCAATGCCGGCGACCTCGACGACGGCGCCCAGCGCCGCCGCCTGCTGGAGCAACTCACCCGCTATCCGCCGGCGCGCCTGGTAATCGCCTGCGACCCGCGCCGCTCGCCGGATCGCGGCACCCTGGCGCTGATCGCCGAACTCTCGCGCTGTGCCGCCGCCACCCGCGTCTGGCTGCTGCAGGCGCCGGCCGGCGAAGCGCTGGATGCCGAACGCCTGGGCGACTGGCATGCCGGCATCGAGCGCCTGCAACTGCCGCACACCTCGGCGTCGCCCCTGGGCTGGCTGGAGACCGGGCATGACTGATGCGCTGAAACTGGCCGTGGTCGGCCACACCAACGTCGGCAAGACCTCCCTGCTGCGCACCCTGACCCGCGACGTCGGCTTCGGCGAGGTGTCCCATCGCCCCAGCACCACGCGGCATGTGGAAGGCGCGCGGCTGTCGGTGGATGGCGAGCCGCTGCTGGAGCTGTACGACACGCCCGGTCTGGAGGACGCCATCGCCCTGCGCGATTTCCTCGATGGCCTGGAGCGCCCCGGCGAGCGCTTGGATGGCCCGGAGAAGCTGCGTCGCTTCCTCGATGGCAGCGAGGCCCGCGGCCGCTTCGAGCAGGAAGCCAAGGTGCTGCGCCAGTTGCTGGCTTCCGACGCCGGCCTCTACGTGATCGACGCCCGCGAGCCGGTGCTGGCCAAGTACCGTGACGAACTGGCAGTGCTCGCCGCCTGCGCGCGGCCACTGTTGCCGGTGCTGAACTTCGTCGCCAGCCCGCAGCACCGCGAGGAGCAGTGGCGCGAGGCGTTGTCTCGTCTCGGTCTGCACGCGCTGGTGCGTTTCGACAGCGTGGCGCCGCCGCTGGATGGCGAGCGGCGTCTCTACGAAAGCCTGGCGCTGCTGCTGGAGCGCGCGCGTCCGCAATTGGATCGGCTGGTGGCTGATCACGAGGCCCAGGCCGTCGCTCGCCGTGAAGCCGGGGCGCGGCTGATCGCCGAGCTGCTGGTGGATGTCGCCGCCTGCCGCCAACTGGTACCCGCCGGTGATGCGGCGGTGCGTGACGCCACCGAGGCGCTGCGCAATCAGGTGCGCAAGCGCGAAGACACCTGTGTGAAGGCACTGCTCAGCCTCTACGCCTTCCGCAAGGACGATGCCCGTGCGGCCGATCTGCCATTGCTGGACGGGCGCTGGGGCGATGACCTGTTCAACCCGGAAACCCTGCGCCAACTGGGCATTCGCCTGGGTGGCGGTGTCGCGGCCGGTGCGGCGGCGGGGGCGGGGATCGACCTGCTGGTCGGCGGCCTGACCCTCGGCGCGGCCACAGCGCTGGGTGCCATCGCCGGCGGCGCGTGGCAGACCGTCGGCCATTACGGCCAGCGCCTGCTGGGCAAGCTCAAGGGCAGCCGCGAGCTGTCAGTGGACGACGGCGTGCTGCGCCTGCTGGCGCTGCGTCAGCGGCAACTGCTGGCTGCATTGCAGACGCGCGGGCATGCGGCGGTGGAGGCGATCCAGGTGCAGTCGCCGGAAGACAAGCAGTGGCGCGAGGGCAAGCTGCCCGAGGCGTTGCGCAAGGCGCGGGCGCATCCGGAGTGGTCCGCCCTCAATGGCCGCCGACGCGGCGAGAAGAGCGAGCGGCAGGAGGCGGTGGCACAGTTGGCCACGCATCTGCTGGAACCGTGAACACCGTGCGGGGGCTGTTCGCGAGCAAGCTCGCTCCTACAGGCGGAACGCGGCTTTTCGTAGGAGCGAGCTTGCTCGCGAACGCTCCTAGACGAGCGAGACGATCTCGACCCTTGGCTGCCCGTCGGCGATCTCCAGGATCGCCAACGCAATCGGCAACTTGAACCGTCGTGGCCCGGCGCTACCGGGATTCAGGTACAGCACCCCATCGCGCATCTCGTTCAACGGCTTGTGCGAATGCCCGGCCAGCACCACGTCGATGCCTTCGGCCGCCGGATCGATGGCCAACTGCTTTAGGTCATGAATCAGGTAGAGCCGCAACCCGCCCAACTCCAGCAGCAGAGTTTCCGGCAGTGCGGCGGCCCAGTCGTCGGTGTCGTTGTTGCCGCGCACCACGTCCAGCGGCGCCAGCTCGCGCAGCTGGTCGAGCAGTGAGGCGGGGCCGATATCGCCCAGGTGCAGGATGTGCTCGCAGCCTTGCAGCGCCGCCAGCGCTTCGGGGCGCAGCAGGCCGTGGGTGTCGGCGATGACGCCGATGCGCAGGGAAGTGGTCATCCGGGGAGCATAAACGACGACGCCACCCGTGGGTGGCGTCGTGGCGGCTCAGTCGTTGTGCGAGGCCCTGACGGCGTCGGACTCGGGCAGGAACCAGTTCAGCAGCAGGGCACAGATGCCGCCGGTGGCGACGCCGGATTCCAGCACGTTGCGGATCGCGTGGGGCATGTGCGCGAGGAACTCCGGCACCTGGGAGATGCCCAGGCCCAGCGCCAGGCTGACGGCGATGATCAGCAGCGCGCGACGGTCCAGGTGGGTGCCGGCGAGGATGTTGATGCCGGAAGCGGCGACCGCACCGAACATCACCATCACCGCGCCACCAAGCACCGGCTCGGGAACGGCCTGGATCACGCCGGCAACGCTGGGGAACAGGCCGAGCACGACGAGCATGGCGGCGATCCACAGGCCGACGTGGCGGCTGGCGACGCCGGTCAGCTGGATCACGCCGTTGTTCTGCGCGAACACCGAGCTTGGGAAGGTGTTGAACAGGCCGGCCAGCAGCGAGTTGGCGCCGTTCACCAGCACGCCGCCCTTGATGCGCTGCATCCAGATCGGGCCTTCGACCGGCTGCTTGGAGATCTTGCTGGTGGCGGTGACGTCACCGATGGCTTCCAGCGAGGTGACCAGGTAGATCACCAGCATCGGGATGAACAGGCTCCAGGAGAAGCCCAGGCCGAAGTGCAGTGGCACCGGAACCTGGAAGGCCGGCGCCTCGTGCATGCCGGTGAAGTCCAGGCGGCCCAGGTAGCCGGCCAGCGCGTAGCCCACGGCGAGGGCGATGACGATGGCGCCGCTGCGCATCCACACCACCGGAATGCGGTTGAGGATGACGATGATCGCCAGCACCAGGCCCGACAGCATCAGGTTCTCGCCGTTAGCGAAGGTGCCGTTGGCCATGGCGGAGAAGCCGCCGCCCATGCTGATCAGGCCGACCTTGATCAGGGTCAGGCCTATCATCAGCACCACGATGCCGGTGACCAGCGGGGTGATAAGGCGCTTCACGAAGGGCAGGATGCGCGACACGCCCATCTCCACGAAGGAGCCGGCCATGACCACGCCGAAGATCGCCGCCATCACCGCTTCCACCGGGGTGCCGTTCTTCACCATCAGCGCACCGCCGGCAATCAGCGGGCCGACGAAGTTGAAGCTGGTGCCCTGGACGATCAGCAGGCCCGCGCCGAACGGCCCGAAGCGCTTGCACTGGACGAAGGTGGCGATGCCGGAGATCACCAGCGACATCGACACGATCAGGTTCGTGTCGCGCGGCGACACGCCCAGCGCCTGGCAGATCAGCAGGCCAGGGGTGACGATGGGCACGATGATCGCCAGCAGGTGCTGCAGCGCCGCGAGCAGGGCGATGGGCAGTGCGGGACGGTCTTCCAGGCCGTAGACCAGGTCGGGCTGGTCCTTGGCGGCGGACGGGTTCTCGAGAGAGCTCATGGGCGGCGGTCCGGGAAAAAAGAGCGCGATTTTACTGGCCTACGGCGGGATCGCACAGTGCCATGAGGCAAGTCGGGATGAATGGGGAAGCCGAGGTTCCTACGGCGCGCCTTTGCAGCGGCACCTCAGGAGTGTTCGCGCCGGAAAAAAGCGCTGAATTTTCAACCCACTGTGCGGACGTATCCGAATGTCCAAACCCACTTGCGTGACTTCACTGGAGTGAATCCGGAGCCATCCAGGCTTCCGGCTCAATTCTGAGGTACGCGCAGATGGTCAAACAACAAGGTTTCACCCTGATTGAGCTGATGATCGTGGTGGCGATCATCGGGATTCTGGCTTCGGTTTCCCTGCCACTGTATTCGGATTACTCGTCGCGCTCGAAGGCGGCGGCCGCGATCGCCGAGATTTCCAGCGTCAAGACGGCTGTTGGGTTGTGTGTTGCGGAGGTGGGGTCGACTACCGGGTGCGATGCTGGCGCCTATGGGATTCCGAAGGATTTCGACGAGACCAGCAACATCAAGGGTGATTATTCGGTGAAGGACGGCCTGATCAAGACCACCACTCGCGCGACCGATAGCGACGGCAACGAGCTGCTGCTGGAATTGAAGCCCAAGGCAGGCACCAAAGCTAACCTGATCTGGGAGGTCTCGGGCACCATCTGCAACGAGGAACGGGGTATCAAGCCGGGGACGGGTGGATGTGCCAAGTCCTGATTGGCACCCAATAAAAAAGCCCGGCTTACGCCGGGCTTTTCATGTCACCACCAGACTCAACCGTCCAGCAGCGCCTTGTCGCGCACCGCGCCCTTGTCGGCGCTGGTGGCCAGCAGGGCGTAGGCCTTCAGCGCGGTGCTCACCTTGCGAGCGCGCGGCTGGGCAGGCTTCCAGCCCTTCTTGTCCTGCTCGGCGCGGCGGGTAGCCAGTTCTTCATCGCTGACCAACAGATTGATGCTGCGGTTGGGGATGTCGATCAGTACCTTGTCGCCGTCCTGTACCAGGCCGATGGCGCCGCCAGCGGCCGCTTCCGGCGAGGCGTGGCCGATGGACAGGCCCGAGGTACCGCCGGAGAAGCGGCCGTCGGTGAGCAGGGCGCAGTCCTTGCCCAGGCCCTTGGACTTCAGGTAGCTGGTCGGGTACAGCATTTCCTGCATGCCCGGGCCGCCTTTCGGGCCTTCGTAGCGGATGATCACGATGTCGCCCGGCTTCACTTCGTCGGCGAGGATGCCTTTCACGGCGCCGTCCTGGCTTTCGAAGATCTTCGCGCGGCCTTCGAACACGTGGATGGATTCGTCCACGCCGGCGGTCTTCACCACGCAGCCGTCGAGGGCGATGTTGCCGTACAGCACGGCCAGGCCGCCTTCCTGGGAATAGGCGTGCTCGACGCTGCGGATGCAGCCTTCGGCGCGGTCAGCGTCGAGGGTGTCCCAGCGGGTGCTCTGGCTGAACGCCACTTGCGTGGGGATGCCGGCGGGGCCGGCCTTGAAGAAGGTGTGGACCTTCTCGTCCTGGGTCTGGGTGATGTCCCATTCGGCGATGGCGTCGGCCATGCTCGGGCTGTGTACGGTCGGTACGTCGGTGTGCAGCAGGCCGCCACGGGCCAGCTCGCCGAGGATGGAGAAGATGCCACCGGCGCGGTGCACGTCTTCCATGTGGTACTTCTGGATGTTCGGCGCGACCTTGCACAGCTGCGGCACCTTGCGCGACAGGCGATCGATGTCGCGCAGGTCGAAGGCGATCTCCGCCTCCTGGGCAGCGGCCAGCAAGTGCAGGATGGTGTTGGTCGAACCGCCCATGGCGATGTCCAGGGTCATGGCGTTTTCGAACGACTTGAAGCTGGCGACGTTGCGCGGCAGCACCGAGTCGTCGTTCTCGCCGTAGTAGCGCTGGCACAGCTCGACGGCCAGGCGGCCGGCGCGCAGGAACAGCTGCTCGCGGTCGGAGTGGGTGGCCAGGGTCGAACCGTTGCCCGGCAGAGCCAGGCCGAGGGCTTCCATCAGGCAGTTCATCGAGTTGGCGGTGAACATGCCGGAGCAGGAGCCGCAGGTCGGGCAGGCGCTGCGCTCGTACTCGGCGACTTTCTCGTCGGAGCAGGAGTCGTCAGCGGCGACGACCATGGCGTCGACCAGGTCCAGGCCGTGGTTGGCCAGCTTGGTCTTGCCGGCTTCCATCGGGCCGCCGGAGACGAACACCACCGGGATGTTCAGGCGCAGGGCGGCCATCAGCATGCCGGGGGTGATCTTGTCGCAGTTGGAGATGCAGACGATGGCGTCGGCGCAGTGGGCGTTGACCATGTATTCCACGGAGTCGGCGATAATCTCGCGCGACGGCAGGGAATAGAGCATGCCGTCATGGCCCATGGCGATGCCGTCGTCCACGGCGATGGTGTTGAATTCCTTGGCCACGCCGCCGTGTTTTTCGATCTCGCGGGCGACCAGCTGGCCCAGATCCTTCAGGTGCACGTGGCCGGGCACGAACTGGGTGAAGGAGTTGGCGATGGCGATGATCGGCTTCTTGAAGTCTTCGTCCTTCATCCCGGTGGCACGCCAGAGGGCGCGGGCGCCGGCCATGTTGCGGCCGTGGGTGGAGGTTTTCGAGCGGTAATCGGGCATGACGGTTTCCTGCGCATCAGGTCGCGGTGGGAGTCGATCCGGGTCTTCTGTGCGGCGGCGTTCAGCGGGTAGCGCTGGCCGGCGAGACCTTGAGCAAACTCTAAGTCGTATGGTGAGCGCGGTACGCACCGGATGCAAACAGCAGATGGCCTTGCATGGGCGAGGTCGGCGCGGGGCTTGGCGGGGTCACCGCCTGCTCGGCCGGGGCTCACAGGCCCGCCGGGGGATAAATGGCAGGAATGCCCCGGATTCTACGCCGGCCCTTGCCGCCAGGGAAAGGCTGGCGGTCGGCACAAGCCATAGACTTTCGCCGCCCTGGCGTGGTCAGAATGGCCATTGACGCTTTTCGATCCCAATCGTTGAAGGAGCAACCCATGAAAGTCACCCGCATCGCCGTGCTCGCTGCACTCTTCGTCGGCAGCGTGCAGGCCTCGTCCGACGCGGCCTGGCAGGCCCAGGACAAGCAGCAACGCGAAGCCTGCCTGGCGCTGAGTCACCTGCAGAACAAGAAGGTGCTGGGCGCGCCGGTGCTGTTCGATGACAGCGTGGGCTACACGGCGCTGATGATTGGTGGGACCTATGCGCAGAAACATATGAAGGGCAAGCCGGGCCGCGAGCTGTGCCTGTTCGAGCGCAAGACCGGCAACGCCGTGATCAGCGAGGCGGATTCGTTGATGCCGATGAAGTAATCGCAGGACGGAGTGGCGGATAAAGCGTTCCGCTTTATGCGCCCTACGCAGCTTCAGGCCCGTACGGCGCATAACCCTCCGCGGCTGCAATGAAAAACGGGGCGCTCCCGTCAGGAGGCGCCCCGTTTTCCTTATCGCTGTGCCTTAGCCGTTGGGCAGCAGGCGCACGGTCAGGCTCTTGATGTAGCGGGTTTCCGGGATCGCCAGGTGCACCGGGTGGTCCGGACCCTGGCCGCCGCGTTCGAGCAGCTGGATGTTGCGGTCCAGGTGGCGGGCGCTGCCCAGCAGGATGTTCTGCAGGTCGTCCTCGGGCAGGTGCATGGAGCAGGAAGCGCTGACCAGAACGCCGTCCTTGGACAGCAGGCGCATGGCCTGTTCGTTGAGGCGGCGGTACGCGGCCTCGCCGTTCTTCAGGTCCTTCTTGCGCTTGATGAAGGCGGGCGGGTCGGCAACGATCACGTCGAAGCGCTCGTCGGCGGCCTTCAGCTCGCGCAGGGCGTCGAACACGTCACCTTCCACGCAGGCGACTTTCTCGGCGAGGCCGTTCAGCGTGGCGTTGCGCTCGACGCCGTCGAGGGCGAAACCGGAGGCATCGACGCACATCACTTCGCTGGCGCCGAAGGCCGCGGCCTGGATGCCCCAGCCGCCGATGTAGCTGAACAGGTCGAGCACGCGCTTGCCCTGCACGTAGGGCTGCAGGCGGGCGCGGTTCATGCGGTGGTCGTAGAACCAGCCGGTCTTCTGGCCGGCCAGCACCGGGGCTTCGAACTTCACGCCGTTCTCTTCCAGGGCTACCCATTCCGGGACTTCGCCGTAGGCGTTCGCCACGTAGCGCTCCAGGCCTTCGGCATCACGGGCGCTGGAATCGTTCTTCCACAGCACGGCGCTGGGCTTGAGCACCTGCAGCAGGGCGGCGAGCACGTCGTCGCGGTGCTTTTCCATGGTCGCCGAGGCGAGCTGGACGACCAGCACGTCGCCGAAACGGTCCACTACCAGGCCCGGCAGCAGGTCGGAGTCGCCGTAGACCAGGCGGTAGAAGGGCTTGTCGAACAGCCGGTCGCGCAGGCTCAGGGCGACGTTCAGGCGGTGAACCAGCAGGGATTTGTCGAGAACGTGCTTGGTATCGCGGGAAATAAGGCGGGCGCAGATGAGGTTGTTCGGGCTCATCGCGACGATGCCCAGCGGCTTGCCGTTGGCCATTTCGAGGATGGCCTGCTCGCCGGCGCCGAATCCGTTCAGCGGGGTGGCGGCAACGTCCACCTCGTTGCTGTAGACCCACAGGTGGCCGGCGCGCAGGCGGCGCTCGGCGTTGGCTTTCAGACGCAGGCTGGGCAGGGTCATGGGGAAGGGCTCCGGCAAAAAGAGCGGGATTATAGCGCAGCGACGTGCGCCGCCGGAGCGCGGCGCACGGGCTTTTGATCGGTGGTGCTCAGGCGGCCAGGGTTTCGATCAGCTGCTTGTTGAAGGCGGGCAGGTCGTCAGGCTTGCGGCTGCTGATCAGCAACCCGTCCTTGACCACCTGGCGGTCGACCCAGTGGCCGCCGGCGTTGTTGATGTCGTCCTTGAGCGAGTTCCAGCTGGTCAGGGTCTTGCCCTTCACCAGCCCGGCGGAGACCAGCAGCCAGGCGCCGTGGCAGATCACCGCGATGGGTTTGCCGGCCTCGCTGGCCTTCTGCACGATCTCCTGGGCCTTGGGCAGGTTGCGTATCTGGTCGGAATTGATCACCCCGCCCGGCAGTAGCACTGCGTCGTACTCGTCGATGCGCGCCGTCTCGAAGGTGCCGTCGACCTTGAAGTTGTCCGCCGGCTGGTCGTGGTTCCAGCCGCGCACCTTGTCCTTGCTGCCGGAGAGGATTTTCACCTTGGCGCCGGCCTCTTTCAGGGCGTCGCGCGGGCCGGTCAGTTCCACCTGTTCGAAACCGTCGGTGACCAGGATGGCGATGGTCTTGCCTTTGAGTGTGTGGCTCATGGCTTGTCTCCCATTTCGTCCGCTGGGTGTAAAGGTTCCGACACAGCCGCCGATGAAAGTTCAATCAAAAGCAGCAGTTCCAGAAGCCTCGGCTCTGGGTAAACTGTGCGCCCCGTCAACTTTGCCAGCGCGCCCCATGTCCCAAGAACTCTCCGCCGAACAGATCCGTCAGGCCCTGCAGGGCATCAGCGTGCCGCCGCAGCCGCAGATCATGGTTGACCTGCAGATGGAGCAGTTCATGCCCAACCCGGACCTGAAGGCGATCGCCAAGCTGATCAGCCAGGACCCGGGGCTGTCCGGCGCGCTGCTGAAACTGGTGAACTCGCCGTTCTTCGGCCTGGCCAACCGCATCACCTCGATCCAGCGCGCGGTGAACCTGCTGGGCAGCCGCTCGGTGATCAACCTGATCAACGCCCAGTCGATCAAGGGCGAGATGACCGACGCCACCATCGTCACCCTCAACCGCTTCTGGGACACCGCCCAGGACGTGGCCATGAGCTGCCTGACCCTGGCCAAGCGCATCGGTTACGAGTCAGTGGACGAGGCCTACGCGCTGGGGCTGTTCCACAACTGCGGCATTCCGCTGATGCTCAAGCGCTTCCCGCACTACATGGCGGTGCTGGAGGAGGCCTACGCCAGCGCCAGCGACGAGCGCCGCGTGGTGGACACCGAGAACCGCGTGCTGAACACCAACCATGCGGTGGTGGGTTACTTCACCGCGCGCTCCTGGCGCCTGCCGGAGCACGTCTGTGAGGCCATCGCCAACCACCACAACGCGCTGTCGATCTTCAGCGAGGACAACTCCCGCGATACCCAGCTGAAGAACCTGCTGGCGATCCTCAAGATGGCCGAACACATCTGTGGCTCCTACCGCGTGCTGGGCAACCAGAGCGAGGACCACGAGTGGGAAAGCGTGCGCGCGGTGGTGCTGGATTACGTCGGGCTGACCGAGTACGACTTCGAGAACCTGAAGAGCAGCATTCTTGAGCTGGGTGTGGGGCAGGGGACGTATTGACCTGCGGCCGTCGGCGCGGCGGTTAGCTATCGCGGATGAATCCGCTCCTACGCAGCCGGCGGGGTTTGCCGCGTCCTTGTAGGAGCGAGCTTGCTCGCGAACGGAGTCACCGGAGAGGTTGGTGTTGAGCGGTTCGCGAGCAAGCTCGCTCCTACAGCGCCTGCCAGGCGCGAAGTGAATGGTTGGACATGAAAAAGCCGGGCATCTGCCCGGCTTTTTCGTTCAACGTCGGCGATCAGTCGAGCATGTCGCTGAAGCGTTGGTCCTTCTTGTAGGCAATGGTCTGGCTGAAGCCTGGCACCTGGATGCCCTGGTCGCTGATCTCGATGGCCTGCTCGTCGATCATATCGTTGCCGAAGTTGTAGATGATCTCGAAACGCCCTTGGGTCGCGGCTTCGTCGTACTGACGGGCAGCGGTGCGGGTGGCTTCGCGGCGGCTCTGGTAGTCGGCGAAGGCGGCGTCGCCATGGCGCTTGCGCAGCATCTTCTCGGTAACGGCGGGGGAAAGCAGCACGCCGGTGGCGTTGTTGCCGCCGAAGCCCTTGGAGTTGATGAAGCAGACTTCCAGGTCGTCGCGGCGCACATCGCTGTTGGACAGCGCGATGTGGTCCTTGAAGACGTCGTCGGCGAACTTGTCGACGGTCTTGATGCCGGGGATGACGCCGTAGCGGAAGGTGCCCAGGGCGGAGATCATCTGGTCGGCGCTGGCAGTGGCCAGGGAGTGGCCGACGAAGGCCTTCACCGCGGTAACCGGCCAGCCGTCGATACCGAAGGCGGTGGCGACGCGGTCGAGGATTTCCGATTCGGTGACGCGGTTGGCCGGGGTGCTGGAGCCGTGGGCGTGGACGAAGCTGTGCTGGCGCACGCTCTTCTCGCCAACGATCTGCGCGGCGGCGGCCACGGCCTTGGCCATGGTCAGGTAGTTGCCCGGGCCGGGCGCGGAGATGGACTTCTTGAAGCCATCGGCGTTGATGAACACGTCCGGCACCGAGCCGTGGATGTCGGCGCCCAGTTCCAGGGCCAGCTCGTCGTCCATCAGCACGACGTACTGCGCGGACTCGGCCAGGGAGAAGCCGCAGTTGTCGCCGAACGGGCGGCTGGCGCGGCGGAAGTCGACGTCGTCGCGGCCTTCGATGTGGCGCAGGCCTTCCTCGGTGGCCAGCGCGCCCATGGCGGCGTAGCCCTCGATGATCTCGGAGGTGATCGGCGCTTCAGCGTTGCCGACGATGGCCACGCGGGCCTGGCCGGTGGTGATGACGTCGATGCCTTTCTGCAGGTTGTAGAGGAAGGTGGCACAGGCGCCGGTGACGCTGCCGGTCATGCCAACGCTGCCCAGCACATAGGCGTTGATGAAGTCGGTGGGCATGCTGTTGAAGCCCAATGGCAGCTGCTTGGCCGATACGCGGTGGCCGCGCAGGCGCGATTGCAGCAGGCCGCCGAAGCCGTTCTCGTCCAGCTGGCTCATGATGCTGCTGGAGAACACGGCGATCTCGTCGGGCTGCACGGCATTGCAGATGGTCTGCCAGTCGATGCCGGTGGAGCGCACCGCGTCGGTGGCGGCGACCACGGACATCTGCAGGCCACGCGGGTGGAAGCGCGAGTTGTACAGCTCGCCCGGCTCGAAGCCGGTAGGCAGCTGGCCGGCGGACTTCACCGGCAGCGCGCGGTAGCTGTCGACCTTGAATTCGCAGCTGTCGTGCAGGATCACGCGGACTTCGCCGCCTTCGAGTTCTTCCACCGACCAGTTGGCCGGCAGCGGCTCGGGCAGTTGCTTGCGCAGGCTGGTGAAGGTCATTGGGGCGCCGGCGGCGCTGACGGTCAGGCTCTTGTGGCAATGCGCGGCGTCGACGTCGAGGTATTGCAGTTCGATGCGGCGGATCAGGGTGGACTGGCGAATCTGCTCGCCGAAACGCTGTTCGATGGCCGCCAGGTCGATGGCGTTGCCTTCGTTGTCCTGGAACTTGCCCTCGGCTGCCTTGACCAGCTTCATCATCACCGCGAGGCCGGCGAGGGTTTCCTGGCGGGCGGCGGGCTCCATGGATTCGAGGACGGTGCGGCGGAACCCGTGGTGGAAGGAACTGCGGCCAGCCGCGTTATATCCACCAAAACCAACGATGACCGGTAGTCGAGACATCTCTCGGAAACTCCTTCAGCAAGTGCATCTTGCGCGCCGGACGACGGTGGCCCGAAGAGGGGCAGCCCGGTGGCACAAAGCCAGGCGTGGCTTCTAGTGATTCGGAATGCTTTAGCTGACGAGGATGATGACCGCCGAGTCACGCTCGCGCCAGGATTTGTCGGAAGAAGGCGACGAGTTCCTGAATGAATCCTGCAGCACACCCTGAACGAAAACGGGAGCCCACTGGGGCTCCCGTTTCGATAGTGCCTTTGCTGAGGGCGGCTTAGCGGTATTCGATGCCAGCTTTCTGGGTGCTGACGCGAGTACCGGACTTGCCCTGGGTGATGGCGACGATGTTTTCCAGCGAGCCGATCACTGCATCCTTGCCGGTGGCGCGGGCGAATTCCATGGCGGCCATGACCTTCGGACCCATGGAGCCGGCGGCGAAGCCTAAGCGTTCCAGTTCGTCCGGGTGGGCCTGGGCGATGGCTTTCTGGGTCGGTTTGCCCCAGTCGATGTAGGCCGCGTCCACGTCGGTGGCGATGATCAGGATGTCAGCCGACAGTTCCTGGGCCAGCAGCGAGGAGCACAGGTCCTTGTCGATCACCGCTTCGACGCCGGAGAGTTTCTTGCCGGATTCGTCGTACATGGTCGGGATGCCGCCACCGCCTGCGCAGATGACGATGGTGCCTTTCTCCAGCAGCCACTTGACCGGGCGGATCTCGAAGATGCGCTTCGGACGCGGGCTGGCCACGACGCGGCGGAACTTGTCGCCGTCCGGGGCGATGCTCCAGCCTTTCTCCTTGGCGAGGGCTTCGGCCTCTTCCTTGGAGTAGACCGGGCCGATGGGCTTGGTCGGGTTCTGGAAGGCCGGGTCCTTGGAATCGACCTCGACCTGGGTGAGCAGGGTGGCGAACGGCACTTCGAACGGCAGCAGGTTGCCCATTTCCTGTTCGATCATGTAGCCGATCATGCCTTCGGTCTCGGCGCCGAGAACGTCCAGCGGATAGGGGCTGACCTTCTCGTAGGCCGCACCCTGCAGGGCCAGCAGGCCGACCTGCGGGCCGTTGCCGTGGGCGATCACCAGCTCGTTGCCCGGGGCAACCTTGGCGATCTGTTCGGCAGCGATCCGTACGTTGGTGCGCTGGTTGTCGGCAGTCATGGGCTCGCCACGACGCAGCAGGGCATTGCCGCCCAATGCGACGACGATACGCATATTCATTTCCTCCGAAAGAGTGGAAACGCACCCCGGACCGGCAATCTGTCGCGGTCCGGGGGCGGCCCGGCATTACATGTCGGCGAGGGTCGAAACGAGGATTGCCTTGATGGTGTGCATGCGGTTTTCCGCCTGCTCGAAGGCAATGTTGTACGGGGATTCGAAGACGTCTTCGGTCACTTCGATGCCGTTCTTCAGGTTCGGGTACTTGGCGGCGATGTCCTTGCCGACCTTGGTCTCGCTGTTGTGGAAGGCGGGCAGGCAGTGCATGAACTTCACGCGCGGGTTGCCGGCGGCCTTCATCATGTCCATGTTGACCTGGTAGGGCAGCAGTTCGGTGATGCGTTCGCCCCAGGCTTCGACCGGCTCACCCATGGAGACCCAGACGTCGGTGTGGATGAAGTCCACGCCCTTGACGGCTTCTTTCGGGTCTTCGGTGATGGTGATGCGAGCACCGCTTTCTTCTGCGAATTTCTTGCAGGCAGCGACGTGTTCGTCGGTCGGCCAGAGTTCCTTCGGAGCGGCGATGCGCACGTCCATGCCGAGCTTGGCGCCGATCAGCAGCAGGGAGTTACCCATGTTGTTGCGGGCGTCGCCCAGGTAGGCGTAGGCGATGTCGTGCAGCGGCTTGTCGCTGTGCTCGCGCATGGTCAGCACGTCGGCCAGCATCTGGGTCGGGTGGTACTCGTCGGTCAGGCCGTTGAACACCGGTACGCCGGCGAACTTGGCCAGTTCCTCGACGATCTCCTGCTTGAAGCCACGGTATTCGATGGCGTCGTACATGCGGCCGAGAACGCGGGCGGTGTCCTTCATGGACTCCTTGTGGCCGATCTGCGAGGAGTTCGGGTCGATGTAGGTAACGTTGGCGCCCTGGTCATAGGCGGCGACTTCGAAGGCGCAGCGGGTGCGGGTCGAGGTCTTTTCGAAGATCAGCGCAATGTTGTTGCCTTTCAGGTGCTGTTGCTCGGTACCGGTGTACTTGGCGCGTTTCAGGTCGCGGGACAGGTCGAGCAGATAGCGCAACTCGCGAGTGCTGTGGTGCATCAGGCTGAGCAGGTTGCGGTTGTGCATGTTGAAAGCCATGGTCTTTCTCCTTGTGGGACGGAAATCTCGGCCTCGTCAGTACAGCTCGTGGCTGGCGGGGCAGGCGGCCCTTGCGGGGCCGCCTCGTGAGGTGCTTGCGCTCTGTTTGTGGTAGTTGCGTCTGAAGCTTGCCGCGGATCAGAAGTCGATCGGGTCGCGGATGATCGGGCAGGTCATGCAGTGACCGCCGCCACGGCCGCGGCCCAGTTCGCCGGCGCTGATGGTGATCACTTCCACACCGGCCTTGCGCAGCAGGGTGTTGGTGTAGGTGTTGCGGTCATAGCCGACCACCACGCCCGGTTCCAGGCAGACCACGTTGTTGCCGTCGTCCCACTGTTCGCGTTCGGCGGCGAAGCTGTTGCCGCCGGTTTCGACGACGCGCAGTTTCTTCAGGCCCAGGGATTCGGCGACGACGGTCATGAAGTCCTTGTCTTCGCGCTGGACGTTGATGCCGTAGGGGCTCTTCTCGTCCGGGCGCAGGGTGAAGGCAACGATCTCTTTCACCACTTCCGGGAAGACGGTGACCAGGTCGCGGTCGCAGAAGGTGAAGACGGTGTCCAGGTGCATCGCGGCGCGGGACTTCGGCAGCCCGGCGACGATGACTTTCTCGGCAGCGCCCTTGGCGAACAGCGCCTGGGCTACCTGGCCGATGGCCTGGCGGGAGGAACGCTCGCCCATGCCGATCAGGACCACACCGTTGCCGATGGGCATTACGTCACCACCCTCGAGGGTGGACATGCCGTGGTCCTTGTCCGGATCGCCGTACCAGACTTCGTATTCGGCGTTGGTGAATTCCGGGTGGAATTTGTAGATGGCAGTGGTCAGCAGGGTTTCCTGACGTCGCGCCGGCCAGTACATCGGGTTCAGGGTCACACCGCCGTAGATCCAGCAGGTGGTGTCACGGGTGAACTGGGTGTTGGGCAGCGGCGGCAGCAGGAAGCTGGAGTGGCCCAGGTAGTCGCGGTACATCTTCAGCGCCTTGGCGCCTTCGCTTTCCGGGATGTCGTCGGAGGCCACGCCGCCGATGAGAAACTCGGCCAGTTTGCGCGGCTCCAGGCTTTCCAGCCAGGAACGCAGCTCGTTGGTCAGGCCTACGCCGACGCTGTCAGCGGTGATCTTGCGATCGAGGATCCACTTCAGTGCCTCGGGGTTGGCGACGATGTCGGTCAGCAGGTTGTGCATTTCCAGAACATCGATGCCGCGTTCGCGCATCTTGGTGACGAAGTCGAAGTGGTCACGCTTCGCCTGGTTCACCCAGATAACGTCGTCGAACAGCAACTCGTCGCAGTTGCTCGGGGTCAGGCGTTGATGGGCGAGTCCGGGCGAGCAGACCATCACTTTGCGTAGTTTGCCAGCTTCAGAATGGACGCCAAGTTTGGTTTTTTCCGTGCTCATGAGATGTCTCCAGGAGTTACAGAGTGAGGAAGCCGTCGTAGAGGCCATAGGCCGCGATCAATGCACCGATCACGACTACTGCGAAGATGAGCTTCTCGACATTGGTGAAGATGGGTTGACCCACTTCGTGTTTCGCTTTGGCGAAGAGGATGACGCCGGGCGCGTACAGCAGCGCCGACAGCAGCAGGTACTTCAGGCCGCCTGCGTAGATCAGCCACACCGCGTAGAGAACCGAGATACCGGCGATGATCAGATCCTTGGTGCGGTCAGCCGAGTCGTTCTCGTAGGTCTCGCCCTTGACTGCCAGCAGCAGGCCGTAGGCCGCGGACCAGAAGTACGGGATGAGGATCATCGAGGTCGCCAGCAGCAGCATCTTGGTGTACGGGTCCATGCCACCGTCGGTGCTACCGGAGGTGAAGAACACGATGACCAGGAAGACCTGTACGCAGATGTTGGTCAGCCAGAGGGCGTTGGCCGGCACCTGGTTGGCGTTCTCCTTGCGGAGGAACTCCGGCATGGTGTGGTCCTTGGCGGCGGCGAACATGATCTCGGCGCACAGCAGGACCCAGGACAGCAGGGCACCCAGCAGGGAGATCAACAGGCCGACGCTGATCAGCACCGCACCCCAGTGGCCGACTACGTGCTCCAGTACCAGTGCCATCGACGGGTTCTGCAGCTTGGCCAGTTCCGGTTGGGTCATCACGCCCATGGACAGCACGTTCACCAGCACCAGCAGCAGCAGGACAGTGATGAAGCCGATCACGGTGGCCTTACCC
Organism: Pseudomonas sp. CAN1; assembly: GCF_030462585.1. Lineage (GTDB taxonomy): Bacteria > Pseudomonadota > Gammaproteobacteria > Pseudomonadales > Pseudomonadaceae > Pseudomonas. The sequence goes on along the minus strand of NZ_JASMRU010000004.1, from coordinate 83,740 downwards.
ACGTCCGAGCGTTTTTCCGCACGGGAGGAGAAGATGCTCGCGCCTTCGATACCGATGAACACCCAGACGGTGACCAGCATCATGTTGCGCACCTGGTTCATCACGCTGCCCAGGTCAGGATTGCTCTTGCCCCAGATGTCAGCGGTGAAGATGTCCAGCTTGAAGGCGAACAGGCAGATCAGGATGAACAGGAACAGCGGGACGATCTTCGCCACCGTGGTGATGGTGTTGATGAACGCCGCTTCCTTGATTCCGCGCAGCACCAGGAAGTGCAGGGCCCACAAGAGGATCGACGCGCAGACTATCGCCGCGACGGTGTCGCCCTTGCCGAAGATCGGGAAGAAGTAGCCCAGGGTGCTGAACAGCAGGAGGAAGTAACCGACGTTGCCGAGCCAGGCGCTGATCCAGTAACCCCAGGCCGAGGAGAAGCCCATGTAGTCACCGAACCCGGCCTTGGCGTAAGCGTACACACCGCCGTCGAGTTGGGGTTTGCGGTTGGCCAGGGTCTGGAAGACGAACGCCAGGGTCAGCATGCCGACCGCGGTGATGGCCCAACCGATGAGAATGGCGCCGACGTCTGCGCTGGCTGCCATGTTCTGCGGAAGGGAGAAGATGCCCCCGCCGATCATCGATCCCACGACCAGGGCGGTTAATGCGCCCAGCCGTAGTTTTTGGCTGCTTTCTTGCGACATTTGAGAATCTCCCTATAGGAAGTTGGAGAGTGAGGCTATTAGGCGCCCGGTCTTGGGGGGGCTCCCCTGATTCAGGTCAATAGCTTGCTATCCAATGTTTCGAGCGGTACTTCCTGCTCCGCTCACCCCGGATAAACCATAGGAGACGATTTGCATTAGCGCCCGGTTTAGAGGGGATTTCGTGAAGATTTGAGCGCGACTTCATGACCGCCTGATGGCGGCCGAAATGGCAGGCCCGCGCAGGGCGTGTGGTTGCGGCCAGCGAAGCGGCAGACACATGCAGGGGAGCGTTATGTAAGAAAGTACTGAGCGCTAGGGCGGGAAAGGGAAATTGGCCGGGGCAGGATCACTGCACCCGGCGGTGCGCTCAACAGGATGTGAGCGCGAGATGGCAATTCAGCCGAAGGACACCGCCGGGTTCGTGGCCCGGCGGGCGCGCCATGACGGGCATGTCGCGAGGTGTGCTGCACAAGGCAATCGCACCCATGTCGCAGAGCAAGGTGTGTGCCAGGCGCCAAGGCTACGCGGGAGCGCGCTGCGGCGCAGTTCTCCCTTGGTAGCAGGTGTTGGGATAGGCGGATTCTTGCCTAGCTGTCGGCATCGTCGGCGGAATTTCCGCCACTGCCGGAAAACAGCAGGCCATGCTTGCGCAGCTTGTCGTGCAACGTCTTGCGCGGTAGCCCCAGTGCTTCGGCCAGGCTGCGCAGGGAGGTGTGCGAGCGCGCCATTTCGGCGGCGATCAGCGAGCGCTCGAAGGACTCCACCTGCTCGTTCAATCCGGCGCCGGGAGCGACCGAGATTGCCTGGCCGTGGGATTCATCGAGGCCCAGGTCAAGGCCAAGGGCATAACGCTCCGCCGCGTTCTGCAGTTCCCGCACGTTGCCCGGCCAGCCGTGGGCGAGCAGTTGCGCCCGCTGGGCAGAGTCCAGCGGGCGTGGGCTCAGTCCGTGGCGTTCGGCGCCGCGTTCGGCGAAGTGCTGGAACAGGAAGAGGATGTCGTCGCCGCGCTCGCGCAGCGGCGGGATGCGCAGGCTGGCGACATTCAGGCGGTAATAGAGGTCGGCGCGGAAGCGGCCTTCGTCCGAGGCCAGGCGCAGGTCTTCCTTGGTTGCCGCGATGATGCGGATGTCCAGCGGAATGAGCTGGTTGGAGCCCAGGCGCTCGACCGTGCGCTCCTGCAACAGGCGCAGCAGTTTCACCTGCACATCCAGGCTCATGCTCTCGATCTCGTCGAGGAACAGGGTGCCGCCATTGGCGTATTCGAACTTGCCGATGCGGCGCTTCTGCGCGCCGGTGAAGGCGCCCTGCTCGTGGCCGAACAGCTCGCTCTCCACCACCGACTCGGCCAGCGCGCCGGCGTTGATGGCGACGAAGGGACCGTTGCGGCGGCTGGACAGATCGTGCAGCGCGCGGGCCACCACTTCCTTGCCGGAGCCGGTCTCGCCCAGCACCAGCACATCCGCCTGAATAGCCGAAAGCGAGGCGACCTGCTGCTGCAGGCGCTGCATGGGCGCGGACTGGCCAACCAGGCGGCCGCGCAATTCCTTCTGTTCGGTCAGGGCCAGGCGCAGGCTGCGGTTTTCCAGCACCAGCCGGCGCACGTCCAGCGCGCGGCGCACGCTGTCGAGCAGGGCGTCGCTGGGGAAGGGTTTTTCCAGGAAGTCGTAGGCACCGGAGCGCATGGCTTTCACTGCCAGCGGCACGTCGCCGTGGCCGGTGATCAGGATCACCGGCAGGCCGGAGTCCTGGGCATGCAGCTGTTCGAGCAGTTGCAGGCCGTCAATGTTGGGCATGCGGATATCGCTGACGATCACCCCCGGCCAGTCGCGCGCCTGCTGCGGGTCGATCTGCCGCGCATCGCCCAGGGCGACCACCTTGAAGCCGGCGAGGTCGAGGGTCTGGCAGAGCGCCTGGCGCAGGTGCGGGTCGTCGTCGACCAGCAGGACCTGGGTGGTGGCGTCGAATGGCTCGACCGAACTCATGCGCGGGTTTCCTCTTGCGGCGTCAGGGTCACGCCGGGAATCCCCGGCAACAGGTGCAATTGTACGAGAGCGCCGCCCTCGGGGTGATTACCCAATTCCAGATGTCCGCCGAGCGTGCGCAGCAGCGTGTCGCAGATAGCCAGGCCGAGACCCAGGCCCTTGGCGCTGGTCTTGGTGGTGAAGAACGGCTCGCGGGCGTGGGCCAGCGCCTGTTCAGAGAAGCCCGGCCCGTTGTCGCGCAGGGACAGGATGATGCGTTCGGGTGTCTGCTCCGCCGTCAGCCAGATGCGCCGGGGCAGACCCTTCTCGGTCAGCGCGTCGAGAGCGTTGGAGATCAGGTTGGAGAGAATCTGCCGCAGCCGCGTCTCGCCAGCCTGGACCCAGATCGCGGCATCCGGCAGATCCCGCAGCAGCTCCACGTTCATCGCCTGGCGGCGCTGGGCGACCAGCGCCAGGGCGTCGTTGATCGCCGGCTGCAGCGCAACGTTTTCCGGCGCACGGCGGGCACCACGGGCGTAGGCCTTGAGGTGGCCGATGATCGAGGCCATGCGTCCGGTCAGCTCGCCGATCTGCTGCAGGTTGCCGCGGGCGTCGTCGTAACGCTCGTGGTCGAGCAGCACGCGGGCGTTGTCGGCATAGCTGCGGATCGCTGCCAACGGCTGGTTGAGTTCGTGGCTGATGCTGGCGGACATGGTGCCCAGGGCGGTGAGCTTGCCGGCTTGTACTACCTCGTCCTGGGCGTGCATCAGCTCGCGCTGGGCCTGCTCGCGGTTGCTGACTTCCTCCAGCAGCCGGGTATTGGCGCCCTCCAGCTCCTGGGTGCGCTCCTGCACACGCAGCTCCAGCTCGTGCTTGGCCTGGGCTTCCAGGGCGATGCGTTCGAGGTAGTGGCGGCGGCTGATGGTCAGCAGCGACAGCAATAGAAGAAGGGCGACCAGGGTCGCAGCACCGATCAACACGACGCTGCGCACGGGAGCATCGACCTGAGTGCGCGGTGTATAGATGCTCACCGTCCAGCCGGTCTCCGGCAGATGCCGGCTCTGGCTGATCCAGCGGCGCTGGTCGATCTTCAGCGGCGCCGGGTGCAGCACCGGGTAAGGAATGTTCTCGGCGATTTCGCGCTGCTTGGCGGGCGACAGTTCTTTCCCGGTGTGGAAGCGCCAGGCGTTGCTGGACGACAGGATGACCACGCCGTTGGAGTCCATCACCAGCAACTGCTCCGGCGTGTTGCCCCAGAGCTGCTCCATGTGTTCCAGGTCGACCTTCACCACCAGCACGCCGAGCAGCTTGCCGCCGTCGCGCACGTCGCTGGCGAAATAGTAGCCGCGCCGCTTGGAGGTGGTCCCCAGGCCGAAGAAACGCCCCGGCCGACCCTGGGTCGCTTCCTTGTAGTACGGGCGGAAGGCGAAATTGCGGCCGACGAAGCTGTCGGCCTGGTCCCAGTTGGACGCCGCGTGGGTCATGCCGTCCGCCTGGATCAGGTAGATGACATCGGCCCCGGTACGCCCGCGGATGCGCTGCAGCTCCAGGTTGGCGGCGTTCTGCGCCACCAGGCTGTCAGGCGCCTGCAGCGCGGCGCGCAGGGTCGGCAGCTCGCCAAGGATCGGCGGCAGGTCTTCGTAGCGCCGCAGGGTGCCGAGCAGGTTGGCGACGTAGAGGTCGAGGGTCTGCTGGTTCTGTTCGGCCAGTTGTTCGCTGTAGTAGCGCTGGGCGAAGTGGTGCAGGGGCCAGAGCAGAGAGGCCAGCAGCAAGCTTGCCAGCACCAGGGGGTACCTGTTGCGTGGTGCGAGCAGTGTGGAGGAATAAATTATGCGCTTGAGAGAGATCATAACCGGCCCTGATCAGATGCCTCGGACGGCGCAAGAGTGGGAAGAGCTTTTTGCAGGGCGGCGCAGGACATTGAGTTTCGAGGAGGCTAGCAGCACGTTGCGGCGTGAGGCAATTGGCAAAGACTGGCCATGTGGCTGGATAACAGCCGGCTGTTGGATCACCGGTATTTGGAGAGGTCGGGCTTCGTGATTAGAATCCCAGCCTATCTCCTTGAACAGCTGAGCGGTGGTCTATCTAAAATGGAAATTTCCTTCTTTTCACGCTCAGTGTCGGGCCAGGACATAATAGAAAGGTTACGCCATTCTACCGCGGCCGAGGTAATCAGCGTATGGGGCGCTGACGTTTCTCGTCTGGAGGGCGTCTGTGATATTCGCAAGGGTGGCTCGAAAGCCATCGGTTTCTGCGCAGCGCTGGATCTTGACCACTGCGAAGAGCATCTTTCGGGCTGCCTGATCATCACCCAGGGCAGTGCTCAAGCTGCGAATTTGCGCAATTGTTACGTTCAGGTGGACGATGCGCGTGGTGGACTGATCCGACTACTCATGGACCTGCTGCGGGAGAATGAAATTCTCCCTTACACCTCAATCATGTCCCCCGAAGTCACGATCGCCGGTTCGGCAAATATCCATCCCTCCGCAGTTGTCGAACCTGGCGTCCGCATCGAGGACGATGTGGTCATCAGCGCGGGGTGTGTCATAAAGACTGGGACGCAGATCGGTCGCGGCAGCGTTATCCGCGAGAACACCGTGATTGGCTGCAATGGCATCATTGTCTATCGAAGCCTGCATGGCGAACGCCTGAAGTTTCCCCACCTTTGCGGGGTGATGATCGGTAGCGATGTAGAAATCGGATCCAACTGCGTAATCCCTCGCGGCGTGCTCGGGTCTACCAGGATCGGCGACGGTGTCATCATCGGCAATCTGAGCAATATCGGTCATGGTGCAACGGTTGAAGACAACGTCTGGATGTCAGTCGGAAATCTGATCGGCGGGCACTCTCTGATAGGAGCCGGCGCCACTCTGGGGATGGGTGTCAGGGTTCGTGACAACCGGCACGTGGGAGGGAAAGCCTCCGTCGGTATGGGGAGTGTTGTCGTGAAGGATGTTGAGGCTGGAACGTCGGTGTTCGGTAATCCGGCCAAGCGTGTGCCAAGCTTGAACACAGGTCCGACGCGTTGAGGTGATCTGCATGAAGAACCGAGTGACGTTTCCGCTCAAGGGAGCACGCGACTATGTCCATGGCACCAGTGTTTTCGATGAGCTGGGGCGATTATTGGTGGAAGAGGGTGTGGCTTCCGCGTCGCTGGACCTGGTCTTTCACCAGATGATGCACGGCTTCACCTGCAGCATTGAGCGCCGCGACGCCAGGTCTGGTGACTGTGTGGTGGCAAGGCTGGCGCCCAGCGATGGCGATGGATTTGTGCTCTGTTTCAATCCGCTGGAGGTCTCCGCTTCTGCGGAGCGTGTCGACTACGACGAGGATGCCATCGCCCGGTTTGCCCGTATTGATGCGAGCACTATCGCCTCTCCGCTGGCTGATACCCATTCGGATGCTGAGAACATGGTGGCGCTCTGCAAACGGCTCCACCTGGAGCATTATCAAGGCCAGGCGTCGCGCTGGGTGTTCAGCCGCTATCGGGGGCGTATTCCTTTGGCGTTGACAGGTGACATTAGTATTTCCATCGTCAAGTCGATTGGTACGCGACTGACTTGCAGCGATGTCTACAGCGCAGGCCAGAAGGTCGGTGAGATCTATTTTTCTTGCATCGCCTGAATGAGGGGAAACATGAAATTCAATATCGGTATCGAGGCGGTTGCATCCTATATCCCCTCCACAGCAGTCGATAATCTGGAGCAGGGTAGCCAATTCGATGTCGATGAAGGCTTCGTGCTCGACAAGATTGGCTGCAGAACGTTGCCGCGCCTGAGTGATGATGAGACGGTCACCAGTGCCTGCCAGGCAGCATTCGAGGCACTCAGTGCCCGCACGGGGATTGATCCGCGGTCCATCGAGTGCATCGTCGTGTGTACTCAAACGCCTGATCATGGGGGGATTCCCCATTCTTCTGCTCTGGTTCAGGCGGCTATTGATGCACCTGAGCAATGTGCCGGCTTTGATATAGGGCTGGGGTGCTCCGGGTATGTATACGGGCTGCAGGTAGTCGCTTCATTCATGCAGATGCATGGGATGAAGAAGGGCTTGCTCTTCACTTGTGATCCTTACTCTCGAATTCTTGATCCCGAAGACAAGAACACCTCGCTGCTTTTCGGGGACGGAGCAACTGTCACGTTATTGAGTGACACGCCAAAATTCGTTTCTCAGGCCTGCAAATTCTCCACTCGCGGAGAATCGGCACTTATAAAGGTCGACGGGAAACTTGTGATGAACGGTCGCGCTGTTTTCAACTTTGCCTTGATGGACGTTCCAAAGCAGATTCAAGAACTGTTGGAGTCGGAGGAGGTCGATAAGTCAGAGATTGATCTTTTCCTGCTGCATCAAGGAAGTCGGTTCATGCTGGAGAATACGATCAAGAGAATCGGGGATATCCAGGATCGTGCTCCCGTCAATTTGGAGTTCACTGGTAACCTGGTCTCCTCATCTATTCCTGTTTTGCTGGAAAAGTACCTGGATGAACCTGCTCTGCAGACCCTTGTTTTTTCCGGCTTCGGCGTGGGGCTATCATGGGCCAGCGCAATTTATTCAAGAGTAACGAGGTAATTCATGGCGGAAAAGTTTTATGCCGAGGTCATTGAAGCAATTGAGCGTAACGTTGCTGGCCTAAAGCTGAGCGAAGATAAAATGGGGCTCACCCTGGCTGACCTTGGAGTTGACTCCCTCGATGTCATGCTGGTTCTGGTAGATGTCCAGGAGAAGACGGGCATCACCATTCCGGAGGAGCAGGCTGACTTGCTGAAGACTCCTGCGCAAATTATAGCTTTCCTGCAGGCGAATGCATAATGGCAGAACCCTGGGGGTACTAAGTAGTAGAGATAAATCAGGAGCCTATGGGCTCCTGATTTTTTTCTACCTCGGTACTCAAGTTGCGAATTTTCTACTGCGAGGTGGCAGCGACAGTGTAGGCCTTGTTGATTGTGGCGCTCTTTTTCTTCAAGCGAAGTGCTGGTTTCTCAACGAGATACCAGCTGGCCAAGCACAGAGGGATAACCGAAGCTGCCAGTAGCAGGAGCATTGACGGCAGGGTGGTTATATTGAAACGGGTAAACAGGAACAAGATGATTGGCATGTGGTAGATATAAACACCATAGCTGAGGTCGGGAAGTTTGAATGGTATTATTCGTGCTCCCGCCATTCCTGCCCAGACCACGGCAAATGCCTGGACCATCAATAGAAATGCCCCGCCCATGAGATTGGCGTCTGGTACGAAGCGCCACTGCAGCATGATGTAAAAGAATATCCATGGAACGATCGGGTGTATCTTCAGCAGAGCATCACGGTACAGATACATGAGATTTCCGATGAAGAATGCTGGGCCCAGGAACAGAATCATCCGAGTGTGCGGGTCAATACCCAAGGTTACCCAGCAGATCAGCAAAGACAGTGCTAACAGCGCCCAGATGGTGAAGGGGCGTTTGTATGCGCCGATTACCCAGAGCCCAGCGAGCACCAGATAGGCGACCTCCTCCCAGGCCAGCGACCAGAGAGGGCCATTGGCTATTCCGGGTAGCGTATAAATGCCACCGGTAATCCAGTTCAGGAACGAGTTGTAAGCAGCGCGGAGATCGAACAAGACCAGGCAGAGCGCCAGTGATACCAGCAGGGCGGGGAGAATGCGAAGGGCTCGCTTTCTCAGGAACACTCCCCAGGCGCCGGACTCCGCATAACTTTGCAGAACCAGAAAGCCGCTGATCGCCAGAAATGCCGGAACGGCCATGATGTATGGGTTCCAATTGAAGCTTGGCTCCACTGTTGCCCAGGCATGCACAAAGGCTACTTCAACTGCCAGTAGCAGTCGGAGAATGTCAAAGTTGGGGTACCTGGCCACGCGCTCCTTTGCAGCAGGCGCGGTCTGGTAGATGACTTGTGTCAGTTGTCCAAATGCATTCCTTGCCCAATCACCTGCTTTCATTCGCGGCCCATTGAAGCTCTTGCATTGAAATTTGCACGATGCTTGGTCACTGCAATTGATAGGAGCAGACCTGTCTGTACAGGCCCTTCCATCAGCAAACGCAGACCATGCTGGCCAGTTGACGGCCTGCCTTCATCGCACCTAGAAGCTAGGAGCTTATCAGGTTCGATGGGGGCTGCCAGGCTTGCCGGCTGAATGGAGCTTTCGGGGTTTGGGCGCAAGGAGATGCCCGGACAATCGGTTGATTGTCCGGATGTTACTGGTGTCAGTTGCTCAGCCGCTCTCCGCTGCTCAACTTCTTGCGCAGGTCATTGATACGCCTGTCGCAAGCCTGGTACTCCGGATCTGCCAGCAGTCTTTGCCGCTCGGCGTTGTCGGTGATGGCTAGCGTGTGTTCCCGCTCGATGCTGTGAATGTAATCGCCTACGTATACGTTGTCCCGCAGGCTTTCCCAGTCGGTGTTTTCACGGGTGAACAATTGCAGGGTAAGGAAGTAATCTTCCATATAGCGATGATCATCGTGGTAGATCAAACTGGTGACATCCATCTTCTGGATGTCCAGGAGGAAGCCATGCAGCGGGGTGTGGTTGTTGCTGACGAAATCGTCGTAACTATAGCCATACTCAAAGTTGGCCTTTCGCTCCAGGATTTCACCGGTATGGCCGTTGTAGAGCGTTGCGTAGATCCTGCCGAAAGTCGCGGCCTTGCCCGTCTTCTCAAGCCGAGAAACCATCCAGTCGTAAGCGTGGGGCATCATCAGATCGTCATAATCGAGGAAGGCCGCATACTGTGTGCTCACCAGGCTCAGCGCGTGGTTCAGCATCTTCGAGCGCAAGTCCCCCTTTCCATTGAGGGTCTCGTAGTACTCCACGCGGGGGACTGCACCATGGGGCAACGGAATCGTCTGCAGCAGAACGGTTAGATCCGCCTTCTGCTGCACACTGAGATCCTGGGCGGTAATCAGCGGTGTGACGGTGCAGTTGTGCATGGCCGCCAAGGAGTACAGGGCGTTCTTCAGCGGGGCGAGGCTGCCGGATTTGTGGAAGCGCATGATGGTGGTTACCTGAGGAGCGCTATCCGCCGATTTCGACCAGGGATGGCTCGGGAAGCAATAGGCCTCAGTTCTCAGGCGAATATTTTTGAGCCTGCCTTCAGGCAGGTGCGAGGGCGCCAGGCGCATGGAGCTCTGGTAAGCCTCGGCTTCGGTTACCGAGCCGTTTTCCGTGCACTGAACCAGGGATGTTCCGGCTCTGTAATCGTTGGGAATGACGACTGAGCCAGGAGCTGATTGCGCCATGTCGAGCAGTTTGAGCAGAAGCTCATGGTCGAAAAGCGCCGGCCGTGTGATCGATAGCACGAAGTCGGACTCGTCTGCTGTCACACAAGGAAGTGCGAGATGAGCAGCGAGGGCTTTGTCTACAGCGCCAACGCTGCAGTTCTTCAGTTCGGAAACTGCTGCACCCAGGCAGAGCAGGAAGCGGCGATGCAGATCGCTGTCCTGATGCAGCAGTTCCTGCGCTTCGGTAGAGATTTGCATGGCCAGTTTGGTCGGCCGGCTTTGCTGCTCTACCGGCGTAAGCTGGCGCCCATAGGAAAGGCCTGAAAGAGCGCGGCCAACAGAGTTGAGGTAGCTATATCCGAAGCGAGTGTCGGGCTCCAGGTGTGCGCCCTCTGCCCACTCGTTCCAGGCATTGACCAGGATGAAGCGCTCATTGGACGGAAGATGCTTCTTGCTGTATTGGATGGAACTTTCCAGCCACTGCTGGAATTTCTCTGGGGTGCTGCCGTGCAGAAGCAGTGCGCGATCGCCATAGCGCGCCGTGTTGTCCCAGGTTGGAACCAGCGAACGGTAGTAGGGGAACTCCTTGGCATCGGTCTGGGCCATGTAGAAATCTGCGACGTTGGCGTACTCCAACACACTGCCTGCCATATGGGTGTACTGCTGGAGTTCGTGCTTGCGCTCGGCTACTGCACCGTCAGTCCAGTCATGCAGGACGCGTTCGGTCCCTGCGTCCATGCCATGGTCGCGCGGGTCAACTGTGCCGCGGGTGAGCACGGCGACTACATATGGACGGGCGATCCCATGAGCGGCACATTCGCTCTCCCAGATATCCAGATACTCTTTTGTATCGGGGATAGAGGATGGACGATAAATGGACAGTACCGGGCGGTCGTTGACGCGGATGTAGCGCGGGTCCTTGAAGAACGGAATCAGGTACTGAATGAAAGCCTTGGCATCATCGGCGGAATAGTTCTGGCCGAGCAGGATTTCACTTTCATTACCGTCCCAGCGGCGTGTCCAGTTTTCATTTGCCCAGCAGAAACAGAAGGGCATCTGGATATCAGGCGTGTCCAGCAGCATGCGCACCGGTTCTTCGAGGATCAGTTTTCCGGTGAACCAGTAGTGATAGAAGACCTGACCATACACACCGGCAGCGCGCATCTGTTCTGCCTGCTTTCGCAACGTTTCAGGCGAGTCCAGCAGGTAGTAACCACTGTCAGGATGGGGAATATGCTGTTGGAAATGTCCCTTGAACAGCGGATTGGCAGCTCGAACCTTGGTCCACTCGGTGAATCCTTTGCCGTGCCAAAGGTCGTTCTCAGGAGTAGGGTGGAATTGCGGAAGATAGTACGACAGCACCTTCACATCGTCGTGGACGATCGAGCCCGAGAAGTCGTGTGATTCTTCGTAATGGCGGAAGTCGCTGATCGAGTCTCCCTGGTGCAAGCACTTGATGCTGCCGCCGGCAAGACCGGCCAGCAATAATGGCAGGCGCTTCAATGTATCCAGATGAACGACGTCGGCGTTCGTTCGACTCAGCTCCAGGAATTGCTGAAGAGCGGGTGTACGGCCCCAGAGCATGCCCTGACGCGGGAAGTCGATGCTGGAGAATTCTTGCAACTGAGTGGCGCCCAGTTGTTCGAGCAAAAGCTCCAACTCTCTACGCTGATGCTCGTTACCCCAGCCGGTGGGCTCTTGAGGTTGTGATGAGTGGAACTCTGGGTAGATAACACTCGAATCCTGAGCAAGCTCCCCGAGCAACTTGTAGATGTGCTGCGCGGAACCACCTGGGGCGCCGAGCATGATATCCAGCGTTGAGGATGTGTGTGGTTGGGTCAGGTCGAACAGACCGAGCCATTCATGCTCCAGCAATTCGCTGTAATACTGCCCTGTGCTCGCCGGGAACCCTGCTACGCCAGTGCTGACCTGGATGACAAGCTTTTCCAGCTTTGGTAGTGCTTGTCGAAGCAGTTGCTCGACGGCGTCATTATGGCCATTGCCGAGTATTGTGACGTAGACAGAGAGTGGTAATTGCCATTGACTGGTTCTGGCAATGAAGCCCTGTACATCACCAGGCCCGGATACTGTCAGGTGAACACCTATGCGGCGGTTACTGGGAGCAGCAACGGCGACATTCTCGTTGGGGTCCAGGTAGTACGGCTGGACTTCCATGACTTTGCTTTGCGCAATCAATGCAGCCTGTAAAACTTCCTTTTGCTGAACCAATGCACCTTGACGGCGGATACGCATCTTGAGCCCGGTCAGGCCTTCCTGTCGAAGTACCTGGATCGCCTTTGCCGACGACTCCTTCACTCCGCCTGCCTGCTGGATCATTCCCGGCAGTCTTCTCAGCAGGCGTACGATCCGCTTAGCGTTAAAAATCAGAAACCGCAGCGGAGCTGTCATTCGCCAGGAGGTCGAGTTGCGCATTGCCGCCAGGTTGTAGCTCAGGCGGTCAATTTCCAAGTAACTGGCATGGCTCGCTTCTTGGTTCTGCTCGATAAGATTGGCTAGCGCCGTCTTCAATTCTTCGATGTGCTGATCGCGTTCGGAAATCTGCTGATCTCTGTCGGTGACTTTCAAGCTGCTTCGCGCAATATCCGAGCGGGCGGTATTCAGGAGGAGTTCCTGCTCTTTCCTGCTTTCTTCGTGCAGTCGGACTTGCTCTGTCATTTCAGCTTTCAGTTGTGTAAGCGCCTCATCCCGGAATATGTCATATCTGCCGGTCAGCACGATCAGTGATTGATAGTCGAAATCGTAAACCTGTTTAATCTCCGGAGCACTCTGCGGGTCGAAGATAAGTTTGAACAGGATGTCAAAGGCGAAAAGTTGATATACAGGATTCGAACTGATTTCCAGAGTGACCATGGCCAAAGCGAACGGTATGCTGGAGTGCTCGCCCGCCTTGTACATACGCGTGTCTGGAAGAACCTGTACCAACTCGTCAAAGTTTTCGAGCGCCAGGAAATGGCGCAGCACATGGACAAGTTCGACATCGCTTCGAACTCTGCTGTCGAACCTGTTGCCGCTGTTATTGCGCTGAGTATTCAGGATGCGGAAGTCGACCAGCTTTTGTGGAAGCACATGAATGGGGTAGTGCAGGCACAGCCGAACCCACATGTCGAAATCACCCAGTTGGCCGAAACCATGGCGATAAGCACCGCACGTCCGGTAGCACTCCTTGCGGATCAGGACGCTGGGGTGACACAGCACATTGCCTTGAAGATAAAGCTGCCTGAGCCACTCATGCCTGCTGCGGTTGGGTTGCGCGAAGACATTGTAATAAAAGTGATTTTCGTCCTGAAGCGGGTCGCCGTTTTCGAGAATGATATTGGCGTTGGTAAAGACTGCACCTACTTCCGGATTCGCCTCCAGGAACGCGACTTGTCGGGCTAGTTTTTCAGAGTGCCAGACGTCGTCGGAGTGATGGATCGCTAGGAGTTGACCTTGTGCAATTTCGCTAATGCAGCGGTTGATGCCAACGATTGCTCGACCGCGCTTCGTGTTGCGGAATGTCTTGATGCGGGGGTCCGAGTAACGCTGGATGACTTCCCATGAGTCGTCGTCGGATGCATCGTCCCAAATGATCAATTCAAAATCGGCGAAGGTTTGTGCAAGCACACTCTCGATAGCTTCACCCACATACTTGCCGTGATTAAGCGAGGTGAGAATAACTGAAACCTTTGGGGGGAGCTTGTCCATCATCAAGTGCCTTGCTTCTTGAAATTTTGAAAATGCTGATCGCCTGGTCATTCCGCGCTGCATGTGCTGTTAACCGGAAGCGTGCCGGTATTGCCGTCGCGAAGGACGAGCACACGAGGCGGCATGGTGCGTCAATTGCAACTGCGCAGTATGCCGCTTATCTGCTTGATCGATTCTTCAGTCAGACCAACGAACATCGGTAAGCTGAGTACCCGCTCGGCCATGCTTTCCGCGACCGGGCAGCTATAGCGCCCAGGCTGCTCTAGGAATGGCAGAGTGTTCAAGGCAGGATGGAAGTAGCGCCGCGGACGTATGTCATGTTCGATCAGCTTGGCCAGCGCAAGCTTCATGCTTCTGGCGTCATCGAACACCACTGGATAGTAGGCGTAGTTATATTCGAGCCCCTCCGGCGCATGAGGGCGGGCGAGGTGACAGCCTTGCAGATGCTCGTCATACCAGAAGGAGCATTGCCGACGTGCAGCAATGATCTGGTCGACCTTGGGGAGCATGACCATGCCCATGGCGGCATGCAGCTCCGACATCTTTGCGTTGATTCCCAGGCAGAGGTAGTTGTCCTCTCCAATGTGGCCGAATCGGCTCAGCAGAAAGAGCTTGCGTGCCACTTCCGGGTCCGCTGCAACGACTGCTCCGCCTTCTGCGCTATGGAAAAGTTTGGTGGCGTGGAAGCTCAGAGTGCTGCAGTCACCGAAAGAGGCCAGCGAGGAGCCGTTGAGCTTGCCGCCGAAGGCGTGTGCGGCGTCATAGATGACTTTGAGGCCATGCTTTTTCGCGATGGATTCGATGGTCTCAATGGCGCAGGGGTAGCCGTAGACATGGGTCGCCAGGATGCCGCAGGTTTTATCCGTGATGGCTGCTTCGATCAGTCGTGGATCGATGCATAGTGTTTGCGGGTCGATATCGACGAATACCGGCTCGCAGCCCTCCCAGAGAATGGCATTGGTCGTCGCCACGTAGCTGAAGGGGGTGGTGATTATCTCGCCTCGAAGATCCAGCGCGCGGATGGCAAGTTGCAAGGCGAGCGTACCGTTGCTCATCAATTCGAGGTGGCTGACTCCCAGGTACTGGCTCACTGCGCTGGTCAACGAGCGAACTTGAGCGCCGTTGTTGGTCAGTTGGCCACTCTCCCAGATGCCCTTCGCCTGTTCCATGTACTCCTCGAAGGTTGGCAGGAAGGTGCGTGTCACTGGAATCATGACTTGCTCACTATATAGAGGATGCTGGTGTCCTTGAGGCCGAGGCTTCTGAATAGTTGCGCACCGAAGTGAGCCTGGCCCAGTTGCTTCAACTTGAAACCACTTTCCTGAATGCGCTGAACGTAATCGTTGTGCGCATAGAGACGTACATGATCGTCCTGGCCGAATCTGCGCCATCGCTCTTCGGGAGAGCAGGGCGACGCCTCTTCGTCAGTGTGCTTCAGGCCGAGAATGATGGGGGCCATGAGAATGCCGACTCCGCTCTTGCGTGTGATCCGGTGCAACTCGCGGATAGCCTGGCGATCGTCGGGCACGTGCTCAAGTACGTGACTACATATGAAGAAGTCGACGCTTTCATCCTCGAATGGCAGATCCATCAGGTCCGCGTGATAGTCGACACCTGGCATGACCAAGTCGGCTGTCGAATAATCGAATAGGCCTTTCTGCTGGATAAGGGCGCCCAGAGCTGGTTCCGGAGAGAAGTGGATAAGCCGGTGCCCTTCATGTAGCCGACCAGAGGCAATCATCTGCTCTACCCAGTAGGCGTATAGGCGCTCGCGGTCCGATGCACCACAGGCGCTGCAGGAGTAACTGTCGACAGCCGTCATTTCGCCTTGGCCAAAATACTGGTAGCCGTTTGCTTTGGCGTTATCTCGGTAGTAACTGTCCAACGGGGTGAACGAGATATCGGCGGTCTTGCAAAGAGGGCATTGGAGCTGAGCCTTGCTCGCCTGGAAAGCTCTGCTAATGCGGGATAACAGAGCTTTCATGCGCCGACGATCTCCAGGCGATTAGGGAGCAGGGTCTTCGTCCAGATGCGCCCATTGCGCCTGCGCTGCACATTGAACAGGATGGCATCATCGATAACGTCGAGAAACTCTGCGGTTTCGTCCAGAATGATCGGCCGATTGAGCTGGATCTGGATGCTGTAGTTGCCTTCGTGCAATGGAAGCTCAGTCAGATAGGTCGCTACGTACTCCGTGTTTGGCTTGCAAACCGGGAGCGCCATGTCCAATTGACGGGGGCCTGCACCGGCAATGAGGTTCTTCTTGTCATCAAGGATGTAGTAACTCGGTGCCAGAGTCATTTCTTCAGTCACCCGGAATCGGAAACGGACTTTTACCGACTGATTGAATTCAATGGACAGTACTGGTTCATCATCGATGTCGAGCAATTCCGCATAAATGATCTTCGCCTTGGCGGTGCCATAACGGAACTGCGCTACTCGTGTTTCGAAGGCGTCGTGCTGCGACTCGCTTTCCGACAGCGAAGCCGTTTCCGGATCGCTGGTCTCGAGAGGCTCTTCTGCAACGTCGGCCTTGATTTGCAACGAATCCCGGTGCTGCGAATTCATCTCTTCGCGCATCATGCGGACATAGTCTTCTGCCACAGTTGCAGCCTTGCCAACCGCGACCAGATTGCCTCGCTCAAGGTAAACGGCGCGTGAGCACAGGCTTTTGACGCTACCAATGTCGTGGCTGACAAATAGCACGGTAGCGCCGTTATCCTGAATTCGGCGCAATGCGGTCATGCACTTTGCCTGGAAACTCATGTCACCCACGGCCAGGGCCTCATCGACCACCATGATTTCGGGTTGCGACATGATATTCACAGCAAAGGCGAGGCGAACGAACATGCCGCTGGAGTAGGTTTTTACCGGGCGGTCGAGGAACTCGCCGATATCCGCAAAGGCGGCAATGCTATCGAAGCGCTCATTGATTTCTTCGAGGCTCATGCCAAGCAGGGTGCTACTCAAGTAGACGTTTTCACGCCCGGTAAATTCGGGGTTGAAACCCGAACCCAGCTCAAGCAGAGCCGCGATGCGGCCGTTGACTTCGATGGTGCCGGCGGTGGGATTCAGTGTTCCGCAGATCAACTGCAAAAGCGTTGATTTTCCACTGCCGTTTCGCCCGAGAATACCGACCGTTTCGCCTCTTCCTACCTCGAATGAGACATTCTGAAGTGCCCAGAACTCCTGGAAATATTGCCTGGGCTGAAGCTTCGCCAAGCGCTGGAGATTGGGTAGAAGGAATTGCTTGAGCCTATCCCGAGGCTGCGCGTAGACCTGATAGCACTTGCTCAGGCTTTCGATCCTGATTGCAGTCTCAGAGGACATCGGCGAACCCCTTGCGCGTTTTCTGGAACCAGCTGAAACCCAGCCAAGCGATGCACGAAGCGACGATCACATAGATCGCTAAGTTGCCGAAGTCGGGAGCTGTTCCCCAGAATAGAACGGCCCTTACCTGTTCAATGACAATGGTGAGGGGGTTCATGAATATCAGGTGCTGATACTTCTCAGGTAGTGCGGAGACGGGATAGAAAATGGGTGACAGGAACATCATCACCGACGTGATGATGCCAATCAGTTGCGTCACGTCGCGCATGAACACCCCAAGGGAGGCCAGGAACCAGGAAAGGCCCATCGTCAGCAGAACCAATGGCAGAAGTACCAGGGGAAGGTATACGGCTGTGGCAGGGGGGGGGCCGAACAACACGATATAGCCGGTTATCCACACGCAAAGACTGATGATGAAGTGGAAAAAGGCAGAGCCTAGCGATATCCACGGCAGCACTTCGAGCGGGAATACAACCTTCTTGACGTAGTTTACGTTTGACAGGATAAGCCCGGGCGCCCGGTTTATGGCCTCGGAAAAAAGATTGAAAACAATAAGGCCAGCGAATAACACCAGGGCAAACTCGGTCTTGGAGTCGCTGCCGGCGCTCCAGCGAGCTTTGAATACCACGCTGAAAACGAATGTGTAGACGATCAGCATGAAGACCGGATTGAAGAACGACCAGAGCACACCCAGGAAGGATCCGCGGTAGCGGCCGAGCACTTCCCTTTTGATCATTGCGCGAATCAGAACTCGATTACGCCACAGGCTGGCGAGCAATTCCCGTGGTGAAACAGGATGCTTCTGCATCAGTCATAGACCTCGGCAGATTCGAAGCGGCCACCTCGTGCATCTTTCTCCGACAGTATGGGGGCCTCGGATCCAGGCCAGGTAATAGCCAGGTCGGGGTCATTCCAGACGATGCAGCGCTCGTGCCCCGGTGCATAGTAGTCGGTTGTCTTGTAGAGGAATTCGGCGTGGTCGGAAAGCACAAGAAAGCCGTGAGCGAAACCTTCGGGAACCCAAAGCTGGCGCTTGTTTTCCGCGCTGAGGTATTCACCGGCCCACTGGCCAAATGTGGGTGAGGAGCGCCGCAAGTCCACTGCGATGTCGTATACCTCGCCGGACACCACGCGGACCAGTTTTCCCTGGGGCTGGACGATCTGGTAGTGCAGGCCGCGCAGGACGCCCTTGGAAGAGCGGGAGTGATTGTCTTGTACAAAGTTCACGGAGCGACCTACTGCCTCCTCGAACTGACGATGGTTAAAGCTTTCAAAGAAAAAGCCTCTCTCATCGCCGAACACTCTGGGCTCGAACAGAACAACATCGGGGAGCGCAAGGCGGGTAGCTTTCATCAGTAGACTGTCTCAACCAGCAGGCGTTTCAGGTATTGGCCGTAGCCATTCTTGGTCAGTGGAGCCGCGAGTGCTTCAAGCTGCTCTGCACTGATCCATTTCTGGCGGAATGCTATCTCTTCCGGGCACGCCACTTTCAGGCCTTGCCGGTTTTCCAGCGTGGCAATGAAGTGGCTGGCCTCCAGCAGAGAGTCGTGGGTGCCGGTATCCAGCCAGGCATAACCGCGGCCCATGATCTCCACGGAAAGCGAGTTGAGCTGGAGATAAGCCTTGTTCACGTCGGTGATTTCGAGCTCGCCGCGAGCGGAGGGTTTGATGCTCTTGGCAATATCGACGACCTGCTTGTCATAGAAGTACAAACCGGTGACCGCGTAATTGGACTTGGGATTGGCTGGCTTCTCTTCCAGGCTGATGGCTTTGCCAAGCTGATCGAACTCAACTACGCCGTAACGCTCAGGGTCGTGCACATGGTAGGCGAAGACGCTGGCGCCTTGACTACGCTGCATTGCGTTGAGCAGCAACTCCTGGAAGTCGTGCCCGTGATAAATGTTGTCGCCAAGAACGAGAGCGCTGAGATCGTTACCAATGAACTGCTCGCCGATAAGGAACGCCTGAGCTAGCCCGTCGGGTGACGCCTGGACGGCGTACTGCAGATTCAGTCCCCATTGGCTTCCATCTCCCAGCAATTGCTCGAAGCGCGGCGTATCCAGCGGGGTGGAGATGATCAGGATATCCCTGATGCCGGCGAGCATGAGAGTGCTCAGCGGGTAATAGATCATCGGTTTGTCGTAAACCGGCAGCAACTGCTTGGAGATTGCCAGTGTTGCTGGATGCAGGCGGGTTCCAGACCCTCCGGCGAGGATGATTCCTTTGCGCTTCATATGGCGTCCTGATCCACCAATTCTCTAATCATTCGACGGACATGGAATTCCCATGGGGGAAGTTTCAGGTCGAAGGTGTTTTGTAGCTTGTCGTTGGACAGGCGCGAGTTGGCCGGTCGCTGGGCGGGCAGCGGATATTGGCTGGTAGTAATGGGTGCAATGTTCTCTGCCCTGGTACGCAACTCGCAGCCTAGCTGCCCAGCTTCCTCGATAACGAAGCGGGCATAGCCGTGCCAACTCGTCTCGCCACTTGCTACCAGGTGGTAGGTACCGGCAGCTTCTCTAAGCGTCGCAGGGGCTGCAGCAAGATGCTTGAGAATGTGCGCGGTGACATCGGCTATCAGCTCCGCGCTGGTTGGGGCGCCGAACTGATCGGCGATGACGTTGAGTGCGTCGCGCTCTTTCGCCAGGCGCAGCATGGTCTTGGCGAAGTTCGCCCCTCTGGCGGCGAATACCCAACTTGTCCGCAGGATCAGGTGGCTGCAGCCGCTTTCGCGGATTGCAATCTCACCTTCGAGCTTGGTTTGGCCGTATACGCTCAGAGGGCCAGTAGCTGCTTGCTCGGAGAACGGCACATCGCCACTGCCGTCAAATACATAGTCAGTGGAGTAATGCACGAACAGTGCATTCTGTTCTTGAGCAACACTCGCTATGAGTGCCACTGCCTCGGCGTTGATTCGCCGAGCGGCCACCATGTCGCTTTCGGCTTTATCCACTGCCGTGTAGGCGGCGGCATTGACGATCACATCGGGCTGTTCATCGACAATCAGCTGCTTCAGGCCGGCTAGATCCGAGAGATCGGCATGCTGCCGGTCACAGATCGTAAGCTGCGCCAGAGGCGCCAGAGAGCGTTGGAGTTCCCAACCGACCTGGCCGTTAGCACCGAGAAGTAGAATCTTGTTCATGCGTATTGCTTGCCGACCCACTCACGGTATGCGCCGCTGGTTACGTTCGTGACCCAATCCTGATTGCTCAGGTACCAGCGTACCGTTTTCCGAATGCCGGTTTCGAAAGTCTCGGCCGGTTTCCAGCCGAGCTCGCGCTCCAACCTCGTGGCGTCAATTGCATAACGACGGTCATGTCCCGGTCGATCTTTGACGAAGGCAATTTGGTCGCGGTAGGTCCTTCCATCGGTGCGCGGCTGCTCTTCATCCAGAATGTCGCAAAGAGTGTGCACGACATCGATGTTGGCTTTTTCATTCCAGCCGCCCACGTTGTAGGTTTCGCCCAGTTCGCCTGCTTCCAGGACTCGGCGAATCGCGCAGCAGTGGTCCTTGACGTACAGCCAGTCTCGAATCTGCTGACCATCGCCGTAGATAGGCAGAGGTTTTCCTACCAGTGCGTTGTGGATGATTAGCGGAATCAGCTTTTCTGGGAAATGATACGGACCGTAATTGTTCGAGCAATTAGTGGTCAGGACGGGAAGGCCGTAGGTGTGATGATAGGCACGTACCAGGTGGTCGGAGGCCGCCTTGGACGCCGAGTACGGGCTATTGGGCTCGTACTTGTTCTGCTCGGAGAACGCCGGATCAGTGGGGCCCAGGGAGCCGTAGACTTCGTCGGTAGATACATGCAGGAAGCGGAACTGGGCCTTTTCGGTTTCGCCGAGTTGGCTCCAGTGTGTCCGTACGGCTTCGAGCAATCGGAAAGTGCCGACGATGTTGGTCTGAATAAAGTCTTCCGGTCCGTGGATCGAGCGGTCCACATGGGATTCGGCAGCGAAATTGAGCACTGCGCGAGGCTTGTGAGTGCTGAGCAGCTCGGTCACCAGATCTGAGTCGCCAATATCGCCTTGAACGAACAGATGGCGTTGGTCATTTACCAGGCTGCCCAGGTTCTGGCGATTTCCGGCATAGGTCAGCTTGTCGAGGCTTACGACGGGCTCATCGTGTTCGGATAGCCAGTCGAGGACGAAGTTTGCACCAATGAACCCGGCGCTGCCGGTTACGAGAATAGTCATTTAGGTCATAGCCTCTGGAAAATGGCGGCAGCGGTCAGGCCAATATTGTCGAGGGGAGTCTGCCTGTAGACGCCGGATCGAATGATCAATGCAAGGCGCTTTAGGAAAGGCGAATGCCGTGCCTGCTCGAAGAGGACAAGCGTCTGGCGGTTTTCAGAGCTCAGATCCGGATGGATGGCCTGCATGGCATGCAGGTTGGAGTCGTTCCACTCCTTGAACGTACCATGGAACATCCTTTTGAGGCGCTGAAGGCGATCACGGAGGCGGGCATTGGATCCGATCAGATTATTGCCATGCTGGCGGTAGCCAACGCTGGGAGTGGGGTCGTAACGGATCGCCCCGTCGCACCCCGACACGACCAGGTACGCCCACCAGTCATGGGAGACTATGTGATCGCCTTCCCGGGTCTTCATCAGCAGATGTCGTGCAGATCTGTTGAAAACCATGGTGTTGCCGCCGGCAATGCTTTGCACCAACGCATTGCGGAAACTCGCCGGTGCAGAGAACAGCGGAGAAAGCCCGATGGGCGCGCCGGACTCGTCGATCAGTTGGGTGCGCGCGCAATACAGCGCCGGCTGCTCGGACGGAATGGTCATGCACCAGCTCAGTGCAAGCTCTAACTTGTTTGCCGCCCAGACATCATCCTGGTCGCAGAATGCATAGAAGTCGGCGTTTGCCAAGGGCTGCTTGAGCAGAGAAAGGAAATTCGCCGAGAAACCTCTGCGTGGGCCGCTGACAATATTCATGCGGTCCTCGCCCAGCTTTTCCTTGTAGATGGCCAGAATCTCCAGGGTTGCGTCGCTTGAGCCGTCGTCTGACGCGAAAATGACCCAATTCTTGTGGGTCTGGGAAATCAGCGAGTCGAGCTGCTCCTTGAGAAAGGCAGCACCGTTGTAGGTAGAAAGGAGAATGGCAACCCGCATTTCCTGCCGGCTACTGGCGACTTGGTCGAAGTATCCCTGTACCGCAGTGTTGGCGATCACTTTACTGCCCCCGGCGGTTCCATCCGCTTTCTAATGTGTTTCCTGTTGGTGCTTCGGGATGCTCCAGGCAGGTTTATCTGCTGGCCGTATGGCATTGGCCTTGGCGTGAGTGCGGTCATTATATTCATGCAGACAGGTCCGTAAACCTATGTCTTTTTTCGGTGCGCCGCCCCCAGCACAGTCGTGCTGTTGGTGCTCGGTACAAAGCGCGTATTAGATGGTTCGTGACGAGGAAGGTTCTGAAAGTCCAGCATCCGTCCGTCAGAAATCAAGCCCCGAAAAAGACAAAGGCCCACTTCGTAGTGGGCCTTTGTCATGTCTCTATACGTGGTGCCGGCACCAGGAGTCGAACCCGGGACCTACTGATTACAAGTCAGTTGCTCTACCAGCTGAGCTATACCGGCAAGGAGGGCGGCCATTATAGCCACGCCGCCCCGGGTGTAAACCACTGATTTTTCAGTGTGATGCAGGTCTCGGTCAGTGGCCGCCCGCCGTTGCCGCGCCGGGCTTGGCGCCGAAGGGTGGTTTGGCCAGGCAGATGACCACCAGCATGGCGAGGAACAGCCAGCCCAGCAGGGTGAAGTAGTCGATGGTGCTGATCATGTAGGCCTGGCTCTCCACCATGCGCTCCAGCAGGGCGGCGCTGTGCTGGCCGGGGCCGCCCAGTTGTTCGACGGTGGCGCGGGTGGCCGGGTCGTACTGGCTGAGGTTTTCGGTCAGGTAGGCGTGGTGCATGGTGGCGCGGCGATTCCAGATCCAGGTGGTCAAGGACGCGGCAAAGCTGCCGGCCAGGGTCCGCAGGAAGGTTGCCAGGCCCGAGCCGTCGGCGATCTGGTCTGGCGGCAGGTCGGAGAGCAGGATGCTCAGGATCGGCATGAAGAAGAACGCCACACCCAGCCCCATGAACAGCTGCACCAGGGCGATGTGCATGTAGTCGACGTCGGTGGTGAAGTCGGCGCGCATGAAGCAGGTCGCCGCCATCGCCAGGAACGCCAGGCCGGCGAGCAGGCGAAGATCGAAATTGTTCGCGTAGCGTCCGACGAGTGGCGAGAGGAATACCGGAAGGATGCCGATTGGCGCCGCCGCCAGGCCGGCCCAGGTTGCCGTGTAGCCCATCTGTGTTTGTAGCCACTGCGGCAGCAACAGGTTCATGCCGAAGAAGCCGGCGTAGCCGCCAACCAGCGCCAGGGTTCCCACTGTGAAGTTGCGGTGCACGAACAGTCGCAGGTTGACGATCGGGTGCTTGTCGGTCAGCTCCCAGATCACGAAGACCGCCAGGGCGATCACCGCGAGCACCGTGCCGCCGATGATGAACCCGGATTCGAACCAGTCCAGGTCGTTGCCCTTGTCGAGCACGATCTGCAGGGCGCCGACGCCGATCACCAGCATCGCCAGGCCCATGTAGTCCATGGGGGCGTGCTTGATCACCACCGGGCGCGCGCGCAGTTGCTGGTAGACCACCATGGCGGCGAACAGGCCGATGGGCACGTTGATGAAGAAGATCCACGGCCAGCTGTAGCTGTCGGTGATCCAGCCGCCGAGGATCGGCCCGGCGATGGGTGCGACCACCGTCACCATCGCCAGCAGTGCCAGTGCCATCCCCCTTTTCGCCGGGGGGTAGATGGAGATCAGCAGCGTCTGGGTGATCGGGTAGAGCGGCCCGGCGACGAAGCCCTGGATGGCGCGGAAGCCCACCAGCATGCCCATCTGCTGGGCGACGCCGCAGAGGAACGAGGCGATCACGAAGAGCAGGGTGGCGGCGATGAATAGCCGCACCTCGCCGATCTTGCGGCTCAGCCAGCCGGTCAGCGGCAGGGCGATGGCGTTGCTCACCGCGAACGAGGTGATTACCCAGGTGCCCTGCTCGGAGCTGACCCCGAGGTTGCCGGAGATGGTCGGCAGGGCGACGTTGGCGATGGTGGTGTCGAGCACCTGCATGAAGGTCGCCAGCGACAGGCCGATGGTGGCCATCACCAGGCTGGGCGGGCTGAAACTGCTGCTGTTGGGCTGGCTCATGGTGGCAGTCGGATCAGCGCTGCGCGGTGCTGTGGTTGGCATCGGCCAGGTTGGCCTGGATCAGCTTCTCGATCAGATGGTCCGCCGAAGCCAGTTGCTCCTGGTACACGTCGGTGGAGAACACCGCCTCGTGCGGGGACTGCTGGGCGAGGGCTGGGCCGCTCTGGTCATGCAGGCTGACGTTGACGTCCATGGACAGGCCAATGCGCAGCGGGTTCTTCGCCAGCTCCTCGGAGTTGATGCGGATGCGCACCGGCACGCGCTGGACGATCTTGATCCAGTTGCCGGTGGCGTTCTGCGCCGGCAGCAGCGAGAAGGCGCTGCCGGTGCCGACGCCGAGGCTGTCGACGGTGCCGGAGTACTTCACTTCGCCGCCATAGAGGTCGGAGCGGATTTCCACCGGCTGGCCGATGCGCATGTGCTTGAGCTGGGTTTCCTTGAAGTTGGCGTCGATCCACACCTGGTCCAGCGGGATCACCGCCATCAGCGCGGCGCCCGGCTGCACGCGCTGGCCGACCTGCACGGTGCGCTTGGCGACGTAGCCGGTGACTGGTGCGATGATCACCGCGCGGGCGTCATCGAGGTAGGCCTGGCGCAGCTTCGCGGCGGCGGCTTTGACGTCCGGGTGCGAGGCGATCACGGTGTCGTCGACCAGGGCGCGGTTGGTGTCCAGTTGCTGCTCGGAGCTGGTCAGCGAGCTGCGCGCGGTGTCCAGGGCGTCGCGGGCGTGGGCCAGTTCTTCCTGGGAGATGGCGCCATCGTTGGCGAGGTTCTGCCGGCGCTTGAAGTCGGCTTCGGCCTTGGTCAGGGCGACCTTCTTGGCGGCCACGTCGGCCTTGTAACCGTCGACGTTGCTGAACAGACCGCGCACCTGGCGCACGGTGCGCGCGAGGTTGGCTTCGGCTTGCTGCAGGGCGATGTCGGCGTCGCTGGGGTCGAACTTCACCAGCACCTGGCCCTTTTGCACCAGGTCTCCGTCATCAGCGCCGATGCTGACTACGGTGCCGGTGATCTGCGGGGTGATCTGCACGACGTTGCCGTTCACGTAGGCATCGTCGGTGTCTTCGTGCCAGCGGCCGTAGAGGATTTCCCAGGCGAGGCTGGCGATGCCGGCGAGGATCACCACGGCGAGCAGGATCAGCAACCAGCGTTTGCGCTTGGGATTGCTGGTGGGAGTTTCTTGGGTGGCGGTGCTCATGTCGGGTGCCTCGTTCAGTGCGCGGCGGCCGCGTTCGCCTGGGCGAGCGGGGCGGGAGTGGAAGTGGTGTCGGGCTGGTAGCCACCGCCCAGGGCCTGGACCAGTTGCACCGAGAGGTCGATGCGCTGGGCGTCCAGGCTGGCCAGCTGGCGTTCGGCAAGGAGCAGCTGTTGCTGCACGCTTAGGGCGTCGAGGTAGTTGCCGACGCCTTCGCCGTAACGGCGCATGGCCAGGTCGAAGTTGGACTTGGCGATATCACGGGCATCGCGCTGGTCGTCGATCTGCTGCTCCAGTGAGCGCAGCTTGCCGAGGTCGTCGCTGACCTCGCCGAGGGCGTTGACCAGGGTCTTGTTGTACTGGGCGACGGCCAGGTCGTAGTCGGCGTCCTTGCCGGCGAGATTGGCGCGCAGGCGGCCGCCATCGAAGATCGGCAGGGAGATCGCCGGGGCGATCTGGAAGAACCGGCTCGGCGCCTTCAGCACGTCGCTGGTGTGCATGGCGGCCAGGCCGACCATCGCTCCCAGGTTCACGTTGGGATAGAACTCGGTCTTCGCCGAATCGATGCTTTTCGAGGCAGCCTCGACCCGCCAGCGTGCGGCGACGATGTCCGCGCGGCGGCCCAGCAGCTCGGCCGGCAGGTTCGACGGCAGGCTCAGCGCGCCGGGCTTGAGCACCTGCGGGCGCTGCAGTTCCTGGCCGCGGTCCGGGCCTTGGCCGAGCAGCACGGCGAGGGCGATGCGGTCGCTGGCGATGTCCTGTTCCGCCGCTGCCAGTTGCTGCTTGGCGCTGGCGACCTGGGATTGCGTCTGTTGCAGCTGGACCTTGCTGTCGAGGCCGGCGTCCATGCGCTTCTGGCTGAGCTGGAAGAGATGCTGCGAGCGGTCCAGTTCGTCCTTGGCCAGGTCACGGGCGACGAAAGCGTGGGCCAGTTCGCTGTAGGAGCGGGCGACGTTGGTCGAGAGGGTGATGGCGGCGGCCTGGCGGTCGACTTCGGCGGCATTGGCCTGGCCAAGAGCGGCTTCCCAGGCGTCGCGTTGACCGCCCCAGAGGTCGAGGTCGTAGCTGAAGCTCATCGACAGGTATTTCACTGCCGAATAGTGGCCGCCGGTGGGCGCCGGTAGTACGGAGGTCGGTGCGCGGATGCCGGCGTAGCTGGCGGTGCCCTTCACGCTCGGCATGCGTGCGGCGTCCTGGGCCTGCGCCGCGGCGATGGCCTGGCGGGCACGGGCGCTGGCGATGTCCAGGTCCGGAGTGCCGCGCAGGGCTTCGTCAATCAGGCTGTCGAGCTGGGCGTCGCCCAGGCTGGTCCACCAGCGTTCGCTGGGCCAGGAGGCGGGCGACAGGGGCGTGCCGTCGAGGCTGACGCCGGCCTTCAGGCTGGCGGGGTCGACGGCCTTGCCGCTGGTGCTCAGCCCCGAGGAGCTGACGCAGCCGGCCAGCCCCAGCACGGCGGCGAATACGGCGGCCGGCAGTAGGGCGATGCGGAGGTGGTTCATGGTCATTTCTCCTGCGCCGCGCAACTGGCCGCGGCGCCGTGGGCGCGCAGGATCTTGTCGAGCAGGCCGGTGAGGGTCTGCAGCTCATCGGCGGAAAGGCCGCCAACCAGTTCGTTCATGGCGGCGGAGGCGATGCTCGGTGCCTCGGCGTTGACCGCTTCGCCAGCGCTGCTGAGGCTCAGGCGCACGCTGCGACGGTCGTTCTGGCAGGGCTCGCGGACCAGCAGGTCCTTGCGCGCCAGGCGGTCGAGCATGCGGGTCATCGAGCCGCTGTCGATGGACAGCTCGCGGCACAGCTCGGCCGGGGTGTTGGCGCGGCCCTGGCCGACGAAGAACAGCACCTTGAACTGGGCGGCGGTGATGTCCAGGTGGGCGAGGTGCTTGTCCATCAGGCGGTCCTTGAGGATCGCCGTAGCGCCCAGCAACTGACCGATGGAGCCTTTGAACGGGAAATCCGCTGCGTTGTAGTGATTCATGTCAAAACAGAAAGCTGCTTAGGCAGTGAAATGTTTCGAAATGATACTGCCTAGGCAGCAATTGACAAGGCTCAATTGTCGCGAATACGCAACAATCCGTTCGACGAAGCGCTATTAGTGCGGGAACAGCAACAGGTATGGCTGATTTCCTACATCGCAGGCTGCCGTTTATGCACAACGGCGGCCGATTCAGGACGCAAAGCGCATATGGGCTGTGATGGAAATCACCTATTCATGTAACTATATGATTTTAAATAGTTAAATTGATGTGAGCAAAAAATGACCAGATTGCAGCGAGGCGGTCTGGACGGTAAGACAGGGCAGGTTTTTCCAAGGTTACGAACAGAGTTATCCACAGGTGCTGTGGGTGGATCTCTGGAACGCCCGTCTCAGATGCGTTCGGCGAGCAGCAGCAGGTTTCGCGGGGTCATCCGGGTGGCGCAGAAGGCGCCCAGGGTGGCGCGATAGCCCTGTTCCTCGAGGTACAGGGCGCGGTCGAGGAGCAGCCAGAGCTCCATCGGCCGGCGGAACAGTCCGCGCACCAGTTCCAGGTTGCGCACCTGGGCCAGGCGTTGCCATCCAGCGGCCTCCCAGTGCTGCCAATCCACGCATTCCGGCAGGGTGACGCCGCGCAGCGCAGCGAGGTCGCGGCAGTAGTCGGCGAAGGGCTTGTCCAGCCAGGTCGGCGAGACGGACGGGGTGGTCAGGTAATCGGCATTGCCGCTCAGCTCCCTTCGCAGCAGGTCGAAGGCCAGTCGGCGGGCCAWCGAAGCATCGCGCTGGCGCCTTACCCGCGCACCGGCGGTGACGGTTTCCGCCAATGGCAGGCGCAGGTCGTCCCGCGACAGGCGCAGGGAAGACGCCTTCACCGCGGTGGAGAGCGGCTGGTACTGCTCGCCGTTGATACGGTTGTAACAGCAGGGCGCGACCGCCAATTGAAGACAGCCCCTGGCGCTGGCCAGTTGCAACAGGCGCACGTGCAGGTCGCCGCAGGCATGCAGGGCGACGGCGGTGTGCTCCGCTTGCAGGTGCTCGCCGGCGTTTGCCGCCAGGACGTCCTGCTCATGGTGGCGGGCCTGCAGGGCCAAGCGATCGCTCAAGCGCTGGCCGTCCTGCACCAGGGCTGCATCGAACTCCAGGCTCAGCAGCGGCTTGCCGTCGCGGGCCAGCAGGCGACCCAGATGGCCCTTGCCGGCGCACCAGTCGAGCCATTGCTGCGGTTCGCGGGTGAACGCCAGGCGGCTGGCGAAGGCTTCGATCTGCTGCCATTTGCGTCCGGGCACATCGACGGTCAGCAGGTTCGGCAACTTGCCCACCGGGCGAGCGGGGAGTTCGCCGACGCTGGACAGGCGCATTGCGGTGGCAGCCAGGTCGGGGAAGGGTGCCGGTGCATCGAGCAGCTCGGGTGAGTTATGCACCGATTCGGCGTCTTCCAGGCTGCGGTTGCGCAGCCAGTGCGCCAGTTCCGGGTGCTCCGTCTCCCACTGCAGTTGCAGTTCGGTGAACGGCTTGGGTCGCCACAGCGCCTGATGTTCCAGCAGGAAGCCGTCCAGTGCCTGGAAGCGCTGGAGTAGGTCGGAACCGGTCAGGGGAGTGTCGTCGGGCAGCACGGTACGGAGCGGGAGGAAGCCACGGGGCGCGCATTATAGCGACCCCGTGGGCGAGCGGGAGCGCCGGTCAGCGGCCCTGCATCGAGTCCACCTTCAGCCAGCGTTCGAGCAGGCGGAAGATGCGCGTCAGCACCAGGGTGATGACCAGGTAGAACAGCCCGGCGAGGCAGAAGAACAGCATGGCCTCGTAGGTGCGCGCGATGATGGTGCGGGTCATGCCCATGATGTCGAACAGGGTCACGGTGTACACCACGGCGCTGGCCTTGAGCATGAGGATTACCTCGTTGCTGTAGGCCGGCATGGCGATGCGCGCGGCACGCGGCAGGATGATGTGGAACAGCGCCTGGCGGCGGGACATGCCCAGCGCACGGGCGGCTTCCACTTCACCCACCGGGATGGCATGGATGGCGCCACGGAGGATTTCCGCGATGTACGCGGCGGTGTGCAGGGTCATTGCCAGCAGTGCGCACCAGTACGGATCGCGCAGGTACGGCCAGAGCGGGCCCTTGCGCACGCTCTCGAACTGCGCCAGGCCGTAGTAGACCAGTGCCAGCTGCAGCAGCAGCGGCGTGCCGCGGAAGAAGAACACGTAGGCATACGGCAGCGCACGTACATACCAGTGGCGCGACGCGCGGGCGATGCCGATGGGCAGCGCGAGGATCAGCCCGGCCACCACTGCGATGGCGAGCAGCTCCAGGGTCAGTTGCGCGCCCTGGAGCATCTTGGGCAGCCATTTGAGGATCAGCTCGAAGTCGGTCATAGCTCGTTCCTCACGAAGCCCTGGCCAGCGCGGCGCTCAAGGAAGTGCAGGACGGCCATGATGAACACGGTGAGTCCCAGGTAGATCAGCGCGGCAGCCATGTAGAAGGTGAAGGGCTCCTTGGTCGCGTTGGAGGCGACGCCGGCCTTGCGCATGATTTCGTCGAGGCTGATCAGGGAAACCAGCGCGGTGTCCTTGAGCAGGATCAGATAGAGGTTGCCCAGGCCGGGTAGCGCCACGCGCCACACTTGCGGCAGGACCACGCGCCAGAAGATCCGCGGCGCGGAGAGCCCCAGCGCCTGGCCGGCTTCGCGGTGGCCCTTGGGGATTGCCAGCAGCGCGCCACGGAAGACTTCGGTGGCGTAGGCGCCGAAGCACAGGCCCAGTGCGCAGGTACCTGCGGCGAAAGGCGAGAGGGCGAATTCGGGATAGCCGAACAGGCCACCCAGGGCGTTCAGCCCGGCGACCGTGCCCAAGTAGATCATCAGCACCCAGAGCGTCTCCGGGACGCCACGCACCACGGTGGTATAGAAACCGCCGAGCATGCGCAGGAATGCATTCTTCGAGGTCTTGGCGATGGCGCCGAGCAGGCCGAGGATCAGTCCCAGACAGACTGAGGCGAGCGACAGCTTGAGCGTCATCCAGGTGCCGGCGATCAGCTGATCGCCAAAGCCGTGCAGGTCGAAAATCATCGGGAGTCACGCCTGAAGGCGCGCGCCGCCCGGCGAGGGGCGGCGCGGCACGTGCATCAGTAGATGCTGAAGGGGAAGTACTTTTCGTTGATCTTCTTGTAGGTACCGTCGTCGACGATTTCCTTCAGAGCGGCGTTCAGCTTGTCGCGCAGCGGGTCACCCTTGCGCACGGCGATGCCGATCTTGTCGTTGTCGAACACCGGGTCGCCCTTGAACTCGAAGTCCTTGCCGGCGTCGCTCTTGAGCCAGTCGTACTGCACGAACTTGTCGGCCAGCACGCCGTCGAGGCGGCCCGAGGACAGGTCGAGGTAGGCGTTTTCCTGGGTGTCGTAGAGCTTGATGGTGACGGTGTCAGCCATGTTGTCTTCAAGCCAGGTGCCGGCGATGGTGGCGCGCTGCGCACCGATCACCTTGCCTTTCAGGTAGCCCTTGTCTGTCTTGAAGTCGGTGGACTTGGGCGCCACGAACTGCAGCTTGTTGGTGTAGTACGGGTTGGTGAAGTCCACCGCCTGCTTGCGTTCGTCGGTGATCGACATGGAAGCGACGATGAAGTCGAACTTCTTGGCGTTCAGGGCCGGGATGATGCCGTCCCAGTCGGAGGTGACGACGTCGCACTCGGTCTTCATCTTGGCGCACAGTGCCTTGCCGATCTCGATGTCGAAGCCGACCACCTGGCCGCTGGCGTCGATGCCGTTGAAGGGCGGGTAGGCGCCTTCGGTGCCGATGCGCAGCTTGTCGGCGGCGATGGCCTGGCTCCCCAGTGCAAAGGTGGCCGCGACAGCCAGAACGATCTTCTTATAGTTCTTCATTCAGTGATGCTCCGTTAGCGGTGGCTGGACATGAATTGTTTACAGCGTGCCGAGTGCGGGTTGTCAAATACCTGCTGCGGCGGTCCCTGCTCTTCTACCAGGCCCTGGTGGAGGAACACCACCTCGCTGGAAACCTGGCGGGCAAAGTTCATCTCGTGGGTGACCAGCAGCATGGTGCGGCCTTCCTCGGCGAGCTTGCGGATCACGTTGAGCACTTCCTGGACCATCTCCGGGTCCAGTGCGGAAGTCGGCTCGTCGAACAGGATCACCTTGGGCTGCATCGCCAGCGTGCGGGCGATGGCGGCGCGCTGCTGCTGGCCGCCGGAGAGCTGTGCGGGGAAGCTGTGGCGCTTGTCGGCGATGCCGACCTTGGCCAGCAGGGCTTCGGCGATCTCGGTGGCTTCGGCCTTGGTCTTGCCCAGCACACGGCGCGGCGCCTCGATGATGTTGTCGAGGATGCTCATGTGCGGCCAGAGGTTGAAGTTCTGGAAGACGAAGCCGAGCTCGCTGCGCATGCGGTTGATCTGCTTGTTGTCCGAGGCGACCAGCGAGCCGTCCTTGGACTTCTTCAGCTTGAGCTCTTCACCGGCGACCAGGATCTGCCCCTGGTGCGGGTTTTCCAGCAGGTTGATGCAGCGCAGGAACGTGGATTTACCGGAACCGGAGGAGCCGAGAATGGAAATCACATCGCCGTCGCGGGCGGTCAGGGAAATGCCTTTGAGCACTTCCAGGTCACCGTAACGCTTGTGCAGGTTACGGATTTCCAGAGCGGGCATGGCCGTGGCCATAAGGGGCTCCTCTATTGTTATTCGGACGCTTTGCAGCAGGTCACTGCAGAATCGGGGCCATCCTGGCGAGGGGGAAGCTAACACGCACTCCGGGGTGCGCCAAGCGCCCAGCTGCCGCGGTCGTCGGCGATAGTGGCGATTTGTCGCATTGCCGCAGGGCCTTGTCGCCTGGGCTGAACTAGCGACGCCCTATGGTGCAGCCGGCCGGCGCGCGGGCGCGCGATAGTGCCAGTTTGTGGCGCCCGGTAAAAGTCCGGCGGCCCTGGGGCCGCCGGTGCGTGTCACTGCATCATCTGCCGCAGCTGCGGGCTCGGGTCCTCGATGGACTCGGCAGGGGTGATGTCGTCCTGGGCTTCCGGTGGCTGGGCGGCCATCAGGTTCGGGTGCCCGGACAGGCGCGGGATCGTCAGCGGCCGGTTGGCATCAGCCAGACCAGTGCCGCCGGCTTCGCTGGCGTTGATCTTCGATTTGCGCGGCTGGGTCAGCACGTGGAAGTCGGTGATCTCGATGACGCCCTTGCCCTCGGCCAGCAGGTGGAAGGAGAAGGCCTTGCGCGCTTCCTCGTTGTCGAAGCCGAAGGACACTTCCAGCGGCTGGTTGCGTTTGACCAGCGGGAAGTCGGGGATCTCGATGGGTACCGGCTTCTCGAAGGAGCGGGTCTTGAGCGTCACCTTCGCACCCTTGGCGTCCATCTGGATGGCGCGGATCTTCAGGCTCACCGTGGTATGGGTGTTGGCCGGGAACTCCAGGTACTGCGCGCCGATCAGGTTGTCGGTGTACTCGTTGTCGATCTGCGGCTTCAGGCGGATGCGTTCCTTGGTCGCGAACTGGTATTCGCGGGCCGACTGATTGTTCACCACCGACTGGTCGAGGATGTCTGCGCGGGCGGTCATCAGGCGCGCGTCACGGCCGCTGAAGCGGCCGACGAACTGGGCGCTGTCGGCGATGAAGCCGTCACTCTTGTAGCGCCGGCAGACCTGCTGGAAGTCGCACTCGATGAAGTTGCCCTTGCCGTCGTGGTAGCGCTGCATGCCGTTGGTGAACGAGACCATCTCGCGGCCGCTGGCGTACTCGCGGAACAGCGAGCGGCCGGCGATATCCTGCGGCGCCTTGATGGCGAAGTAGTCGAGCACCGAGGACTCCAGGTCGACGTGGCCGTAGACACCGGCCTTCACCGGCGGCAGCGCGGCCTGTTCCGGTGCGAGGATCAGGTTCAGGCCCCAGGCTGAGGCGAGGCGCACGTTGTCGATGCCGTGGGATTCGTCGGAGGTGACGATCACCAGGGTGTCCTTCAGCACGCCTTTCTCTTCCAAGCCCTTGAGGAAGGCATCGACGGCGTCGTCCAGGTAGGCGACGGCGGCCTGGCGCGGGGTCGGGTATTTGGCCAGGTATTCCGGGGTGGCCGAATACGGCTGGTGGGTGCCGACGGTGAGCAGGGTGAGCATCCACGGCTGCTTCTTCTCGCGCAGCTGGCCGACGTAGTCCAGCGCGCCTTCGAAGAAGGCCTTGTCGTCCATGCCCCAGGCGAATTCCAGGTAGGGTTTCTTCTTGAACCAGTCGCGGCCCAGGGTCTTGTCGAAGCCCATGGCCGGCATGACCTTGTCCTTGGCCATGAAGCGCAGCCCGGCGCCCTGCAGGAAGTGGGTGCTGAAGCCGGCCTGGTGCATCTGCGCCGGCAGGCACTCGGCGGCGCGGGTCGGGTTGCCCAGCAGTTCGACGCCCTTGGGCGTGCCGTTGTCCAGCTTGCTGTAATCGCCGCAGAGCATGGCGTACAGACCGCGGATCGTCTGGTGGCTGTGCACCACATAGTCCGGGGTGGTCATGGYGCGCTCGGCCCAGGTGCTCAGGCGCGGCATCATCGATTCTTCGTAGCTGCTGCTCAGTGCCGCGCGGTTGGTGGCCACGTAGGCGCCGGGGATACCTTCCATGGCGATGATCAGCACGTTCTTCGCCTGGCCACGACCGGCCAGCAGCGGGGTGCCGCTGAGATCGTGCTGGGTCAGGCCGGTGACGTCGGCCTTGATCTCGGGGAGGTCGCGGTCGCGCCAGTCCTGGTAGGCCATCTCGCCGCCGGTGATGGCGCGGGAAACCAGCTGGTGCGGCAGGTTGAACTGCTTCCACATCTCCGCATCGCTGGGCTGGAAGTACTGCACGCCGAAGTGCCCGGCCAGCAGGGCCGCCGGCAGCGCGTAGGCGTAGCCCGGCAGCGGCTTCTCGCGGCGGCGCCAGAGCAGGGCGCAGGCAAGGATGCCGACGCCGATCAGGATGGCCAGGTGCAGGTGATTGAGGCCGCCACCTTCGGTGGAGTTGGCGACGAAGGTCGGGTCGGCGAGGAAGTGCAGGTCTTCCGGCGCGGGCATGCGGCCCACGGCGCTGACCAGTTCGGCGGTGCCGATCACCGACAGCGCCCAGACCAGCATGACCGGAATGGCAATGAACAGTCGTCGGTTGTGCAGTGCGACGACCAGCAGCGTGCCGAGCGCGAGGTCGGACAGGTAGCCCAGCGGGGTGCCCCAGCCAAGGCTGTAGCGGCTGATCAGGGGGATCAGCAGGAAGAGGGCAGACAGTGAAACCAGGTTGCCCCGTGAATTCCACCAGCTAATGAGTTTGCGCACAGTCACTCCGCTACGAACATCCAATCCCGGAGGGTATCTCACTGAAAGGTGAAAATCGTCCGGATCGTCATGATTTTGAAAGATCGGTGTGCTACGTGCCAGTAGACAGTGGCGTTCGGCAAACATTCGATACGAATCGTCGGAGTCGGCCGGGGCGGGGGAGTGACTTGTGCGGAGGGAAACGAAAAAGCCCCTGAAATCTCGCGATTTCAGGGGCTTTTGGAAGGCTTGGTGCCCAGGGACGGAATCGAACCGCCGACACGGGGATTTTCAATCCCCTGCTCTACCAACTGAGCTACCTGGGCAACGTGGCGCGCATTAAAAGGGTTTTCGGGAGGGGTGTCAAGCGTGCCGCGAAAAAATTTTTCAAATAATACCGAAGCTTACGCGCTGGGCGGGACGTAGCCCTCGGCCTGTGCGTAATCCTCGCCGGAAAGAAACTTGTCCATCTCGGCGGTGAGGAACTTGCGGTCCTCGGCATTCATCATGTTCAGGCGGCGCTCGTTGATCAGCATGGTCTGGTGCTTCTGCCATTCGTCCCAGGCCTTCTTCGAGACGTGCTCGTAGATGTCCTGGCCCTTGGCTCCGGGGTAGGGCGCGCGATCGAGGCCGGGCAGCTCTTCTTTGTACTTGCGGCACATCACCAGTCGGGTCATGACATTTCTCCTGCGTTCAACACGTCGGCGGCTCGTTTGAGCAGCTTCTTCACCGGGGCGGCAAGGCCGAGCCGCGGCGGGGTGGCGAGGTTATACCAGAGCCAGTCGGCCTCGGCCACGGCGGGGGCTGCGTCCTCGACGCGCACCAGCCAGGGCTCGATGGCCAGCTGGAAGTGGCTGAAGGTGTGGGTCAGGCCGGGCAGCTCGCGGCGCTCGCCCAGGCGCAGGGCGTGGCGCTGGGCCAGCGGGTCGAGGGCGCCCAGGTCGTCCAGTTCGGGGAAGCTCCACAGCCCGCCCCAGAGGCCGGTCGACGGACGGCGATAAAGCAGGATGTCGCCTTCGCGGTTGGCCAGGATCGGCATCAGCGTGCGCTTCTGCGGCAGCGCCTTGCGCGGCTTGGACACCGGGAAGTCGGTCTCGCGACCGAGGAAATGCGCGCGACAGCCCTCGCGCAGCGGGCAGAGCAGGCAGCTCGGCCGGCTGCGCGTACAGAGGGTGGCGCCCAGGTCCATCATCGCCTGGGTGTAGTGGTTGACCCGCTGCTGCGGGGTGAAGCGCTCGGCGGCCTCCCACAGCTGTTTGGCTACCTTGGGCTCGCCCGGATAGCCGTCGCAGGCGGTATAGCGCGCCAGCACGCGCTTGACGTTGCCGTCGAGGATCGGCGCACGCAGGCCCATGGAGATGCTGGCGATGGCTCCGGCGGTGGAGCGGCCGATGCCGGGCAGCTCGGTGAGCTGCTCGACATCGCGGGGGAATTCGCCGCCGTGCTGTTCCATCACCGTCTTCGCGGTCTTGTGCAGGTTGCGCGCGCGGGTGTAGTAGCCCAGGCCCGTCCACAGGTGCAGCACTTCGTCTTCCGGCGCGCTGGCCAGGTCCGCCACGGTCGGCAGCGCCGTCATGAAACGGTCGTAGTAGCCCATCACGGTGCTGACCTGGGTCTGCTGCAGCATGATTTCCGAGACCCACACCCGGTAGGGCGTGATGTTCTGCTGCCAGGGCAGGTCATGGCGGCCGTGGGTGTCGAACCAGTCGAGCACGGCCGAGTTGAAGCTTTCCGGGGTCACTTCTTGAACAGCCCTTTGAGTGCGTCTTTGAGTTCGGGACTGACCTTGTCGCCGAGCTTCTCTTCGAGTTTCTGATTCAGCCGGTCCCCAGCCAACCGTGCGGCGATCTTGCCGATGCCGTCCTTGTCCAGGCGGCAGGCCTTGGCGCCCAGTTCCAGCGGGCCGCGGCAGCGCAGCGGCCATTCGATGCCGACGTAGCGCTGGTTCACCTCGCAGGCCGGGTCGGGCATGTCGCTCTTGTCGCCTTCGATGGTGACGCCGACGCGGTAGTCCATGCCCAGCACGCGCAGGTCGAGATCGCCGTCGCCCTTCACCGTCAGGCCGGGGATGCTGGCCTTGAGGTCGGGGTTGCTGGCGACACCATTGCGGAACACCAGGTTGCCCTGCAGCTCGCGGAACGGCGTGTCCTTGCCGCCATGCTCGGCGGTCAGCGACTTGCGGTTGAGGGTGGCGATGCCCTGGCACAGCTGCTGTTCGAGGTTGGCGTTTAGCAGTACGCCCTGGGTCATGACGAAGCGCGCGGTGCCGTTGAGGTTGTCGATCCAGGCCTTTTGGCTGTTGCCCTGGGTGCTGATGTCGGCGTCGAGGTCGAGCAGGCCCTTGACCGGCGGTTTCTGGCCCTGGGATTCGAGCAGGCGCTCCACCGGCACGTCGGCGATGTGCTTCTGCGCCTTCAGGGACGGTACGTCCTGGCGCACGTCGAGGGTGGCCTTGGCGTTGAACTTGCCGTCGTACAGCTCGCCGCGCATGTCGTCGAGGCTGAGCAGGCCGCCCTGGCCGCGCAGCTTGAGCACGGCGTTCTCGATCGGCAGCTTGTCGAGGGTCAGCTGGCCGAGGTTGAGGCCGACGTCCAGGTCCAGCGCGCGCAGGCGGGCGATGGGCAGCAGCGGGGCGTCGCTCCAGGCCTGCTGGGTCGGCTGGCTGGGCAGCGGGGTATCACCCTTGATGGCGCTCTGCGCGGTAGCGTCGACTTCGGCCTTGCGCGCGCTGTTGGTGGCGTCCTGGGCTTTCTTGACCTTGGCTGGCAGGTAGCGGTCGAGGTTGAGCTTGTCGCCGGCGAGCTGGGCGCGGATCGCCTGCTTGCCGAAGTCGGCGATGCCGAGGGTGCCGCTGAAGGTGCTGTCGTCCAGCTTCAGGTTGATGTCGCCCAGGGTCAGGCTGTTGCTGGTGCCGCTGAGGCGGGTGGCTAGTTCCAGCTTGGTCAGGGTGGTGGCGTCGGCCATTTCCGGCAGGGTCTGACCGATGCCTTCGAGGAATTCGCGCAGGTTGAACGGCGCCAGGGACAGGCCGCCATCGAACTTGGGCTGCTTGTCCAGCTCGCGGGCCTTGATCTCGCCGAGGGCGCGCAGCTGGTTGACGGTGATCTTCAGGCCGTTCCACTCGGCGACCTGAGCCGCCTGGTCGAGTACCAGCTGGCCCTGGGCGCTGTAGTTGGCGGTCTTGCCCTGGAACGGATCGCCGGAGACTTCGCCGGACAGCTTGGCGTCTTCGAGCTGGTAGCGCTTGAGGGCGCGGTCGAAGCGCAGGTTGCCGGTCAGTTCGGTGCGGGCGCGGATCACCGGCTGGTTGCTGCCAAGGTAAGCGCTGAGCTTGAGCGGGATGCTGCTGCCTTCGCTGATCGCGCCGGTGGTCAGCTCGATGCCTTCGACGCTGTAGGTCTTGCCGCTCAGGGCGTCGCTGTAGTCGATGCGGGCGTTCTTCACGCTCAGGCTGTCGATGTCCAGCTTCATCGCCTGGTGGGTTTCTTCCGTGGCGGGCTTGGCCGGCTCGCCGGGAGCGGGCGCCGGTTGCGCGGCCGGCGGCGTGCCGTTGGCCGGCTGGGCGGGCTTGCCGATGCTTTCCCAGTTGCCGACGCCGTTCTTGTCCTTGCCCAGGGTCAGGGTCAGGCCTTCGACGCGGATGTCGCTCATCTGCACTTCCTTGCGCAGCAGCGGCAGTACGCGCACCGACATGCCCAGCAGCTGGGCGTCGGCGAAGGGTTTGTCCGGCGTCTGCAGGCTGGCCACGCTGGTGTCGTGCAGCTCCAGGCCCAGCCAGGGGAACAGGCTCCAGCCGATGTCGCCCTTCAGGTTCAGCTCCAGATTGGCCTTGTCGCGGGCGATCTGGCGGATCTCGTCCTTGTAGTCGTTCGGATCGAAGAAATGGGTCAGCACGAAGCCGGCGGCGACGATGAGCAGCAGCAGGACCAGGGCAATGATGCCGATGATTTTGCCGAACGCTTTCATGGACGGGTCCTTGTACAGGCGGCGGATGGATTGGCGAGGCAGTATACCAATGACGCACCCGTGCCCCAGCCTGAATGGGCGGCGCGGGTGTTGCGGAGTTTGAACCGAGAGTGCGCGCCCGGTTCCCGAGGGCCGTCAGCCCTGACGCACGCGCTGCAGCACGGCGTCGATGGCGGCGCGGGCCTGCGGGCTGTTCTTCCAGCAACTGCTGCCGGTCAACGCGGCACCGTGCTGGAGGATTTCTTCGGCGCTGGCCTCACGCAGTCGGCCGAAGCTGTCCAGACCCATCTGCTCCAGGCGCTGCAGCACGGTGGGGCCGACACCCTTGAGGGCCAGCAGGGCATCGCGTTCGGTGGTATCGAAAGGCATGGCACGTCTCCTTGTGCACTTGTGTCAGGCGGTTTCCAGCGTCAGCCCGAGATGAGCGGCGAAGCGCGCCGGCTCCGGCTGGTCGCCCGGTGCCGTCAGGCGCAGCGCGGCGCCCTGCAGGATCGCCAGGCGCTGCGACTCTTCCAGCAGCCTCCTTGCCACCCCGCGATTGCGAGTGACCTGGCGCACGCAGAGGCGGGACAGCCGCCAGGTGTCGCCATTCCGCTCGACCCAGGCCGCGCCCAGCAGGCGGTCGTTGAAGCGCCCGGTAAACAGTCGGCCCTCGGCCAGCCCGCGCTCGACCAGTTCGCCCGCGTCGGCGAAGGGCGCCAGCAGCCACTGCGGCGCGTCGGCGTAAATCTTCAGCAGGTCCTGGCGGTCCTGGTCGCTGGGCTGGGTCAGGTGCTGGACGACGACGGGCATGGGCAATCCTCGAAAGACGAGCCGCGCAGTGTAGGACCATCGGCCAGCGCCGACCACCGCCCATAGCCGTGCAGCGCCCGGCACGCCTATAATGCCGCCCCTTCTTATAATTACGTGCAGTGTTAGCTGTGGAGCTGGTGATGGCCGAACGCAAGGCATCCGTCGCGCGCGACACCCTGGAAACCCAGATCAAGGTTTCCATCGACCTGGATGGAACGGGCAAGGCCCGCTTCGATACCGGGGTTCCCTTCCTCGAGCACATGATGGACCAGATCGCCCGCCACGGCCTGATCGACCTGGACATCGAGTGCAAGGGCGACCTGCATATCGACGACCACCATACCGTCGAAGACATCGGCATCACCCTCGGCCAGGCCTTCGCCAAGGCCATCGGCGACAAGAAGGGCATCCGCCGCTACGGCCATGCCTACGTGCCGCTGGACGAGGCGCTGTCGCGCGTGGTCATCGACTTCTCCGGCCGTCCCGGCCTGCAGATGCACGTGCCGTTCACCCGCGCCAGCGTCGGTGGCTTCGATGTCGACCTGTTCATGGAGTTCTTCCAGGGCTTCGTGAACCACGCCAACGTCACCCTGCACATCGACAACCTGCGTGGGCACAACACCCACCACCAGATCGAGACCGTGTTCAAGGCCTTCGGCCGCGCACTGCGCATGGCCATCGAGCTGGACGAGCGCATGGCCGGCCAGATGCCGTCCACCAAAGGGTGCCTGTAATGCAGACCGTTGCCGTCATCGACTACGGCATGGGCAACCTGCACTCGGTGTCCAAGGCGCTGGAGCGCGTGGGTGCCGGGCGTGTGCTGGTGACCAGCGACGCCAACGTGATCCGCGAGGCGGACCGCGTGGTGTTCCCCGGCGTCGGTGCGATCCGCGACTGCATGGCCGAGATCAAGCGCCTGGGCTTCGACAGCCTGGTGCGTGAAGTCAGCCAGGACCGCCCGTTCCTCGGCATCTGCGTCGGCATGCAGGCGCTGCTGGAGCGCAGCGAGGAGAACGACGGTGTCGACTGCATCGGCCTGTTCCCCGGCCAGGTGCGCTTCTTCGGCAAGGACCTGCACGAGGACGGCGAGCACCTGAAGGTGCCGCACATGGGCTGGAACGAAGTGGCGCAGAGTGTGGATCACCCGCTGTGGCACGACATCCCGGACCGCGCGCGCTTCTACTTCGTGCACAGCTATTACATCCAGGCCGGTAACCCGCGCCAGGTGGTCGGTCGCGGTCATTACGGCGTCGATTTCGCCGCTGCGCTGGCCGACGGCTCGCGCTTCGCCGTGCAGTTCCACCCGGAGAAGAGCCATACCCATGGCCTGCAGCTGCTGCAGAACTTCGCCGCCTGGGACGGGCGCTGGTAAGCCATGGCCCGCCAGAAGGACAAGCCGGCGATCCTCGAACTCGACGGCGCCCAGCGCCAGAGCGCGGCGCGGGCGATCCAGCGTTTCCTCGAAGACCGCTTCGAGCTGGATGTCGGTTCCTTCGAGGCCGAAGAGGCGCTGGACTTCTTCCTGCGCGAGTTCGGCCCGCTGTTCTACAACAAGGCGATCTTCGACGTGCAATCTCACCTGAAAGACCGGTTCGAGAGCATCGAAAGCGACTTGTGGGCGCTCGAGAAGAGCTGACCCGACCCCATTCATCTTTGGATTCGAGCAGGTTCAACCCATGCTGATCATCCCCGCAATCGATCTGAAAGACGGCGCCTGCGTGCGCCTGCGCCAGGGCCTGATGGAAGACGCCACCGTCTTCTCCGACGACCCGGTGTCCATGGCCGCCAAGTGGGTGGAGGGTGGCTGCCGCCGCCTGCATCTGGTGGACCTGAACGGCGCCTTCGAAGGCAAGCCGGTCAACGGTGAGGTGGTCACCGCCATCGCCAAGCGCTACCCGACCCTGCCGATCCAGATCGGCGGCGGCATCCGCTCGCTGGAAACCATCGAGCACTACGTCGGCGCCGGCGTCAGCTACGTGATCATCGGCACCAAGGCGGTCAAGCAGCCGGAATTCGTCGCCGAAGCGTGCAAGGCATTCCCGGGCAAGGTGATCGTTGGCCTCGACGCCAAAGACGGCTTCGTCGCCACCGACGGCTGGGCGGAAGTGAGCTCGGTGCAGGTCATCGACCTGGCCAAGCGCTTCGAAGCCGATGGCGTCTCGGCGATCGTCTACACCGATATCGCGAAGGACGGCATGATGCAGGGCTGCAACGTCGAAGCCACCGCTGCCCTGGCCAACGCCACGCGCATCCCGGTGATCGCTTCGGGCGGCATCCACAACCTGGGTGACATCCAGAAGCTGCTGGACGCCCGCACCCCGGGCATCGTCGGTGCCATCACCGGCCGCGCGATCTACGAAGGCACGCTGGATGTCGCCGAAGCACAGGCGCTGTGCGACAGCTTCAAAGGCTGAGTCGACCATGATCGAGTGCGGCTCCATCGAGCAGGTGCGCGAACAGATCGATTCGCTTGATCAGCGCATCGTTCAACTGCTGGCCGAGCGCGGCGGTTACGTCCGACAGGCCGCGCGCTTCAAGAAGGACAGCGACGCAGTGCGCGCTCCCCAGCGGGTGGAACAGGTCATCGCCAAGGTCACTGCCCTTGCGCGGGAGTCCGGCGCGCCGGTCGAGGTGGTCGAACAGGTTTATCGCGCAATGATCGCGGCATTCATCCAGGCAGAGCTGGCCGAGCACGCCAGTCTCAACCCGCCTGCCTGACGAAGAACCCGGAGAGAAACATGGCACTGGCTAAACGCATCATTCCCTGCCTCGACGTGGACAACGGCCGCGTGGTGAAGGGCGTCAAGTTCGAGAACATCCGCGACGCCGGTGACCCGGTGGAAATCGCCCGTCGCTACGACGAGCAGGGTGCGGACGAGATTACCTTCCTCGACATCACCGCCAGCGTCGATGGCCGCGACACCACCCTGCATACCGTCGAGCGCATGGCCAGCCAGGTGTTCATCCCGCTGACCGTGGGCGGCGGTGTCAGGACGGTGCAGGACATTCGCAACCTGCTCAACGCCGGTGCGGACAAGGTCTCGATCAACACCGCCGCGGTGTTCACCCCGGAGTTCGTCGGCGAAGCCGCCGCGCGCTTCGGCTCGCAGTGCATCGTCGTCGCCATCGACGCCAAGAAAGTGTCGGCCCCCGGTGAAGCCCCGCGCTGGGAGATCTTCACCCACGGCGGCCGCAAGCCCACCGGGCTGGATGCGGTCGAATGGGCGAAGAAGATGGAAGGCCTGGGCGCCGGTGAAATCCTCCTGACCAGCATGGACCAGGACGGCGTCAAGAGCGGCTACGACCTCGGCGTGACCCGCGCCATCAGCGAGGCGGTGGGCGTGCCGGTGATCGCCTCCGGCGGCGTCGGCAACCTGGAGCACCTGGCCGCCGGCATCATCGAAGGCAAGGCCGACGCGGTCCTCGCGGCGAGCATCTTCCACTTCGGCGAGTACAGCGTGCCGGAGGCCAAGGCCTACCTGGCCAGCCGCGGCATCGTCGTGCGCTGAACCCTTCCGGGCCGGGGTTCTCCCGGCCCGTTGGCTCGCTTTCGAGCCGTCCTGCTGCTGCGGCCGGTGGTCGCATTCCCCTCCTGCGCACGAAGCTTGCTAGCCGAAGGCTCCAGTCAAGGTAGTGGCGGTTTCATGTCCCATCGCCATATTCATAGGGTTTATTGGCGTCAATTCTCCGAGTAAGCTCTGCGCCTTCTCAGAAATGTCATACGCAGGAAATATCTCGATGCTGAAGCGCATTCTGCTCGCATGGCTAGGCTGCGGCCTGCTTCTGGCCAGCGCGGCAAGGGCTGAAACGGATTCTTCGGACTACAGCGTGGTGCTGCTCACCGAGAACTTCCCTCCCTACAACATGGCCATCAACGGCAAGAACTTCGCCCAGGAAGACAGCATCGACGGCATCGCCGTGGATATCGTCAAGGAGATGTTCAAGCGTGCCGGCGTGCAGTACAGCCTGACCCTGCGTTTCCCCTGGGACCGCATCTACAAGCTGGCGCTGGAGAAGCCCGGCTACGGCGTGTTCGTCACTGCGCGGCTGCCCGAGCGCGAGCAGCAGTTCAAGTGGGTCGGCCCGATCGGCCCGGACGACTGGGTCCTGCTGGCCAAGGCCGACAGCCCGATCACCCTGAACAACCTCGATGAAGCGAAGAAGTACCGCGTTGGCGCCTACAAGGGCGACGCCATGGCCCAGTACCTGGGCGAGCACGGCTTCGAGCCGGTGCTGGCGCTGCGCGACCAGGAGAATGCCGCCAAGCTGCGCGACGGTCAGATCGACCTGTGGGCCAGCGGTGACCCGGCGGGCCGCTACCTGGCCAAGCAGGTCGGCGTCACCGGCCTGAAGACCGTGCTGCGTTTCAACAGCGACCAGCTGTTCCTCGCCCTCAATCGCGAGACCCCGGACGCCGTGGTGCAGAAGCTGCAGGCAGCGCTGGACAAGATGCGCGCCGAAGGTTTCGTCGACGACGTGCTCAACAGTTACCTGTAACAACCGAAGGCCGGCCACTCGCCGGCCTTCGCGTTTGGCGCCGACATCCCTCGGCGCCGGTTTTGCCACGGAAGGCAGACGAGCGAAGTATTCCGTCCCCCCTGCAGGGATGCCGCAAGCCCAATAACGATAACCAAGCGAGCGGTATGACCATGCTGAAAGTCCTGAACAAGGCCCTTACCCTGGGCCTGCTGTTGGGGGCCGCCACGGCCCACGCCGAGTTGCCCGTCGATTACAAGATGGTGCTGCTCACCGAGAATTTCCCGCCCTTCAACATGGCGGTCGACGACAAGAACTTCGCCCGCGA
Source organism: Pseudomonas sp. CAN1 (assembly GCF_030462585.1). Classification (GTDB taxonomy): domain Bacteria; phylum Pseudomonadota; class Gammaproteobacteria; order Pseudomonadales; family Pseudomonadaceae; genus Pseudomonas. Next base: position 39,657 of record NZ_JASMRU010000004.1, on the reverse strand, counting down.
CGAGGGCATCGACGGTATCAGCACCGATATCGTCCGCGAGATGTTCAAGCGCGCCAACATCCAGTACAGCCTGAGCCTGCGCTTCCCCTGGGATCGCCTGTACAAGCTGACCCTCGACAAGCCCGACTACGGGCTGTTCTCCACCACCTACACGCCCGAACGCGTGCCGCTGTTCAAGTGGGTCGGGCCAATCGCCAAGACCAGCTGGGTGCTGCTGGCGCCGCCGGGCAGCACGATCAAGGTGAAGGACCTCAAGGACGCCGCCAAGTACAAGCTCGGCGCCTACAAGAATGACGCCGTCAGCCAGAACCTGGAGAGCCAGGGCATCCCGGTGCTCAACGCGCTGCGCGACCAGGAAAACGTGAAGAAGCTGACCACCGGCGAGATCGACCTGTGGGCCACCACCGACCCGGTAGGGCGCTACTTGGCCAAGCAGGAAGGTGTGTCCGGCCTGCAGACCGTGCTGCGCTTCAACGAGGCGCAGCTGTACCTGGCGATCAACAAGGACACGCCGGACGAGGTGGTGGCGAAGTTGCAGAAGGCGCTGGATGAAATGCGCGCCGATGGCTTTGTCGAGCAGGCGACCAATAATTATTTGTAAGCATCGGATGCTCAGTCTTGCCGGCTGACGACGATGCCGCGCCTCGCTCCGATATGCCCCCTCTCCCTTCAGGGAGAGGGTTGGGGAGAGGGTCTAGCAGGTAGCTCCGGCGTTAAGGGTTGCCCTCTCCCCCCGCCCTCTCCCTGAAGGGAGAGGGAGCTATTCGTGCAAGCCCCAAGTTTCGCACCCGCCGGCAGCTGAATCAGCGGTAAATCCCGTTCTGCCCATGCCCCGCCATGGCGCGGTTGCCGCGCTGGGCGATCATCAGCGAGGGTTTCACCAGCTCGAAGCCCTGGGCCTTGAGGGTCGGCAGCACACGCTTGAGCACCGCCAGGGTTGCCGGTTTCGGATGGCCGATCATCACCACCGTGCCCTGCTTGCGCGCCAGCTTCAGGGCGCGCTGCATCTGCTCCATCACTGCGGACTCGCTGGGGTCGTCGTCGAGGAACACATCCCGCGACAGGCTGGCGAGGCCGATCTTCTGCGCCTCGGCGGCGGCCACGGTGGCAGCGCTGGTGCGGCTGTCGAGGAGGAACAGGTGGCGGCGCTGCAGTGCCGCGGCGAGCCAGGCCATGGCCGGGCGGTCGGCAGTCATGCGGCTGCCTTCGTGGTTGTTCACGCCCTGCACGAAGGGCACCTGCGCCAGGGCGGCGTCGAGGCGGCGGGCGCGTTCATCCTGGGTCAGTTCCGGGGTCCAGGCGTAGTCACCGCCGGCCGGGTCCATCGGCATGTGCAGCATGACGGTGCGCCCGCGTTTATGCGCTTCGCGCGCCAGGTCGGCGGCGTGGGGCGTGCCGGGGATGATCGCCAGGGCGATGGCGGGGGAGATGTCCATCACCTGGCGGTCGCGCGCCAGGTTCTGGCCGAGGTCGTCGATGACGATGCTGACCAGCGGCCTGCTGCTGTCCGGCCGCGGCGCGGCGGCCGCCGGCTGGCACAGCAGCGCGCCCAGGCACAGGCCGAGAAGCAGCCGGGCCAGGCGCATCGGTCAGTTGTTGCCGCGGCTGACGTTGAGTCCTTTCAACAGGCTGAGGGCTTGGCTGAGCTGGTAGTCGCCATCCTGCGGGCGATCCACCGGCGGCTTGCCGGCGGTGGTCGGCCGATCCTGGCCGCCGTTGCCGTTGGCCAGGTGGCCCTGCAGGTCGGCTTCCTTGAAGCCGTCGAACTCGCTCTGTTCGCGGGTCACCTTGGCGCGTTCCACCTCGATGTCCGGGGTGATGCCCTGGGCCTGGATGGAGCGGCCGTTGGGGGTGTAGTACAGCGCGGTGGTGAGCTTCAGGGCGCGGTCGTTGTTCAGCGGCAGCACGGTCTGCACCGAGCCCTTGCCGAAGCTGTCGGTGCCCATGAGGATCGCGCGCTTCTGGTCCTGCAGGGCGCCAGCGACGATTTCTGCCGCCGAGGCGCTGCCGCCGTTGATCAGCACCACCAGCGGTACGCCGTCGCTCGGGTCGGCCGGGTCGGCGGAGAAGCGCAGCTCGGAGTTGGGGATGCGGCCCTTGGTGTAGACGATCAGGCCCTTGGTGAGGAAGGCGTCGGCCACTTCCACCGCCGACTGCAGCACGCCGCCGGGGTTGTTGCGCAGGTCGAGTACCACGCCCTTGAGCTTGCCTTTGTTGTCATTGCGCAGCTTGGCCAGCGCCTTGACGGTTTCCTCGCCGGTGTTGACCTGGAACTGGGTGATGCGCAGGTAGCCGAAGCCCGGTTCGAGCAGCTGGCTCTTGACGCTCTTGACCTTGATGATGGCGCGCTTGAGGGTGACGTCGAACGGCTTGCCGCCGCCGCGCACGATGGTCAGGGTGATCGGCGCGCCGGCCTTGCCGCGCATGCTGTCSACCGCCTCGTTCATCGACTGGCCCTTGGTCGGCTTGCCGTCGATCTTCACGATCAGGTCGCCGGGCTGGATGCCGGCGCTGGCTGCCGGGGTGTCGTCGATCGGCGAGATCACCTTGACGAAGCCATCCTCGCTGCCCACTTCGATGCCCAGGCCGCCGAACTCGCCGCTGGTGCTTTCCTGCAGCTCGGCGAACTCTTCCGGGCCGAGGTAGGCGGAGTGCGGATCGAGGTTGCTGAGCATGCCCTTGATGGCGTTTTCCAGCAGGGTCTTATCGTCCACCGGCTCGACGTACGCGGCCTTCACCCGGTCCAGGACTTCGGCGAAGGTGCGCAGCTCATCGAGCGGCAGCGGAGCCTCCTTGCCGTTGGTCGCCGGCGCCGCCGCGGGTGCGTCGGCGGCATGAACCGCGCCAGCGCCGAGCAGCAAGGCCAGGGCCAGGGTTGTGAGACGGAAAGCTTGCGACATGTTTGGCTCCTAATGCGTGTTCGCCGCTTATCCCTGCGTGCGACACCAGGTCGAAGGGTCCGCCGGGCGGCCCTGATGGCGAATGGCAAAATACACCGCCGGGGTACTCTGCCCCCCGCTGGCTCCCACGGTTGCAATGGGATCGCCCGCTTTGACGGTATCGCCGGCGTCCTTCAGAAGACTCTGATTATGCCCATAAAGGCTGAGGTAGCCACCACCGTGGTCGAGAATGACCAGCAGGCCGGCGCCGCGCAGCCAGTCGGCGAATACCACGCGGCCGCCATGCACGGCGCGCACAGTGCTGCCAGCGTTGGCACCGATCAGTACGCCGTCCCAGGTGGCGCGGGGGTCGTCGCCGCGCGGGCTGCCGAAGCGCGCCAGCACGCGGCCGTCCACCGGCCAGGGCAGCTTGCCTTTGGCGGCGCTGAAGGCACCACCGAAGCCGGCGCCGCTGGTGACCAGCGGGCCGCTGTAGTCGGGGCGCTTGGAGGGGGTGGCGGGTTTCTCGCCGCGTTCGGCCAGTTCACGCTCGCGCTTGGCCCGCTCGCGTTCGGCGGCCAGGGCGCGCTGGCGTGCCTCTTCGGCCTCGCGGGCCTGACGGGCGAGGGTTTCCTCGATGGTCTTGAGGACCTTGTTGAGGTCTTCCTGGCTCTGCTCGCGGTTCTTCAGCTTGCTGCCGCTGTCCTTCAGGTCGCTGTTGAGCTTGGCCAGGGTCTCCTGGCGCGCTTTGCGAGCTTCGGCCAGTTCCTGGCGACGGGCTTCCAGGGCGTTCTGCTGCGCGACCTGATCTTCTTTCTGCGAGTTGATTTCCTGCTCGACGTTGCTCAGCTGGCGCAGGGTCTCGTTGAATGCTGAGAGTTGTTCCAGCCGAGCCTTGTTGATGTAGTCGTAGTAGGTGAGGGTGCGGCTGAACTTCTCGGGGTGTTCCTGGTTCAGCAGCAGCTTGAGGTATTCCTCGCGGCCGCTCTGGTAGGCGGCGCGGGCCTGGATGGCGATCAGGCGCTGCTGCTCAAGGCGTGCGCCCTGGAGTTTTTTTTTCTCCGAATCGAGGCGCTGCAGCTCGTCCTCGTTCTTCTTCATGTCGTCCTGGATCTGCTTGATCTGCTTTTCCAGGTCGCCCATCTGGGTCTCGGTGGACTTGAGCTGCTTCTGCACCCCGGACTTCTCGTCCTGGATGTTCTTCAGATTCTTCTTCAGCTCAGTGATGTCTTTCTGCGTCTGCTCCAGCTGACGCTGGGTGTCGGCGCGTTCGTCGGCAACGGCCGCGAGCGGGCTCAGGAGGCAGATCAGCAGCAGCGGGAGGAGGGCGCGGGGCATTGGGCGGCGGGCACCTGGATTCTGGACCGGGCTAGTATGCCCGTGGCGGGCGCTAAAAAGAACGCCCCAGGCCGCATGGCATGGGGCGTTTGCTCTGACCGGCGGGAGCTGGCTCACGTTCCCGCCATTTCTTCACCCATTAAAGCAGGGTGACGATGGACTTGCCGGTCATTTCCTTCGGCTGTTCCAGACCCATCAGATTCAGCAGGGTCGGGGCCACGTCGGCGAGCACGCCGCCCTCGCGGATGCTCAGCTTGCGCTTGCCGACATAGACGAACGGCACCGGCTCGCAGGTGTGTGCGGTGTGCGCCTGGCCGGTCATGGCGTCTTCCATCTGCTCGACGTTGCCGTGGTCGGCGGTGATCAGCGCTTCGCCGCCGACCTTGTCCAGCGCCTCGACGATCCGACCGACGCAGGTATCCAGGCACTCGACGGCTTTCACCGCGGCATCGAAGACGCCGGTGTGGCCGACCATGTCGCCGTTGGCGTAGTTGACGATGATCACGTCGAAGCGCTGGTGCTCGATGGCATCGACGATCCTGTCGGTGACTTCCGGCGCGCTCATTTCCGGCTGCAGGTCATAGGTGGCGACCTTGGGCGAAGGGATGAGGATGCGTTCTTCGCCTTCGAACGGCTCTTCGCGGCCGCCGGAGAAGAAGAAGGTCACGTGGGCGTATTTCTCGGTTTCGGCGATGCGCAGCTGGGTCTTGCCGTTCTTGGCCAGGTACTCGCCGAGGACGTTGTCCAGGGATTCGGGCTTGAACGCGCTGGGCGCCGGGATGCTGGCCGCGTATTGGGTCAGCATCACGTACTGCGCCAGATGCAGCTCGCGCTGGCGCGGGAATTCCTTGAAGCCCGGCTCGACGAAGGCGCGCGACAGTTCGCGGGCGCGGTCGGCGCGGAAGTTCATGAAGACCACGGCGTCGCCGTCTTCCACGCGCACCTGCGCACCGATGCGGGTGGCCTTGACGAATTCGTCGCTCTCGCCGCGCTCATAGGCGGCATTCAGCGCGGCCACGGCGTTGTCGGCGGTGTATTCGGCGGTGCCGTCGGTGATCAGGTTGTAGGCGGCTTCGACGCGGTCCCAGCGGTTGTCGCGGTCCATGGCGAAGTAGCGGCCGATGATGCTGGCGGTGCGGCCCTTGCCGATGCGGGCGAAGGCGTCGTCGAGCAGCTTCAGCGACGGCTCGGCGCTTTTCGGCGGGGTGTCGCGGCCGTCGAGGAAGGCGTGCAGGTAGATGTTCTCGGCACCACGCTGGGCGGCCAGTTCGGCCATGGCGACCAGGTGGTCCTGGTGGCTATGCACGCCGCCATCGGAAAGCAGGCCGAGGATGTGCACGGCCTTGCCGGCTTTCGCTGCCTTGTCCACGGCGCCGGTCAGCACCGGGTTCTGGAAGAAGTCGCCGTCGCGGATCGATTTGGTGACGCGGGTGAAGTCCTGGTAGACGACGCGACCAGCCCCCAGGTTCATGTGACCGACCTCGGAGTTGCCCATCTGGCCGTCGGGCAGGCCGACGTCCATGCCGGAGCCGGAGATCAGGCCGTGGGGCTGGCTGGCCAGCAGGCGGTCCCAATTGGGCTTCTTCGCCGCGTAGATGGCGTTGTATTCCGGGCTCTCGCTATGGCCGAAGCCGTCCAGAATGATCAGGACCAGCGGTTTGGGCGTTGCAGTCATAGTTACGGCTCTTTCCGAGAATAGGGGTCAGAAAAGGACCCACATTTTAACGGTTGGTGCCGACAGACGCCATGATTGGCAGGGTACAGCCGTCAGATACGCGCGTGTATACTGGCCGGCATTTTTACGTCTGGATGTCCTGCGCCATGCCTTCGTTTCTTCCTCGTCTGATCGAATTCGCGACTCATCACTACCTGCTGGTGGGTGCCCTGGTCATCCTGCTGGTGCTGCTGGCCCTGCACGAAATGCGCAAGGGCGGCCGTGCGCTGTCCACCCGCGAGCTGACCGCCATGGTCAACGCCGACCAGGCCGTGGTGCTGGATATCCGCCCGACCAAGGAATTCGCCGCCGGCCACATCGTCGATGCGCTGAACATCCCGGCCGACAAACTGAACGCCCGCATGAGCGAGCTGGACAAACACAAGGCCAAGACCATCATCGTGGTCGATGGCATGGGCCAGCACTCGGGCACCTGGTGCAGCGTCCTGCAGAAGGCCGGCTACACCGCCGCCAAGCTCTCCGGTGGCATCGGCAGCTGGCGTGGCGACAACCTGCCCCTGGTGAAGTGAGATGCCGTCGGTCTTGATCTACACCAGTGCGTGGTGCCCTTATTGCATCCGCGCCAAGGCCCTGCTGGACAAGAAGGGAGTCGCCTACGAGGAGATTTCCGTGGACGGCAAGCCTGGCATTCGCTCCGAGATGGCCAGCAAGGCGGGCCGCACCTCGGTGCCGCAGATCTGGATCGACTCCACCCACATCGGCGGCTGCGACGATCTTTACGCGCTGGAACGCGCGGGCAAGCTGGATACGCTGCTGACGGCGTGATCCTCACACTTAAAACGATGCACAAGAAGGTCCCGAAATGACTGAACAAGCCAGCAACGGCGCAGCCGAGCAAGACAACAACCCGCAGTTCTCGCTGCAGCGCATCTACGTCCGCGACCTGTCCTTCGAGGCCCCCAAGGCCCCGGAAATCTTCCGCCAGGAGTGGCAGCCGGCCATCTCGATGGACCTCAACACCCGTCAGAAGCAGCTCGATGGCGACTTCTACGAAGTGGTCCTGACCGTCTCGGTCACCGTGAAGAACAACGAAGAAACCGCCTTCATCGTCGAAGTGCAGCAGGCCGGTATCTTCCTGATCAAGGGTCTGGACGCTTCCAGCATGAGCCACACCCTGGGCGCCTTCTGCCCGAACATCCTCTTCCCGTACGCCCGTGAAACCCTGGACAGCCTGGTTGTCCGTGGTTCCTTCCCGGCGCTGATGCTGTCCCCGGTGAACTTCGATGCGCTGTACGCGCAGGAAATCGCCCGCATGCAGGCATCCGGCGAGATTCCGGCCCAGTAATCACTGACGCCGAACGAGAAAGGCGCCTTCGGGCGCCTTTTTCTTTGCCTGGCGTTTGCTGCCGATGGGCGTAGGAGCGGACTTCGTCCGCGATGGCATCCGGCGCGCTGCGAACCTATCGCGGACAGAGTCCGCTCCTACGCGGCGTTCAAGTTTGGTGCGTGCGCACTAGCAGCGCGCATGGAGCGGCGTGAGGGAAGGGCTCTGGAATGGCCGGGCCAGACGCCGGCGTGCGCTGCTCCGAGCGCCTGTGGATATCCCGCAAGGCCGCTGGATACGGGGCTTTCAGCTCGTCCGAGAGTGACTTGAGAGCGGGGCGCAATGCCTTGCGGGCAATCTTGGCACGCCCTCTGCAATACCCCTGATAACAGCGATTTCAGGGGCCTCGGTACAGGCAGGCTGGGGAACCCCTCTTTTACAAATGGCGAGTGTGCCGCCCGAAGGGGTGGCCGTCGCAGCCGGTTCGGGGGTCCTGGTACAGGCAGGCCGGGAAAGCCCCCTTTTTATGCCCGCAGGCGCGCCACGGCGCACTGTGCACCCGTTAGGGGTCCTGGTACAGGCAGGCCGGGTAAACCCCTCTTTTATGCCCGCGATCCTCCATTCGGAGGGTTCGCTTCCCGCTTCGGGGCCCCGGACCAGGCAGGCCGGGAAAACCCCGCTGTTATTCGGGCCGCGCGCTGATGCTCAGGCGCCACCGGCCCCCGACCTCGGCGCTGTCCCAGGTGCCCTGCAGGCGCCGGGTCGACAGCAGTGTCAGCAGAACCCCGCGCTCCCCTGGCTCCAGCTTCCAGCGTACTGGTGCATCGCCGATGCGTATCTGGCCTTGCCGGGCCTGGCCGATGGCATCGATCTGCACCGCCAGGGCGCCTTCCAGATGGCCGGCGCGCACGGCCGGCTGCGCATCCAGGGTCAGTACCAACCCATCTGCCGAAGGCTCTACGCTGAGTATCTGCGGCGGCCCCTCGTGCGGCGGATTGACCAGGCGGCCGAGCATCAGGCCCACCAGCAGGCCAAGCACGACCAGCGAGACCCATACCTTCAGCCACGGCCTGGGCCGCATTTGCTCCTTGGCGGGGGTAGAATGCCCGCCGTTCTCAGGCTCGGAGCGCTGCATGTTCCACGTAATCCTTTTTCAACCGGAAATCCCCCCCAACACCGGCAACATTATCAGGCTGTGCGCCAATGCGGGCTGCAGCCTGCACCTGATCGAGCCGCTGGGCTTCGAGCTGGACGACAAGCGCCTGCGCCGCGCCGGGCTGGATTACCACGAGTACGCCAGCGTGCGCCGCTACGCGAGCCTGGAAGAGTGCCTGGAGCAACTCGGCCAGCCGCGCCTGTTCGCCTTCACCACCAAGGGTTCGCAGCCGTTCCACGAAGTGGCCTACGAGCGCGGTGACGCCTTCCTGTTCGGCCCGGAAAGCCGTGGCCTGCCGGAAGAGGTGCGTGACGCCCTGCCGCTGGAGCGGCGCGTGCGCCTGCCGATGCGCCCTGGCTGCCGCAGCCTGAACCTGTCCAACACGGTCGCCGTGACTGTTTACGAAGCCTGGCGCCAGCACGGCTTTGCCATGGATTGAGCGTTTTCTGATCGATCCGCGCAAACCCGCGCCGGGCGGGGAGCGCAGCGGCTTGCCCCAAGCTTATCCACAGGCGGGCGCACAGTGGATGTGGGCAAGCTGGAATTTCCTGCACAGAAACCATGCAAACCGCCAGACCGCGCGTGCTCTGGGCTGTAGCACGTTCCTTCCCCGTGCCGTGCACAGGGTTATCCACAGGTTCTGGGGATGGATATTGCGGGCTTGTGAAGGCAGCGCTGGTACATGGCTGCTCCCGTAGGAGCGGACCTTGTCCGCGAAATCCATCGCACAGGCTTCGATGCCGCAGGGGATACCTGCGCCGTGGCGGCCGATCGCGGACAGAGTCCGCTCCTACGCTCGGGTCAGACGTAGGAGCGGACTCTGTCCGCGATGGTTCAGCTCGGCACCGTGCCATGGATAAAGCAACGCAGGGCGCATAACGCCCCCGGCGTTATCCGCCAACCCGAGGTTCGGAATAAAAAAGGGGCCTCGCGGCCCCTTTGTCATGGCAGGACCTCAGTCCTCGCCATCCTCGTCCGGGCCGTCGATCTTCATGCCCAGTTCCTTGATCTTGCGGGTCAGGGTATTGCGGCCCCAGCCCAGCAGCACGGCGGCATCGCGACGGCGGCCGGCGGTGTGCTTGAGCGCGGTCTCGATCATGATCCGCTCGAAGGCCGGCACGGCGGTGTCCAGCAGGCTGGACTGGCCGCGGCCCAGTGCCTGGTCGGCCCAGTGGCGCAGGGCCTGTTCCCAGTTGGCGGCGGGCAGGCTGTCCTGCGGCTGGGCCATCAGTTCCGGCGGCAGGTCGTCGATGTGCACCTCGCGGCCGGACGCCATGACGGTGATCCAGCGACAGGTGTTCTCCAGCTGCCGCACGTTGCCCGGCCAGCCGAGGTGCTTGAGGTACTCCTCGGTCTCCGGCTTGAGCAGCTTGGGCTCCACCGCCAGCTCCTGGGCGGCGCGGGAGAGGAAGTGCCGGGCCAGCGCCGGGATGTCCTCGCGGCGGTCGGCCAGGCGTGGGATGTGCACGCGGATGACGTTCAGGCGGTGGAACAGGTCCTCGCGGAACTTGCCCTCGCGCACCAGGTTTTCCAGGTTCTGGTGCGTGGCGGCGATGATCCGCACGTCCACCTTCACCGGGGTGTGGCCGCCGACGCGGTAGAACTCGCCGTCCGCCAGCACGCGCAGCAGGCGGGTCTGGGTGTCAGCCGGCATGTCGCCGATCTCGTCGAGGAACAGCGAGCCGCCGTCGGCCTGCTCGAAGCGGCCGCGACGCTGGTTGGCCGCGCCGGTGAAGGCGCCTTTCTCATGGCCGAACAGCTCCGACTCCATCAGGTCCTTCGGAATCGCCGCCATGTTCAGCGCGATGAACGGCGAGGCCGCGCGCGGGCTGTGGCGGTGCAGGGCGTGGGCGACCAGCTCTTTACCAGTACCCGATTCGCCGTTGATCAGCACGGTGATGTTGGAGTGGGAAAGACGGCCGATGGCGCGGAACACCTCCTGCATCGCCGGCGCTTCGCCGATGATCTCCGGGGTGCGCGTCTGGTTGGCCGGCGCCTCCAGGCCCTGCTGTTCCTGGGCGTGCTGGTTGGCGCGCTTGACCAGGGAGACGGCCTCGTCGACATCGAACGGCTTGGGCAGGTACTCGAAGGCGCCGCCCTGGTAGGAGGCCACGGCGCTGTCCAGGTCCGAATGCGCGGTCATGATGATCACCGGCAGGCGCGGGTGCACCTCGCGGATCTGCGCCAGCAGGTCCAGGCCACTGGCGCCGGGCATGCGGATGTCGGAGATGATCACGTCCGGCTGCTGCCGGCCCAGCCGGCTCATCACGCTGTCGGCGCTGTCGAAGCTGACGGTGGTCATGCCTTCCTGCTGCAGGGCCTTTTCCAGCACCCAGCGGATGGAGCGGTCGTCGTCGACGATCCAGACGGTCTCTGATCGGCTCATGGTCAATGGACTCCTTGTTCCAGGGGCAGGAACAGACTGAATACGGTGTGGCCCGGATGGCTGTCGCATTCGATCAAGCCCTGGTGCTGGCTGATGATGTTCTGGGTGATGGCGAGGCCCAGGCCGGTGCCATCGGCGCGGCCGCTGACCATGGGATAGAAGATGGTGTCCTGCAGTTCAGCCGGGATGCCGGGGCCGTTGTCGATGATCTCCACCTTGCACACCAGGCGATGGCGCGTGTGGCCGATGGTGAACTGGCGCAGGGTGCGGGTGCGCAGGGTGATGCGGCCCAGCTTGAGTTCGTTCTGCGCGGAGATCGCCTGCATGGCGTTGCGCACGATGTTGAGCACCGCCTGGATCATCTGCTCGCGGTCGATCAGCAGGTCGGGGATGCTCGGGTCGTAGTCGCGTACCAGCGGTATGGTGCCCTGGGTTTCGGCCTCCACCAGGCTGCAGACGCGCTCCAGCACCTCGTGGACATTGGTCACCGCCAGCTGCGGCAGCTTGTTCGAGCCGAGCATGCGGTCCACCAGGTTCCGCAGGCGGTCGGCCTCTTCGATGATGACGTTGGTGTAGTCCTTGAGCGACTCCTCCGGCAGCTCGCGGGACAGCAGCTGCGCCGCGCCGCGAATGCCGCCCAGCGGGTTCTTGATCTCGTGGGCCAGGCCGCGTACCAGCAACTTGGTGGTTTCCTGCTTGGACAGCTGCGCCTCTTCCTTGGTGATCCGCAGCAGGCGGTCACGCGGGTGGACTTCCAGCAGCAGCAGGGTGTCGCGGCGGTCGAGGATCGGCGTCACCGCGTAGTCCACGGTGATGGTCTGGCCGGTCAGCGAGGTCAGGGTCGCTTCGCGCTTGGTGAAGGGGTGTGCCTCTTCCACCGCCTGGCGCAGTGACTGCAGCGCCTCGGACGACTCGGTGAACAGCTCGCTGATGAACTGCCCGTGGCTGCGCTGGCCGCTGACCGCCAGGAGCATTTCCGCTGCCGGGTTCATGTACTCCAGGCGCAGCTCGGCATTGAGCAGGATCACCGCCGTGGTGAGGTTGTCGAGCAACAGGCGGAGCTGGGTTTCTGTAGGCATGGTGTAAGAGATGTCCCAAGACTGTGCGGGAAAATGCAAAAAACAAACCAGGCCCTGAAAAGACGCGTATTTCGCGGCGTCGCGCTGATTTGCGGTGCGCAGGCGGCCGATTCGGGTCAAGGGAGTGACCCGAAATGGGGAGAGTATAGAAAGTGGTGCAGGATCATGCACCAGAGTGGTGCATAGGTGCGAGGTGCTGCGCCGCCCCTATCGGGTGGCGGCGCTCAGTAGCGGGGTGGCGTCGCGAGAGGTCTGTTCGGCCACCGACACGCGGAACATGTGGAACGGCTGGTTGGGCGTCTGTTCGAGGGTGCGGCCGAGGGTGTCGATGATCTCCACCGACAGCTGATGGGTGCCGCGGTCGATGTTGTTCAGCGGGAACACCGGGCTGCGGCCGGGCTGGCCGACCGGCTTGCCGTCCAGCAGCAGGCGGTACAGGTGGCCGGGCTGCAGCGCCGGCTCGCTAGTGACCGAGACGATCAGCGCGCCATCGTTGGCGCGCACCGTGGTGTCAGGCTCGGGCACGATGATCCGCAGCAACTGGTAGGCCGGCGGGCCAGCCGGCAGTGGCGGGGTGGCCGGGGCGTAGAGCGGCGGCGGCATGTGCACGCCGTGGGACTTCTGCGGATCGTTGCGCGGCGTCATGTCGAGCTTCTGCGCGTTGCCGCGCGGCGGCTGGTCGGTGAAGACGCGATTGCCGTCCTTGTCGATGTAGGTGTAGACCTCGGCGCTGGCTGGCAGGCAGACCACCAGCGACAGCAGCGCCGACAACAGGAGTGTCACCCGATGGCGCATCGTCAGCCGCCCGTCCTGGGTTGTACCTTGGGCCGTTGCGGGCTGTTGGTGCTGATGCGCTGCAGGGTGAAGCTCACCGGCGAGCTGGCCTGGATCACCCGGCTGCCCTGCAGCACCTGGACGGCCAGGGTGTGCTCGCCGCGGTCGAGGTTCTGCATGGTGATGCTGGTGTCTCGCGCCGGGCTGCCGTAGGGCTGGCCATCGAGCAGCAACTGCAGCACGTGGTCAGGGGAGAGCGCCGGCTGCACCACGACGTCGACCTGCACGGTGCCGTTATTGACCCGCAGCGCCTCGTCATTGGGCAGGTTGCTCAGCGCCAGGATCGAATAGGCGCGTGCGCTCTGATCCTGGGTGCCAGTGGTGGCGGGTGCGGCGGCAGGCGCCTGGGTGCCGACGGTATTGGTCGGCGGCAGCTCTACCGGCGTGGCGCCGACGTTGGTCGGCGGCTGGTTGGTGAACACCGTCTTGCCGTTGGCGTCGGTGTACTTGTAGATCTGCGCGCTGGCTGGCAATGCGGCGGCGAGCAGCAGGGCGGTGAGGATCAGGCGCATGAAGGATCTCCGGATGGACTTGCCAAGCCTTGCACTGCCGACGGCAGCTGGCAAGTTGCCTATTGTCTTTCAGCAGGGCGCGGCGCGTTGTGCGCTGCTGCTCGCCAACGGACCTTTCCCGGGCGGAGCAGGTCCGAGCGTGGCGCGCGTCTGTATGATGCGAGCTTGCGTGATTGTCCATCGTTCCGGGGTGTGCCTGTGATTCTGATTCGTTACCTGCTCCGTCAGTGGCTGTTGCTGTGCTGTCTCGGGCTCGGCCTGGGCATTGCCGGCCCCGCGCTGGCCGCGCTTCCCGGCCCGCTGGCCGGAGTGACGGGCAGCAGTGGTGACGCGAAGGTCAGCGACGCCCAGCTGGAGCAGTCGCTGAACCAGGTGATCAAGACCCTGGAGAACGACCAGCAGCGCGCCGACCTGCTGAAGAAGCTCAAGCAGCTGCGCGATGCGACGAAGAAGAGTTCGGACGACCAGGGCGGTGTGCTCGGCCTGATAGGCGATACCCTGGGCAGCCTGGAGAAGCAGTTCGAAGGCGCCAACAGCCCGCTGGTGCGCTGGTCCGACCTGTTCCAGGGCGCCGGCTACGAGCTGGACGCACGCACCCCGTCACTGGCCGAGTGGCCCGGCATGATCCTCGACTTTGCCCTGGTGCTGCTGCTCTGGGCTTGCGTCGCCCTCGGCCTGCGCTGGGTTGCCGGGCGCATGCGCAAGCGCTTCGGCCTGGAAGACGAGCTGCCGCAACACCCCAAGACCCGCGACCTGATGCTGTTCGCCCTGCGCAAGCTCGGCCCCTGGCTGGTGGCCTTCCTGATCACCGTCTACCTCTCGGTGGTGCTGCCCAGCTCGCTGGGCAAGCTGGTGGCCATGGTCATCGCCTACACCCTGGTGTGCGGCACGCTGTTCTCCGCGCTGTGCGTGATCTCCCTGTCGCTGCTCAGCGGCCCGCACCGCATGCGTGCGCTGGATATCCTGCGCCGACGCGCCTTCCGCCCGCTGTGGCTGATCGGCAGCCTGGCCGCCGCCGGCGAGGTGATGCACGACCCGCGCGTCATCGAGAGCCTGGGGCAGAACATCTCGCTGTTCGTCGGCTCCGTGGCGAACATCTGCGCGGCACTGCTCACCGCACTGTTCGTCCTGCAGTTCCGCCGGCCCATCGCCCACCTGATCCGCAACCAGCCGCTGGAACGCCGCCTCAAGCGCCGCGGCCTGAGCGACCTGGTCGAGCTGATCGGCTCGATCTGGTTCCTGCCGGTGCTGGTGCTGGTGTGCATCTCGCTGTTCGCCACCATAGTCACCGCCGGCGACAGCAGCTACGCGCTGCGCCGGGCGCTGGTCTGCGCCGTGGTGGCGGTAGTGGCGATGACCGTCAACGGCCTGATCCGCCGCGCCCATCAGCGCTCGACCCGGCGCGGCGCACGCCGCCACGCTCCCTACATCGAGCAGTTGCAGAGCTTCGGCTACACCCTGCTGCACATCGTCAACCTGCTGTTCTTCCTGGAGATCGGCCTGCGCGTCTGGGGCATGTCGCTGGTGCGCTTCGCCGAGGGCGACGGCTCGCAGATCAGCCTCAAGATCTTCAGCTTCGGCACCACCCTGCTGGTCGCCTGGCTGGTCTGGATCCTCACCGACACCGCCGTGCAGCACAGCCTCGGGCTGGGTGGCAAGAAGAGCGCCAACGCCCGCGCGCTGACCATGCTGCCGCTGATCCGCAACGTGCTGTTCGTCACCATCGCGGTGATCGCGCTGATCGTCGCCCTGGCCAACATGGGCATGAACGTCACCCCGCTGCTCGCCGGTGCCGGTGTCATCGGCCTGGCCATCGGCTTCGGTGCACAGTCGCTGGTGGCGGACCTGATCACCGGCCTGTTCATCATCATCGAGGACTCGCTGTCCATCGACGACTACGTCGACGTCGGCGGCCACCTTGGCACGGTCGAGGGCCTGACCATCCGCACCGTGCGCCTGCGCGACCTGGACGGAGTGGTGCACACCATCCCGTTCAGCGAGATCAAGAGCATCAAGAACTACTCGCGGCAGTTCGGCTACGCCATGTTCCGCTGGCCGGTGCCGGCGAGCATGCCGATCGACGATGCGCTGGCGCTGGTCAAGGAAGTTTCCGGCGAGCTGCGCGGCGACCGCACCATCAACCGCGCCATCTGGTCGCCGCTGGAAATCCAGGGCATCGAAAGCTTCGATGCCGGCCAGGCGATCCTGCGCTTCCGCTTCAAGACCGCACCGATCCGCCAGTGGGAAGTGCAGCGCGCCTTCAACCTGCGCCTGCGGCAGAAGCTCGACAAGGCCGGCATGGAATTGTCGATGCCGCGCCTCAACGTCCAGCTTTCGCGTACGCGCAGATCGCGCCGCGAAGATGACGAGGAACAGGGCGAGCCGGCGGACGGCGGGATCTGATCCCGCCTCGCAGAGTTGCTCTTCGTTATAAGCGCGCAAGCGCGCTCCTGCAGTGACGCCGCACTGACCGGTAGGAGCGCGCATGGCGTGCTCCCATCAAAAGCCTCTTTCCGCTTTTCCAAGCCCATAAAAAAGGCCTCCCGAAGGAGGCCTTAATGCTGACGCTATTTATAGGTATTCGTGGATCAGACGCTGTAGTACAGGTCGTATTCCAGCGGGTGCACGAAGGTGCGCACCTTGATTTCTTCTTCCGACTTCAGCTCCAGGTAGGCATCGATGAAGTCGTCGGTGAACACGCCGCCCTTGGTCAGGAACGCACGGCCCTTGTCGAGTTCTTCCAGTGCCTCTTTCAGGCTGCCGCAAACCTGCGGAATTTCCTTCGCCTCTTCCGGCGGCAGGTCGTACAGGTTCTTGTCGGCAGCATCGCCGGGGTGAATCTTGTTCTGGATGCCGTCCAGGCCGGCCATCAGCAGGGCGGCGAAGCACAGGTAGGGGTTGGCAGCCGGGTCCGGGAAGCGCGCTTCGATGCGGCGGGCTTTCGGGCTGGAGACGTACGGAATACGGATCGAGGCGGAACGGTTGCGAGCCGAGTAGGCCAGCATGACCGGGGCTTCGAAGCCCGGAACCAGACGCTTGTAGGAGTTGGTAGCCGGGTTGGTGAAGCCGTTCAGGGCTTTACCGTGCTTGATGATGCCGCCGATGAAGTACAGGGCGGTATCGGACAGGCCGGCATAGCCTTCGCCAGCGAAGGTGTTCTTGCCATCCTTGGAGATGGACATGTGCACGTGCATGCCCGAGCCGTTGTCGCCGTACAGCGGCTTCGGCATGAAGGTCACGGTCTTGCCGTAGGCGTCGGCAACGTTGTGCACGCAGTACTTCAGGGTCTGGACTTCGTCAGCCTTGGCAACGAGGGTGTTGAACTTCACACCGATCTCGTTCTGGCCAGCGGTGGCCACTTCGTGGTGGTGAACTTCCACGACCAGGCCCATTTCTTCCAGGGCGTTGCACATGGCGGTACGGATTTCGTGGTCGTGGTCGACCGGCGGTACCGGGAAGTAGCCGCCCTTGACGCCCGGACGGTGGCCTTTGTTGCCGGTCTCGATGTCAGCGTCGGTGTTCCAGGAAGCCTGCTCGGAGAAGATCTTGAACATCGAGCCGGAGATGTCGGACTTGAACTTCACTTCGTCGAAGATGAAGAACTCCGGCTCCGGGCCGACGAATACGGTGTCACCGATACCGGTGGACTTCAGGTATTCCTCGGCGCGCTTGGCGATGTTGCGCGGGTCGCGCTCGTAGCCTTGCATGGTGCTCGGCTCGATGACGTCGCAAACCAGGATCAGGGTCGGCTCTTCGGTGAACGGGTCGAGCACGGCGGTGCTGTCGTCCGGGAGCAGGATCATGTCGGAGGCTTCGATGCCCTTCCAGCCTTCGATGGAGGAGCCATCGAACATCTTGCCGGCTTCGAAGAATTCATCGTCCAGGGCGTCGCGAGCCGGCATGGTGACGTGCTGCTGCTTGCCTTTGGTATCGGTGAAGCGCAGGTCAACCCACTTCACGTCATGATCTTTGATCAGTTGTTGCGACTTGTACGACATGCTGTCCTCCAGGAGGGATTAGAGCTGGGAGCTTTCTATGCCCCAGTATCGGGTGATGCCGGCCGGCATAGTCGGCCAGGGCAACCTGCCTCACAAGAGAGCAAGTTGCGTGCCAGTGCCCGTATTTGGGCAGAAGCCCTGAAATCACGGGCTGTGGGCGCTGCTGCGGTGAACTGCGCCGAAATAGTGCACCGCTTTGGTGCTCCGTCGTGGTGCATGAGTCCATTTTGGTGCGCCAAAAAGAAAGTCTCCGATTTCTGCTCAAGTCTTGAGCAATTTCGGATATAATTCCGCCCCTTTTTTTCAGTCCCATGGCAACCGCCCGATTCGCATGAAACTCATCGTCAAGGTCTTCCAGGAAATCACCATCAAGAGCCGGCCGGTGCGCAAGCGCTTCATCCGCCAGTTGGCGAAGAACATTCGCACGGTGCTCCGCGACCTCGACCCGGAGCTGCTGGTCGAAGGCGAGTGGGACAACCTCGAAGTCGAGACCAAGGTCACCGACCCCAAGATTCTGCGCGAGATGATCGAGCGCCTGACCTGCACGCCGGGCATCGGCCACTTCCTGGAAGTGCACGAATACCCGCTGGGCGATTTCGACGACATCCTCGAGAAGTGCAAGGCGCATTTCGGCGACAAGCTGCCGGGCAAGGTCTTCTCCATGCGCTGCAAGCGCGCCGGCAAGCACCCGTTCACCTCCATCGACGTGGAGCGCTATGTCGGTGGTGGCCTGCGCCAGCACTGCGGCGCGGCGGGCGTGTCGCTGAAGAACCCGGAAGTGGAAGTGCGCGTGGAAATCCGCCACGACCGCCTCTACGTGATCCACGCCCAGCACGATGGCCTTGGCGGCTACCCGCTGGGCGCGCTGGAGCAGGTGCTGGTGCTGATGTCCGGTGGCTTCGACTCCACCGTGGCGGCCTACCAGATGATGCGCCGCGGCATGATCAGCCACTTCGTGTTCTTCAACCTCGGCGGCCGTGCCCACGAACTGGGCGTGATGGAAGTCGCGCACTACCTGTGGAAGAAGTACGGCAGCTCGCAGCGCGTGCTGTTCGTCAGCGTGCCTTTCGAGGAAGTGGTCGGCGAGATTCTCACCAAGGTCGACGACAGCTATATGGGCGTGACCCTGAAACGCATGATGCTGCGCGCTGCGAGCCGCGTGGCCGAGCGCCTGGAGATCGACGCGCTGGTGACCGGCGAGGCGATTTCCCAGGTGTCCAGCCAGACCTTGCCGAACCTCTCGGTGATCGACCGGGTGACCGACACCCTGGTCCTGCGCCCGCTGATCGTCAGCCACAAGCAGGACATCATCGACACCGCCACCCAGATCGGCACCGCCGAGTTCGCCAAGCACATGCCCGAATACTGCGGCGTGATCTCGGTGAACCCGACCACCCAGGCCAAGCCGTACCGCGTCGACCACGAAGAAACCAAGTTCGACATGGCCGTGCTCGATCGCGCCCTGGAGCGTTCCACCCAGATGACCGTCGACCGTGTGATCGACGAGCTGGGCAAGGACCTCGCCGTGGAGATGGTCGACGAAGTGCTGGCCGGGCAGATCGTGGTGGACATTCGTCACCCCGACGCCCAGGAAGATGAACCGCTGGCCATCGAGGGCATCGAAGTGCTGCCGATGCCGTTCTACGCGATCAACAGCAAGTTCAAGGAACTGGACCCCAACCGCCAGTACCTCCTGTATTGCGACAAGGGCGTGATGAGTCGCCTGCACGCCCACCACCTGGTCAACGAAGGGCACACCAATGTGCGTGTTTACCGTCCGCAATAAAGGCGCGGACCAACGCCGCCAGCCCGGACTGTTTGGCGGCAGTATCCGCCACCGACCTCCCGACACATTCGGTGCGTAGGCTCACGCCCTGACCTTTTGCACCGCCGCGCCACGGGCCGGCCCCCGCTGCCGAAAACGGCAGCCGAAGATTCACTATCGAGACTGACACTGTGATCGAAAAACTGCGCAACATCGCCATCATCGCCCACGTCGACCATGGCAAGACCACCCTCGTAGACAAGCTCCTGCGCCTGTCCGGCACCCTCGACCGCAAAGAAGCGGAAAACGAGCGCGTGATGGACTCCAACGACCAGGAAAAAGAGCGTGGTATCACCATTCTGGCGAAGAACACCGCCCTGAAATGGAACGACTACAGCATCAACATCGTCGACACCCCCGGCCACGCCGACTTCGGCGGTGAGGTTGAGCGCGTGATGTCGATGGTCGACTCCGTACTGCTGGTGGTCGACGCCCAGGACGGCCCGATGCCGCAAACCCGTTTCGTGACCCAGAAGGCGTTCAAGGCCGGCCTGCGTCCGATCGTGGTGGTGAACAAGATCGACCGTCCGGGCGCGCGTCCTGACTGGGTCATCGACCAGATCTTCGACCTGTTCGACAACCTCGGCGCCACCGACGAGCAGCTGGACTTCCCGATCGTCTACGCCAGTGCCCTGAACGGCATCGCCGGCATGGACCACGAGAAGATGGACGACAACATGGACGCGCTGTTCCAGGCGATCATCGACCACGTTCCGGCGCCGAAAGTCGACGTCGACGGTCCGTTCCAGATGCAGATCTCCCAGCTGGACTACAACAGCTTCCTCGGCGTGATCGGCATCGGCCGTATCGCCCGCGGCAAGGTCAAGACCAACACCCCGGTCGTGGCCATCAGCGACGACGGCACCAAGCGCAACGGCCGTATCCTGAAGATCATGGGCCACTCGGGTCTGCAGCGCATCGAAGTCGCTGAAGCCGAAGCCGGCGACATCGTCTGCGTCTCGGGCATGGACGAGCTGTTCATTTCCGACACCCTGTGCGACCCGCAGAACGTCGAAGCGCGCCCGCCGCTGACTGTTGACCAGCCGACCGTGAGCATGACCTTCCAGGTCAACGACTCGCCGTTCGCCGGCAAAGAAGGCAAGTTCGTCACCAGCCGCAACATCAAGGACCGTCTGGACAAGGAACTGCTGCACAACGTGGCCCTGCGCGTCGAGCAAGGCGACTCCCCGGAGAAGTTCAAGGTCTCCGGCCGTGGCGAACTGCACCTCTCGGTTCTGATCGAGACCATGCGCCGTGAAGGCTTCGAGCTGGCCGTAGGCCGTCCGGAAGTGGTCATCATCGAGACCGCCGACGGCGAGAAGCAGGAGCCCTACGAGAACGTCACCATCGACATCGAAGAGCAGCACCAGGGCTCGGTGATGGAGCAGATGGGCCTGCGTAAGGGCGATCTGACCAACATGATCCCCGACGGCAAGGGCCGTGTACGCCTGGAATACACCATCCCGGCGCGTGGCCTGATCGGCTTCCGTAACAACTTCCTGACCCTGACCTCGGGCACCGGCATCCTGACCTCGACCTTCAGCCACTACGGCCCGATCAAGGCCGGCGAAGTGACCAACCGTCAGAACGGCGTACTGGTCTCCATGGCCACCGGCACCGCGCTGACCTACTCCCTGGAAACCCTGCAGAGCCGCGGCAAGCTGTTCCTCGGCCCAGGCGACGAGATCTACGAAGGCCAGCTGGCCGGCATCAACAGCCGCGACAACGACCTGGTGATCAACCCCACCAAGGGCAAGAAGCTCGACAACATGCGCGCTTCGGGCAAAGACGAAGTCATCGCCCTGGTTCCGCCGATCCGCTTCACCCTGGAACAGGCTCTGGAATTCATCGCCGATGACGAGCTGGTGGAAGTGACTCCGAAGTCCATCCGTCTGCGCAAGAAAATGCTCAACGAGAACGACCGCAAGCGCTACGAACGCGCCAAGGTCTGATCGATCTGCAGTGAAAAAGCCGGGCTTATGCCCGGCTTTTTTTTTGCCTGTCGCAAGGCCCGGCTCGGGCGCTGGGGCCTGACCGTAGGGCGCATAACGCGCCAGCGTTATCCGCACTACGAAAAGCGAGCGGATCACTCGCCTGTTCTGGTGCTGGGCGGGTTCGCGAGCAAGCTCGCTCCTACAGTCGGCCAAACCCGTTCGGTGGGAAAAAGCTGGGCAATCGCCAGCTCTTCGTAGGAGCGAGCTTGCTCGCGAACATATTTCCCGACAGCGCCGGCGCTGGACGGGATGGCACGCGGCAACAATTCGCAGCGCACCACGTGGCTGGGCAGGGGGATCGCGACGTCTGATCCTGTGAAGCTGAGAGATAGTGGACGCAGGCCAGGGACTTGGGCCGATATACTCAGCCTCCCGGACCTTGCCGTCCGGGTCGGGATGGATTCGCAAAGAACCTCAAGGATTCGAAAGCATGCAATGGATTTTCATGCTGGTCGGCCTGGTCATCGGCGCCGCTGCGGGCGAGTCGATCACCGGGGCGGTATTGGGTGCGGTAGCCGGCCTCGCACTGGGGCAGAGCATCGTGCTGATGGAACTCAAGCGCGAGAACGGTGCGCTGCGCCAGGAGCTCAAGGCTTTCGGCGAGCGCTTCGAGCAGGGCACCCAGGCCCTGTATGAGCGCCTGCTGAAGGTGGAGCAACGCGCCGAGCGCACGCCGCTGCCGGATGTGGAGTACGAGGCGCCTGACCTGGCCCCGACGCTGCCCACCGAGCCGAGCGAGACTGCGCCCGAGCCGCAGGCGACCGTCGCCGAGCCAGCTGCCACCGAGCTGGACTGGGACATCGAACTGCCCGCCGCCGAGACGGCTCCGGCTGCCGCCGTAGGGGAGGAAGCGCCCGTCGAGTGGTCGAACCTGGTGCTCGAACCGCTGGAAAGCCCCGCGCCGCAGGTCCGCGCCGCAGAGCCCGCTGCACGACCGCAGCCTGCTCCCGCCGCGCCGCCAGCACCGCCGCCGCCGCCCACTCCCTCCGTACTTGACCGAGCCTTCGGCGCCGCCCGCGATTGGCTGCTGGGCGGCAACACCGTGCTGCGCGTCGGCGTGGTGCTGCTGTTCCTCGGCCTGGCCTTCCTGCTGCGCTACGCCACCGAAGGCATGACCATGCCGCCGCAGGGGCCGTACCTCGGCACTGCAGCCGCCGCGCTGGCACTGCTAGGCCTGGGCTGGTGGCTGCGTCATCGGCGCCCGGCCTATGCACTGATCCTCCAGGGTACCGGCATCGCCGTGCTCTACCTGACGGTGTTCGCCAGCATCAAGCTGTACCCGGCGATGAACCATGGTGAAGTGCTGATCGACCCGAACGCCGGCTTCGTATTGCTGGTGGCGGTTACCCTGTTCTCGGCGATACTCGCGATCCTGCAGGACGCCCTGGGCCTCGCCGCCGCTGCCGCGCTGGGTGGTTTCGCCGCGCCGATCCTGGCCTCTACCGGCGGTGGCAGCCACGTCGCGCTGTTCAGCTACTTCGCCCTGCTCAACGCCGGCATCTTCGCCATCGCCTGGTTCAAGGCCTGGCGGATGCTCAACCTGATCGGCTTCTTCGGCACCTTCGGCATTGGTCTGGCCTGGGGCCTGCGCTCCTACAAGCCGGAGCTGTTCGGCACGACCGAGCCGTTCCTGATCCTGTTCTTCCTCACCTACGTCGCCATCGGCCTGCTGTTCGCCCGCCGTCGCCTGCGCGAAGCAGCTGGCGCGCCGGAGGACGATTCTCGCGAGGCGCTGCTGCGCTGGTCGACGCGGCAGACCGACTACGTCGACGGCACCGTGCTGTTCGGCACGCCGCTGGTGGGCTTCGGCCTGCAGTACGCGATCATCCAGCACCTGGAGTTCGGCGCGGCGTTCAGCGCCCTGGCGCTGGGCCTGTTCTACATGGTCATTGCCCGTGTGCTGGCCGGGCGCACCGCCGGCCGCGCGCTGCTGCTGGTGGAGACCTGCCTGGCGCTGGGCGTGGTGTTCGGCACCCTGGCGATCCCGCTGGGCCTGGATGCACGCTGGACCTCCGCCGCCTGGGCGGTGGAAGGCGCCGGCATCTTCTGGCTCGGCCTGCGTCAGCAGCGGCCACTGGCGCGCATCTTCGCCTTGTTGCTGCAGGTCGGCGCAGCGCTGGCATTCCTCGCCGGCCTGCATGCCGACCCACAGTCGCTGACGCTGCTCGAAGGCGCCCCGCTGGGTGCGCTGATGCTCGGTGTGGCACTGCTGTTCAGCTTCTGGAACCTGCGCAATGCCGATGCGCAGACCCTGCGCAGCTGGGAGCCGGGTGCACGTCCGGTCCTGGCGACGTTTGGCCTGGCTTTCCTCTACCTGATCGCGCCGCTGCTGATGGGCGCCGATGGCACCGCCATGACCTGGGCGGTGGCCGGGCTGGCCACGCTGTTCGCCGCGCTGCGCCTGCGTTCGCGGACCTTCCTGGCCTGCGCCTTTGTGGTGCAGTTGCTCGGCGGCGCGGTGTTCCTCCTGCATCTGCACGGCGCTCAGGAGGGCAGCGGCGTACTCGGCTCGGGCTGGCGCGGGTTGGTGACGGCTTCGCTGATCGGCCTGGCGCTGATCGCCGGCATGCTGATCGCCGCACGCGATTCCATGGTGCGCGACGACCGCCGGCTGATGCTCGGCTTGAGTGTGGTGCTGCTGCTGGGCCTGGTCTTCATCAACCTCGCCGTGCTGTTCGTGCTGCCGTGGCGCACCGCCGCGGCGGTCTGGGCGGGCAGCGGCCTGCTGATCCTCTGGCTGAGCCTGCAGTTGCAGCAGCGCGCCGCGTTCATCTTCGGCCTGGTGCTGCAGGTGATCGGTGCCGGTGCCTTCCTGCTCGGCGGCTCGGCGCTGTTCGGCGACCTGCCCAGCGAGGGCCTGAAACCGCTGGCGCACATGGGCTTCTGGACCCCGACAGTGCTGGCGCTGGCCGCGCTGGTCGGCTCCTGGCGCCTGCACCGGGCCAGCGAACGCGAGCGCAACCTGGCACTGGGCGGACTTGGCCTGGAGCAGCTGTCGCAGCTGCTGCTGGTCTGGGGCGCCGGCTGGTGGGCGCTGACCGCGGTCTGGGAAATCGCCCGCTTCGTGCCCGTGGAGATGCGTGAACACGTGGCGCTGCTGGTGGCGGCGGTCAGCGTCGGACTCTGGTCGCTGCTGGCGCGTCGCGAGCAATGGCGCGCGCTGGCGCTGCTGTGCCTGGCGCTGGTGCCGCTGGCGCTGGTGGCGCTGGCCAGCGCCTGGAACCTGCAATACCACCCGCTGGCGGAACTGGGCTGGCTCGGTTGGCTGGCGGTGTTCGCGGTGCACTTCTTCACCCTGCGCCGGCTCGACGCTCTGCTGCCACGCCGTGCCGCACAGGCGGCCCACGTGCTGGGCTGCTGGCTGATTCTCGGCGTGCTGGCGCTGGAGCTGCGCTACCTGTTCTTCGCCCTGGCCGAGCATTACAACGCCTGGCGCTGGCTGGGCTGGGCGCTGGTGCCGAGCCTGTTCCTGATCCTCATGGGCGGCGTCGCACGCCTGCCATGGCCGGTGGCAGCGTTCGAGCGCGAGTACCGCGCCATCGCCGCAGCGCCCGTGGCCCTGGCGCTGCTGGGCTGGTTCTGGCTGGTCAACCTGTTCAGCAATGGCGCGGCCGACCCGCTGCCCTACCTGCCGCTGGTGAACCCACTCGAGCTGGGCATGCTCATCGTGCTGGCGGCGATTTTCCAGTGGACGCGCCTGGGCCTGCCGCAACTGGGCGTGGCCGAGCCAACCCTGCGCCTGCCGGTGCAGGCGGTGCTGGGCGCTTCGCTGTTCGCCCTGTTGACCATGGCCGTGTGCCGCACCGCGCACCACTGGGGCGGCGTGCCGTTCGAGTTCGACTCCCTGAGCCAGTCCATGCTGGTGCAGGCCGGGCTGTCCATCGTCTGGGCGCTGATCGCCCTGGGCCTGATGATCGCCGGGCACCTGCGCGGCCGCCGCGATTTCTGGCTGGTCGGCGCGGTGCTGCTGGTCGTGGTGGTGATCAAGCTGTTCCTCGTTGACCGTGCCAGCGGCGGCAGTTTGGAACGCATCATTTCCTTCATCGGCGTCGGCGTGCTGATGCTGATCGTCGGCTACTTCGCCCCGCTGCCGCCGCGTCGGCCGGCGGAGGAAGAGCACTCGCAACAGGAGCAACCCTCCGCATGAAGTTGAACCAGATCGTCCTGCTCGCCGGCGCCTGCCTGCTCGCCAGCCACGCCAGTGCGGCGCCGACTCCGGCGGATTTCGCCCACCGCGTGCCGCTGGAAGTTTCCGGCAACGGCCCCTGGTACCGCGTGCAGCTACCCATCGACGTGCTGTTCGCCGCGCGCCATGGCGACCTGCGCGACGTGCGCATCTTCAACGCCGAAGGCGAGGCGCTGCCCTACAGCCTGCGCACCACGGCGGCCAGCGAAAAGGAGGTGCGCAGCGAAGTACAGGCGCGCATCTTCCCGTTGCGCGGCACCTCCGGCAGCGCGGCCGGCGACAACCTGAAGATCGTCCGCAGCACCACCGGCACCATCCTCGAAATTACCCCCAGCTCGCCGGCCCAGGACAAGACCCAGGTGCTGCGCGGCTGGCTGCTGGAAACCGGTTCCGGCGACCTGCCGCTGGACCGCCTGCAACTGGACTGGACCGCTGATGGCGACGGCTTCCAGCGCCTGCGCATCGAGGCCAGCGATGACCTGGAGCACTGGCGCTCGCTGGGCGAAGGGCAGCTGGCACGGCTGGATTTCAATGGCCAGCGCATCGAGCAGAACAGCATCACCCTGCCGGGCGAGACGGCACGTTACCTGCGCCTGTGGTGGGAGTCGCCGGAGCAGGCCGCGCAGCTGGTCGGCGCTACCTTGAGCGGCAGCCGCAGCAGCACCGGGCCGACACCGATGCTCTGGTCCGAGCCGCTGGTGGCCAAGGCCGACAGCAATGGCGATTTCAGCTGGAGCCTGCCGCTGGCGCTGCCGGTGGAGCGCGTGCGGATTCCCCTGCAGCAGGACAACACCCTGGCGCCGGTGGTGATCTCCGGTCGCCAGGGCGACAAGGTGCAGTGGGCCCCGCTGGCGCGCGGCGTGCTGTACCGCCTGCCGGGGCAGGGCGGCGAGATCACCCAGGAAGTGCTGGAGCTGCCGGGCGGCACTGTGAGCCAGCTGCGCCTGCAGGTGGATTCGCGCGGCGGTGGCCTGGGCGGTTCCACCGCGCACCTGAGTGTCGGCGTGCGCGCCAGCGAGCTGGTGTTCCTTGCCCGCGGCGGTGCGCCCTACGAACTGGCGGTAGGCGGCAGCTCCATCAGCGACGGCAGCCTGCCGCTGAGCACCCTGGTGCCCGGCTACGAGCCCAAGCGCCTGGCCAGCATGGGCGAGGCGCGGCTCAAGGGCACCCTGCAAGCGCCGGTATCGGTGCCGCCGGAGAATGCCGCCAAAGCCGATACCCACTGGAAACGCTACGGCCTGTGGGCGCTGCT
Source organism: Pseudomonas sp. CAN1 (assembly GCF_030462585.1). GTDB lineage: Bacteria > Pseudomonadota > Gammaproteobacteria > Pseudomonadales > Pseudomonadaceae > Pseudomonas. The sequence goes on along the minus strand of NZ_JASMRU010000004.1, from coordinate 13,219 downwards.
GCTGGCGGGTGTCGGCCTGCTCGCGCTGATGGCGCTGAGCCTGCTGCGGAGTAACCGTCAGGCGAGCTGATCGACGCGGATCGCCGCAAGATAGGGGTGTCGCCTGTAGAAATTCTGATACTGTCTTGCTTGTTCTGATTGCCAAATAACAACAAAGCATGGAGTAGCAGAATGATCAGAAAGGCGCTCACCCCGCTGGCGGCTGCGTGCGCGATGGCCATTGCCGCACAGGCCTTAGCAGCCCCTTCGCCGTATTCCACCATGGTCGTCTTCGGCGACAGCCTGAGCGATTCCGGCCAGTTCGCCGATGCCGGCGGCCCGGCCGGTGCCAGCACCCGCTTCACCAACCGCGTCGGCCCGACCTACCTGGACGGCAGCGGCGAGATCTTCGGCCCCACCGCGCCGATGATCCTGGGCGGCAAGCTGGGCATCAACGCCGCCGACCTGAACCCCTCGACCTCGCTGGTGCCCGGCACCGTCGACGGCAACAACTGGGCAGTCGGCGGTTACCGCACCGACCAGATCTACGATTCGATCACCGCTGCCGGCGGCTCGACCGTCACCTCCGGCTCCGACACCCGCACCCGCGACGGCTACCTGGTGAACAATCGCGCCGACCCGAATGCGCTGTACTACCTCACCGGCGGCGGCAACGACTTCCTCCAGCTGCGCATCACCAACGACCCCACCGCCCGCGCCGCTGCCGGCCGCCTGGTGGACAGCGTGGATGCGCTGCACAACGCCGGGGCGCGCTACATCATGGTCTGGCTGCTGCCCGACCTCGGCCAGACCCCGGCCACCAACGGCACCGCGCTGGAGTCCTTCGGCACCGAGCTGTCGGGCATCTTCAACCAGGAGCTGGTCAGCCAGCTGGCCGCCTCCAACGCCAACGTCATTCCGCTGAACATCCCGGCGATGTTCAAGGAAGTGCTGGCCAATCCGGGCGCCTACGGCCTGGCCACCGACCAGAACCTGATCGGCACCTGCTTCAGCGGCAACAGCTGCCCGGAGAACGCGGTCTACGGCCGCCACGGCACCAACCCCGATCCGACCAAGCTGATCTTCAACGACGGCGTGCACCCGACCATCGCCGGCCAGACGCTGATCGCCGACTACGCCTATTCGGTGCTCTCCGCGCCGTGGGAAGCGACCATGCTGCCGGAGATGGCGCTAGGTACCTACAACGCCTACCAGGACCAGCTGCGCAGCCAGTGGCTGTCCGACTGGGAGAGCTGGCAGGGCACCGGCCAGTGGCGCGGCTTCGTCAGCGGCGGTGCGCAGCACCTGGACTACGACGACCAGGACAGCGCGGCCGACGGCGATGGCTATGGCGCCAACCTGACCCTGGGCACCAGCTACCGCCTCGACGACGCCTGGCGTGTCGGCGGCTCTTTGGGCTTCTACCGGCAGAAGCTGGAGCTTGGCTCCAACGACTCCGACTACAAGCTCAACAGCTACCTGGGCAGCCTGTTCGTGCAGTTCCAGCAGAACCGCTGGTGGGCCGATGCCTCGGTGACCGGCGGCAAGCTCGACTTCGACGAGGCGAACCGCAAGTTCTCCATCATCGACCACGAGGTCGAGGAGAAGGCCGATACCGACGGCAGCCTGCTGGCCTTCAGCGGTCGCATCGGCTACGACATCGCCCAGGGTGGCGAGAACTGGCACCTGTCGCCCTTCGTCAGCGCCGACTGGGCGCGGGTGAAGGTGGATGGCTACGAGGAAGGCAGCGGCCGTTCCACCGCGCTGGCCTATGACGAGCAGACCCGCTATTCCCGTCGCCTGGGCGTGGGCCTGCAGGGCAAGTTCGATGTTTCGCCGCAGACCCAGCTGTTCGGTGAGGTTGCAGTGGAGCGCGAGTACGCCGACGACACCCAGAACGTCGGCATGAACTTCACCAGCCTGCCCGACATCGGCTTCAGCCTGCAGGGCTACACCCCGCAGAGCCACCTGCAGCGCGCCACCATCGGCGTTGCCCAGAAGCTGACCCCGGAGCTGACCCTGCGCGGCGGCTACAGCGCGCACCGCAGCAGCGACGACCTGGCTCAAGGCGTGAACCTGGCACTCAGCCTGGACTTCTGATCGCCTGAAACGAGCGCAGCGGGGTGACGGGCAGTGACGGCCGTCACCCCGCTTGCTTTGCAGCGGACGAGTCGCCGCGCGGCCGAAGGTCGCGGTGTCGCCCTGCCGTGGGGAACTGCCCGTGTCCGGCGGGCTCCAAGCAGGCGACGAGACCTGCGTCAGGGAGGCATTGCTGTCCTGGACACGCTAGAATGCGCCCTGATTTTTCTATCTTCTCCCCTGGAGTCTTCCATGTCCCGCGTTACCCTGAGCCGCTACCTGATCGAGCAGACCCGCAGTCACAACACCCCGGCCGACCTGCGTCACCTCGTGGAAGTGGTGGCCCGCGCGTGCAAGGAGATCAGCCACGCCGTGTCCAAGGGCGCGCTGGGCGGCGTGCTCGGCAGCATGGAAACCGAGAACGTGCAGGGCGAGGTGCAGAAGAAGCTGGACGTGCTGTCCAACGAAATCCTCCTGGAAGCCAACGAGTGGGCCGGTAACCTGGCCGGCATGGCCTCCGAGGAAATGGACCACCCCTACCAGATTCCGGGCAAGTACCCCAAAGGCGCCTACCTGCTGGTCTTCGACCCGCTGGACGGCTCCTCCAACATCGACGTCAACGTCTCGGTCGGCACCATCTTCTCGGTACTGCGCTGCCCGCAGGAATACCTGAGCCAGAACGACAGCCTGCGCGAGGAAGCCTTCCTCCAGCCGGGCACCACCCAGGTCGCCGCCGGCTACGCCATCTACGGCCCGCAGACCATGCTGATCCTGACCCTGGGCAACGGCGTGAAAGGCTTCACCCTGGACCGCGAGCTGGGCAGCTTCGTGATGACCCACGACAACATCAGCGTGCCGACCAGCACCGCCGAGTTCGCCATCAACATGTCCAACGAGCGCCACTGGGAAGCCCCGGTACAGCGCTACGTCAGCGAGCTGCTGGCCGGCAAGGAAGGCCCGCTGGGCAAGAACTACAACATGCGCTGGATCGCCTCCATGGTGGCCGACGTGCACCGCATCCTGACCCGCGGCGGTGTGTTCATGTACCCGCGTGACTCCCGTGAGCCGGAGAAGCCCGGCAAGCTGCGCCTGATGTACGAAGCCAACCCGATGTCCTTCATCATCGAGCAGGCTGGTGGTGCCGCCACCAACGGCAAGCAGCGCATCCTCGACATCCAGCCCGACAGCCTGCACCAGCGTGTTGCGGTGTTCCTCGGCTCGAAGGAAGAAGTCGAACGCGCCACCGCCTACCACCAGGAAGGCTGATGAGCGCCGCGCCCTGGCAGGCCCTGCTCGACTGGTGGTTCGGCACTGCGCTGGATGCCAATGAGGTCGCTGCCCAGCGCAATGCGCTGTGGTTCGGCAAGAGCGGCTGCCAGGACCTGGACTCGGAAAACCGTTTCGGCGGCCTGGTGCGCCAGGCCCTGGACGGCGGTCTGCAGGAGTGGGAGCGCGAGCCGCAGAGCTGGCTGGCGCTGATCCTGCTGCTGGACCAGCTGCCGCGGATGATCTTCCGCGACTCCCCGCGCGCCTACGCCGGCGACGCCCGCGCCCAGCAACTGGTGCGCCAGGGCCTGGCGGCCGGTTTCGACCGCCAGCTGCCGCGCATCGAGCGGGTGTTCGTCTACATCGTGCTGGAGCACGCCGAAGACCTGGCCAGCCAGAACGAAGCGGTGCGCCTGTACGAAACACTGCAGGGCGAGTCCAGCGACAGCGAGAAGGTGCTGTTCGCCGGCTACCTCGCCTACGCGCGCAAGCATCAGGTGGTGGTCGAGCGCTTCGGTCGCTTCCCCCATCGCAATGCCATCCTCGACCGGCAGTCCACGGCGGAAGAAGCGCAGTTCCTCACGGAACCCGGCTCGCGTTTCTGACTCCAACCCGGCGGCCATCCCGCCTGCCCTGTGCCAAGCTGTTGACCGGGCCCCTCAAACAATGGAGTTGTCGATGTCCTTCCGCCGCCTCGCGCTCGTCGCGTTCTGCATCTTCCTGGCCGCTTGCAGCAAAGTGAACCAGGAGAACTATTCCAAGATCAAAACCGGCATGAGCAAGGCCGACGTCGAGAGCCTGCTCGGCAAGCCCACTGAATGCTCCGGCGCGCTGGGCGTTTCCAGTTGCACCTGGGGCGATGAGAAAGCCTTCATCAGCATCCAGTACGCCGGTGACAAAGTGCTGCTGTTCTCCGCCCAGGGCTTGAAGTAAGCGCCCAGAGGCGGGGCAGGCGGCCAAGGAGGAGCGAATGCGTCAATCCATCCGGCTGGCCTGCCTGGCCGCACCGCTTGCCGCCCTGCTGGGCGGCTGCGCGGGTTCCAGCCAACAGCCGCCGCAGACCGTGCAGGTCGACCTCAAGCGCTACGAGGGCACCTGGTACGAGCTGGCGCGCAAGCCGATGTTCTTCCAGCGCCACTGCGCGCAATCCGAAGCCCATTACCGCCTGCAGGAAGACGCCAGCATCGCGGTGACCAACCGCTGCCTGACCACCGACGGCGAATGGGACCAGGCCACTGGCCGCGCCGAGGCGCAAGTGCCGGGCCGCACCGACAAGCTCTGGGTGCGCTTCGACAACACCTTCTCGCGGGTCTTCCCCGGCCTGGCCAAGGGCGACTACTGGGTGCTCTACGTCGACGACGACTACCAGACCGCGCTGGTCGGTAACCCGAACCGTGAATACCTCTGGCTGCTCTCGCGCAAGCCGGTGGTGCCGGACGCTACCCGCACGAAACTGCTGGAGCTGGCCCATGAGCGCGGTTACCAGACCGACGACCTGATCTGGCGGACGGCGGAAACCGCCACCGCGCCCTGACGAAAAAACGCCCCGAGGGGCGTTTTTTCATGGGATATGTATCGCGAAGCGGGACGGTGCTTTTCGTAGGAGCGAGCTTGCTCGCGAACGGCATAGCTCCGTGCCGTGCAGGTTCGCGAGCAAGCTCGCTCCTACAAGGTTCTTTCAGTCCAGCAGCTCGCGGAGGACCTGGGCGAAAGCAAGGGCGCTCTGTTCTTCGAGGGCATGGCGGCCAGCGCGCACACGCCATTGCCCGGCAACCATCACATCGCGCACCTGGCGATCGCCGCCGGCGAACAGCCAGCGGTTGAGGATGGCGTCGCCACGAGCGCTCTGCAGGTAGGGGTCGCCGCCGTCGAGCACCAGCAGGTCGGCACGCTTGCCCACCGCCAGTTCGCCGGTGGGCTGGCCGAGGGCCTGGGCGCCGCCGGTCAGCGCTGCGTCGAACAGGGTGCGGCCGACCATCGGCTGTTCTGCGCCATAAAGACGGTTGCGGCGCTGGTCGCGCAGGCGCTGGCCGTACTCCAGCCAGCGCAGTTCTTCGACCACGCTGAGCGATACGTGGCTGTCCGAACCGATGCCGAAGCGGCCGTGCTGGGCGAGGTAATCCACCGCCGGGAATATGCCGTCGCCCAGGTTCGCCTCGGTGGTCAGGCAGAGGCCAGCCACCGCGCCACTGCGGGCCATGGCGGTCACTTCGTCGGCTTCGGCGTGTGTGGCGTGGACCAGGCACCAGCGCTCGTCGACTTCAACGTTCTCGTACAGCCACTGCAGCGGGCGGCGGCCGCTCCAGGCCAGGCAGTCGTCGACTTCCTTCTGCTGCTCGGCAATGTGGATGTGCACCGGGCAGCCGCTGGAATCGGCGCGCAGCACCTCGGCGATCTGCTGCGGCGTTACTGCGCGCAGGGAGTGGAAGCACAGGCCGAGGCCCTGCTGCGGCTGCGTCGCGAGGTGCGCACGGAGTCCGTCGATCAGCTTCAGGTAGTTTTCGGTGCTGTTGATGAAGCGGCGCTGGCCTTCGCTGGGTACCTGTCCGCCGAAGCCGGCGTGGGAGTAGAGCACCGGCAGCAGGGTCAGGCCGATGCCGGCGTCCGTCGCCGCCTGGCTGACGCGCAGGGCCAGTTCCGCCGGGTTGGCGTAGGGCTTGCCGTCGACGTCGTGGTGCACGTAGTGGAATTCAGCGACGCCGGTGTAGCCGGCCTTGAGCATCTCGATGTACAGCTGGCGGGCGATGACGCCGACCTGCTCGGGCGACAGGCGGCCGACCAGGCGATACATCAGGTCGCGCCAGGTCCAGAAGCTGTCGTTGGGGTTGCCGGCGACTTCCGCCAGGCCCGCCATGGCGCGCTGGAAGGCGTGCGAATGCAGGTTCGGCATGCCCGCCAGCAGCGGCCCGGCAACCCGCTCGGCGCCTTCTGCGCTGGCGTCCGGGGTGATCGCGGTGAACAGGCCGTCGGCATCGATCTCGAAGCGGACATTGCGCGCCCAGCCAGAGGGCAGCAGGGCGGATTCGGCGAACAGGACGGACATGCGCAGGGCCCTCGCGAGCTTCTTGGAATTTGTATATACATATACAGATGTTTGCCGGGGCCGTAAACTGCAAGGCACCCGACGGTCGTCACAGGACTTGTATGCACCGGTCGAATCCGGTACATGCCGGAGTCAGACCACAGTCGCTTCGCGCCGTCGCCCAGACAAGGAGTTTCCCGTGCCCGCATCGCCCACGCCTACCCCGCCCGCCGAGGGTTCGTCGCTCGCCGCGCAGATGGGGGAAATTCCCGCGCCGCTGTATGCCCGCGTCAAGCAGCTGATCATCCAGCAGATCCAGTCCGGCACCTGGCCGCCGCACCACCGCGTGCCGTCCGAGGCGGAGCTGGTCGAGGAGCTGAGCGTCAGCCGGATGACCATCAACCGCGCGCTGCGCGAGCTGACCGCCGATGGCCTGCTGGTGCGCATGCAGGGCGTCGGCACCTTCGTCGCCGAACCCAAGGGCCAGTCGGCGCTGTTCCAGGTGCAGAACATCGCCGAGGAAATCACCGCCCGCGGCCACAAGCACCATTGCGTGGTGGTCAGCCTGATCGAGGAGCTGGCCACCGCCGAGCGCGCGTTGGCGCTGGACGTGCGCGAAGGGCAGCGCATCTTTCACTCGATCCTGGTGCACTACGAGAACGACATCCCGGTGCAGATCGAGGACCGCTACGTGAATGCGGCCGTGGCGCCGGAATACATGAAGCAGGACTTTACCGGGCAGACGCCGTTCGCCTACCTCACCCAGGTCGCGCCGCTGAGCGAGGGCGAGCACGTGGTCGAGGCGGTGCTGCCCAGCCCCGAGGAATGCAAGCTGCTGTCCGTCGATCGCCACGAGCCGTGCCTGCTGATCCGCCGGCGCACCTGGTCGGGTCGCAATACCGTCACCAGCGCGCGCCTGCTGTATCCGGGTTCGCGCTACCGCCTGGAAGGACGTTTCAGTTCATGACCGATGTGAAGTTGCTGCGCGCCGCCGACTACCCCGCGATGCCCTGGAAGAACGGTGCGGGCACCACCCGCGAGATCGTCCGCGATGCCGGCGACGGCCTGGAAGGCTTCGGCTGGCGCGTGTCGATCGCCGACGTCGGCGCGCCGGGACCGTTCTCCGCGTTCACCGGCTACCAGCGCGTCATCAGCGTGCTGGAAGGCGAGGGCATGCGGCTGAAGGTGGATGGCCGCGATTCCCGCGACCTGCGTTCGCTCGATGCCTTTGCCTTCGATGGTGCCAGTGCAGTGGATTGCACGCTGCTGGGCGGCGCGATCCGTGACTTCAACCTGATCTATTCGCCGGCTCGCTATCGGGCGCGGCTGCAGTGGCTGAGGCTCGACGGTGCGGCGCACTTCTTCAGCAGTGCATCGACCGTGCTGCTGTTCAGTGCGGGGGAGGGCATTCATGTCAGCCGGAACGGCGTGGCCAGCGGTGTGCTGGGGCTGCATGACACGCTGATCGCCGAGGGCGATGGTGCATTGCGCGAGTGGCGGTTGAAGGTGGCGGGCAGTGCGGATATCTGCGTGATCGAACTCGAAGCACGCTGAACAGAAAAGGGCGCCTACGGGGCGCCCTTTTCGTTTGTGTGAACAGCGCTTTGCAGACGCTGTTTGGCTGCTTTGATATAGGCGTTCCAGCGCCGCTTCGGCGTACGCGCGAATTCCGTGTTTCGCCCCCTCGGGCGACCTTCTTTGGCAAACGCCCCAAAGAAGGCAAAGGTCTTGCCCCGGACATCCGGTTTTTCGCTTAGGCGAAAAATACCCTCGTTGAAGCGCAGTTTCAGGGGCACGCCGCGAAGGGCCATCCCTGGCCCATCGCGGCTCTCGCGGCATCCATGCCGCTCAACCCCTGAAGCTCCGCTTCAACGAGGCCTCCTGAACGGGGCCGTTCGGAGTGCTTGGATATTTATCTGGAAGTCTTCACATCCAAAGCCGGGGGAGATGGCTCTTCGTAGGAGCAAGCTTGCTCGCGAACCGCCTTGCGCCGAACTCCCCTGGTAGGAGTGGGCCATGCCCGCGATGGCGGAAAACGCCATCGAACATCCCGTCAGCCGTACAACCGCGCGTAGCCGATCCACCGGCTCATCACCCCATCCTCCACCCAAGCCCGCGCGGCGGCGATGTCCGGGGCGAAGTAGCGGTCCTGTTCGTAGTGCGGCACCTGGCTGCGGATCAGCGTGCGCACTTCCTGCAGTTGCGGCGAGCTTTGCAGCGGCGCGTGGAAGTCCACGCCCTGCGCGGCGGCCAGCAGTTCGATGGCGACCACGCCGGCGCTGTTGCCGGCCATGTCCTGCAGGCGGCGGGCGGCGAAGGTGGCCATGGAAACGTGGTCTTCCTGGTTCGCCGAGGTCGGCAGGCTGTCCACCGAGGCCGGGTGGGCCCAGGTCTTGTTCTCCGAGGCCAGCGCCGCCGAGGTGACCTGGGCGATCATGAAGCCGGAGTTCAGCCCGCCTTCCTTGACCAGGAAGGCCGGTAGCCCGGACATCGCCGGGTCCACCAACTGGGCGATACGCCGTTCGGACAGCGCGCCGATTTCCGAGATGGCCAGCGCCAGCACATCGGAGGCCATGGCCACCGGCTCGGCGTGGAAGTTACCGCCTGACAGAACATCGCCGTCAACGCTGAACACCAGCGGGTTGTCGGAAACCGCGTTGGCCTCACGCAGGAAGACGCCTGCGGCGAAGCGCAGGTGATCCAGGCACGCGCCCATCACCTGCGGCTGGCAGCGTAGCGAGTACGGGTCCTGCACGCGCTTGCAGTCGATGTGCGAGTGGTTGATCGGGCTGTCGTGCAGCAGCTCGCGGTACAGCGCGGCGACCGCGATCTGCCCCGGCTGGCCGCGGACTTCCTGGATGCGCGCGTCGAAGGGTACGAACGAGCCTTTCAGCGCTTCCACCGTCAGGCTGCCGGCCACTACTGCCGAGATGAACAGCCGCTCCGCCGCGAACAGCCCCCGCAGGGCCAGCGCGGTGGAGACCTGGGTACCGTTGATCAGCGCCAGGCCTTCCTTCGGCCCCAGTACCAGTGCTTCGGCGCCGGCAATGGCGAGGCCCTCGGTGGCTTCGAGGATGCGCCCTTCATGGCGGACCTGGCCGACGCCGAGCAGGGTCGCGGACATGTGCGCCAGCGGCGCGAGGTCGCCGGAAGCGCCCACCGAACCCTGCGACGGGATGCACGGGTAGACCCGCGCCTTGTACAGCTTGAGCAGCGTCTCGATGACCGGCAGGCCGACGCCGGAGAAACCGCGCGCCAGGGAGCCGATCTTCAGCGCCATGATCAGCGCGACGCTGGCGTCGTCCAGCAGCGGGCCGGTGCCGGTGCAGTGGGAGAGGATCAGGTTGCGTTGCAGGGTGGCTAGCTGGTCCTCGGCGATGGAGGTGCGCGCCAGCAGGCCGAAGCCGGTGTTGATGCCGTACACGGTGCGCTGGTCGGCGATGATCTGGCTGACCGTCTGCGCGCTGCGCAGGATGGCTTCGCGGCATTCATCCGCGAGGCGCAATTCGGGTTGGTGCTGGTAGATGGCGCGCAGCTGGTCGAGGTCGAACTGGCCGGGCGTCAGGAGCAGGGTTTCGGACATGTCGGCATCCTGGATTCGGTGAAAGTGTTACCGTGGATCGTTCCTGTATATACAGGTATAGCAATCGTTATGCCATGGCGCTCCAGGTCTCGTGGTTCGGCATTTCATCGTGGCGTGCGCTGATACATGGAGGGAGGGAATGTCACCGCCGGTGGCATTTCCAGTCCGATGGTCGTGGGCAAATCGTGGATCGGCGGCTAAACCCAATGGACACCAACGCGCCCGGAGACGCCCATGTCCGCCCCCCGTTGCCTGTTCGCCCTGCTGTTGGCCTTCGGCCTCTGCACGCAGACCTTCGCCGCCTGCCCCTACCCGAAACCCGTGGTGTTCGCCGGGCTGAACTGGGAGAGCGGCATGTTCACCACCGAGGTGCTGCGCTTCATTCTGGAGAAGGGCTACGGCTGCCAGACCGACGCCGTGCCGGGTAACACCGTGACCATGGAGAACGCGCTGAAGCAGAACGACATCCAGGTCACCGGCGAGCAGTGGGCCGGGCGCAGCACCATCTGGCAGCAGGCGGAGCAGGCCGGCCAGGTGTTCTCTGTTGGCGAGACGGTGAAGGGCGCCAACGAAGGCTGGTGGGTGCCWGACTACGTGGTGCATGGCGACGCCAGGCGCGGCATCAAGGCTGCGGCGCCGGACCTGAAGTCCGTCAGCGACCTGCCAAAGTACAAGGCGCTGTTCAAGGATGACGAGGAGCCGGACAAGGGCCGCTTCTACAACTGCCCCACCGGCTGGACCTGCGAGATCGTCAACACGCAGAAGCTCAAGGCCTATGGCCTGGAAGGCAGCTATGTGAACTTCCGCACCGGCGCCGGCCCCGCGCTGGATGCGGCGATCAGCTCGGCCATCGCCCAGGGCAAGCCGGTGCTCTTCTATTACTGGGCGCCGACACCGCTGCTGGGGCGCTTCAAGCTGGTGCAGCTGGAGGAGCCGCCATTCAATGAAGCGGCCTGGAAGACCCTGACCGACGCCAACGACCCCAATCCCAAGGGCTCGCGCTCGCTGCCGGCGAAGATCAGCATCGGTGTTTCCCGCGACTTCCACGACCAGGCGCCGGCGCTGGTGCAGGTGTTCGAGAAGGTCGAGCTGCCGCTGCCGATGTTCAATGCGCTGCTGGCGGACATGGCTGAGCACCACCGTGACGTGGCGGATGTGCGGGCGAAGTTCTTCCGCGAGCACCGCGAGCTGTGGTCGAAGTGGGTGACGGCCGAGGCGGCGACGAAGATTGATGCGGCGTCGAAGTAGCGCGGCAGGATGCGGTTCGCGAGCAAGCTCGCTCCTACAGGTTTGCATCGGCGCGCTCTTGGTAGGAGCGAGCTTGCTCGCGAACAGTGCCGCTGTGGACTGACGTTTCCTGCTCGGGCATAGCTTGTCTATACAAGCTGTGTCCCTTGGTAGCGAGCGGTGTTACCGAACGCAACGAAACGGTGCAGCGAAGCCTGCTTCTGGTGCATTTGTCTGAAGGACAGCGATGTCTGTCAGTCGCTAGCGAATCACTAAAATTCTGTTTTATTCCTTATAAATCAATCATTTGATCGATGAAGATGGCTGGCGGAAAACCCCGCCAGCCAAGGTTGGCCCTCGCTTTGCTTATACTTGTACATACAAGCATAGACATGATGGTGACGAACTCCTCGGCACCGTCGAACGAACCGCCAGGCCGCCCCCCACGGCCAACGACCCGAGCAAAGCGAAGGAGCCCTCCGTGACCAAATTCCGCGACGTCGAAATCCGTGCCCCGCGCGGCACCCAATTGAATGCCAAGAGCTGGCTGACCGAAGCGCCGCTGCGCATGCTGATGAACAACCTCGACCCGGAAGTCGCCGAGAACCCCAAGGAGCTGGTGGTGTAYGGCGGCATCGGCCGCGCCGCGCGCAACTGGGAGTGCTACGACAAGATCGTCGCGACCCTSAAGGAACTGAATGAAGACGAGACCCTGCTGGTGCAGTCCGGCAAGCCGGTCGGCGTCTTCAAGACCCACGCCAACGCCCCGCGCGTGCTGATCGCCAACTCCAACCTGGTGCCGCACTGGGCCAACTGGGAACACTTCAACGAACTGGATGCCAAGGGCCTGGCCATGTATGGCCAGATGACCGCCGGTTCCTGGATCTACATCGGTAGCCAGGGCATCGTCCAGGGCACCTACGAAACCTTCGTCGAGGCCGGCCGCCAGCACTACGACGGTAACCTCAAGGGCCGCTGGGTGCTCACCGCCGGTCTGGGCGGCATGGGTGGCGCCCAGCCGCTGGCCGCCACCCTGGCCGGCGCCTGCTCGCTGAACATCGAATGCCAGCAGAGCCGCATCGACTTCCGCCTCGCCAGCCGCTACGTCGACGAGCAGGCCAAGGACCTCGACGACGCCCTGGCGCGCATCGCCCAGTACACCGCCGAAGGCAAGGCCATCTCCATCGCCCTGCTGGGCAACGCCGCGGAAATCCTCCCGGAACTGCTCAAGCGTGGCGTGCGCCCGGACATGGTCACCGACCAGACCTCCGCCCACGACCCGCTCAACGGCTACCTGCCGGCCGGCTGGACCTGGGAGCAGTACCGCGACCGCGCGCAGACCGACCCGGCTGCCGTGGTGAAGGCCGCCAAGCAGTCCATGGCCGTGCACGTCAAAGCCATGCTGCAGTTCCAGCAGCAGGGCATCCCGACCTTCGACTACGGCAACAACATTCGCCAGATGGCCAAGGAAGAGGGCGTGGCCAACGCCTTCGATTTCCCCGGCTTCGTCCCGGCCTACATCCGCCCGCTGTTCTGCCGTGGCGTCGGTCCGTTCCGCTGGGCCGCTCTGTCGGGCGATGCCGAGGACATCTACAAGACCGACGCCAAGGTGAAGGAGCTGATCCCGGATGACGCCCACCTGCACCGCTGGCTGGACATGGCCCGCGAGCGCATCAGCTTCCAGGGCCTGCCGGCGCGCATCTGCTGGGTCGGCCTGGGCCAGCGCGCCAAGCTCGGCCTGGCGTTCAACGAAATGGTCCGCAGCGGCGAGCTGAAGGCACCGATCGTGATCGGCCGCGACCACCTCGACTCCGGCTCGGTGTCCAGCCCGAACCGCGAGACCGAAGCCATGCAGGACGGCTCCGACGCCGTGTCCGACTGGCCGCTGCTCAACGCCCTGCTGAACACCGCCAGCGGCGCCACCTGGGTTTCGCTGCACCACGGCGGCGGCGTGGGCATGGGCTTCTCCCAGCACTCGGGGATGGTGATCGTCTGCGACGGCACCGACACGCCAAAAATCTCCTGGCCGATCACCACGCCGGGGCCGTGCCCGCTGGCCGGTA
>NZ_JASMRU010000039.1 GCF_030462585.1 Pseudomonas sp. CAN1 | reverse complement strand
CTCCGCCCGCGCCGACGGTGGACCTGAGCAACGGCCACACGCTGGCCGGCACCGCCGAGGCCAACGCCAAGGTGATCATCACCGATGGCAACGGCAACCCCATCGGCCAGACCGCCGCCGATGGCAGCGGCCACTGGAGCTTCACGCCGTCCGCGCCGTTGGCCGATGGCACGGTGGTTCCTGATCGGCCTGATCGTCGGCCAGTTCACCTCCGGCCTGTCGGCCCAGGCCAGCGCCTCGCGCCTGCTGTTCGCCATGGGCCGCGACGGCGTGCTGCCGCGCCCGTTCTTCGGGCGCATCAGCAAACGCTTCGAAACCCCGGTGAACAGCATCGTGCTGTGCGGCGTGGTAGCCCTGCTGGCGCTGCACATGGACGTCACCACCTCCACCTCGTTCATCAACTTCGGTGCCTTCCTGGCCTTCAGCCTGGTGAACCTCTCGGTGATCTTCCACTACTACCTGAAAGCCGAGCGCCGCGGCCCGCGCGAGCTGGTGCTGTTCCTGCTGTTCCCGCTGATCGGCCTGCTCGCCGACCTGTGGCTGATGGTCAGCCTCGACCACCTGGCGATCTGGCTCGGCGCCACCTGGCTGGTGCTCGGCGTGATCTACCTCGCGGTGATCACCAGCGGCTTCCGCCAGCAACCGCCGGAGATGCACTTCGACGAGGCGTGAGCCCCGCGCGGGGCTATGCTGGGGACTCCGAGCCGTGCTGCCCGAGGAGACCCGCCATGCCCCGCCTCACCCTCTACCATTCGCCCCAGACTCGCTCCAGCGGCACCCTGGTGTTGCTGGAAGAGCTGGGCGCCGAGTACGACCTCGAACTGATCAACATGAAGGCCGGCGAGCAGCGCAAGCCGGCCTACCTGGCGCTCAACCCGCTGGGCAAGGTGCCGGCGATCCGCCTTGGCGAGTCGCTGGTCACCGAGCAGGGCGCCATCTTCATCTACCTCGCCGACCTGTTCCCCCGCGCCAACCTTGCCCCCGCCCTCGACGACCCGCTGCGCGGCCCCTACCTGCGCTGGCTGGTGTTCTACGGCTCCAGCTTCGAGCCGGCCATCGTCGACCGTGCCCTGAAACGCGACGCCGCCCCGCAGGCCATGAGTCCCTATGGCGACTACGACAGCGTGATGCGCGCCATTGCCGAACAGCTGGAGGCCGGCCCCTACCTGCTGGGTAGCCGCATGACCGCCGCCGACGTGCTTTGGGGCGCGGCCCTGCGTTGGGCCATCGGTTTCGGCGTGGTGCCGAAGCTGCCGGTATTCGAGCGCTACGTGGAGCTGGTGACGGCGCGCCCGGCCTTCAAACGGGTCTGGGAGCGTGACGCGCAGTGGGCCGAAGAACATGCCAGGGCGGCGGAGACCAAGCCCGGCTGAGCCCGGTAGAAGAGGGAGAGCGTTCAGGAGTAGCAAGACACGAAACTGCGGAAACAGTCTCGATTCGAGTGGGAATGTTCCTTTTCAAGAGTCGGCTTATTTCTGCCTTTCCCGCGTTGATCAATGATTTCTCCAACGCCGCGCCCCCCATCGCGTGGCGTTGGCAACCATAACGACTACAAGCCGCTTTTTGAGTCATGTCCCCAAGGCCCTCCGCAAGGAGGGCCTTTTTTCTGGGCATTTCCGACAACCATGGCAGCCCACTCCCGCCGTCGATGCTCGTCGAGTGAAGGGCGCTGTCGGGCGAATTCCGATAACAGGGGCGTAAGCGAGAGATTTTGCCGGCGCTGTGGCGAATATCGCAAAAGCGCACCGGACGCTTCCTACATCGGTGGCAGGGCTTGGAGAAATGTCCCGTCTCTCGGATCATGTGTCCCGCAGCGTGTTCCTACACGATGTGGTAATGATTGATCGACTAGTCAATCGTTAACTTTGGGCTCGCCAGCAATGGCGGGCCCTTTTTATGCCCGTCGATTCATCTGCGGGCCCTGATTGGCGCGACGTTCAGCGGATGGCGAAGAACTCTTCGGATGCAGGGTAGGGCGGGGAAATTGGCCGTCAGCCCTTCGCCGCGCTGACCCCTTCCAGCGTGGCGAACGAAGTGTCCTTCGCGGTCAGCAGGAAATCGCGCATGAACGGCGCGTCGAGCATGTCGGCGCGGATGGCGGCGAACAGGGTGCAGTACAGGCCTTTTTCGCCCAGGCGCTTGGCAGTCACGTAGCCGCGCGAGCTGTACTCGTGCAGCGCCCAGTTGGGCAGGCTGCAGACACCGCGTCCGGACGCCACCAGCTGCATCATCATCACCGTCAGCTCCGAGGTGCGCACCTGTGCCGGCTCGACGTCGGCCGGTTCGAGGAAGCGGGTGAAGATGTCCAGGCGGTCGCGCTCGATGGGGTAGGTGATCAGCGTCAGGTTGGCCAGGTCTTCCGGGACGATGCAGGACTTGCCGGCCAGCGCATGGTGGTTGTCCACCGCCAGCAGCGCCTCGTAGGTGAACAGCGGCACGTAGGTGATGCCGGCGATCTCCACCGGGTCGGAAGTCACCACCAGATCAAGGTCGCCGCGGGCCAGCGCCGGCAGCGGGGCGAAGGAGAAGCCGGAGGCGAGGTCGAGCTCCACTTCCGGCCAGGCATCGCGGAACTGGTCGATGGTCGGCATCAGCCACTGGAAGCAGCTGTGGCATTCGATGGCCATGTGCAGGCGCCCGGCGGTGCCGCCGGCCAGGCGCGCCAGGTCGCGCTCGGCGCCGCGCAATTGCGGCAGTACGGCGTCGGCCAGTTGCAGCAGGCGCAGGCCGGCGCTGGTGAAGCGCACCGGCTTGGTCTTGCGGATGAACAGCGACAGGCCGAGGCGTTCCTCCAGTTCCTTGAACTGGTGGGACAGGGCGGACTGGGTGAGGTGCAGGCGCTCGGCGGCCTCCACCAGGCTGTCGGCTTCGCGCAGGGCATGCAGGGTTTTCAGGTGACGGAGTTCTAGCATGGCGCGGCCTCGCCCTCACTATGAGGAAATCTTGATAAAACTTCGGAAAAATTGAGCTGAACTCATGATAAGCCCGCCGCTGGCGCTGCACCAGCGTGCTTTAACTCCGCCAGAGCTTCACCAGCTCAGATAGAACATGCCCTTGGCCAGCAGGACGATGAGCACCACGTGGGCGAACACGCTGTAGTGGATGCGCCGGGAGCGCTGGCCGCTCATGCGTCCTACGCGGAACGAGTACATGGCGAAGAGGAAATGGCCGAGGACACTGCTGGCCAGCAGCAGCTTCAGGCTAAGCAATGTGGCGAAGGGGGAGCCCAGCGGGTCGGCCAGCAATGGCGCATAGCGCAGGTGCAGCATGCCCAGACCGCTGCCGAACAGGGTCAGGATCACCCACGGCATCACCCGGCGCAGGCGTCGCCCCAGCGCGCCCTCCACTAATTTCATCGCCCGTGTCGGCACATGGCGGTGGATGCTCTCCAGGATCAGTACCTCGAAGAACACCGTGCCGACGAACATGATCGCGGCGAACAGGTGCAGCACCAGCAGGATGGGGTAGGCCATGACGAAACTTCCGAGCGGGGGGGTCCTATCTTCGCCAGTGCGAGGGGCGACCTCCCTTGATCCTGATCATGGGAAGGCTCGTCGGTGACCGCTCGGCGCCTTTCATCAAACTGTCACCGAGCTGTGGCAGAGCGCCCGACGGAAATTCATCAGAATCGCGCTCCACTGGGGTTTTGCGTTCCGGATTTTCGCTCATGCGTGCTTTTCTGCTGGCAGTCGCCTTTCTCTGCGGCCTGCCCTCTCTCTCTCTTGCCAGCGATCGTTGCGATGCGCGGGTGCCGACCGAACTGGTCGACCTGGGCGACGTGCGCCTGGCCTACCAGAGCATCGGCCGTCCACAGGACCCGACGCTGCTGCTGATCATGGGCCTGGGTGGCCAATTGATTCACTGGCCTGACGAGGTCGTCGAGGCGCTCTGTCAGCAGGGATTCCGGGTGATCCGCTACGACAACCGTGACGTCGGCCTGTCCGCCTGGCGCGTTCCTACGCCGACCGGGAACCTGACGTACGAGGTGATTCGCTATCGCCTGGGGTTGCCCGTCAGCGCGCCCTACAGCCTGACCGACATGGCCGGTGATGCCCTGCACCTGCTGGACGCCCTGCACGTCGAACGCGCCCATGTGCTCGGCGCGAGCATGGGCGGGATGATCGCCCAGCACGTGGCCGACCTGGCGCCGCAGCGGGTGATCAGCCTGACTCTGGTGATGACCAGCTCCGGCGCCCAGGGCCTGCCGGCGCCCAGCGAGTCGCTGCTGCGCCTGCTGGCGCGGCGTGAAGCGGCCACCCGCGAGCAGGCCATCGAGCAGCAGGCCGATCTGCTGGCTGCCCTGGGTAGCCCGGAAGTGCGCGATGACCGTCAGCAATTGCTGCAGCAGGCGGCACGTTCCTACGACCGTGCCTTCAACCCTGAAGGTGTGCAGCGGCAGATCCTGGCGATCCTCGCCGAGCCCAGCCGGGTGGACCTGCTCAACCGCCTGAACGTGCCGACCCTGGTGGTCCACGGCACCGCCGATCCGCTGCTGCCGGTGATGCACGGCGTGCACGTGGCGGCGCATATCCGCGGCTCGGTGCTCAAGCTGATCCCCGGCATGGCGCATCGCTTCCAGGAAGACTTCAAGGAACCGCTGCTGGGTGCGGTGCTGCCTTATCTGCGCGAGCACCAGGGTGGCGGGCACGTCGCCCAGCTCTAACGCAGATGGCTCTTTGTAGGAGCGAGCTTGCTCGCGAACGCAGTTCCCGGCGAGCTCGGGCATCAGGCGGTTCGCGAGCAAGCTCGCTCCTACGCAAAGAAGGTGCGGCGCGACCGGAGGACGGGCTTCTTCTAGGCATCTGGTTGGCTGTAACGCTCGGCGAAGTATTGGCGCAGGAACTCCACCGCCACCCGCACCTTGGCCGAGCTGGCCAGGGGCGCGGCGTACACCGCCCAGATGTCCGCCGGCTGCTGGTATTCCGGCAGCACCTGCACCAGGCAGCCGTCGTCCAGGCTGTCGTGCACGTCCCACCAGGAGCGCAGCAGGATGCCGCGCCCGTCGATGCACCACTGGTGCACCACCTCGCCGTGGTTGGATGACAACGGCCCTGTGACCTTCACGCTTTCCTCGCCTTCCGGACCCTGCAGGTGCCAGACGCCGAAGGGGTGGTCGCGCTCCTTGATCACCAGGCAGTCGTGCCCGGCCAGCTCCGCCAGCGAGCGCGGGGTGCCGCGGCGCTCCAGGTAGCCCGGCGCGGCGCAGAGCACCCGGCGGTTGCGCGCCAGCGGGCGGGCGATCAGGTTCGGGTCGATCTCGTTGCCCACCCGCACGTCGAGGTCGAAGCCTTCGCCGATCAGGTCCACCAGGCGGTCCTGCACATCCAGGCGGATATCCAGCTGCGGGTGGCGGGTGGCGAGTTCCGACAGGGCAGGGGCGACGAATCGTCGGCCCAGGCCCAGGCTGCTGGCGATACGCAACTGGCCGCTGGGCTCGCGGTGCAGCGCGGAGACGTCGTCGCCCATGCGCTGCACCGAGTCGAGGATGCGCAGCGCCCACTGGTAGACCCGCTCGCCGTCCTCGCTGACCGACACCCGACGGGTGGTGCGATGCAGCAGGCGCACGCCGAGGTCCTCTTCCAGCAGGCGGATGCGCTTGCTGACGAAGGCGGCGGACATGCCCAGTTCGCTGGCGGCCGCGGCAAAGCTGGAGCGGCGGGTGACATGGACGAAGACCCGCAGGTCTTCCAGGTTCGGCAGATTGTTCACGGTTCGTGTTTCAAGAATCCACGGTGGACTGGATTATGTTTGATTTCACGACTTATAGCATGGCTCGCACCGCCATTAATCCGACCCCCGAGGTGCATCATGAGCAAGACCTACAGAATCGCCACCCTTCCCGGCGACGGCATCGGCCAGGAAGTCCTGCCCGAAGGCCTGCGCGTCGTCCAGGCCGCCGCGCGCAAGCACGGCCTGCAGCTGGAGTTCGAGCAGTTCGAATGGGCCAGCTGCGACTACTACCTGGAGCACGGCAAGATGATGCCGGACGACTGGTTCGAGCAGCTGCAGGGCTTCGACGCGCTGTACTTCGGCGCCGTTGGCTGGCCGGACAAGGTGCCGGACCACATCTCGCTGTGGGGCTCGCTGCTGAAGTTCCGCCGCGAGTTCGACCAGTACGTGAACATCCGCCCGGTCCGCCTGTTCCCCGGTGTGCCGTGCCCGCTGGCCGGGAAGAAGCCCGGCGACATCGATTTCGTGGTGATCCGCGAGAATACCGAAGGCGAGTATTCGTCCCTGGGCGGACGCATGTTCGAAGGCACCGAGAACGAGTTCGTGCTGCAGGAATCGGTGTTCACCCGCCGCGGCGTCGACCGCATCCTCAAGTACGCCTTCGACCTGGCGCAGACCCGCGAGCGCAAGCGCCTGACCTCGGCCACCAAGTCCAACGGCATGGCCGTGAGCATGCCCTACTGGGACGAGCGCACCGCCGCCATGGCCGCCGGCTATCCGGATATCACCTGGGACAAGCAGCACATCGACATCCTTTGCGCGCGCTTCGTGCTGCAGCCGGAGCGCTTCGACGTGGTGGTGGCCTCCAACCTGTTCGGCGACATCCTCTCCGACCTCGGCCCGGCCTGCGCCGGCACCATCGGCATCGCACCGTCCGCCAACCTCAACCCGGAGCGCAAGTTCCCCTCGCTGTTCGAGCCGGTGCACGGTTCGGCGCCGGACATCTTCGGCCAGAACATCGCCAACCCCATCGCCATGATCTGGTCCGGCGCGCTGATGCTCGACTTCGTCGGCCAGGGCGACGAGCGCTATCGCGCGGCCCACGACGACATCCTCAAGGCCATCGAGCAGGTGATTGCCGAAGGCGCGGTCACCCGCGACATGGGCGGCAAGCTGTCGACCCAGGCGGTGGGTGCGGCAATTGCCGAGATCGTGGGCGGATAATTCCGACATCTTCGCAGATCACCGCCGCGATGCCCGTTCCTGAGCGGTTACGGGTATCGGCGGTGGTGTTGTGAGAGCGATGACAGGCTCTTGCACCCTGCGGCGTTTCATCGCAGACTGTTAACCATTAGATGTTTGTTAACTAATGGTTGATTAAGCGAGATCAACCTTGGTGACGATGCACCATCCGCTGCCTGCGCCGGATGAGTGACAACAACAATAAAACGTCCCAGGAGACGCCTGATGTCCCGCCTGCTGTCCCAGAACAACAAGAAGGTCGATGTATTCCTGATATCCATGAGCCTGGTGGCGGTGTTGCTTACCGTGATCGGCCTCGCTGCCTTCCCGGCCCAGGCCGAGCAGGCTGCCAACCAGCTGTTCGAACTCTCCACCCGCTCCTTCGGCACCGCCGTCCAGCTGATCATCTTCGGCAGCACCCTGGCGGTGCTGTACATAGCCTTCAGCAAGTACGGCAACATCCGCCTGGGCAGCGGCAAGCCCGAGTACGCCACGGCGACCTGGGTGTTCATGTTCATCTGCGCCGGCATGGGTTCCTCGACCCTCTACTGGGGCGTGATGGAGTGGGCCTACTACTACCAGTCGCCGGGCCTGAACATCGTCCCGCAGTCCCGTGAAGCCCTGGAGTACAGCGTCGGCTATTCCTTCTTCCACTGGGGCATCAGCGCCTGGTCGATCTACGCCCTGGCCTCGCTGGCCATGGCCTACCACTTCCATGTGCGCAAGAAGAGCGGCCTGAACCTGGCTTCCGTCATCGAGGCCGTCACCGGCTTCAAGTCCACCGGCCCGGTCGGTCGCCTGGTCGACCTGATCTTCCTGCTGACCATGATGGGTGCGCTCACCGTGTCCCTGGCGCTCACCGCCTCGACCCTGACCCGCGGTCTCTCCGGGCTGGTCGGTACGCCGGACACCTTCACCGTGCAGGTGATGGTGATCGGCATGATCGCCGTGCTGTTCTCCCTGAGCTCCTACATCGGCATCGATGGCGGCCTGCAGAAGCTGAGCAAGGTCGTCTGCTACGGCGCTCTGGTGTTCGCGGCCGTGGTGCTGCTGGTCGGCCCGACCCAGTTCACCATCAACAACACCGCCAACGGCCTCGGCCTGATGATCCAGAACTACGTGCACATGAGCCTGTTCACCGACCCGGCAGGCGACGGCGCGTTCACCCGCAACTGGACGGTGTTCTACTGGCTCTGGTGGGTGTCCTACGCGCCGGGTGTGGCGATGTTCGTGACCCGCGTGTCCCGTGGCCGGCAGATCAAGGAAGTGGTGTTTGCCCTGCTGCTGGGCGGCAGTGTCGGCTGCTGGTTCTTCTTCGGTGCGCTGGAGAGCTACAGCATGCACCAGTTCATCACCGGCGCCATCGACGTGCCGAAGATCCTCACCGAGCAGGGCGGCGAGAGCGCGGTGGAAGCGCTGCTGCTGGGCCTGCCGGTGGGCAAGCTGTTCCTCGCCGTGTACCTGTTCATCATGGCGGTGTTCTGCGCCTCGCACATGGACGCCGCCGCCTACGCCGTGGCCGCCACCAGCACCCGCAACCTGCAGGAAGGCGACGATCCGACCCCGACGCACCGCTTGTTCTGGGCTATCACCCTGACCCTGGTGCCGCTGGCCATGCTGTTCGCCAAGGCCTCGCTGTCGACCATGAAGACCGCCGTGGTGCTCACCGCGATTCCGTTCACCGTCATCCTGCTGGTGAAGGTCTACGGCTTCTTCAAGTGGATGCTGCAGGACTACGGCTCGATACCCGCCTATCGCATCGAGGAAGAGGCTGCCGCCATGGCACTGGAGGGCCAGAGCTCCCAGGCCCCAACTGCCGAGGTCTTGCCGCTTGCCGACCAGCCGGTTGCCGAAAAGGCAGCCCTCGCCCAGTAAATCCTGCGTGACGCCGCCAACCCGAGGGCGGCGTCACCGGCAGGCTTTTTTTTGCCTGCACTGTTAACCATCGGGTTGCAGTTAACCAATAAGTAATGACCGCGCCCCGCGCGAGTCGATGAAAGCCTGGAGATATCTGATGACCGATTTCGAACGCCTGCCCGCCGACTTCTGCAGCAACCCTGAACACGCCTTCACGATCCCGGCGAGCTTCTACACCAGCGACGCCGTGTTCGAGCACGAGAAGGAAAAGATCTTCGCCCGCAGCTGGATCTGCCTCGGCCACCGCAGCGAAGTCGCGCAGAAGAACGCCTACATCGTTCGCGAAGTGATCGGCGAAAGCATCATCGTCGTGCGTGGCCGCGACGACGTGCTGCGCGCCTTCTACAACGTCTGCCCGCACCGTGGTCACCAGTTGCTGGAAGGCAGCGAAGGCATCGCCAAGAACGTCATCACCTGCCCGTACCACGCCTGGACCTTCAAGCTCGACGGCGAGCTGACCCACGTGCGCAACTGCGACCAGGTCGAGGCCTTCGACAAGGGCGACTTCAGCCTGGTGCAGCTCAAGGTCGAGGAATACGCCGGGTTCATCTTCATCAACATGGACCCCAATGCCGGCAGCGTCGAAGACCAGCTGCCGGGCCTGCAGGCGAGCATGCGCAATGCCTGCGCGGTGATCGACGACCTGCAGCTGGCCGCACGCTTCGTCAGCCAGACCCCGGCCAACTGGAAGTCCATCGTCGACAACTACATGGAGTGCTACCACTGCGGCCCGGCGCACCCCAGCTTCGCCGACTCGGTGGACGTCGGCCAGTACGGCCACACCCTGCACGGCAACTGGTCGCTGCAGTACGGCATCGCCAAGTCCTCGGAGCAGTCGTTCAAGGTCGACGAGTCGGTCAGCGATCCGTCGTTCGCCGGCTACTGGGCCTGGCCCTGCACCATGTTCAACGTGCCGCCGGGCGCCAACTTCATGACCGTGATCTACGAGTTCCCGGTCGACGCCGAGACCACCCTGCAGCACTACGACATCTACTTCCTCAACAAGGACATCACCGAGGAGCAGCAGAAGCTCATCGACTGGTACCGCGAAGTCTTCCGCCCGGAAGACCTGCGCCTGGTGGAGAGCGTGCAGAAGGGCCTGAAGTCCCGCGGCTACCGCGGCCAGGGGCGGATCATGGTGGACAAGCAGCGCACCGGCATCAGCGAGCACGGCATCGCCCACTTCCATAACCTGATCGCCGTCTCGCACCTCGACTGACAGCGCAGACCGCCGGCACGGATGCCGGCGGTGTTCCACCACACGAATTCTTCATACCTCGCCCGGTGGTGGAAGCCGGGCGGAGGGATTGCCCGGGCGGCACGGCCGCCGCCCAGCGGGCGCAGCCGAGGTGAACCATGGCCAACAACTACGAGATGTTCAGCGTGCGGGTGACGGCGGTCGAGCAGGCGACCCCGCAGATCAAGCGTTTCACCCTGGCGCGCAGCGATGGCCAGCCGATGCCGGCGTTCAGCGGCGGCAGCCATGTGATCGTGAAAATGGCCGACGGCCTGAGCAACGCCTATTCGCTGATGAGCGATCCGCGCGACCTCGGCCACTACCAGATCGGCGTGCGCCTGGAAGAGCAGTCCAAAGGCGGTTCGGCCTTCATGCACCAGCAGGTGCAGGTTGGCAGCGAGCTGACCATTTCCACCCCGAACAACCTGTTCGCCCTCGACCCCAAGGCCGGGCGCCATGTGCTGATTGCCGGCGGTATCGGCATCACCCCGTTCCTCTCTCAGCTGCATGAGTTGGAGGGCGGCGCGGTGCCCTACGAACTGCACTACGCGTTCCGCAGCCCGGAGCACGGTGCCTTCCAGGGCGAATTGGCCGACGGCCCGCACAACCAGAATGTGCGCTTCTATATCGACAGCGAAGACCGCCGCCTCGACCTGGCGGCGCTGTTCGCTTCCCTGGCGGCGCAGGATCACGTCTATGTCTGCGGACCCAAGCCGCTGATCGACGCGGTGATCGCGGGCGCTAAGCAGGCCGGCATCGATGACGCGCGGGTGCACTTCGAACAGTTCGCCGCCGCCCCCGCCAGCGGCGGCGCCTTCACCCTGGTGCTGGGCCGTTCGGGCCGCGAGCTGCGGGTGGAGGAGGGCATGACCATCATCCAGGCCATCGAGAACGTGAAGGCGGCCCAGGTCGATTGCCTGTGCCGCGAGGGCGTCTGCGGCACCTGCGAGACGCGCATCCTCGAAGGCGAGGTGGAGCACTTCGATCAGTACCTTTCCGACGAGGAAAAGGCTTCGCAGCAGACCCTGATGCTCTGCGTCTCCCGCGCCCGTGGCGAGCGGTTGGTGATCGATCTCTAGCTTGAACATCCGGCGAGCGTAGGAGCGGACTCCGTCCGCGATTGGCCGGCCGCGCTCCCTGGTTGCTCGGAGCGGCGGCGAAAACATCGCGGACGGAGTCCGCTCCTACGAAATCCCCGCGACCCTGGCATCGGGTGTCAGCCTGGTCTGTCATCCATCGGTTTACAGCTGTGTATACTGCGGCCCTCGACTTCGTCCAGGGACCGCGCCCCCCATGCTGGAAAACAGCTTCGCCTTCCGTCTCAAGGAACTGCTCGAACTTCACAAGCTGACACTGCAGACCGTGGGCACGGCGCTGGGGATTTCGCGCACGGCGGTGCACAAGTGGACCAAGGGCGGTGAGATCGACTACGACAACCTGCGCAAGCTGGCGGACTTCCTCAAGGTCAACTGGCTCTGGCTGCGTTATGGCGAGGAAGCGCTGCGCAGCGTGCAGGACGCCGAGCCCGTCGAGCTGCCGATGACCGACCTGCGCCGCCGCTACACCGCCGAGATCATGGAGAGCGAGACGCGCATGAAGCTGGCCCAGGAGGGCGCGCGCATCGTCACCTGGGAGTGGAACCTGATCAGCGACGAGGTGACCTATTCACCCAACGTCGAAGCGGTCTACGGCTGGCAGGTCAGCTCCAACCAGGAATTCTGGAGCCACCTGCCGGCCGAGGACCTGGCCACCGTGCAGGCGATGTACGACGGCGCCGCCGCCGATGGCAAGGGTTGCGAGTGCGACTTCCGCATCGTCCAGCCCGACGGCAGCGTCCGCTGGATCGCCTCGCGCGCCACGGTGGTCAACGATGCCGTCGGCCGACCGCTGAAGATGGTCGGCATCAGCATGGACAACACCGAGCGCATGGCCACCGAGGAACAGCTGCGCAACAGCGAGGAGCGCTTTCGCGCGATCTTCGAGCTGACCTGGGGCGCGCTGGCCTACATCGGCCTCGACGGCGGCTGGCAGCGGGTCAACGGCAGCCTCTGCGAACTGCTCGGCTACCGCGCCGAAGAGCTGTACGCCATGACCTTCCAGGACATCACCCACCCCGATGACCTGGCGACCAACCTCGACCTGCTGCGCCAGCTGCTGGCCGGCCACTTCGACCGCTATGTGGTGGAAAAGCGTCTGCGCCGCCGCGATGGCGAGTACGTCTGGGTCCGCGTGCGCACTTCGCTGCAGCGCCGCCAGCAGGACGCCCAGCCCGATCACCTGATCAGCGTGTTCGAGGACATCCGCGCCGAGCGCGCCGAGCGCGAGCGCCTGCAGCTGCGGATTGCGGAACTCGAAGCGCAGCAGGTGCCGCGTACCTGATCTGCGAACGCCTCTGCCTGCGCACTTACAACGAACTCTCCCGCCTTTACTGACTGCTTCTGCACTGTGAGAACGGTCAGTTTTCGTTCGCCATCAAAAGACCTCCGATCGGGCAAGTCCAGTGTGCGCAGCCGGATATCAAGAGGTCTGATCGATAACGAATGAGTGATTTTTCCTCATTGAAAAATGCCGATTCTGATTTCTTCTGCATGGCTGGCTGCCATGGAACTCCCCTCCGAGTATGAGCCACGACGGTTGATTCACCTGCTGACTCAGCAGGGGCCTTCAAGCCGTGGGGCTCGCTGCGCTT
Source organism: Pseudomonas sp. CAN1 (assembly GCF_030462585.1). GTDB lineage: Bacteria > Pseudomonadota > Gammaproteobacteria > Pseudomonadales > Pseudomonadaceae > Pseudomonas. Next base: position 28,506 of record NZ_JASMRU010000039.1, on the reverse strand, counting down.
GCCGTGACCCCCCCGGAGTTCACCCAGGAGAGCGCTATGCAAACAGAAAACTGGCAACGCTGCTTTAAACCCGGACACCTGTTCTCAGTGGCCGTCCTGAGCATCACCCTGATGCTGGGAAGCCTGGTTTCGATGACCTCCGCATGGGCTGGCACGGCTGCCTATGTCTACGACAGCCTCGGTCGGGTCAAGCAAGTCACCTACACCGATGGCGCCAAGATCACGACCATAACTTACAGCTACGACGCGTCCGGCAACCGGACCGTCGTCGTTACCAGCAAGAACTACTGACCTACGACCTCCCTGGATTGCGGCCGATGTTCGTCAACGGCCGCAGGTTGTCGTGCGCCATGGATATTCCAAAAACAATTGAATGCATTGGCTAGGTCTCGTATGCGAGGCCGGGCGGAGGGATCGAACATGAAGACCATCAAGCACGGGGTAGTGCTGGGAGGAGTCAGCCTGCTGGGGCTGCTATCAGTTGCTCAGGCATGGGGGGCAGGAAACGTACAGTTCAGTACCGATAGTCCCGCGATTGCATACAGCGAGCAGTCGGCTCAGCGTCCAGGTAACGGACCGGTACTGCGAAGCAATGTGGTCGAGGCGCCACTACCGGCCACCGATCCGAACTGGGCTCCTGCGCCGGGCACAGTCAGGCTCATGATGAACCCAGTCACACTCGAGCAATCGCGTCAGCACAGTACTTCGCTGACCTTCCCCGGCAATCTCATCCAGGGCGATGTCCCCGGCGCCTTGGATACCACGCGCGACAAACCCTTGCTGAAGGCCATGAGCATGGGCGGCGACGCTAACCCCGTAGGCCCCGCATCGGTTCCCGAGCTGGCCCGAGCGCTGCGCTACAACGTCGACCTCATCTACCAGTACATCCGCAACAACGTTGAGTACTACCCCATCTGGGGCGTTCAGAAAGGATCGCTTGGGACGATCATCGACAATCAGGGCACCGCTTTTGACCAGGCGGCGCTGATGGTTGAGTTGCTCAGGGAGTCGGGTTACACGGCAAGCTACGTGCGCGGTGCGATCAAGTTGTCGGCGCAGCAGGTTCGACAGTGGTATGGCATCGATACCAGCAACGCCTGCGCGGTGATCGGTCTATTTGCCCAGGCCCAGATTCCGCTAGCCAGCATCAATGCGACCGTGGCGGGCACTTGCCCCACACTGAACGCGGCTTTGACGGACCTGACCATCGAGCACGTTTGGGTCAAAGTCGTCATCAACGGTACAGCCTACGTTTTCGATCCCAGCTACAAACCCCACACGTTCACGCAGCCGATCAATCTGGCCAGTGCCTCGGGCTACAACGCGTCGAGCTTCCTCGCTAACGCCAAGTCGGGCGCCTCCATCAGCCCCGGCTATTCGGTGCAGTACCTGAACCGCAACGGCATTCATAGCACCCTGACCAACTATGCGCAGAACCTGGCGACATGGCTGCGGCAGAACAAACCAACAGCAGGTGTGGCGGATGTAGTGGGTGGGCAGACCATCGAGCCCTTCCTCGGGGCGATACTGAGACAGACCAGCCTGCCGTACGCCGATACCCGTTACAGCGTCGTGGAGACTGATAGCATCCCGGCCGGATACAAGCCCACCCTGAGGGTGATCTATCAAGGTATCGACCAGACCTTCACGTCGGATGCCATCTATGGTCGCCGTGTGAGCATTACCTACAACGCCAGTAACCAGCCGGAGTTGCGGCTCGGTCCAACCCTGATTGCTACGGGCAATCCGGTTGCCCCAGGCACCGACACCAGCATTCAGTTCATCGTTTGGCACAATGCTTATGCCTCCTCGACCTCCAAGGACGCGAACTTCACTCAGCGTCTGAAGGCCGGCGGGACCTACATGGTCACCAATGGCTGGGGCCCGGTTGGCAGAGGGCTGGCGCAGAAGTTCCTGACCAACCTCGAGGACCGGCGCGCGGCTGGCGTCGCCGAGACGGCCGAGCCCGTATTGGGTAGCACATTGTCAGTGGTAGGCGCGCAATGGATGGGGCAGAACACCGCCGTTGGCTATCTGGCCGAGCGCATTGGTCAGTCCAGAATCCTGCACCACCACCAGGTTGGCATCACCGGCTACTACGATGCCACCTACGTTGACCTTCCCAGCAACGTGGTCAGCGTGTTCAACGATGCCGGGAACGCTCAGAAGGAAGTAGCCACCTTCGCCAACTGGGGCATGCACCTGAGCATGCTCGAGTCCACGACCGTGCAGCAAACCACGGGCGTCAATGCCGTCTCCACCGTCAGCCTGATCGACAAGGCCGCTGCCGCGGGGATAAGGATCTACAACGCCACCGCAAGCAACTACATCGCCCAGGTCCGCCCCAACCTCAGTAACTGCAGCGCTTACGACAGTACCTTCCAGGGCGATCTGAGCCGCGGGCTTAGGCTGATGGTGCCAGCGGACTGTAACCTGACCCAGGACTCCTGGAGGGGCGTCGGCTACTTCAACATTCGCGAAAGCGGAGGTCTGCAATTGGGGGCCGTCATTAGTGGAGGAATGTCCGGGGGATTCTCGACCTTCAAGCTTCCGGCACCCGCTACCAACCAGAAGATTGAAGTCAATACGCAAAGCACCATGGGCAAGTTCTTCCAGGCGGGCGCCAACTTACTGGGCGACCCTATAGACATGGTGAAGGGCAATTACCTCTATGAGCACGCCGATCTCAACAGTGGGGTAGGTGATTTTCCGCAGAGCCTGAGCTTCCAGCGCTTGTACAGCTCCGGGCTGCGGACTCAGGACAGCGCGGTCGGTAAAGGCTGGGGACACAACTTCAACGGCAGCATTCGGGTCGGTTCGGATGGTTACCAGGGGCTGGGTGAAGACTCAGCTCTGGATGCCGTGTATGCCCTGGTGGAAATGCAGGCCTCCCACGATCTCCCGATGAGCAGCAGTGTGCCGGTGGAGAACCTGGCTACCGCCGCCATCGCGCAAAATTGGCTGAGCGGCAAGTTGACCAACAACACCCTGACCGTTACCCAGGGCCTCAACGGCGAGGTGTTCGTCCTGATGCCCGATGGCACCTATAACCCGCCTCCTGGCAAGGCTGTCCGCCTGACCAGGAACGCGGATGGCACCTACACCTACCGCAAGAAAGACCTCGCCCAGCAGGTGTATGACAGCACGGGCAAGATCACCCGTTACGTCGATCCGAGCGGCATCGAGGTGCGTTTCAATTACAGCGGCAACAACCTCGCCTCCGTGGAGAACAGCCTGGGCCGCTCCCTGTCTTTCACCTACAACGGCACGCGCATCAGCCGGGTCAGTGATGGCAGCCGCAGCGTCCAGTACCGGTATGACGGTGACGGCAGCCTGGTGACCTACATCGACGGCAACAGCCAATCCACTACCTACCAGTACGATATGCCGGGGCGGATGACCAGGCTGTTCTACCCCAGCTTCCCCAGCACGCCAGCGCTGACCAACGTCTATGACAGCGCTGGGCGCGTGCAAACCCAGACCAATGCCCTGGGCAAGCTCTACAGCTATTACTTCGCGGGATACCGCACGGAGGAAATCGGCCCCGGTAACGTCAGCCGCGTCAACTATCTCGATGCATCGGGCAATGTCCTGCAGTCCAGCGACCCGCTGGGCCGTTGGGCCATCAGCACCTATGACGGCCAATCGCGCCTGACCAGCAAAACGCTGCCTGAAGGCAATCGTGTCGAGTACACCTACGATGACAGCCGTTGCCTCTACGCCAGCACGAGCCTGGGCTGTACGCACAACGTCAAGACCATCAAGCGCATTGGCAAGCCAGGCTCCGGGGCACCGCTCCTGACCGAAAGCTTCCTCTACGACAGCACCACCAACCAGGTCTCCAGTGCTTACGATGCGCGTGGCAAGGAAACCCGCTACCTGTACAACCCCCAGGGATTGCCGAGCCAGATCCTCGGGCGATACGGCAGAACCACGGCGGCCGGTGCAACCGCGCAAGCGCAAACCACCTTCGCCTACACCCCGTTCAGCCGGAGTGGCTGGAACACCTTCTACCTGCCCACCAGTCGCAGTGAGCTCATTGATACGAACAGGTGGACAACCCAAACCACCAGCTACAACACGTCCAACAAATACGCCCCGCAGACCCAGGTACTCGACAGTGGCACAAACGGGGTCAACTCCACGTCAACCTTGACCTATGACGCTGTGGGTAACCTGACTTCGGTGGATGGTCCGCGCCTGGACCTGCCCGACATCACCACCTACGCCTACGATGCCGAGAGGCGCCCACTGCGGGTGACCGATGCGCTCGGCAAACAGCAGGTCATCGCTTACGACGCAGATGGCCGCGTCATCCGCAAGGCGGCGCAACTGGGCAGCCAATGGATGGTGAGCTGCACCACCTACAGCGCTTCGGGCAAACCCACGCGCGAATGGGGCCCCGCGCTGACCAGCGCGAGCACCAGTTGTCCAGCGCAGGCCGCCCCGGTGGCGATGACCGATACCACCTACGACGACCTCGACCGCCCCTACAAGACCACCCAATACCTGACCTCGGCGGAGGGCGGTAGCCGCGTTACCCAGACCGTCTACAACGCCGACGACAGCGTGCAGAAAATCCAGCGCGCCGTGGGCTCGGCCCTGGCGCAGGACTACGTCACCTACACCTACACCGGCAACGGCCAGATCGCGACACTCAAGGACGCACGCGGCAATCTCACCACCCGCCAATATGACGGCCACGACCGCCTGTTCCGCCTGGTCTTCCCGGACAAAGCCATCACCAACCAGTCGGACTTCAGCAACTACGAAGAGTACGGCTACGACCTCAACGGCAACCTGCTCACCTTGCGGCGCCGCAACGGCCAGCTGCTGGGCTACGAATACGACGACCTCAACCGCCAGATTGCCCGCAACTACCCCAACGCCGCGGATAACGTACGCCTCGGCTACGACCTGCGTGGCCTGAAGAACGAAGTGCGCTACGCCGACAGTCACTCATCGGTCAGCAACACCTGGGACGGCCTGGGCCAACTGATCGCCTCCACCACCAACGGCCGGACCATGAACTACAAGTTCGGCACCACCCCGGGGAACCGCACCCGCGTGACCTGGCCGGACGGTTACTACGTGGTGGTGGTTTACGACATCCTGCGGCGGGTCATCGATATCCAGGAAAACGGCATTACCAGCCTGGTCAAGTTCACCTACGACGACCTCGGCCGGCGCACCGCCATTACCCGCCCCAATACCACCAACACACAGTACGGTTATGACGCTCAGGGTCGCCTGAGCCGCCTCAGCCAATACTTCTCCAACGCCTCGCAGGACGTCACCCACACCTACAGCTACAACCAGGTAGGCGACATCCTCCAAGTCAACAACAGCAACAGCCTGTACCAATGGGACTACGCCAAGGCCGGCACGCTCAACTACATCAGCAATGGCCTGAACCAATACGCCTCGGTCAACGGCGTGGCGCACAAACACGGCGCCAACGGCAACCAGGTCACCGATGGAGTAGCGAACTACACCTGGAACTTCGACAGCTTCAACCGATTGTCAGCAGTCGATCTCCCCGGTGCTACTGCCAGCTTCGTCTACGACCCGGAAGAACGGCTGTCCCGCACCACCGTCAACGGCACCACCAACGACCTGCTCTACGACGGCGAACGCTTGCTAGCGGAGTACCAGAATGGCCAGTTGAGCAAACGCTACATCCACGGCCCCGGCATCGACGAACCCCTGCTCTCGATCAACGCCGCTGGCGCCAAGAGCTGGTTCTACGCGGACCACCAGGGCAGCCTCATCGCCCAGGCCAACGAAACGGGATTCAGCAGCAACTACAGCTACGGACCGTTTGGCGAGCCGAGTAGCGGCAACACCCTACGCTTTGGCTACACCGGCCAGCAGTACTTCCCGGAACTGGGGCTGTACCACTACAAGGCACGCTTCTACGATCCGAAGCTGGGCCGCTTCCTGCAGAACGACCCGATTGGCTATCAGGATGATATGAACCTGTATGCCTATGTGGGGAATAATCCGCTTAATCGGGCTGATCCGACCGGAATGTTCGCGGGGCAGGCAGAAGCGTTTGCGGGGGAGGTAGGTAACTCCTATTACATCCAGACATCGCTTAGCCAACTGACTACCCTTCCGGATTTGGATTGGGCCCTGAGCGGACTAGACGCTTTCCCAGGTGGTGGTGCTGCAAAAGGTGTAGGGACTGCCACAATTACCGCAGGCGCGGGGCTAGTTAAAAAGGCGAATGCTGCTGAGTCGGCCATTGCAGACTTTAATCAGGCTAGGAACTCTGCAATAAAATGGTTGGAGCAGGGTTCATTTAAAGCTGATGTGCCGACTATTGGAAAGTTTGGAGAAAATTATGGGAAGCCTATCGGAATGCAAAGCTCTAATGGTAAGGCAGGATTTCGTGTTGAATTTGATGAAAATCACGGCGCCCATATAAACGTTTGGTCTGGAAAGAGCAAGGATACATTCGTTTTTCAAGGCGGGCAGGAACTTGTAAATAAACTGGTTAAGCAGTTTTCAAGGGAGTAGCTATGACCACCTACGATGACGACCTTAGGAGTGCGCTTGCGGCATACTATGCTGGGGGTCTCCTTGCTGAGGGGGGGAGGGCTGATGAAGTATTTAGAGAGATTGGGGAGATGTTTCCATTTGTCGGTTCGAAAATTAAATGGGCTATGGCAAATGATGTAGTCCAGAGCAAGGTTTCTGGAGAGATGGCCGTGGCCGAAAGCGTTGATTTTTTTTGCGAGGTTACCAAGTGGATGCCAGAAGATGAAATTGTCACCTATGTGGGGGATAGTGCAACGACATTTTCGATCACGGGGCGGTTAAGTGTATTCTGGCAGGCTGTTCATCTTATAGTTGATGTGCCGCAGCATCATTATTTTTTAGGAAGAAGTAGCGGTTGGTGTGTATCCTTGACGATGGAGGGGGATATGAACTTTGGCTTCTCTTCGGTAATTTAGTCGAGGGTCGGCGATTAGATGAAAGGCACACCTCTTTTGTGCGAGGGGTTTCTTTTTGTTGTTTCTGAGTTATTTGATTTCGTATTGGTTTCGTGTCTTTCGACTTTTCTCTCTGGGGGCCTCAGAATGATTCAGCCGCAATCGCTAATAGCCAGTTAAATACAGTCGTGCCCGACGACTAATCCTCAAGATCAAATGTTTCCTTAGGATGAAATGGCTTTCAAAATTGGTTCTATCAAATGGCCGGGCTCTTCTCCCGCGGCGCTTTCAAGGTATCTTGAGGTTTTAATTGTTTCAGTGGATATGCTTGGCATAGATTTTGGCGATAGTGAATTTGATCCGATTCAACTTGCTAAGGAGTATATTCGCGGAGATATCACAAAGGAGCAGTTAAACTCTGCGGCTGATTTTTGGTGGGTGAAGATAAATGATGAAGATGGGTTGAGGAATTTGCAAGGTCATGACGCTCTGATGGCAAGGATAGCGCTCTGCTTTTTGTCGATCAAAAGCTCTGATCCAGAGTTTCTTAATGAGAGTCTTTCGTGGTATCTACAGGTTTTAGAAAGGTCAGGTCTTGATGTGGATTATTCGATTGATTTGATGGCTTTATATTTTAAGGCCGATTGATATGTCTTTGTGTAAACTGGAGGTCGGCCTCCCTGTTGTGTGGCGGGGAGGGTTAGTGTCGGCTCTTAATTGAGTTTTAACTGGGCGTGTGCTTGCTGCGGTATTGTAAGCACGCCGCCCGGATAAATTTTCAACTCAATGCGTAAGGAATAGTCTAAATTGGCCAGGAGTTTCAGGCCTGCTTTATAATTTCTTCAGCAGATATCAGGGCGTTAAGGTGTTGTTATTCATGATGAAAGTGTCTTAAGGTGAGAGGCTCTGGTTCAAGTCGGCACGGTGTTTTGGTTAGCATTGGTTGGTTGATTAAAGATCATCCAAGTAACGCTGCAGCTGGTTTGGCTTGCCATAGAAGAAGTAAAGGTCCTGAGGGTTTATTTAGTGTTTTTGTAAAATTCATTGCTGCTGACTCGGCCGAAAAGGGTTGGAGGTTGGCAAAATTTTTCGCACTATCTGAAGATATGGACTATAGGCTTTCTTTAGCAGATAGCGCGCTTATAGTTACCTCCGGGCTGAGCGCTATCGCGGAGGCCGAAGTGCTGTCGGAATTTTATGAGCAGATATAGTTGTTTTATTAAATTCAGCTCGTGATTGTTTTGCTTGAGGAGGGTTTATGGCGCTCTGTCAAGCTCTCTAAAGTCACCTTCCCGTCGCGTGGCGGGGAAGTTTTGACGGGAGTAAAATAATCCGTCTACTTTCTCTACGCCGCGCCGCGCAACCGGCCTCGCGTGACTTGGTCGGATGGTTACCTCGTGGTTGTGGTTTTCGGCTCCCAGTGGGACTACGCCAAGGTCCACTCTCAGTTACATCAGCAATAGACTGAGCCTGTACGCTTTGGTCCACAGGATGTCGTACAAGCATGGGTTGAACGACAACCAGATCACCGATGGTGTGGCGACCTACACCTGGAACTTCGACAGCTTCAATCGATTGGCCGACGTCGTGTTGCCCGGAGCTTCGGCCAGCTTCCTCTACGACCCCATGGAGCGCTTGGCGCGTACAACCGTCAATGGCACACCAATGAATTGCTGTACGACGGTGAACGACTGGTCGCGGAATATGATGCCAATGGCCAGTTGAGCAAGCGCTACATCCATGGCCCTGGCATTGATGAGCCTCTGCTGACGATCAGCGGAACGGGTGTGAAGAACTGGTTCTACGCGGACCACCAGGGCAGCCTCATCGCCCAGGCCAACGAAAACGGGCTTCAGCAGCACTACGCCTATGGCCCGTGCACGCTGATTCAGTGCAGGCGCACCCAGCAGAACACCAGCAGCGACGCAGCCACCAGCCAGGCCATGGCAGCCATCGCCAGTGACAGCTCCAGGCGCATGCGGTCGACCAGCAGGTAGAGCGCGGCCAGGTAGACGAAATAGGGGATGATCGACCACATGCCGAACAGGATGGTGGTCTTCAGGTCGTCCAGCGAACGGCCCTTGCCGACGATGTAGTGGGCGATCAGGGCGAAGGTGGGGAACAGCGGCACCAGGCCCGCGATGTAGTAATTGCGCGTCTTCGACAGCGCGGCGAGGATCAGCACCACGCCGGCGCCGAGGGCTGCCTTGAGGATCAGGTCCACTGTGTTCTCTATGCGGCGACGCCACCGGGGCGGTGGCGTCGAGGATTATCCGCGAGACTGATAGCTGCCTCCAAGTCGACCTTCAGGCGAGTTGCGCTGCCGCCTGCTGTGGGCTTTCGCTGCTGAGCAACTGCACCAGGCGCTCCTGCTGCCGGGCATTGAGGAACAGGCCGAGCTTGGTGCGGCGCCAGAGGATGTCTTCGGCGTCGCGCGCCCATTCCTCGCGGACTAGGTATTCCACTTCCCGCGCGTAGAGCCCGGCGCCCAGGTGTTCGCCGAGTTCGCTTAGGTTGTGCGCGCCGTCCAGCAGCTTCCAGATGCGGCTGCCGTAGGTGCTGGCCCAGCGCCGGGCGAGGGCCGGGTCGAGCTGGCGCAGGCGCTCCATCAGCTGGATGGCGAGGTCTTCGACGCTGGTCATGGCTTCGCCGCCGGGCAACGGCGCGTCGGCGGTCCAGGCGGGTCTGATGACGGCGGAGAAGTGCCCGGCCAACTGTTCGAGCGCGGCTTCGGCGAGCTTGCGGTAGGTGGTCAGCTTGCCGCCGAACACCGAGAGCAGTGGCGCTTCGCCGGGGGTGTTGTCCAGCGCCAGGGTGTAGTCGCGGGTGACCGCTGAAGGATCGTCCGACTCGTCGTCACACAGCGGGCGCACGCCGGAGAAACTGCGCAGGATGTCCTGGCGGCCCAGCTGGCGCTTGAAGTGAGCGTTGACCACATTGAGCAGGTAGTCGGTCTCGGCTTCGCTGATGCTGATCTTCGCCGGGTCGCCCTGGTATTCGCGGTCGGTGGTGCCGATCAGGGTGAACTGGCGCAGGTAGGGGATGGCGAAGACGATACGTCGATCCTCGTTCTGCAGGATGTACGCATGCTCGCCCTCGTACAGGCGCGGCACGATCAGATGGCTGCCCTGGATCAGGCGGATGCCGTAGGGCGGCTTCTGCCGCAGCTCCTCGCGCAGGAAACGATCGACCCAGGGGCCGGCGGCATTGACCAGCGCGCGGGCACGTACCGAATACAGGCTGCCGTCTGCGCGCTCCAGATGCAGGTGCCACAGGCCTTTGCTGCGCCGGGCGCTGACGCAACGGGTGCGCGGGTGAATATGCGCGCCATTCTCGCGGGCGGCCATGGCGTTGAGCACCACCAGGCGGGCGTCGTCCACCGAGCAGTCGGAGTATTCGAAACCGCGGGTGATCTCGGCCTTCAGCGGGCTGTCGAGGCCGAAGCGCACGCCACGGGAGGCCGGCAGCTTTTCGCGCTTGCCCAGGTGGTCGTAGAGGAACAGGCCGGCACGGATCATCCAGGCCGGGCGCAGGTGCGGGCGGTGCGGCAGCACGAAGCGCAGCGGGTGGACGATATGCGGGGCCTTGGCCAGCAGCACTTCGCGCTCGGCGAGGGCTTCGCGGACCAGGCGGAATTCGTGGTGTTCCAGGTAGCGCAGGCCGCCGTGGATCAGCTTGCTGCTGGCGGAAGAGGTATGGCTGGCGAGGTCGTGCTGTTCGCAAAGGAACACCGACAGCCCGCGCCCGGCGGCGTCCGCCGCGATCCCCGCGCCATTGATGCCGCCGCCGACAACGGCGAGGTCATAGACTTCGGCAAGGGGCGCATTGCGCTTGCTGGTGGGATTCATGGGGCCGCCTGGGTTTTGAAAGTGAATCTTTTGATGTTCGTTTTCGAAAATATCCTAGTTCAGTGAATGAAATATGACCAGCCTTCGGCGCGAATTCGCGCAGGCATTCGTCTGAATATTCGAAAGTGAATGGGATTGAGCGGGGCTCAGACCAGTTCGAGCTGCACCTTGTGCTGCTGCATCAGGCGCGCCACCGGTGCCGGCGGCGGGTTGTCGGTGAACACCCGGCTGACCAGGGAGATCGGCCCCAGGCGTACCACGGCGTTGCGCCCGAACTTGCTGGAGTCGGCGGCGAGGAACACCTGCCGGGCATTGTCGATGATGGCGCGGGAGACGCGCACTTCCTGGTAGTCGAAGTCCAGCAGGCTGCCGTCCTCGTCGATGCCGCTGATGCCGACCACGGCGAAGTCGACGCGGAACTGCTCGATGAAGTCCACCGCCGCCTGGCCGACCACGCCGCCGTCGCCGCGCACGGTGCCGCCGGCGATCAGCACTTCGAAGTCTTCCTTGCCGGCGAGGATGCTGGCGACGTGCAGGTTGTTGGTGATGATCTTGAGGTTCTGGTGGCCGAGCAGGGCGCGGGCGATGGCTTCGGTGGTGGTGCCGATGTTGATGAACAGCGAGGCGTTGTCAGGGATCTGCGCGGCGATGGCATCGGCGATGCGCTGCTTTTCATCGCGCATCTGGTCGGCGCGGGTGTTGTAGGCAGTGTTCTCGACGCTGGAATCCCAGGCCGCGCCGCCGTGGTAGCGGCGCAGCAGGTTCTGCTCGGCCAGCTGGTTGATGTCGCGGCGAATGGTCTGCGGGGTCACGGCGAACTGCTGAGCAAGTTCCTCGATGCTCAGGTAGCCGCGTTCGCGGACCAGGTCGAGGATGCTTTGCTGTCGGGGTGGCAGGTTCATGCGCTGTGCTCGTGCGGACGGGCTGGGAGGGCAAGGATGCCGCAGCGCGGCCGGGTCTGTCATGGACTTGTAGGAGCGAGCTTGCTCGCGAACCGCTTGATGCCTGGGTGCCAAGCGAGGTTCGCGAGCAAGCTCGCTCCTACATGAAGGCCGTCAGTCCTCGGCCGCCCAGCCGCGCGTGCGCTCCACGGCCTTCTTCCACCCGGCATACAAGCGCGTGCGCTCCGCCTCGTCGCAGGCCGGCTGGAACACCCGCTCGATCACCGCCTTGTTCTTCAGCTCGCCCAGGCTGCCCCAGAAACCGCAGGCCAGTCCCGCCAGCACGGCGGCGCCGAGGGCGGTGGTCTCGCGCATCTGCGGGCGCTCCACCGGGGTGCCGAGGATGTCGGCCTGGAACTGCATGAGGAAGTTGTTGGCCACCGCGCCGCCGTCCACGCGCAGGGCGCGCAGCGGTTCGCCGGCGTCCTGCTGCATGGCGTCGAGCACGTCGCGGGTCTGGTAGGCGATGGACTCCAGGGTGGCGCGGATCAGGTGGTCGGCCTTCACTCCGCGGGTCAGGCCGAACAGCGCGCCACGGGCGTAAGGGTCCCAGTAGGGCGCGCCGAGGCCGGTGAAGGCGGGCACCAGGTAGACGCCGTTGCTGTCCTTCACCTTGGTGGCGAAGTACTCGGAGTCGTGGGCGTCGTTGATCACCTTCAGCTCGTCGCGCAGCCACTGCACGGTGGAGCCGCCGTTGAACACTGCGCCTTCCAGCGCATAGGCCACTTCGCCGCCTGGCCCGCAGGCGATGGTGGTGAGCAGGCCGTGTGTGGACTTCACCGCCTTGGCCCCGGTGTTCATCAACAGGAAGCAGCCGGTGCCGTAGGTGTTCTTCGCCTGGCCCGGCTCCACGCACATCTGCCCGAACAGCGCGGCCTGCTGGTCGCCGGCGATCCCGGCAATCGGCGTGCGGTGCACACCGAGGCCGCCGACCTTGGCGTGGCCGTACACCTCGGAGGACGCGCGCACCTGCGGCAGCATGGCGCGCGGTACGTCCAGCGCGGCGAGCAGGCGTTCGTCCCAGTCGCGCTTGTGGATATCGAACATCAGGGTGCGCGAGGCGTTGGTGTAGTCGGTGACGTGCACCTCGCCCTCGGTGAGCCTCCAGATCAGCCAGCTGTCGACTGTGCCGAACAGCAGCTCGCCGCGCCGGGCACGTTCGCGGGCGCCTTCGACGTTGTCGAGGATCCACTTGAGCTTGGTGCCGGAGAAGTAGGGGTCGATGACCAGCCCGGTGGTGTCGCGGATGTGCTGCTCCAGACCGTCGCGCTTGAGCTGCTCGCAGATCGCCGCGCTGCGCCGGCACTGCCAGACGATGGCGTTGTGGATCGGCCGGCCAGTGGTCTTGTCCCATACCAGGGTGGTTTCGCGCTGGTTGGTGATGCCGATGGCGGCTACTTCGGCGACGCTGATGTTGGCCTGGGCGAGGGCTTCCACCAGGGTCGAACTCTGGGTTGCCCAGATTTCCATCGGATCGTGCTCGACCCAGCCCGGCTGCGGGTAGATCTGCGCGAACTCGCGCTGGGCGGTGCTGACCACGTTGGCGTCGTGGTCGAAGATGATGGCGCGCGAGCTGGTGGTGCCCTGGTCGAGGGCGACGACGTATTTCTTGTTCGTAAGGTTCGTCATGGCAGCGGCCTTGTACGGATTCCGTTCGGCAACCCCGGCGGCAGTGCCGGGTAGGGATTGGCGGTGAACATACGGGATTCGTCCGCGTCGGTGAAGCGAACACCGTGCAGTGCGCCACACCTTGGCTTACTGTTATGCGCTGGAAAGCCGCCTGCGAGACGCCCGCCGATCATGACCCCCGCCATCGACCTGCTGAAGAAGAACCGAGCCGAACACCACGTGCTCAGCTACGAGCACGACCCCAAGGCGCCGTCCTATGGCCTGGAGGCCGCCGAGAAACTCAACCTCGACCCGGCGCGGGTGTTCAAGACGCTGCTGGCGGCGAGCGAGAAGGGCGAGCTGCTGGTGGCGGTGGTGCCCGTCGTAGGCACCCTCGACCTCAAGGCGCTGGCCCACGCGGCGGGCGTGAAGAAGGCCGACATGGCCGACCCCAACGCCGCGCAGCGCGCCACCGGTTACCTGGTGGGCGGGATCAGCCCGCTGGGGCAGAAGAAGCGCTTGCGCACCTTCATCGACGAATCCGCCCAGGGTTTCCCGACCATCCACGTCAGCGCCGGGCGGCGCGGGCTGGAAGTGGAGCTGAGCGCCGAGACCCTGGCCGGGCTGACTTCGGCGAAGTTTGCGCCCATCGGGCGGCCCTGAGCTTTTGGGTAGGAGCAACTGTTTTCTCTGAAAGTTCATGCCTGGGTTCTCCCTCTCCCTAACCCTCTCCCTGAAGGGAGAGGGGACTGGATCGATGCCGGCTGAAACTGCGGCATCAGCCGGCACGGATAGCTCCCTCTCCCTTCAGGGAGAGGGCGGGGGAGAGGGCAGGCCCCGGCACGAGATTTCAGGTATGGAGCGCGCCGTGCCCGCGATAGCACGCATGGCGCACTACTGCAAGTTGGGGACTGTGTGGCCCCTACTGTACGGTTCGCCGCCCGCCGGCTTCTGTCATGCTCGGTCATCACTTACAAGGAGATCACCATGCTGCTCGACTTCCACCAGGTGGACGCCTTCACCGACCGTCCCTTCGCCGGCAACCCGGCCATGGTCTACCGCCTCGACGCGTGGTTGAGCGATGAGCTGATGCAGAAGATCGCTGCCGAGCACAACCTGTCGGAGACCGCCTTCCTGGTGAAGGAGCCCGAGGGCTGGCGCATCCGCTGGTTCACCCCGGCCGCCGAGGTGCCGCTGTGCGGTCACGCCACCCTGGCCAGCGCCCATGTGCTGTTCGAGGTATTCGATGAGCCGGGCGAGGTGCTGGAACTCAATTCGCTGTCCGGCCCGCTGCGGGTGACCCGCGAGGATGGCCGGCTGGCGCTGAACTTCCCGGCGCAGCCGCCCAGTGAGCTGGGCGCCACCGTGGAGTTGGAGCAGGCGTTGGGGCTGCCCGTGGTGGATGCCCTGTCCACCTCCAAGCACCTGATGGTGCTGCTGGAGTCGGAGCAGGCGGTACGCGAGTGCAAGCCGGATTTCGCCGCCCTGGCGCGCATGCCTTATCTGGGAGTGATCGTCACCGCCCGTGGCGAACAGCATGATTTCGTCTCGCGCTTCTTTGCCCCCGCCATCGGCCTCAATGAAGACCCGGTCACCGGGGCGACCCATTGCAACCTGATCCCCTACTGGTCGGGCCGCCTGAACAAGCTGCAGCTGCGCGCCTACCAGTGCTCCGAGCGCGGCGGCGAGCTGTGGTGCCGCCTGGAGGGCGACCGCGTGAGCATCGCCGGTTACGCCCATCTGGTCGCCAGCGGCCGTCTGCTGGTTGTTTGATCTGTGACCGGGGGACATTGCGCTCCCCGGCGTAGGCTGGCCTTCACTGAAAACCGCGCCGCTCGGGCGCGGTTCGCAGCTTCGCAGGCACTCCTATGGCAATCCTGGTCATCGCTGACTACCAATCCCACTCCGGTTCCGCGGTTCTCGCACCGGCTACCCTGAGCGCCCTGGCAGCCGCCCGGCAGATCGGTGGCGACACGCATCTGCTGCTGGCGGGCAGTGGCCTTGCCCAGCTTGCGGAGCAGGCTCGCAGTATCGAGTGCGTCACCCGCGTCGTGCTGGTGGACGATCCCGTCTACGACCACCTGCTGGCGGAAAACCTTTCCGCACTGGTCGTGCAACTGGCTCCCGGCTACAGCCACATTCTTGCGCCCGCCACCGCGATGGGCCGCGATTGCCTGCCGCGCATCGCTGCGCTGCTGGATGTCGATGCGGTATCCGATGTCATCGCAGTGATCGACAGCGAAACTTTCCAGCGCCCGATCTATGCCGGCAACGCCATCGCCACGGTTCGCTGCGCAGGGCCGGTGAAGGTGTTGGGGATTCGGCCAACGGCTTTCGATCCGGTTGCCGCTGAAGGCGGCAACGCCGAGCTGGAAAGGCGCAACGGGGCGGGCGATCTCGCGCTGACGTCCTGGCTGGGCGAGGAGCGCCCGGACTTCGAACGTCCGGCGCTGGAGTCGGCCAAGGTGATTGTCGCCGGCGGGCGTGGCCTGCAGACCGCGGAAGGTTTCGCTGCGCTCTATCCCTTGGCGGATCGTCTGCACGGTGCTGTAGGCGCGTCGCTGGCCGCGGTGGACGCGGGCTTCGCGCCGGCAGAGCTGCAGATCGGCCAGTCCGGGCGCATCGTCGCGCCGGAGCTTTACCTGGCGGTGGGAATCTCCGGTGCTGTGCAGCATGTGGCGGGCATGAAGGACGCCAAGGTCATCGCCGCGATCAACCTCGACCCGGATGCGCCGATCTTCGAGATCGCCGACTACGGCCTGCAGGGCGACTTGTTCGAATTGCTGCCGGAGTTACTGCGCGAATTGGACAGCGCGCTCGGCTAGAGCGCCACGCTGCCCTGCGCCGGGAACAACACCAGGTGCTCGGCGGCCACGCCGATGGCCACTTCGTCCCCCAGCTGGTGGTCGGAGTGGCTGGGGAACAGCGATTCCAGCTGGGTACCGGTGGGGAGTTGCAGGCGATACAGCGTCGCCGCGCCGAGGAAGGATTTACCGATGATCCGCGCCTTCAACACGCTATCGGCGGCCGGCACCAGGTCGTCCGGGCGCAGCAGCACGTCCACCGCGCTGCCGTCCGGCAGGCTGTAGGCGCGGTTGCCGCGCAGCAGGCCCAGTTCGGTCTGCACTGCATCGCTGCCGCACATCTGCCCACGAATGAAGTAGCCCTGGCCGACAAAGCTGGCGACGAAGGGCGTCTGCGGTTCGTGGTAGAGGTTGAACGGGGTGTCCCACTGCTCCAGCACGCCCTGGCGGAACACGCCGACATGGTCGCTGACGGCGAAGGCCTCTTCCTGGTCATGGGTGACCAGGATCGCGCTGGTGCCGCGCGCCTTGAGGATGTCGCGCACCTCATGGCTGAGCTGGCGGCGCAGTTCCACGTCGAGGTTGGAGAAGGGTTCGTCGAGCAGCAGCAGTTGCGGCTGCGGTGCCAGCGCGCGGGCCAGTGCCACGCGTTGTTGCTGGCCGCCGGAAAGTTCGTGGGGGAAGCGCAGGCCAAGGCCGTCGAGCTTCACCAGCTCCAGCAACTCGCCGACGATGCGCTCGCGCTCGGGGTGCTTGCGGATGCCGAAGGCGATGTTGTCCGCCACCGACAGGTGCGGGAACAGCGCGTAGTCCTGGAACACCATGCCGATCCGGCGCTTCTCCGGCGACAGGGTAAAGCCGGGGCGGGAAATCACTTCGCCGGCCAGTTCGATACGGCCGCTCTGCACCGGCTCGAAACCGGCGATGGCGCGCAGGGTGGTGGTCTTGCCGCAGCCCGAAGGGCCGAGCAGGCAGCCGATGTCGCCGGCGTTCAGGTGCAGGCTGACGCCTTGCACCACACGCTGCTGTTCATAGCCACAGGAAAGATCGTCGAGGGTGAGCAGCAGCGGTTGGGTCATCGGACTCTAGACAGGGATCAGGCGTAGTGGGCGTGCTCGACCAACAGTTCGAGCAGCGCCTTCTGGGCGTGGAGACGGTTTTCCGCCTGGTCCCAGGCCACGGAGCGCGCGTCGTCCAGCAGGTCTTCGCTGATCTCTTCGCCACGGTGGGCCGGCAGGCAGTGCATGAATAGTACATCCGCCGCCGCGCCATCGAGCAGCGCACGTGTTACCTGATATGGCTGGAACAGGCGCAGGCGCGCGGCCGCTTCGTCTTCCTGGCCCATGGAGGCCCAGACGTCGGTGCTCACCAGGTGCGCGCCGGCTACCGCTTCGCGCGGGTCGCGGAAGATCTTCACGCGCTCGCCGGCCTCCTGCATCAGCGCGGCGTTCGGCTCGTAGCCTTCCGGGCAGGCCACGTGCAGCTGGAAGTCGAAGCGGATAGCCGCCTCGATGTAGCTGTTGCACATGTTGTTGCCGTCACCGATCCAGGCCACGGTCTTGCCGGCGATGCTGCCGCGGTGCTCATGGAAGGTCTGCATGTCGGCCAGCAACTGGCAGGGGTGCAGGTCGTCCGACAGGCCGTTGATCACCGGCACGCGAGAGTTCTCGGAGAATTCGATCAGGTTGCTGTGGGCGAAGGTGCGGATCATCACCGCATCGACCATCCGCGACATCACCCGCGCAGCATCGGCAATCGGCTCGCCGCGACCCAGCTGGGTGTCGCGCGGGGAGAGGAAGATGGCCTGGCCGCCGAGCTGGATCATGCCGGCTTCGAAGGAAATCCGCGTACGGGTCGAGGCCTTCTCGAAGATCATGCCCAGCACGCGGTTCTTCAGCGGTTCGTAGAGCACGCCTCGGTTTCGCAGGTCCTTCAGCTCGGTGGCGCGGCGGATCAGACCGAGCAGTTCTTCGGTCGTGTAATCCAGCATCGAGAGGAAGTGACGTGCGCTCATGGTTCGTACCTACTACTTATTCTCAGAATCAGGCCGAGGTACCGACCGGCTTTCGTGAGAAAAAACGGGCTGAACCTGCGGCGGGACCGCATGGAGCGGGAAATGGGGGAAGGCGCGATCCTATAAGGAAATGACGGAAATACGCAAGTTTCGCCCGGAGCCCCCGTCGGGCGGGGCTTCAACATGGTCGTTCCTGATGCCCCGCGATTCACCCGACGGAAGCTGGTGGTGCTCCGCCAGGCCAGGATTCATAGTGCMTTCGACCCCGCGACCGGCCCCATGAGGCGCCGGCGACAACAATAACGAGGCGAGCCATGAGCAAGACCCTCCACCACCGTGCGTGCCACCTGTGCGAGGCCATCTGCGGCCTGACCATCGAGACCGAGGATGAACGCATCCTCTCGATCAAGGGCGACGCCCAGGACAGCTTCAGCCGCGGCCACATCTGCCCCAAGGCGGTAGCGCTGCAGGACATCCAGAACGACCCGGACCGCCTGCGGCAACCGGTGCTCCGCGTCGGCAACGAGTGGCAGCCGATCGGCTGGGACGAGGCCTTCGAGCTGGTCGCCACGCGCCTGGCGGACATCCGCGAACGCCATGGCAATGATGCCGTGGCCGTGTACCAGGGCAACCCCAGCGTGCACAACTACGGGCTGATGACCCACAGCAACTACTTCCTCGGTCAGCTGAAAACTCGCAACCGTTTTTCGGCCACTTCCGTCGACCAGCTGCCGCATCACCTGGTCAGCCAGCAGATGTTCGGCCACGGCCTGCTGATCCCGATCCCCGACATCGACCACACCGACTTCATGCTGATCCTGGGCGGCAACCCGCTGGCCTCCAACGGCAGCATCATGACCGTGCCGGACGTCGAGAAGCGCCTGAAAGCGCTGAAGGCGCGCGGCGGCAAGCTGGTGGTGGTCGACCCGCGCCGCACCGAGACGGCGGCGCTGGCGGACCAGCACCTGTTCGTCCGCCCCGGCGAGGACGCGGCGTTGCTGCTGGGCATCCTCGATACGCTGCTCAGCGAAGGGCTGACCCGCGAATCCTCCCTGCCGGTGAATGGCCTGGAAGCGGTGCGCGAAGCGCTGGCGCCGTTCAAGGTCGAGGCCATGGCTGCGCGCTGCGGTGTGCCGGCCGATGACATCCGCCAGCTGGCGCGGGCTTTCGCCGCCGCCGACAAGGCGGTCTGCTACGGACGCATGGGCGTTTCCACGCAAGTCTTCGGCAGCCTCTGCCAGTGGCTGGTGCAACTGATCAACCTGGTCACCGGCAACCTCGACCGCGTCGGCGGCACCCTGTGCACCACGCCGGCGGTGGACCTGGTGGCGACCACCGCGGGTGGCGCGTTCAATCGTTGGCAGAGCCGCGTGTCCGGCCTGCCGGAGTACGGCGGCGAGCTGCCGGTGGCGGCGCTGGCCGAGGAAATGCTCACCGAAGGGGAAGGGCAGGTGCGCGCGCTGGTGACGGTCGCCGGTAACCCGGTGCTGTCCACGCCCAATGGCCGCCGTCTGGAGCAGGCCCTGGACGGCCTGGAGTTCATGCTCAGCGTCGATCTGTACATCAACGAAACCACCCGCTACGCCGACCTGATCCTGCCGCCCACCGCGCCGCTGGAGCACGATCACTACGACACCACCTTCAACGTCTTCGCGGTGCGCAACGTCACCCGCTTCAACGAGGCGATCCTGCCCAAGCCTGAAGGCATGCTGCACGACTGGGAAATCTTCGTCGGCCTGGCCAAGGCCTACGCCGCGCGCCAGGGTACCGAGCTGAAGCCGACCATGGCGCCGGAGCAGATGATCGAGATGGGCCTGCGCTTCGGCCCCTACGGCGACGCCAGCGAGCACAAGCTCAACCTGGCGCGGCTGCGCGAACATCCCCACGGGCTGGACCTGGGACCGCTGCAGCCCAACCTGGCGCCGCGCCTTAAGACCGCCAGCCGCAGCATCGAGGCCGCACCGGAAATCTTCCTCAATGACTTGCGCCGCTTCGCCGACAGCCAGTCCCATGCCATCGACCAGCTGCTGCTGATCGGCCGCCGCCACGTGCGCAGTAACAACTCGTGGATGCACAATTATCATCGCCTGGTGAAGGGCAAGCCGCGCCATCAACTGCTGATGCACCCGCAGGACCTGGCCTCGCGCGGGCTGGTGGACGGGCAGAAGGTACGGGTGCGCTCGCGGGTCGGCAGTATCGAGATCGAGGTGGCTGCCAGCGACGAAGTCATGGCCGGTGTGGTCAGCCTGCCCCACGGCTGGGGCCACGGGCGGCCGGGTGTGCAGCTGGCGATCGCCCGCGAGCAGGGTGGTGCCAGCGCCAACGACCTGACCGACGAGCGCCACCTCGATGCGCTCTCCGGCAACACCGCTCTCAACGGCGTGCCGGTGGAGGTCGAAGCAGCCTGACAAGCTGACGCGCGTCACCTGCAAAGCCGAGCGTTGCACTCGGCTTTGCAGTACAATGCGCGGTACCGTGCCGGCCAAAGCCCACCGTGGGGACTGCCGGGTCAGTATCTGAAAGTTAAGCCGAGGAAGTTCATGGATATCATCGATACCATCAAAGAGCAGATCTCCAGCAACCCTGTCCTGCTGTACATGAAGGGTTCGCCGAACGCTCCCCAGTGCGGTTTCTCGTCCCGCGCCGCGCAGGTGCTGATGGCTTGCGGCGAGAAGTTCGCCTATGTCGACATCCTGCAGAACCCGGAAATCCGTGCCAACCTGCCCAAGTACGCCAACTGGCCGACCTTCCCGCAACTGTGGGTCGGTGGCGAGCTGGTCGGCGGCAGCGACATCCTGGCCGAGATGTTCGAAAAGGGTGAACTGCAACCGCTGATCAAGGACGCCGTGAGCAAGGCCAACGCCTGAGTCTTTCGTGCTGTCGCACAAAGCCCCGCCTTGGCGGGGCTTTGTTTTTGGGAAGAAATAAACAATGACTGAACAGACGCGGGCCAACGCTGCGCGCTGGGCGTGCGGATACTGCTTCGCCATGGGCGGGATGGTCCACGGCAGCGTGATGGGGCGGGTGCCGGCCCTCAAGAGCATGACCGGGGTCGACGAACAGCAACTGGGCCAGGCCCTGCTGGGCGCGGGCTTCGGTGCGCTGCTGGCATTCGCTTTTGCCGGTGCGCTGGTGCGCCGCTACGGTAGCCGGGCGATCACCGTGATTTCCGGGCTGGCGCTGATGGCGACCTTTCCGCTGCTCGGGCTGGCCCAGGACGTCTGGGTCCTGGCGGCGGGCTTCCTTGCCGTCGGCCTGACCTTCGCGACCATGGACGTGGCGATGAACACCCAGGCGGTGGAAGTCGAGCGGCGCCTCGGCCGCCCGTGCATTTCCAGCCTGCATGGCATGTACAGCCTGGGCGGACTGGTCGGGGCGGTCGGCGCGGCGGCCTTTGCTGACCTCGCGCCGATCTGGCACTTCAGCCTGCTGGCGCTGATCGCCGTGGCGATCCTGCCGTTGTTCGCGCGGAACCTGTTCGAAGGCCGTCCGGAACCGATGGAGGAGGAGGCGCCAGCCCAACGTGGCTGGCGCCTGCCGCCACCGGCGCTGATCGGCCTGGGTCTGCTGACCCTCTGTGCGTTCGTTTCCGAAGGGGCGGTCGCCGACTGGGGCGCCTTGCTGTTGCACCAGGTATTGGGCGCGTCCGAACGCCTGGCTGCGCTGGGCTTCGCGGCATTCTCCGCGACCATGGTGCTGGGCCGGCTGTTCGGTGATCGCCTGCGCGTGCGCTTCGCCGACGAGGCGCTGGTGCGCAACCTCGCGCTGCTGGCGATTGCGGGCATGTTCCTGGCGCTGTTCAGCCCCTGGGTCTACGGCGCGATTGCCGGTTTCGCCCTGGTGGGCGCGGGACTGTCGGTGGTGGTGCCGATCCTGATCGGCGCGGCGGGCAACCGGCCGGGCGTCGAGCCTTCGCGCGGCGTGGCGGCGGTGGCGTCGTTCGGCTATGGCGGTTTGCTGATGGGCCCGCCGTTGATCGGCTTCCTCGCCGAGCACGTGGGCTTGCGCCTGTCGTTGCTGGTGGTGGTGGGACTGTGCGCCGGGCTGGTGCTGAAGGCGTCACTGGTGCGCCGTCCGCCGAAGGCGAACGCCTAGAAGGGAAGGGCACCGGCGTCCACAACCGCGCCGGTGCCTTTTTTCTGTCAGTCGACTGGCTATCAGTCGTCTTCGTGCATGTGCGACTGCAGGTAGTTTTCCAGACCGACTTTCTGGATCAGGCCCAGCTGGGTTTCCAGGTAGTCGATGTGCTCTTCCTCGGACTCGAGGATGTCCTTGAGCAGGTCGCGGCTCACATAGTCATGCACGCTTTCGCAATGCACGATGGCGTCGCGCAGGTCCTTGGTGGCCTTGAGCTCCAGGTTCAGGTCGCACTGCAACATTTCCTGGGTGTTCTCGCCGATCAGCAGCTTGCCCAGGTCCTGCAGGTTGGGCAGGCCTTCGAGGAACAGGATGCGTTCGATGAGCTTGTCGGCGTGCTTCATCTCATCGATGGACTCGTGGTACTCGTGTGCGCCAAGGCGCTTCAGGCCCCAGTCGTTCCACATGCGCGAGTGCAGGAAGTACTGGTTGATGGCGATCAGCTCGTTGCCGAGGATCTTGTTCAGATGCTGGATGACTTTCTTGTCGCCTTTCATGCCGGGGTCCTGCCGTGTGGAGTGGGAGAGATGAAATTCTCGCGCCCTTATAACCATCTGTCAAACATAAGTCCTTGAATTTGTTATAAAAAGGAATATGAATGCGAATGTTTTCATTCCGCAACTTGGCGCTAAACCACTGAATTCTGGGCATAAAAAAACCGGGCCAAGGCCCGGTTTCTTCGGAATTCCTGCTGAACTGATCAGCGGTATTTTTTCTCAGCCCGCCGCGTAGGCCAGGTTGTAGTTCATCGACTGGGCACTTTGCAGCTCGCCGAGGGTATCGCGAACTACCTGTTTGGCGAGGCAGGCGCACTTGCCGCACTGGGTACCGACGCCGGTGCATTCGCGCACTTCGCGGTAGTTGCAGGCGCCGTCGTAGATCGCATCGCGGATCTGGGTATCGGTAACACCGTTGCAGAGGCAGACGTACATGGTTGCACTACAGTCGCTGTGGGGTTGTTGGAAACGATACTAATAATAATGAGAATGATTGTCAAAAGTTACCAGGGTCTCATCCAGTGCTCCCGATAAATGGTTAACCGGTTCAAGGAGTTAGCCGCGAAGCCGCGTGGATGTAGGCGTTGCTTGCGCGGTGTATGATGGCTGCCCCACTGGAGCGGGAGCCCCTAAAGCTCGGCGGTTTCGAGCGTGCAGCGGATTTCTCGCTCCGCAGCGCTTCACCATTTCCGGAGACAAGGAATGAGCGTACTCGTCGGTAAGAAAGCCCCCGATTTCAACGTGGCCGCCGTGCTGGGCACGGGCGAGATCGTCGACAGCTTCGTGCTGTCCGAAGCCATCAAGGGCAAGTACGGCCTGGTGTTCTTCTACCCGCTGGACTTCACCTTCGTCTGCCCGTCCGAGCTGATCGCCCTGGACCACCGCATCCCCGACTTCCAGGCGCGCAACGTGGAGGTGATCGGCGTCTCCATCGACTCCCACTTCACCCACAACGCCTGGCGCAACACCCCGGTGGACAAGGGCGGCATCGGCCCGGTCAAGTACACCCTGGCCGCCGACATTACCCACGAGATCGCCAAGGCCTACGACGTCGAGTCCGAAGGCGGCGTGGCCTTCCGTGGCGCCTTCCTGATCGACCAGAACGGCGTGGTGCGCTCGCAGATCATCAACGACCTGCCGCTGGGCCGGAACATGGACGAGCTGCTGCGTCTGGTCGACGCCCTGCAGTTCACCGAAGAGCACGGCGAAGTCTGCCCGGCCAACTGGAAGAAGGGCGACAAGGGCATGACCGCCTCGCCCGAAGGCGTCGCCGCTTACCTGGCCGAGAATGCCGGCAAGCTGTAAGGCTGCTGGTGCATGAAAAAGCCCCGCTTCGGCGGGGCTTTTTATAGGTGCTGGACCGCCTGATTGGCGTAGGAGCAACTGTCTTCTTCTGATAGTTCGTGCTTTGGATTTTCCCTCTCCCTAACCCTCTCCCTTCAGGGAGAGGGCGGAGGAGAGGGGGGCTGCGCAGAACTTCACGTAGGAGCGGACTCTGTCCGCGATGATATCCGGCGCGATGCGAACCTATCGCGGACGGAGTCCGCTCCTACGAATAGCCAAAGAAAAAGCCCCGCGACTGCGGGGCTTTTTCATTCAGGAGGGTGCGATCAGTGATCGTCTTCCATCCAGCCGCCGAATTCCTTCCAGCGGTTGACGATGCCGCAGAACAGCTCGGCAGTCTTCTCGGTGTCGTAGCGCGCCGAGTGGGCTTCGCGGTTGTCGAACTCGATACCGGCGGTCTGGCAGGCCTTGGCCAGGACGGTCTGGCCGTAGGCGAGGCCGGCGAGGGTGGCGGTGTCGAAGCTGGAGAACGGGTGGAACGGGTTGCGCTTCACGCCGCTGCGGTTCACCGCTGCATTGAGGAAGCCCAGGTCGAAGCTGCTGTTGTGGCCGACCAGGATCGCCCGCTTGCAGCCGTTGGACTTCAGCGATTTGCGGATGCCACGGAAGATTTCGGTCAGCGCCTGCTCTTCCGGCACGGCCATGCGCAGCGGGTGGTCCAGCTTGATGCCGGTGAACTCCAGCGCCGCCTGCTCGATGTTGGCGCCTTCGAAGGGCTCCACACGGAAGAAGTAGGTGTGCTCGGGGAACAGGTAGCCGCTCTCGTCCATGCCGATGGTGACGGCGGCGATTTCCAGCAGGGCGTCGGTACCGGCGTTGAAGCCGCCGGTCTCGACGTCCACCACGACCGGCAGGTAGCCACGGAAGCGGCGCGCCATCGGGTGGCGCGGGCCGGGCGGGAAGGAACCGTCGAGTTCTTCTTCGAAGATTTCGTTCTCGTCACTCATGCCTCGGTCTCCAGCAGGCGCCAGCGCAGTTTTTCACCGGCGCGCAGCGGGACCACGTCGAAGTCGCCGAACGGCAGCGAGGCCGGGGCTTCCCATTCTTCGCGGACCAGGGTGATGCGGTCGCTGTTGCGCGGCAGGCCGTAGAAATCCGGGCCGTGGAGGCTGGCGAAGCCTTCCAGTTTGTCCAGCGCCTTGCGCTGTTCGAAGGCTTCGGCATACAGCTCGATGGCGGCGTAGGCGGTGTAGCAGCCGGCGCAACCGCAGGCGGCTTCCTTGGCGTGGCGCGCGTGGGGCGCCGAGTCGGTGCCGAGGAAGAACTTCGGGCTGCCGCTAACCGCCGCATCCAGCAGGGCTTCCTGGTGGGTGTTGCGCTTGAGGATCGGCAGGCAATAGAAGTGCGGGCGGATGCCGCCAACCAGCATGTGGTTGCGGTTGTACAGCAGGTGGTGCGCGGTGATGGTGGCGCCGACGTTGGCCGGAGCGGCCTTGACGAAGGCGGCGGCATCGCCGGTGGTGATGTGCTCGAAGACCACCTTGAGGGTCGGGAAACGCTCGACCACGCGGGTCAGGTGCTCGTCGATGAAGCGCTTCTCGCGGTCGAACACGTCGACCTCGGCGCGGGTCACCTCGCCATGCACCAGCAGCGGCAGGCCGACTTCGGCCATGGCTTCGAGCACATGGAAGATGTTGTCGATGCTGGTCACGCCGGAATCGGAGTTGGTGGTGGCGCCGGCCGGGTACAGCTTGGCGGCGTGCACGAAGCCGGAGGCCTTGGCCGCACGGACTTCCTCGGCGCTGGTGCGGTCGGTGAGGTAGAGCACCATCAGCGGCTCGAAGCGGCTGCCGGCCGGGCGGGCGGCGAGGATGCGCTGGCGATAGGCATCGGCTTCGGCGGCGTTGCGTACCGGCGGGACCAGGTTCGGCATGATGATGGCGCGGCCGAAGGTGCGGGCGGCGTCGCCGACGGTTTGCGCGAGAGCGGCGCCGTCGCGCAGGTGGATGTGCCAGTCGTCGGGGCGCAGAAGTGTCAGGCGGTCGGACATGCGGATTCCAGGGAGGCGGTTGCAGCGGGAAGAGGGTGAAATGCTACCGGAAAAGCCCGTCGCCGGCACTCGCTATCAAGTTTTGCCGAGGCCGACCGATAGAATCTGGGACGCCTTTTTATCTGTGTGGAAGCCATCGTGCGCCAGCCCTCTCTTCTCCTGCTCGCTCTCTGCGCCAGCCTTCCGGCCTGGGGGCTGACCTTCCAGACGCGCATGGAAAGTGCGCAATGGACGGTGGCGGGCGACCAGTTCGAGTGCCGGCTGTCGCAGAGCGTGGCCGGTTTCGGCCTGGGCGAATTCGTCTGGCGTGCCGGCGAGCAGCCGACCTTCCGCCTCAAGCCGCAGACCGGCTGGCTGGGTAGCGGCTCGGCGACCCTGCTGGCGGCCGCACCGCCGTGGCGGCCGGGGCAGGGCGACCTGAACCTGGGGTCGGTGCAGGTCGGTTCGGGCGATGTTCCGTTCAACAGCACCCAGCAGCAGGCCGGGCGCCTGCTTGGCGGCCTGCTGGAAGGCCGTGCGCCGGAAGTGCGCCACCGCACACGTACCGGCGAGAACCTGCTGGTGCGGCTGATGCCCACGCGTTTCGCCGACGGATACACGAAGTTCCAGGACTGTTCGACGAAGATGCTGCCGGTGAACTTCGATCAGGTGCGCCAGAGCCAGGTCGGCTTCCCCGATGGCGGCACCGAGGTCGATCCCTTGGGCCGCGCCAAGCTGGACATCATCCTGCAATACATGAAGGCCGACCCGACGGTGAACCGCATCGAGCTGGACGGCCACTCCGACAACAGCGGCAATCGCCTGGCCAACCGCGAGGCTTCGCGCCGCCGCGCCATCGCCGTGATGGAATACCTGAAGGCCAACGGCGTGGCCGAATCGCAGATCACCGTGCGCTTCTATGGCGAGCGCTACCCGCTGGTGAAGAACAACTCCGCCGCCAACCGCGCGAAGAATCGCCGGGTGACGGTGAACCTGTCCCGCGAGGCGGTCGTCGAACAGGCTCCCGTCGAAGCCCCGCCACCCCCCGCCRCACCGGCTCCCAGCCCTGCCAGCGTGCCCGCGCAGAGTGCGCCGGCAGCGCCTGCTGCCAACGCTGCCAACCCTCCCGCCACGCCAGCCGCGACACCCAAGGGATAACCTGCGGCGGGGCGTCGCACCGACGATAGTATTTGTCGCTTTGTCGTCAAAAGCTGTCGCCCCTCTGTAAATTATTGCGGGCGGACAGTAGAATCGACCCCTTTCGTGACAACCCCCGTGGAGTTGAGTGGCATGGCGGACGTGAAGAAGGTAGTCCTGGCGTATTCCGGTGGCCTGGATACCTCCGTGATTCTGAAGTGGCTGCAGGATACCTATAACTGTGAAGTGGTGACCTTCACCGCCGACCTGGGTCAGGGCGAGGAGGTCGAACCGGCCCGCGCCAAGGCCAAGCAGATGGGCGTGAAAGAAGTCTTCATCGAGGACCTGCGAGAAGAGTTCGTCCGCGACTTCGTCTTCCCGATGTTCCGTGCCAACACCGTCTACGAAGGCGAGTACCTGCTGGGTACTTCCATCGCTCGCCCGCTGATCGCCAAGCGCCTGATCGAGATCGCCAACGCCACCGGCGCTGACGCCATCTCCCACGGCGCCACCGGCAAGGGCAACGACCAGGTGCGTTTCGAGCTGGGCGCCTACGCGCTGAAGCCGGGCGTGAAGGTGATCGCTCCCTGGCGCGAGTGGGACCTGCTGTCCCGCGAGAAGCTGATGGACTACGCCGAAACCCACAACATCCCGATCGAGCGCCACGGCAAGAAGAAATCGCCGTACTCCATGGATGCCAACCTGCTGCACATCTCCTATGAAGGCGGCGTGCTGGAAGACACCTGGACCGAGCACGAAGAGGACATGTGGAAGTGGACCGTCTCCCCGGAGAAGGCCCCTGACGCTGCCACCTACATCGAGCTGACCTACCGCAAGGGCGACATCGTTGCCATCGACGGCAAGGACATGACTCCGGCCCAGGTACTGACCGAGCTGAACCGCATCGGCGGCGCCAACGGCATCGGCCGTCTGGACATCGTCGAGAACCGCTACGTCGGCATGAAGTCCCGTGGCTGCTACGAGACCCCCGGCGGCACCATCATGCTCAAGGCGCACCGCGCCATCGAGTCGATCACCCTGGACCGCGAAGTCGCTCACCTCAAAGACGAGCTGATGCCGCGCTACGCCAAGCTGATCTACACCGGCTACTGGTGGAGCCCGGAGCGCGAAATGCTCCAGCAGATGATCGATGCCTCCCAGGAGCACGTGAACGGCGTCGTGCGCCTGAAGCTGTACAAGGGCAACGTCATCGTGGTCGGCCGCAAGTCCGACGACTCGCTGTTCGATGCCAACATCGCGACCTTCGAG
>NZ_JASMRU010000038.1 GCF_030462585.1 Pseudomonas sp. CAN1 | reverse complement strand
ATCGCCTGCTGCACCGAGGCGACCAGGTCCAGGGCCAGCAGGCAGTCGAAATCACCGCGCACCACCAGCAGATCACTGCCGCCATAGACCAGCTCGCCGCGCGGGTTGCGGTTGCGCTGCTGCACGCCGTGGTAGCTGAGCAGCACGCCATTGATCATCACCTGGCCGACGCTGTGGGTCTGCGGGTCGTCCAGGTCATCCTCGATCACCAGGCCGTGCAGGTAATCCTGCTCTTCGTAGCGGGCCAACGCCTGGGCCAACTGGTCGGCATCGGCGACCACCTGCTGGCCCTGCCCGCCCCGGCTCGCCGCCGGCTTCAGGCGCTGCGGGCCCCTGTGCAGCCGGGCACTGGCGCCGCGCAGGGCGTCGTGGTGACAGAACACGCTGTGACCATCGAGCACCAGCGGCCTGACCCGTGTCGCAAAGGCTTCGCTCCAGCCGCGCGGGGTCAGGGTCGGGCGCTCGATCAGCGGATGGACGATAGCCTTGCCGGCCTGGAAGGCGCGCTCCACGTAGCCGCCGAAGAGGTCCAGCGGTCCCTGCACGCCCAGCTCGGCCGCCTGTTCGCGGCCAGCCACCGTCGCGTCGGGTATCCAGTAGAAGTGCTGGCCGGGGCGGCGTTCGGCCGGGGGCTGGGCAGCGAACGGCAAGCCCTGGATTTCCGCCAGCCAGGCGGCCAACGCCTGGTGCGTGCTGCGGTCGGCCGGCTGCGCTTGTGGGTCCAGTGTGCAGGCCACGACCAGGCGTGAAGGCTCGGCGTCGTGCATGGGGGCGTCCCTCGGTCAGGCTGTATGAACACTCGACTGATCTGGCAGTCATCGGTTCTACACAGATGACAAACAGTCATCGGGCAGTCAGTCATCGGGCAGTCGTTGAAGAAGCCGGGAGCAACCCATGGAACAAGATCGCCAAGCGCAGATACGCCAGAAGGCCCATGACCTCTGGGTCGCCGAGGGCAAGCCGAGCGGCCAGGCCGCCCGCCACTGGAAGCAGGCCGAGGAAAGTCTCGACCAGCCCTTGCCGGTCGAGCGCGCCCAGGACCTCGACTACAAGGGCAAGAACAACCCGCGCCGCGAAGCGTAGCGGCAGGCCATGAAGGCATTGCACATCGGTATTTCCGGCTGGCGCTACGTCCCCTGGCGCGGCGATTTCTACCCCGCGGGGCTGCGCCAGAAGGACGAGCTGCGCTACGCCTCGCGGGCCTTCAACAGCATCGAACTGAACGGCTCGTTCTACGCCCTGCAGAAGCCCGAGCGTTACCGCCAATGGGCGCAGGACACGCCGGACGGCTTCCTCTTCAGCCTCAAGGCGCCGCGCTACATCACCCATATCAAGCGGCTGCGCGACGCCAGCGAAGGCACTGCCAACTTCTTCGCCTCCGGCCCGC
The DNA here is from genome assembly GCF_030462585.1 of Pseudomonas sp. CAN1. Taxonomy (GTDB): domain Bacteria; phylum Pseudomonadota; class Gammaproteobacteria; order Pseudomonadales; family Pseudomonadaceae; genus Pseudomonas. Next base: position 40,965 of record NZ_JASMRU010000038.1, on the reverse strand, counting down.
TGGAGCTGGGCGACAAGCTCGGCCCGCTGCTCTGGCAATTGCCGCCGAGCCTGAAGTACGACGCGCAGGTGGTCGAAGACTTCCTCGCCCTGCTGCCGGCGACCACCACGGCCGCGCTGAAACTGGCCAGGGACGCCGCCACCCGCCGCCCGGAGCATTGGCCCCGGTCATTGCCGGACCGCCCGCTGCGCCACGCCATGGAAGTTCGCCACGCAAGCTTCGCCTGCCCGGAGTTCGCCCAGCAGCTGCGCCGCCATGGCGTGGCCCTGGTGTTCGCCGACGCGCCGCGCAAATGGCCCTATGGCGAGGACCTGACGGCCACAGATTTCATCTACCTGCGCCTGCACGGCGACAAGCAGCTGTACGCCAGCGGCTACGGCGAGGCGGCGCTCCAGCGCTGGGCCGAGCGCATCGCTCGCTGGCGGCGCGGGTTGCAGCCGGGGGATGCCGAACTGTTCGAGCCATCGACCCGTGGCGATCGCCGCCAGCGCGAGGTGTTCTGCTACTTCGACAACGACGTGAAGGTCCGCGCGCCCTATGACGCCAGCCGGCTCATGGCCTTGCTGGACCTGCGCCTGGCCAACCGCCAGGAACCCGGCCAGCCGGCGGGAGGCTGGGCATGAGCCGCGCCGAAGCCGAGCCCGTCGGGCTGGTGCAGGCCCAGGCCGGGACGCTGCTGCGAGTGCTGACGGTGAATACCCACAAGGGCTTCAACGCCTTCAACCGGCGCTTCATCCTCCCTGAGCTGCGCGAGGCGGTGCGCGCCACCGCGGCGGACCTGGTGTTCCTCCAGGAAGTGCATGGCGAGCACCAGCTGCACGCCGAACGCCAGCCGGGCTGGCCCAAGGGGCCGCAGTACGAGTTCCTCGCCGACAGCATGTGGCCGGCCTTCGCCTACGGGCGCAACGCGGTGTACCCCGAAGGCCACCATGGCAACGCCCTGCTCTCGCGCCTGCCGATCATCCAGTGGGACAACCGGGATATCTCCGTGGCCGGCACCGAGGAACGCGGGCTGCTCCATGCACAGATCGAACTGCCCGATGGCCGCGAACTGCACGCCGTCTGTGTGCACCTGGGCCTGCACGAAGCGCAGCGGCAGAGCCAGTTGCAGCTGCTTTGCAAGCTGGTCGGCGAACTGCCGGCCGCCGCGCCGGTGGTGGTCGCCGGCGACTTCAACGACTGGCGCTGCAAGGCCGGCGGCATTCTCGCCGGCTGCGGCCTGCAGGCGGCCTTCGCGGCCAGTGGCGGCACACCGCGCAGTTTTCCGGCGCGCTGGCCGCTGCTGCGCCTGGACCGCATCTACGTGCGTCATCTGAAGGTGACGCTGAGCGAAGTGCTCAACCGCAAACCCTGGCCGCACCTGTCCGACCACCTGCCGCTGCTCGCCGAGGTATCGCTATGAACGAATGCTGGCGCGACGGCAATCGCGTCGAACTGCTGATCAATGGCGAGGAGTTCTTCCCGGCGGTGTTCCAGGCCATTGCCGGCGCCCGCCGCGAGGTGCTGCTGGAAACCTTCATCATCCGCGATGACAAGGTCGGCCGCGGGTTGCGCCAGGTACTGATCGAGGCGGCCCAGCGCGGCGTGCGGGTGGAACTGGTCGCCGATGGCTACGGCACGCCGGACCTGGATGCCGGTTACCTGGGCAGCCTGCTGGATGCCGGCGTGCGCCTGCACCTGTTCGACCCGCAGCCGCTGCTGCTGGGCATGCGTACCAACCTGTTCCGCCGCCTGCACCGCAAGCTGGTGGTGGTCGACGGGGAAATTGCCTTCGTCGGCGGCATCAACTTCTGCGCCGATCACCTGGCCGATTTCGGTGCCATGGCCAAGCAGGATTATGCGGTGCAGGTGCAAGGGCCCAGCGTGGACGACATCCGCCACGCCAGCCTGCAGTTGCTCCGCCAGGCTGCATTCAGGGACAGCGGCGATATTTTCAGGGCGAACGCCGATCTGCCGGCCGCCGATGCCGCGAATACGGGCGGGGTTGGTCGGAGCGGCGGCCCGTGCCGCAGTTGCCTGGTAATCCGCGACAACCTCGATCGCCGTACCGAGATCGAGCAGCACTACCTGCGGGCGATCCAGCAGGCGCAGGAGCGGCTGCAGATCGCCAATGCGTATTTCTTCCCTGGCTATCGACTGCTGCGGGCCCTGCGCGATGCCGCCAGGCGCGGCGTGCAGGTACGTCTGATTCTCCAGGGCCTGCCGGACATGCCGCTGGTGCGCCTGTGCAGCAAGCTGCTGTACGACACGCTGCTGCGTGACGGCGTGGAAATCTACGAGTACCGCGAGCGTCCGCTGCACGGCAAGGTCGCCGTGGTGGATCGGCGCTGGGCCACGGTGGGTTCGAGCAATCTCGACCCGTTGAGCCTGTCGCTGAACCTGGAGGGCAACCTGATGATCGAGGATGCGGCCTTCGCCCAGGGCCTGGATGCCCACCTGGAGGAGCTGGCCAACAGCAGTTGCCGGCGCGTTACCCGCCAGGCGGCGCGGCGCGGGTACTGGTGGCGGGCACCGCTGGTATTCGCCTGCTTCCACTTTCTGCGGCATTTCCCGGCAATCGCCGGGCAGCTGCCGGCGCACCGGCAGAGCCTGCATCGCGCCCGTGTCGACGACGGGACCGCGCAGTCGCAGGTGCAGCCATGAACCGCAAACGCGGATGGAAACTGGCCAGCCGGGCCTTCAACATCGTCCTGCTGATCGCCCTGCCGGTGCTGCTGTTCCTGCTGCTGCGCGCCACCGACTGGGGCGAGGTGCTGCGCCTGCTGCGCGAGTACAAGCTGAGCACCCTGGGCCTGGGGTTGCTGATCGCCCTGGGCAGCTACGCGATCTTCAGCAGCTTCGATGTGCTCAGCCGCTACTACATCGGCCACCCGCTGCCGGTGCGGCGGGTGCTCAGCGTGGCGTTCGTGTGCAATGCGTTCAACCTCAACCTGAGCTCCTGGGTGGGCGCCATCGCCATGCGCTACCGGCTTTACGGGCGCCTGGGGCTGAGCACTGGCGACATCACGCGCATCCTCACCTTCAGCCTGATCACCAACTGGTACGGCTACCTGTTGCTGGCGGCGATCCTGTTCCTCTGCGGTTTCCCCAACCTGCCGGACAGCTGGTCCCTCGGCCAGAATGGCCTGCGCGCCATCGGTGGGTTGCTCCTGCTGCTGGGCGCCGGCTACCTGCTGGCCTGCCGTTTCGCCCGGCGCCGCGCCTGGGGCTGGAAGCGCTATCGGCTGAAGCTGCCGTCCTGGCGCCTGGCGGCGCTGCAAGGGCTGGTCGGCGCCAGCAACTGGTCGATGATGGCCCTGCTGATCTACAGCCTGCTGCCGGACTCGGCGAGCTACCCGGCGGTGCTGGCGACCCTGTTGATCAGCAGCATCGCCGGCGTGGTGCTGCACGTCCCCGCGGGGCTCGGGGTGATCGAGACGGTGTTCATCACCGTGCTGCGCGAGCAATTCTCCCGCGGTGAGCTGGTCGCCGCGCTGATCGGCTACCGGGTGCTGTATTTCCTGATTCCGCTGCTGCTGGCCTGTCTGGTCTACCTGTGGCTGGAGCGCCACACGAAGAAATTGCGGCGCCGCGCGCAGCGCCAGGAAGCGGCCTGAGCCACGGGGTCAGCCGGCTTTTTTCGCAGTCGGTTTTGCAGCAGGTTTCGCGGCTGGCTTGCTTTTGCTGGCAGCCTTCGCGCTTTTCTGCGCAGCAGCGCCTTTGCCTTTGCCGGCAGCCGCCGCAGCAGGCTTGCTGGCCGTCGAGCTCTTGCCGCTGCGCGCGGCCGGCGCCTTGCCCTTGCCGCCCCCCTTGAGGCTGCGCTTGAGCAGCTCGGTGAGGTCGATGATCTCGGCGCCTTCGCTGGCCTGCTCCTGGGCCTGCGGGACGTTCTCCAGCTGGCCCTTGGCGGCCTTCTGTTCAACCAGGCGGTGGATCTCCTCGCTGAAGCTGTCCTGGTAATCCGCCGGGCTCCATTCGCCGCTCATGCCTTTTACCAGCTGTTCGGCCATGTCCGTCTCGCGCTTGTCGAGCTTCACCTTGCCCAGCGCCAGGCCCAGTTCGTCAACCTCGCGCAGGTCCGCCGGCCAGCGCAGGGTCATCAGCAGGATGGCGTCGCCCTCCTCGCGCAGCATCGCCAGGTGCTGGCGGCTGTGCATCACCAGTTGGCAGATGGCGGCCTTGGTGGTCTTCTTCAGGGTATCGCGCAGCAGCACGTAGACTTTCTCGCCGCGTTTCTCGGGAGTGAGGTAATAGGGCGAGTCGTAGAACGGCAGCGGAATCTCGTCGATGTCGATGAAGCTGAGGATGTCGATGGTCTGGGTGGCCTCCGGGCGCGCGGCGCGGATTTCCTCCTCGCTGATCACCACATAGCGGCCCTTCTCCAGCTCCACGCCCTTGACGATGTGCTCCCTGGGCACCTCCTTGCCGGTGATCTTGTTCACCCGCTTGTAGCCCACCGGCTCCAGGCTGCGCTCGTCGAGCCAGTCGAAGTCGGTGCCGCTGGAGCGCGAGGCGCTGTTGAGCGCCACCGGTATGTGCACCAGGCCGAAGCTGATGGCGCCTTTCCAGATCACACGGGCCATGGGCAGTCCTCCTGCAGGGCGACGCCGTCGTCAAAATGCACGCGCCCATCGCTGTCGATGTCGCGCACCCGCGAGAGCATGCGCTGCGCGCCCTCTTCCGCTTCGGCCATGCTCCGGCTGCCGGGGGTGTAGACCCAGAGCACTGCCACCGCGGCGCCTTCGCGCAACACCTGGTATTCGATCAGGCCGGTGTAGCGCCCTGCCTCGTGCATGGCGTCGGTCCAGGCGCAGGCCTGGGAGAACTCGCGGAACATGCCCATCTCCCCGGCCTCAGCCGTTGACCACCGTGCCGCCGTTGACGTGCAGGACCTGGCCGATGACATAGGAAGAGTCGGAGCTGGCCAGGTAGACGTAGGCGGGGGCGAGTTCCTCCGGCTGGCCGGGGCGCTCCATCGGGGTGCTGGCGCCGAAATGGGTGACTTCCTCGGCGTTGAAGGTGGACGGGATCAGCGGCGTCCAGATCGGCCCGGGGGCCACGGCGTTGACGCGGATGCCGCGCTTGACCAGGTTCATCGCCAGCGAGCGGGTGAACGAGGTGATCGCGCCCTTGGTGGAGGAATAGTCGATCAGCTTGGGGTTGCCCTTGTAGGCGGTGATCGAGGTGGTGTTGACGATGGCGCCGCCCTCGCCCATCAGCGGCAACAGCGCCTTGGTCAGCTGGAACATGCCGAAGATGTTGGTGCGGAAGGTGCGTTCCCACTGCTCCTCGCTGATGTCTTCCAGGCAGTCCTGGGGGTGCTGTTCGCCGGCGTTGTTGATCAGGATATCCAGCTTGCCCCAGCGTTCCTGCACCTGGCGCGCCACCTCGCCGCAGAAGCCGGCGTCAGCCACGTCACCGGCCATTTCCAGGCACTGCTGGCCGAGGGATTCGATGATCTGGCGGGTCTTGAGCGCATCCTCGGTTTCGTCCAGATAGAGCAGCACCACGTCGGCGCGCTCGCGGGCGAAGGTGACCGCCACGGCGCGGCCGATGCCGCTGTCGCCGCCGGTGATGACCGCCACCTTGCCGGCGAGCTTCTCGGCGGCGCGGTAGTGGCCGGAGATGAACTCCGGGTGCGGATGCATCTGTTCTTCCTGGCCGGGTTGCTGGTCCTGATGCTGTGGCGGCAGGGTGTCGGTCTCGCTCATGCCGTTCTCCTTCGGTAATTGCCGGGCTTGCAGCAAATGCGGGATGGAGCTGTCTGCGGTAGGCCGGCGCCGACGCGGGGAGTTCAGGCTATTTCGCCAGCGGTCGGGACCGGCGACCGGCTTTTCTGAACCACGTCCTCGCCTCCGCGTCGATGGCGGTAGCACCAAGCCGAATAACCGGAAGCAGGAGACCTTCATGAAGACGCCAGCCAACCTCTGGTTCACCCGCAGCCTGGCGCTCGCCCTGTTGCTGCTGGGCGGCACCGGCTACGCCAACGACAACAGCGACTCGACCTTCATTTCCGCCGCCCTGCGCAATAGCCAGCAGCAGCTCGCGCGGGCGCAGCAGGCCATTCATTACGGCAAGACCCTGGCGGTGCGCGACCAGGCGCAGGGCGTGCTGGATGAACACAGCACGCTGCTGCGCGAATTGCAGGCACTGGCACAGAAGAAGGGCTTGCCGGCCCAGAGCGATGCGCCGCTCAAGCCCCAGGCCAGCCAGGATCAGTTGCGAACCAGCGAGCGCTTCGACCACGACTACGCGGCGGAACAGCTCAAGGCCAGCAAGGCCGCGCTGGAATCTTTCGAACGCATGAGCAAGGACGGTTCCGACCCGGACCTGCAGGGCTTCGCCCGCCAGTGGCTGCCGATGCTCTACCACCAGCGCGAGATCGCCGACCAGTTGCTGGCCTCCCAGGCTTCCTAGCCTTTGAGCTGGCTACGCATCTTGCGGGTGAGGCGCTGCCGGGTCTTCGCCCAACCGGTCCAGGGGTCGGCCGCCGCCAGTCGTTCGTCGATATTGGCCAGGGTCCAGGCATTGGCACCCTTGAGTGTCGCCAGCTCCTCGCGGCTCACCGGGACCGACACCGGCAAGCCCTCCCGTGCGCGCACCGACCAGACGCAAACGGTACTGGCGCCCCGGCTGTTGCGCATGTAGTCGATGAAGATCCGGCCCACGCGGTTCTTCGGCCCAGCCACCGCGCTGAAGCGGTCCGGCATCACCTGCGCCATGTGCCGGCTGATGGCGTGGGCGAAGTCCTTGACCTCGTCCCAGCCGTGGTAGCGCTGCAACGGCACGAGGATATGCATGCCCTTGCCGCCGCTGGTCTTGAGGAAGGCTTGCAGGCCCAGTTCGTCCAGCAGCGTGAGGGCCAGCTGGGTCGCCTCGATCATCCGCGACCAGGGCAGCGCCGGATCGGGGTCTAGATCGAGGACGAAGCGGTCGGGCTTTTCCAGGTCGTCGATGGCGGCGTTCCAGGTGTGCAGTTCCAGCACGCCCATCTGCGCGGCGCCGACCAGGCCCTTGGCGCTGGCGATCCGCAGCAGCGACGCGTGGCCGGGGTCGAGCTTGCCATCCAGCTGCTGCGCACCGGGAATCGCTGTGCGCGAGGCGTGGCGCTGGAAGAACTGCTCGCCGGCAACGCCGTCCGGGGCGCGCACCAGGGACACCGGCCGATCCGCCAGCCAGGGCAGCAGGCGTTCGGCAGCCTTCGCGTAATAGCGCGCCACATCGATCTTGCGCAGCTGGCTGGCAGCGTCGATCACCCGCTCGGGATGGGTGATGGTGACGCCTTCGAGGCTGTTCCCGGCCCGTCTGGCGGGTGGCGCTGACTTGCTACCAGCGGCCTTGCGCGGTTTCTCCTCGATGATCGCTGTGGCCGGCTTGTCGCTGCGCAGGCCATGGAACACCGCCTGGCGCACCAGCCCTTCGCGGGTCATCTCGGCGAAGGCGACTTCGCCGAGCAGGTCCGGGCGCAGCCAGGTCACGCCCCGTGCGTCCGCACCTTTGGGTGGTTCCCGCAGCGGGCTGGTCTTGCGTTGCAGTGGCTGCAGCTGCTGATGCAGCGCCTTCAGGCTGGCAGCGCTGAAACCGGTGCCGACCTTGCCGGCATAGCGCAGCGCGCCTTCCTCATCGTGCAGGCCGAGCAGCAAGGCGCCGAAGTGCTCGCGCGAGCCCTTCGGCGCGCTGAAGCCGACGATGACGAACTCCTGGCGGCGCTTGCACTTGAGCTTGATCCAGTCGCGGGAGCGCTTCTCGCTGTAGAGGCTGCCGGCACGCTTGCCGATCAGCCCTTCGAGGCCCAGGCGGCAAGCGCTGTCGAGAATGCTGCGGGGGTCGTCGGTGAAGTCCTCGGAATAGCGCAGGCTGTCGCTGCCGTTGCCGCGCAGTACCTGCTGCAGGGCCTGGCGGCGCTGCTCCAGCGGCTTGCTGCGGTAGTCGGTGCCGTCCAGCCAGAGCAGGTCGAACAGGGTGTAGTGGATGTCTTCGCAATGCTCGGCTTCGAAGGCATTCTGCAGGCGCTGGAAGTCCGGCCGGCCCTCCTCGTCCATCACCAGGATTTCGCCATCGAGCCAGGCTGAACGCACCTCCAGCCCGGCCAGCGCCTCGCACAGCTGCGGCAGTTTCTTCGACCAGTCGTGGCCATTGCGGGTCAGCAGGCGCACCTTGCCACCCTCCAGCCGGGCGAGGATGCGATAGCCGTCGAGCTTGATCTCGTAGCGCCAGTCGCCGGCCGGCGGGGCATCCACCAGGGTGGCCAGCTGCGGCGACAGGGCGGCGGGCATCTTCGCTGTGGCCGCCTTCTTCTGCTCAGCTTTCTTCTGGGGAACCGTCTTCTGTGCCTTGGCGGCTTTGGCGCGGCGCGGTGGCGCCTTGTCCATGGTCGCCGCTTCGCTGGGCAGGGCCTGCCCGGTGACCACGCTGAGTGGGGCTTCGGCGAGGATGTCGAAACGCGGGAAGTCCCGCGCCTGGTCATCGCGCCCCTTGATCAGGAACCACTGCGGCTGGCGCCCCGGCATGCGCGTGCGCACCAGGTTCCAGCTGCCGACGAGCTTGCTGCCATGCAGGCGGAACTTCAGGTGGCCGCTGGTCAGCCCTTCGCGGGGATCGCCAATGGGCGTCCAGTGGCCTTCGTCCCAGACGATGACGTCGCCGGCGCCGTAGTGGCCCTCGGGGATATGCCCCTCGAAGCGCGCGTAGTCCAGCGGATGGTCTTCCACCTGGATCGCCAGGCGCTTCACGCTGGGGTCCAGGCACGGCCCCTTGGGCACCGCCCAGCTTTTCAGCACGCCGTCGATCTCCRGGCGGAAGTCGTAGTGCAGGTGGCTAGCGTCGTGCTTCTGCACCACGAAGGCGTGCTCCTCGGCGGAGCCGGCGACGCCCTCGCCGCTGGGCTCGGGGGTGCCGCTGAAATCCCGCTTGCGCGCGTATTCCTTCAGGGTGCTGGTTGCATGTGCCATGGCTCGCTGCTCCTCGTCGCCGCAAGGTTCACCGCGAGCGTGTACGGCCCGGACGCCGAGACCTCGCGATCATCTGGGTTGAGTCGGGCGTACCGGCCGAGTTCAGACTTTCCGGCGCAGGGAGGGCCGCCTGCCTCGGCGTTGGCTTATGCCTCACCGCTGGTCGCAAATAGCGAACGGCTACTTCCGCTTGCCACTCCCCTGTCATGAGCGTCGCAGAATGCTTCCGGGCCTCGCGGCCCTGTCCATTGCCCAGCCGCTCGCAGTCCCTGCCCTCGCCCCATACGAGCCTTGCCCAAGGCTCGCGGGTAGCTGCGCGGAAAGCTTTACCCAGAAAAGTCGTCTGACCAGGCCCGGTGCTCTGCGCCGGCGCCACCCGAGCAGCCTGAAGCCAGCTTTGCGTTGCTCAACTGCCTGAGGCCTCTGGCCAGGAGCGCACGATGAACTTCGAAGAACGCGACAAGTACGGCATGTACAAGGGACGCACCGATTTCACCGCCGAAGGCGACCGCGGGCCGGGCCCCCGGCTGATGGGCGCGGATACCCTGATCGGCAATGACGTCTACAACACCCAGGACCAGGACCTGGGCGACATCAAGGAAATCATGCTCGACACCGCCAGCGGCAAGGTGGCGTATGCCGTGCTGTCGTTCGGCGGCTTCCTCGGCATGGGCGAGAAGCTGTTCGCCGTGCCCTGGGCCGCACTGCGGCTGGACACGGTGAACAAGCGCTTCGTCCTCGACGCCGACAAGGACCGCCTGAAGAACGCCCCCGGCTTTGACAAGGACCACTGGCCGGACATGAGCGACCCCACCTGGGGCAAGGACATCCACGCCTACTACGGCGCCACCTGGGACGACAAGCCGCGGCTGTAACCCTCCCCTCGCCTGGCCGGGTTACCGGCCGGGCATCTCCCTGTATTCCCGGCAGCAGGACCGTAGGACGCATAACGCGCCAGCGTTATCCGCCGCCGGGGCATCGGCGCTGGGACTCGCGTAGGAGCGGATTTATCCGCGATTGGCGGCGCCCAGCCGGAGGACGCACCGGCGGAAAACGATCGCGGACGGAGTCCGCTCCTACGGGGAACGCCGGAGCAGCTCTTGTAGGAGCGGAGCTTCTCCGCGATCCCCGGCTCAGCCGGGGCAGACCGTAGGGCGAATAACGCGCCAGCGTTATCCGCCACCGGGGCCATCGGCGGATAACCCGTTCCGGGTTATCCGCCCTACGTGGGAGGTGTGACGGCGGGCGGGTTCGCGAGCAAGGACTGGGCGTCCCCCTCGCTCCTACAGTTCGCCAGCGCCGGCGAGAAGGTTCAGTGAGGCGCTGTCAGTTCGAGCCTACTGCGCGGGCCCGCGCCTGGTGCAGCTTCTTGTAGCTCTCGATCAGTCGCAGGTGGCGGTCGAGGCCTTCCAGCTTGGTGCTGGTGGGCGTCAGGCCGTAGAAGCGCACGCTGCCGTCCAGCGAGCCGAGCACGGCGTCCATGCGCGGGTTGCCGAACATGCGGCGGAAGTTGGCCTCGAAGTCGGCCATCTCCAGTTCCTCGTCCAGGTGTACTTCCAGCGCCGCGTTGAGCGCCTGGTAGAACAGCCCGCGCTCGACGGTGTTGTCGTTGTACTGCAGGTACATCTCCACCAGTTCCTTGGCCGTCTCGAAGCGCTTCACCGCAAGGTTGATCAGCAGCTTAAGCTCGAGGATGGTCAGCTGGCCCCAGACGGTGTTGTCGTCGAACTCGATGCCGATCAGTGTGGTGATGTCGGTGTACTCGTCCACCTCGCAGGCTTCCAGGCGCTTGAGCAGCGACTTGAGGCGGACGATGTTGAGGCTGTGCAGGTTGAGGATGTCGGCGCGGAACGCCAGGGCCTTGTTGGTGTTGTCCCAGATGAGGTCTTCCACCGGGTAGATTTCCGAATAACCCGGCACCAGGATGCGGCAGGCAGTGGCGCCCAGGTGCTCGTAGACGGCCATGTAGACCTGTTTGCCCTGCTCTTCGAGGATGCCGAACAGGGTCTGCGCTTCCTGCTGGTTCGAATCCTCGCCGTGGCCGGAGAAGTCCCACTCGACGAACTCGTAATCGGCCTTGGCGCTGAAGAAGCGCCACGACACCACGCCGCTGGAGTCGATGAAGTGCTCGACGAAGTTGTTCGGCTCGGTCAGCGCCTGGCTTTCGAAGGTCGGCTTGGGCAGGTCGTTGAGGCCCTCGAAGCTGCGGCCCTGGAGCAGTTCGGTGAGGCTGCGTTCCAGCGCCACTTCGAAGCTCGGGTGGGCGCCGAAGGAGGCGAACACGCCGCCGGTGCGCGGGTTCATCAGGGTCACGCATATCACCGGGAACTCGCCGCCCAGCGACGCATCCTTGACCAGCACCGGGAAGCCCTGCTCCTCCAGGCCCTGGATGCCGGCGACGATGCCGGGGTACTTGGCCAGCACCTCCTGCGGCACGTCCGGCAGGGCCAGTTCGCCTTCGAGGATTTCGCGCTTCACCGCACGCTCGAAGATTTCCGACAGGCACTGCACCTGGGCTTCGGCCAGGGTGTTGCCGGCGCTCATGCCGTTGGACAGGTAGAGGTTCTCGATCAGGTTGGACGGGAAGTACACCGTCTCGCCATCGGACTGGCGCACGAACGGCAGCGAGCAGATGCCGCGCTCGGTGTTGCCCGAGTTGGTGTCGTAGAGGTGCGAGCCGCGCAGCTCACCGTCCGGGTTGAAGATCTCCAGGCAGTGCTCGTCGAGGATTTCCTCCGGCAGTTCGTCCTTCGCGCCCGGCTTGAACCAGCGCTCGTCGGGGTAATGCACGAACGGCGCGTTGGCGATCTCCTCGCCCCAGTACTGGTCGTTGTAGAAGAAGTTGCAGTTCAGCCGCTCGATGAACTCGCCCAGCGCCGAGGCCAGCGCGCTTTCCTTTGTGGAACCCTTGCCGTTGGTGAAGCACATCGGCGACTGCGCGTCGCGGATGTGCAGCGACCAGACGTTGGGCACGATGTTGCGCCAGGAGGCGATCTCGATCTTCATGCCCAGGCCTGCGAGGATTTCCGACATGTTGGCGATGGTCTGCTCCAGCGGCAGGTCCTTGCCCTGGATATAGGTGCTGGCACCTTCGGCGGTGCTCGGCATCAGCAGCGCCTGGGCGTCGGCGTCGAGGTTCTCGACCTGTTCGATGACGAAGTCCGGGCCGGTCTGCACCACCTTCTTCACGGTGCAACGGTCGATGGAACGCAGGATGCCCTGGCGGTCCTTCTCGGAAATGTCCGCCGGCAGCTCGACCTGGATCTTGAAGATCTGCTTGTAGCGATTTTCCGGGTCGACGATGTTGTTCTGCGACAGGCGGATGTTATCGGTGGGGATGTCGCGGGTCTGGCAGTACAGCTTGACGAAGTAGGCCGCGCACAGGGCCGAGGAAGCCAGGAAATAGTCGAACGGCCCCGGCGCCGAACCGTCGCCCTTGTAGCGGATCGGCTGGTCGGCGATCACCGTGAAGTCGTCGAACTTGGCCTCCAGGCGAAGGTTGTCGAGAAAGTTGACCTTGATTTCCATGCGCACGCACCACGAAAGGAGAAATAACAACAGGGCCGGCATTATCCGGACAAATGCCGCCGGGGGATACCTTGGGCGCCGGCACGGCGCTGCCGGTCGACGCACGGCCGCGCCGCGCCCCCAACTGGGCCGGCGCTTGCGGTAAGATGCGCGGCTTTGCGCCGGCCAGGCGCCCGTCCACGAGGAATCCAGCGTGCTCACATCCCAGGTCATCATCATCGGCGCCGGCGCCGCGGGACTGATGTGCGCGATGAGCGCCGCCGAGCGCGGCCGCCAGGTGCTGCTGCTGGACCACGCCAACAAGGCCGGCAAGAAGATCCTCATGTCCGGCGGCGGGCGCTGCAACTTCACCAACATGTACTGCGAGCCGGCCAACTTCCTCTCGCACAACCCGCACTTCTGCAAGTCGGCCCTGGCGCGCTTCACCCAGTGGGACTTCATCGGCCTGGTGGCCAAGCACGGCGTCCCGTACCACGAGAAGAAGCTCGGCCAGCTGTTCTGCGATAACAAGTCCAGCGACATCCTCGGCCTGCTGCTGGACGAGTGCGACCAGGCCGGCGTCGACCTGCGCCTGGACACCTCGGTGAGCGAGATCGCTCGCCTCGACGACGGCGGCTACCAGCTGCAGACCAGCCTCGGCCCGGCGCGCTGCGAATCCCTGGTGATCGCCACCGGCGGCCTGTCGATCCCGACCCTGGGCGCCACCGGCTTCGGCTACCAGATCGCCCGCCAGTTCGGCCACAGCGTGCTGCCGACCCGCGCCGGCCTGGTGCCCTTCACCATTACCGACCCGCAGCTGAAGACGCTGTGCACGGAGCTGTCCGGCACTTCGGTGGAGGATTGCCGGGTCAGCTGCAACGGCCAGAGCTTCGTCGAGAACATCCTGTTCACCCACCGCGGCCTCAGCGGCCCGGCGATCCTGCAGATTTCCTCCTACTGGCAGGCCGGCGATGCCATCAGCATCGACCTGCTGCCGCACATCGACCTGCCGACCTGGCTGGCCGACCAGCAGCGCGAGCGCCCCAACAGCGAGCTGAAGACCCTGCTGGCGGAACTCTTCACCAAGAAGATGGCCGGCCTGCTGGCCGAACAGTGGTTCGTCTCCAGGCCGATGAAGCAGTACACCCCGGCCGAGCTGAAGGCGATTGCCGAGCGCCTGGGCGACTGGCAGCTGGTGCCGGCCGGCACCGAGGGCTACCGCACGGCGGAAGTCACCCTGGGCGGTGTCGATACCCGCGAGGTGTCATCCAAAACCCTGGAGTCGCTGAAGTCCCCCGGCCTGTATTTCGTCGGCGAAGTGCTCGACGTCACCGGCCACCTGGGCGGCTTCAACTTCCAGTGGGCCTGGGCCTCGGGCTACGCCGCCGCGCAGTATGTCTGACGTCGCCCCTGAGTTCCCGCGCAGAGCACCGCTCAGAGCCTTGAGCTGAACTTCTGCGCGTCGCGCGCCCCCAACCCTACTCCTGTCACCGTTGATGAGGAGGGATCATGGGGTCGTTCAATGCCTGGCTGGACCTGACCCAGTTCAGCCGCCTGCTGCTGGTGGTGCTCGCCGCCGCCATCGGTTTCGCCATCCTGCGCTTCCTGGTCGGTTCCGCGCGCAAGCGCCTGGAGGGCCGCACCAGCCACTGGGCGCGCTACGCCTGGGCCATCGCCGAGCGCACCAGCAACCTGCTGATTTTCGTCTTCGCGCTGATGCTGGCGATGAAACTGACCACCCTCCCCGACAACTGGAGCTCGGCCCTGTCCCACGCCTGGTTCGTCGTGCTCGCGCTGCAGGTGGCCTGGTGGATGGACGCCTGCGTGCGGCTATGGACACGCGACCTGTCGCTCGCGCGGTTCGGCGGCATGCAGAACCCGGTGATGGCTTCGCTGATCTCCGTCGTCGTGCTGCTGGTGGTGTGGGCGGTGATGCTGCTGTCGATCCTGGCCAACCTGGGCGTGGACATCACCGCGCTGATCGCCAGCCTCGGCGTCGGCGGCATCGCCGTGGCGCTGGCGGTGCAGACCATCCTCAGCGATATCTTCGCCTCGCTGTCGATCGGCTTCGACAAGCCGTTCGAGATCGGCGACTTCGTGGTCTTCGGCGACGTTGCCGGCACCATCGAGCACATCGGCCTGAAGACCACCCGCATCCGCAGCCTGAGCGGCGAGCAGATCGTCTGCTCCAACGCCGAGCTGCTCAAGCAGACGCTGCACAACTACAAGCGCATGAACACCCGGCGCATCGTCTTCCAGTTCGGCGTCAGCTACCGCACGCCGGCGGACAAGGCCGAAGCGGTGGCCGGGCTGGTCAAGGAGATCATCGATGAACTGAGCGAGGCGAAGTTCGACCGTGCGCACTTCTTCTCCTTCGCCGAGAGCCGCCTGCTCTACGAGGTGGTCTACATCATGCAAACCGCCGACTACAACCGCTACATGGACGTGCAGCAGCGCATCAACCTGCGGCTGCTGGCCGGCATGCAGGAGCTGGGCGTGGACTTCGCCTTCCCGGTGCGTGAGCTGCGCAACGTGGAAGTGCTGGCCGATTCCTCGCGCAAGCCAATAGAACGAAACCATGCCCATTCGGCGCCTCGCAGCGAACCGGGGCGGACCAGTCACTGAGCAGGTGCTTCACTGTTCGGGGCGGGATTCGATGGCTGGGGTGATCGCTGCGGCAACCAGGGGTTCGCAGCAGATCGCCAGGAATTGATATCCAACTGCCATCATTCTGTGCTTAAGTCGGTGCTTCGAGCGGCTGGCAGGGAGGCGGCGTGGTGGCGATCTACAGCAAGGGCAACTACGAGGTTTACACCCCGGGCGGGGTCGGCAAGCGCATCGGCATGCTGCAGAACGGCCGGGTGGAACTGCTGGACCGCCCGGAACGCTTCCGCGTCTACGCCAACCACCTGTTCATCGAACTCGACGGCCAGGACCTGGGCCAATGCGTCGGCGAGATCGACGCCAATGGCAGCGCCCAGTGGCTGGATGGCCGCGCCCTGTTCCGCCTGGTGCCGAGCGGCTCCTGACTCAGCCGGCGCTCGGCGTCAGGGCACGCTCCAGGTCGGCCACGCAGCGCAGTGCGGCGGCATGGCTGCTGCGCCGCGCGCGTTCCAGCCCGCTGGCACATTCGATGATCTGGTAAAGCTCCGGTGCCAGTGCCTGAACCTGGAACAGCGGCTGTCGCCGCCGCGTTTCGAAGGCCTCGCGGGCCAGGGCGGTGCGGCGCAACAGGTTCGGTAACGACTGGCGGTCGGGCATGGCAATCCTCTGCCTGGGAGTCCCTGGAGGCCCGATTATCCTGTCGGGCCGTTCTTCGATAACGCCCCGATAGTAGCCAACTGATATCAATCTGCGTTTGTCGCTGCTCCCGCGCAGGAGCTGGGGAATATCGCCTAGGACTGTAGGACGCATAACGCGCCAGCGTTATCCGCCATGGGGTAATCGGCGGATAACCCGTTCCGGGTTATGCGCCCTACGGTCCTGCGCCGGGGTTTCGCGGAGAAGCTCCGCTCCTACAAGAGCTGCCGGGGTTCCCCGTAGGAGCGGACCTTGTCCGCGAAATCCTGTCGGCGCTGCCTTAGGCAATCGGCGGATAACCCGTTCCGGGTTATGCGCCCTACGGGAAGGCGTGGTGTCGGGAGGGTTCGGCCCTGCCGGATTCAGCGCGCGCCGTCCGGCATGTAGAACGCGACGAGGTCGAGGCAGGCGCCGATGCCGTTCTCGATGGCCTTCATGTTCCGCCGGCGCTGCCAGTCCAGCCACAGGCCGTCGAGCATGGCCATGATGGCGTCGGCGGACCTCTCCACGCGCTCGGCGGCGGTGTCGCGCTCCGTGGCGATGCGCCGGAGGATTTCCACCAGCCGTTCGCGGTAGATGGCGTAGAGCTTGCGCTCGGTGTCGGCGATGTCTTCCTGGAACAGCGAGGCGGACCACAGGTCAATACGCACCGACAGATAGCTGCGGTCGAGGAAGGTGGCGGTGAAGCCGCTGCGCAGGAACACTTCCAGCTGTGCCATGGAGGTACGCGGCTCGGCGACCAGTCCGGCGCGGGTGGCTTCGTAGAGCTGATGCGAGGCGTACTTGTAGGCCTCCACCAGCAGCTCGTTCATGTCCTTGAAGTGGTAGCTGATGTGCCCCAGCGCCATCTCGGCGCGCGCCGCCACCTTGCGCGCGGAAAGCTTGGCGTAGCCCTCCTCGCTCAGGCAGAGGAAAGCCGCCTTGATGATTTCCTCGCGGCGCGTTTCAGGGTCGTAGACCTTTTTCGTTTTCTGCTGAGCCACTTTCTGTTGCGCCGCTTTCTGTAGAGCCGCTTTCTGTAGGGCCATGGGTGCCGGTTCCGAGGTTGGCAGTTCGGGGCGGATTATTCCGCCCCGCGTCCGTGATGGTCAAAAGTTAGTTCATTCAGAGCTTGATCCAGGTGGCCTTCAGCTCGGTGTACTTGTCGAAGGCATGCAGCGAGCGGTCGCGGCCATTGCCGGATTGCTTGAAACCGCCAAAGGGTGCAGTCATGTCGCCGCCGGAATACTGGTTGACCCACACCGAGCCGGCCCGTAGCGCACGCGAAACCTGATGCGCTTGCGACAGGTTCGACGTCCACAAGGCCGCCGCCAGGCCGTAGGGCGTGTCGTTGGCGATGGCCACCGCTTCCTCTGCATCCGCAAAGGCAATCACCGAGAGCACCGCGCCGAAGATTTCCTCGCGGGCGATGCGCATGTCGTTGCGCACGCCATCGAAGACCACCGGCGCCAGGTAGCAACCTTCGCCCTTCCCCGTGCCGGCTACCAACCGCGCGCCCTCCTCCAGGCCGCTGGCGATATAGCCCTGTACCGACTGCAAATGCTGCGCGTCGACCAGCGCGCCGTAGCGGCTGGCCGGGTCGAGGGCGTCGCTGGGCGTCCAGACGGCGAGCGCTTCGCGCAGGTAGCCGAGGAACTCCTCGCGCACCGACTCCTGCACCAGCAGCCGCGAACCGGCGGTGCACACCTGGCCCTGGTTGTAGGCGATGGCGGAAGCGGCGCTGGTGGCCGCTGCGCGCAGGTCCGGGGCGTCGGCGAAGACGATGTTCGGACTCTTGCCGCCGGCCTCGGTCCACACGCGTTTCAGGTTGGACTGCCCGGAGGCGATCATCAGTCGCTTGGCCACGCCGGTCGAACCGGTGAAGGCAATGGCGTCCACGTCCATATGCCGGGACAGCGCGTCGCCGGCCTCGGCGCCGAAACCGGGCACCACGTTCAGCACGCCCTCGGGAATCCCCGCCTCGCAGGCCAGCGCGGCGATGCGAATGGCCGTCAGCGGCGAGCGCTCGGACGGCTTGAGCACCACCGAGTTGCCGCAGGCCAGGGCCGGGCCGAGCTTCCAGCTGGCCATCAGCAGCGGGAAGTTCCACGGCACTATCACCCCGACCACGCCCACCGCTTCGCGGGTGACCAGGCCCAGCTGGTCCTCGGCGGTGGCGGCGATCTCGCCGTAGACCTTGTCGATGGCCTCGGCGGACCAGCGGATGGCATTCGCCGCGCCCGGCACGTCGGTGGCCAGGGCATGGGCGATGGGCTTGCCCATGTCGAGGGTTTCCAGCAACGCCAGCTCCTCGGCATGGTTTTCCAGCAGCTCGGCGAAGCGGATCAGGATGCGCTTGCGCTGCACCGGCGCCATGCGCGACCAGTGCCCGGCCTCGAATACCCGGCGCGCGGCGGCTACCTCGCGGTCGATGTCAGCTGCGCCGCCACGGGCAATGGCCGCCAGCTTGCGGCCGTCCAGCGGGCTGTTCTTGTCGAAGCTGCGCTGATCCTGCGCAGCGCTGTAGGTCCCGTCGATAAAGCAGCGGCCTTCGATGGCGAGCGCGGCGGCGCGCTCGCGCCAGTCCTTCAGTGTTGTTGCGGTCATTGGTTGGTTCCTTGAGCGGAAATGGGTTCAGGCCACGCCCCGTTGCGACAGGCCGTCGAGCCAGTCCGGGTCCATCTGCGGCATGCTGTCGAGCAGGCGGGTGACGTAGCTGTCGCAGGGCGGCGTGAACACCCGCTGCTTTTCGCCGAAGTCGACGACCTTGCCGGCCTTGAGTACCAGCACGTCGTCGGCGATGGACTTCACCACCGACAGGTCGTGGGTGATGAACAGGTAGGTCACGCCCAGGCTCTGCTTGAGGTCGTCGATCAGCCGCAGGATTCCCTCGGCGACCAACTGGTCGAGGGCACTGGTGATTTCGTCGCAGACGATCACCGCCGGGTCCGCCGCCAGCGCACGGGCGATGCCGACGCGCTGCTTCTGCCCGCCGGACAGTTCGCCCGGCCGCCGCGTCATGAAGCGGCCCGGCTCCAGCCCGACGGCAGATAGCAGCTCACGGGTACGCTCGTCGCGCCGCGCGGCGCTCAGGCCGCCGTAGAACTGCAGCGGGCGGCCGACGATGTCGCCGATGCGGTGGCGCGGGTTCAGCGCGGTGTCGGCCATCTGGTAGATCATCTGGATCGCCCGCAGCTCGTCGCGGCTGCGCTTGGCGTAGTGCCCGGCCAGCGGCCCGCCACGGAACAGGATGCTGCCCTCGCGGCTGGGCAAGGCCCCGGTGATGCAGCGGCCGAGGGTCGACTTGCCCGAGCCGGACTCGCCGACGATAGCCAGCGTGCGCCCGGGGAAGACCTTCAGCGACACATCGTCGAGCACTTGCTTGTTGCCGTAGCCGGCGCGAATGCCGCGCAGCTCCAGCAGCGGTTGCTGGTCGGCGGGCACCGGCGGGCGCGCCTCGCAGGCCAGGTTCCGCACCGCCCACAGCGAGCGGGTGTAGTCCGCCTGGGGCTGGGCGATCAGCCGGCGCTTGTCGCCGCGCTCGACCAGATGGCCATCCTTGAGCACCATCACCTCGTCGGCCATCTGCGCCACCACCGCGAGGTCGTGGGAGATGTAGATGGCCGCCACCTGGAACTCGCGCACCAGCTCGCGGATGGTCAGCAGCACGTCGATCTGGGTGGTGACGTCCAGTGCCGTGGTCGGTTCGTCGAAGATGATCAGGTCCGGCCGGCAGGACATCGCCATGGCGGTCATGATCCGCTGCAGCTGGCCACCGGAGACCTGGTGCGGGTAGCGCTCGCCGATGGTTTCCGGTTCCGGCAGGGAAATCTTGCGGTACAGCTCCACCGCATCCCGGCGCGCCTGCTCCCGAGCGGCCAAGCCGTGTTCCAGGGCGCTCTCGCAGTGCTGGTCGATCAAGCGGTGCGCCGGGTTGAAGCTCGCCGCCGCCGACTGCGCGACGTAAGCGATGCGCGCGCCGAGCAGCTCGCGGTGCTGCGACTCGGGTACCTGGCGCAGGTCGATGCCGTCGAAGAGGATTTCGCCGCCGCTGATGCGGCAGCCGTCGCGGGTGTAGCCCATGGCGGCGAGGCCGATGGTGGATTTGCCGGCGCCGGACTCGCCGACCAGGCCGAGTATCTTGCCGCGCTGCAGCTGCAGGTCGATGCCGTGGACGATCTCGTTCCAGCCATCCGCGCCGCCGGCCTCGATGCGCAGGCCGGTGATCTTCAGCAAGGGTTCGCTCATGTTGCGGGTCCTCAAATACGGGGGCTGACGTTCATCGCCGCTGGGCGAGGAACCAGTCGGCGACGAAGTTGACGGCGATCGCCAGCACGCCGATGGCGGCCGCGGGAATCAGCGGAGTGAGGTCGCCGAAGGAAATCAGCGAGGCGTTCTCGCGGACCATGCTGCCCCAGTCCGCCAGCGGCGGTTGCAGGCCCAGGCCGAGGAACGACAACGAGGAAATGGTCAGGAACACGAAGCAGAAGCGCAGGCCGAATTCCGCCACCAGCGGCGCCCGCACATTGGGCAGCAGCTCTACCGCCACCAGCCAGAACAGCCCTTCACCGCGCAGCCGGGCGACTTCCATGTAGTCGGTCACCACCACGTTGAGCGACACCGAGCGCGCCAGGCGGAAGATCCGCGTGGCGTCCACCAGGGCGATGACGAACACCAGGTTGGCGATGCTGGTGCCGAAGATGGTCAGCAGCAACAGCGCGCAGATCAGTTGCGGCACCGCCATCAGCACGTCCACCAGGCGCGACAACACGCCGTCCACCCAGCCGCCCATGGCAGCGGCGATCAGCCCCAGCGAGCCGCCGATGAAGAACGCCAGCGCGGTCGAAAGCAGCGCGATGCCGATGGTGTTGCGCGCGGCGAAGATCACCCGCGAAAGCATGTCGCGACCCAGGGCGTCGGTGCCCAGCCAGTGCTGCGCGCTCCACGGGTCGTATTCGCCGCCGATGATCTCGGTTTCGCCGAAGGGCGCCACCAGCGGGCCGAACAGCGCGAGGAAGGTGTAGAAGAGGATGATCAGCAGGCCGATACGGGCGGTCCAGGTCATCTGCTTGAAGGTTGCGATCAAGGCATTCATCGGTTCGCCCTCACTTGCGGTGCAACAGGCGCGGATTGGTGACGATGGACAGCACATCGGCGAGCAGGTTGATGCCGATGTAGACCACCGCGAAGATGCAGCAGCAGGCCTGGACCACCATGACGTCGCGCTTGATCACCGAGTCCACCATCAGTTGCCCGAGGCCGGGGTAGACGAACACCACCTCGACCACCACCACGCCGGTGATCAGGTACGCCAGGTTCACCGCGATGACGTTGACGATGGGCGCCCAGGCGTTGGGCAGCGCATGGCGCAGGACGATCTTCAGCCGCGACAGGCCCTTGAGCCGGGCCATCTCGATGTAGGGCAGCTGCAGCAGGTCGAGCACCGCGATGCGGGTCATGCGCATCATGTGCGCGGTGATCACCAGGGTCAGCGTCAGCGCCGGCAGGAAGGCCGCCTGCAGATGCTCCAGCAGGCTCGCCGAGGCCGGCACGTCGGCAATGGACGGGAACAGCGGGTGCTTCACCGCCAGCCAGAGGATGAGGATGTAGCCGATGAAGAACTCCGGCAGCGACACCGCCGCCAGGGAGATGATGTTGACCACGCGGTCGTACAGCGAATCCTTGTACAACGCCGCGAACAGCCCCAGCAGCAGCGCCAGCGGCACCGCAATCAGCGCCGTGTAGCCGGCCAGGAACAGGGTGTTGAGCAGGCGCTGGCCGATCAGCTCGGACACCGCCCGGCCGTTGGACAGCGAGGTGCCGAAGTCGCCCTGCAAACTGCCCAGCAGCCAGTGCAGGTAGCGGCTCAGCGCCGGCTGGTCGAGCCCCAGCTCGTGGCGCAGGGCGTGCAGTGCCTCGGGGGTGGCGGACTGACCGAGGAGCTTCTGCGCCATGTCGCCGGGCAGTAGCTGGACTGCCGCAAAGATGAGTGCGGAGACGCCCAACAGGGTCAGGGCTCCGAGAAGAATGCGCCGCAAGAGAATCGGGTAAATCAGAGCCATGGTAGCGACCTGCTGATCGGTTGGGCCGTTATTGTTTTTCTGGTTATGGTTTTTTCTATTTTTCAGTTGTGACGGAGAGGGTTGGGGCCGTCCCCACCCTCCTCCGCCTATCGGCAGGCGTTACTGCGAGGCCCTGGTCAGGAAGGCCTTCAGGTGCGGAACCACCTTGTCGCTCGCTTCGATCAGGATGGCGTGCTTGAGGTCGGGCAACACCACCAGCTCGGAATGCGGCAGCGCGTCGGCGATCTGCTGGTTCAACCCCGGATTGCAACCGCCGTCGAACTCGCCGGTAAGTACCAGGCACGGCTGCGTGACTTCGTGCAGCCAGGGCGCCATCTCGGTCTCCGCGTAGATGTGGAAGACGTTGAGGAACACCTCGGCCGGGGTCGCCATCGCCTGCTGCTTGCGCCACTCGATGACCTCCGGGTGGGCAGTGCAGAAGGCTTCGGTGAACCAGCGCTGGGTCAGGGTATCCAGTACCGGACCGATGCCCTTTTCCTCCATGGCGCGGACCACCTTGCGCACGTTCTCGCTGTCCTGCGGCGAGCGGAACGCCGCGGTGGACAGCAGGCCGATGCTCAGCACGTGCTGCGGGTACTTGTGCGCATAGGCCGGGCCGATCATGCCGCCTAAGGAGTGGCCGATGATGTGCATCTGCTCGATGCCCAGCCGCGCGCGCAGGGCTTCCAGGTCCGCGACCAGTTCATCCAGGCCGAAGTCTTCGGTCGGCAGCGGCGAGTCGCCGTGGCCGCGCAGGTCGTAGCGGATGCAGGTGAAGCTGTCCTTCAGTGCCTCGGTGACATTGTCCCAGCCGGTCTTGCGTGCGCCGATGCCGTGCACCATCACCAGGGCCGGGCCCTGGCCGTCCACCACGTAGGCGCAATCGATCGCCTTGCTCATCGTTCGCCTCCTCAGCTCTGGGCTATGTTTTCCGCGATGATCTCCGCGTAGCTGCGGCCACCTACGCCCCAATCTGCCGGGTCCACCTCCTTGAGCAGGATGGTCACCGCCTGGGCCTTGCCGCCGCAGACCTGCAGGTAGGTCTCGGTCAGCGCCTGGATCAGCTCGCGTTTCTTTTCGGGGGTGCGTCCGGGGAAGAGTTCTACGGTCAGCAGGGGCATCAGCCAGTCCTCTTTGTCATGTTGGTCATATGGGTCATGGCGGGTTGAGTGGTGTTGGCGCTGAAGTGCGGAATGATCTGCTCGCCGAAGCGCCGCATCATGTCCAGGCTGTCCTCCTGGGACTGGCCGAAGTTGGCGGTCATGATCACTTCGTCGATGCCTGCCTCGGCGTAGGCCGAGAGCTGGTCGAGCATCTGCTCGCGGGTGCAGATCAGCAGGTTCTTGCCCAGTTCCTCGATGGACTGCTGGCGCGGCAGCGCCTCGATGCCGCCGCCATGGACGATGCCGGGGCCGGTGAAGACGTTGTCGAAGCGCCGGTAGTACTCGTAGGCCAGCTGCAGCTTCTCGCGGGCATCCGCCTCGTCGCGGGCCAGGTAGGTGGCGCGCTGCAGCGAGAGCCGGGCGCGGCGCGAGGATTTCGGTTTGGCCTCGGCCTTGCCGCGGCGGAAGGCGTTGACCTGGTCCAGCAGCATCTGGTGGTCGCCACTCAGCGGCGTGGTCTGCACCGAGAAGCCCCGCCGTGCGCAGGCCTGGATGCCTTCGGGCGCCATGCTCGCCACCACCAGCGGAATCTCCCGCTCGGGGCGCGGCATCACGGTGAGCGGGCCGAACTGGTAGTACTTGCCGTCCCAGCTCACTTCCTTGCGCGTCAGCAGGGCCTGCAGCACGGCGAGGGATTCGTCGAAGCGCTCGCGGGTCTCGTGCATCGGCACGCCGAGCTTCTCGATCTCGTACTTGAAGGCGCCGCGCCCGACGCCCAGCACCAGCCGGCCATCGCACAGGGCATCGGCCTGCACCACTTCGCCAGCGAAGATGCGCATGTCGCGCACCGGCAGCACGACAATGGAGGTGACCAGCTCGATGTGCCGGGTGACGGCGGCGATCTTCACTGCCATCTGCAGCGGCGAAGGCACCAGCAGGATGTTGATCAGGTGGTGCTCGGGGATCGAGATGCCGGCGTAGCCGACCTCTTCCGCCACCACGGCCTGCTCGACCATCTGCTCGTAGAGCTGTTTGCCGGAGGCATCCGGATCGGGCAGGTAGGAACTGAGGAAATGGTTGAATTCCATGTTGTTATCCACTCGGTGGTCTTAGTGTTTCCAGTCCAGCCAGTGCACGGGCTTGCCCGCGATGCCGGCGATTCGTCCGCCATCGGCGGTGTCGCAATAAATGCCGAAGCTGTCGGCCTGGCGCTCGCTGAAGAAGCGATGAAGCATGCTGGTCAGGTAGTCGCCACGAACCAGCAACCAGGGTTCGTCCTCGTAACGGAACAGCCGCACTTCGCGCCCGGCGCTGGCCGGCGGTGCCAGTTCGCCTCTGGCGTCGGCGCGGAAGATCAGGCGGGTGAAGTCATCCCCCGCCTCCTCGAACATCGAGTAGATGAACGACACCTCTCCTGTCAGCCCGACCCGGCGGAACACCTCGTCGATCACTGCCTTCTGGCTCACCCCGGCGCGCCAGAACACTTCGGGGATGCTCCAGTGCTCCTGGCCCGCCTCGCGCACCAGCAGCACGCCGTTGTCGCGGGCGATCAGGCAACCGACCTTGAGCGCGCTGCCGCGCTCCACCTGGATGGCCTTGGCGCCCTCGGCGAAATCGATGTAGCTGCCGCGGAAGTAGCCCAGTGGGCTGCCGACGCTGCTGCGGTAGCGCTGCACTTCGCCGATCAGGATCACGTGGTCGCCCGCTTCCACCAGGCTGTGGCGGCGGCAGCTGAGCACGCTGAGGCTGTCGGCCAGGCACGGCACGTCAGCCTCGCAGGAGAGCAGCTCGACCCCGTCGAACTTGTCCGCCGTACGCCCGGCGAAGCGGTTGGACAGCTCGCGCTGCCAGTCGCCGAGGATGTTGATGGCGAAGCGTTCGGCCGCGCTGAACACTGCCAGGCTGCCGGCGCTTTTGGCGATGCACACCAGCACCAGCGCCGGGCTCAGCGACACCGAGGTGAAGGAGTTGGCGGTGAAGCCGCGCGGAGTGCCATCGGCCTCACGAGTGGTAACGATGGTGACGCCAGTCATGAAGGTGCCGAAGACGTTGCGCAGGCTGCGGGTGTCGTCGGCGCTGACCGGATGCCAGTCGAGGTTGCTCATCTCGCTCTCCCGTTTCACGCCAGCGACCAGCGTTCGATGGCGCGCATGCCGTCCAGCGCCATGTCGCCGGCCACGGTCGGCGAGGTCACTACGTCGTTGCCCATGCCCATGATGTGGTTCATGAACATCGGCACCACGGTGGAGCCCTCGTCGCGGAGCATCGCCTGCATGTCCCAGTAGATCGCCTTGCGCCGGGACTCATCGAGCTCGGAGCGGGCCTGCAACAGCAGCTTGTCGAAGCGCTCGTTGTTCCATTGGGTGTCGCCCCAGGAAGCACCGGTGGCGTAGATCTGGCTGAAGATCCAGTCCGGCGTGGCGCGGCCGGTCCAGTAGCACATGCACATCGGCTTCTTCGACCAGACGTTGATCCAGTAGCCGTCGTTGGATTCGCGCACCACCTTGAGGTTGATGCCGGCCTTGCGCGCGCTTTCCTCGAACAGCACCCCGGCATCCACCGCTCCGGCGAAGGCCGCGTCGGCGGCGCTGATACTGATGTCCAGGCTGTCCATGCCGGCCTGCTTGAGGTAGAAGCGCGCCTTGTCCGGGTCGTACTGGCGCTGTGGCAGCTCGCTGTTGAAGTACTTCTGCTGGCGGCCGATGGGATGGTCGTTGCCGACGCTGCCATGGCCACGCAGCAGCGACTTCACCCACTGGTCGCGGTCCACCGCGTGCTTGAGCGCCAGGCGCACGTTGTTGTCCTGGAACGGGCTAACCTGGGCGATCATCGGCATGGTCGCGTGGTTCAGCCCGGTGACCTCGGCGATGCGCACCTTGTTGCTACGCTGCAGCAGCGACAGGGTCTTGATCTCCACGCGGTTGATGACGTTGACCTTGCCGGTGAGCAGCGCGTTCTGCCGCGCCACCGAGTCGGCGATGGCGATCAGCTCGGCTTCCTCAACATGGGCGCGGCCCGGCTTCCAGTAGTTGGGGTTGCGCACCACGAAGGCGCGCACGCCGGGGTTGTATTCCTTGAGCATGTAGCCGCCGGTACCGACGCCGGAGCGCCAGTCCACCTGGCCGTCGGCGCCGCGCGGGAGGATGCTCAGGTGGTAGTCGCTCATCAGCACCGGGAAGTCGGCGTTGCCGCCCTTGAGGCTGACGCGCACCGTCGAGTCGTCCACCGCCTTCACTTCGTCGATCTGCGAGACGATGGATTTGGAGAGGGACTTGGAGCCGTCCTTGCGGTGGTAGTCGAGGGTCGCCACCACGTCATCGGCGACGAAGGGCTTGCCGTTGTGGAACTGCACGCCGCTGCGCAGCTTGAAGGTCCAGACCTTGGCGTCCGGCGAGGACTCCCAGGATTCGGCCAGCTCGGGGATGGCGTTGCCGTTGCTGTCGATCTCCACCAGGTTGCCGCGCAGGGCCTGGCTCAGCAGCATCATGAAATCGTCTTCGGCCAGGCCCGGATCGAGGCTGTCGGTGGTCGACGCACCGGCCAGGCCGAACACCAACCGCCCGCCCTTCTTCGGCTCGGCGAAGGCCGGCAGCGGCAAGCCGCCCAGCAACACGCCCGCCCATAACAGGCCCATCGTCCCTTTCACCAGGTCACGACGGGTTACGCCGGAGGATGGCTCCCCAGGTTGCTTTTCCTTCATCCCACACCTCGCAAGACACTTGAGTTTTGTACGACCGTACAGGCGTGGAGCGAAGCAGCCCTGCGGTCTTCTGATAATTGTTATTGCCTCAATGCGGCTGCCAAGGCGTTCTCTAAGCGGAACGTTTTGGACAGTTGTACAGATTATTATCAGCAAGCACCCTGGCCTGCAAGATATTTCTGTACAGGCGTACAGATGCTGCGCAACACCCCCGGCCAGCGGCGAAATCGGCTATCGTCTTCGCCTCCCCAGCCAGCCCCGAGGTTCTGCTCGCATGCGCATTGTCATTCCCGACGACTACCAGCACGTGATCGCCACGCTGGACTGTTTCAGCCGCCTGGCGGGGCACGAAGTCACCCTGCTCCATGATGTGCAGCCGGCAAGCACGGACGAACTGGCCGAGCGCTTCGCCGACGCCGACGCCCTGGTGCTCACCCGCGAGCGCACACGCATCGATGCAGCGCTGCTCGACCGGCTGCCGAAACTCAAGTTGATCTGCCAGACCGGCAAGGTTTCCAGCCATCTCGACCTGCAGGCCTGCACCGAGCGCGGCGTGGTGGTCACCGAAGGCCGCGGCTCGCCGGTGGCGCCCACCGAACTGGCCTGGGCGCTGATCCTCAATGCGCGCCGACAACTGGTGCCGGCCATCGAGGCGTTCAAGCAGGGGCAGTGGCAGGTCAACATGGGCCGCGCCCTCGCCGGGCAGACCCTGGGCATCTGGGGCTACGGCAAGATCGGCCAGCGCCTGGCGCGCTACGCCACGGCCTTCGACATGCCGGTGCTGGTCTGGGGCAGCGACAACAGCCGCGCGGCCGCCGAGGCCGACGGGCACCGCGCCGCCGCATCAAGGGAAGCGTTCTTCGCCGAGGCGAATATCCTCAGCCTCAACCTGCGCCTGTCCGACGCCACGCGGCACCTGGTCACCCTCGAAGACCTCAGCCGGATGAAGCCCGACGCCCTGCTGATCAACGTCAGCCGCGCTGAACTGATCGCCCCCGGCGCGCTGCTGCAGGCGGTCAATGCCGGGCGACCGGGGCAAGCGGCGCTGGATGTGTTCGAGACCGAGCCGCTGCTCGACCCCGCCGATCCCCTGCTCAACCACCCGCGCATCCTCTGCTCCCCGCACCTGGGCTACGTGGAGAAGAACGGCTACGAGCTGTACTTCGGCGACGCCTTCAACAACCTGCTGGCGTTCTTCGATGGCTCGCCGAATAACGTGGCCAATCCGCAGGCGCTGGGCAAAACCCGCTCTGGGTAAACGTACTGCGAGGAAAATCGCCGAGCCAGGACAGACGGCCTATGCTCTGAACTCAGGTCGCGCCGACACAGGGAGAATTGAGTGAATCGCACCGCATTGGTCCTCTGCGCAAGCCTGCTTTCCACCACCTTCACGACCCTCCCCGCCAGCGCCGACGACGCGGTTTCGCGGGTATTCCTCCGCGACCGGGTCTTCGAGTTGCGCACGCCGACCTGCGTCGAGTGGCCCGTCGGCCTGCCCGACGGCGCCTGGGGCAACGGCGGCGATTTCGGCCCGGAGACCGCGACGCTGTTCGACAAGGGCCAGGTGCTGGTCGTTTCGGCAGAGCAGCGGGCCAGCGGCGAGCGTGTCTCCCACCGTTTCTACAAGAGTCGGGAAGCCTGCCAGGCGGACCTGGCGCGACCGCCTGCACCGCCTACCCGCACCAGGGCCGTTGCCAGCAAGGATGACGGGCTGACCTACGTGCAGCGTCTGCAACGCGATTATGGCCAGCGCCTGCACTTCAGTTCACCTCAGGCCGAAGAGGTGGTGCGGCAGATCAACATCGATTGCCGGGCCAACGACGGGCGCTACCTGCCGTTGTACAACGCCCTGCTGGCGCGGCTGGACGAGGCCCGCGTCGACGATGCCTGGATGGAGACCCGTGTGGTCAACGCCGGGCGCAACATCAAGGTGTTCGACACCATCCACATCCAGGGCGGCAAGCCGCGGGTGCCGCAGCTGATCTTCGAGATCAACGAATGGGGCGCGGTGACCACCCACCAGGGCGTGCGCAGCGACGCGCTGGAGAACGCCTGCTTCGGCAGCTACGGGCCGATCTGGCAGTTCTGATCCTTTACGGTTGGTGCGTTCAGGGCTTCCAGTCCACCCCCGAATCCGCCAGGTAGGCATCCACGGCGGCGCCGAGGGTGGGATGGAAGGCGTTGGCGCCCAGCCCCTCGAACAGTTCGAACTGTTTCATCTTGTCCTTCACCGGGTCCTTCATCTCGGCGAACTGCAGCTCGACGCCACGTTGCTCCAGCGCGCGGTCCAGTTCGGCGAGCATGTCGGCGGAGGTGATGTCGATGCTGGTCACCGGGCTGGCCGCGATCACCAGTCGCTGCACCGGGGTCGGCGAGGCGTCCAGCGCCGCCAGTACCTGGTTCTGGAACTGCTCGGCGTTGGCGAAGAACAGCGGCGCGTCCCAGCGCAACAGCACCAGGCCGGGAATGCGCCGGGCATTCGGGTAACGCGTTACGTCGTGATAGCCGCGCACCCCGTCGACCCTCCCGAGCACCGCATGGTGCGGCCGCCAGCCATCCCAGAGGAACTCGATCACCGAGATCACCACGGCGATGCAGATGCCCGGAATCGCGCCGAACACCGCCACCCCGGCGAAGCAGCCGATGGATAGCCAGAACTCCCATTGCTGCAGGCGGAAGATGCGCCGCAGGTCGGCGATCTCGAACAGCCCGAGCGCTGCGGCGATCACCACCGCCGCCAGTGCGCTGGTGGGCAGGTGCTGCATCAGGTTCGGCGCCACCAGCAGCAACAGGGTGACGGCCAGGGCGCCGACGATGCCGGTGAGCTGGGTCTGCGAGCCGGCCGCTTCCGCCACCGGCGTGCGCGACGAGCTGCTGCTGATGGGGATGCCCTGGAACAGCCCGGAGGCGACGTTGGCCACGCCCAGGCCGAACATTTCCTGGTTGGGATTCACCGGTGTCTTCAGCCGCGCCGCGTAGGTGCGTGACAGCACGCTGGTATCGGCAAAGGACACCAGCGCCACGGCCACGCCGCCCAGCAGCACTTCCAGCAGGTCTACGCCGCTCGGCCACGGCAGGGAGAACGACGGCAACCCCTGCGGCAGCTCGCCGAGCACTTTCACGCCCAGCGCGGACAGGTCGAACAGGCTGACCGCCAGGGTAGCGAGGATCACCGCCAGGAGAATCCCCGGCAGGCGCTTGAACGGCCGCAGCAGGAGGATCAGCGCCAGGCTGCCGGCGCCCACGGCCAGGCTCGGCCAGTTGGCCTGGCCGGCGAGCAGGGCCTGGCCCAGGGCCCAGAGGTCGCGCAGCGGCCCCTGGCTGTCGAAGGAGATGCCGAACAGCTTGGGCAATTGGCTGATCAGCACCGTCAGCGCGATGCCGTTCATGTAGCCGTAGCGTATCGGCTTGGACAGCAGCTCGGTGATGAAACCCAGGCGCAGCAACCCGGCGACCATGCACACCACGCCGGATACCAGCGCCATCAGGCTGGCGATGGCGATGGCCCGCTGCGGATCGTTCGCCGCCTGCACCAGCACCACCGCGAGAATCGGCGCGGCCAGCGCGGAATCCGGGCCGAGCACGAGGATGCGGCTGGGGCCGAACAGCGCGTAGGCCAGCAGCGGCACGATGGTCGCGTACAGGCCGTAGATTCCCGGTACGCCGGACGCCTCGGCGTAGGCGATGCCCACCGGCACCAGCATGGTGGTGAGCACCAGCCCGGCGGCGATGTCCCTGGGCAGCCAGGCTGCCTTGTAGTGGCGCAGGGTAACCAGGCCTGGCAGCCAGCGCTGCCAGTCGAAGCCGGTAGTTGGCGGCGGGGTTTCGGGCATCGGCAAGGGCTCCGGGCATCAACAGAAAAGGCGCGCTGCCAGGCTGCTCCGCCAGGGCCGCAAGCGTAGCTCAGCAATCGAGCGTTCGAGGGTCGCGGAGCCGGGCTCAGGAGGCTTCCGGCAACTGGCTGCCCAACTCCGTGGAGAGCAGGTGCAGGCGCTCAAGGGCAAGATCGTAGTCGAATGCCTCCATCGCTTCGATGACTCCGCGCAGCAGTACTGCACGCTCGCCGTCCGGGCAGGCCGCTGCCAGTTGCCGGACGACCTCCTCCGCGCCGGTATCGCTGTCGGCCAGCAGGGTCTGCAGGCGCCGCAGCAGGATAGGCGTATTCACCGGAACCACGCTGCCGCCCTGCTGTTTCGCCGGCGGGGCGCCGGCCAGCGCTGCCAACCCGGTCTGGACGAGTTCCAGTTCGTCGCGCACCTGGGACAACAGCGCCGCAATGCGAGCCTCCGGCTCGGCGCTGCGACAGGCTTCCTCCAGGGAGGCTGCGGCACTGGCCAGCACCCGTGCGCCGATATTGCCCGCCGCACCGCGCAGGGAATGCGCCGCCCGCCGTTGCGCCGCCGGATCGCCACTGCCGGCTGCCGCCTGGAAGTCCGCGGGGAAGTCCCGGTAGCTGCTGTGGAAGCGGTTCAGCAGTCGTTCGTACAAGCCCTGCTTGCCGGCGCAGGTGGCCAGCCCGGCCTGGGTATCGATACCGGGCAGCTCCAGTTGGCCCTTGGCAGAAGGTGTCGCCGGCGCCGTAATAGCTGGCGCAGCGCGGCGAGTTGGGCTGATCCAGCGCGCCAGGGTGCGGAACATCGCGGCAGGGTCGATGGGCTTGGCGATGTGGTCGTTCATCCCGGCCGCCAGTGCCAGTTCACGGTCGCCGGTCATGTTGTTGGCGGTCATGGCGAGGATCGGCAACTGCTGCAGTTCCGGCTGCAGGCGCAGTGCCTGCGTCGCCGCGTAGCCGTCGAGCACCGGCATCTGGCAGTCCATCAGCACGCAGTCGAAATCACGGTCCGCCGCCAGCCGCTCGACGGCCTCCTGGCCGTTGCAGGCCAGCACCACCTCGATGCCGGCCTCGCCGAGCAGCTCCAGGGCCAGCTCCTGGTTCAGCTCGTTGTCCTCCACCAGCAGCACGCGGCTGCCCATGACTGCCGCCAGCGCTTCCTCGGTGGCGCTCTCGCGCTCCTGGCTGCGCCGGTCGCTGCTCGCCGGCCGGCCCAGCGCCAGGTTGATCGCCTCCAGCAGGGTCGAAGGCGTGACCGGTTTGGTCAGCACCGTGCCCAGCACCACGCCGCGGGTCTGCGCTTCGTCCAGCGCCTCTTCACGGCCGAAGGCGGTCACCATCACCACGGCGGGAACCGCCGCCGGGTCCTGCGCGCGCAGCTGGCCGACCAGCTCGATGCCGTCCATGCCGGGCATCTGCCAGTCCACCAGCAGCAACTGGTACGGCAACTGGCGGCTCTGCGCATGGCGGATGAACTCCAGCGCTTCGCGGCCACCGCCGGCGACGTCCACCTCCAGGCCATAGCTCACCGCCATGGCCGAGAGAATCTCCCGCGCCGAGGCATTGTCATCGACCACCAGTGCGCGCACGCCAAGCAGCTCGTCCGCCTGCCGCGTCCGCCGCGGGGCCAGCGTGGCGCAAAGGCCGAAGCGGGCACGGAAGTGAAAGGTCGAACCGACGCCCGGCTCGCTGTCGACCCAGATCCGCCCACCCATCAGCTCCACCAGGTTGCGCGAGATCGACAGCCCCAGGCCGGTACCGCCGAAACGCCGGGAGGTCGACGAATCCGCCTGGATGAATGACTGGAACATGCGCCCGCACTGCTCGGCAGTCATGCCGATGCCGGTGTCGCGCACCCAGAAGTGCAGCTCGACTTCCTCGGCTTTCTCGCCGGTCTCACCAGCCTGGCCGGCTTCCTCGATGCCCAGCACCACTTCGCCGCGCTCGGTGAACTTCACCGCGTTGTTGCCCAGGTTGAGCAGCACCTGGCCCAGGCGCAGCGGATCGCCGACCAGCGCGGTGGGCAGCCGCGCATCGAGCTGCAACAGCAGTTCCAGGGACTTCTCCTCGGCGCGGAAGCCAACCAGTTCGACGAACTGGTCGAGCACGTCCTCCAGGCGGAACTCGATGCGCTCCACGCTCATCATGCCGGCCTCGATCTTGGAGAAGTCGAGGATGTCGTTGATGATCCCCAGCAGCCCTTCGGCCGAGCGGTGCACCTTCTGGATGTAATTGCGCTGCCGTGCATCCAGCGCGGTCTTCAGTGCCAGGGCGCTCATGCCGATGATCACGTTCATCGGCGTGCGGATTTCATGGCTCATGTTGGCGAGGAATTCGCTCTTGGCCCGCGTTGCTTCCTCCGCCAGTTCGCGGGCGCGCTGCATCTCCCTTTCGGCCTGGCGCCGCTGGGTGACATCGAACAGCCAGCCGAGCACGCCGAACTCGCCGCGGTGATGCACCGGCAGGTAGATGGTGAGCATTTCCCGCTCGCGACCTTCGCAGTCGAGCATGCGGATTTCCCGCTCGACGCGCTGCTCGCCGGACAGCAGCAGTTGCCAGACTTCCTCGCGCACCGCCGGCTCGATGTAGATCGGCGTGGTCTCCTCGCCGACCTGGCGGCCGAATATCTCGATGAATTTGGGGTTGGCCAGCTGGATGTGCTGCTGGTTGGCGATCACCACGCTGATCGGGCTGCAATCGAGGATGTACTGCAGGCGCTTCTCGCTGTCCTGCAGGGCTGCCTCCATAGCCCGGCGCTCGCTGATGTCGCGCACCGAGGCGCAGACACACACGCCGCGGCCGAGCAGGTCCGGCAGCGGCGCCAGGGCGATTTCCACGGAGAAGCGGCTGCCGTCCTTGCGCAGCCCGAGCAGGTCGGCGTCGCCTCGGCCCATCTGCCGGCGGCCCTGCTCCGCCATGAACCCCGA
The DNA here is from genome assembly GCF_030462585.1 of Pseudomonas sp. CAN1. GTDB lineage: Bacteria > Pseudomonadota > Gammaproteobacteria > Pseudomonadales > Pseudomonadaceae > Pseudomonas. Next base: position 7,625 of record NZ_JASMRU010000038.1, on the reverse strand, counting down.
ACGCTGGCGCGCGTGCTGGTGGCGGTAGACATGGGGCACCAGCTCGTCCACCGAGCGCCCCAGCAAGGCGCCCCGTTCATAGCCGAAGAGCTGCTCCAGCCGTGGGTTGGCGAGGATGATCAGGCCCTGCTGGTCGACCACCAGCATGCCGTCCGGCGCGGATTCCAGGATGCCCTGGTACCAGGCGCGGGTGGCTTCGATCTCGCGCTGGCGGGCTTCCAGCTCGCGAGTCTGTGCCTGCAGGTTGGCCGCCTGGGTTTCCATCAGCTCGGCCTGGGCCAGGGTTTCCGCCAGCAACTGGCGGGTGCGCGAGCTGCGCTCGAGAATCTCCAGGTTCATCGCCAGCAGCGGCACGAACTCCTCCAGCAGCGAGCTTTGCCGGCAACCCGGCGCCCGCGCCAGATCCAGCGCCAGTACACCGACCAGACGCTCGCCCTGGATCAGCGGCAGGATTTCGCTGGCCGCCACCACCGGTTCCCGGGCATGGCTGTCCGGCTGCTGCGGCTCAAGACGAATGGCCTGGCGCTGCCGGGCACACTGGCCGATCAGCCCCTCGCCGGGGCGCACACGCTGGGCCACGCTGCCGGTGCCGGCATAGCTGCCGAGCAGGACGAGGTCCTCGCTGCCCTCCTCGCGCACATGGATGGAGGCGCGCAGCAGCGGCATCAGCTCGGCCAGGCTCACCAGGATGCGTTCGCCCAGTTCCGCCGAGTCGGCGGCCGCCTGCATCTGCCCGGTGAGCGCCGCCACCTGGGTCTTCACCCAGCGCTGATTGGCCATCTGCCGCGCCTCGGATTGCAGCTCGGTAATCGCCCGGGCCATTTCGCCCACTTCGTTGGGGTAGTCCTGGAACGGCACCAGGATGTCCAGCTCGCCCTGGCTCAGGGTCTTCACCGAGTTGCGCAGCTGCTCCGCCGGCCGGCGGATCGACAGGCTGATCAGCAGGCCGAACAGCAGGCCACTGCCCACGCCCAGCGCCATCAGCCAGAAGGTCAGGTTGACGCTGCGGCGGAAGCGCTCGGAGGCCAGCTTGACCTCCAGGTCCGCGCCGGCACGCTTGATCTGCGCCACTTCGGCCAGGGCCTGGTTGGCCACGTCGTTGGGCCTTTGCAGCGCCGTCGACGAGAGCAGCGCGATGGCCGCCTGGTCACCGCCGGAGCTGCCGTTGGCGACCGACTGGTCGTTGTAGGCGAGTACCCGCTGCAACTGGTCCTGGTAATCCTCGTAGGCCGCCTCGAAGCGCACCAGACCCTGCATCGCCGATGGCCGGTAGATCAGCGGGCGGGCGTACTCGATTTCCTCGCGCAGCGTGGTGCGGTCTTCTTCCAGTTGCTCCAGGGCCTGCCGGTGCCCGGCCGCGTCCGCCGCCATGACCGCCTGGCGGACGCTGCGACCGATTCCGGCCAGCGCCACCCGTGCCGCCTCGATATGCGACAGGCCAAGCATCTCTTTTTCATAGACCTGGGTGATCTGCTCGTTCTGCTTGCGCTGCACATCCAGGCTGTACAGGACGATGAACAACGCCAGCAGCAGGATGCCGCCGAAGCCCAGCGTCAGCCGGGTACGCAAACGCAGGCGCTGCAGGTAACCGAGCGGGCTCATGGGCTGGCTTCCTCAGGTGCTGGGCTGGCTCAGTGTGTGGCGTCGCTGAAGCGCGCGGCGATGCCCTGGAACTCGCCCTGCAGGAAGAGGAAGGCATCGACGATATCCGGGTCGAAATGCTGGCCGCGCTGGCCGGCGATCAGCTGCACCGCCTCGGCATGGGGCATGCCGCGCTTGTAGATGCGCTGGCTGATCAGCGCGTCATAGACATCGGCCAGCGCCATCAGCCGCGCCGCCACGGGAATCGCCTCGCCGGCCAGGCCCTGCGGATAGCCGCTGCCGTCCCAGCGCTCGTGGTGGCCGTAGGCGATCTGCTTGGCCAGGCGCAGGAACGGCACGTCCATGCCCAGGCGCTGCTCGGCCTTCTCCAGGGCATCGAGGCCCAGCGCGGCGTGGGTCTTCATGATCTCGAACTCTTCGGCGGTCAGCCGCCCCGGCTTGAGCAGGATGTAGTCGGGAATGCCGACCTTGCCGATATCGTGCAGCGGCGCCGACTTGTACAGCAGGCGGCAGGTTTCCTCGTCCAGTTCGGCGGCGAAGCGCGGGTGCCCGCGCAGGTGCTCCGCCAGGGCGGCAACGTAGTGCTGGGTACGACGGATGTGGTTGCCGGTCTCGTTGTCGCGGGTTTCCGCCAGCGAGGCCATGGCGATGATGGTGACGTCCTGGATCGCCGCCAACTCCTGGGTGCGCCGTTGCACCTCCTGTTCGAGGAACTGGTTGTGGTCGCGCAGGAAGTCCGCGGCGGCCTTGACCCGCAGCTGGTTGTCCACGCGCATCAGCACCACCGGCGGGTTGATCGGCTTGGTCAGGTAGTCCACCGCGCCCAGTTCCAGCCCGTGGATCTCGTCGTCGGCGGCGCTCTGGCTGGTGATGAAGATCACCGGGATGTCGCGGGTGCGCGGCTGCTCGCGCAGGCGCCGGCAGACTTCGAAGCCGCTCATGCCGGGCATCATCACGTCGAGCAGGATGAGATCCGGCGGGTCATCGCCAAGGCAGATCTGCAACGCCTTCTCGCCGGTGCGCGCCGCCTTGACGCGGTACAGCAGCTTGAGCAGCTCGCTGAGCAGGGTGAGGTTCTCGGGGGTATCGTCGACGATCAGGATCGTCGGCCGGACAACGGGACCAGGCTCATTCATTGACCTTTCTCCGCCGAACAGGTGGGCGCGCAGGTCATCCCGCCTGCTGGTGGAAAACCAGTATAGCCAGCCGCCGAGAACCCGCCGCCAGTGGCCGAGCGCCGAATCGCGCCTAGACTTCGGGCAGTTGTCCCAGGCCAGGATGTCCCTCCATGACGAGTCTGCTCGATGCGATCCTGCTCGGCCTGCTGGCCCTGCTGCCGCTGATCAACCCGCCGACCACGGTGGCGCTGTTCCTGGCCCTGTCCAACGGCTGCAGTCGCGAGGAGAAGAATCGCCAGGCGCGGGCGACGGCCTTCTATGTGTTCCTCATCATGACGATGGCCTACTACATCGGCGAGTTCATCATGAGCGCCTTCAGCATCTCCATTCCGGGGCTGCGGATCGCCGGTGGCGGCATCCTCTGCATCATCGGCTCGCGCATGCTGTTCCCGCAGCCGGTGCCGAAGGTGGATGTCAGCGAGTGCGCCGAGGAACGGCCGAACTTCGCCTTCATCCCGCTGGCCATGCCCAGCACCGCAGGGCCGGGAACCATCGCGCTGATCATCAGCTCATCGGCGAGCATCAAGCACAGCACCAGCTTCCCGCAGTGGGTGATCATGGTCGCGCCGCCGCTGATCTTCCTCTGCACCGCGCTGATCCTCTGGGGCTGCCTGCAGGCCTCGGAGCTGATCATGAAGGCCACCGGCAAGTCGGGCATCGACGCGGTGTCGCGGCTGATGGGCTTCCTGCTGGTGTGCATGGGCGTGCAGTTCGCCATCAACGGCCTGGTGGAAGTCGCGCAGACACTGATCGACGCCAACGCGTAAAAACCCAGGGCTGATCTTCCCGAAAACGCCTGTTGCCGGCCTGACTTAGGGCAGTCAGCCGCCAGCGTTGGCCAGCAGGCGCTGGGCGCGGGCCAGCACGGGCGCATCGACCATCTGCCCGTCGACCTGGAAGGCCGCTGCACCGCCCTCCGCTGCCGCCACCACGCGGCGCGCCCAGTCCAGCTCGTCGCCGCTGGGAGCCAGCGCGGCATGCACCACGGCGACCTGCTTCGGGTGGATGCACAGTGCGCCGAGCAGGCCGAGGTCGCGGCCATGGCGGATGGTCGCGGCGAAGCCTTCGGCGTCGTCGAAGGCCGGGAACACGGTGTCCAGCGGCGGCTGCAGGTCGTTGATCCGCGAGTGCAGCAGCAGGCTCAGGCGCACCTGGTCATAGACCCCGGCGGCCGCCGGGGTGCCGCTGGCCATGCCGATATCCAGCGCCAGGTCGAGGCCACCGAAGGTCAGGCGCTCGACGCCTTCGCAGCTGGCGATCTCGCCCAGCGCGAGCAGTCCGCGGGCGCTTTCGATCAGCGTCCATACCGGCTTGCCACAGGAAGCCGCGATGCGCACCTGCACCGCGCGCTCGGCCTTGGGCAGCAGGATGCCGATGACGCCGGGCAGGCGCCCGCACAATTCGAGGTCGGCGGCCTGCTCGGGGTCGCCGGCGGCGTTCACCCGCACCCGCACGCGGGCGTCCGGGTTAGCGGTAAGGAAGGCTTCGAGGTTGTCGCGGGCCTGGGCCTTGAGCGCCGGCTCGACGGCATCCTCGAAATCGACAATCACCGCATCGGCGCCGCTGGCCAGGGCCTTGGCGAAGCGTTCCGGGCGGCTGCCGGGCACGAACAGCGCGGTCCGCACAATAGGCTGCGCCGGGGTCTGCTCAATCATTGGGTTCTCCTGGGTCATACCGCGCCCTGCTCGTGCAGGCGCTGGATATCCCCGGCGGTATACCCCAGTTCCTGCAGCAGGTCATCTGTCTGCTGACCTAATGCCGGTACGGCGTCCATCCGCGGCGTGTAGGCGTTGCTGTTCACTGGCGGCAACAGTGCCGGCAGGCGACCGGCGGGGCTGTCGATTTCACGCCAGCGGTCGCGGGCGGCCAGCTGTGGGTGCTGCCACAGGCCGCGCATGTCGTTGACATGGGCATTGGCGATCTGCGCCTGCTCCAGGCGTTCAACCACCTGCTCGGCGCCGAGGCTGGCGAAGGCTTCGATGATCAGCGCGCGCAGGGCGTCGCGGTTGGCCACGCGCAGGCTGGTCGCGGTGAAGCGCGGATCGACCGCCAGCTCCGGGCGTTGCAGGACGATCTCGCAGAACAGCTTCCACTCGCGCTCGTTCTGCACGCCGAGCATGACGCTGCCGCCATCACCGGTGGGGAACGGCCCGTAGGGATAGATGGTGGCGTGGGCGGCGCCGGCGCGCGGCGGCTGCGACTGGCCGTCGAAGGCGTAGTACATGGGGAAACCCATCCACTCGGCCATGCCTTCGAGCATCGATACCTCGACGCGGCTGCCCTCCCCCGTGCGGCCACGCAGCAGCAACGCGGAGAGAATGCCGCTGTAGGCGTACATGCCGGCGGAGATGTCGGCGATGGAGCAGCCGGCCTTGGCCATCTCGTCGGCGCCCGGCCCGCCGGTCACCGAGAGGAAGCCGCTCTCGCTCTGGATCAGCAGGTCGTAGGCCTTTTTCTGCTCGTAGGGGCCGCCTTCGCCGTAGCCGGAGATGTCACAGACGATCAGCCGCGGAAAACGCTCGTGCAGTGCCTCGAACGACAGCCCCAGGCGCGCGGCGGCGCCCGGCGCGAGGTTCTGCACCAGCACGTCGGCGGTTTCCAGCAGTTGTTCCAGCACGGTCTGCGCCGGCGCCTGCTTGAGGTCCAGGGACAGGCTTTCCTTGGAGCGGTTGGTCCAGACGAAGTGCGAGGCCAGGCCGCGCACGCGCTCGTCATAGCCACGGGCGAAGTCGCCGACGCCGGGGCGCTCGACCTTGATCACGCGGGCGCCGAGGTCGGCCAGCTGGCGGGTGCAGAACGGCGCGGCAATGGCGTGTTCCAGGCTGATGACGGTGATGCCGTCGAGGGGACGCGAACTCATGGGCAACTCCAGACGCCGGCCGGCGGGCCGACGCTACGATTCGGTGGGAACAGGCGGCCAGGCCGCCCGCAAAGCGCTATCAGTGGAAGTCGTCGAGATTCGCCAGCTCATGCAGACGCCAGCTGGCCTGCACCAGACGATCCGCCTCGGCTTCGCTGCGCTGGCCGGCGAAGGCCAGCAGGCGGCGGAACTTGTCCTCCAGCTCGGCGCGGCTCAGGCCGTTGCCCGGATCGCCCTTGGGCTCGTCGATGGCGCCGTGCAGCTGGCGGCCGTCGGTGGTGAGCACGTCGACGCGGCCCAGCCAGCGCCGTGGGTATGCGCCGTCCACTTCAGCATCGAGCTGCATGCTGACTTTCTCGCGGAAGGCCGAGACCTCGGCGTCGCTCAGGGAGAATTCCTCGAACTCCACCAGCCCGGCCTTGCCGTGCACGGCGATCAGGCCCAGCACGGTGCCCATGGAGAATTTCGCCTGGTGCACCGTCTGCGGTACCACCACGCGGCCGAGCACGTCGATGGCGCCCTGGTGCACGCGGGTGATTACCTTGGCGATATCGCCATGCCTGAGCCCTTCGCGCTGCATCAGGTCCAGCAGCGCATCAGCGGCGGGATGGGTGTGGCGGCAGGAAGCGTGGAACTTGTAGGAGGTCTCGCAGAGCGCCCAGCGGGTGCCCAGGCCGTCGACCAGACGGCTCGGGTCGGCGTCGCTGGACATGCCGGCGGCCATGCCCTGCTCGCCTTCGAGGATGTTCTGCGCACCGGTCAGGCCGTCAGCCGTCAGGTAGGCGGCGAGCAGGCCGTCAGCGGCGGCTTTCGCGGTATGCAGCTGTTTGGAATCGGCAGCGTCGCGGAGGAACTCCCAGAGCCCGGCGGCCTGGGTGCCGGCACTGCCCAGGCAGTTGACGAACTGCCGGCTGTCCAGCCCCAGCAGTTTGCCCACGGCCACTGCGGCGGCCAGGGTGCCGACCGTGGCGGTGGTGTGGAAGATGCGGTAGTGCGAGCGGCCGAGGAATTCGCCGATGCGGATGCCCGCTTCGTAGCCGGCGACGCTGGCGAGAATCAGCTCGCGGCCGGACTTGCCCAGTTCCTGCGCGGCAGCCAGGGCCGCGGGGAAGACCACGGTGGCCGGGTGCAGCACGGAGCTGTTGTGCAGGTCGTCCTGTTCTACCAGGTGCGAGCTGGCACCGTTGACCAGCGCGGCGAAGTACGCCGAGGTCGAGGTGCCGTCCACCAGTACGCGGCTCTTGCCGCTGGCCGGGCCCATGCGCTGGGCGTAGCGCTGGAACAGTGGGATCGGGTGGCGATTCTGGCTGGCCAGGGCCGAGCCGAGCCAGTCGAGGAACAGCTCCTCGGTGTACTCGACCACGGCGGTGGGCAGGTCTTCATAGCGCAGACCAGCAAGGAATTCGGCAAGGGCGTGGGTATTGTTCATTGTTCTTGGTCCCGGCTCAGTTGGTCCCGGCTCAGAAGGAACGCGGCAGTTCGAGCAGGTGCTCGGCCACGTACGACAGGATCAGGTTGGTGGAGATCGGCGCCACCTGGTACAGGCGCGTCTCGCGGAACTTGCGCTCGACGTCGTATTCGTTGGCGAAGCCGAAGCCGCCGTGGGTCTGCAGGCAGGCGTTGGCGGCTTCCCAGCTGGCCTTGGCCGCCAGGTACTTGGCCATGTTCGCGGCAGCGCCGGCGTTCTTGCCGCTGTCGTATTCCTGGCAGGCGCGCCAGCGCATCAGGTCGGCCGCTTCGATCTCGATGTAAGCCTCGGCGATGGGGAACTGCACGCCCTGGTTCTGCCCGATCGGGCGGCCGAACACCACGCGGTCACGGGCGTACTGCGCGGATTTTTCGTTGAACCAGCGGCCATCGCCGATGCACTCGGCGGCGATCAGCGTGCGCTCGGCGTTGAGGCCGTCGAGGATGTACTTGAAGCCCTTGCCCTCTTCGCCGATCAGGTTGCCGGCGGGGATTTCCAGGTTGTCGAAGAACAGCTC
>NZ_JASMRU010000037.1 GCF_030462585.1 Pseudomonas sp. CAN1 | reverse complement strand
CCTGTCGGTGGAAAGCGGCCTGGTGGTCTGCCTGATCGGCCCCTCCGGTTCGGGCAAATCGACCCTGCTGCGCTGCATCAACGGCCTGGAAACCTACGAGGGTGGCGACATCCTGGTCGGCCAGGAACGCGTCGACCGCCACGCCAAGAGCATCCATGAGATCCGCACCCAGGTGGCGATGGTGTTCCAGCGCTTCAACCTGTTCCCCCATCGCACGGCCCTGCAGAACGTCATGGAAGGCCCGATCTACGTGAAGAAGGAACGCCCGGAGGAAGCCCGTGAGCACGCCCGTGCCTTGCTGGAAAAGGTCGGCCTTGGCCATCGCATGGATGCCTACCCGGACGAACTCTCCGGCGGCCAGCAGCAGCGCGTGGCCATTGCCCGCGCCCTGGCCATGCGGCCGAAGGCGATCCTGTTCGACGAGCCGACCTCGGCGCTGGACCCGGAACTGGTCGGCGAAGTGCTGGCGGTGATGCGCAAGCTCGCCGATGAAGGCATGACCATGGTGGTGGTGACCCACGAGATGGGCTTTGCCCGCGAAGTGGCCGACAAGGTGTGCTTCCTGTATGGCGGGCGCATCGTCGAGGAGGGCGCGGCCAAGGATGTACTCGGCGCGCCGAGCCAGCCGCGCACCCAGGAATTCCTCCGCCGCCTGCTCAATACCGACGGGGGCCAGGCATGAACGCCCAGCCCCTGGTACTGCCGCCCTCGCTGTGGGCGGCCACCGCGAACCCTGCGCCGGCGACACCGGCGCTGGCGGAAGACAAGCAGGTCGACGTTGCCATAGTCGGCGCCGGCTACACCGGGTTGGTCACCGCACTGCACTTGGCGCGCAGCGGCGTGCGCGTCTGCGTACTGGATGCCGGCGAGCCGGGCTGGGGCGCCTCCGGGCGCAACGGCGGGCAGGTGATCCCCGGCCTGAAGCACGACCCCGAGGACCTGCGCCGGATGTTCGGCGGTGACCAGGCCGAGCGCCTGATCGAAGTCGCCGGTGGCGCCGCCGATGAGGTCTACGAGCTGATTCGCCGCTACGACATCGACTGCGAAGCCACCCGCCAGGGCTGGATTCAGCCGGCTGCCTCGCCAGCGGCCATGCGTGCCATCGAGAAGCGCGCCGAGCAGTGGCGCCAGCGTGGCGTGCCGGTGGAGATGCTCGACAAGAGCAGCGTCGCCCGGCGCATCGGCAGCAACGACTACCTCGGTGCCTGGGTCGACCCGCGCGCCGGCAGCGTGCAACCGCTGAGCTATGCCCGTGGCCTGGCCCGTGCCGCGCTGAGCGAGGGCGCCGCGATTCACGGCCACAACCGCGTGACCGGCCTGCGCCGCCACGGCAGCGGCTGGCAGCTGACCACCGATACCCAGCGCACGCTCACTGCCGAGCGGGTGATCCTCGCCACCAACGGCTACACCGATGATCTCTGGCCGAAATTGCGGCAGACGGTGATCGCCGCCAACAGCTTCATCGTCGCGACCAGGCCCTTGCCGGACAACCTGCGGCGCAGCGTGCTGCCCAATGGTGAAGTCTGCTCGGACGCCCGCCGGCTGTTGCTGTACTTCAAGCAGGACGCCCGTGGCCGACTGCTGCTGGGCGGCCGCGGGCCGTTCGCCGAGCCGCGTTCGCCGAGCGACTGGACGCACCTCAAACGCTCGCTGCTGGGCCTGTTCCCGCAGCTGGCCGAGATCGAGTTCGAGTACCAGTGGAGCGGCCGCGTGGCGCTGACCCCGGACTTCATGCCGCGCCTGCACGAACCGGCGCCGAACCTGAGCATCCTGCTCGGCTACAACGGTCGCGGCATCGCCATGGCCTCGACCCTCGGCCGGCATCTGGCAGAGCGCCTGCTGGATCGCGAGAAGGTGTTTCCCTTCCCGGTCACGCCGCTGCGGCCGATTCCCTTCCATGGCCTGCAGCGTCTCTATCTCGGCGTCGGCATCGCCTGGTACCGGCTGCTCGACGCCGTGCTCTGAGGGCACGCCGCCCATCTCGCGAGGGATGGGCGGCCTGCTCCTGCGCCTTTTGCGACAAGCCGATTGACTCGCCCGGGTATCGACGCTTAGCTATCGCGCCGCAGCGAACAGTGGCTGGGTAGACGGCAACGACGGCTTCAACCAGGCAAGGGACAGGCGCGATGAAGGGTGCAGGGAAATGGCTGGCGCTGGTCGGCGGCTTCGTGCTGTGTCTGGCAGTAGCCGCGCTGATCGTGGCTTTCAAGGTGCGTGACAGCGCCAGGGACGAATCGCGCTGGCTGGTTTCGGACATGTGGCAGGCCGAGTACTTCAATCGCGCCCGGCAACGAATCCCGGAAAACGAGGCAATCAATATCCTCAGCCTGCGGCCGGGGGCCTCGCGCCGGGAGAAACTGCTGACGTACGTGGCGTCTCACCAGTGCGGGGAGGCAGAGGCGCGTTGCCGGTTGAATGAACTGTCGAGCGCCAATCTGCTGGTCGATCGCGGAGAGCTGGATTCAGCCCTCAACCTTTTGGCCTCCGCGGTACTGCAGTTGGACAAGACTGGCGACTGCGCCATCGGTGTCGAGTCGAGTCTGTTGCGTTACCACGAGGCGAAGCTGCAGGCCCAGTCGCCCGCCGAAGCCCGCGTTGCCGCCGCGGGCCTGATCGTGAATATCCGTACCAAAGGTGGCCTGATGCGGAACCTGCGCACCGACGCCTGCAATGTGCTGGCGCGGCAGAAGCCCGACCTTTTCCATACTTATGTGGTGCTGGTCGGGCGGGTGATGCAGCAGGGCAAGCCGAGTCTGTTCAAGCAGGGTGCCTTTATCGACAGCACCAACAAGCTGGACTTCTGAACCCGGTGCTCGGCCGACATCAGGCCGTGGTATTCACGCTGTTGCCACTGGTACTGCTGCCCGACTCGGTGAGTGCTTCGGAGTAGGCGGCAGTGGCCGTGGCGACGGCCGCGGAAGCGGCCGACACACGCGCCTGCGCCGCCTGCACGGCGATCATCCTTGCCTGCTGCTGTTCATCGCTCTCGCTGCCGCCGCTCTGGTTGGCCTTGGCCAGGTCCTGTTCGGCTTCCTGCAGTTCCTTCTGCGCCTGCTCCACCGCCTGCTTGAGTTTTTCCAGGGTGCTGTCGGAGCTGCTACTGGAGCTGTCGCTGGCGCCGCCTGCGCCGCCGGCACCTGCAGCGCCCTGGGCGGCGGAGCTTGCGCCGGCCTGGGAGGTGCTGCTGGTGGCCGTACTGTCCTCGGTGGTCGAGGCGCTGGTGGCGGTCGAGTTGGTGCTGGAGGCATAGCGGATGCTGGTGTTGCCGACGGCGCTGATGCTGGTCATGAGAAGTCTCCCGTTGTGATGGTTAGCCGTCGTGGCGGCCGGCGCGGGAGGAAATTGAGAGTGACTTGTTATCGACTTGGTATCGCGGCCGATACGTACAGCGCTGCGCGCCCCGGCCCGCCCGCCGATGGCGGTGCTAGACTGCGGCGATTCTGTCTTCCCCACCCTGACCAGGAGACCTCCCCATGCTGGGCGTGACCGACTACGGCGCATTCCTCATCGCCTTCATCATCCTCCTGGCCATTCCCGGCCCCGGTAACCTCGCCCTGATCACGGCCACCGGCAAGGGCGGCATCCGCGCCGGGCTGGCGGCCACCTGCGGGGTGATCCTCGGTGACCAGGTGCTGTTGTGGATGGCGGTGGCCGGCGTCGCGACGTTGCTGGCAACTTATCCCGCGGCCTTCCATGCCGTGCAGTGGCTGGGCGCCGCCTACCTGGGCTGGCTCGGCCTGCGCATGCTGCTCAGCAAACCCGGCGGCGCGCCCCGTGAAAGCCGCATGGACAAGGGCCGCTACCTGCGCCAGACGATGATGATCACTCTGCTCAATCCCAAGGCCATCGTGTTCTACATGGCCTTCCTGCCGCTGTTCGTCGACCCGGTGAAGCACCAGGGGCTGGTCACCTTCGCTTTCATGGCCGCCACCGTGGCGGTGGTGACCTTCCTCTACGGCCTGATTGCCGTCGTCCTCACCCACAAGCTGGCCGAGCGCATGCGCGCCAACCCGCGCGTCGCCAACCTGCTGGAGCGCTTGGCCGGCGCCTGCCTGGTGGGCTTCGGCATCAAGCTGGCGGCGCTGCGCTAGGCCCGTGCCCCGTGCAATGAATGACGGCTGGCGGATCAGTCGCTGGCCATGCGGTACACCTGCCAGCGTACCGAGCTGACGCCTTTCTCCAGGCTGATGCGGCTCACCAGTCGCTCCAGCTGGGTGGTGGCGCCGTGGTCGCCGAGCAGTTCGGCGCGCACTTCCAGCTTGGCCGGGTTGGCCTGGTCTTCGCTGTGCAGCGATTGCAGGCGCAGGCTGGCGCCGTCGAGGCTGTGCAGCATCAGGCTGCGCACCTGGATCTCGTCCTCGGCGCGGCAGACGATCTCCACGCCGTAGCGCAGTTCGACTTCAGTGGCCGGCAGCACTTCCTGGTGGTTCAGGCGCTGGGCGATGTCGCGCAGCAGGATGTTGGCGCAGAGCACCACGAGGCTGCCGAGCGCGGCCTCCAGCAGCAGGCCCATGCTGCACAGCACGCCGATGGCGGCGGTGCACCAGAGGGTGGCGGCGGTGTTCAGGCCGCGCACGTTGAGGCCGTCGCGCATGATCACGCCGCCACCGAGGAAGCCGATGCCGGAGACCACGTACGCGGCGATGCGCGAGGCATCGCTGGCCAGGCCAGGGACGCTCTGGGTCATCAGCACGAACAGGCAGGCGCCGGTGCTGACCAGGGCGTTGGTGCGCAGGCCGGTGAGGCGCTGGCGCAGTTGGCGTTCGGCACCGATCAGGGCACCGAGAACGAGCGCTGCGGCGGCGCGCAGCAGGAAGATTTTCCAATCCATGATCCACCTCGATTCCGGGTAGAGGCCGGCCAGCAGCCGGCAAGGGCGCAGGCAGGGCCAGCGCGGCATTCGGGGGTATGGATTGCGCAAGGTCGCAAGGCTTCGCCGGAGGCGCCGAAGGTGGGCGCCGCCCGGTGAGGCGGGAGGAATAATGGAGAGGCGTCATCCCGCTCGGGATGCGCAGCGCCACTGTCCGCTGTGATCAGCGAGACAGTGGCAGGGAGATACTGCCGGACGTGCTCGCTGTTCAGACCTGTCGCAATCGACTGGGGCAACTGTCCAAGGCAGGACTCCTGTGTGGGGAACGAAACGCTGCCAGTATCGCCGCGCCTGGCTTAGCAGAGCCTTAAGGCGTTCACTCGGCCTGCGCGCTTTCCTCATGGGCGAGACTCAGCCGGCGAGTATGGAAGTCGTACTCGAACAGCTCGGCGTAGCGGCCCCATTCGATGGCGACCTTGAGCACCCGCTCGGCCAGTTCGGTGTCCATGGATTCCTGCAGGCGGTCGAGGATCGCCTTCTCGGCGATGCTGCCGGTGGGCTCGGCCTGCAGGCTGTCGAGGATGTAGCCGAGCAGGGCGACGCGGCCGCGGCACTGGCGGGCGAACAGGTCCTGGCGCCGCGCCTGGCGGGCAGTGACGTAATGCCGGCCCTGGCGGGTCAGGCGCAGGTCGCCGGCCACCAGCTGGGCCAGGCCGAGCAGGCCGAGGGCCTCGCAGACCGGCAGCAGCACCTCGTCGGGCAGCTCGGTTTCCTCGGCCAGGTGCGGCAGGTCGGCCTGGCCGTTGAACGGCTCGCCGGCCAGCAGCTCCAGCACCCGCTCCATGCGCACCACGTCGGCGTCGGGCAGGCGGTAGCCGGGCTCCACCGCTTGCGGCTGCTCGCCGCTGACGGCGGCTTCGGGGCGCTGGGTCATCAGCGCGTAGACCTCGTCGATCAGTGCGCGGACTTCCTCGGAATCGGCGTTGCGCGGGCGTGGCAGGTCGATGCGCAGCTCGGTGCGCACGCGGCCGGGGTCGCTGGAAAGGATCAGGATGCGGTCGGCCATCATCACCGTCTCCTCGATGTTGTGCGACACCACCAGGATGCAGCGGGTGGTGATGCGCTGCTCCTCCCAGAGTTCGAGCATGTCGTCGCGCAGGGTCTCGCCGGTGAGCACGTCGAGGGCCGAGAAGGCCTCGTCCATCAGCAGCACCTCGGGGTTCATCACCAACGCCCGGGCGATGCCGACGCGCTGGCGCATGCCGCCGGACAGCTCGCGTGGCAGCGCACCGCCGAAGCCGGCGAGGCCGATCAGCTCCAGCGCGCCGTTGGCCAGCCGCTCGCGTTCGGCAGGGCGCACGCCCTGGGCTTCCAGGCCCAGCTCGACGTTCTGCTGCACGGTCAGCCAGGGGAACAGGGCGAAGGACTGGAAGACCATGGCCACGCCTTCCACCGGCCCGTGGATCGGCCGGCCGCGGTAGTTGACCTGGCCACGGTCGGCGCCCACCAGCCCGGCGATGATCCGCAGCAGGGTCGACTTGCCCGAGCCGGAGCGGCCGAGGAGGGCGACGATCTCGCGCTCGTGGAGGTGGAAGTCGACCTGGTCCAGCACCGTGCGCGGGGTGCCGTCGGAGGCCATGAAGGCCTTGGCGACGGCCTTGAGTTCGATCAGCGGTTCGGCATTCATCGCGGGTCCTCAGCGACGGTTTTCGGCGAGCCGGTACAGCCGGCGCCAGAAGAAGCGGTTGAGCAGCATCACGTAGATGCACATGACTCCGATGCCCAGGGCGATGCGGTGGAAGTCGCCGGCATCGGTCATCTGCTTGATGTAGCTGCCCAGGCCGGTGGCCGACAGCGAGGTGTCGCCCCAGCTGACGTACTCGGCGACGATGCTGGCGTTCCACGAGCCGCCGCTGGCGGTGATGGCGCCGGTGACGAAGCTGGGGAACACCGCCGGCAGGTAGACCCGCTTCCATTTCAGCCAGCCGCGCAGGCCGAGGTTGTCCGCCGCCAGGCGCAGTTCATGGGGGATGCTGGCGGCGCCGGCGACGACGTTGAAGAGGATGTACCACTGGGTGCCGAAGACCATCAGCGGGCTGAGCCAGATGTTCGGGTTGAGCTGAAAGTGCACCAGCGCCACCACCACCAGCGGGAACAGCAGGTTGACCGGGAAGGCGGCGAGGAACTGCGCCAGCGCCTGGACCTTCTGCGACCAGCGCGGGCGCAGGCCGATCCAGATGGACAGCGGCACCCAGACCAGCGAGGCGAGGGCGATCAGCAGCATCACCCGCAGCAGGGTCAGCAGGCCCAGGCCGAGTACGTGGAAGGTTTCGGCCCAGCCCACATCCTGATGCACGAACAGCCCGAGGCGGACGAAGGCGAAGGCGCAGGCGAGCACCAGCAGCGCGTCCCAGGCGCGCGGCCACCAGTCCGGCAGGCGCAGCCAGGTGCGACTTGCAACGGTGCCGTCGTGGCGCTGGGGGAACCAGCCCATGGCCGCCTGGAAACCATCGCCGATGCGGTTGGATAGGGCGCTCAGCCAGCGGCTGCGGCGCAGCCAGTCGAGCAGCCAGGAACGCTGCGCGGTGTCGCCCTGGGACTCCTCGAAACGGAAGCGGTCGGCCCAGGCCAGCAGCGGGCGGAAGAACAGTTGGTCGTAGAGCAGGATGCCGGCGAGCATTGCGCCGATGGCCCAGGCGATGGCGCCGAGGTCGCGCTGGTCGATGGCCACGGCGATGTAGGAGCCGATGCCGGGCAGCTTGATGTCCTGTCCGGCCACCGAGATGGCCTCGGCAGCGACCAGGAAGAACCAGCCGCCGGACATC
This sequence comes from Pseudomonas sp. CAN1, assembly GCF_030462585.1. Taxonomy (GTDB): domain Bacteria; phylum Pseudomonadota; class Gammaproteobacteria; order Pseudomonadales; family Pseudomonadaceae; genus Pseudomonas. The sequence continues at coordinate 35,955 of NZ_JASMRU010000037.1, read as the reverse complement.
GACATCATCATGTTCCACAGCAGGCCGGGCATGGCGAACGGCAGCTCCAGGCGCCAGAAGCGCTGCCAGGCGGAGAGGCGGAAGATCCGCGAGGCCTCGCTCAGCTCCGCCGGCACGCTGCGGAACGACTGGTACAGGCTCAGCGCCATGTTCCAGGCCTGGGAAGTGAAGATGGCGAAGATCGCCGCGCACTCCACGCCCAGCAGGTTGCCGGGGAACAGGGCGATGAAGGGGGCGATGGCGATGGCCTGGAAGCCCAGGATCGGCACCGACTGCAGCACGTCCAGCAGTGGGATCATGGCCTTCTCGGCGGCGCGGTACTTGGCGGCGATGGCGGCGAAGAGGAAGGCGAACAGCAGCGAGAAGCCCAGCGCGGTGAACATCCGCAGGATGGTGCGCAGCAGGTAGTAGGGCAGGTACAGCGGGTCGAGGGAGATCGGCAGCGCCTCGCCGACCACGAACGGCCGGTCCATCTGCATCGCGCCATAGGCGGCGAGCACCAGCAGCGCGAGCACCAGTGGCAGCAGGCACCAGTCCCAGCGATTTGGCGCGGCATCCCTGAGCGCGGGCGTGGGAGTGAACAGCAAGGCCATGGTCGGGTCTCGTTCGTCAGCGCGCCGGTTGCCTGGGTTTGGGCAAGCATCCGGCGGGTGGCTGACAGGCTGATGACGGTGCCGGCGCAGAAGTCCGGGCGCTGTGCATCAAATGCCAGAGCAAGGTTAAGACCCGGTTAACCACCGGGTCTGCAACGCATTTTTCAGGGCGTGATGAAGCCGCGGATGGTGCTGGTGGTCTTCTCCGGTGCCTCTTCCATCAGCCAGTGCCCGGCACCGGCGACCACCACTTCGGTGACGTTGTCGGCGGCGTTGCGCATGACGATGGCTTCGTTGGCGCCGAAGGATTTTTCCCCGCCGATGGCCATCACCGGCATGCTCAGCCGGGTCTTCACCGAGGTCTCGTTGTCCACGGCGTCCTGGCGGATCGCGCGGAACTGCGCGAAGGCGGCGTGCATGGCGCCGGGGCGGGCGTAGAGCTTGGCGTAGTGCTGGCGGGTCGCTTCGTCGACCTTGTGCGGGTCGCCGGCGAATTCGTTCCAGAAGCGATCCAGGTAGATGCGCTCGCGCCCGGCCACCAGGCGCTCCATGTCCGGGCCACCGAAGTCGAAGTGCCAGAGCATCGGCGAGCGGACGATCTCGTTCCACGGCGGGATGCCCGGAACCGGCGCGTCCATCACCACGAGGCGGTCGGTCTGCTGGGGGTAACGCGCGGCATAGGCGTAGGCGACCATGGTGCCGATGTCGTGGCCGACCACCACCGAGTGCTCGATGCCGAGCTTGGCCAGCACCGCGCGCACGTCGCCGGCCTGGGTCTTCTTCTCGTAGCCGGCCGCGGGGATCGACGACAGGCCCATGCCGCGCAGGTCGGGGACGACCACGGTGTGGTCGCGCGCCAGGTCGTTGGCCAGCGGCGCCCACATGTCGCCGGTGTCGCCGAAGCCGTGCAGCAGCACCACGGCCGGCCCCTTGCCGCCGACCCGGACGTGGATGGTTGCACCGTCCACCGCGATGTCCTGGGTGGTGAACGCCGAAGAGAAGGGCTTTACGTCGGCCTGGGCGGCGAGGCTCAGGGACAGCAGGGAAGCGGTCAGCAGGGCGCGGATCATCGCGGTGACTCCCGTGGGATGGATGGGAGGAGCGTAGACCGCTTTGGCGAAGGTGAAAGGGGCGCGGGCGGCCACCCTGTGGGCCGCCAGCACCGTGGCTTTCACCCGCGCCGTGGCCGTCAATCAGTAGCTGGCGCGGACCGTCAGCATGAAGTTGCGCGGGTCGCCATAGACGTTGCCATAGGTCGAGGTGCCGACCGTCTGGTAGTACTTCCGGTCGAACAGGTTGTTGCCGTTGAGGGCGACGTTCCAGTGCTCGTCCACCTGGTAGTCGACCAGCGCGTTCCACACCGCGTAGCCGCTCTGCTGGTAGTCGAACGGCACGTCGGCCTGGGTCACGGCTCCGGTGCTGTCGTAGTAGGACGCGGTGCCGCTGACCTTGGTCGCGCTCTGGATGTCGACGCCGCCGCCGACGCGGAACTTCGACCAGTCGCCCGGCAGGCGGTAGGTGGTGAACAGCTTGGCCATGTGCTTGGGCGTGATGGTGCTCAGCTCGCCGCCGACGGTGCGGTTCTTGTTGAGGTTCAAGGTGTAGCTGGCCATGACCATCCAGTCCGGCAGCACCTCGCCGGAGATTTCCATGTCCACGCCCTTGCTGACGACTTCGCCGCCGTTGACGTAGCAGCAGTTGCCGCCGAACAGCACCGAGGTGGCGTCGTACTGCGGGTCGAGCACGGCCTGGTCTTCGCGCTTGGTGTAGTAGAGCGCCACGCTGGTATTGACCTTGCCGTCGAACAGCTCGCCCTTCAGGCCCGTCTCGTAGGTCTTGCCGGTCATCGGGTCGARGGTGCTGCCGCTGCCCAGCGGGCCGGCCATGTAGTTCTGCTGCGGCTTGAAGATTTCCGCGTAGCTGGCGTAGGCGGCCCACTCATCGGTGAGGTCGTAGACGATGCCGCCGAACGGGGTGGTCTTGGTCGGTTCGCGCATGTCGACGCGCGACTGCACGCCCCACACGCCGTTGGCCAGGGTCTGGTAGGTCTGGTCGAACTTGTAGCGTTGCACCCGTGCGCCGAGGATCAGGTGCAGCGGCTCGGCCAGCTGCAGGCGCAGGCTGGAGTAGAGGCCGTACTGGGTCTGGCTGTTGGGGCTGTAGTCGCGGGTGACGTCCGGGCGCGGGCCGGGGTCGGTCCAGGGCGTGGAGTTGGGGTCGAACACGTCCACCGCGCCACCGGCGGTGGCGAAGCGCGGGGTGCCCTGCCAGCGGCTGTCGATGTCCTGGTAGTCGCCGCCGACGGTGAGCTGGTGGTTCAGGCCGAACAGGCTGAAGTTGCCGGAGACGTTGGCGTCCCAGAGGTCCTGCTCGCTGCGCTGGGTGATCCAGGTGCCGTAGCGGGTGACACCGGTGCCGGTCACCGGGTTCACCGAGCCCAGGGTGGTGGCGTTGTTGGTCTCGATGGTGTCGTAGATGTTGGTGTAGCTGAGGTTGAGCTTCCAGTCGTCGTTCAGGCGGTGGTCGAGCTTGGCGAAGTATTCGCGGGAGAAACCATCGGCGTAGGCCCAGGTGGTGGACAGCCCGGTATGCCGCGGCAGGCCGAGGTCGACGCCGTTGCTGTAGCGCGGTACGGCGTTGGCGGTGCCGGTCTCGTGGACCTGGTTGAAGCGCATGCCGGCGGTGAGCATGGTGTCGTCGGTGACATCGGCTTCCAGCACGCCGTAGAAGATCGGCTTGTCGGTGGCGCGGTTGTCGGTGAAGTACTGGCGGTCCTGGTAGGCCACCACCGCGCGCCCGCGCAGCTTGCCGTCGAAACCCAGCGGCCCGGTCACGTCCAGCTCGGAGCGATAGTTGTCCCAGGTACCGGCGGAGGCGCTGAACTTCAGCTGGTAGGTATCCAGCGGGCGCTTGCGCACCAGGTTGATGATGCCGCCGGGGTCGCCGGTGCCGCCGAACAGCGCCGAGCTGCCGCGCAGCACTTCGACGTGGTCGAACTCGGCCATGTCGTAGACGTTGGAGGAGTAGAACGAGCCGGCGGTGGTACCCAGGGACATGGGCGCGGCGCCGTCGAGCTGGATGTTCTGGATGGCGAAGCCGCGCGAGTAGTAGTCCTGCAGGCGGAAGGTGCCGCTCTGCACGGTGATGCCCGGCACCGCCTTCATGGCCTCGTTGATGTCGGTGATCTGGCGGTCGTCCATCAACTGGCGGGTGATCACCGAGACCGATTGCGGGGTTTCCTTCAGCGAGGTCGGGGTCTTCGAGCCGACGCTGGTCAGGCCCGGCGTGTAGCTGCCGCTGTTCTCGGTGGCCTGGCCCATGCCCTGGCCCATGATGGTGGTTTCGCTCATCTCCAGCGCGGCGTCTTCCGGCGGGATCAGTACCAGCTGGTAGCGGTTGCCAATGCGCTGCGCGGCGAGGCCGCTGCCCATCAGCATCAGGTCCAGCGCTTCCTCGGCGCTGTAGTGGCCGCGCACGGCCTGGCTCTGGCGCTCGCGGGTCAGCTCGGCGTCGGCGGCCAGCAGCAGACCGGTCTGCGCGGCCAGCTCGTTGAGCTGGCGGGCGAGGGGGCCGGCGGGGATGTCGAAGCTCTGTCTTTGGGCTTGTTCAGCCATCGCTGCCGAGGATACGGACAGCGGAACGACGGCGGCCAGGCTCAGGGCCATGGCGAGGATCAGGGGATGCTTCTTGCTCGGGAAGTGCTGGTCTTGGCGTGACATTCCGGTTCCTTGGCGTCCGGTTATTAGGGGTGTTTCCTAGTAATCCGAAGCAGAACGGAAAATCGGAAGCATTCTCGAAAACTTTTTTCGGGGTGCCATCTGAGCCGGCAGGACGCTGGGCGGTTCGCGAGCAAGCTCGCTCCTACGAAGAGCTCGACCATTCAGGTAGGAGCGAGCTTGCTCGCGAACAGAACCCCAAACGTTGCCGGGCCAGGACGTAGGGCGCATAACCCGGAACGGGTTATCCGCCATCAAGCTCGCGGCGGATAACGCTGGCGCGTTATCCGCCCTACGAAAGCAGCCAGCGCCTGGCTAGCTCCGCGGAACCACCGTCACCCACCAGTCGAAACGCCGCTGCACGCGCACCGGCAGGGCCTCCTCCAGTTGCGCCAGGGCCTGGTCGGTGTCGGCCAGCGGGAAGCTGCCCATCACGCGCAGCCCGGCCACCGCCGGATCGACGCCCAGGTGCCCGCGGCGGTAGCCGCCCAGCTCCTCGATGAACTGCGCCAGGGGCATGTCTTCGGCCAGCAGCAGACCGCGGCTCCAGGCTTCGCGGCGGGCTTCGGCGCGGGTCACGGCGCCGGCCGCGCGGACATCGAAAGTCACCCCGTGGCCGGCCTGCAGGGTGAAGCTGCTGCCGCTCTCCAGGCAGGTGCCGCGCACCGCGCCCTGGTAGACGTTGAGCTGCGTGCGCGAACCTTCCTCGCGCACGCTGAAGCGGGTGCCCAGCGGTTGCAGCAGGCCGGCATGGGTGCGCACCTGGAACGGTCGGCTGTCGCCATGGCCGGTCTCCACCAGCACCTCGCCGGCGTAGAGCACCAGCTCGCGGCGCTCGCCAGTGAAGTCCACATCCAGCGCGCTGCCGCTGTTGAGCCAGATTTGCGTGCCATCGCTGAGACGTTCGCTGCGCCGCTCGCCGACTGCCGTGCGGTACTGCGCGCGCCAGGCGTGCAGGCTGTCGATCGGGTTGGCGGGCCAACTCAGCCAGCCGAACAGGCCGGCGCCGGCCAGCACGCTGAACTGGCTGAGCAGACGGCGCCGGGTCTGCTTGCCGCTGCGCAGGGTGCTGAGCGTGCGGTGCGCGGTCGGCCCCTGTTGCTGCAGGCCGGCAAAGCGCTGGCTGATGCGCTCGACGTAACCCCAGGCGAGGCGCTGCGATTCGCCTTGCTCCAGCCAGCGCTGCCACTGTGCGCGCAGCTCACTATCAGCGGGGGCGTCCTGCAGGCGGGCGAACCAGTCGGCCGCCTGTTCCAGGGTGGCGTGGTCGAGGCCCCGGCTCACAGCAGCACGCCGTCCAGCTCGGCTTCGAGCAGGGCGCAGTGGAACATGGCCTGGGCGATGTATTTGGTCACCGTACGCACCGAAACGCCCAGCTCCTCGGCGATCTCCCGGTAGCCCATGCCGTGCAGCTGCGACAGGCTGAAAGCCGCTGCGACCTTGGGCGGCAGGCGCTCCAGCAAGTCCTGCAGCTGGCCGAGGGTTTCCAGGATGATCGCCTGGTGCTCCTGGGACGGCCAATGGCTTTCCGGCAACAGCGCCAGGGCTTCCAGCCAGGCCTTTTCCAGCTGCTTGCGGCGCCAGAAGTCGACGCACAGGTGCAGCGAGATACGGCTCAGGTAGGCACGCGCATGCACGTCGCTCTCGAACTCGCGCGGCTGCACCAGCAGGCGCACGAAGACGTCCTGGGCCAGCTCCGCGGCGTCGCTGGCGTTGCCCAGGCGGCGGGCGATCCACTGCTGGATCCAGCTGTGGTTCTCGACGTAGAGGTTTGCCACTTGGGCGCGGTAGGCGCAGGCGATGGGTCGGGTCATGGGCGGCCAGGGGAGAGTGGGAATTTCGCAAATGCGAATAATTATCAAAGTAACCGATGGCATGTCACCAGGGCAACCGGAAAGCGCAGGAAAGCGCCTTTCAAGGGGCTTCGATAGCGGTTAAGGTGGCGCGCAATCGAGGGAGATAGCCGGTCGTTCGCCATGAAATTGCACCAACTGCGCGCCCTGCGCACCATCGCCGAGAGCGGCAGTATCCAGGAGGCGTCGCGGCTGCTGGAGATCACCCAGCCGTCGCTGTCCAAGGCGGTGAAGGAGCTGGAGGAAGAACTCGGCGTGCCGCTGCTGGTGCGCTCCAACCGTGGCGTGACGGTCACCGAATACGGCGAGCGGTTGGTCAGCATGGCCTGCACGGTCACCGAGGAAGTGCGCCGTGCGCGCGAGGAGATCGACACGCTCAAGGGCGAGATCGCCGGGCGAGTGGCCATCGGCGTCTCCCCGGTGACGCCCAACCGCGCGTTCTCCGAGGGCCTGCGCCGCTATCGCCAGATGTACCCCAACGTCCAGTTGCAGATTCACGAGTTGCGCTCGGTGCAGCTGTTTGACGGTCTGCGGGAAGGGCGCCTGGATGTGGTGCTGACCACCCAACCGCAGCCGGAGAATGCCGCGGGGCAGCTCTGGCGTGAGCTGGCACCGCAGCCTTCGGTCCTCGCTGTGCGCAAGGGGCACCCGTTGAGCGGGGCGCGCTCGCTGCACGAGTTGCTCGACCAGGAATGGCTGTTGTCCGACCCGCTGGAGGTGGCGCTGGCCGGGCACCTGTTCCGCGAACAACAGGTGGCGCCGCCCGCGCGTATCACCGAATGCTCTTCGGCGCTCCTTTATCTGGAGCTGGCCACCAGCACCGACGCGGTGAGCTTCTGGTCCGAGCGCATGCTCGCCCAGCCGATGGTTGCTCAGGCCCTGGTGCCGGTGCGGATCGTCGAGCCTACGCCGATTGCCAGCCTGTCGATGGTGTCGCGGCCGGCCGAGCTGATGACCCGCGAAGCGGTGCTGCTGGCCGAGGAGCTGCAACGCGCATTCAGCGACTAGCGCTGGCATAACCAGTCGCCATGCTCATGTGCAGAGAGCATTACTCGCGCCTCACCGCGCTGATGCATCCTGCCCGCCGTCGAACGCCGCTGGCTGAACCGCGCCGGCCAGCGTTCGCTCATTCCTGACGTTTCCGTGCTCCCGCTGCTGGCCCGAGGCCCGCTGCGTGGAGGCGTGCACCCGGAGTTTGCATGAGCGCATCCCAGTACTTCTCCCAGAGCTACGCCCAGGCGCGTGGCAAGTTCCTCGCTGCCTGCGCTGCTGCCGGGCTGACAGTGGAAACCCACGGCCATCCCCTGGCCGGCCGCGAAGGCGAGCCACTGGCGCTGGACGTGGCCCTCGACGGCGCAGCGGATGCCCGCCGACTGCTGATCATCAGCAGCGCCTGCCATGGCGTCGAAGGCTTCTGCGGCTCGGCGGTGCAGAGCGCACTGCTGGCGGACCCTGCCTGGCGCGACCACGCCCGCGCCAACCATTGCGCGGTGCTCTACCTGCACGCGGTGAACCCCTACGGCTTCTCCTGGCTGCGGCGCTGGACCGAGGACAACGTCGACCTCAACCGCAACTTCCGCGACTTCTTCGTCGCCGCGCCCGAGAACCCCGGCTACGCGCAGCTGGACGCAGTGCTGGCGCCGCGCCGCTGGCCCGACCGGCGGGGCGGTGTGCGCCTGCGCCTGTATGCGCTTCGCCATGGTCGCTGGGCGTTGCAACAGGCGATCTCGTCCGGTCAGGCCAGCCATCCGCACGGGCTGTTCTTCTCCGGCGCGCAGCCGACGTGGAGCAACCGCACGGTACGCGAAGTTCTGCGCCGCCATGCCCGGCAATGCCGTGAGGTCGCCTGGATCGACGTGCATACCGGCCTGGGCCCGCAAGGCTTCGGCGAATACATCTACTCCGGCGACCCTCGCCCCGAAGCCCTGGCACGCGCCCGCCGATGGTGGGGTGATGAGGTGCGCTCCACCGAGGAGGGCAACAGCGTCTCGGTGAAGCTCAGCGGCAAGCTGGTCCACGCCGCTTTCGACGAATGCCCGCAGGCCCTGCTGGTGTCCATGAGCCTGGAGTTCGGCACACTGCCGGGGCCGCAGGTGCTCGAAGCGCTGCGCGCCGATCAGTGGCTGCACAACAACCCCAATGCGCCGGCGGAAAAGACCCGGCGGATCAAGCAGCAGCTGCGCGATGCCTTCTATGTCGACACGCCGGAGTGGCAACAGGCGGCGCTGGCACGTTCGCGCGATGCGGCATGGAAGGCGGTCGAGGGGCTGAATACGGCAATCCCGGCCGAACTGGCGCGCTGATCATGATGCGGTAGTGACGCTTTCCTGAGGCCGTTGCTTGTTGCGTGCTGTGACCGGCTGCCTTGTGGCGGGGCGGCCGTGTCAGGCAACATTCGGCGCTCCAGTTCAAGGAAGAGCCCCATGATCGAAACTTTGCAGAGTGCTGCCGCGCAGATTCGCCAGGCCGTCCGCGCTGCCACCGAAGGCCTGGTGGGCCGTGAGCAGCTGGCCGAGCTGATCGTGCTGGCGGCGGTCGCCCAGGAGCACCTGCTGGTGATTGGCCCGCCCGGCACCGCGAAGAGCGCAGTCGTCCGCCGTGTTGCCCAGGCCATGGGCGGGCGTTACTTCGAATACCTGCTGGGGCGCTTTACCGAACCCTCTGAGCTTTTCGGCGCGGTCGATCTGAAGAAGCTGCGCGAAGGCCTGGTGGAGACCGATGTCAGCGGCATGCTGCCGGAAGCCGACATCGTCTTCCTCGACGAGGTCTTCCTCGGCTCCACGGCCATCCTCAATACCCTGCTGGGCGTACTCAACGAGCGGCGCTTCCGTCGCGGCCACACGCAGATCCACTGCCCGCTGCGGGTATGCGTCGGCGCGGCCAACGGCCTGCCGGACGATGAAGCCCTGGCAGCCTTCGGTGATCGCTTCCTGCTGCACCTGTTCGTCGAGTCGGTGCCCGACAACCAGCTCGAAGCGATGCTGGCCGGTGGTTGGCAATCCGAGCAGCGGCCGGTCCAGGCGCTGCTCGGATTGAGCCAGCTGGATACCCTCAGCCAGGCGCTCAAGCAGGTCGATCTCGACCGCGTACGCCCGGCGCTGGCGCAGGCGGTGCGCCAACTGCGCGAGGTCGGGATCAATCTGTCCGACCGCCGCATCGTCAAATCCCAGCGGCTGATCGCTGCGGCTGCGCTGCTCGGCGGCCGTCTCGAAGCCAGCGAGGCGGACCTCTGGCCGCTGCTCTATGCGCTGCCGACCAAGGAAACCCAGCAGCACGGCCGCGAAGTGCTGCGCGGCCTGTTCGCCCACTCCAGCAACACCTACCTGCTCAGCGCGGTGGAGGAGGCGACGCTGCAACCGATGTCCCGCCTGAGCCGCCTGCTGGAAAGTGCCGAGATGTTGCTGGCGCAAGCCGAGCCGGCGCAGGGTGCATTGCTGGAGGGGCTGCTGCGCGAAATCGACGCCAACTTCAACGAGCAGACCCTCCCCGAGCACCTGCGGGATGTGCGCGGAAGGCTGACGCGCCGGCTGACGGCATCGGCATGAATGGCCTGATCCAATGGCACTGGCGCCCGCGGGCCGAGGCGCCGGAGCCACGGGCGGCGGTCGCCTGGGGGCCAGCGGCGCAGGTGCTGCACCAACGCCTGCAATCACTCCCCGAATCCTCCTGGGAGCGCCTGATGGCGACGGCCAGTGGCGATGTGCTGGTGGTGTTCGGCCGGCCCAGTGAACTGCCCTGGGTAGAGGGCATCGGCTATGCCGCACCGGATGACGCAGCGCCGGGGCTCTGGCTGCCGACCAGTTGGGAGCCCGACGTGCCGGTGGACCTGCTGGGCCAGGCGCTGGCGCAGCGCTTCGCGCGCTCGCCTCTGTTGCTCTGGCCGAGTCCCCAGGCCGTGGTGCCCCTCGACCGCCAATTGCCGTTGAGCGCGCAGCACCTGCAGCGCATCGCGGCCAGCTGGGCGGGGCGCTGATGCAGCTACCTGAAGCGCTGTACCCCTGGCGTCGCTGGCTGGAATGGTTCGCCCCGGAGCAACTGCCGCTGTTCGTCGACCTGTTCGGGCGCCTCAATCCGCTGCTGGGGCCGTTGCGCGGCCTGCACCAGGGCGGAGTGCCGGAGCCCGATGGCCTGGGCGACCTGCAGCGCCGCGGCCCTTACGAGCGGCTGCTGTCCAGCGAGTGGCTGCTGGCCGATGAGTTGCCCGACGAGTTCCTGCGCCGGGCGGTGGTGGGTGAGCACCTGTTCCTCGCGCCGCAGTACCGCGCCCGCCAGGCCAGCCGCCTGATGGTGGTGCTGTTCGACGTTGGCCCACTGCAACTGGGAGCTGCGCGCCTGGTGCACCTGGCGCTACTGATCCTGCTGGCGCGCCGCGCGGAGGAAGCGGGTGCCGAATTGCGCTGGGGTGTGGTACAGCAGCCCGCGCGCCTTCACGAGTTCAACAGCGCCGGTCACCTGCGGCAGATGCTGGCGCTGCGGACCTATCAGGCAGCGACCGAAGAGCACTGGCAGACCTGGCGCGACGCCCTGGCCGAGCTGAAGTCCGTCGCTGGCGAGAGCTGGCTGGTGGGGCAGCGCTTGCCGCCGGTCGATGGCCATCTGTGTACGCAGAGGGTGCTGGTCCATCCCAGCCTGGATGGCCGTGGGCTTGGCGTGCAAATACAGCCCGGTGCCGCCCGGCGCGTCACCCTGGGGCAGCCGGACGAGCGTCTGGCCCTGCAGTTGCTCAGCGGCCAGTTCGCCGGCGAGCAGGTGAGCACCGGCAGGCTCCGGGGCGATGTGCCGCGCGTGGCGCTGACCTTGCCGCCGGTGATTTCCAGCTCGGGCAACCATATCGCCCTGCGCCTGCTCGACGAGCCCGGCGTAGCGGTGATCAAGCTGCCCGGCATCAACCAGAAGAAGCACCTGGATGTTCGCCGTGAGCTGTGGAGCAATGGCGGCACGGCGTTGACCGTCACCTTCATGGGCCGTGTCGTCGGCGCGGTGCTGAGCAGCCCCACCGAACTGCACTTCTGGAAGCTTGCCGGCCTGCGGACGGTGGCCAAGCCTGCCCTCGAAGAACTGCAGCTGCCGCCCGGCACCGCGAGCTACCTGCCGGCCGTGGCTCTGCGCAGCCGCAGCGACGGTCGGCTGTTCCTGCTCGACCCGCGCGGTCGCCTCGCGTTCTGGGTGATGGCGATTGGCGGCGCCTTGAGCAAGTCGCGGATCGGCGTCACCCAGTATCTGGCCGACGACGTGCTGGCCATGGCCAGGGTCGATGGCGACGTGGTCGCCTACGTCCGCCGCGATGAGGGACGGCTCTACGTGCACCGCGTCAACGCTGCCGGCATCGTCTCGTCTGCCCATGTCATTGCCGCCGCACAGGGGGTCAAGCGCGTACTGTTCGCCCACGGGCCGCTGTGGCGGCGCGGCTTCGGTGGCTGTGCGCTGCTGCAGGAAGAAGCCGGGCGTCAGAAGTGGCGCGTGGTGCCGGCCCGGGAAACCTCCCAGGCGGTGCTGGACATCACCCTCGACAAGGGCTGGAAGGCCTTGGGGTTGCTGTTCGAGGGCGACGAGCAGGTCTATTCGTTGCTGCTGCTCGGGCCCAATCAACAGACCGTGGCGGTGCACAGCGAAGGGCAGCAGCAGGTGCTGTTCACCACCAGCCAGGCCATCAGCCGCTGGAGTTTCTGCCCCGCGAGCGGCCTGCTGGCCGTCCTGACCAGCGCCCGTGAGTTGCTGGTGTACTCGGCGCCGCGGCGCACCCTGTGCCTGCAGGTGTTCTGCGACGGCAGCGGGCAACAGAACAGGGACGATGGCGATGCCTGAACAGGATGTGATGACGATCCGCCGACCGTTGCTCACCGGGCATCAGGCGGTCGAAGGGCTGTGGTTCCCGGCGGAGCGCTTCGACGAAGGCCAGCGGGCGCGCCTGTTGTTCGACAACTGGCGGGTCGGTGCCAGCGCCTTCCGCTTCGACGCTGGCGACCTGCTGCGCTTCAGCCAGCCGCTGTCGGCGCAGTGCGAAACGCTGCTCGGCTGGCCGCTGGTGCGCCAGGGTCGCAGCTTGTCCTCCGCGCTGCTGACAGCGGAAGAAGTGCGCGCGGTGCCGGTGGCAGACCTCTGGCTGGTCCGTGGCAGCCGCATCGACGCGCTGCACCTGAGCGACGCCAGCCAGCTCCAGCCAGGACAGTGGATCGACCTGGGCGCCTATGCGCTGCTGAATACCTACGATTGCAGCGGCACCCTGCCGGAGCCGGTGCTCGACCCCATCGAAGTGAACACCGACCTGCGCGTGATTCTCGGCGACGTCGTCGGCCCCGCCAGCCCCGAACGCGCGGAGGTGATGCGAGCGCTGCAGGAGCGCCGGCAGGACAAGCCGCAAGGCAAACCCGGCAAGCCCGGCAAGGTGGCGCAGGGGCGCGGCGGGGCGGCGCGGCCCGGTATTGCGCTGCCTGCGCTGCGCGGGCCGGCGTTCGCCGCGGCCATCTTTGCCCTGACCTTCCTGGCGCAGAGCGGCAAGCACGGCGGGCCAGTAGCAATCGACAGCGTGTCGGCGTCCACCGGCCTGTCGCTGGTGCCGCTGATGCTGGTCGGCGCATTGCTGTTCTTCCTGCTGGTGCTGGGCATCGGCCTCTGGCAACGCCGTCCGTTGCCGGGGCAGGTTCGCCCCGTTGCGACGGCAGCCACTCAACCACCGATTGCGCCACGCAAAACACCCGCCCAGCCCCGCACTGCCGCCTGGCGCCGCTGGGTTTCCCGGCTGACCCGCCACTCGCAGCTCAGGGCGCTGTATGGCAAGCGCCAGGCCGCCTATATGCGGCGCATGCTGGAAATGTTCGAGAACGGTGACCTGCAGGAAGCGCTGCGCCACGCCATTCCCCTGGGCGGCGAATTCAGCGGCGGCGAACAGGCGTTCGGTACGCCGGGACGGCGCCAGGAACTGACTGTCAGTGGCGAGCGCGGAGCCGGTCGCTCGATGATGTTCGAAGCCGACCTGCAGACGCACCTGAAGCAGATCTACCGGCACAGCTTCGAGCGCCTCGATCGCGAGGGGCGCATCGAGGAGGCGGTATTCGTGCTCGCCGAGCTGCTGCAGGTGCGCCAGGAAGCCCTCGACTATCTGGAAAAGCACGGCCGCCTGAAACAGGCAGCGGAGCTAGCTCTGGCCTGGGACATGCCGGCCGGGGTGATAGTGCGGATGCTCTGCCTGGCTGATGACTGGAAGCGCGCCCTGCAGGTCGCTCGCCGCGACGATGCGTTCGCTGCCGCGGTGACCCTGCTGCAGGCAAAGTGGCCGGAAAGCGCCAACCGCCTGCGCCTGGAGTGGGCCGAGGCGCTGACCGCCAAGGGGCTGTGGCTGCAGGCCGTGGAAGTGATCTGGGAGTTGCCCGAGGAGCGCGAGCGCGCCGCCCAGTGGCTGCTGAGCGCGGAGGAGGCTGGTGGCACGCTGGCCATTGGCGCCCTGGTGAAACGTGCGGTACTGCTCCCCGATACCCTGGTTGCCTACGGCCCGTGGGTCGAGCAGCTGCGTGACGATCCCGAGCGCTCTGCCGAGCGCGCTGCCCTGGCGCGAGCGCTGTTGCAGCACAAGACTCCCAACGGTTCCCTGGCCTGGTTGGCCCGGGCCGTGGTTCACGCCGTCCTTGCGGACCAGTCGGCGGGTGTTGGCCGCCTGGACCAACGGCAGCTGCAAGGGCTGGTCAAGCTGAGCCGGGACAAGTTGCTGCGCGCCGACCTGCCGGCCAAGGCGCCGACCTATCCGCCGGTGCTGTCGCTGGGGCAGCGCGATGTACCGCTGCGCTGGACGGCGCCGGAAATGGGCAGTCGGGTCATCTTCGACGCCGTGGTACTGGACGATGGCCGCTACCTGGTGGCGCTGGGCGAAGCCGGCAGCCTGGTGCTGGATGCCGGCGGCAGGACGCTGATCCATTTCCCGCTGCCGGCGCAGAGGATCGTGCTTGCCCATAGCCGGCAGACCGCGCTGGTGCTGGCGCGACGCGACGATGTCTGGCGGATCGGCAAGCTCGACCTGGTCAATCGCAGTGCCAGCGACCGCGGTGTGCTGGCGCTGGATGTCTTCGCCCGCTCATTCGACGGCATCGCCTGGACGGTGGGGCGCGGCACGCAGTTGCGGGTGGTGGACGTCGAGCGAAATTTCGAGACGCTCTGGCACGTCAGCGACCTGCCCGGCCGGCTGCTGGCCCTGCGCGAGGATGCGTACAACGAGTTCCTGCTGCTGGGCGCGGAGCGGGGCGGGCAGTTATGGCATTACCGCCTGCCCGAGCGCCGCCTGCTCAGTCGCTTACCCATGCCGGAGCAACAGCACCCGGACGGCTGCCAGCTGTTCACCACGTCGGCCTACGTGGCGGAGTACCGCCTCCTGCAGACCGAGGACGACGCAGTGGTCCTGTCGTTGAGCTATCCAAACGCCGACATCAGGCTGCCGCTGCCGGGGCTTGACCCGGCGTTGCTGTTCGATGACCCAGTCAGCGTCCATGAGCATGAGTACTGGCTGCTGGTCGGCCACAGGACGTCCGCCCAGGACACTGCATGGACGCTCGTGCATCGCCGCAGCGGGCGCCCACGCGCGCTGCTGGACTGGCCGCAGCACGCTGTGCAGGTGCGTTGCGACGGGGCTGACTGGCTGCTGTTCGACCAGCAGGGCCGGCTGAGCCACTTGAATGTCGAGAAAGCCAGCCAGCACAACCTGTCCATCAACTGAGGTGCGTGCTAGAGCCTGCCGAGTCGCATATTGATCGGCCAACTCACCAGCCGGCGCTGCGCCGGCTCGCCCCAGAGCGCGGCGAAGTCGGCGGCGAAGCCATGCAGCAGGTCTTCGCGGCCGGCTTCGCGGGCCTTGCGCAGCGCCGACCAGGTGGAAACGTAGCCGAGGAATTCGTCGAGGTTCCACTCAAGCTCGATGGCGATGTCAGGGCCTTGCAGTTCGTTGAAGGGGAAGTCGAGGGTGGCGTAGCCGCTGTCCACCAGCTTGCGTTCGGCGGGCCAGTAGGGACCGATCTCGTTCCAGTAGAACTGCTCGAAGCGCGTGCCCAGTTCACCGTCCAGGCGCAGGACGCCGTAGCTGATCAGCGCAAGGATCGCTCCCGGCTGCGCCACGCGCCGCACTTCGCTGTAGAAGCGCGGCAGGTCGAACCAGTGGGCGGCCTGGGCGGCGGTGATCAGGCTGGCGCTGCGGCTGAGCAGTGGCAGGTCCTCGGCCTGGGCGCAGGCGTAGTTGACGTTTTCCTGCGGCGCGCTGTGGGTGATCTGTTCGGAGCTGGGGTCCAGCCCGACCACGGCGCTGAAGTGCTCGGCCAGTTGCCGGGTCAGTTGGCCGCTGCCGCAACCGACGTCCACCGCCAGCAGCCGGTCCGGCGCCAGGGCGGCGAGGGAGGCCGCCAGCTGCGGCGGGTATTCGGGGCGGAAGCGCGCGTAGGACTGGCCGCCCTGGTCGAACCAGTTGCGCGGTGGCGTGGAGGGGCTATTCATCGTGCTGCTCATTGCTGGGCACTCCCGTGGCAAGGCGTTGTTTGGTGGCCTGCAGACGCTGGGAAAAGTCGCGCTGCTGCAGCGCCCGGGCGGTGTCTTCGAGCACGCGCCGCAGGGGATGGCCGATCTCGGTTTCCAGCTCTTCGATGGTGTCGAAGGTGGCGGCCCAGTGGGCGCTGAGCTTGCTCACCAGTTTCTTCCCCGCCGGGGTCAGCTGGATCACGCTCTGCCGGCCATCCTCGCCGCGCTGACGGAGGATCAGGCCGGCGCTTTCCATGTGGCCGACGCTCTGGCTGATGGCGCCCTGGGTAAGGTGGGTGCGCGCGGTGATCTCGGTCACCGTCTTCGCTCCCGCGCGAATCGCCCGCAGCACCGGCGTATAGCGTGCCCGGTAGTTCAGGCCCATCTGCTGGTAGTGCTCCTCGGCGCCCAGCTCCACCAGTTCGGAGACTTGCCGTAGCAGTTCGCCCAGGCCGGGTTGGTTCCTTTTGGTCATCGCATGCGCTCGTGGACAGTCGTTGCAAAATTACATTAGCGCTAATGTAATTGGCAAGCGGTCAGCGAACTCGGACTGGCGTGTTTTGTGATAGCGGGGAGAGGTGGATGTCGCGCGGCGGTAGCCAGACTCAATCGTTCGGCCTGGGCTGGCAGCGGGATAGGAGAGGGAGGGGAACAGGCAACCAGGGCCGCCTTGCACGGCCCAGGCACGAGAGCAGAGCGGCCCGCCAGGCGGGCCGCTTGGGTCGTCACTCGGTTTGCGGGTCGAACTGCTTGTCGCGGATCAGCAGGGCAGGGATGACGCCGCAGATGAAGTACGCCGCGCCCATCACCAGGAAGCCGACGCCAATGGACATCTGCGTGGCAAGGAAGCCGATCACCGCCGGGGCGATGGCTGCGCCGATGCGGCCGATGTTGTACGCACCGCCCACTGCCGTGCCACGGAAGGCAGCGGCAAAGCTTTCGGTCATGTAGGTCGCGTTCACGCCGTAGGGGATGCCGTAGAGGAAGCCGAACACCACCAGCATCCAGAGGATGTTTTCCGGGCTGTGGAACAGCACGATCACCGGCAGGAACACGGCGGTGCCCAGGGCGCCGAAGGAGAACACGGTGCGCCGGCCGAACCAGTCGGCGGCGACGCCGGCCAGCACCTTGCCGAGGATCATCGCGGCGTAGGTGCCCACCAGGTAGGCGGTCATGGCCTTGAAGTTCATGCCCATCTCGGTTTCCAGGTACGACGGCATCCAGTTGTTCACGCCGTAGTAGCCGAACTGCAGGAAGCCGGCGGTGAGTGCCCAGAAGGTGAACATGCGGCTGGCCTTCGGGTCGGCGAAGATCTGTTTGAAGGCATTCTGCCGCGGTGCAACCGGCTGGCTCGACGGCCCGGCGGACTTGCGCTGCTGGCGCTCGGCCTGGGCCTGTACCCAGGCGGCCGGCTCGGGGATCAGCTTGCGCATGGCGATGGCCAGCACCACCGGGATGATGGCGATGTAGAACAGGTAGCGCCAGCCGTGGTCCGGCAGGATCCAGCCGGCCAGCAGGGTGGCGACGATATAGCCGACCGACCAGCCGGCCTGCAGGGTGCCGAGCACGGTGGTGCGGTACTTGGTCGGCACGTATTCGGCCATCAGCGTGTTGCACGCCACGTACAGCGCGCCCAGGCCCAGCGAGGCGACGAAGCGCGCGGCCGCGAACTGCCAGTAGTTGTGGGTGAGGCCGAGGATGGCGGTGCCGACCGAGAACAGCACGATGGTCCAGACCACGGTCTTGACCCGGCCGAAGCGGTCGCAGGCCCAGCCGCCGTAGATGCCGCCGAAGGCCATGCCGGCCAGGGTGACGCTGCCCAGGCTGCCGGCCTGGAGGTTGCTCAGGCCGAACTCGGCCTTGAGGCTGGTGAGGCTGTAGGAGAGCAGCATCAGGTCGGCGCCATCGATCAGCAGGCCGATGAAGCAGAAGGCGAAGACCAGGACCCAGGTCTTGTCCTGGGTGGCAGCGGTTGCAGCCGTTGCAGAAGCAGTGTTTTCCATGAACGAATTACCTGTTGTAGTTGTTGGCGGGGCGGTTGGCCGACCCTCGGTAAGCGTGCGTACGAATCCTGCCGGCGGGCGCGTGGTGCGTGGTCACGCGCCGCCGTGGTGGGTTGTCGGAACGGTTGGAGCAGGCGGTGCAGTCAGCCCTGGGCGGCGCGGATCATGTTGCGGGCGATGATCACCTGCTGGATCTGCGTGGTGCCCTCGTAGAGGCGGAACAGGCGGACGTCGCGGTAGAAGCGCTCGATGGCGTACTCGCTGACGTAGCCGGCGCCGCCGTGGATCTGCACGCAGCGGTCGGCAACGCGGCCGCACATCTCGGTGGCGAACATCTTCGCGCAGGAGGCTTCGGTGCTGACGTTGCGGCCTTCATCGCGCTTGCGCGCGGCGTCCAGCACCATGCAGCGGGCGGCGTAGATCTCGGCCTTGCTGTCGGCAAGCATCGCCTGGATCAGCTGGAACTCGGCAATCGGCTGGCCGAACTGCTTGCGCTCCAGGGCGTAGTTGAGCGCGTCGTCGAGCATGCGCTCGGCGGCGCCGACGCTCAGCGCGGCAATGTGCAGGCGGCCCTTGTCGAGCACCTTCATGGCGGTCTTGAAGCCCACGCCCTCGACGCCGCCGATCAACTGGCTGGCAGGGATGCGCACGTTGTCGAAGATCACGTCGCTGGTGTGCGCGCCTTTCTGGCCCATCTTGTGGTCCGGCTTGCCCAGGGAGATGCCCGGCGTGCCGCGCTCGACGATGAATGCGCTGATACCGCCGGAACCCTTGATCGCCGGGTTGGTGCGCGCCATCACCGTATAGATGCCGGCGTGCGGGGCGTTGGTGATGAAGCGCTTGGTGCCGTTGAGCACATAGAAGTCGCCATCGCGCACGGCGGTGGTCTTCAGCGAGGCGGCGTCGGAGCCCGAGTCCGGCTCGGTCAGGCAGAAGGCGCTGAGCAGTTCGCCGCTGGCGAGCCGGGGCAGGTAGTCGGCCTTCTGTTCCGCCGTGCCATCGATGAGGATGCCGATGGAGCCGATGCCGTTGTTGGTGCCGATGTAGGAGCGGAAGGCGGGGGAGGTGCGGCCGAGTTCGAAGGTGATGTTCACCTCTTCTTCCATGGTCACGCCCAGGCCGCCGAACTCTTCGGGGATGGTCAGGCCGAACAGGCCCATCTCGCGCATCTGCTCGACGATGTCCTGCGGGATGGCGTCGGTCTCGGCGACCTCGTTTTCCCGCGGGATCAGCACTTCGCCGACGAACTGGTGGATGGAATCCAGAAGTATCTGCAGCGTTTCTGGGTCTCGGATCATGTGCACTCCTCAACGGCCCACGAGCGGGCCTGTATTCCGAGGCACCGTCACCCGAGATTCAGCGAGCGGCGGCACCTATGTTGTTGACCATGTTGATCAGGCGAGGCCCGATGTCGTCCTCGAGCTTCTCCCGTGTCAGCTGGAAGCTCGGGCCGCCGCAGTTGAAGGCCAGCAGGCCGTACTGCGGATGTACCAAGGGCACGGCGACGGAGTTGACGTCGCGGTGCCATTCGCCGATGGACAGGCAGTAGCCGTAATCGGTGAAGTCCCTGAAGGCACGGTCCAGACCCTTGCGGATGGCCGGCCAGTTTTCCGGTTCGCGTTCACGAACGTGGTCGAGCAGGAATTCCCGCTCGTTCTCCGGCATCGCCGCGAGGCACGCGCGGCCCACCGAGCTCGCCGCCAGCGGCAGGTAACTGCCGATCTGCCGGCGCATCGTCATGTTTCCCTGGCCCTGCACGACGTCCACGTAGACCATCTGCAGTCGGTCGCGGGCGGCCATGGCCACCGCGGCCTGGGCGTGGTTGGCCAGCTCCTCCATCAGCGGATGGGCCACCGCGCGGATCGACAGGTTCGACAGCATCGCGTAGCCGAAACCCAGCACGCCGACGTCCAGCTGGTACTTGCCCGAATGCACCTCGCGCTTGAGGCAACCCAGGCGCATCAGGGTGTTGGTCAGGCGTGTCACGGTCGGCTTGGGCAGGTCGGTCTTGCGTGCCAGGTCCTGGTTGCTCAGCACGTTTTCCCGTGGCGTGAAGCAACGCAGGATCTCCAGGCCGCGAGCCAGGGCCGTCACGAACTGGCCGCTGTTTTCCTCTTCGCTCAGTGCCGTGGCGGGGTCATACAGTCCCCGTTCCAGCAGGCCGATCTCACCTTCGTTTTTCGTCGGCGCAGCCGAGTCCATCTCCGTCTTGTTGCGGCGCATGGTAGAACCCCTATTCACGGAAAATCAATAAAATAAAATGCAGTTTCGTCAGGCGAAATTGTAATGGGTCTGGAGAAGTTAGTACAGGCGTGCCCTTAAAAATATTCCAGGCCGCGTATTCATTGGCTTTTAGCGGGTGTCTCGATCTTCACCGTTTACAGGCTGGATGGGGTGTCACTATGATGAAATCGAAATACGGAATGTAGTTTCGTCAGACGAAACAACTATGAGGTCAAAGCTCCAATGAATACCAGCGTGGTTCATCTCGATATCCAGGCCGATGGTGTGGCGGTCGTCCGCATCGACCGACCGGAAGCCCGGAACGCCCTGAATGCTGCCGTGCGCCAGCAACTGGCCGAACACTTCCGTGCCCTCAGCGACAACCGCGAGGTTCGCGCGGTGGTGCTGACCGGGGGCGAGGAGTGCTTCGTCGCCGGGGCGGACATCCGCGAATTCGCCCAGGCCAGCCCCATCGAGATGTACCGCCGCCATACCGAACTGCTGTGGGAAGCCATCTCGCGCTGCCCGAAGCCGGTGATCGCCGCCGTGAATGGCTTCGCCCTGGGCGGTGGCTGCGAGCTGGCGATGCACTGCGACATCATCGTCGCCGGTGAGTCGGCACGCTTCGGCCAGCCGGAAGTGAAGCTCGGCCTGATGCCCGGCGCCGGCGGCACCCAGCGGCTGATCCGCGCCGTGGGCAAGTTCCAGGCGATGCGCATCGCCCTGACCGGCTGCCTGATCAAGGCGCCGGAAGCCCTGGCCATCGGCATGCTCAGCGAAGTGGTGGAAGACGCACGCACGCTGCCCCGCGCGCTGGAACTGGCCGCCGAGATTGCCGCACTGCCGCCGCTGGCCGTGGCGCAGATCAAGGAAGTGATGCTCGCCGGCGCCGACCTGCCGCTGGAAAGCGCCCTGACCCTGGAGCGCAAGGCCTTCCAGCTGCTGTTCGATTCGCAGGACCAGAAGGAGGGCGCCGCCGCCTTCCTGGAAAAACGTAAAGCCAGCTTCCTGGGGGAATGAGCATGACCCTTTCTATCGAGTGTATGGCCATCGTCGGCACCGGCGTCATGGGCAGCGGCATCGCCCAGATCGCCGCCCAGGCCGGCATCCAGGTGAAACTCTTCGACGCCCGTGACGGCGCCGCGCAAAGCGCCCGCGACAACCTCGGGCGGACCCTCGCCAAGCTGGCGGAGAAGGGCAAGATCACTGCCGCCGAGGCGGACGCCACCCTGGCGCGCCTGCTGGTCGCCGGCTCCCTGGGCGAGCTGGCGGATTCCGACCTGGTGGTCGAGGCAATCATCGAACGCCTCGACGCCAAGCAGGCGCTGCTGGCCGAGCTGGAAGCGGTGGTCAGCGCCGAGTGCATCCTCGCCACCAATACCTCGTCGCTGTCGGTCACCAGCATCGCCCGTGGCTGCCAGCACCCGCAGCGGGTGGCGGGCTTCCACTTCTTCAACCCGGTGCCGCTGATGAAGGTGGTCGAGGTGATCGACGGCCTGGCCAGCGACCCGCAGGTCGGCGACCGCCTGGTGGCGCTGGCTGCGCGCATGGGCCACCGCGGCATCCGCGCCAAGGACACTCCCGGCTTCATCATCAACCATGCCGGCCGCGCCTACAGCACCGAAGCGCTGCAGATGCTCAAGGAAGCCATCGCCGAACCGGCCGATATCGACCGTATCCTGCGCGAGGGCCTGGGCTTCCGCATGGGCCCGCTGGAGCTGTTCGACCTCACCGCGCTGGACGTTTCGCACCCGGTGATCGAGTCCATCTACAACCAGTTCTATCAGGAACCGCGCTATCGCCCGGCGGCGCTGACCCGGCAGATGCTCGAAGCCGGCTTCGTCGGCCGCAAGGTCGGCCGCGGTTTCTATCGCTATGCCGACGGCAAGATGATCGATGCGCCCGCACCGCAACCGGTGCCGAGCGTGGACGCGCTGCCGCCGGTGTGGATCGGCGCGGAGAATGACCAGGACCGCGAACGGCTCGGCGAACTGCTGAAGCAGCTCGGCGCGAAGCTGGAGCAGGGCGCCCAGCCGAGCAGCGAGGCGCTGTGCCTGCTGGCTCCCTATGGCGTCGATGCGACCACGGCCTGCCAGAACTTCTCTACCGACCCGGCGCGCACCCTGTGCATCGACTTGCTGCTGGACCTGCAGCGCCACCGCTGCCTGATGCAGAACCCGGCAACTTCCGCCGCCATGCGCGATGCCGCCCATGCCCTGCTGGCGGCTGACGGCGTGGGAGTCACGGTGATCAATGACAGCGTCGGCTTCGTCGCCCAGCGCGTGCTGGCGCTGATCGTCAACCTCGCCGGCGACATCGTCCAGCAGCGCATCGCCAGCGTCGACGACCTCGACGAAGGCGTGCGCCGTGGCCTGGGTTACCCGCAAGGCCCGCTGGCCTGGGGCGACAGCGTCGGCCCGGCGCGCCTGCTGACCATTCTCGAACGCATGACCGGCCTGGCCGGCGACGCCCGCTACCGCCCCGGCCCCTGGCTGCGCCGCCGCGCCGCGCTGGGGTTGTCGCTGCGCCATGCCGAGCCCGCGCTGGGCTGAGGCCCGGCGTCCACCTCTTTCAAGGAGACTTCCATGCTCAATGCCTTTATCTACGCCGGCCTGCGCACCCCCTTCGGGCGCCTTGGCGGCGCCCTGGCTCCGGTGCGCCCGGACGACCTGATCGCCCAGGTGATCCGCGAGCTGCTGGCGCGTACCAGCGTGCCCGGCGAAGCCATCGAGGACGTGATCCTCGGCAACACCAACCAGGCCGGTGAAGACAGCCGCAACGTCGCCCGCCATGCCGCGCTGCTCGCCGGCCTGCCGGTGACCGTGCCGGGGCAGACGGTGAACCGCCTGTGCGCCAGCGGCCTGGCGGCCGTCATCGACGCGGCGCGTGCCGTGACCTGTGGCGAAGGCGAGCTGTTCGTCGCTGGCGGCGTGGAAAGCATGTCCCGCGCGCCCTTTGTCATGGCCAAGGCCGAGGCCGCCTACAGCCGCGACCTGACGGTGTTCGACAGCACCATCGGCGCGCGCTTCCCCAACCCGAAGATCATCGCCGGGTTCGGCAACGACAGCATGCCGGAGACCGGCGACAACGTGGCCCGCGAGTTCGGCATCAGCCGCGAGCAGGCCGACCGTTTCGCCGCGCGCTCCCAGGCCAACTTCGAAGCAGCCCGCGAGGACGGCTTCTTCGCCGGGGAAATCCTCCCGGTCAGCGTGCCCACCGGGCGCAAGACGCCGCCGAACGTGGTGGAGCAGGATGAGCATCCGCGTCCGTCTTCCGACGAGGCCGCGCTGGCACGCCTGAAGCCGCTGGCCGAAGGTGGTGTGGTCACCGCCGGCAACGCTTCCGGCGTCAACGATGGCGCCGCTGCGCTGCTGATCGGTTCGGCAGCGGCGGGCGAGCGCCACGGCCTCAAGCCGCTGGCGCGGATTCTCTCGGCCGCGGCGGTCGGCGTGGAGCCGCGCATCATGGGCGTCGGCCCGGTGGAGGCGATCAACAAGGCGCTTGCCCGCGCCGAACTGACCCTGGCCGACATGGACATCATCGAGATCAACGAGGCCTTCGCCTCCCAGGTGCTCGGCTGCCTGCACGGCCTGGGCGTGGACTTCGACGATGCGCGGGTCAACCCCAATGGCGGCGCCATCGCCGTCGGCCACCCGCTGGGCGCTTCCGGCGCGCGGCTGGCGCTGAGCGTGGCGCGACAACTGCAGCGCACGGGTCAACGCTATGCGGTGATCAGCCTGTGCATCGGTGTGGGCCAGGGGCTCGCCATGGTTATCGAGCGCGCGTGAGCGCGCCTGCGAGGAGTTGAAGATGGGTGCTTTGAGCGGATACCGCGTACTCGACCTCAGCCGCGTGCTGGCCGGCCCCTGGTGCGGCCAGGTGCTGGCCGACCTGGGTGCGGAAGTGATCAAGATCGAACGTCCCGGCGTGGGTGACGACACCCGCGGCTGGGGCCCGCCCTACATGAAGGCTGCCGACGGCTCGGACAGCTCCGAGGCGGCGTACTACCAGTCGACCAACCGCAACAAGCTGTCGGTGGCGCTGAACCTGGCGACGCCGGAAGGCCAGGCGCTGGTGCGCGCGCTGGCCTGTGAATGCGACGTGCTGATCGAGAACTACAAGGCCGGCTCGTTGGCCAAGTACGGGCTGGATTACGACAGCCTGTCGAAGGTCAACCCGCGCCTGGTCTACTGCTCCATCACCGGCTTCGGCCAGACCGGCCCTCGTGCCGAGGAGCCCGGCTACGACTTCATCATCCAGGGCATGGGCGGGCTGATGAGCATCACCGGCGAGAAGGACGGTGTGCCCGGCGCCAGCCCGCAGAAGGTCGGTGTCGCCGTGTCCGACGTGATGACCGGCCTCTACTCGGTGGTCGCCATCCAGGCTGCGCTGCTGGCGCGGGAGAAGACCGGCCGCGGCCAGCACTGCGACATGGCGCTGCTCGACGTGCAGGTCGCCATGCTCGGCAACCAGAGCCAGAACTTCCTCGCCACCGGCCGCTCGCCGGGGCGCCAGGGCAACGCCCACGTCAACATCGTGCCGTACCAGGTGTTCAGCGCGCAGGACATGGACTTCATCATCGCCTGCGGCAACGACAGCCAGTTCGTCTCGCTGTGCGATGCCATCGGCCTGCCCGAGTTGCCGAAGGACCCGCGCTTCACCCGTAACGCCGACCGCGTGCGCAACCGCGACGTGATCGTCGGCAAGCTGGCCGAACACTTCCAGGGCGACACCGCCGACAACTGGGTGCGGCGCATCCACGCGATGAAGGTGCCGGTCGGCGTGATCAACGACATCGGCCGCGCGCTGGACGAGCCGCAGGTGGTCGCCCGCGACATGCTGGTGGAGATTCCCCATGCGCAGAACCCGGCGTTCCGCATGGTCGGCAGCCCGCTGAAACTGTCCGAGACCCCGGTGGAATACCAGCGCCCGGCACCGATGCTCGGCGAGCACACCGATGAGGTGCTCAAGCGTCGCCTGGGCCTCGACGACGCGCGCCTGGCTGTGCTCAAGGCCGAAGGTGTGATCGAGCAGCTGGGCAAACCCTGACGCTTCAATGGTCGCAAGAGAGTAGGGCGCATAACGCGCCAGCGTTATCCGCCGCCCCGTATGACGGCGGATAACCGCAAGCGGTCATTCGCCCTACGGTCGTTGAGTTCGTTCGCGAGCAAGCTCGCTCCTACAGGTGTTCCCCCATTGCTCTTCGTAGGAGCGAGCTTGCTCGCGAACCCATCGCAACCGCAGCGCCGATGCAAACCGGCGTTAGCCAAGGAAACAACCGAATGAAAGTACTGGTCGCGGTAAAACGCGTGGTYGATTACAACGTCAAGGTCCGCGTCAAGGCGGACAACTCCGGCGTCGATCTGGCCAACGTCAAGATGTCCATGAACCCCTTCTGCGAAATCGCCGTGGAAGAAGCCGTGCGCCTGAAAGAGAAAGGCGTCGCCACCGAGATCATCGCGGTCTCCGTCGGCCCGACCGCTGCCCAGGAGCAACTGCGTACCGCCCTGGCCCTCGGCGCCGATCGCGCGGTGCTGGTCGAGAGCAATGACGAGCTGAACTCGCTCGCCGTGGCCAAGGCCCTGAAAGCCGTTGTCGACAAGGAGCAGCCGCAGCTGGTCATCCTCGGCAAGCAGGCCATCGACAGCGACAACAACCAGACCGGCCAGATGCTGGCTGCGCTGACCGGCTACGCCCAGGGCACCTTCGCCTCCAGGGTCGAAGTCGCTGGCGACAAGGTCAACGTTACCCGTGAAATCGACGGCGGCCTGCAGACCGTTGCCCTGAACCTGCCGGCCATCGTCACCACCGACCTGCGTCTGAACGAGCCGCGCTACGCGTCGCTGCCCAACATCATGAAGGCGAAGAAGAAGCCGCTGGAATTCCTCCCACCCGATGTACTGGGCATTTCCATGGCCTCCACCGTGAAGACCCTCAAGGTGGAAGCACCCGCCGCGCGCAGTGCCGGCATCAAGGTGAAGTCGGTGGCCGAACTGGTCGAGAAACTGAAGAACGAAGCGAAGGTGATCTGATGGCTGTCCTGGTTGTTGCAGAACATTCCAATGGCGCGCTGGGCGCCGCAACGCTGAATACCGTTGCCGCCGCGCAGAAGATTGGCGGCGATATCAGCGTGCTGGTCGCTGGCCAGAACGTCGCTGGCGTGGCCGAAGCCGCTGCCAAGATCGCCGGTGTCGCCAAGGTGCTGGTCGCCGACAACGCGGCGTATGCGCACCAGCTGCCGGAGAATGTGGCTCCGCTGATCGCGTCCATCGCTGGCGACTTCAGCCACATGCTGGCCCCGGCCACCACCAACGGCAAGAACTTCCTGCCGCGCGTTGCCGCCCTGCTGGACGTCGACCAGATCTCCGAGATCACCGAAGTGGTCAGCGCCGACACCTTCAAGCGCCCGATCTATGCCGGTAACGCCATCGCTACCGTGCAATCCTCGGCTGCCATCAAGGTCATCACCGTGCGTGGCACCGGCTTCGACGCCGTGGCTGCCGAAGGTGGTTCGGCTGCTGTCGAAGCCGTTTCCGGCCCGGCCGATGCTGGCAAATCCGCCTTCGTTGGCGAAGAGCTGGCCAAGTCCGACCGTCCGGAACTGACCGCTGCCAGGATCGTCGTTTCCGGCGGCCGTGGCATGGGCAACGGCGACAACTTCAGCATTCTCTACTCCCTGGCCGACAAGCTGGGCGCTGCTGTCGGCGCTTCCCGCGCTGCCGTCGACGCCGGCTTCGTGCCGAACGACATGCAGGTCGGCCAGACCGGCAAGATCGTCGCTCCGCAGCTGTACGTGGCCGTCGGTATTTCCGGTGCCATCCAGCACCTGGCGGGCATGAAGGATTCGAAAGTGATCGTTGCGATCAACAAGGACGAAGAGGCGCCGATCTTCCAGGTTGCCGACTACGGCCTGGTCGCCGACCTGTTCGAAGCCGTACCGGAGCTGGAACGGACTCTCTGATCCGGCTCATTCCCCTGGCCGGGCCAGCGTCATCGGCCCGGCGTTTTGCCAACACCTCAGTAGAAAGAAACAACAACAATGAATACTCGTCGACTCCCTGTGCTGGTCTCCGGACTGGCGCTGCTGCCCCCGTTCGTCCACGCCGATTTCCTCGCCGACAGCAAGGCCAGCATCGAAACGCGCAATTTCTACTTCAACCGCGACTACCGCCAGAGCGGCGCCGCCCAGTCGAAATCCGAGGAATGGGCGCAGGGCTTCCTGCTGCGCTACGAATCGGGCTACACCGACGGCACCGTCGGCGTTGGCGTCGATGCCCTCGGCCTGCTGGGCCTGAAGCTCGACTCCAGCCCGGATCGTTCCGGCTCCGGCCTGCTGCCGTACTCCGCCAGCGACAAGCGCGCCGCCGATGACTACAGCGACCTCGGCCTGACCGCCAAGCTGCGCGTCTCCAAAAGCACGCTGAAGGTCGGCACGCTGCTGCCCAAGCKGCCGGTGGTGCAGTACAACGACACTCGCCTGCTGCCGCAGACCTTCCAGGGCGCGCTGGTGGAGTCCAAGGAGCTCGACGACCTCGACCTGCAGCTCGGCCAGCTGCGTGAAGTGAAGCAGCGTGATTCGTCCAACGACGAAGACCTGTCGATGACCCGCGGCAACAAGCGCAATATCGTTGCCGGCAGCCACCTCACCAGCGACCGCTTCAATATCGCCGGCGGCACCTACCGCTGGAGCAACCAGCTCAGCACCAGCTATCACTACGCCAACCTCGAAGACCTCTATCGCCAGCACTACGTGAGCCTGGTGCACACGCTGCCGATCGCCGAGGGCCAGTCGCTGAAATCCGACATCCGCTGGGCGCGCTCCACCGATGACGGCGGCAGCAACGTCGACAACCGCGCGCTCAACGCCATGTTCACCTACAAGCTCGGCAACCAGGCATTCGCCCTCGGCCTGCAGCGCATGTCTGGCGACACCGGCTTCGCCTACCTGTCCGGCACCGACCCGTACCTGGTCAACTACGTGCAGATCGGCGACTTCGCCAACAAGGACGAACGCTCCTGGCAGCTGCGCTACGACTTCAACTTCGCCACCTACGGGCTGCCCGGCCTGAGCCTGATGACCCGTTACCTGCGTGGCGACAACATCGACCTGCTGAACGGGCAGGGCAATGGCAAGGAGTGGGAGCGCGACACCGACGTCGGCTACCTGGTGCAGAGCGGCCCGCTGAAGAACGTCGGCTTCAAGCTGCGCAACAGCACCTTCCGCAGCAGCTTCGGCAACGACATGGACGAAACCCGCTTCATCGTCAGCTACACCTTGCCGATCTGGTAAGCCCCAGGGCCTGGCGGGACACCACGCTGTCCCGCCAGGCCCCCTTGTTGTCCGCGAATGTCCTCAGCGGCAATCGCTGTCTGCCTTAACGTTCTCCTCTACCCAGACAACAAGAATCCGCACCGCCTGCCGGCGCGGGAGAAGAGGGGAGCACCATGCCAAGACCCGCCACATCTTTCTTGCCGACCGCCTTGCTCGCCGTGGCCCTTGCCGCGCTGCTCGCCGGCTGCGGTGACGACGCCGCACCACCTGCCTCCCGCAACGCCGCCGCCCTGAAGCCCGCCGACCCGGCCCTGGCGAAGATCTACGACAGCAGCTGCAAGACCTGCCACGCCAACCCGGCCTCCGGCGCGCCCCAGAGCGGTGACGCCAAGGCCTGGCAACCCCGCGTCGCGCAGGGCAGCGACAGCCTGCTGGACCACAGCATCAACGGCTACAAGGGCATGCCGCCGATGGGCATGTGCATGCAGTGCTCGGAGGAAGAGTTCCTCGCGCTGATTTCCTTCATGTCTGGCCAACAGGTCCAATAAGTACGGGGGCTCCTCGATGGCTATTCATCTCACTCGCCGCCAACTGCTGCAGCACGCTGCCGTTGCCGGCGCGCTCGCGGCCATGGCCGGCAGCCCGCTGGCGGCAGAACTGGCACGGCCGAAACGGCTGATCCCCTGGCGCAACTGGTCTGGCGGGCAGAGCTGCCTGCCGCTGGCGCGCCTGGCGCCGCAGAGCCTCGACGAACTGGTCCAGGTGATCCGCCAGGCCGAGGGCAAGGTCCGCCCGGTAGGCTCGGCACACTCCTTCAGCGCCCTGGTGCCCACCGACGGCACGCTGGTCTCGCTGGCCTACTTCAGCGGGCTGCTCAGCCATGATGCGGCGACGCTGCAGGCGGAGTTCGCCGCCGGCACGCCGATGTCGCTGATGGGCGCGGCGCTGAAGGAGGTCGGCCAGGCACTGCCGAACATGGCCGACATCGACTACCAGACCCTGGCCGGGGCGATCTCCACCTCGACCCACGGCACCGGCGTTGGCTTCGGCTCCTATTCCTCCCGCGTCACCGGCCTGCAACTGGTGACCGCCGGCGGCGAGGTGCTCGACTGCGACGCCCAGCGCCACCCGGAAGTCTTCAATGCCGCGCGGGTTTCTCTCGGCGCCTTCGGCGTCGCCACCCGCGTGCGCCTGCAGAACCGCCAGGCCTACCGTCTGCACGAGCGGCAGTGGGTCGCCAGCACCGAGGAACTGCTGGAGGACGTGGAGAAGAACACCCGCGAGAACCAGCACTGGGAAATGCAGGTCATGACCCATTCCGACTACGCGCTGTCCATCGCCCTCAACGAAACCACCGACCCGGCCACGCCACCGCTGGACCCGGCCGAGGAGGGCGGCAACCAGTTCGTCAGCATCATCGAGGGCCTCGACAAGTACGGCAGCGACTTCCCCGCGGCGCGGCGCTTCCTGCTCAACAGCCTGCGTCATGTCGCCAGCTTCGATGACCGCGTCGGCGACTCGTACGACATCTACGCCAACGTGCGCAACGTGCGCTTCAACGAGATGGAGTACTCCGTCCCGGCGGAGCACGGCCCGGCCTGTCTGCGCGAGATCCTCAAGCTGATCAACGACAAGGACCTGCGCACCTGGTTCCCCATCGAGTACCGCTACGTGAAGGCCGACGATATCCCGCTGAGCATGTTCGAGGGCCGCGACAGCTGCTCGATCTCCGTGCACCAGCACTACAGCATGGACCACCACAACTTCTTCGCCGCGGTCGAGCCGATCTTCTGGAAATACGCCGGCCGGCCGCACTGGGGCAAGCTGCACACGCTCAATGCGCGCACCCTGCAACCGCTGTATCCGCGCTGGAAGGAATTCACCGAGGTACGCCAGGCCCTGGACCCGCAGGGCAAGTTCCTCAACGCCCACCTGTCGTCGATTCTCGGCGTGGCCTGACAAGGAAGAACAACCCATGAAACGACGCAATTTCATCGTCGGCGCGGCCGGGGCAGGCGTCCTGCTCGCCGGTGCCGGCGCCTGGCTGCGGCCGTCCGACCACGGCGCCCCGTACGACGACTACTTCGCCAAGCTCAACCGCGAACTGCGCGAGCACGGGCCGATGCGCCCGGTGATGCTGATCGACCTCGACCGCCTGGATCACAACGTCGACAGCGTCATGCAGTCGGTGCGCCGCACCGGCAAGCACCTGCGCGTGGTGGAGAAGTCGCTGCCGTCGCCGCAGCTGCTCGACTACATCGCCAAACGCGCCGGCACCCGGCGGTTCATGTCGTTCCACCAGCCGTTCCTCAACCACGACGCCGAACGCTTCGCCGATTCCGACCTGCTGCTGGGCAAGCCGCTGCCGGTGGGCTCGGCGCAGCAGTTCTACCAGAGCCTGCGCGGCCCCTTCGACCCGACCCGGCAGTTGCAATGGCTGCTCGATACCCCCGAGCGCCTGCAGCAGTACCTGACGCTGGCCCAGGGGCTGAACACCCGCATGCGCATCAACATCGAGTTGGACGTGGGCCTGCACCGCGGCGGCGTGGCCGATCACGAAACCCTCGGCAAGATGCTCACCATCATCGGCGCCAACCCACAGCACCTGGAGTTCGCCGGCTTCATGGGCTACGACCCCTTCGTCGGCATGGGCGTGCCCGGCATCCTCGGCTCGCCGGAGGAGCTGTTCGCCAAGGTCATGACCCTCTACAACAGCTTCGTCGACTACGCCCGCAGCCAGCACCCCACGCTGTGGAAACCGGACCTGACGCTGAACACCGCCGGCAGCCCGAGCTTCCGCATGCATGAGAACGAACGCACCAGCAGCGAAGTGTCGGTGGGCTCGGCGCTGGTCAAGCCGACCCACTACGACCTGCCCTCGCTGGTGGAGCACCAGCCCGCCGCCTTCATCGCCACCCCGGTTATCAAGAGCACCGGCGCGGTGCGCATTCCGGCGCTGGACGACAAGTCGAAGCTGTTCTCCTGGTGGGACCCGAACCAGCGCGAGACCTTCTTCATCTACGGCGGCAACTGGCTGGCCGAGCCTGAATCGCCGAAGGGCCTGCAGTTCAACGAGCTGTTCGGGCGCAGCTCCAACCAGGAAATGGTCAACGGCTCCAGCGCCGTCGGCCTGAAGGTGGACGACCAGGTATTCCTGCGGCCGACCCAGTCCGAGTCGATCCTCCTGCAATTCGGCGACCTGCTGGCGGTGCGCGGGGGGCGCATTGTGGATCAGTGGCCGGTGTACGACTGAGCACCGCGTCGAATCAAGCCCAGGCCAGCGATCTGGGCTTTTTTCTGTCCGCAGTTCTCTGGCGGAAGGGGCGCCACTCTCGGGCCGCGCGGCCAGGCGTTGCGAGGGGGTACTGTAATATTCTGTTACGCCTGCCCTTGATCTGCCGGCGAACGCGTTATGATGCGGCCATCGCGCGCCGGCCACATAACAACAACTGCCGGCGCCCCGTTCGAGAGCAGCCTGCATGCCCCACACAAGCATCGATGCGCAATTCGACCTGGCGCTGGTTTCGCCCTTCCTGCTGCAGACCCTTGCCGAGGTCGCCAGCGACCTGGGCGTCAGCGACGAACGGCTGTGCCTTGGGCTGGGCTTTACCGCCGAGGAGCTGCAGGACCCGGCGCAGCGCATCAGCTACCGGCAGACCGTGGCGATGATCCAGCGCGCCCTCGCGGCGTTGCCCGAGCGCGGCCTGGGCCTGCTGGTCGGGCACCGCAACGTGCTCGGCACCCTGGGGCTGCTCGGCCATGTGCTGTCGCTGTGCAGGACCCTGCGCGATGCCTTCGAGCTGGGCCGGCGTTTCCAGCACACCACCGGCGGCATTGCGTTGTGCAACCTGATCGAGGGGCCGCAAGAGAGCTTCATCGAAGTCGAGTGCCGGCTGCCGTATGCCGATATCCAGGTGTTCGCCGTGGAGGAGTTCTTCGCCAGCCTGCTGGTCTACAACCGCACCCTGATCGGCCCGCAGTTCCAGCCGCTGCGCTTCGAGTTCACCCATGCCGCGCCCAGCTACGAGGCCGAGTACCAGCGTCTTCTCGGGCCGAACCTGCAGTTCGGCTGCCTGCACAACCGTGTGGCCATCGCCAGCCACTGGCTCGACGTGCAACTGCCCAGCCACCATCCGGTTGCCCTGCGCCAGGCGCTCAGCCTGCTGGAGGCGGAGTCCGCCCAGGGGCAGAAGACCGACCTGCTGGAAACGGTGGAGCGCGCCATCGCCCGCGACCTGGCCCAGGGCAGCCCGATCGACAAGGTGGCCGGCGAGCTCAACATCAGCAGCCGCACCCTGCGGCGGCGGCTGGGCGAGCACGGCGTGACCTTCGATGCGCTGCAGGACCAGGTACGCCGCGCCCGTGCCATCAGCCTGCTGGGCAACCCGGACATGCCCATCGAGCGCATCGCCGAAGCCCTCGGCTACAGCGACGTGCGCGGCTTCCGCCGGGCCTTCAAACGCTGGACCGGGCAGAGCCCGTCGGCCTGCCGCGACGAGGCGGCGTCGGCGCACTGAGCCCAACTCCTGCGGGCTTTCATTGACACGGCACAAGGGTGGGGCGCGCCTCGGCGGTTAAGGTCATGAGGACCCATCATCGAGGAGCACAGCATGTACGAGCATGTCCTGGCCGCCGTGGACGGCAGCCCCGTTTCCTTCCGCGCCCTGGCCGAAGGCGCCCGACTGGTCCGCATGAGCGGCGGCGAGCTGCACGTCATCACCATCGTCGACCGCCCCCTGGGGCACCTGCCTTACTACGCGAAGTACTACGACGCCGAGGCGCTGCACGCCGCTGCGCTGAAAGCCGCCGACGACATCCTCGGCAAGGCGCGGGAAGTCATCGCCGAATACGCCGTGCCGGCCACTTACCAGCGAATCACGATGGAGACCACCGGCGAGGAAGTCGCCGACCGCATCGAGCGCGAAGCCGACGCGGTCAAGGCCGACGCCATCGTCATGGGCACCCATAGCCGTCGCGGTGTGCATCGGCTGATGCTCGGCAGCGTCGCCGAGGGCGTGCTGCAGTCGAGCAAGCGCCCGGTGTTGTTGGTCCGCAATCAGTAGAACGGCCGTCTGCCGCGCTCAGACGCGCAGCGCGGCCAGCGCCACCAGCCACAGGCCGAGGGTGGCGAGGAAGTTGATGGTGAACACCAGCCCGCGCAGACGCACGTTGCCGGTGAAGATCTGCACGGCGCTGTGGGCGAGGCGCCCGGCGACGAATATCCAGGCCAGCCAGAGGGCGGCGGTGGGCGCGGCGTGCTGCTGGATCAGCAGCAGGCAGGCGATGTGGAAGAACAGCGGCCACTCGAACTGGTTGGACAGGTTGGCGCTGATGCGTGGCTCCAGGGTCGCCCAGGGGTTGCTGCCATCCGCGCGCTGGCCGATGCCCCAGACCTTGGGCGCGCGGGCGACAGTCAGCAGGACGTAGAGCAGGGCGGCCAGCGCAACGTGTGCGGCCATCGGCAACAGCAGTGGGTGCATGGGCGGTGATCCTTCACGGGCTAGGAGGGGCGGATCGCAGTATGGCCCATGAGCGGGAGCCGTCGCAGCAGCATTCGCGTTGGCTTCAGCCGGCGCCGCTCGCGCAGTCCTGCAGGCACTGCCGGGCCTTGCGCAGGTCCGGCGAGGCGAAGCCTTCGCTGAAGCGCTGGCAGACCGGCTGCAGTATCTGGCTGGCCTGTTCTGGCTGCCCCTGCATCCGTAGCAGCTGCGCCAGGCTGGTGGCCGCGCGCAGTTCCCAGGCCAATGCGCCTTGCTCACGGGACAGCGCCAGGGCGCGGGTCAGCAGGGTTCCAGCGCCGAGCAGCGATTCGCGGTCACCGCGGGCCAGCAAGGCCTCGGCTTCATTGCGCAGGATTTCCGCCGCGCACCAGCCGGCCGCGCCGGTGCGGGCGCGCATCAGCTGCGCCTGGTCGCCGGGCAGCGGTCGGCCGCCGAGGGTCTGGACGATGTCACGGACCAGCCCGACCGCCGGCGCGGCGCCAGCGGTCGAATCCTCGAAACCCATGGCCCAGGCATAGTGCCGCGCCCAGTCGGTGAACAGCGGCACGCGGTGCTGCTCGGCCACCTCGATCATCAGCTGGACGCGGCTGCGGGCCTTCTCCAGTTCACCGTTGTAGAACGCGATCACGCAGCCGGCGGCCGCCAGGCTATACGCGATGGAAGCGCTGTGGCGCATCTGGCTGGCCAGTTCGATGGCCTGGGCGGCCATGCTTTCGGCCTGCTCCGGCAGGCCGCGTAACCAGAGAGTGCGGGCCTGGGTGGCGAGGGAGGCAACCTGCTGGTCGTACTGCACGCCCAGGCACGGCGCGAAACGGTTGGCTCGGCTTTCGTGTTCCAGCCGCTGCAGCACCCGCGCACCCACCGCTTGCGCCTGAACCTGATCCCCCGAGTAGTGCAACGCCAGCACCTGCAGGCGCAGGGCGCTGGTGGCGAGCAGTTCGCCCTGGCCTTCGCTGAGGCGTGCGAAGTCCTGGCTACGTTCGGCGGCCTGCTGGTACTGGCCGGCCCAGAGGGTCACGGCGAGGCCGCCGGAGAGAGCGGTCAGCTCGCCATCGCGGTCGCCGATCTGTTGGGCCAGGAAGCGCGCGTTCTGGAAGGCTTCGTCAGCCTGGCGGTTGCGCACGTCATGGTAGGTGGTGTTGCCCAGGGCCAGCTCCAGGCGCATCGCCAGCGGCAGCGACGAGGTGGATTCCGCGCTGAGCAGGCCCAGCGCGGCACTGACGAAGGGGCCATATTCGTGCAGCAGCGACAGCTCCTGCCACAGCGGCGAGGAGCTGGCCGTCAGGCTGATCGCCAGGCTGTGCCGGACCTCCGCTCCCAGGCCCCAGTCCAGCGCCGCACGCACCTCGGCGAGCCAGGGCGAATAACGCTTCAGCCAGCCCTGTGCGGTGGCTTTCTCCCATTCATCCTGGGCGCGCTGCATGACGCTCTGGCACAGCGCCAGGTGGCGTTCGCGCGCCGCCGCTGACTCGCCCTCGGCATCGAGCTTTTCCAGGGCGTAGAGGCGCGTCGGTTCCAGCAGGCGATAGCGTGCTTCGTCGTGGCGGATTTCGGTGATCAGCAGCGATGCGGCGCTCAACTGATTCACCAGCAGGAAGGCCGTAGCGATATCGGCCGGCTGGCTGATCACGGCGGCGATGGAGTCCAGCGAGAAGCTGCCGCGAAACACGCTCAGGCGGCGCAGGCAGTTCTGCTCGGCTGGGCGCAGCAGTGCGTAGCTCCAGTCGAGCATGGCGCGCAGGTGTACGTGGCGGTTCAGTGCGTCATCGGACTGCAGCGGCAGGTCCAGGTAGCCGCCCTGCAACAGCGTTTCGATGGCGTCATCGTCGAGGTGCCCGGCCGCCAGTTCCAGGGCCAGGGGAATGCCGTCCAGGCGCCGGCAGATTTCACCGATGCGCGGCAGGTCCTCGGGGCGCAGCTCGAAGTCTTCGCGGCTCTCCCTGGCGCGCTCGACCAGCAGCGCAACGGCCGGGTAGCCCAGGGCATCCTCGATGCTGGCGAGCTGGGCGGGCGGGCAGGCCAGCGGACGCAACAGGTGGATGTGCTCGCCATTGGCGCGCAGGCCTTCGCGGCTGGTGGCGAGGATATGAAGGTGCGGCGCCTGGCGCAGCAGGCACTCCACCAGGCGCGCGACGGCGTCGATGAGGTGCTCGCAGTTGTCGATCAGCAGCAGCATCTGCCGGTCGGCCGCCTGGGCACAGATGYGCTCCAGCGACTCGCCGGCCAGGCCCGGAATGCCCAGGGCGGAGGCGAGGGTGCTGTGCAGCGGGCGGGCGTCCTGCAGCTGGGTCAGGTCGAGCATGCG
>NZ_JASMRU010000036.1 GCF_030462585.1 Pseudomonas sp. CAN1 | reverse complement strand
CGCCACGCCGATCATGGAGATGCCCAGCAGCAGGTTGTTCGCCACCTTGGCCACCTGGCCGTTGCCGGCGCCGCCGCAGTGCACAATGTTCTTGCCCATGGCCGCCAGCACCGGGCGGGCGCGCTCGAAGTCGGTCTGCTCGCCGCCGACCATGAAGGTCAGGGTGCCCGCAGCCGCGCCGGCGGTGCCGCCGGATACCGGCGCATCGACCATCGGGTTGCCGTGGGCGAGGGCAGCGGCGCTGACCTCGCGGGCGTTCAGCGGGTCGATGGTGGACGAGTCGATCAGCAGCACGCCGGGCTGCACGTTGGCCAGCAGGCCGTCGTCGCCGAGGAAGACCTGCTTCACATGGGCGGCGGCGGGCAGCATGGTGATGATCACCTCGACATCGTCGCGGGCTACCTCAGCCGGCGATGCCAGGGCGCGGGCGCCGAGGGCGACGGCTGCTTCCACGGCCTTGGCGGAGAGATCGAAGACGCTCAGGTCGAAGCCAGCCTTGAGCAGGTTGGCGGCCATGGGGCCGCCCATGTTGCCGAGTCCGATGAAACCGATGCGCATGGGATGGTCCTCTTCTTCTTGTTCGGGGCGCGCTGTCCAGCAGGCGCCAAGGGAGGTGCCCGCCCGCGTGGCGCCGTGCCCGGACCAGCATCCTTGCTGAAGTCCGGGCCGGCTCGGGGCAGACGGGCGGGCAGGCTTACTTGAGGTTGATGGTGGTGTTCACCGCGCCGCCGACCTCGTTCTCGTCGAACCAGCGTTCGGTGACGGTCTTGGTCTGGGTGTAGAACTGCACCACCTGCTTGCCGTACGGGCCGAGGTCGCCGAGCTTGGAGCCGCGCGAGCCGGTGAAGGAGAACAGCGGCACCGGCACCGGAATCGGCACGTTGATGCCTACCTGGCCGACGTCGATCTCTTCCTTGAAGTGCCGCGCGGCGGCGCCGGAGCGGGTGAACAGCGCGGTGCCGTTGCCGTTGGGGTTGGCGTTGATCAGCTCGATGGCCTCGTCGAAGGTTTTCACTGACACCACGCAGAGCACCGGGCCGAAGATTTCCTCGCGGTAGATGGTCATCTGCGGGGTGACGCCGGAGAACACGGTCGGGCCGACGAAGTTGCCCTTGGCGTAGCCGGCCACCTGCGGATTGCGGCCGTCCAGCTCCAGCTTGGCGCCTTCCTGGGTGCCGCGTTCGATCAGGCCGCTGACGCGGTCCAGCGCCGCGCAGGAAACCAGCGGGCCGACATCGGTGTTGGCCTCGGTGCCGCCGCTGACCTTGAGGGTCTGCGCCTTGGCCACCAGGTCGGGAATCCACTCGTGGGCTTCGCCCACCAGGATCGCCACCGACAAGGCCATGCAGCGCTGCCCGGCGGCACCGAAGGCGGCGCCGGCAATGGCGTTGAGGGTCTGCTCCTTGTTGGCATCGGGCAGCACGATGGCGTGGTTCTTCGCGCCCATCATGCATTGCACGCGCTTGCCGGCCTGGGAGGCGCGGTTGTAGACGTGAGTGCCGACTCGGGTCGAGCCGACGAAGGAGACGGCCTTGATGTCCGGGTGGTCGCAGATCGCGTTGACCACGTCCGGGCCGCCATGGATGACGTTGAGCACGCCCGGCGGCACGCCGGCTTCATGGGCCAGCTCGACCAGGCGCATGGTCACCATCGGGTCCTGCTCGGAGGGCTTGAGGACGAAGGTGTTGCCGGTGGCGATGGCCATCGGGAACATCCACAGCGGGATCATCGCCGGGAAGTTGAAGGGGGTGATGCCGGCGCAGACGCCGATGGGCTGCAGGATGGTGAAGGTATCCACGCCACCGGCCACGTTGTTGGCCAGCTCGCCCAGCTGCAGGTTGCCGATGGCCGCGGCGTGCTCGACCACTTCCAGGCCGCGGAACACGTCGCCTTCGGCGTCAGGCAGGGTCTTGCCCTGTTCGGCGGTGAGGATCGCCGCCAGCTCCTTCATGTTCTCGCGGATCAGTTGCTGGTACTTGAGGAAGATGCGCGCGCGGGCGCCGATGGGGGTCTTCTTCCAGGTCTTGAATGCGGCCTTGGCGCTGGCCACCGCGCGCTCGACTTCCTCGGGCGTGGCGAAAGGCACGCGGGCGAGGACTTCCTGGGTGGCGGGGTTGATCACGTCGCGCCATTCGGCGCTGGTGGACTCGACAGGCTTGCCGTCGAGGAAGAGTTTGACGGTCGGGGCGGCAGTTGCGGTCATCGTGGGTTCTCCCAGTCGGGAGGCGCGTCGAGTCGCCTGGCAGTCTGCGCGGGAAGACGGTCGGGAGGGCGCACCCTCCGAACCACTTTCCGCTCGCTTCGTACGCTGTGGCGAGATCGAAGTCGGCCTCTGTGGCTTTCTTGTTGTCCGCATCGATCCTAGCAGTGCATTTTTGATGTGCTCAATGAGGTGATGTGCAAGTATGCTCTGCGTTTTTGCAGACACGGCCCGCGCCGAGGCGGATATGGACTGGGACAACCTGCGGTTTTTCCTTGAGCTTTCCCGGGCCGGCAAGCTGACCGTCGCCGCCCGCCGCCTGGGTGTGGACCACACCACAGTCGCCCGGCGCCTGCAGGCGCTGGAGAAAAGCATTGGCGCCCAGCTGCTGGTGCGCGAGCCCGCCGGCTATCGGTTGACCGAGGCCGGCCACGGGCTGCTACCCCAGGCCGAAGCCATGGAGAGCGCCTGCAAGGTCATCGAGAAACGCCTGGCCGGCGCCGAGGACAATCTCTCCGGCAAGGTGCGCATCGGCGCCACCGAGGGCTACGGCTCGACGCTGCTGACCTCGCAGCTGGTGGAGCTGAACCAGCGCCACCCGCACCTGGGCGTGGATCTGCTGGCGGTGCCGCGCGCGCTGCAGCTGTCGCGCCACGAGGCGGACATCGTCATTACCCTGGAGCGCCCCGGCCGCGGCCCGTATCTGATCACCCGGCTGACCGACTACGTGCTGCGCCTTTATGCCTCGAAGGACTACCTCGCCGAGCGCGGGCCGATTCGCAACCGCGACGACCTGCGCGAGCATGCCCTGGTCGGCTACGTCGATGACCTGCTCTACAGCAAGGAGCTGCAATACCTCGACGAGATCGGCCGGCCACTACACATGGCGCTGCGTTGCACCAGCATCCTCGCCCAGCAGCGTGCGGTGGCGGAGGGCGCCGGGCTGGCGATCCTGCCGGCTTTCGCGGCAGCCGAAGACCCGTCGCTGCAACCGGTGCTGGCGGGCGAGATCGAATTCGTGCGGACCTTCTGGATGCTCATGCCAACCGAGCTCAAGGACATCGCGCGGATGCGCACCACCTGGGATTTCCTGCGGGAGAAGGCCGAAGGCAGCCAGGACGTACTGATGGGCCGCGCCGTGTGAGCGGCGGCAGGCTGGAAGTTTCAACAGTGACAGGGGCCCGCCAGGACAGCGCGGGAACCGTTTGAGGAGAAGGAAGCATGGCTGAAATCATCCCGCTGTCGGCGGATATCGAGCAACAACTGGCCGACCTGCAGCAGCAGGGTCTGGCACTGCTTCAGCTGGCGCCGGAATTGCCGCCCCATGAGGTGGTCGCAGCGATCACCCAGTACGTGCGCGACGCCAAGGCGCAGCAGCGCGAAGTGGACGATGACGCGGTGTTCGCCCTCGGGGCGCTGCTGGGGCGACAGTTCGTCGAAGGGCTGGGCTGGCACTGGGGCGATGTGACCTGGGACAACGATCCCGATTCGGCGGCCATCGGCGTGCTCAACCCGGATGATTCGCTGTTCAACAACCCCATCGGCTGGGTCAGCCAGGCGCTGGGCAGCGACGGCGGCGTGGCCTTCATGCTGAGCTACAACATGATCCAGGCCAACGAGACGCCGGTGTTCGAGCCGGGTAGCGCGACCGGGCTGTACTGACGCTGGCGCGAGGGAGATGGGTTTGCCCCATCTCCCCAGGGTGCCTTGCCGTTACGCCAGGCCGACGTAGAGGTTCTGCACGTCGTCGTTGCCGTCCAGGGCGTCGAGGAAGGCTTCGACTTCCTCCAGCTCCGCGTCGGACAGGCTCACCGGGTTCTTCGCCTTGTAGCCAAGCTTGGCCGAGGCGACGGTGAAGCCATGCTCGGGCAGGGCGCGGCAGACGGCGTCGAGGTCGGTAGAGTCGGTGAGGAACAGGGTGTCGCCGTCTTCCTCGCCCGGCTCGAAGTCCTGGGCACCGGCCTCGATGGCGGCCAGTTCCGGATCGGCGTCAGCGCTGGCCGGGGTGGCCTCGACCAGGCCCAGGTAATCGAAGTCCCAGGACACCGAGCCGGAAGCGCCCAGCTGGCCCTTGCGGAACAGCACGCGGATTTCCGCGATGGTGCGGTTCACGTTGTCGGTCAGGCACTCGACGATCACCGGCACGCGGTGCGGGGCGAAGCCTTCGTAGACCACGCGCTCGAAGGTGGCGGCGCCGTCCAGCAGGCCGGCGCCTTTCTTGATCGCGCGCTCCAGGGTGTCGCGGGGCATCGAGGCCTTCTTGGCCTGCTCGACGACCAGGCGCAGTTTCGGGTTCATGTCCGGGTCGGCGCCATTGCGCGCGGCGATCATGATTTCCTTCGACAGTTTGCCGAACACGCGGCCCTTGGCGTTGGCGGCGACTTCTTTATGTTTGGCTTTCCACTGGGCGCCCATAGTGATCTCTTGCTGGCGGTTGCTGATGGGCGGCAAGTCTAAGGCCTCAAGCGGCCGCTGGCGATATCCAGCGGATCAGCGCGGGACCGCGAACACCGCGCTGGCCTGCGCCACCACCTTGTCGCCCACCGACAGCAGCGCGTTGGCGAAGGCCATCTGCCGGCCGCGCCGGCAGTGCAGCAGGCGGATGCTCAGCCAGTCGCCGACCTGGGCACTGGAGACGTAGTCCAGGGTCAGGCTGGCGGTGACCAGCGGCTGCGGCGGCTGGCTGGAAAAGGCCATGGCGTAGCCCATGCCGATGTCCGCCAGGGTGGCCAGGATGCCGCCGTGCACGCCGCCGCGGCTGTTGGTGTGGCGTTCGTCCAGCAGCAGGCCGAGCTCCAGAGATTCGCCTTCGCCGCGTGCCAGGAAGGGACCGAGCAGGTCCAACAGCGGGTTGCGCCTCGGCAGCGGCTGGAAGCCTTCGGGGTAGTCCAGATCGGCGAGCGCGTTCATTGCCAGCCTCCGGTGTGTTGCAGTAGCACGGCGCGGACGGTTTCGATGACCCGTTGCGGGACCTGGTAATCCGGGTGGGCGCGGAACACCGCGGCGGCATCCGCCAGCCGGGTCAGGGCCAGCAGCTCGCTTTCGGCCCTGCGCGTGTCGCTGGCGCCAGCCGGCAACGCCAGGGCCTGGCGCTCGCAGGAGCAGGCCG
Source organism: Pseudomonas sp. CAN1 (assembly GCF_030462585.1). Taxonomy (GTDB): domain Bacteria; phylum Pseudomonadota; class Gammaproteobacteria; order Pseudomonadales; family Pseudomonadaceae; genus Pseudomonas. The sequence continues at coordinate 40,973 of NZ_JASMRU010000036.1, read as the reverse complement.
CCTGCGAATTGACCAGCCCGCAGTGCCGATGCATGAACTCGTCCAGCCGCTGGCGCGCCCGTGACAGGCGCTTGCGGTAGGCCGCCGGTTCGATCTCCAGCACCGCCGCTGCCGTCTCCGAGTCCAGCCCGAAAGCGATGTCGAGCACATAGGCCAGGCGCTGCTCGCGCTCCAGGCACATCAGCATGCCCTGGGTGCAGGCCAGGGCGATGCGCTCGGCGGCGAGCTTGTCGGCCGGCTCCAGCGGGCGTTCGTTGGCGTCGGCCAGGCGCAGGCCGAGGTCGAGCTTGTCCGCCAGGGCTTCCAGCGACACGGTGGGCGTCTCGCGGACCTTGGTGCGGGCAGTCAGCAGGGCGTTGCTGGCAATGCGGAAGGCCCAGGTGGAGAACTGGCTGTCACCGCGGAAGCTGGCGAGGTGGGTGGTAATACGCAGGAGGATTTCCTGGCTGGCGTCCTGAGCGTCTTCGCGGCGGCCGAGCATGCGCAGGGCGAGGTTGTAGACCGGCGCCTGCAGGGCCAGCAGCAACGCGTCGAGGGCTGCAGGGTCGCCTTGCTGGGCGCGTTGAAGTTGCTGTGGATCGATGGCGGGAAATTTCACGGTGTCCTCCTGACGTACCGGACGAAATGCCGGCTGTTCTTCCTTGGACTCGGTGGCCACGAGTTTTGTGACCGCGAGGCAGCCCGAAGCGGAGAGGGTGCCTGGAAGTTCAGGTAGGAGCGAGCTTGCTCGCGAACGGGCTTGCCGGTAGCCAAGGTGCCTGGGCGGTTCGCGAGCAAGGACTGGGCGTCCCCCTCGGTCCTACAAGTTGATCAGCCTTGAGCGGCGAGGAATGCGTAGAGCCGCTCATCCAGCGAGTGCGCAACGTTGAAGCGCATCCACGGCACGCTGCGGCCGTCGGGCATGAACAGCTGGCCGGGGAACAGCAGGATCTTCGCTTCCTTGGCGCGGCTGGCTAGCACCGTGGCGTCGTCCACGGCGCGGTGGCGGGCCCAGAGGAACAGGCCGGCGCGCGGTTCATGGAAGACTTCCAGGCCGGCGGCTTCCAGCCGCCGGGCGACGCTGTCGTGGGCCTCGGCGAGCTGATCGCGTAGCTGGCGCACGTGCTTGCGGTGGCGGCCCTGCAGGAGGATGTCCAGGGCCAGGGTCTCGGTGAGCTCCGAGCTGGTCAGGCCGCTGACCATCTTCAGCGGCACCAGCTCCTCGATCAGCTCAGGGTGCGCGGCGATGAAGCCGGTGCGCAGGGCCGGGGCGATGACCTTGGACAGGCTGCCGATGTAGATCACCCGCGCCAGTTGGTCGAGGTTGGCGAGGATCAGCTGACCGGCGGGGTCGAGGTCGGCATAGATGTCGTTCTCGACGATGAGGAAATCGTACTTCTCGGCCAATTGCAGCAGGCGGTGCGCGGCGGCCAGCGACAGGCTGCCGCCGGTGGGGCTCTGCAGCCGCGCCTGGGTGAAGTAGACCTTGGGGCGGTGCTCGCGGGCCAGTTGCTCCAGGCGGTCGAGGTCCAGCCCGTCGGCGCTGCGCGGCACGCCCAGCAGCTGCGCGCCCTGCAGGCGCAGGTTGAGGAACAGGTTGTGGTAGCCGGGCTCGTCCACCAGCACCGGGTCGCCGCGCTGCACCAGGTAGCGCACGGTGAGGTCCAGCGCCTGGCTGGCGCCAGCGGTCAGCAGGATCTGCTCGGGGCTGGCGGCCACCCCGGCATCGGCCAGGCGGTCGGCCAGCTTGCCGCGCAGCTTCAGGTTGCCCTTGCTGTGGCCGTAGTTGCCGAACTGCGTCGGCTCCTCCCGCGCCAGGCTGCGCAGGCCGCGCAGCAGACCCTCGGCATCCAGCCAGTGCTCGGGCAGCAGGCCGACGCCGGGGCGCAGCTCCATGCCCAGCGGCTGGAACACCTTGTGCAGCAGCAGGTGGGCGTCGAAGTCGAACTCGGTGGGCGTCTCGTCGCTGGCGCCGTCTTCGACCACCTGGCCGCGCACGAAGAAGCCCGCGTTGGGCACGGCGTTCAGGCAGCCGCGCGCCACCAGCCGGTCGTAGGCCTCGACCACGGTGAAGTGGCTGACGCCATTGGCCTGGGCGAACTTGCGGATCGAGGGCAGCTTGGCGCCGGGGCGCAGGCGCTGCTCGTCGATGGCCTGGGCGATGCCGTCGACGATCTGGGTGACCAGGGGAATGTCCGAGGTGGGGTCGAGCAACAGCATCCGAAGGTCCGATTCTGGTGGGGAAGGATCTGTACAGGTCGCCGGACCATAACAGCACTGCAAATTCCGTGAGGTCCCTGTGCATGGTGCGGGCCGGGCGCGCGCAGCACACTCGGTCCCAGACGGCGGCAATACGCCGCACAGCCTGAATAAGAACCCCCGAACAAGAACAGGGACAGCCCGTCATGCGTGACACAGCTTACAACATCGATCCGTCGAGCATTTCGGCCGAAGAGTGGCAGGCGCGCTGCGACCTCGCCGCGCTGTACCGGCTGATCGCCCACTTCCGCTGGACCGACCACATCGACACCCACATCTCCGCGCGGGTGCCGGGCGAGCCGGGCCACTACCTGATCAACCGCTACGGCGTGCTGTTCCATGAAATGCGCGCCTCCGACCTGGTCAAGGTCGACCACCACGGTGACGTCATCGACCCGCGCTTCGGCCCGAAAAGCGTCAACCGCGCCGGCTTCAACATCCACTCCGCGGTGCATGCCGCCCGCGAAGACGTGGCCTGCGTGATCCACACCCACACCGCCGCCGGCATCGCGGTGTCCGCCCAGGAGGACGGCCTGCTGCCGATCAGCCAGCACGCGCTGAAGTTCTACAACCGCCTGGGCTACCACAACTACGAAGGCATCTCCCTGGACCCGGAAGAGCGTGCGCGCCTGGTCAACGACCTGGGCAGCCACATGGTAATGATCCTGCGCAACCACGGCCTGCTGGCCACCGGGCGCTGCATCGCCGAAGCCTTCAACCAGATCTACTTCCTCGAACGTGCCTGCCAGGCGCAGATCCAGGCCCTGGCTGGCGGCCGCCAGCTGCGCTACCCGCCTGCAGCGGTGTGCGAGCGGGTGGCCGTGCAGGAAGAAGAAGCGCTCACCGATGGCCTGCACCTGCTGGCCTGGGAATCGGCGCTGCGCCTGATTGAGGACGGTGAGGCGGTCTACCGTACCTGACCTGCTATCGTGCCCCGGTCCGCAGAGACCGGGCGCCTGCGTGCTTGAAGCATCTGCCAACAACAAAGCCAAGAGGTGGAAATGAAAAACCCGATTCTGGGAGCCCTGCTCATGGGTATGGCGTCCGGCGCCATGGCCGCTGACCTGACCGTGATCTCCTTCGGCGGTATCAGCAAGGACGTACAGACCGAAGCTTTCTACAAACCCTTCGAGAAGAAGGAAGGCATGAAGGTGATTGCCGGCGAGTACAACGGCGAAATGGGCAAGATCAAGGCCATGGTCGACACCGGTGGCGTCAACTGGGACGTCGTCCAGGTGGAAGGCCCTGAGCTGCTGCGTGGCTGCGAGGAAGGCCTGTTCGAACAGCTCGACCCGGCGATCCTCGGCAAGGCCGAGGACTACGTGCCCGGCACCATCTCCGACTGCGGCGCCGGCCTGCTGGTCTGGTCGATGGCCATGGTCTACGACGGCAAGCGCCTGGCCAACGGCCCGACCGGCTGGACGGATTTCTGGGATACCAAGAAATTCCCCGGCAAGCGTTCCCTGCGCAAGGGCGCCAAGTACACCCTGGAGATCGCCCTGCTGGCTGACGGCGTGAAGAAGGAAGACCTGTACAAGGTGCTTTCGACCAAGGAAGGCGTGGATCGCGCGTTCAAGAAGCTCGACCAGATCAAGCCGTCGATCCAGTGGTGGGAATCCGGCGCGCAGCCGATGCAGTTCCTCGCCAGCGGTGACGTGGTCATGAGTACCGCCTACAACGGCCGCGCCTTCGCCGCACAGGAAGAAGGCGTGCCGATGAAGGTGGTGTGGAATGGCAGCCTGTACGCCATCGACTCCTGGGCGATCCCCAAGGGCAGCCCGAACAAGAAGGCCGCCGAGGACTTCATCGCCTTCTCGCTCTCGCCCGAACAGCAGAAGATCCACACCGTGAAGCTCGGCTACGGCTCGGTGAACCTGGGGACCAACAAGCTGATCGATCCCAAGCTGATCGAACGCCTGAACACCGCGCCGGCCAACCTGGAGCAGGCCGTGCCGGTGAACTTCGAGTTCTGGGTGGACCACGGCGAAGACCTGGAGCAGCGCTTCAACGCCTGGGCGGCGAAGGGCTGACCTGCCTCGGGCGCTGCTTGCAGCAGCGCCCAGGTTGAGTGATCGCGGACAGGGTCCGCTCCTGCGAGGATCGTGTTCCCCCGCAGGGGCAGGCCCTGTTCGCGTTTTTGTTTCGGCAATGCAGGCGACGAATTCACGCTGCCCAGTCGGATGGGGAGTCCCTGCAGGAGCGGACCTTGTCCGCGAAAGCCTCCATGGCGTCCTCCGGCGTCACAACGGCGGATAACGCTGGCGCGTTATGCGTCCTACGGTTTGTGCCGTGCCGTGCCGTGCGGTTCGCGAGCAAGCTCGCTCCTTGTAGGAGCGAGCTTGCTCGCGAACGCCCAACGCCGGCCTTGCCGGAGAGCTCCCAACGTAAGATGGCGTGGAGCGCAGCGATACCCATGCTGCCCACCCACCGAAGTCACCTCAGACCCGCCGCCAGACGCTCGCCAGCCACGGTTGTTGCTCGCGCGGCAGGCCGGCGGGGCGGTAGTAGTGTTCCAGTTCGCGGAAGCCGGCGGCTTCCAGCAGGCGGGTCCAGTTCTGCAGGTCGTGGTAGGAGCCGTAGCGCCCGCCGTTCCAGCCTTCCTGGTTGTCACCGCGGGGGTTGGAGCTGAACAGCACGCCGCCCGGCTTCAGGGCCGCATGCAATTGGTCGAGTACGCGCGGCAGTTCGCTGCGCGGGACGTGGAACAGGCTGGCGTTGGCATAGATGCCGTCGAAACGGCCGGCGGGCAGGTCGAGGGCGAGGAAGTCCTGCTGCCAGACTTCGCAGCCGCTGGCTTCGCAGGCCATGGCGACGAAGTCGGCGCAGCCGTCGAGGCCGACCGGTGCGTGACCCATGGCCTTGAGCGCACAAAGGTCACGGCCGGGGCCGCAGCCGAAGTCGAGCAGGGCGAAGGGCGCCTCGCCCTGGACGTGCCGCAGCAGCGCGGCGATGTTCTGGGTGACGTCGTGGTCCCAGGTGCCTTCGCGGAAGGCCTGGGCGCTGTCCTGGTAGTGCTGCAGGGTGACGCGGGAGATGTCGCGCAGGATCGGGTCTTCGGTGCTCATGGCGGTGGTCGGTCTGGAGTGGATGTCCGAGTCTACAACGACGCCCGATGGATGACCCCATTGGCCGGCAGGTAACCCGACTTCCTCGCACCCGTAGGGCGGATAACCCGGAACGGGTTATCCGCCGATGTCACCGCGGCGTATAACGCTGGCGCGTTATACGCCCTACGGTTTGTGCCGTGCATACGGGGAGTTTGAAAGTCAGCGCCGGGGCGCGCTGTGGGAAGGGGCGCTTCTAGACTGGGGTCTTGCCATCAAGGATCGCCAGGATGTCCATCCACCAGAAACTCGCCACGCTCGACTGGCCCGCACTCACTGCGCAACTCGACGCCGACGGCCATGCTGTTATCCCCGGCCTGCTCGACAAATCCCAGTGCGAGGTGCTTCGCGCGCTCTACGTGCAGGACTCATCGTTCCGCAGCCGGGTGATCATGGCCCGGCACAACTTCGGCCTCGGTGAATACCGTTATTTCGCCTATCCCTTGCCGGAGCTGTTGCAGGAGCTACGCGAACGCCTCTATGCGCCACTGCGCGCCATCGCCAACACCTGGCACGAACGCCTGGAGACCGGTATCCATTATCCGCCCGAGCATGCCGGGTTCCTCGACCAGTGCCACGCCGCCGGCCAGCAGCGGCCGACGCCCTTGCTGCTGCGCTACCGCGCTGGTGACTACAACTGCCTGCACCAGGACCTGTACGGGGAGCTGGCATTCCCGCTGCAGGTGGCGATCCTGCTGTCGCAGCCGGGCGAGGAGTTCAGCGGCGGCGAGTTCGTGCTGACCGAGCAGCGCCCGCGCATGCAATCGCGGGTGAGCGTGGTGCCGTTGCAGCAGGGCGACGCCGTGGTGTTCGCCGTGGCCCAGCGGCCGGCACGTGGTGTGCGCGGCTATCACCGGGTCAATCTGCGCCATGGCGTCAGTCGCCTGCATACCGGCGAGCGCTTCACCCTTGGGGTGATCTTCCACGATGCGTTGTGAGGAGTAGCATGGGTCGGTCCAGGGAGATGGGAGACCGATATGCACTACGAAGTGATTCAGCGCCATCGCAGCGAGTACCCGGCGCCCATCACCTTCGTCCGCGGCGCGCCTTTGTACGTGGGCGAACGCTACGAAGGCGCCGAGGGCTGGGAGGACTGGTATTTCTGCTCGACGCCGGGCCAGCGCCAGGGCTGGGTGCCGACCCAGGTATTCAACATGACCGCGCCGGGCGCCGCGGTAGCGACGGAGGATTACACCGCTCGCGAACTCGACGTGGAAGTCGGCGAGCGGCTGGAAGGCGGCCGGGAGCTGGGCGGCTGGCTCTGGTGCGTGCGCGGCGGTGGCGAATCCGGCTGGGTGCCGCTGGATTGCCTGCAGGAAGTCAGCGCCTGATCTGAATGGGGGTCAGGCCTTGTAGCGGCGTCCCGCGCGCTGTTTGAGCCAGGCAATCAGGCCGCGCTGCTGCACTACCGTGGGCTGCTCCACCAATAGCGCGGCGCTGGCCTTCTGGCGGAAGTCCAGTAGCCGGCTCATCGCCTCGGCGATTTCCTGGCGCGCTTCCATGCAGGGAGCCAGGGTTTCCTTGTCCAGGTAATAGGCGGCGCCGTCGCTGATGGCAGTGAACTGCGCCTGCCAGGCCGAACCGGTGAGCACACCGGCCTCGCCGAACACCTCGCCCGGCCCCATGCGCCCGGCCTCGATGGCCTGGCTGTCGTGGGGCAGGGTGACGCTGACCACCCCGGAGTCGATGATCAGCAGGCGCTCGCTGACATCACCGGGCGCCAGCAGCACTTCGCCGCGCTTGAACGGCCGGCGCTGCATCCGCGTCGCCAGCTCGTCGCGCTCCTCCTCACGCAGTGCGTCGAACAGGCCCGAGCGCACCAACAGCGCCCGCGCCCGCGAGGCGCTTTCACGCATCGGCGCGTCAGCTTCGGTCAGCAGGTTGATACCGGCGGCCTGCAGATGGCGGTAGGCGAGGTCGAACAACTGGTTGCGCACCTCGCGCTTCTCGCCCATGGCGGCGACGAAGCCGCTCATTTCGTATTCCACCCCGTCGGGCGCGGACTTGCGCACGCTCACCGCTGGCGCCGGGGAGGCCAGCAGGGCGCGGCAGCCACCAAGAGCGTGCTCCAGCGCTTCGATCACCTTGCGCGGACGGATGTGCGGGCTGACCGTCAGGCTCACGCTGACGCCATAGAGATTTGCCGGGCGGCTCAGGTTGAGCACCTTGGCCTTGGCGGCGAGGGAGTTGGGCACCACTGCCAGCGTGCCCTGGGAGGTTTGCAGGTAGGTGGAGCGCCAGTCGATCTCGGTGACCTTGCCCTCGATGCCGTCGATGGAAATCCAGTCGTCCAGCTGGTAGGGCTTGGTGGTGTTCAGCACGATGCCGGAGAACACGTCGCTCAGGGTGCTCTGCAGCGCCAGGCCGAGGACGATGGCAACCACCCCGGAGGTGGCCAGCAGGCCCTTCACCGGCAGCTCCAGCACATAGCCGGCGGCGGCGATGATGGCGACCAGGAAGATCAGCGCGCCGACCACATCCTGCAGCAGCCGGCCGCCATGGCCGATGCGCTGCACCAGCAGGAAGCCCAGCACCACCGTCAGGCAGCGTGCGGCGAACAGCCACCAGAAGATCTGCACCGCAGTGGCGACCATGTGGCTGGGCAGGTCGTCGGCCCAGGGTGCGGCGCGCAGCGGGTTCATCCCGGCGTTGAACAGCAGCAGGCTGAACAGCAGGAAGCCCAGGATGCGCGCCGCCAGGCGCCAGTGCGGATGGGCCGCGCCAATCAGCCGCCAGAGCAGCAGGTCGATCAGCAGCAGGATGGGCGCGGCGAACAGCGGGTGGGTGGTGAGCAGGGCGGGCATCGAGCCTCTCCTTGGAACGATCGCAAGAAGATGGCACAGAATGCGCCTTTCGGGCAGCGTCCTCAGCTGGCGTTGGGGTTGTCCAGCAGCTCCAGCCACTCATCGGTCTCGACCTTGCCGGCAATGTTCAGCTGGGGATCGCGGCGGTCGTACAGCACCAGCGTGCTGCCGTATTCGGGGGTGTCGGCGTCGCTGGCCTTGAGGTTCTCGCGCAGGCGGTCGAAGCACTCGCTGTGGGTGACCAGCACCATGTTGCGGTCGGCGGCCTTGTGGCTGAGGATCTGTTCGGCGAAGTCATCGTCGCTGCAGGCCAACAGCCAGTCCTGGCGCACTATCGGCTTGCCGAACATCAGGTCGGCGGTCTGCGCCGTGCGCAGCGACGGGCTGCTGTAGATGTCGGTGGCGGCCAGGCCGAGGCGGGTGATGGTGCTGCCCAGCTGGGTAGCCAACTGGCCGGCGCGGGCGGTAATGCCTTCGGTGTCGCCCAGGCAGGGCGCCTCGGAGCGGTCGCAGCGCTCCATGTGGCGTACCAGCAGGATGACGCCGCCTCGGGCCCACTTCTGCGCGAAGAGGCCGCTGCTGGGCGGTTCGGCCTGCGGGGAGGGCAGGCCGCGCCAGGCGATGAGGGCAAGCGCGGTGCAGGTCAGCAGGCCGGCAGTGAGTAAGCGGAATCGGGGCAAGATCAGGGCTCTCGAATTTGCGTGTTCGCGTAGGACGCGGAACACACGAGGCTGGGAATTCAGGGAATGCTGCACTCGGTCCGGTGACAGTCATAAGTTGAATTGATGACTGAGCGAAGACGAAAGTTCCACACTCGAAATCCCTTGTAAGGTCTTGCCTTAGTCCTCTGTGCTATCGATCACGCTGACCGTGGCAGTAGTTCCGGCACGCAGTCGGGCGCGTTCCTTGTAGTTGGGATCGATGCCGATGCGCACGGGAATGCGCTGGGCCAGCTTCACCCAGGTGTAGCTCGGGTTGATGTTGGCCAGCAGGCGCGCGCCGGGGGCGTTCTCGCGGTCGGTGATGGCGAAGGCGATGCTCTCGACGCGGCCATCGAAGCGCTCACCGCTCATCAGTTGGACCTTCACCGCGTCGCCTTCGTGGATGCGCGGCAGCTTGGTTTCCTCGAAGTAGCCGCCGACGTAGAAGGAGTCGCTGTCCACCAGCGCCACCAGCGAATGCCCGGCGGTGGCGTAGTCGCCGGCGCGGGTCAGCAGGTTGGTGACGTAGCCGTTCACCGGCGCGATCACCTGGGTGCGCTCCAGGTCCAGGCGCGCCTGTTTCTGCGCGGCTTCGGCCAGTGAGACGTTGGCTTGTGCCAGGCCCAGGTTGGCCTGCTCGCGCAGCAGCTGAGCCTCAGCCACGGTGACGTCGGTCTGGGCCTTCTCCCATTCCTCGTTGGAGATCGCCGAGCGCGCCTTCAGCGCGCGGCGGCGGACTTCTTCGCTGTGGCGCTGCTGCAACAACGCCTGGTTGGCGGCAATGGCAGCCTGGGACTGGCCGAGGGCGGCGCGGGCGACTTCCACCGCGCGGTCGGCACGCAGTACCGCCAGCTCATAGCGTGCCGGGTCGATGGTCAGCAGCAGCTCGCCCTTGTTGACGTGCTGGTTGTCCTTCACCCGCAGTTCGACGATGCGCCCGGTGACATCGGCCGAGACCGTCACCACGTCGGCGCGCACTCGCGCATCGCGGGTCCAGGGCGCGCGGGTGTAATAGGTCCAGGCGAAGTAGCCGAGGATCAGGGCGAGCGCCACCACCGCCAGAGTGATCAGCGGCGGCAGGGCTTTGCGCAGGGCGGTCATTCAGTGCAGGGCTCCCATGAGCAGGATCAGGCCGGCGCAGATGCAGGCGTAGAGGGCGCCTTCGAACAGCGCCTCGTGCCAGACCAGGCGCAGCACGCCGAGACGGCGCAGGCTCCAGTCCAGCAGCAGGAATATCGGCAGGGCCAGCAGCAGGGCCTGGGCCAGGGGCGGCAGGTAGACCCCGCCCAGTTCGATATCAACGGGCATGCAGCGGCTGTTCCCCTTGATCGTCGTGCAGGTCCAGGGCTTCGCCGTAGAGGTCGCGGAAGCGTTCCAGCAGGTCGGCGGCCACCAGCAGCGCCACGCCGCTGACGAACACCGGGCGCATGGCATCGCCGCTGGGATAGCTGCCGTGGCCCTGCAACTCATCCAGTTCGCTGCCCAGTTCACGCAGGGCGGGCAGCACTCGGTGCAGCGGCGCGGCGGGCGGCTGGTCGAGGCAGGCGGCCAGCTCGTCGAGTACCAACGACAGACGTTCGCGCAGGGTTTCGGGCAGTCCTCTGGCATTGAGGCTCTCGCGGCGCAGCTGATGCAGCACCACGCCCAGGGTCATGCTTGCCAGGCTGCACTGGAAGCGCTCGGCGGACTCGCTGTCACGCGCCGCCGGCAGCAGCCCGAGCATGATCGCCAGGCGATCCACCATGCGGCTTTCGAACAGGAAGCGGCGCGCCTCGCTGGGCTTGGAAAGCAGCACCGAGCGCACTTCCGCGCGGGTCCGCCGCGATTGCCGGCGCAGGCGCGCATCGGCGTCGAAGGGGAACACCCAGGCGTACACCAGCAACGCCAGCACCCCGGCGCTGACGTAACCGCCGGCGAATTCGAACCATTGCAGCGAGGTGTTGATCCACGCGCCCTGGTTCTGCGGGCCGACCAGCAGGAAGGTCGACAGTCCCAGGCCGATGCCGATCCCGGCGGTCTGCGGATTGGCCAATCCCACCGCGATCACGTACAGCAGCGGCGTGAGAAACAGCGCGAGCATCTCGAAATCGCCGATGCTGGGCAGCAAGAGGAATTGCAGCAGCGCCGCCGCCACCAGCGCCATGGCCAGCCCGCGCATGTACGCCAGGCTCGCCATCAGCGGGCGCGGGAAGGTGGCCAGCAGGGAGCAGAGGATGCCGATCAGGATCATCCCGGCGCGGGCGCCGTCCCAGGCGGTTTCGACCCAGATCCAGCCAGCGCAGCACAGTGCGACGAAGGCGCGGGTAGCGTTCATCGCGGCGAGGTGGAAGTCCAGGTGCAGCGCGTGGGCCTGGCTCTGCGGATAGGAGCTACTGCCGGGGCGGCCTTCCTGGATCGCTTCGCTCAGTTCGATCATCTCGTCCAACTGCTGCATCAGCCGCGCCTGCTCGAAGCGCAGCGCCCAGGCCAGGGAGCGCAGCGAGGTGGGCAGGCCGTCGGCCAGCTCCTCCGTCTGCCGCGCGGCGGCGTCGAAGCGCTGGCGCAGCTGGGTGATGCGCTTGCGGGTGGCGGTGGGCAGGTCGCGGCCGAACTCGGCCAACTCGGCGAGGCAGGCCAGTTCGTCCTCGCGCAGGCGCCGCACGGATTCCGGCAGCGGGCCGCTCAGGCGCGCCTCGATCAGCTTGCGCTGGCGCCGCAGGATGGCCAGCCGCGAGGTCATCAGCACCAGCTGGTTGGCCAGTTGCTGCACCAGTTCATCGGCGCCGCGCAGGCGCGGGGCATCGAAATACAGGTGGCGGCGCAGCATCTCCAGGGCGGCGATCTCGCCCAGCAGCTGTTTCTGCCGTTGCTGGAAGTCTTCTTCGAGTTCCTCGCCACGGATCACCGCGGCGGCGTGTACGGCGATCAACCGGATCAGTTGGTCGACCTTGGCGAAGTAGCCGCGCGCGACGCTCTGCGGGCGGGCGAAGAACAGGCTGACCAGGGTCACGCAGGCCACGCCGAGCAGGGTTTCGGTAACGCGGGTGATGGCCAGGGTGTAGGTGGACTCGGGCGCCGGCTGGGCCAGCAGCGCAACTATCACCGCGGTGAAGCCGCTGAGGACGAAGGCGTGGGAATAGGTGAAGCGCATCAGCGTGCCGCCGGCGGTGCAGATCGCCAGCCACAGCGCCAGGGTGACGATGAAGGGCAGCGGCGCCTGGGGGAACAAAGCCATGATCGCCACCGCGACCATGGCGCCGATGGTGGTGCCGATCACCTGGGCGAAGCTCTTCTGCAGGGTCATGCCGGCCAGCGGGGTGCTGATGATCACCACCGTCATGGTCGCCCACTTGGGCTGGTCGAGGTCGAGCAGGAATGCCAGGTACAGCGTCAGCAGCCCTGCGATCACGGTGCGCAGGGCGAACAGCAGGGTGTCGCGGCCAGGGTGGATGATGGCGCGCAGGTACAGCAGCATGGGGGACATGCCAGGCCCTCTGGTCTTGGCGGGGCGGCACGGCGTTGCAGCACGGTGCCGGCGAACCCTGATCAGTGTGGTCGAGGTTCGGCGGCTTTGCGGGAATTTTCCTTCAGCCTGTGGCGTGCAGCGACTGCGCCAGGCGCTCCTGGATGAAGTCGAGGAAGCACTGGATGCGCAGGGCCAGCTGCGAGTTGCGGTAGTACACCGCGTGGATCGGCTGGCGGCGCTCGCTGGTCAGCTCCGGCAGCACGCGCACCAGGCGCCCGGCGCGGATGTCGTCGCAGGTCATGAAACTGGCGAGGCAGGCGATGCCCTGGGCGCTGATGGCCAGCTGGCGCAGGGTTTCGCCGCTGGAGGCAGACAGCGACGGGTTGACCGTGAGGGTGTCGCCGCCGGCATGGCGGATCGGCCAGACGTTCAGCGCCTCGGGCTGGGTGAAGCCGAGCAGCGAGTGGCCGAGCAGTTCTTCCAGGTTGGCCGGGGTGCCGTGGCGTTGCAGATACTCGGGCGCGGCCAGCAGGTTCAGGCGGCTGCTGCCCAGGGGCCGGGCGTGCAGGCTGGAGTCGGCGAGATGGCCGATGCGGATGGCAATGTCGGTACTCTGTTCCAGCAGGTCGATGTTCAGGTCGTTGGTATTGAGCTGCAGTTCGATATCCGGGTAACGCTCGCGGAAGGCGCCGATATGCGGCACCACGGCGTGCAGCATGAACGGCGAGGCGGCGTTGATCCGCAGGCGTCCGGCCGGGGATTGCTGACGCAGGGCCAGGCGCTCTTCCAGGGCGTCCATCTGTTCGAGGATGTGGCGGGCGTTTTCCAGGAAGAACTCGCCTTCCTCGGTCAGCTTCATCCGCCGCGTGGTGCGGTTGAGCAGGGTGGTGCCGAGCTTTTCCTCCAGCTTCGACAAGGCCCGGCTGACCGCCGAGGGCGTCAGCCCCAGCTGTTCGGCGGCGGCGGTGATGGAGCCGCAGTCGATCACCGTGGCGAAGGTCTTGAGTTCGTCGGAGTGGGCTTTCATTGGTGGGCCTGTTCGGGAGCGACGGGGGGATTGTAGAGCCAGGGGCGGTGATTGTAGGAGCGAGCTATGTCCGCGATCACGCCCATGGGGCGCTCCTACAGCACAGCTCTGGCGTTTCGGGCTGGGTAGGAGCGGACTTTGTCCGCGATCGATTCACCGCAGCTCCGATCGACCACCAGGCGCGGCCCAACCATCGCGGACAGAGTCCGCTCCTACGGGGATGGCAGTAACGGTCAGTACGTCCCCGGATAGGCGCCGCCATCGAGCAGCAGGTTCTGCCCGGTCAGGTAGCCGGCGTGGGCGCTGCACAGGAAGGCGCAGAACGCACCGAATTCCTCGGCGCTGCCGAAGCGCCCGGCAGGGATTTCCTGTCTGCCGGCCTCCACCAGTTCGCCTTCGTCACGCCCGCTCAGCGTCGCCGAGCGGTGGTAGCCGCTGCGCAGGCGATCGGTGTCGAAGGAGCCGGGCAGCAGGCCGTTGATGGTCACGTTGTTGCCGGCCACCTGGGGCTGGCGGGCTACGCCGGCAACGAAGCCGGTCAGCCCGCTGCGCGCGCCGTTGGACAGGCCGAGGGTGGCAATCGGCGCCTTCACCGAACCGGAGGTGATGTTGATGATGCGCCCGAAGCCGCGCTCGGCCATGCCGTCGATGGTCGCCTTGATCAGCTCGATGGGCGTGAGCATGTTCAGCTCCAGGGCGCGCAGCCAGTCCTCCCGTTCCCAGTCGCGGAAATCACCGGGCGGCGGGCCACCGGCGTTGTTGACCAGGATGTCCACCTGCGGGCAGGCGGCCAGCAGTGCGGCACGCACGTCCGGCTGGCTGATGTCGCCGGCCACTTCGCGCACTTCCACGCCCAGCTGGCGCAGCTCGGCGGCGGTGGCGGCGAGGGTGTCGACGTCGCGGGCGTTGATCGCCAGGTTCACGCCTTCGCGGGCCAGCGCCAGGGCGCAGCCCTTGCCGAGGCCCTTGCTGGCGGCGCAGACGACGGCCCAGCGGCCCTTGATGCCCAGATCCATGGTGTTCTCCTGTTCGGTGTTAAGCGCCGGTACTTCCGGCAAGCGTAGGAGCGGACTTCGTCCGCGATCGTTTCATCGCCGCTCCAGTCAGGCATGGCACGAGGCAGGCCCATCGCGGACAGAGTCCGCTCCTACGCACATACGCCATCCCGCGCACGGGTCGGTCAGGCGATGACCATCGGCGCCGGTAGGCGACTGATCCATTTACCGCGGCCTTCGCCGGACTTCAAGCGGCGCAGCGCTGTGGGCAGCTCGGCGAAGTCGAAGAACTGCTTTGCCGGCGCCTGCAACTGGCCGTCGGCAACGCCCTGCATCAGGCGCGCGGCGGCCTGGTGCAGCTCCTGCCAGTCCAGTGTTTCGCCGTGGGCATGGATGCTGTTGAGCGCCACCTCATGCAGCGAAATGGCGGTGCTGAAGGCCGGCAGCGGCGCGCTTTCCTGGCGGTCCTGGACGCACACCAGGTGGCCGTTGTAGCCCAGCAGCGGGGCGAGGCTGGCTGCGTGGTTGCCGCTGACGGTATCGAAGATGCCATGCAGGCGGCGCGGACCGAGGGCTTCGCGCAGTTGCTGGGACCACTGGCCGTCGCGGTAGTCGAAGACCCCGGCGATGCCCAGTTGCAGCAGGTGCTCGCGGTGTTGCGCCGCTGCCGTCACCCAGACGCGCAGTCCGCGCTGCAGGGCGAGTTGCGCCAGCAGGTAGCCGACCGCACCGCCGGCACCGGTTACCAGCACGTCGCGGTTGGTGCAGGCCGGCAGCTTGTCCAGCGCCTGCCAGGCGGTGAGGCCGGGGCAGGGCAGGCTGGCGGCGGTGGCGTCGTCCAGTGAGTCCGGCACCGGGTAGACCGCGCGGGCGCGCAGCAGGGTGTATTCGGCGAAGCTGCCGCCACGGGTCAGCGCCTGGTGATAGGCCACGCGGGCGCCTGCGCGCAGGTTCACCTCGCTGCCCACCGCGATGACGATGCCGACGCCATCCACGCCGGGCACCTGGCCCTGCTGCCAGTCGTCGCGGCCCCAGTCGATCATCTTCCAGTCCACCGGATTCAGCGCGATGGCGGTATTGGCCACCAGCACCTCGTCCGGACCGGGCGTGGGCACCGGCAGGTGGGCGAGGACCAGACCGTCGAGGCCGGCGCCGGGCGTCCAGGTCCAGGCTGCATAGTCGTTTGCGGGGGAATGGTCGTTCGCGCTCATGGGTACTCCTTGGAAACGGCAAAGCCGCCCCGAGGGGCGGCTGTCGATCAGTTGCGGATCAATCCCAGGTCGGGGCCAGGCTTTCCGGGCTGGTGATGCGCTCGTTGCGCTCCAGCGCGGCGATGGCGGCCATGTCGGCGTCGGAGAGACGCAGGTCGACGGCGCGCAGGTTGCCTTCGAGGTTCTCGCGCTTGGTCGACGACGGGATCACCGAGTAACCCAGCTGCATGGCCCAGGCCAGGGTGACCTGCGCCGGGGTGACGCCGTGGCGCCTGGCGATCTCGATGATCACCTCGTCGCTCAGCACCTTGCCGTAGCCCAGGGTCATGTAGGAGGTGATGTGGATGCCCTGGCTCTTGGCGAAATCCACCACCTTGCGGTTCTGCAGGTAGGGATGCAGTTCGACCTGGTTGGTGGCGATCTGGCCGGCGCCGACGGCGGCGATGGCTTCCTGCATCAGTGCGATGGTGAAGTTGGAGACGCCGATCTCGCCGGTCAGGCCCTGGGCCTTGGCTTCGGCCAGGGCGCCCATGAACTCGGCGACTGGCACCTGGCCCTTGGGCGACGGCCAGTGGATCAGGGTCAGCTCGACGCGGTCGGTGCGCAGCTTGTGCAGGCTGTCCTTGAGGCTGGGGATCAGCTTGTCGGCGGCGTAGTTCTCGGTCCAGATCTTGGTGGTCAGGTACAGCTCGTCACGCTTGACCTTGCTGCCGGCGATGGCTTCGCCGACGTCGGCTTCGTTGCCGTAGATCTGCGCGGTGTCGACGGCGCGATAGCCCAGCTCCAGTGCGGTGCGGATGGAGTCGATGACAGTCTGGCCCTTGAGGCGGAAGGTGCCGAGGCCGAATGCGGGAACGCTCATGGGAAATCTCCTTGGTCGATCAGTGAGTGGGAACCGCGCCAGGGGCGGCGGGTTCCATGGAATTGCTGCGGTCCAGACGGCCACTCAGGGCGGTCAGGCCGAAGGCGGCGAGGGTGACGACGGCGGCGATCCAGGGCGTATGACCCAGGCCGAGGTGGCTGACCACCAGGCCGCCGGCCCAGGAACCACCGGCCACGCCGAGGTTGAAGGCAGCGATGTTGAAGCCGGCGGCGACGTCCACGGCGTCCGGCGCCACGCGCTCGGCCTGCTGCACCACATACACCTGCAGGCCCGGTACGTTGCCGAATGCCACTGCGCCCCAGGCCAGCACTGTCAGTACCACCAGCCACGGGTTGCCGGCAGTGAAGGTCAGCACCAGCAGCACCGAAGCCAGCAGGCCGAAGATGATCTTCAGTGCGCTCACCGGGCCGCGCTTGTCGGCCAGGCGGCCGCCCCAGATGTTGCCGATGGCCACCGAGACACCGTAGGCCAGGAGCACGGCACCGACCATGTTCGGGCTGAAACCAGCGAGGTCCTGGAGGATCGGCGCGAGGAAGGTGAAGGCGATCAGCGAGCCGCCGTAGCCCACGGCAGTCATCGCATAGACCAGCAGCAGGCGCGGTTGCAGCAGCACGCGGGCCTGGCGCAGCAGCGGCGCCGGCGGGGTGTGCTGGATGTTCTTCGGCACGAACAGCAGGCTGCCGAGCAGGGCGACCACGCCGAAGGCGGCGACCACCAGGAAGGTCACGCGCCAGCCCAGGTGCTGGCCGATGAAGGTGCCCAGGGGGATGCCAGTGACGAAGGCCACGGTCATGCCGCTGAACATGGTGGCGATGGCGCTGGCAGCCTTGTCCTTGCTCACCAGGTTGGTGGCGATGATCGAGCCGACCGAGAAGAACACGCCGTGGGCCAGGCCCGTGAGGATGCGCGCGATGATCAGCGATTCATAGCTGGGCGCCTGCCAGGCCACCAGATTGCCAACGGTGAACAGTGCCATCAGGCCGACCAGCAAGTCCTTGCGCGGGATGCGCCCAGTCATGGCGGTGAGCAGCGGCGCGCCGATGGCGACGCTCAGGGCGTAGAGGCTGACCAGCAGGCCGGCGGAGGGCAGGGTGACGCCCAGGTCGCTGGCAATGGTGGGTATCAGGCCGACGATGACGAACTCCGTCGTGCCGATGGCGAAGGCGCTGAGGGTCAGCGCGAGGAGTGCGAGGGGCATGGTGTGGGGCTCCGGACGAATGGATGCGATGGACGGCATTGTCCGGAACTCGGCCCGTGAGAAAAACGCGATGAACGGCAAAGGATAGTTGAGCTGAATTCACGAATAAGCTGGCGGTCTACGCTGGGTACGTCCATCCAGGAGTATTCAGCCATGCATTACACCGGCACCTGCCACTGCGGCGCGGTGGCCTTCGCCTTCGACGCGGAACTCGATGAACTGGTGCGCTGCGACTGCTCGCTGTGCGGCAAGCGCAACGCCCTGATGGCCACCGTACCCAAGGACAACTTCCGCCTCACCCGCGGCGACCAGGCATTGCGCCTGTATCGCTGGAACACCGGGGTGGCCATGCATTACTTCTGCGGAACCTGCGGCATCTACGTCTACCACCAGCGCCGCAGCAACCCGGCGGTGCTCAGCGTGAATGCCTGCTGCATCGATGGGTTTGACCCCGAGTCGCTGCCGGTACTGAAGGTGGATGGCAAGAGCCGGAGTGTGGTTTCGGCGCCGAAACCTTAAGAGCGGCCGGTGCAAAGCGTTCGCGAGCAAGCTCGCTCCTACAGACCAGATGAGCCTCGGTGTGCCTTTTGTAGGAGCGAGCTTGCTCGCGAACCGCATGACTCAGAGGTAACGGCAGGAGTGCGTGTATGGCGCGCGGGCAGCATGGGTATCGCTGCGCTCCACGCCATCCTACAGCCTAGGGTTGCCGGAAGGTTCGGCGCGAGGGGCGCATGGACGGTAGGGCGCATAACGCGCCAGCGTTATCCGCCGTCGTGACATCGGCGGATAACCCGTTCCGGGTTATCCGCCCTACGCAAACACCGGCTCTGGCTCTGGATATTGATGACTTCCAGAGAAATACCCGCACGCTCCGGGGTGCCCCTTTCAGGAGGCCGAAGGTGATCGGAGTTTCAGGGGTTGAGCGACATGGATGTCGCGAGAGCTGCGATGGGCCAGGGACGGTCCTTCGCAGCGGGCCCCTGGAACTCCGAAGAACCGAGGGTACTTTTCGCGAAGCGAAAAGCCGGATGTAGGGGCGAGACCTTTGCCTACTTTGGGTCTTTCCAAAGTAGGTCGCCCGAGGGGGCGAAACACGGAGTCCGCGCGTACGCCGAGGCGGCGCGGAAACTCCTCAGCCCAAGCCCAAGCCCAAGCCCAAGCCCAAGCCAAAGCCAAAGCCAAAGCCAAAGCATCGCGGAGAAGCTCCGCTCCTACAAAGTCAAAAGCCCCTCACCCTAACCCTGTCCCAGAGGGAGGGGGACTGTTCGGCGTGAGCGGTAGCCATGGCATCAGCTGGCTCGGCCGTGCCTGTACGAGGCGTACGGCAAGGGCCAACCCAAGGCAAACGCTCCAACCCAAACAAACAAGCCTGCCTGCCGAGGCGCCCAATCCCAATCAACGAACACAAAAAAGCCCCGCACAAGGCGGGGCTTCTTCTTCATCCATAGCGCGATCAGTTGGCGGCAGCAGCGGCAGCCATGTCCGACACGCTTTCACCACGGTGCGCACTGAACTGCGGAGCCAGGGAGCCGATGATCATGCCGATGGCGCTGCAGATCAGGCCCACCAGCTGCGGCGGCCAGAAGTCGCCTTCCTGGTGACCCAGCTCCAGCGACACCCAGCCGATCAGGCCGCAGGCGATGGCAGTCAGGGCGCCCTGGGTGGTGGCGCGCTTCCAGAACAGGCCGAAGAACAGCGGTACCACGGCGGCGACCAGGGTCACCTTGTAGGCGTTGCCGACCATCTCGTAGATGCTGGCGTTGGACAGCAGGGCGAACAGGCAGGTGGCGACGGTCATCGCCAGTACGCTGCAACGCATGGCCAGCAGGGACTGGCGGTCGCTCATGTTGGGCAGGAAGTGCTTGACGATGTTCTCGGTCAGGGTCACCGACGGGGCCAGCAGGGCACCCGAGGCGGAGGACATGATGGCCGAGAGCAGGGCGCCGAAGAACATGATCTGGGCGAACAGCGGGGTGCGTTCCAGGATCAGGCGCGGCAGGATCTGCTGGGAGTCTTCGGTCAGCCAGTGCTTGACCATCTCCGGCTCGATCATCTGCGCGGCGTAGATCAGGAAGATCGGCAGCATGCAGAAGACCAGGTAGCAGCAGGCACCGGTCATGGTGGCGCGCTTGGCGATCGTTTCGGTCTTGGCCGACATCACGCGGGCATACACGTCCTGCTGCGGGATGGAGCCGAACATCATGGTCACCGCAGCGCCGAGGAAGGCGACGATATCCTTGGCCGAGGTGCCGTGCAGGAAGGTGAACTTGCCTTCGCTGGCGGCGTGGCTGATCACGTTGACCGGGCCACCGGCCATGTCGCCGATGAGCCAGACCAGGTAGAACAGACCGCAGACGATGATGATCATCTGCAGGAAGTCGGTCAGCGCCACCGACCACATGCCACCGAACAGGGTGTGCAGCAGGACGATGATGGTGCCGATGATCATGCCCTGGGTGGTGGTGATGCCGCCGTCGGAGAGCACGCTGAACACCACGCCCAGCGCGGTGATCTGTGCGGCGACCCAGCCCATGTAGGAAATGATGATCACCAGGCTGGTGAAGATTTCCACGTGCTGGCCGAAGCGCTTGCGGAAGAAGTCACCGATGGTGAGCAGGTTCAGGCGGTACAGCGGGCGGGCGAAGACGACACCCACCAGCATCAGGCAGCCGAAGGAACCGAACGGGTCTTCGATGATCCCGGAGAAGCCTTCTTCGAGGAAGGTGGCGGGAATGCCAAGGACAGCCTCGGAGCCGAACCAGGTGGCGAACACCATGGTCACGACGAGGGGGAAGGACATGCTCCGGCCAGCGGCGGCATAGTCCGAGGAGTTGTGCACGCGGGTGGTGGCGTAGAAACCGACAGCTACGGTGATCACCAGATACACCGCTACAAACCAGATCAGCATTTGTTCGTTCCGTTGGCTCGCCGGGAACCGTACTGCCGAGACATAGCTCGGGCAGGTGGGCCACGACTGACAAAGTTGTTTTTGTTGGGTTGCGCGGCCGAGGTCATCCGGTGCACCAGGCAGTGGGAGCCGGAAAAACGTAACCAGTTGCGACAACGGGCCGCAGTCTGCCAAATCCGTCAAATATGTCAAACACTTGAATTGATCATGAGCGAAAAAAATTACATCGGATGACGAATGGTGTAAGCAAACGATTGATTTGATTGGCTGCTAACGATTCTGACTGACTGGTTAGTCGTTTATTTTTTACAGGTCATGTTCGATAAGCAGAACATCTGCCAAGCCGCTAGGCTCTTGGCACTGGCCGTTTTCAAGGACCTGCATGTTCGATCACCTGAATCTTGCGCAACTGCTTTCCAGCTACGGCTACCTGGCCCTGTTCATCGGTTGCCTGCTGGAAGGCGAAACCATCCTCATCCTCGCCGGCCTGGCGGCCCACCAGGGCCTGCTCGGCTACGCGCCGGTGGTGTTCTGGGCAACAGTGGCCGGGACCCTGGGTGACCAGTTGCTGTACTGGACCGGCCGCCGCGCCGGCGACCGCGCGGTGCCCTGGCTGCAGCGCCGGGGCCTGGCCATCGAGCGGGTCACCGGGCTGATCGAGCGGCACCCGCTGCTGGCGATCTTCTCCGTGCGCTTCCTCTACGGCATGCGCCTGGCGGGGCCGCTGCTGATCGGCGCGAGCCGGGTAGGGCCGCTGCGCTTCCTGCTGGTCAACCTGCTTGGCGCATTCTGCTGGGCGCTGCTGTTCGCCAGTGCCGGCTACTGGGCCGGTGAAGTGCTGGAACGCTGGCTGGGCAACCTGCGGCCGTACCGTCTGCCGATCTTCCTCGCGGTGGTGGTGCTGGTCGGCGGGCTGGAGCTGTGGCGTCGACAAAGGCAGCGGCAAAAGGCGCAGTCGGCCGCGTCGCGGGAAAGATTGCACAAGCCTTGATGCAGAGCGGCTTGGATTCTGTGGCCAGATGATTAGAATCGCCGCTCTTTCGTTCAAGGACGCTGTCATGAGCCTCTACCAGCCCGGCATTCTCGCCACTCCGGTTCCCGCCCACGCCCGCCATCTGTTCTTCGATCTGAAGTCGCTGCAGGACCTGCCCGCCGCGCTGGATCGCCTGATGCAGTTTGCCGACGGCGAGCGCGCGGTGATTGGCTTTGGCGAGTCGCTGGTGCGCGCTCTGGGGCGTCGTATCGACGGGCTGCGCGAGTTCCCGGCGATCTCCGGCGTGGGCGTCGACAACCCGTCTACCCCGCATGCCCTGTGGGTCTGGCTGCGCGGTGACGAGCGCGGCGCATTGCTGCTGCGCACCCAGGAGGTCCAGTCCCTGCTGGCACCGGCGCTGGAGCTGAGCAGCCTGACCGAGGCCTTCCGCCACGGCAGCGGCCATGACCTGACCGGCTACGAGGACGGCACCGAGAACCCGCAGGACGACGACGCCGTCGCTGCTGCCATCGTTGAATCGGGCGCAGGCATTGCCGGCGGCAGCTTTGCCGCGATCCAGCAATGGCGCCACCAGTTGCAGGACTTCGCCGCGCTGCCGCAGCACGAGCGCGACGACATCATGGGCCGCCGCCTGAGCGACAACGAGGAGCTGGACGACGCGCCGGAGTCCGCCCACGTCAAGCGCACCGCCCAGGAGAGCTTCGAGCCGGAAGCCTTCATCGTCCGTCGCTCCATGCCCTGGACTCAGGGCCAGGACGCTGGGCTGATGTTCCTCGCTTTCGGCTGCACCCTGGACGCCTTCGAGGTCCAGCTGCGCCGCATGAGCGGCCTGGAAGACGGTATCACCGACGCGCTGTACCGCTTCAGCCGCCCGCTGACCGGCGGCTACTACTGGTGCCCGCCGCGCAAGGGCGGGATGCTCGACCTGAGCGCGCTGCTGGGCTGATATCGCCGCTGCGCCTTGAAAGCCCCGTCAACGTGCGGGGCTTTCTTTTTGACGCTGGTGCGCCGATTTCGTGGACAAGGTCCGCTCCTACTCGGTGACGACTGGCGTAGGAGCGGACCTTGTCCGCGAGTCCCGACCAGAGTCGCGCAGCTGAAATCCGGCTCCGTTACTCTCCGTGACTCCCACAATGGCCCCCCGATCTTCCCGGAAATTGGCTGTTGGCCCTCGCCGACACCGGGCGTAGCGTGGACCCATCTCCCCACTGCCGAGACCACCGCCATGCCCGCCACCACTTCCCTGAAATGCCTTCTCGCTGGCCTCGGCCTGGCCCTGAGCCTGCCGCTCTTCGCCCACGATGCCACCCAGGAAAAGATCGAGGTCCAGCAGGAGCAGAAGCTCCCTGACGCTGCCGGCAAGAAGGGCCTGATGATTACCGTCTCCTATGCGCCCGGCCAGGCCTCCGGTGCCCACGTACACAGCGGCTCGGTGTTCGCCTACGTGCTCGAAGGCGCGGTGATCTCCCAGTTGGAGGGGCAGAAGCCGGTGACCTACCAGGCCGGCCAGTCCTGGTACGAGGCGCCGAACACGCCGCACTTGGTGTCGCGTAACGCCAGCAACGAGAAGCCGGCCAAGCTGCTGGTGTGGATGCTGCTGGACGAGAAGGCCCCGGTGCTGACGCCGTTGAAGCAGTGACCCCATGACGAAGAACCCCGCCGATTGGCGGGGCTCTTCGTTACAGCTTGGACGTCGCAATGGTCTCGGCGGATAACCTGTTCCAGGTTATGCGCCCTACGCAGGCCAAGGATTACTCCGGCGTGCGCTGGGTCATGAAGAGTGCCGCGACCCGTAGGGCGCATAACGCGCCAGCGTTATCCGCCACAGAGGTCCCGGCGGATAAAGGATCACTCCGGCGCACCCGGCACCTTGCGTGGCGCCATGAAGAACATCCAGGCCAGGGCCAGGAAGTACATGGTCGGGATGATGGTGAAGAGGATCGCGTAGTTGTTGTGGGTGACGGTGAGGATGTAGCCGACGATCTGAGTCATGAACATCCCGCCAATGGCCGCGAACATGCCGCCAAAGCCGAACACCGTGCTCATCAGGTGCTTGGGCGTGTAGTCCATCACCAGGCTCCAGATGTTCGCCGTCCACGCCTGGTGCGCGCCCACGCCCAAGGCGATGGCGGCCACGGCGATCCACAGGCCGCTGGCCTTGGCGGCGAAGATCACGCCGATGATCGCGCAGGCGCAGATGAACATCGACAGCAGGCGCGCATGGATCGAGTTCATGCCGCGGCCGATCAGCCAGGACGAGAGGATGCCGCCGCCGATGCTGCCGAAGTCCGCGGTCAGCCAGATCAGCATCAGCGGGATGCCCATCTGGGTGACGCTGATGCCCAGGCCGTACTGCTGGTTGAGGAACGGCGGCAGCCAGTAGAGGTAGAACCAGAACACCGGTGCGGTCAGCGAGTAGGCGAGGGCGAAGGCCCAGGTGCCGCGCATGCGCAGCACGGCGGAAAAGGGCACGCGCTCGGCCGGCGGCTCGTCGGCTTCCTGGATGTAGTCCAGCTCGCTCTGCTTCACCGTCGGGTGTTCTTCGGGGTTGAAGTACTTCAGGCTCCACAGCACCACCCAGACGAAGCCCAGCGCGCTCATGCACAGGAACGCCGCCTGCCAGCCCCAGGCCGCGAGGATCAGCGGCAGCAGCGCCGGAGTGACCATGGCGCCGACGTTGGTGCCGGCGTTGAAGATGCCGGTGGCCATGGCCCGCTCGCCGGCAGGGAACCACAAGCGCGTGGTCTTCACGCAGGCCGGGTAGTTGGCCGCTTCGGTCAGGCCGAGGATGAAGCGGCAGACCATGAAGCCCGCCGCCGAGCTGGCCAGGCCGTGGGCGCCAGTGGCGAAGCTCCACAGCAGCACGGCGAAGAAGAACGCGCGCTTCACCCCGATGCGGTCGATCAGCCGGCCCTGCAGCACGAAGCCGATGGCATAGCCGACCTGGAACCAGAAGTTGATGTTGGCGTAGTCCATGGCCGTCCAGGCCATCTTCTCGGCGAGCACCGGTTGCATCACGCCCAGGGCGGCGCGGTCGATGTAGTTCAGGGTAGTGGCGAAGAACACCAGGGCGAGCATGCCCCAGCGCACCTTGCCGACGGCCATGGCGCCACGCACCTTGCCGAAGAAGGAGGAGCCGTGCGGGGCGACCGCGGCGAGGGGAGCGGATTGCGTATGGATCATGATCGGGCCATCCGTTATCGGGCTGACGCGCAGCCTCAGGAATTATTGTCGTGCCGCAGGCATCCCGCGTGCTCCACCGCCGATCGGCGGGGGCATCAGGAAAGACGTGCGGTGGCTGGCGAAAATCAGTGCGCCCGACGGCGCCCGAGCAAACTGCACAGCCCTGGCATCAGGCGGGCCAGGACGGTTTGCCGGTGGGGGATGGAGGCGGCGAGGCGAGGGTGAGGGATGTACATGAGCATTTACCCGTTCTTGAAATTGTTATGGATGACACGCAGGCCATCTCGCAGCGGCTTGTGAGCATCCCACGGGCAAAGGCAGTGCCGGGGGAGCAGCCGGATTGCGTCGACGTGGCTAAATCTTGAGCAGCGGCCGGAACAGCGTCAATTCGATAAACGGCCTTTGGTTCGGTAATCGAACACAAAACTAACCAGTTAGTACACTTTAAATTGCCGGCAACCCGGACCGCCAGAATAATCAGACTCAGCCGGAGACCGATTCCAACAAGCCCCCAACCACGCCCGGCAGGAGTTCCCCAGATGCAACGATCGATCGCCACCGTTTCCCTGAGCGGGACCCTGCCGGACAAGCTCGAAGCCATCGCCGCCGCTGGTTTCGACGGTGTGGAAATCTTCGAGAACGATCTCCTCTATTACGGCGGCAGCCCGCGCGACGTGCGCCGGGTCTGTGCCGACCTGGGGCTGGCGATCACCCTGTTCCAGCCGTTCCGCGACTTCGAGGGCTGCCGCCGCGATCGCCTGCCGCGCAACCTCGACCGCCTGGAACGCAAGTTCGACCTGATGCAGGAGCTGGGCACCGACCTGGTGCTGATGTGCAGCAACGTTGCCGCCGACTCCCTGGGCGAACGCGAATTCCTCCTCGAAGACCTCGGCCTGGCCGCCGAGCGCGCCGGCGCCCGTGGCCTGCGCGTGGGCTATGAAGCCCTGGCCTGGGGCCGCCACGTGAACACCTGGCAGCAGGTCTGGGACCTGGTGCGCGAAGTGAACCACTCGGCGCTGGGCGTGATCCTCGACAGCTTCCACACCCTCTCGCTGAAGGGCGACCCGGCGGGCATTGCGCAGATTCCGGGGGAGAAGATCTTCTTCGTGCAGATGGCCGACGCGCCGATCCTGGCCATGGACGTGCTGGAGTGGAGCCGGCACTTCCGCAACTTCCCCGGCCAGGGCGAGTTCGATCTGGCGGGCTTCCTCGCGCCGATCCTCAAGAGCGGCTATCGCGGCCCGCTGTCGCTGGAAATCTTCAACGACGGCTTCCGCGCCGCACCGCCGCGCGCCAATGCCGCCGACGGCCTGCGCTCGTTGCTCTATCTCGAAGAGAAGACCCGCGAGCGCCTGCTCAGTGAGGGCACACCGAAGGAACAGCTCGACTGCCTGTTCGCGCCGCCGCCGGCCAGCCAGCTGGAGGGCGTGGAGTTCCTCGAATTCGCCGTCGACGAGGCCCTTGGCGCGCGCCTGGGCAACTGGCTGGAGCGCCTGGGCTTCGCCCGCGCCGGCGAGCACCGCTCCAAGGCGGTGAGCCTGCTGCGCCAGGGCGATATCAATATCGTGCTCAACGCCGAACCCTATTCCTTCGGCCACAGCTTCTTCGAGGCCCACGGCCCGTCGCTGTGCGCCACCGCTTTGCGCGTGCGTGATGCCGCCAGCGCACTGGAGCGCGCGCAGGACTACAAGGGCCAGCCGTATCGCGGGCTGGTCGGCCCCAACGAGCGGGAGATTCCGGCCGTGCGTGCGCCGGACGGGAGCTTGATCTACCTGGTCGAAGAACGCGCCGCCGGGCAGACCATCTATGACATCGACTTCCGCCTCGATCCCGAGGTGCAGCCCAGCGGTCGGCTGCAGCGCATCGACCACATGGCCATGGCGCTGCCGGCGGACGGGCTGGACAGCTGGGTGCTGTTCTACAAGGGCCTGTTCGACTTCGAGGCCGACGACGAAGTGGTGCTGCCCGATCCCTACGGCCTGGTGAAGAGCCGCGCCCTGCGCAGTGCCAACGGCAGCGTGCGCTTGCCGCTGAACATCTCGGAGAACCGCAACACGGCGATCTCCCATGCGCTGTCCAGTTATCGCGGCTCCGGCGTTCACCACATCGCCTTCGCCTGCGAAGACATCTTCGCCGAGGTGGCGCGGGCGAAGGACGCCGGAGTGCCGCTGCTGGAAATCCCGCTGAACTACTACGACGATCTTGCCGCGCGCTTCGACTTCGATGACGAATTCCTCAGCGAGCTGGCCTACTTCAACGTCCTCTACGACCGCGATGCCAGCGGCGGCGAGCTGTTCCACGTGTACACCGAGCCGTTCGAAGAGCGCTTCTTCTTCGAGATCATCCAGCGTCGCGGCGGCTATGCCGGCTACGGCGCGGCCAACGTCGCCGTGCGCCTGGCGGCCATGGCCCAGGCGCGCAACGGCACCACGCGTCGGCCGAAGGTCTGAGCCGCCGCGCTTTGCCTGAAGGGGGCGGGGGCGCGCATAATCCGCGCATCCCTTCACCCCAGCAGGCGCCCCTGGCGCCTGCTCGACGATGCAAAGCCATGACTGACAGTGCCACCCAGCCGATTCCCGCCGAAACCGCCCGCCGCGGCCGCAAGAACAACCCGGAGAAGACCCGCGAGGACATTCTCCAGGCGGCCATCGTCGAGTTCGTCCAGCAGGGGCTTTCCGGCGCGCGGGTGGACGCCATCGCCGAGCGCATGAACACCTCGAAGCGGATGATCTACTACTACTTCGGCAGCAAGGAGCAGCTCTACCAGGCGGTGCTGGAGAAGCTCTACGGCGACATCCGCGGCACCGAGCAGTCGCTGCACCTGGCCGAACTTGAGCCGCTGGAAGCCATGCGCAGGCTGGTGGACTTCACCTTCGACCACCACGACCGCAACGTCGACTTCGTGCGCATCGTCTGCATCGAGAACATCCACTACGGCCAGTTCGCCTCCGGCTCCGAGGCGATCCGCTCGATGAACAGCAATATCCTGCGCACCATCGAGGACATCCTCCAGCGCGGCGCCGCCAGCGGCCAGTTCCGCGACGGCCTGCAGGCCATCGACGTGCACATGCTGATCAGCGGGTTCTGCTTCTACCGCGTGTCCAACCGGCACACCGTCGGTTCATTGTTCCAGATCGAGCTGGAAGACGCGGCGGTGAAGGCGCGGCACAAGGAAATGATCGTCGAGGCGGTATTGCGTTACGTCCGCCCCTGATCTGCTTGGCTCCGGCACGGCGGTCGTTCGCGAGCAAGCTCGCTCCTACAAGCTGACCGGCGCGCTCCTCTTAGGAGCGGACCTTGTCCGCGAAATCCTCCCACCCACACCCATATCACCGTCAAACACCTGCGCAGGATGGCGTGGAACGCAGCGATACCCATCACCGGCGCCCATCGGCGGATAACCCGTTCCGGGTTATGCGCCCTACGTGAACTCAGGTAGCCGGCCGCACTTTCTCATAGCGCACGTCCCGCTCATCCACCCGCCCGGCAAGCTGCCAGCCTCGTCCGAGGTAGAAGGCATTGGCACGGATATCCTCGCCGCCATCGGTGACCAGCCAGATGCTGGCGTGTTCGCGGAACAGGCACTCTTCCGCTGCCGCCAGCAACAGCCCGCCCAGCCCACAGCCCTCGAACTCCGGCCGCACGAACAGCGCAAACACTTCGCCCGATTCGCCATCGACCATGGCAAAGCCACCGGCCTTGCCATCGAATTCGGCGACCCAGGCGCACGGCGACGCCTCGATGGCCTCGGTCAGCGCCTCTGGAGTGATGCCCAGGTCGGTCATCTGCTCGCGGCTCAGGTGGTTCTGCCGCACGCTGGTACGGATGTCGAAGAGGGTGTCGATGTCGGCCACGGTGGCGGGGCGGATCGTTGCGGGCATGCTCATCTCGTCGGGATCAGCTGGCGGAAAAACCAGCGTGGTAGGCGACCTCACCGGCGGCCGCTGAACCGTCCAGCGACAATGCCATGAAGTACTCGGCCGGCACGCCCGCATAGCGGATCTCCGGGGTCTGGCGGAAGCCGAAACGCGGATAGTAAGCCGGGGCGCCGAGCACCACGCAACCGCTGGCGCCGAGCTCCCGCAGTCGCTCCAGCCCGGCGCGGATCAGTGCCGCGCCAATGCCCTGGCCATGCAGGTCGGGCCGTACGGCGACTGGCCCGAGACCGTACCAGCCGAGGTCGCGACCCTCCAGGGTGACGGGGGAGAACGCCACATGACCGACCACTTCGCCGTCCAGCGTGGCCACCAGCGACACACTCAGCGCCCCGGCGGCACGCAGGGCATCGACGATGGCGCCTTCGGTGCCGCTGGCGTGCTCGGCCACGGCGAAGGCGGCGGTGATCACCTGACGGATGACTGCCGCGTCTTCTGGCTGTTCGGGGCGAATGGAGTAGCTCATGCAGCGAATCCTCGTTGAGTCGCCGGCCTTTGGTTACTGGCCGGGTTGAGCACTATAAGCCAAGGTCGGCCATGATGATTCCGGGACGGCCAGTCCGGCGCGCTGTCGGCGGATAACGCCTGGGGCGTTATGCGCCCTACGGTCTGCCTGCATGCTCCGCGCATCACCGTAGGGCGAATAACCCGGAACGGGTTATCCGCCGTTGGGAGTGGATAACGCCCGCGGCCTCATGCGCGTCGTGGCTCGGCGACGGCACCGCGCTCAGCGTCGCCAGAACCCGCGCGGGCCCTTGGGCTTGGTCTCGATGGGGGTAATGGTCGGCAGGTCGTCCAGCGGCACCCAGACCTCGCCTTGCCAGTCGAGCACGGTGACGAAACCGTCGAGCCAATGCAGGCGCATGCGCCTGGGCTGATGCGGGCATTGCTGGGACCCATCGCGCAGCAGCGGAATCACGTCGTGGCTGAACCACTGGCGCAGGGTGCGATTCTCCGGGTGGCTGTGGCGATAGAACGCCATGTACAGCGCCGCTTCGCTGATCACCTCGACTTCCTCCTCGCTGCCGCTGTTGCACAGCAGGCGCACGGTCTTGGCTTCGCCTTCTTCCAGGCGCCGGGCGAGAACGGTGGGGTGGTGCAGGCCGAGCAGGCGCGCGACGTCGGTGCCGACGAACCAGGGCTGGTTGTCGATCATCACGCCGCGCACAGGGCGGTTGTGGCGCAGGAAGGTGGTGGCGGTTACGGCATCAAGAACATCCATGGCTAGTACTCCACATAGTCGGAGAGAGCCGCCGTCCCGTTCTTGTCTTGTGAGGGAGGCGGAGCGCGTGGGGGTGAAGAACCGGGAACTGGCTACCGGCAGGCCGAGGCCTCCCCACGCGATCCGCCATAAGAGCGCTGTAGTTTCCTACAGTTGCGTGGGGGCCTACGAAAACGATCCGCTGTTTTCGCATGCACCTTTGGCGCAATCGCGCCTGTTGCTCAGGTCTTCACACCCGGCCACGGGATTGACCGTGGCGGGTTGGAATCTAGCGACGGCCCTTGTAGGCCCACAAGGCGGTTTGCCGGTGGGAAGTTTCGGGGGTGTTGGGGTGGTTCCGTAGGAGCCGATGGACCGGGCGAGTCGGCGTGGGGACGGTTCGCGAGCAAGCTCGCTCCTACAGATGGGCGATATGCCTGGGTGTTCGCCGGCAGCCGCGTCTTCCGCCGCGTGGGATTTCGCGGACAAGGTCCGCTCCTGCGGGCAGGGTGCGATGCTCTTCGTGGGACCGAGGGGGACGCCTTGTTCCTGCTCGCGAACCGCACGGTACGGAGGATATACAAGGGCTCAAGCTGGATGCGGAGTGCGGGCAGCATGGGTATCGCTGCGCTCCACGCCATCCTACAACCGAGGGTTGCCGGTACGGCGCGGTGCGAGGGGGATCGAGAGTAGGGCGCATAACGCGCCAGCGTTATCCGCCGCGGTGGCATCGGCGGATAACCCGTTCCGGGTTATGCGCCCTACGTACAGACACCCGCTCCAGCTGCAGCTCTGGCTCTGGCTCTGGCTCTGGCTCTGGCTCTGGCTCTGGCTCTGGCTCTGGCTCTGGATTTTGAGGTTTTCCAGAGGAATATCCGCACACTCCGGAGTGCCCCTTTCAGGAGGCCGAAGGTGATCGGAGTTTCAGGGGTTGAGCGACATGGATGTCGCGAGAGCCGCGATGGGCCAGGGATGGCCCTTCGCGGCGGGCCCCTGGAACTCCGAGGAACCGAGGGTACTTTTCGCGAAGCGAAAAGCCGCATGTAGGGGCGAGACCTTTGCCTCCTTTGGGGCGTTTGCCAAAGGAGGTCGCCCGAGGGGGCGAAACACGGAGCCCGCGCGCACGCCGAAGCGGCGCGGAAGTTCCCAAGCCCAAGCAAAAGCATCGCGGAGAAGCTCCGCTCCTACAAAGTCAAAAGCCCCTCACCCTAACCCTCTCCCGCAAGCGGGAGAGGGGACCGTCCGGCGTGTGAGGAAACCGCGAAGTCAGCCGGTGCGGACGCGCCATCGCGTCCAAGCCCCGCTACTGCAAGATCAAAAAAGCGCTGATCCTCCGGCTCTCCAGTCCCGCGATAACGCAAGCCCAGCGCCGCGCCACCACCGATACGGTAAGCTGCGCCCCTTTCCCAGCGTTCCACCCGGAGAACGATCCATGGAAGACCTCAACACCCTCTATTACTTCACCCAGGTGGTGGAGCAGGGTGGCTTCGCCGCCGCCGGGCGGGCGCTGGACATCCCCAAGTCCAAGCTCAGCCGGCGCATCGCCCAGCTGGAGGAGCGCCTGGGCGTTCGCCTGCTGCACCGCACCAGCCGGCACTGCTCGCTGACCGAGATCGGCCAGGAGTACTACCAGCGCTGTGTGGCCATGCGCATCGAGGCCGAGGGCGCTTCCGAGGTCATCGAGCGCAACCGCAGCGAGCCGCGCGGCCTGGTGCGGCTGGCCTGCCCGACGACACTGCTGAACTCCTGGGTCGGGCCGATGCTTACCCGTTACATGCTCAGGTACCCGCTGGTGGAGCTGTTCATCGAGAGCACCAACCGCCGCGTCGACCTGCTCCACGAGGGCTTCGACATCGCCCTGCGGGTGCGCTTCCCGCCGCTGGAGAACACCGACATGGTGATGAAGGTGCTGGGCAACAGCACCCAGTGCCTGGTGGGCCGCCCGGACTTTCTCGAACGCATGGCCGGCGACAGTTCGCCCCTGGGTTTCGGCCAGCTGCCGAGCCTGCACTGGGGCGGCATGCAGCGTGAATACCAGTGGGAGCTGTTCAATGCGGAGGGCGAGCGCCTGCTGATCGCGCACAAGCCGCGCATGGTCACCGACGACCTGCTGGCCCTGCGCAACGCCGTCCTGGCTGGCGTCGGCATCGCCCACGTGCCACGTGTGGCAGTGCGCGAGGACCTGGCTGCCGGCACCCTGGTGGAGCTGCTGCCGGGCTGGTGGCCCAAATGCGGCATCGTCCACGCGATCTTCCCCTCGCGCCGTGGCCTGCTGCCGTCGGTACGCACGCTGATCGACTTCCTCGCCGAGGAGTTCCAGAGCAGCGACATGGCCTGACGCCCGAGCAATTATCAGCTCAGTGACTGTCCGCGCTGGGCTGCGCGGGCGGGGCGATCTTGCGCATCAGCGGCACCAGTAGCAGCGTCACTGCGAAGCACGCACCGACCAGCAGGAAGGCGTCGGCGAAGGTCAGTGTCTGCGCCTCGCGCCAGGTCAGGTCCCACAGGTGTTTCAGCGCCTGCTGCGAGGGTTCGCCGTTGAGGTCCATGGACGGCGCCAGCCAGTGGTTGAGCGCTTCGTTGCCGCTGTTCAGGTGCTCGGCCAGGCGCAGGAAGTGCAGGTTGGCGCGGTCGTTGAGCACCGTGGCGCAGGCGGCAATACCGATGGCGCCGCCCAGGTTGCGCATCAGGTTGAACAGCCCGGAAGCCAGCTTCAGGCGCTCCGGTGGCAGCGAGCCCAGCGCCAGGGTCACCGTCGGCGCCACGCAGAACTGCTGCGCCATGCCGCGCAAGGCCTGCGGGAACATCAGCTGGCCTGCGCCCCAGTCGTGGGTCAGTGGGGCGAATTCGTACATCGACAGGGTGAACATCACCATCCCCAGCAACAGTATCCAGCGCAGGTCGACGCGCCGGGCGAGGGCTGCGTAGAGCGGGATGCTCATGATCTGGAAGATGCCGGTGGAGAAGATCGCCAGGCCGATATCCAGCGCGCCATAGCCGCGCACGCGGCCGAGGAACAGCGGGGTCAGGTAGATGGTGGCGAAGATGCCGATGCCGGTGACGAAGCTGAACAGGCAACCGAGGGCGAAGTTGCGTTCCTTCAGGGCGCGCAGGTCGACGATGGGGGTGGCGACGGTGAGGCTGCGGTAGATGAAGGCGACGCCGCACAGGGCGGAAATCCACGCGGTGGCGACGATGGTGTCGTCGCTGAACCAGTTCCAGCGCGGGCCTTCCTCCATGGTGTATTCCAGGCAGCCGAGGAACAGCGCCATCAGCAGGATCGCCGGGTAGTCGGCGCCCTTGAGCAGCGACAGGTCGGGCTTGTCGATGCGCACCATGATCGGCACCACGATGGCGACGAACAGCCCCGGCACCAGGTTGATGTAGAACAGCCAGGGCCAGGATGAGATATCGGTGATCCAGCCACCGACCACCGGCCCCAGGGTCGGCGCCAGGGAGGCGATGGCGCCGATGGTGGCGGCGACTATCACCCGCTGCTTGCCATCGAAATAGAGGAAGCCGGTGGTGAACACCATGGGGATCATCGAGCCGCCGAGAAAGCCCTGCAGCGCGCGGAAGGCGATCATGCTCTGGATGTTCCAGGCCATGGCACAGAACAGGCTGGTGAGGGTGAAGCCCAGCGCCGAAGCGGCGAACAGCCAGCGCGTGGAGAGTACCTTGGACAGCCAGCCCGACAGCGGGATGACGATGATCTCGGCGATCAGGTAGCTGGTCTGCACCCAGGCCAGTTCATCGGCGCCGGCCGAGAGCCCGCCACCGATGTCGCGCAGCGAGGCGGAGACGATCTGGATGTCCAGCAGGGCGATGAACATGCCCAGGCACATGCAGGCGAAGGCGATCACCTTGCGCCCGGTGGACAGGCTCTGCACCGGCACCACTTCGCTGTTCCAGTGTCTGCTTATCCAGAGCTTGCTGGCGGCGAGGTTCACGGCTGGCTGCCCTGGGCGACGCGCTGGTCGGCTGCGCCATGTTCGTGGGCGCGGGTGTCCACTGCCACCAGCACCGAGAGACCGGGGCGCAGGTTCCCGAGGCGGCCGTCGGCGTCGTCCAGGTGCACGCGCACCGGCACGCGTTGGACGATCTTGGTGAAGTTGCCGGTGGCGTTCTCCGGCGGGAGGATGCTGAACTGCGCGCCGGTAGCCGGGGCGAGGCTGTCCAGGTGACCGTGGAAGACCTTGCCCGGCAGGATGTCCGCTTCGATGGTCACCGCCTGGCCGGGCTGCATGCGCGCCAGCTGGTCTTCCTTGAAGTTGGCGTCGACCCAAAGGCCCTGCGCGGGCACCACGGCAAGCAGCTGGGTGCCGGCGGCGACGTAGCTGCCGACCCTAGCGCGGCGGTTGCCGATGTAACCGTCCACCGGCGCGCGTAGCTCGGTGTAGCCGAGGTCCAGGCGCGCCAGGTCGCGGGCGGCGACGGCCTGCTCCAGCGCGGCCTGGGCCTGCTGCCGCTGGCTGTGGATCACATCCAGCTGGCGACGCGCAGCGAGCAGGCTGGCGCGGGCCTTGTCGCTGTTGGCGCGGGCGGATTTGAAGCTGGCGTCGGCGCGCTGCGCGGCTTCCACCGACACGGCGTTAGTGCGCACCAGGGTTGCGTAGCGGCGCTGGTCGTCGCGGGTGCGCACTTCCTCGGCGCTGGCGGCGTCGATCTCCGCCTGGCTCTGGCGGATCAGCGCGTCCTGTAGCGAGGCCTGGGCATCGACATTGCCCAGCGCGGCTTCCTCGGCATGTACCGCGCCCTCGGCTTTCGCCAGCGCGGCGCGGTAGTCGCGGTCATCGATGCGTGCCAGCAGGTCGCCGGCATGCACCAACTGGTTGTCGCTCACTTTCAGCTCGGCGATGTAGCCAGCCACGCGCGGGCTGATGACGGTGACGTCGCCGCCGACATAGGCATCGTCGGTCTTTTCCAGGAAGCGCCCGTCGAGCCACCAGTGCCCGGCGTAGGCGCCTATGCCGAGGATGGCTGCCGCGGCAATGGCCAGCTTCAGCGGCGTGCGGGATTTCGGTCTGGCCGTGTCGACGGCTGGCGTGGCGGGGAGGGAAACGGGCTGGTTCATGGCGGCCTCGCTCAGGCGTGATCGGCGTGGGGAGTGTTCTGGGGAATGTTCTGCGGATTTGCTTGCGCGAAGACGGGGACGAGCCGGTCGCCCTCGCGGCGGTGAATCTGGTGTTGCGGGCCGATCGGCTCGCCGCTGTCGGCGTCCACCAGGGCGATGCGCACCGGGCGGCCGTTGCGGACGTCCACCAGCTCGGCGGTGCTGGCCATGCCGGCGTGGCGCTTGCCCCACTGCAGCAGGGTCAGCAGCACCGGGCGCAGGTCGCGGCCACGGTCGGTGAGCAGGTATTCGAAGCGCGGCGGGTGGTCGTTGTACTGGCTGCGCTGCAGCAGGCCGCTGTCCACCAGGGTGCGCAGGCGACGGGTGAGCACGTTGCTGGCGATGCCCAATCGTGCGAGGAACTGGTCGAAGCGGGTGGAGCCGTAGAAGGCTTCGCGCAGGATCAGCACGTTCCAGCTGTCGCCGATCAGGTCCAGCGCCTGGGCCACGGGGCAGGGCAGGTGTTCGAAGCGGATTCTGCGCATGTCGGGCTCCTTTAGATTATGTCAATCATTCAATCAGGCCGCGCTTTCAGGGGCCTGGATGAACGTCAGGCAAGAGCTACCCAGAAAGATTATGGTCGTAATGTAATTGGGTCGCTTGCTTTGCGCAAGTGACTCATCGAGAGGTGCTGGAGGCGGGGGATGAACGGCAAACCTGGGTGGGGCGGGACGCGCCTGGAAGTTGCCTGATTCTGCGCAAGTTGCCGGGGAAAGTTGCGTGAAAGTTGCTCGCTAAATATTCGGTGATGAACTTTGAAAGCAACGGAGGAATTATCTGAAATGGGTCTGGAACATCGGTTCCATAACTTTTTCGCAGACAAAAAAAGGCCGCCTGGGGAGGCGGCCAAACCAAAGGATGATGAAGTGGAGCAATCCTCCGGATGCTCTGGAGCGGGCATCCGAGACTCATGGTCTTCATCGGGGCGCAAGCTTAATGGCGATCGGGGGAAATGCTGAATCATTAAGCTCGATATCGACTATCGACAGCGCTGGTTTGAGACCCAGGCGGCGGATTGTTATCTCTTCGCACGCTCTGCCGATGGCAGGGAACGATAAGAAAGTTGCTCAGAATTCAATCGATACGCCTGCCAAGACAAGTCCAACAAAGGGGTAGAAGATGTCCACGTTCCGACTCACATTGCTCGGTGCATGCCTGGGGGCGAGCGCCGCCGGTATGCCGTTCCAGCTGGCCCACGCCGACGCCGTTGCCGATCAGTCCGAAGCCACCGGCTTCATCGAAGGCAGCACGGCCTCGCTGCTGATGCGCAACTATTACTACAACAGCGACCGCAAGTCCGGCGCCGGGGACCGCAAGGACTGGACCCAGGGCTTCACGCTGAACTACAGCTCCGGTTTCACCCAGGGCACGGTCGGCTTCGGCGTCGAGGCCTTCGGCAACTGGGGTATCCGCCTGGATGGCGGCGCCGGTACCTCCGGCACCGGCAACCTGCCGGTGCGTGATGACGGCTCGCCGGAAAGCGAGTACGGCCGCGCCGGCGGTGCGGTGAAGCTGCGCGTGTCGAAGACCGAGCTGCGCTGGGGCGACCTGCAACCCACTGCACCAGTGTTCGCCGCCGGCGGCACCCGCCTGTTCCCGCAGACCGCCACCGGCTTCAACGTACTCAGCAGCGAGATCGCCGGGCTGGACCTGGACGGCGGCCACTTCACCGGC
This sequence comes from Pseudomonas sp. CAN1, assembly GCF_030462585.1. Lineage (GTDB taxonomy): Bacteria > Pseudomonadota > Gammaproteobacteria > Pseudomonadales > Pseudomonadaceae > Pseudomonas. Next base: position 4,359 of record NZ_JASMRU010000036.1, on the reverse strand, counting down.
GGCAACGGCCCGGTGACCACCAATGGTGACCATGGCATCTGGGCCTCCTACGCCAACGTCGAGGCCAGCAGCATCGACTACGTGGGCGGCAAGTACGCGGTCAACGACACGCTGAACTTCTCGCTCTATGCCTCGAAGCTCGAAGACGTGTGGCGCCAGTACTACGGCAACGCCAACTACACCCTGGCGCTGGCGGATGACCAGTCGCTGAACTTCGACTTCAACCTCTACCGCACCAACGACGATGGCAGCGCCAAGGCCGGCGAGATCAGCAACACCACCTGGTCCGCCGCCGCCGCGTACACCTTCCTCACCGCCCACACCCTGACGCTGGCCTACCAGAAGGTCCACGGCGATACGCCGTTCGACTACGTGGCCTTCGGTGTCAATGGCCCCGGCGACACCGGCGACTCGATCTTCCTCGCCAACTCCATCCAGTACTCTGACTTCAACGGCCCGGAAGAGAAGTCCTGGCAGCTGCGCTACGACCTGGCGATGGCCACCTACGGCATCCCCGGCCTGAGTTTCATGGCGCGCTACGTCAACGGCCACGGCATCGACGGCAGTAAGATGGCCGCCGACAGCCCGTACCGCGGCTATGGCTACGGCGATGACGGCAAGCACCACGAGACCAACCTGGAAGCCAAGTACGTGGTGCAGTCCGGACCGGCGAAGGATTTGTCCTTCCGCCTGCGTGAGGCAATCCACCGCGGCAACGCCGACCAGGCCGAGGGCGACGTCAACGAGTTCCGCCTGATCGTCGACTACCCGTTGTCGATCCTGTAACGCCAGAGCGGCACCCAGGCGGGTGCCGCTCTACGGTGCTCTTCGTAGGAGCGAGGGGGACGCCCAGTTCTTGCTCGCGAAGGGATTTCCGGCTGCTCCGGCGTCAAGCGGTTCGCGAGCAAGCTCGCTCCTACAGGATTCAACGTTACGCGCAGATATTCCCGGTCCGAAGGGCGAATAGCGCGCCAGCGTTATCCGCCATTGGCGGGTTGGCGGCGGATAACCTGTTCCAGGTTATGCGCCCTACAGGTGCGGCCTGTTGCGAGCCTGGAATGCGGGCGGGGCGCTACAATCGGCGCTCCGTTTCCGTTTCGCGAGCCCTGTCGATGTCCGAAGAAGAGCGCAGCACGCAATTGATCGATGGCCCGGTGGGCAAGCTGCAATTGCTGATCGACCGGCCAGGCGTGCCGGCGAAAGGCATCGTACTGATCAGCCATCCGCAGCCGCTGCTCGGCGGCAGCCCGAAACACCGTGTGCCACTGACCCTGTCGCGCAAGCTCTGTGGTGCTGGCTGGTTGACTGTGCGGCCAAGCTTCCGCGGTGTGGACGGCAGCGAAGGCGAGTACGCCGAAGGTATCGGCGAGGCGCAGGACATGCTCGCGGTGATTGCGCACCTGCGCAGCGAGTATCCCGAGTTGCCCTTGGCGCTGGTGGGCTTTTCCTTCGGTGCCTACGTGCTCGCCCGCGTGGCTGGCGAGTTGTCACCACCTGCGGATGCCATCGCGTTGATGGGCTTGCCGGTGGGCACTGTCCGTGGTGGCCGAGACTACGAGGCGCAGGAGCTACCGGCCGATTGCCTGTTGCTGCACGGCGAGGCGGACGAGATGGCGCCGCTGAGCAACCTGCTGCACTGGGCGCGACCGGCGCAGCGCGAGGTGGTGCTCTACGCCGGCGCCGACCACTTATTCAAGGGCTGCCTGGAGCGCGCGGTGGAACGGGTCGTGGAGCACTTGCAGGCGGTACTGGCCTGAGCGTCGTCACAGGTCCTTCTTGAGTTCCTTGTCCAGGTGCTTGTCTTCCTTGTGGCGCTCCTTGTCCAGGTGATCGTCGGCTTTCTCCACCTCGTCCTTGTCGTGCTTGTAGCCCTTGTCGACTTCCTTGGCATCGTGGTCGACGCCGTCGTCGATGTCTCGGTGCAGCTCGCGAACGTCCTTGGCGACGTCGCCTTCGGCTTGCGCCAGGCCTGCCGTACCGCCCAGGAGCAGCAGGCTGGTGACCAGGGGAATGATGGCTTTGTGCATGGTGGCGTCCTCCGCTTTCTGCGCTTTTTCCTTGATCGCCTGGTGAGTCCAGCCGCCTCGCAAGTCTAGCCACCACGCCGGCTCGCGCTGTCTTTCCGACCGCAGGAGCGCTTCAGGTCAGAACAGCGGTCAGCACAGATTGCGCAGGTACTCCCAGGGATAGATGCCGCGGTCGTGGCCATCGTCGAACACCAGTTGCACGCCGTAGCCCTGCAAGTTCAGCTGCTGCAGGACGACCTCGGCCGCGACCAGTTCGATGCGCCCCTGAAGGCGCGCCGCTCGGCACTGCGAGCAGGGGCAGGCACCGCGCAGGCGGGCGAAGGCGATGCACTGTTCGACGCCGTCGTCCCAGCGGATGCGCAACTCGCGGTCGGCGCTGGAGCGGTGCAGCGCGACCGGAGTAATCATGCTGACTGCCCCACCAGTTGAGTGAGGGCGATGCGCACCGCCTTGCGCACTTCCGGGTCGCCGTCGTTCTCGGCATTGCGCAATGCATCGATGGCATCGCCGCTGCCCAGCTCGCCCAGGGCCAGCGCCGCTTCCTTGCGCAGGTTGCTGATGCCGTGGCCGAGCACCACTTTCAGGCCTTCCAGCGCCGGCAGGTAGCGCAGCTTGCCCAGCGAACGGGCGGCGCGCAGACGCACCTGCCAGAAGTCGTCTTCCAGTGCCTGCACCAGCGCATCGCCGGCTTCGGGCAGCGCCAGTTTGCCGAGGGTGCCGGCGGCTTCCTCGCGTACCTGCCAGGCCGGGTCGGCCAGCGCCGCTTGCAGGGCGGGCAGCACGCTGGCATCGATGGCCAGGCCGAGGGCGCCGGCAGCGGCACGGCGCACTTCGGCGTCCGGGTCATCACGGGTCAGGCGCGCCAGGTGTGGCAGGGCGTCGGTGCGCTTGAGCCAGCCGAGGATGCCCACGGCCTCGCGGCGCACGCCGGCATCGCTGTCGTCCAGCGCCGTCAGGGCCGGTTCGGCGGCGTCTTCCAGGCGCAGTTCGCGCAGGGCGCGCAGGGCGCTGCGGCGGACGAAGATATCGGCATGGCTTGCCCAGGGCAGCAGGCGCACGCCGGCTTCGGCGGTTTTCAGCTCGCTCAGGCTTTGGGCGGCTGCGTCGCGCACGTCGTTGTCGCTGTCGGCCAGGGCCTGGCAGAGGGCGTCCACCACCTCGGGCTCTTCCCAGGCTTCCAGCAGGCGCGCGGCTTCGGCGCGGACGCTGGCGGCGGCGTCGTGGTTCAGCGCGTGGGCGAGCCAGGGCAGGCCGTCGGGCTCCTCCAGGTCGGCCAGCTCGATCAGGGCGATACGGCGCACACCGGCGTCGGCGTCCTGCAAGCGTGGCTGCAGGTCGATTATGTCGGGGTTGCTTGTGCTGAGATTGAAGTCGGTCATATGGCGAATCGCGGTATCCGTTGTGGAGTGGGCAGGCCCAGCGGGGTCAGGCGTGGCAGCTGGCGGCCGTCCTCGTGGCGCAGCAGTTCCAGGCAGTGGCGCTTGAGCCGGGAGAATTCCGGGCTGGTGAGCAGGTCGGCGTGGCGCGGGCGCGGGAAGTCGAGGCGGAGGTCTTCGAGGATGCGTCCGGGGCGCGGGCTCATCACCAGGATGCGGTCGGCGAGGAACAGCGCCTCGTCGATGTCGTGGGTGATGAACAGCACGCTGGTGCGCAGGCGCGTCCAGATATCCAGCAGCAGCTCCTGCATCATCATCCGCGTCTGCGCGTCGAGGGCGCCGAAGGGTTCGTCCATCAGCAGCAGGCGCGGCTGGTTGATCAGCACGCGAGCGATCTCCACGCGTTGCTGCATGCCCCCGGAAAGCTGCGACGGCCAGCGCCCGGCGAAGCCATTCAGGCCCACCAGCTGGAGCATTTCGTCGGCCTGGCGATGGCGCTCGGCGCGGGGCACGCCGCGCATCTTCAGGCCGAAGGCGACGTTGTCGCGCACGCGCCGCCAGGGCAGCAGGGTGTGGTGCTGGAACACCATGCCGCGCTCGGGCGAAGGGCCGGCGACTTGGGTGCCATCCACTTCCAGCTGGCCGGCGCTGGGCGTCAGGTGCCCGGCCAGGGCGCCGAGCAGGGTGGACTTGCCGCAGCCGGAGGGGCCGAGCACGCAGACGAACTCGCCCGGCTCGATGGCGAAGCTCAGGGACTGCACGGCTTCGAAGGCATCGCGGCCGTGGCCCAGGTGGATCGACAGACCGTCGACGCGCACGCGCCCCGGTGTGCTGGCGCTGGTGTCCTGCGGCACGCGCGGCGTCACCACGTGCAACTGCACCTGCGGGTACTGCGCGAGAAAGTCGCCCAGGTGCTGGCACAGCCAGTAGGTGGCGAAGCCGGGGTTGCAGCTCAC
>NZ_JASMRU010000035.1 GCF_030462585.1 Pseudomonas sp. CAN1 | reverse complement strand
GCCGGTCCGCACCACCTGCACTACACCGCGCTGCCGGACTGGGCCCAGTCCCTGGGCATGGTGATGTCCCTGATCCTGCTGGCTCCGAGCTGGGGCGGCATGATCAACGGCATGATGACCCTCTCCGGCGCCTGGCATAAGCTGCGCACCGACCCGATCCTGCGCTTCCTGGTGGTGTCCCTGGCCTTCTACGGCATGTCCACCTTCGAAGGCCCGATGATGGCCATCAAGACCGTCAACTCCCTGTCGCACTACACCGACTGGACCATCGGCCACGTACACGCCGGCGCTCTGGGCTGGGTAGCGATGATCTCCATCGGCTCCCTGTACCACCTGATTCCGAAGGTCTTCGGCCGCGAGCAGATGCACAGCATCGGCCTGATCAACGCGCACTTCTGGCTGGCTACCATCGGTACCGTGCTGTACATCGCCTCGATGTGGGTCAACGGCATCACCCAGGGCCTGATGTGGCGCGCGATCAACGCCGACGGCACCCTCACCTACTCCTTCGTGGAAGCCCTGCAGGCCAGCCACCCGGGCTTCATCGTCCGTGCTCTGGGCGGCGCCTTCTTCGCCTCCGGCATGCTGCTGATGGCCTACAACACCTTCCGTACTGTGCGCGGTTTCAAACTGGCTGATGCCGATGCCGCTGCCCAGATTCCCGCTGTAGGAGCTCACTGATGAAGCACGAAGTAGTCGAGAAGAATATCGGCCTTCTGGCCTTCTTCATGGTCATTGCGGTGAGCATCGGCGGTCTGACCCAGATCGTTCCGCTGTTCTTCCAGGACGTCACCAACAAGCCGGTCGAAGGCATGAAGCCGCGCACCGCGCTGGAACTCGAAGGCCGTGACATCTACATCCGCGAAGGCTGCGTAGGCTGCCACTCGCAGATGATTCGTCCGTTCCGCGCCGAGACCGAGCGCTACGGCCACTACTCCGTCGCCGGCGAAAGCGTCTGGGATCACCCGTTCCTGTGGGGTTCCAAGCGTACCGGTCCGGATCTGGCCCGCGTCGGCGGCCGCTACTCCGACGACTGGCACCGCGCGCACCTCTACAACCCGCGCAACGTCGTGCCGGAATCGAAGATGCCCGCCTACCCCTGGCTGGTCGAGAACAAGCTCGACGGCAAGGACACGGCGAAGAAAATGGAAGTCCTGCGTACGCTGGGCGTGCCTTACACCGACGAAGACATCGCCGGTGCCCGTGATGCCGTCAAGGGCAAGACCGAGATGGACGCAGTGGTTGCCTACCTGCAAGGCCTGGGCACCATCATCAAGAGCAAACGGTGACTGTGATGGATATCGGAACCATTCGTGGAATCGGCACCGTCGTAGTCATGGTCGCCTTCGTCGGCGTCCTGCTCTGGGCCTATGGCGGCAAACGCAAGGAGCGCTTCGACGAAGACGCCATGCTGCCCTTCGCGGATGACCCGGTCGCCAAAAAGCACGTCGAGCAAGAGCAAGCTTCTAGGAGCAACAAAGAATGACAACCTTCTGGAGTCTGTACGTCACCGTACTTACCCTGGGCACCATCTTCGCCCTGGCGTGGCTGCTGTTCGCCACCCGTCGCGGCCAGCGCAGCGAAGCCACCGACGAGACCGTCGGCCATGCCTTCGACGGCATCGAGGAGTATGACAACCCGCTGCCCAAGTGGTGGTTCATGCTGTTCGTCGCCACCTTCATCTTCGCCCTCGGCTACCTGGTCCTGTACCCGGGCCTGGGCAACTGGAAGGGCCTGCTGCCGGGCTACCAGGACAAGGCCGAATTCGCCAACGGTGAACAAGGCTGGACCGGTGTGCACCAGTGGGAAAAGGAAATGGCCAAGGCCGACGAGAAGTACGGCCCGCTGTACGCCAAGTTCGGCGCCATGCCGATCGAGGACGTGGCCAAGGATGAGCAGGCCCTGAAAATGGGTAACCGCCTGTTCGCCTCCAACTGCTCGGTCTGCCACGGCTCCGACGCCAAGGGCGCCCACGGCTTCCCGAACCTGACCGACAACGACTGGCGCTGGGGCGGCGAGCCGAAGGACATTATCGCCACCATCGAAGGCGGTCGTCACGCGGCCATGCCGGCCTGGGGCGAAGTCATCGGCGATCAGGGCGTTCACGATGTCGCGGCTTTCGTCACCACCAAGCTGGACGGCCGCAAGCTGCCCGAAGGTGTGACTGACGACCAGGTGGCCAACGGTCAGAAGATCTTCTCCACCAACTGCGTGGCCTGCCACGGCGCCGAAGGCAAAGGTACCGCCGCCATGGGCGCGCCGAACCTGACCCACCCGGCGGCGTTCATCTACGGCTCGAGCTTCGCTCAGCTGCAGCAGACCATCCGCTACGGCCGTCAGGGCCAGATGCCGGCTCAACTGGAGCGTCTGGGCAAAGACCAGGTTCACCTGCTCGCTGCCTACGTGTACAGCCTGTCCCATGGCGAAGGTGAGAAGAGCGCCGAATAAGCCTCCCTTTCCTACACCCATTGCGACACCCAGCGGCGCCGGTTTCTACACCGGCGCCGCTCTATTTCTGGGTCCATAATTCCTTGCGCGACCAACTGTCGCACGGTTGCAACACCCACCACGCCGTATCATTGTTAGGCGTGCAAGCATATTTCTGACCCTCTCGGCATGTATCGACAGGGCGCCCTCCCGCTGCCGTGGAATGCACTGATGAGCAAACAGATTCCGGTCCAGGACGTCACTCCGCCCACCAAGGGCAAGAGTGAAAGCGTCGACCTTTATGCCTCCCGGGAAAAGATCTACACCCGAGCCTTTACCGGGTTCTTCCGCAACCTCCGCATGGCCGGGGGCGCCCTCCTCTTCCTTCTCTACTTCGGTACCGTGTGGCTGACCTGGAATGGTCGTCAGGCGGTTCTCTGGGACCTGCCCGAAAGAAAGTTCTACATCTTCGGCGCGACCTTCTGGCCGCAGGACTTCATCCTTCTCTCCGGCCTGCTGATCATCAGTGCGTTCGGCCTGTTCTTCATCACCGTGTTCGCCGGCCGCGTCTGGTGCGGCTATACCTGCCCGCAGAGCGTGTGGACCTGGATCTTCATGTGGTGCGAGAAAGTCACCGAGGGTGACCGCAACCAGCGCATGAAGCTCGACAAGGCGCCCATGAGCGGCAACAAGCTGCTGCGCAAGATCGCCAAGCACAGCCTCTGGCTGCTGATCGGCCTGGTCACCGGCCTGACCTTCGTCGGCTACTTCGCGCCGATGCGTGAGCTGTTGAGCGACCTGGTCACCGGCCAGGCCGACGGCTGGGCCTACTTCTGGGTCGGCTTCTTCACCCTCGCCACCTACGGCAACGCCGGCTGGCTGCGCGAGCAGGTGTGCATCTACATGTGCCCCTATGCACGCTTCCAGAGCGTGATGTTCGACAAGGACACCCTGATCGTTTCCTACGACCCCCGTCGTGGCGAGAAGCGCGGCCCGCGCAAGAAGACCGTCGACTACAAGGCCCAGGGCCTGGGCGACTGCATCGACTGCACCATGTGCGTACAGGTTTGCCCGACCGGCATCGACATCCGTGACGGCCTGCAGATCGAATGCATTGGCTGCGCCGCGTGCATCGACGCCTGCGACAGCATCATGGACAAGATGAACTACCCGCGCGGCCTGATCAGCTACACCACCGAGCACAACCTGTCCGGGCAGAAGACCCACCTGGTGCGCCCGCGCCTGATCGGCTACGCCATCGCCCTGTGCCTCATGATCGGCCTGCTGATCACTGCCGTCGTCATCCGTCCTCTGGTGGGCTTCGACGTCAGCAAGGACCGCGTGCTCTACCGCGAGAACGCCGAAGGCCGAATCGAGAACGTGTACAGCCTGAAGGTCATGAACAAGGACCAGAAGGATCACACCTACGTACTCAGCGCCAAGGGCCTGGACGGCCTGATCCTGGAAGGCAAGAAGGAAATCGCGGTCGCTGCCGGGGACATCTTCACCATGCCGGTGGAACTCTCCATCGACCCGGAGAAGCTGCCCTCCACCACCAACGAGGTCAGCTTCACCATCCAGTCGGTGGACGACCCGTCGATCAGCAAGGAAGCCACCAGCCGCTTCATCGGCCCACGACTTCGTTGAACGCCAGCTGAACCAATTGGCACCCCATGTTGCGCATGGGGTGCCAGTACCGCACGAAGCACGTAGAATTTCGCCCGCCCCTTCACCGGGCAACGCCCCATGCGGCGCTGCCAGCGAGAGAACAAGACCATGCAATCGGCCCTGAAAACGCCCGTCGAACCCTGGTACAAGCACCTCTGGCCGTGGATCATCATCGCCATGCTGGCCACCTCGATCGCCCTCAGCCTGACGATGGTCAACATCGCCGTGAACAACCAGGACTCCCTGGTCAGCGACAACTATTACGAGGCCGGCAAGGGCATCAACCGCTCCCTCGACCGCGAGCACCTGGCCCAGCAGCTCAAACTGCGCGCGAAGATCAGCTTCGACGAGCTGACCGGCGAAGTGGACCTGCGCCTCACCGGCGATAGCCGCCCGGCCACCCTCACCCTGAATCTGCTCTCCCCCACCCTCGAATCCCAGGACAAGCACCTGGAGCTGCGCGCTGCCCCCGCCGAACCGGGCCGCTACACCGCCAGCCTGGATGCCGCCGTCAAGGGTCGCCGCTTCGTCGAGCTGCTCGGCGAGGAGAAGGGCCAGACCTGGCGTCTGTTCGAGGAAGAGAAGGTCGCCCCCGGCGGTTCCTTCGACCTCGGCGACGAGCCCCTCAGCGGAGACGAAGCCGAGCGCCAATGAGCGCCGCGCTGCTGTGTTTCCATTGCGCGCTGCCGGTTCCCGCCGGCAGCCGCTTCGTTGCGCCAGTCCTGGGCGAGCCCCGGGAATTCTGCTGCCCGGGCTGCCAGGCGGTGGCCGAGGCCATCGTCGCCGGTGGCCTGGAAGGCTATTACCGGCATCGCACCGAAGCCGCGCCCAACCCTGACGCCCTCCCCGAGCAGCTCGCCGATGAGCTGAAGCTGTTCGACCGCCCCGACGTGCAGCAGCCCTTCGTCCAGCACCAGGGCGAACTGGCCGAGACCACCCTGCTCATGGAAGGCATCAGCTGCGCCGCCTGTGGCTGGCTGATCGAGAAGCACCTCAAGGGCCTGCCCGCCATCGCCGAAGCCGGCCTCAACCTGTCCAACCACCGCCTGCACGTGCGCTGGTCCGACAGCGACCTGCCGCTGAGCGAACTGCTCGCCGAGCTGCGCAGGATCGGCTACGCCGCGCACCCCTACCAGCCGGACCGCGCCGCCGAACAGCTGCACCAGGAAAACCGCAAGTCCCTGCGCCAGCTCGGCGTCGCCGGCCTGCTGTGGTTCCAGGCGATGATGGCGACCATGGCCACCTGGCCGGAATTCAACATCGACCTGAGCCCCGAGCTGCACGAAATCTTGCGCTGGGTGGCGATGTTCCTCACCACGCCCATCGTCTTCTACTCCTGCCAGCCGTTCTTCCGCGGCGCCGTGCGCGACCTGCGCACCCGCCACCTGACCATGGACGTCTCGGTGTCCCTGGCCATCGGCGGCGCCTACCTGGCCGGCATCTGGACCGCCGTCACCGGCCACGGCGACCTGTATTTCGACGCCGTCGGCATGTTCGCCCTGTTCCTGCTCGCCGGCCGCTACCTCGAACGCCGTGCCCGCGAGCGCACCGCCGCCGCCACGGCGCAACTGGTCAATCTGCTGCCGGCCTCCTGCCTGCGCCTGGACGACAGCGGCCAGAGCAGCCGCGTGCTGCTCAGCGAGCTGAACGTCGGCGACCGCGTGCTGGTGCAGCCCGGCGCAGTGATCCCGGCCGACGGCCTGATCCTCGACGGCCAGTCCAGCGTCGACGAATCCCTGCTCACCGGCGAATACCTGCCGCAGGCACGCCAGAGCGGCGACAGCGTCACCGGCGGCACCCTCAACGTCGAAGGCCCACTGACCGTGCAGGTCAAGGCGCTGGGTGGCGACAGCCGACTGTCCGCCATCGTCCGCCTGCTGGAACGTGCCCAGTCGGACAAACCGCGCCTCGCCGAACTGGCCGACAAGGCCGCGCAATGGTTCCTCATCGCCCTGCTGGTGCTCGCCGCCGTGGTCGGCCTGTTCTGGTGGCAGCACGATGCCTCCCGCACCTTCTGGGTGGTCCTGGCGATGCTGGTGGCGACCTGCCCCTGCGCCCTGTCCCTGGCCACGCCGACGGCGCTGACTGCCGCCACCGGCAGCCTGCACAAGCTCGGCCTGCTGGTGACCCGCGGCCACGTGCTGGAGGGCCTCAACCACATCGACACGGTGATCTTCGACAAGACCGGCACCCTCACCGAAGGCCGCCTGACGCTGCGCGCCGTCCGCCCACTGGGCGCGCTGGACAGCGATGCCTGTCTGGCCCTGGCCGCCGCGCTGGAGAACCGCTCCGAACATCCCATCGCCCGCGCCTTCGGCCGTGCGCCGCAACCGGCGGAGAACGTCGAGAGCCATCCCGGCCTGGGCCTGGAAGGGCGGGTCGGCGAGCGCCGCCTGCGCATCGGCGAACCGTCCTTCGTCTGCGCCTTGAGCGGCAGCGAAGCACCCCAGCACCCGCAGGAGCCGGGGCAGTGGCTGCTGCTGGGTGATGACCATGAAGCACTGGCCTGGCTGGTGCTGGACGACCGCATCCGCGAAGATGCTGCCGACCTACTTGAAGCCTGCCGCGCGCGCGGCTGGCGTACCTTACTGCTGTCCGGCGACAGCTCGCCCATGGTCGGCCGCGTCGCCGCTGAACTGGGCATCGACGACTGCCGTGGCGGCCTGCGCCCCGACGACAAGCTCGAAGTGCTGCGCCAGCTGCATCTGGAAGGCCGCCGCGTACTGATGCTCGGCGACGGCGTGAACGACGTGCCGGTGCTGGCTGCCGCCGACATCAGCGTCGCCATGGGCTCGGCCACCGATCTGGCCAAGACCAGCGCCGATGCCGTGCTGCTGTCCAATCGCCTGGACAGCGTGGTACAGGCCTTCGCTCTGGCCCGCCGCACGCGCCGGGTAATCATCGAGAACCTGCTCTGGGCAGGGCTGTACAATGGACTCATGCTGCCCTTCGCCGCTCTCGGCTGGATCACGCCCGTGTGGGCCGCGGTGGGCATGTCGATCAGCTCGCTGACCGTGGTGCTCAACGCCCTGCGCCTGACCCGGCTGCCCAAGGGCGTCGGTGCCTCGCCAGCGGCCACCGCGCTGCCAGTCGCGCTGCAAACGAACCAGGCGTTGCCACGGAGTTGAAATGCCCGCTCTCTACATCATGATCCCGGTCGCGGTGGTGATCGTCGGCATCTGCATCGCGATCTTCTTCTGGGCAGTTAACAGCGGCCAGTACGACGACCTGGACGGCCCGGCCCACAGCATCCTGTTCGACGACGAAGATCCCAGACACCAGGCTGGCATCGACGAAGCCGAGGGCGACGACACGCACACCAGCCAGAGGCAGGACAAGCGCGATGCCTGAACTGGCGCCGCTGCTGGCGTCCGCGCTGATCCTCGGCCTGCTCGGCGGCGGTCACTGCCTGGGCATGTGCGGCGGCCTGATGGGCGCGCTGACCATGGCGATTCCGCCGGAGCAGCGCGCGCGCCGCCTGCGCCTGCTGCTGGCCTACAACCTCGGCCGCATCCTCAGCTACGCCTGCGCCGGCCTGCTGCTCGGCCTCGCCGGCTGGGCCGTGGCGCGCACGCCGTTCGCCTCGGCGCTGCGGGTGATCGCCGGCCTGCTGCTGATCGCCATGGGCCTGTACCTGGCCGGCTGGTGGAGTGGCCTGACCCGTATCGAAGCCCTCGGCCGCGGCCTGTGGAAGCACATCCAGCCGTTCGCCAGCCGCCTGCTGCCGGTATCCACGCTGCCGCGCGCGCTGCTGCTGGGCGCGCTCTGGGGCTGGCTGCCGTGCGGGCTGGTCTACAGCACCCTGCTCTGGGCCACCAGCCAGGGCTCGGCGGTGGACAGCGCCCTGCTGATGCTCGCCTTCGGCCTGGGCACCTGGCCGGTGCTGCTGGCTACCGGGCTCGCCGCTGAGCGCATCACTGCCGTGCTGCGCAAGCGCAGCGTACGCATGGCCGGCGGCATCCTGGTGATCCTCTTCGGCCTGTGGACCCTCCCTGGCCCACACCAGGCCTGGATCATGGGCCACGAAATGCACGCCAGCAGCGGTATTGCCCACCATAAAGCCGCTTGATACAGGTCAACAGGCCTCTGTCGGACTCTCCCTAGACTGCGCAGGAAAAGCTCGCCACCGGGGAACATCGGCATGCTCGACAATATTCGCTGGGACGCAGATCTGATACGCCGCTACGATCTGGCCGGCCCGCGCTACACCTCCTATCCCACCGCCGTGCAGTTCCACGAAGGAGTCGGACCCTTCGATCTGCTGCACGGCCTGCGTGATAGCCAGAAGGCGCAGCGCCCGCTCTCGCTCTACGTGCACGTGCCGTTCTGCGCGAACATCTGCTACTACTGCGCGTGCAACAAGGTCATCACCAAGGACCGCGGCCGCAGCGCTCCCTACCTCGCCCGCCTGATCCACGAAATCCAGATTGTCAGCCGTCACCTGGGCCGCCAGCAGCAAGTCGAGCAGCTGCACTTCGGCGGAGGTACCCCGACCTTCCTGAGCCCCGGCCAGCTGCGCGAGCTGATGGCGCAACTGCGCACGCACTTCCACTTCGTCGAGGGCGACTTCGGCGACTACGGTATCGAGATCGACCCGCGCGAGGCCGACTGGTCGACCATGGGCCTGCTCCGCGAGCTGGGCTTCAACCGCGCCAGCATCGGCGTGCAGGACTTCAACCTGGACGTGCAGCAGGCGATCAACCGCCTGCAGAGCCTGGACGAGACCCGCGCCATCATCGATGCGGCGCGCACCCTGCAATTCCGTTCGATCAACATCGACCTGATCTACGGCCTGCCCAAGCAGACCCCGGACACCTTCGCCCGCACGGTCGAGCAGGTCATCACCCTGCAACCCAACCGGCTCTCGGTGTTCAACTACGCGCACCTCCCCGAGCGCTTCCCGCCACAGCGGCGGATCAACGCCGAGGACCTGCCCTCCCCCGGCCAGAAGCTGGAAATGCTCCAGCGCACCACCGAGCAACTGCAGGCCGCGGGCTACCGCTACATCGGCATGGACCACTTCGCCCTGCCGGATGACGAGCTGGCCATGGCTCAGGAGGACGGCACCCTGCAGCGCAACTTCCAGGGCTACACCACACACGGCCACTGCGACCTGGTGGGCCTGGGCGTCTCGGCGATCAGCCAGATCGGCGACCTCTACAGCCAGAACAGCAACGACATCGCCGACTATCAGAGCACCCTCGACCAAGGCCAACTGGCCACTCGCCGCGGGCTGCACTGCAACAAGGACGACATCATCCGCCGCGCGGTGATCCAGCAACTGATCTGCCACTTCCAGCTGGACTTCGAGGAAATCGAGGAGCTCTACAACATCGACTTCCGCGGCTACTTCGGCGAAATCTGGCCGGAGCTGGAACGCTTCGCCCAGGACGGACTGATCACCCTCAGCTCGCGCGGCATCGATGTCAGCGCCTCCGGCCGGCTGCTGGTGCGCTCGCTGTGCATGCTGTTCGACCGCTACCTGCCGATGCAGAACCTGCAACGCTTCTCGCGGGTCATCTGACCTGCGAGTTCCCCACCCCGCGACCGACGGTACGAGGCCAACTGTCGCACCCATTGCTACAGGATATGTCTGTAATCCCAGGGTGACGAAACAGCCCTGAACCGCCACTTTTCGAATTAGTTCGAGGCCGTACACCCCCCTCGCCAACCGCCATTCCCGTGGCTGAAACCTGCGATTCAGACAGGTCGCCAACTGGCGCGGGACTTGCCGTCTGCGGTACCCTTGGTTTTTGTGTGCCTTCCCATTCAAGGAATACTCATGGCCGAAACCATCAAAGTGCGCGCCCTACCCCAAGCGCACTGCAAGGATTGCAGCCTGGCGCCCCTCTGCCTGCCCCTGTCGCTGAATGCCACCGACATGGATGCCCTGGATGACATCGTCAAACGCGGTCGTCCGCTGAAGAAAGGCGAGTTCCTGTTCCGCCAGGGCGACACCTTCGGCTCGGTGTTCGCCGTGCGCTCCGGCGCGCTGAAGACCTTCAGCATCACCGATGGCGGCGAAGAACAGATCACCGGCTTCCACCTGCCCAGCGAGCTGGTCGGCCTGTCCGGCATGGACACCGAGAGCTACCCGGTGTCGGCCCAGGCGCTGGAAACCACTTCGGTCTGCGAGATTCCCTTCGAACGCCTGGACGAACTCTCCGAGCAACTGCCGCAACTGCGCCGCCAGCTGCTGCGCCTGATGAGCCGCGAAATCCGTGACGACCAGCAGATGATGATGCTGCTGTCGAAGAAGACCGCCGACGAGCGCATCGCCACCTTCCTGGTGAACCTCTCCGCGCGCTTCCGCGCCCGTGGCTTCTCCGCCCAGCAGTTCCGCCTGGCCATGTCGCGCAACGAGATCGGCAACTACCTGGGCCTGGCGGTGGAAACGGTTTCCCGCGTGTTCACCCGCTTCCAGCAGAACGGCCTGATCGCCGCCGAAGGCAAGGAAGTGCATATCCTCGACTCCATCGAGCTGTGCGCCCTGGCCGGCGGCCAGCTGGAAAGCTGAACCGACACGAAAGCTGACCAATTGGTTGACTTTCCGGTCATCGAAAACGGGCTCGCCGACTGGCGGGCCCGTTATACTTTGGCCTCAGCAAAAACCGCATCAGGTGCACATCCAGCATGATCCTCAACCAACTCGACCTGAAGTCCGTGATCCGTGCCGTTCCCGACTTTCCCAAGCCCGGCGTCATGTTCCGCGACATCACCCCGCTGTTCCAGTCGCCGCGAGCCCTGCGCTTCGTCGCCGACAGCTTCATCCAGCGCTATGTCGAGGCCGACTTCACCCACATCGGCGCGATGGATGCGCGCGGCTTCCTGATCGGTTCGATCATCGCCTACGAGCTGAACAAGCCCCTGGTGCTGTTCCGCAAGCGCGGCAAGCTGCCGGCCGACGTGCTGGCCCAGGCCTACGAGACCGAGTACGGCGAAGCCCTGCTGGAAGTCCACGCCGACAGCCTCTGCGAAGGCGACAGCGTGCTGATCTTCGATGACCTGATCGCCACCGGCGGCACCCTGCTGGCCGCAGCGCAACTGGTACGCCGCATGGGCGCCAGCGTGTTCGAGGCCGCTGCGATCATCGACCTGCCGGAACTGGGCGGTTCGGCCAAGCTCAACGACGCACAGATCCCCACCTACAGCCTGACTGCCTTCGCCCTCGACGAGCAGTGACAGACCGCTGTCGGTAGCAACGGGCGCTTCGGCGCCCGTTTTCGTTTCCGCCGCTCCCAGACAACCCCGCCCCATCCAATGGCTGGTCATACCCCCCTTGGCCTGATTCGACCCAGCCACGGCCAGATATGACCTTTCGATTGTCCGACAAGACTCCGAACATGACATCAACCGATGACACATTCCCAGGTGGCATCGCGAACTAACGACAGGGCTTGCCCGGATTGCCGCACCTGCCACGTGCTGCGTTCCCTTCTGACAGGCGCCCGCAAAACAACAAGGAGTTAGTCATGAACGCCAGTACCACGCCGATCCGCGCCAACTTCCCGGTCCGCCGCATGGATTTCAGCTTCAGCGAAACGCCGAAATACTGGTGGGACGGGCAACCCTTCATGACCCACTTCATGAACAACCTGTCCTCGCTGTTCCCCTATGGCGAGAAGTTCTTCGTCGACAGCGTGCGCGCCGTGCGCGAGCGCATCCAGGACCCGCAGCTGCAGAAGGACGTCAGCGCCTTCATCGGCCAGGAAGCCATGCACTCCAAGGAGCACGCGGCCTACAACGAGTACGCCGACGAGCACGGCATCGACCTGGAAACCCTGGAGCTGCGCATCAAGGTGCTGCTCGAATCCATCAGCAAGGTCACCACCAAAAAGCATCAGCTGGCGATCACCTGCGCCCTGGAACACTTCACCGCAACCATGGCCGAGCAGTTGCTCAAGCGTGAAGACCTGAGCAGCCAGATGAAGTCGGACAAGATGTACAAGCTGTGGATGTGGCACGCCGTCGAGGAGAACGAGCACAAGGCGGTGGCTTACGACGTCTACCAACAGGTCTACGGCGGCTACTTCACCCGCACCGCGGTGATGCTGCTGACCACCGGGATCTTCCTCGGCGTCATCGCCGGCTTCCAGATCAACCTGCTGCGCCGCGACGGCCAGCTGTTCAACTGGCGCAGCTGGAAGCACGGCCTGGGCGTACTGCTGCACCCGCGCCGCGGCTACTTCGTCAACCTGATCCGCCCGTGGCTGGACTACTTCCGCCCCGGTTTCCACCCCTTCGACCACGACACCAAGGCGCTGGAAACCCGCTGGAAGGAAACCCTGGACTTCACCGGCTGAGTTCCGCGCAGCAACGAAAACGCCAGGCAATTGCCTGGCGTTTTTCATTCAACCCATCGCGCCGAATGACGGTTTCTGTAGGAGCGAGCTTGCTCGCGAACGGACGCCGCTCCGGTGCCGAGAGGTTCGCGAGCAAGCTCGCTCCTACAAAGCATGACCGGGCGTCAGCCTTCCTGCCGGCGCGGCAGATCATCCACCGTGTCGAACCAGGCCAGCTGCGACGAGCACCAGACATGGCACTGCGGCTCGATCAGCTCCGGCTCGTCCAGTGTCACGGTGTTGAGCCCCACCGTCTCGCCATCACGCACGCGAAACTCCATTGGCGTGCCGCACTTCACGCAGAAGCGCCGCTCGCCGTTTTCGCTGGAACGCCACATCCCCAGTTCGCCAGAAATGTAGGCGAAGCCCGTCAGCGGAATCACCGCCCATGGCACCGCCGGCGCCGCATTGGATTTCTGGCAGATGCGGCAGTGGCAGTAACCGGTCTCTTCCGGCTCGGCATCTACCCGATAACGCACCGCGCCGCAGGCGCAGCCGCCGAACAGGGGCAAAGGCAACATGGTGAGGCTCCCGCTAAGACCGAAGAAGACTCACAGCCTAGCCAGCATGCCGAAGGTCTGCAGCACCGCGACGCCGGTGAACAGCAACAGGATTTGTCGCTCGGCCAGGGCGCAGACTTCCTCGCGCTGCTCCGGCGGGCGCTCCAGGTAATCCAGCGACTGCTGGAACAACTGTCGGCTGATCAGCCGTGACAGCTGGTTCAACTCGTTCTCGTCGATGTCCGGCAGCAGGTGGAACTGGCGGATGTCCTCGGCCATGTCTTCGCCGAACTCGTCCATCACCCGCGCCAGCGCCTCGCGAAGCACCGGCGACGGTCCGTGCAACTCGCGCACGCCGATGATGAAAGCCTGCGGGTTGCCCTCGACGAAGTCGAAGAACAGCCGCACCGTCTCCCGCGTCACCCGCTGGCCACGCTCCAGGTCCAGGCCGAAGGGCACGCTGGCGGCGCCCTCCCCCGACTGCGCGCGCTCGGCAGCCTCGCGGCGCAGCTCACGCAGCGGCTGGCGCAGCTGGGCGGCGATGTCGCGGATGATCGCCAGGCCCAGGTCGTCCACATCACCGAAGTGCCGGTAGAAGGTGTTCGGGTTCAGCCCCGCTTCCCGCGCCAGCTCGCGCAGCCCCAGGCTGCTCAGGCTGCGCCGGCTGGCCGCCAGGCGCAGCGCGGCATCGATCAGCGCGCGCTTGCCGGCGGCCTCCGCCGGTCGTTCTTCCTGTCCGATTTCCATGTGTCTGGCGCCCGACCCCATCTAAGGTTGGTTGTTCCTGAAGTATACAGATGTCTACATTTCATCACGTAGACAGTTGTATACGCCAGCAATAATCATAACAGGAGCGTGGCCATGAGTACGGTTGTGAGCACCCAACCAAAGACTGCCCCCAGACACTGCAAGGTCGCCATCATCGGTACCGGGTTCTCCGGGCTGGGCATGGCGATCCGCCTGAAGCAGGAAGGCGAGAACGACTTCCTGCTGTTCGAGAAGGACGCCGGCGTCGGCGGCACCTGGCGGGTCAACAACTACCCCGGCTGCGCCTGCGACGTGCAATCCCACGTCTACTCCTTCTCCTTCGAGCCGAACCCGGACTGGACGCGCATGTTCGCCCGCCAGCCGGAAATCCGTGCCTACCTGGAGAAGTGCTGGGCCAAGTACCGCCTGGAAGACAAGACGCTATTCAACACCGAGATGGCGCGCTTCGAATGGAACGAGGAGCAGCAGCTCTGGCACCTGTTCGACGCTGCCGGCAACCACTACACCGCCAAGGCCGTGGTCTCGGGCATGGGCGCCCTGTCGATCCCCTCGATCCCGGCGCTCAAGGGCCTGGAGAACTTCCAGGGCAAGGCCTTCCACTCGCAGCAGTGGGACCATGACTACGACCTCAAGGGCAAGCGCGTCGCGGTGATCGGCACCGGTGCCTCGGCCATCCAGTTCGTCCCGGAAATCCAGCCGCTGGTGGCCAAGCTCGACCTCTACCAGCGCACCGCGCCGTGGATCCTGCCCAAGCCGGACCGCGCCATCAGCGACAAGGAACGCGCACGCTTCCACCACTTCCCGGCGGTGCAGAAACTCTGGCGTGGCGCCCTCTACAGCATGCTCGAAGGCCGCGTGCTCGGCTTCACCTTCGCGCCCTGGGCGATGAAGCTGGTGGGCCGACTGGCCGAGCGCTTCATCCGCCAGCAGGTCAAGGACCCGGACCTGCGCCGCAAGCTGACCCCGGACTACACCATCGGCTGCAAGCGCGTGCTCATGTCGCACAACTACTACCCGGCGTTGGCGGCCTCCAACTCCTCGGTGATCGTCGACGGCATCCGTGAGATCAAGGCCGGCAGCATCATCACCAGCGACGGTCGCGAGCGTCAGGTGGACGCCATCATCTTCGGCACCGGCTTCACCGCCAACGACCCGATCCCGCGTGGCGTGATCTTCGGCAAGGGTGGCGTGGACCTGCTCGACACCTGGCAGAACGGCCCCGAAGCCTACAAGGGCACCATGACCCGCGGCTTCCCCAACCTGTTCTTCCTGATGGGCCCGAACACCGGCCTGGGCCACAACTCCATGGTCTACATGATCGAATCGCAGATCGCCTACGTGCTGGGCGCCATCAAGCTGATGGATCGCCGCGAGCTACAGAGCGTCGAAGTGAAGGAAGAAGTACAGGATCGCTGGAACGAGAAGCTGCAGCGCGGCCTCAACCACAGCGTATGGAACACCGGCGGCTGCAAGAGCTGGTACCTGCACCCGGTGAGCGGGCGCAACTGCACCCTGTGGCCGGGCTTCACCTGGCGCTTCCGCGCCCTCACCAGCCAGTTCGACCCCAGCGCCTATCATCTGAAGGCCAAACCCCTGAGCAGCCCCGTCGTCCAACCGCAACGCCACGCCGAGGAGGTACCGGCATGAAGAACTTCGAAAACAAGGTTGCCGCCATCACCGGCGCAGGCTCCGGCATCGGCCGCGCCCTGGCCGTGGAACTGGCCTCCCGTGGCTGCCACCTGGCCCTGGCCGACGTGAATGCCGCCGGCCTTGAGGAGACCCGCCAGTTGCTCTCCTCCACCGGTGTGCGCGTGTCCATCGACACGGTGAACGTCGCCGACCGCGAGCAGGTGCACGCCTGGGCCGACAAGGCCGCCCGCGAGCACGGCAAGGTCAACCTGGTATTCAACAACGCCGGCGTCGCCCACGCAGGCACCGTGGAAGCCAGCGACTACGAAGAATACGAGTGGATCACCAACATCAACTTCTGGGGCGTGGTCTACGGCACCAAGGCCTTCCTGCCGCACCTGAAGGCCTCCGGTGACGGCCACATCGTCAACGTCTCCAGCGTCTTCGGCCTGTTCTCCCAGCCGGGCATGAGCGCCTACAACGCCACCAAGTTCGCCGTGCGTGGCTTTACCGAATCGCTACGCCAGGAACTGGACATGGAGCACAGCGGCGTCTCCGCCAGCTGCGTGCACCCCGGTGGGATCAAGACCAACATCGCCAAGACCGCGCGGATGAACGACAGCATGGTCAAGGTCACCGGGCAGAACGCCGAAGCTGCGCGCACCCAGTTCAACGACCAGTTGCTGCGTACCACCCCGCAGAAGGCCGCCCAGGTGATCATCCGCGGCGTCGAGCGCGACTCTCGGCGCATCCTGATCGGCTCTGACGCCCACGCCATCGACCTGATGCTGCGCCTGCTGCCGGTCTGGTACCAGAAAGTGGTCACCGGCAGCATGAAGCTGGCCAAGCGCTTCGCACCCAAGCCCAAGCGCAAGCCGGCCGCGGAGGGCTATGAGGCCAAGTAGCACGCCAGCGTAAAGAGTCCCTTTTTCCCTGTTGGGCCGGCGCCCATCCCCCTTACCCCCGGATGGGCGCCGTTTTTTTGCTCGCGCGGCTGCGGATCGGCAGCTGACCCCCACGCCACATCCGGCTAAAGTGCGCCCTCTGCCCTCCTCGCGCACGGCCCACCGATGACCGATACCGACAGCCTCAAGGACTACCCCAGCGTCCGCCAACTGGCGATCCGCTCGCTGTTCGAGATCTTCGAGCAGTTCAGCGAAGGCACGGTGATAGTCGACCGCGAGGCGCGCATTGTCTGGATCAACCAGCGCTACGCCCAGCGCTTCGGCCTGGACAGCGCCGAGCAGGCCGTCGGCCGCCCGGTGGAACAGGTGATCCCCGGCAGCCTGATGCGCGAAGTGGTCAGCAGCGGCCGGCCGATGCTGCTGGACATCCTCGACATGGCCAAGGACCCGCTGGTGGTCATGCGCGTGCCGATCCGCGACGATGCCGGCGAGGTGATTGGCGGCATCGGCTTCGCCCTGTTCGACGAGCTGCGCGCGCTCTCGCCGCTGCTCACCCGCTACCAGCGCATGCAGGCCGAGCTGGCTTCGACCCGCTCACTGCTGCAGGCGCGCCAGGCCAAGTACAGCTTCGCGCACTTCATCGGCACCAGCCCGGCCAGCCTGGAAGTGAAGCGCCGTGCGCGCCGGGGCGCCGCCAGCGAAGCGCCGATCCTGTTGCTGGGCGAGACCGGCACCGGCAAGGAGTTGCTCGCCCATGCCATCCACGCCTCCTCGCCCCGTGCGGACAAACCCTTCGTCAGCATCAACGCCGCCGCCATCCCCGAGACCCTGCTGGAAGCCGAGTTCTTCGGAACCGCGCCGGGCGCCTTCACCGGCGCCGACCGCAAGGGCCGCGCCGGCAAGCTGCAGATCGCCCAGGGCGGCACGCTGTTCCTCGACGAGATCGGCGACATGCCGCTGACCCTGCAGAGCAAGCTGCTGCGCGTGCTGCAGGAAAAGGAATTCGAGCCGGTGGGCTCCAACGAGGTGCTGCGCAGCGACATCCGCCTGATCGCCGCCACCTCCATTGACCTCGATGCCGCCGTGCGCGAGGGGCGCTTCCGCGCCGACCTGTTCTACCGCATCAACGTCCTGCCCATCGAGATTCCGCCACTGCGCGAGCGCCTGGAAGACCTGCCAGCGCTGTGCGAAGCCATCCTCGACGGCCTGCGCGACGACCGTCAGACCCTCTACGAACTGGATGCCGGCGGCCTCGCCCTGCTCGCCCGGCACGCGTGGCCGGGCAATGTGCGCGAGCTGCGCAACCTGCTGGAACGCACCGTGCTGCTGGGCGACCGCCCGCAGATCGACGCCACCGCCCTGCGTTCAGCGCTGGGTGAGCTGCAACCACTTCCGGCTGGCACGACAGCGCCATCCGCCAGGCTGAACGAAGGGCAGGATTTCTACGCAGCGCGGGATGCCTTCGAGCGCGAGCTGATCGCCAACACCCTGGCCGAGCAGGCCGGCAACGTCGACGCCGCCGCGCAACGCCTGGGGCTGGGCCGCTCCACTCTGTACAAGAAGATGGCGGCGCTGGACCTGCAAGCCTGATCCACAAGTCTCCAAACAGAGACAAGTCTCAAGATAGAGACAAATCCACTTCCCCTCAGACTTGCTGAATCTCTGGCAAGGTCTTCCGAAAATCCGTCTCCATTCGGAGACAAACACTACTCTTCTGCAACCGCAACTCTCAAAATAAGACTTAAAAATCAGATAGTTACAATCCTGGCACGGTCCTGGCTATGTCGCTTCTCGCGGCCTTCGCGCCGCACAGCCGACATAACAACAATCAACGCTGCCCGAACGCGAACAGACCCCAGCGGACACCACGGCTAGTCCCGCTTCGCACACGGCGCCGCGCCAGGAGATCACCCGATGAGCCGCTCCACGCTCAATCATGCCGCCGTTCTGACCGCCCTCGGTTCTACCCTCGCCCTTTCGCCCCAGGCCTTCGCCGAATTTCTTGCCGACAGCAAGGCCAGCGTCGAACTGCGCAACTTCTACTTCAACCGCGACTTCCGCCAGGACAACGCCGCGCAGTCCAAGCAGGACGAATGGGCGCAGGGCTTCCTGCTGCGCTACGAGTCCGGCTACACCGAAGGCACCATCGGCGTGGGCGTGGATGCGCTCGGCCTGCTCGGCGTGAAGCTGGACTCCAGCCCCGACCGCGCCGGTTCCGGCCTGCTGCCGCGCGACAAGGACAAGGTCAACGGCGCGCCGGACGACTACAGCGAACTGGGTCTTACCGCCAAGCTGCGCGCCTCCAGGAGCACCCTGAAGATCGGCACCCTGCTGCCCAAGCTGCCCACCGTGCTGGCCAACGATTCGCGCCTGCTGCCGCAGACCTTCGAAGGCGCGCACCTGAACTCGGCCGAGTTCGCCGGGCTGACCTTCGACGGCGGCCGCCTGCGTCAGGTGAGCCAGCGCGACTCGTCCAACCGCGAGGACATGACCGTCACCAGCGGCAGCGCACGCGGCATCGTCGCCACCGACAGCAGCGACCAGTTCGACTTCGCCGGCCTGAGCTACAAGTGGACGCCGCAACTCACCACCGGCTACAGCTACGCCAAGCTCGACGGGCTCTACGACCAGCACATCGTCAACCTGGTGCACGTGCTGCCCATCGCCACCGGCCAGTCGCTGAAAACCGACCTGCGCTACGCGCGCTCCGACGACGACGGCCACAGCAACGTCGACAACCGCGCCTTCGGCGCGATGCTCACCTACACCCTGGGCGGCCACGGCTTCGGCGCCGGCTACCAGAAGATGAGCGGCGACACCGGCTTCGCCTACATCGGCGGCACCGACGCCTTCCTGGTCAACTTCGTGCAGATCGGCGACTTCGCCAACCGCGACGAGAAATCCTGGCAGGCCCGCTACGACTACGATTTCGGCGCCCTCGGGGTACCCGGCCTGACCTTCATGACGCGCTACCTGTCCGGCGACAGCATCGAGTTGGGCGCGGGCAAGCCCGAAGGCAAGGAATGGGAGCGCGACACCGACATCGGCTACGTGGTGCAGAGCGGCCCGCTGAAGAACGTCGGCGTGAAGTGGCGCAATGCGACGGTGCGCTCCAGCCACTTCGGCAACGACCTGGACGAGAACCGCCTGATCCTCAGCTACGTGCTGCCGCTCTGGTAACCGCCTGAACGTCACGCGCCCCAACTACAACAAGAACGACGCGCGGCCCCTGGCCGCGCGACAACTGGAGATACTTCGATGAGCGTGGTCATCGCCCTCGCGGCCCTCGCCCTGCTGATGCTCGCCGCCTACCGCGGCTACAGCGTGATCCTCTTCGCCCCCATCGCGGCGCTGCTCGCGGTGCTGCTGACCGATCCTGCCGCCGTCGCCCCGGCCTTCACCGGGGTGTTCATGGAGAAGATGGTCGGCTTCGTCAAACTCTACTTCCCGGTGTTCCTGCTCGGCGCGGTGTTCGGCAAGCTGATCGAGCTGTCGGGCTTCTCGCGCTCCATCGTCGCCGCCGCCATCCGCCTGCTCGGCACCAGTCAGGCGATGCTGGTGATCGTGCTGGTCTGCGCCCTGCTCACCTACGGCGGCGTGTCGCTGTTCGTGGTGGTGTTCGCGGTCTATCCGTTCGCCGCCGAGATGTTCCGCCAGAGTGACATTCCCAAGCGGCTGATCCCGGCAACCATCGCCCTGGGCGCATTCAGTTTCACCATGGATGCCCTGCCCGGCACCCCGCAGATCCAGAACATCATCCCCACCGCCTTCTTCAACACCACCGGCTGGGCCGCGCCCTGGCTGGGGCTGATCGGCAGCCTGTTCGTGTTCGCGGTGGGCATGCTGTTCCTCCGCCGCCAGGCCGGCAAGGCGCGCGCCGCCGGTGAGGGCTATGGCAGCGAGCTGCGCAACGAGCCGGAAACCGCCGACGACATCAAGCTTCCCAACCCGCTGCTGGCGCTTTCGCCGCTGGTGCTGGTGGGCGTCGCCAACCTGCTGTTCACCCACTGGATTCCCCAGGTCTACGGCAAGACCCACAGCCTGCAACTGGCCGGCATGGCCGCGCCGGTGGCCAGCGACGTGGCCAAGCTGACCGGTATCTGGGCAGTACAGGCGGCGCTGCTGCTGGGCATCCTGCTGGTGCTGGTGACCAGCTTAGCGGTGATCCGCAGCAAGCTCGCCGAAGGCAGCAAGACCGCGGTGGGTGGCGCGCTGCTGGCAGCCATGAACACGGCTTCGGAATACGGCTTCGGTGCGGTGATCGCCTCGCTGCCGGGCTTCCTGGTGCTGGCCGATGCGCTGAAGAAGATTCCCGATCCGCTGGTCAACGAGGCCATCACCGTCACCACCCTGGCCGGCATCACCGGCTCCGCCTCAGGCGGCATGAGCATCGCCCTGGCAGCCATGTCCGAGCAGTTCATCGCCGCCGCAAACGCCGCCAACATCCCGCTGGAAGTGCTGCACCGGGTCGCGGCCATGGCCTCCGGCGGCATGGACACCCTGCCGCACAACGGCGCGGTCATCACCCTCCTCGCGGTCACCGGCCTGACCCACCGCGAGGCCTACAAGGACATATTCGCCATCACCCTGATCAAGACCCTCGCGGTGTTCGTGGTGATCGGGACCTTCTACGCCACTGGCATCGTCTGAGCCGGTTGTTTTCAAGCGGTCGCCGCGCGGCGACCGCCCCGTTCCAGAGGAGATTTGCATGACTCTCAAAGGCAAGACCGCACTGGTCACCGGCTCCACCAGCGGCATCGGCCTAGGCATCGCCGCGCGCCTCGCACAGGCGGGCGCCAACGTGGTGGTCAACGGCTTCGGCGACATCGACGCGGCGGTGCGCGAGCTGTCGGCATACGGCACGCGCATCGGCCACCACGGCGCGGACATGGCGCAACCCGAGCAGATCGAACAGATGATCGCCTACGTCGAGCGCGAGTTCGGCGGCCTCGACATCCTGGTCAACAACGCCGGCATCCAGCACGTCGCGGCGCTGGAGGATTTCCCCGTGGAGCGCTGGAACGCGATCATCGCAATCAACCTCTCCTCGGTGTTCCACACCACCCGCCTGGCACTGCCGGGCATGCGCCAGCGTGGCTGGGGACGCATCCTCAACATCGCCTCGACCCACGGCCTGGTCGCCTCCGCCGGCAAGAGCGCCTACGTGGCCGCCAAGCACGGGGTGATCGGCCTGACCAAGACCACCGCCCTGGAGACCGCAACCAGCGCCATCACCTGCAATGCCATCTGCCCCGGCTGGGTGCTGACGCCGCTGGTACAGCAGCAGATCGACGCGCGCATAGCGGCCGGTGCCACGCCCGAACAGGCACGCCACGACCTGCTGGCGGAGAAGCAGCCGTCGCTCGACTTCGTCACCGCCGACCAGCTGGGCGAGCTGGCGCTATTCTTGTGTTCCGAAGCCGCCGCCCAGGTCCGCGGCGCCGCCTGGAACATGGATGGCGGCTGGGTCGCGCAGTGATTCACCAGCACCGGCGAAGCACTTCTGGCGACGCTTCATGTCAAGATGATGGGGACCGTCCGTCGGCGGTGCCCACCGTTTCTTCGCTGGAGTCGACGTCAATGAATCCACTGCTCTGGACCCCCTCCCCCGAACGCGTAGCCGCCACCCGGATGGATGCCTTCCGCCGCAAGGTGGCGCAGCAGCACGGGGTCGACCTGCCCGACTACGCGGCGTTGCACGCCTGGAGCATCGCCGAGCGCGAAGCCTTCTGGCTGGCCATCGTCGATACCTTCGGCGTGCAATTCCACGAGGCGCCCACGGCGGTCCTCGAGGAGGGCCCGGAAATGCCCGATGCGCGCTGGTTCCCCGGTGCCACCCTGAACTTCGCCGAGCACCTGTTGCGCCGTCGCGACAGCAAGCCAGCCCTGATCGCCATCAGCGAGGATGAGCGCCGCGAGGTGATCAGCCATGCCGAACTGGCTTCCCAGGTCGCCGGCCTGCAGCGCGCCCTGCGCGAAGCTGGCGTGGGGGTCGGCGACCGCGTCGCGGCCTTCATGCCCAACACCTGGCAGACCGTGGTCGGCATGCTCGCCACCACCAGCCTGGGCGCCACCTGGTCGAGCTGCTCGCCGGACTTCGGCACCCACGGCGTGATCGACCGCTTCGGCCAGATCGAGCCCAAGGTGCTGATCGCCTGCGCCGGCTACCGTTATGCCGGCAAGCTGCTGGACCTGACCGCCAAGCTCAACGAAATCCTTGCCCAGCTGCCGAGCCTGGAGCAGCTGGTGATCGTCCCCTACGCCAACGGCCACGCACGCCGCAGCGACTTCCAGACCCCGGCGCGGGTCAGCCTCTGGCAGGACTTCTTCCAAAGCGGCGGCGAACCGGTATTCACCCCGGTACCCTTCGACCACCCGCTGTACATCCTCTACTCCTCCGGCACCACCGGCGTGCCCAAGTGCATCGTCCACGGCGCCGGCGGCGTGCTGCTGCAGCACCTGAAGGAGCACGGCCTGCACGTCGACCTTAGCGACGACGACACGCTGTTCTACTACACCACCTGCGGCTGGATGATGTGGAACTGGCTGGTCTCGGGCCTTGCGGTCGGCGCCACGCTGGTGCTCTACGACGGCTCCCCCTTCCATCCCGGCCCCGAGCGCCTGATGGACCTGATCGACGGGGAAAACATCAGCGTCTTCGGCACCAGCGCCAAGTACATCGCCGCGCTGGAGAAGGCCAATGTGCGACCGCGCCAGACGCACTCGCTGGAACGCCTGAAGACGCTTCTTTCCACCGGGTCGCCGCTGGCCCACGAGAGCTTCGACTACGTCTACCGCGACGTGAAACCCGACCTCTGCCTGTCGTCGATCTCCGGCGGCACCGACATCGTTTCCTGCTTCGCCATCGGCAATCCGACCCTGCCGGTGTGGCGCGGGGAGATTCAATGCAAGGCGCTGGGCATGGCGGTTGAGGTCTGGGACGAAGCCGGCAAACCAGTGCAAGGCGAGAAAGGCGAGCTGGTCTGTGTGCGGCATTTCCCGTCGATCCCGGCGGGCTTCTGGAACGACGAGAACGACGAGAGATTCCTTGATGCCTACTTCGCCACCTTCCCCGGCGTCTGGGCCCACGGCGACTACGCCGAGGAAACCGGACACGGCGGCCTGGTGATCCACGGTCGTTCCGATGCCGTGCTCAACCCCGGCGGCGTGCGCATCGGCACCGCGGAAATCTACCGCCAGGTGGAGAAGGTCGAACAGGTGCTGGAGTCCATCGCCATCGGCCAGGACTGGCAGGGCGACGTGCGCGTGGTGCTGTTCGTGCGCCTGCGCGAAGGCGTGGAGTTGGACGACGCGCTGCAGGAGCGCATCCGCCAGACCATCCGCAGCAACACCACCCCACGCCATGTGCCGGCGAAGATCCTCGCGGTCACCGATATCCCGCGCACCATCAGCGGCAAGATCGTCGAACTGGCGGTGCGCAACGTGGTGCACGGTCAGCCGGTGAAGAACACCGACGCGCTGGCCAACCCGCAGGCGCTGGAGCTGTTCAGGGATCGCAAGGAGCTGGAGAGCTGACGCTCGTCGGCATCGCCGTACCTGTTCATGCCCTAGCCCTTTCCTGGAGAGAGAGGCCCAGGGTGAGAGCTCTTGCTCTCGTAGGAGCGGACTCCGTCCGCGATTGCTTCCCGGCGGCTCCTGCGTACCAGCCCCAGTTCGCGAGCAAGGGCTAGGCGCCCCCCTCGGTCCTACAGGTCAGCACCGGTGCGCTCTTCGTAGGAGCGAGCTTGCTCGCGAACCCCGCACCGACAGTCCAGTCGTAGGGCGCATAACCTGGAACAGGTTATCCGCCACCAACCCTGCGGCGGATAACGCTGGCGCATTATCCGCCCTACCAGAGCGGACTGTGCGTCAGCCAATCAGCCACCGCCCGGATGCGTGGTCCGGGCGGCGCTGATCAGGCGTCGCCCAGCGACTCGGTGCCCAGCTCGTCCCACACCGCCTCGGCAAGGTGGAAGGTGGCATTGGCGGCCGGGATGCCGCAGTAGATAGCGCTCTGCAGCAGGACTTCCTTGATCTCTTCGCGGGTCACGCCGTTGTTGCGCGCGGCGCGCAGGTGCAGAGTGAGCTCGCCCTCGCGGTTCATGCCGATCAGCATGGCGATGGTGATCAGGCTGCGGGTGTGGCGCGGCAGGCCGGGGCGGGTCCAGATATCACCCCAGGCGTGGCGGGTGATCATTTCCTGGAACTCTTCGTTGAAAGCGTTGCGCTTCTGCAGGCTGCGGTCGACGTGGGCATCGCCGAGCACCGCGCGGCGCACCTGCATACCGGCTTCGTAGCGTTCTTTTTCGTCCATCTCTAACTCCGGTGTTGACCTGTAGGACCGAGGGGGGCGCCTAGCCCTTGCTCGCGAACCCGAGCCCGCAGCGGGGTTTGTTCGCGAGCAAGCTCGCTCCTACGAAAAGCAGTTATGCGCGCAGGAAGTCCAGCACACGCTGGCTGAAGGCATCGCCAGCCTGCACGTTGGACAGGTGCGCGGCGCGGAATTCCACCAGCTCAGCGCCGGGAATGCGCGACTGCAGGAAGCGGCCATCCTCGGTGGTGGTCACCGGGTCGGCGGCGCCGCAGACCACCAGGGTCGGCGCGGTGATAGCACCGATCTCGCCACGGAAATCGGCATCGCGCACCGCCGCACAGTTGGCTGCGTAACCTTCCGGCGAGGTCTGCGCCAGCATGCCAACGATGGGCTCGACCTTGYCCGGCTCGGCCTCGGCGAAGTCAGCGGTGAACCAGCGCGAGATCGAAGCATCACGCAGGTTGCGCATGGCCTCGGCGCCGCCTTTGAGCACGGTATCGATGCGCGGGTTCCAGATTTCCGGGGTACCGATCTTGGCGGCAGTGTTGCACACCACCAGGCGCTCGATGCGCTGCGGCGCATGGATGGCCAGCCACTGGCCGATCAGGCCGCCCATGGACAGGCCGCAGAAATGCGCGCGCGGGATGTCCAGCGCGTCCAGCAGGGCCAGCACGTCGCGGCCGTTCTGCTCAATGCTGTACGGGCCGGGAGTGACCAGCGAAGCGCCGTGGCCGCGGGTGTCATAGCGCAGCACGCGGAAGTGTTCGGCGAAGGCGGCAACCTGCGCGTCCCACATGTGCAGGTCGGTGCCCAGGGAGTTGGACAGCACCAAAACCGGAGCGTCGGCGGGGCCCGAGCGTTGCGGCCCTTCAAGTAGGTAATTCAGGTCGCCATCGGCGAGACGTACGGCAGGCATGCAAGGCTCCTATCGGGATTCTTTGCGCAAGGAAAGTGCTTGGTGTTCAGCCAGCGCGCGCTCGACCCAGCGGCGCGCCTGACCCAGGTAATGGGCGGGATCGAGCAGGCGATCCAGGTCCCCAGCATTCAGTTGGGCGGCGACTTCGGCGTTGTCGCCGAGCACCGCGCGCAGATGTGCGCCCTCCTTCACCGCCTGCTTGCAGCACTGCTCCACCAGGTGGTGCGCGGCGTCGCGGCCGATGCGCTGGGCCAGGGCAACGCTCACGGCTTCGGCGAGTACCAGCCCGCGGGTCAGATCGAGATTGGCGAGCATGCGCCCGGCATCGACTTCCAGGCCCGGCACCAGACTGAGCGCCTGTTGCAGTGCGCCGGAGACGAGGCAGCACAGCTCCGGCAGGCTTTCCCATTCGGCGTGCCACAGACCGAGGCTGCGCTCGTGCTCCTGGGGCATGGCGGCGAACAGCGTCGAGACCAGCCCCGGCGCGCGGGTCGCCGCGCCAATCAGCACGGCGGCGCCCACCGGATTGCGCTTGTGCGGCATGGTGGAGGAACCACCCTTGCCCGGCGCGGACGGTTCGAAGAGTTCGCCAGCCTCGGTCTGCATCAGCAGGCTGAGGTCGCGGCCGAGCTTGCCGAGGCTGCCGGCGATCAGACCGAGCAGGCTGGCGAACTCCACCAGACGGTCGCGCTGGGTGTGCCAGGGTTGTTCGGGCAGTTGCAGGTCCAGTTCTTCAGCCAGTGCTTCGGCCACGGCAAAGCCCTGTTCGCCCAGGGCGGCGAGGCTGCCGGAGGCGCCACCGAATTGCAGGCACAGCAGGCGCGGCTTGAGTTCGTTCAGCCGCTGGCGATGGCGGGTGATCGCACCCAGCCAGCCGGCGATCTTCATGCCGAGGGTGACGGGGGTGGCATGCTGCAGCCAGGTGCGGCCGACCATGGGCGTGCCGGCGTGGGCCTGTGCCTGAACAGCGAGCGCGTCGGCCAATTGGGCGAGGTCGCCTTCGAGCAGTTCGATGGCAGCGCGCAGTTGCAGGACCAGCCCGGAGTCCATGGCGTCCTGGCTGGTGGCGCCCAGGTGCACGTAGCGCTCGGCTTCGGCGTCCTCGGCGGCGATGCGCTTGCCCAGCGCCTTCACCAGCGGGATCGCGGAGTTGCCGGCGCTGCAGATGGCCTGGGCCAGTGCAGCGAAATCGTAGAGTTCGGCGCGGCAGGCGGCGGCGATGGGCGCCACGGCACTCGCCGGGATCACGCCCGCACGGGCCTCGGCTCGGGCCAGTGCGGCCTCGAAGTCGAGCATGCCCTGCACCCGGCCGTGGTCGCTGAAGATCGCGCGCATGGCCGGTTGGGTAAAGTAGGCGTCGAACAGAAGGTTGGTGCTCACTTGGGTGGCTCCGGAGATCGGCGGCTTGGTCGGGATAGTATGGCGCGTTGGGCTGCCCTCACCCCAGCCCTGGCTGCGCGCCCCGCTCCTGAGGGAGAGGGAGCTATCTGCTGCAGCGGGATAATTCAGCGCAGCGGCAGCCAAGGGTGAACCTGTAGGAGCGAGCTTGCTCGCGAACGAACCTCGCTGCGAGGGCCGGGTTCGCGAGCAAGCTCGCTCCTACGAAGAACTAAACGCGCTCGACGACCAGCGCCACGCCCTGCCCCACGCCCACGCACATGGTGCACAGGCCGAGCTTGCCGCCGGACTTCTGCAGCTGGTGTACAGCGGTCAGCACCAGACGCGCGCCGCTGGCGCCCAGCGGATGGCCGAGGGCGATGGCGCCGCCGTTGGGGTTCACCCTCGCGTCGTCATCGGAGATGCCGAGATCACGGGTAACCGCCAGGCCCTGCGCGGCGAAGGCTTCGTTCAGCTCGATGACGTCGAATTGATCCACCGACAGGTTCAGGCGCTCCAGCAGCTTGCGCACCGCCGGCACCGGGCCGATGCCCATCACCCGCGGGGCGACGCCGGCGCTGGCCATGCCGAGCACTTTCGCACGCGGCGTCAGGCCGTGTTTCTTAACCGCTTCAGCGCTGGCGAGGATCAGCGCCACGGCGCCGTCGTTCACACCAGAAGCGTTGCCGGCGGTGACGGTCTTGCCTTCACCATTGACCGGCTTGAGCTTGGCCAGCGCTTCCAGGGTGGTGTCCGGGCGCGGATGTTCGTCGGTGTCGACGACGGTCTCGCCCTTGCGGCCCTTGATCACCACCGGGACGATTTCCTCGGCGAAGTAGCCGCTGGCCTGGGCGACGCCGGCACGCTGCTGGCTGCGCAGGGAGAAGGCGTCCTGGTCGGCGCGGTTGACGTTGTAGTCGTCGGCCACGTTGTCGGCGGTCTGCGGCATGGCATCCACGCCGTATTGCGCCTTCATCAGCGGGTTGATGAAGCGCCAGCCGATGGTGGTGTCCTCGATCTTCTGGCCGCGGCCGAAAGCGCTGTCGGCCTTGCCCATCACGTAGGGCGCACGGGACATGGACTCGACGCCACCAGCGATGACCAGTTCGGCTTCGCCACTGGCGATGGCGCGGAAGCCGGTGCCCACCGCGTCCAGGCCCGAGGCGCAGAGGCGGTTGAGGGTCACGCCCGGCACGCTTTCCGGCAGGCCGGCCAGCAGCAACGCCATGCGCGCCACGTTGCGGTTGTCCTCGCCGGCCTGGTTGGCGCAGCCGAGGTAGACCTCGTCCAGCGCGGCCCAGTCGACTTGCGGGTTACGTTCCAGCAGCGCCTTCACCGGCACGGCGGCGAGGTCGTCGGCGCGCACGCCGGAGAGCGAGCCGCCGAAGCGGCCGATGGGCGTGCGCACGGCGTCGCAGATGAAGACCTCGCGGCTCATTCCTCACCTCCCAGCTGGCCGTGGGCGGCGGCGGTGCGGGCTTCGAGGGCGCGCAGGGCTTCCAGCTCGACGGCGGTCGGCGCGACGGTCTCGGTGACCTGTTCGGCGAAGCGGATCGCCCAGCCGGTGTTCTCCACCACCTGCTCGCGGGTCACGCCCGGGTGCAGGGTGGTGACGATGAATTCATTGCTGCCGGCTTCCGGCTCCATGATGCAGAGGTCGGTGATGATCGCCACCGGGCCTTTGCCGGGCAGGCCGAGCTGCTGGCGGTGGTCGCCGCCCTCGCCGAAGCCGACCGAGGTGATGAAGGCCAGCTTGTCGACGAAGGTGCGGTGGGACTGCTTGAGGATGATCAGCACTTCCTTGGCGGAACCGGCGATCTCCGGAGCGCCACCGGCGCCGGGCAGGCGCACCTTCGGCTTGTTGTAGTCGCCGATGACGGTGGTGTTGATGTTGCCGAAGCGGTCGACCTGGGCTGCGCCGAGGAAGCCGACGTCGATGCGCCCGCCCTGCAGCCAGTAGCGGAAGATCTCGCCGGTGGGCACCACGGTGTCGGCGGTTTCGGCCAGCTCGCCGTCACCGATGGACAGCGGCAGCACACTCGGCTTGGCGCCGATGGGGCCGGATTCGTAGATCAGGACCACGTCCGGCGAGGCGGTCAGGCGCGCGAGGTTGGCGGCCTTGGACGGCAGGCCGATGCCGACGAAGCAGACGGCGCCGTTCTTCAGGCGGCGGGCGGCGGCCACGGTCATCATTTCATTGGTGCTGTAGGCGCTCATTACTTGGCCTCCGCGAGCTTGGCTCGGAACTCTGCAAAGTCTTGGGTGCCGCGGATGTAGGTATCGATCCAGGCGTTGAAGGTGTCGCGGTCGCGGGCGATCGGGTCCCAGGCCTGGTAGAAGCGGTTGTCGCGCTCGGAGTAGCCGTGGGCGTAGGACGGGTGCGAACCGCCGGGCACCAGGCAGACGGCGGACAGCGCCCAGGTCGGCAGCACGCAGGAGTTCATCGGCGCGTTCAGGTCGTCGACGATTTCCTCGACGGTGACGATGCAGCGCTTGGCGGCCAGGGCGGCTTCCTTCTGCACGCCGAGGATGCCCCAGAGCAGGACGTTGCCCTTGCGGTCGGCCTTCTGCGCGTGGATCACGGTGACGTCCGGGCGTACCGACGGTACGGCGGCCAGTTGCTCGCCGGTGAACGGGCAGTTGATGAACTTGATGTTCGGGTTGACCTTCGGCAAGTCGGAACCGGCGTAAGCGCGCAGCACGGCGAACGGCAGGCCCGAAGCGCCGGCGACGTAGGAGTTGGCGAGGTCGGCGTGGCTGTGCTCGTCGATCTCCAGCTCGCGCGGCCAGCCTTTCTCCACCGCGTCACGCAGGCGATGCAGCGAACCGACGCCGGGGTTTCCGCCCCAGGAGAAGGTCAGCTTGCGCACGCAGCCGGCACCGATCAGCAGGTCGTAGACCAGGTCGGGGGTCATGCGCACCAGGTGCAGGTCTTTCTTGCCCTGGCGGATCAGCTCGTGGGAGGCAGCGGTCGGAATCAGGTGGGTGAAGCCTTCGAGCGCGACGGTATCGCCGTCGTTGACGAAGCGCTCGACCGCTTCGCGGAGAGTCAGGAGTTCAGCCATGGTCGGTCTCGTTGTGTAGGGGGTGCCGATGGGAAAACAGTACCGTCGGGGGGATGGGCGAACAATGCGATAATCGACTATTGGTGCGAATATCGAACACTTCTCTTAGGGGGCTAACGGACATACGGTCACTCGGAGGCAACCCCAAAACGTAGGAGCGGACTCCGTCCGCGATAGCCCCACAGCACGAGAGCATCGCGGACGGAGTCCGCTCCTACGGGTGATCCGGGTATGCGAGGTGATTGCCAGCGGGCTGCTTTTCGTAGGAGCGAGCTTGCTCGCGAACCCGCCCGGCAGCGGAGTGGCCGGGAAACTCTGTTCGCGAGCAAGCTCGCTCCTACAGGTTTGGCGTCAGGCGCTTTGCAAAGCGCGGGGACGGGTGCTGCGGTCTTCGGCGTCGGCGGAAACCGCCTGCTGCAGCTGGAAGTCGAACTCGATCTCGGCGAAGCGCCCGTCCACACCACGCGCCTTAGCGGCGTCGGCGTCCTCGACGAAACGCACCTCACCAATCAGCCCATCGCGGGTGGCATAGGCGAAGTCGTCCCACAGGTATTGATCACCGGCGAGGTTGATCTGCGTGGTCAGGTGGCGATGCCCCGGCGCGGAGATGAAGAAGTGGATATGCGCCGGGCGCTGGCCGTGGCGGCCGAGTTGGTCGAGCAATTCCTGGGTCGGGCCGTCCGGCGGGCAGCCGTAGCCGCTGGGTACGATGCTGCGGGCTTTGTAGCGACCTTCCGCATCGGTGACGATGCGCCGGCGCAGGTTGAACTCGGACTGGGTGCTGTCGAAGTAGGAGTAGGTTCCCTTGGTGTTGGCGTGCCAGAGATCGACCACGGCGCCAACCAGCGGCTTGCCCTGCGGGTCGAACACGCGACCGGAGAGGAACATCACGGTGCCCGCATCCTGGCCGTCGTCCATCCGTGCTTCGCCTTCGGACAGCGGCGCGCCGGCGACGTAAAGCGGGCCTTCGATGGTGCGCGGAGTACCACCGCCGATGCCGGCAGCTTCATCCTGGGCGTCCAGCAGCAGGTCGAGGTAGTGCTCGACGCCGAGGCCGGCAACGACCAGCCCCGCTTCCTGACGGGAGCCGAGGCGGTTGAGGTAGTCCACCGCCTTCCAGAATTCGTCGGGGGTGACGTGCATGTCTTCGATCAGTTTCGCGGTGTCCTGCAGGATGCGCAGGACGAGGTTCTTCACCCGCGGGTTGCCCTGGTCATTCAGGGCGCCGCTGGCTTCTTCGAAGAACTTCTGGATATCGGCAGTCTGGGAAATCTTCACGGTCATGATGCGATCCTCAAGTCTTGTTCTTGTTGAGTCGTTCGGGACGTAAATCAGCGGTCGTCGGAATGGATCGAGGACGGGTGGCGGCAGAGCCCGTCGACCTCGATGTCCATGTACGGGAACAGCGGCAGTTGCATCAGGGTGTCGTGCAGTTCCTCGACGCTGGCGAGGTCGAACACGCTGTAGTTGGCGTAGTGCCCGGCGATGCGCCACAGGTGGCGCCACTTGCCCTCGCGCTGCAGGCGCTGGGCCAGTTCCTTCTCGTCGGCCTTGAGCTGGGCGGCTTTGGCCGGGTCCATGTCGACAGGCAATTTCACGGTCATCTTCACGTGGAACAGCATCGGGTCTTCTCCTCTATCGGGCAGTCGGAAAGGGTTGTGAATCAGTGGCGGCGGAAGCGCGCCAGGCGCTCTTCGTCGAGGGTCAGGCCCAGGCCGGGCGTGCGCGGCACGTGCAGCTGGAAGTCGCGGTAGACCGGCGCCTCGGTGACGATTTCTTCGGTGAGCAGCAGCGGGCCGAACAGCTCGGTGGCCCAGGTCAGCTTCTCGAGGGTGAGGAAGGCGTGGGCCGAAGCCAGGGTGCCGACCGCGCCTTCGAGCATGGTCCCGCCGTACAGCGCGATGCCGGCGGCTTCGGCGATCTGCGCAGTGCGCAAAACGGCGCGCGGGCCGCCGTTCTTGGCGATCTTCAGGGCGAAGATACTGGCGGCACCGTCGGCGGCGAGGCTGAAGGCGTCGGCCACGCTCTCGATGGATTCATCGGCCATGATCGGCGCCGGGCTGCGCTGGTTCAGGCGCACCTGGCCGCTGCGATTGATCCGCGCAATGGGCTGTTCGATCAGGTCGATGCCGTTCTCGCCGAGCACCTGGCAGCCGCGGATGGCCTGGGATTCGTCCCAGCCCTGGTTGACATCCACGCGCACGCTGGCGCGTTCGCCCAGGGCCTTCTTGATCGCCACCACATGCTTGAGGTCCTGCTCCAGCGGGTTGGCGCCAATCTTCAGCTTGAAGATGCGGTGGCGGCGGATTTCCAGCATCTGCTCGGCTTCGGCGATGTCGCGGGCGGTGTCGCCGGAGGCCAGGGTCCAGGCCACTTCGAGACTGTCGCGCACGCGGCCGCCGAGCAGCTCGCTGACCGGCAGGCCGAGGCGCTTGCCCTGGGCGTCCAGCAGTGCGCTTTCAATGCCGGAGCGGGCGAAGGTGTTGCCCTTGATCGACTTGTCCAGGCGCTGCATGCAGGCGTTGATGTTGCTGGCGTCCTGGCCCTTGAGCAGCGGTGCGAAGTGCGCGTCGATGTTGGCCTTGATGCTTTCCGGGCTTTCGTTGCCGTAGGCCAGGCCGCCGATGGTGGTGGCTTCGCCGATGCCTTCGACGCCGTCGGAGCAGCGCAGGCGGATGATCACCAGCGTCTGCTGCTGCATGGTGTGCATGGCCAGCTTGTGCGGGCGGATGGTCGGCAGGTCGACGATGATCGACTCGATATGCTCGATGACGGGGCTACTCATGGACGGCGTTCCGCTCCGGGATGTCTGAATGGGCCGGGACGCACTGCGGCGATACCCGGAAGGTCTTTTGACGGATAAAGAAGGATTGCGTCTGGCCCGCAGGGCAGTCCAATATCGTTGCCGTCTGGTTGCATACCCTGGAGGTATCATGGAGCTGCGACACCTGCGCTACTTCCGCGAAGTGGCCGGCACCCTCAACTTCACCCGCGCCGCCGAGCGCCTGCACATCGCCCAGCCGCCGCTTAGCCGACAGATTCAGCAGCTCGAAGAACTGCTTGGCGTGCCGCTGCTGGAGCGCGGCCGGCCACTGCGCCTGACCGACGCCGGGCGTTACTTCCACGAGCAGACCGGCACCCTGCTGGCGCAGCTGGAAAGCATCTGCGAGAGCACCCGGCGCATCGGCCAGGGCGAGCGCCAGTGGTTCGGCATCGGCTTCGCGCCCTCGACGCTGTACGACGGCCTGCCCGAACTGATCCGCGAGCTGCGCGGCGACGCCGCGCTGGAACTGGGGCTGCAGGAAATGACCACGGTGCAGCAGGTCGAGGCGCTGAAAAGTGGACGCATCGACATCGGCTTCGGGCGCATCCGCATCGACGACCCGGCGATTACCCAGCAGGTACTGCGCGAGGAGCCGATAGTCGCCGTACTGCCGGCCGGGCATCGCCTGCTGGGTGCGCCGCTGAGTCTGGAGCAGCTGGCCGGCGAGGACTTCGTGCTCTACCCCGCCAACCCGCGCCCCAGCTATGCCGACCACGTGCTGGCGTTGTTCGCCAACCACGGCCTGAGTGTGCGCGTGACGCAGTGGACCAACGAGCTGCAAACGGCCATCGGCCTGGTCGCCGCCGGCCTGGGCGTGGCGCTGGTGCCGGCGTCGGTGCAACAGCAGCACCGCGCCGACATCGGCTACGCCACGTTGACCGACGCCGAGGCGGTCTCGCCGATCATCCTCAGCCAGCGCCGTGGCGACGTCAGTGCGCCGCTGCAACGCTGCCTGCAACTGATCGGCGCAGAGCTGCTGTAAGCGCATCATCGCAGCGCCTCAGCCGAGGTCGCCGCCACCCACCGGCAGGGTCACGCCGGTGATGTAGCTGGCTTCGTCGGAGGCGAGGAAGAGGATCGCACCGACCTGCTCGTCGATGCTGCCGTAGCGTTTCATCAAGCTGCTGTCGAGGGTCTGGTCGACGATCTGTTGGTACCAGACCTTCTCCTCTGCACTTTGCTGCGACGCGTTGCGCGGGATGCGCCGGGGCGGCGCCTCGGTGCCGCCGGGAGCAGTGGCGTTGACCCGCACGCCGCGCTCGGCGGTCTCGAAGGCCAGGCACCCGGTCAGCGCATTCACCCCACCCTTCGCCGCGCCGTAAGGCACGCGATTCACCCCACGAGTGGCGATGGACGACACGTTGACGATGGCGCCTGCGCCCTGCTCCAGCATCGGCACCAGCGCCGCGCGACAGCACCACAGGGTGGGGAACAGCGAACGGCGTACCTCGGCTTCGATCTCGTCCTCGGCGTAGTGCTCGAAGGGTTTAGCCCAGATGGTGCCGCCGACGTTGTTGACCAGGATGTCGAGTCGGCCGAAGCGTTTTACTGCCTCATCGACCACATGCTGGCAGTCGGCGAAACGTTCCAGGTCGGCGGTAAGAGTGAGGACTTCGCCGCGCTGGCCGAGAACGTCCTGCAACTCGTGGACGATCTCGGAGCGGTCCACGGCGATGACCCTGGCGCCCTCCTCCAGCAGTCGCTCGGCGACGCGTCGGCCGATGCCCTGGGCGGCGCCGGTGACGAGGGCGATCTTGTCGTTGAATCTTTTCATGATGACCTCATGGCCTACCTTGCAGGAGCGCGCCGTGAGCGCGATCGCGGGCATGGCCCGCTCCTACAGTTGATCGGGAATCACGCAGCACTGGCGGCAAATTTCTCGTAGTAGAAATTCGCCGGCGTGATGCCCTGTAAACGGATGTGCTGGCTGACCGCCTCGACCATCGGTGGCGGGCCGCAGAGGTAGATATCCACCTCGCCATCGTTCAGGTGCGCCGGCTCGATGTGCTGGGTGACGTAGCCCTTTTTCGGGTAGCTGCTCTCGGGGCTGGCCACGCAGGCGCTCCAGGTGAAGTTGGGGATGCGCGCAGCGAAGGCCTCCAGGCGGTCCATCTCCACCAGGTCGAAGTCGTGGGTGACGCCGTAGATCAGGTGCAGCGGATGCTCGCTGCCGCGCTCGGCGATCTGTTCGAGCATCGCGGTGAAGGGCGCCAGGCCCGTGCCGCCGGCCAGCAGCAACAGCGGCCGCTTGATCTCGCGCAGGTAGAAGCTGCCCAACGGGCCGGCCAGGGACATGGCGTCGCCGGCTTTCGCCAGACCGGTGAGGAAGCTGCTCATCAGGCCGCCCGGCACGTTGCGGATCAGGAAGCTGACCTCGCCGTCCTTCTGCAGCGAGCTGAAGGAGTAGGCGCGGCTCTGTTCGCTGCCCGGCACCTGCAGGTTGACGTACTGCCCCGGTAGAAACGCCAGCTTGCTCAGCGACTCGCCCTTGATCGACAGCGCAATGGTGCTTTCGGAAAGCTGGCGCACGGCGCTGATGCTGGCCTCGAAATTGGCCTGGGCGGTCTTGCAGACCTGCGAGGAAGCCGGCACGCGCACCACGCAATCACTCTGCACACGCATCTGGCAGGTGAGCACGTAGCCCTGCTCGGCTTCGTCCTCGGTCAGTGCATCCTCAATGTATTCCTGGCCCAGGTCGTAGCGGCCGGCTTCGGCGAAGCACTTGCAGGTGCCGCAGGCGCCGTCGCGGCAGTCCAGCGGGATGTTGATGCCCTGGCGGTAGGCCGCATCGGCCACGGTCTCGCTGGGGCTGGCGTCGATGAAGCGGGTAACGCCGTCTTCGAAGTTGAGGGCGATATTGTGGTTCATGGCGTGCACCTCGGTGCCGCGCAGGGAGCGTCACACGCGGTAAATCCACGCGCGTGACGCACTGCCCTGACGGCTTATTCAGATGTGGTAGATGTCGATGACCTGGCGGACGTAGTCGTTCTTCAGAACCACTTTCTTCGCCCTCACCAGCGGCTGCTCGCCACGCACATCGAGCGTGTAGAAGCTGGTGCCGAAGTAGCTGTCGACGGTCTTGTAGCGGAAGCTCAGGGTGTGCCAGTTGAAGCGCACCTGGCATTGCCCATCGGCCTCGCCGAGCACCTCGATGTTGCTGATGTTGTGCGAGGTGCGGGTGTCCGGCAGGGTCGCGCTGGAGCGCTCGGTCTTGATGCGGAAGATGCGGTCTTCCAGGCCGCCGCGGTTGCCGTACCAGATCAGCGAGATTTCCCGCTGCGGGTCTTCGGTGAGCTGGTCGCGGTCGTCCCAGGAAGGCATCCAGAAGGTGGCATCGGCGGCGTACAGCTCCAGCCACGCATCCCAGTCCTTGTCGTCGAGGTAGCGCGCTTCGCGGTGGAGGAAGTCGCGGACGGTCTCGTAGCGGCTCATCACACGCCCTCCTCTGTCACGGCGATGCGATGGGCCTGCTCGGCCGCCAGCGCGTCGATCATGGTCTGCTGCCAGTACTGGTGCTGCAGCACGAACAGGCCTTCATCCTCGGTGCGCACGCCGGACAGCGCCGGCGCCAGCTCGATCTCCCGCGCCGCGTCGTCGGCGCCTTCGATCCAGTGCTTCGCACCGCGGGACATGTCATTCCAACCGCCAGCGCTGCCCTGGTAGGCCTGCTGGCAGGAGCGGAATTCCTCCAGGTCATCCGGCGTGGCCATGCCACTGACGTTGAAGAAATCCTCGTACTGACGGATGCGCTGGGCGCGCGCTTCGCTGCTCTCGCCCTTGGGCGCGATGCAGTAGATGGTGATCTCGGTGCGGTTGACGTCGATGGGCCGGGCGATGCGGATCTGCGAGCTGAACTGGTCCATCAGGTAGACGTTGGGGTAAAGGCAGAGATTGCGCGAGTTCTCGATCATCCAGTCGGCGCGGGCGCGGCCATGGTCGCGGGCCAGTTCGTCGCGGCGCTCGAAGGCCGGGCGCGCCTCGGGGTTGGCCCAGCGGCTCCAGAGCAGCAGGTGGCCGTGGTCGAAGGAGTAGAAACCGCCGCCGTGCTTGGCCCAGCCGCCGGCGCTCATGGTCTTCACTTCCTCGCCCGCTTCGCGCTGCTGACGCTGGTTCTGCGTGGCGGCGTAGTTCCAGTGCACCGAGCTGACGTGGTAGCCGTCGGCGCCATTCTCGGCGGTGAGTTTCCAGTTGCCTTCGTAGATGTAGCTGCTGGACCCGCGTAGCACTTCCAGGCCTTCCGGGGACTGGTCGACGATCATGTCGATGATCTTCGCCGACTCGCCCAGGTGCTCCACCAGCGGCTTGACCTCGGCCTTCAGGCTGCCGAAGAGGAAGCCGCGATAGGACTCGAAACGCGCGACTTTGGTCAGGTCATGGGAGCCTTCGCAGTTGAAGCCTTCCGGGTAGCCGGCCTCGGCCGGGTCCTTGACCTTGAGCAGCTTGCCGGAGTTGTTGAAGGTCCAGCCATGGAACGGGCAGGTGTAGCTCGAACGGTTGCCGGACTTGTGCCGGCAGAGCATGGCGCCCTTGTGGCTGCAGGCGTTGAGGAAGGCGTTGAGTACGCCGTCCTTGTTGCGCGCGATGAAGATCGACTGGCGACCGATCAAGGTCGTGAGGAAGTCGTTCTTCTCGGGGATTTGGCTTTCATGGGCGAGGTAGACCCAGTTGCCTTCGAAGATGTGCTTCATCTCCAGGTCGAACAGGCGCGGGTCGGTGAACATCTCCCGCCGGCAGCGATAGACGCCTTTGGCAGAGTCTTCCTCAAGCAGCGAACGCAGGTAGTCGATACCCAGGGACATGGCCGGGGCCTCCGTTGTTATTGTTCAGGCAGGCTCAGGTTAGGGCTGGGTGGGCGGGGGCAATATCCGCTTTGTGCAGAGTGCTATCCGTTTTCTGCAGGGGTGGTTTTGTGTGGGCGGCTTATGCAGGGCACGGGATTGCTCCCTGTAGGAGCGGAGCTTCTCCGCGAAATCCCCGCGGCGAGATCTGTATTCACAGGAGGACTCCTCGGAACCATCGCCTGTCGGCGATTCGCGGAGAAGCTCCGCTCCTACAAGAGCATCACGCCCCGGCGGATAACCCGGAACGGGTTATCCGCCCTACGAAGCGGCTTTCGCAGGATTGGCCCGGCGCCGACCGGTTCGCCCTCCCCGGCGAACGCTTGAGTAGGATGGGTGGAGCTTGCGATACCCATGCTGTCGGAGTGCGGGAATTGATGGGTATCGCTGCGCTCCACGCCATCCTACGTTGGTGCTCCAGCATGACGCCGGAGGGGGTAGAGGTCAGCTACGACGCTTGAGCGTCTCCGACGGCAGCTCACCAAACTGCTGCCGGTACCCTTCGGCAAAGCGCCCCAGGTGCAGGAAGCCGTAGTCCAGCGCCAGCTCGGTGACGCTGCGCACCGGGCACGCCGGGTCGCTCAGGCAGGCGCGAATCCGCTCCAGCTTTAGCCGGCGAATGTACTGGCGCGGGGTGGTGCCGGCATGGCGTTCGAAGAGCGCGTAAAGCGAACGCAGGCTCATCGACGCTTGACGCGCCAGGGCTTCGACGTCGATGTCCTCGCGCAGGTGGCCTTCGATGTAGGCCTCGATGCGTTCGAAGGAGGCGCTGGCACCAGCGATGGGTTCGCGGCTGACGTTGGTCTTCAGCAGGGTCAGCAGCTTGCTGGCGACTATCTGCTGGTAGTGCTCGTCGACCCGCGCCAGGCGCTCGCCGGCTTCGGACTCCTGGCAGACCATCGACAGCAGGTTGACGAAGCCTTCCAGCTCGCCCAACTGGTAGCGGTTTTCGGTGAAGCGCACGCCGGCACGCGGGTGGTTCCAGCGCTGCTCGGCGCAGATGGCTTCGAGCAGGGTCACCGGAATCTTCAGGATGAATTTCTCGCAGTCGTCCGAGTAGGTCAGGTCGACCGGGTCATCCGGGTTGATCAGCAGCAGCTCGCCCGGCGCCAGGTAGTGCTCCTGGCGCTGGCCGCGCCACAGGCAGTGGCCGCTGAGGAGAATCTGCAGGTGGAAGATGCTTTCCAGCGCCGGCGAGGTGACCCGCACCGCGCCGCCATAGCTGATGCGGCACAGGTCCAGGCTGGCGAAGCGACGGTGGTTGAGGCTGGCCTGGGGTTGGCCGTGGGCCGGCAGGCGCAGGTCGTGGGTGCCGACGTGCTGGTTGACGTAGCCGGACACCGCGTAAGGGTCGGCGCGCTCGAAGACGCGGCTGCGTTCGCTCAGCAGGCTTTGCATACGGGCACTCACTGTTGTTGTTCATGGCCGCGCTCTGGGTCGCGGCTCGTGCGTCCAGTCTATGCCGTCGCCCCTGGCCGGAAGAACGATCGGGATGGACGGTCGCGCGGGCGAGAATCGGACAACAGGCAGCCCCGCGCATTCGGCCACCCTAGGTGCCGTTGCGCGGCCAGGCAATTCGACCTGTGGCGGACTGTTCGGCTATCGCCCGCTTTCTCTCGCCGCACCGACTAGCCGGTCGATCAGTTGGCCGGCTGTATCTGCCAGGTGCGCCGCCCGCTGACACTGCCGGTGTTGGTGCGGATGCCGTCCTGGGTGTTGGGATTGTCCGAGTTGCCCCAGGTGTAGCCGCCCGAAACGGTGATGTCGCCGCCGCCGGTGACAAAGCCGGACAGGCTGTCGAAGTTGCCGTCGTTGTCCAGGTCGAAGACGTTGTAGGGAGTAAGCCCGCCGCGCTCCGGATCGACCGCGTAGATGGTGCCGGAGATACCCGCCGTGCAGGTGCCGGTCTGCGGGGTGATGCTGTTGATCACCAGGCTGGAGCCGTACAGCGTCATGTCGTAGACCATGCGCTCGCCGCTCTGCATGAAGTCGAAGTACCAGCCCCATTTGTTGACGTTGGCATCGGCGGTGTTGCCCGAGGTGTCGTACCAGGCCACGTCGTTGTTGCTCAGGGTGTAGGTCGATACGCCATTGAACACGCCGGAGCTCAGCGTCTGCGCTTGCAGGCTGCTGCGCGTGCGGCTGCCGGTCAGCGAGGTGGTGGTGGCCTCGCCGGCGGTCTTGCGGTCCCAGATGCCGTAGACGCTCTGCTGGGTGGTCGTGGTCTTGTCCACCGTCAGCAGGTAGCGCCCGGTGCCGAACACCACGATGTAGCCGGTGCCGCTGGGGTGGTCGAGCAGGTAGGGCTCGGCGCTGATCGGCTGGCGCACCCCGGCAGAGTTGCGCGCCACGTACAACGGGCTGCCGCCGAAGGACACGGCGTAGCGCGATTCCGCCGCCGCGCTGTTAA
This sequence comes from Pseudomonas sp. CAN1, assembly GCF_030462585.1. GTDB lineage: Bacteria > Pseudomonadota > Gammaproteobacteria > Pseudomonadales > Pseudomonadaceae > Pseudomonas. Next base: position 7,028 of record NZ_JASMRU010000035.1, on the reverse strand, counting down.
GCGGATCGGCCACGGCGGTGTCGATGAGGTCGAAGCGCCAGAGGTTGCCCAGCAGGTCGCCGCCGTAGGCGTAGTCGGCGATGCCATCGCTGTTGGCGTCGGCCACGAACAGGCGCGACAGGCCGTTGGCCAGGCCGTCCACCGCCGCCGTTTCGGCGCTGGTCAGGCTGGGTGTGGCGGTGATCTTGCGCAGCAGCGAGCCGGACTGGATGTCGATGATCAGCAGCGAGGCAGTGCTGGCGCCAGTGTCGTAGCCGTTGGGCACCATCGCCACCCATTTGCCGTTGTGCAGCCGGGCGATGGTCGGGCTGGCGGCGGTGTAGCCCAGGCTGGCGTCGTTGTCGCTGGTGAACTCCCAGAGCAGCCGCGGCGCGGTGGGGTCGGTGATGTCCAGGGCGAACACCTCGCGCCCGCCGGCGCCCAGGCTGCCGACCAGCACCTTGTGCCAGGCCGAGCCGTAGTACACGTCGGAGATCACCGGCGGACCGTCGACGAAGTAGCGGTGCTCGGTGCCCTGCTGCTGGCCGTAGTCCGGCGCGGTGAGCGCATTGAGATTGGGGAACACGGCGCTGGGCACGAAGGCGAACTGTTCGGCGCCAGTGGTGGCATTGAATGCGTGGAGCATGCCGTCGTTGGCGCCGACGTAGACCATCGGTGCATTCGCCGCCTGCGCGGTGCTGTAGGCGGCATAGGTGCTGCTGCCCTCCAGGGCGTCGGCGCGGGAAGAGAGGAAGTCGGAACCGCTGACCAGGACCGGCGAGGAGTTGATGATGTCGCCGATCAGCGAGGCGCGGGTGCGGAAGGTGCTGTTCTCGCCGCGCAGGAAGCCGACGCGGGTCTGCCCGAGGTTGTCCACGGTGCCGGTGACGGTGCGGTTGAGCTGGGTCTGCTGGGCGGTGGTCAGGTTGCTCCAGTTGAAGGCGGTCAGGCTGCCGTTCTTGGCGAACAGGATGTTGCGCGAAGCCGGCGAACCGAGCTGCGCGGACGCACGCCAGACGATGGAGCTGGTGGCGGTGTTGGAGCCGGCGGTGCGCACCTTCTGGCGCTTGATCAGGTCACCGGTCCAGTCGCTGGAGGTGAAGCTGGTGCCGTATACATAGCTGCCGCTGTCCAGCGACTGGGTGTCCACCGCGACGGCGGTGACCGAGGTGTTGAGCTGGAGGATTTCGTCGAACGCGGACTTCAGCTGGGCCGCCAGCTGGCTGGGGTTGCTGACCAGGAAGTAATTGTCCGGCACGCCGTCGCCGTCACGGTCCCAGCTGGTGAGGTCGCTCTTGCCGTACTTGGCGGCGTACCACAGCGGGTCCTGCAGGGTGGTCACCGCGCGGGTGGCGGTGGGGGTGAAGTTGCGCGTGTGGTAGGACGGTCGGCTGCCACTGAGCGCCCCGCTGCTGCCGCTCAGGCCCGGCAGCAAGGCGCAGGTGACCGAGGCGCAGTCGCCGGGCGAGCGGCCATCGGGGGTGTCGAGCTTGTACCGGGTGCCGCCGCTGCCGCCGCCGGTGACTTCCAGGTAGACGCCATCCTTGGTGGTGCCGGCCATGGTATAGCCCATGTGCGATTCATCGCCCGCCACCGAGTATTCGGTCTGGCTGGTGACGTCCACGGTGCCGTCGCTCCTTGCCGTCACGGTGTAGAGCACGATGGCGTCCATGTCGTAGTCGCGGCCCTGGGCGGAGTCGTCGTAGACCACGCGGAAGGTGATCGAGGTGAGGTTGCCGGCGCTGTCGTTGGTCAGGGTGTCGATGTAGAAGCCGGTGATCTGGCTGACCACGCCCTGGCTGACGTTCATGCTGAACGGCACCAGGCGCAGCGAGCCCCTGCTGGTCCTGATACTGATGTTGGGCAGGGTCGAGGACAGGGCGATGGAGAAGCTCTGCACCGAGTTCGAGCCGGCGGTGGTCAGCGAGTTCTGGCTGCCGAAGTAGGACACCGCGGAGGAGCTGTAGCTGCCCTGTCGCGTGGGCTCCTCAGCCAGGCCGCGAATGGTGGCGAAGCTGGTGGCGGTCTTGGCGGTAGGCGCGGAGTCGCTGATGCTGCCGGACTGGCCGACGTTCACCGAGGCGCTGCCGCCCACTTCGTTGCTCCACAGGGTGGCGCCGATGCTGGCGAAGTCGAAGCCGATGTCGCTGCTCGGGCGGGCGTCGGTGCCCAGCGTGCTGCCGGGCACATCGGAATCGTAGCTGGGGTTGATGTCGCTCATCAGGGTCATGAACGGCAGGGTGCAGGACGGGTAGACGCTGTAGGGGTTGGTCCAGCTGCCCAGGCTGGTCAGGCCCAGCGCGGTGTCCGACGTGCCGGCGGCGTAGTTGCTGTTGGGCGTCTTGCCGGCGTAGTAGCGCAGGGTTTCGTAGGCCATCTCGCCCAGGGGGTTTCCCCAGTCGACGCACTTGCCATTGGTCAGCGGGTTGAGGTTGTAGCCGCTGGAGTCGGTGCAGCCGGTGGAGAACACCAGGCGGTCGAGGTTGGCGACTATGCCGCTGTTGTTCACGTAGCAACGGCCGTTGAAACAACCGGTGCCGGTAATGGCATCGGTCAGGAAGCGGCCATTGGCGCTGCTGTACTCGTTGCTGAAGGACGATGCCGCCTTGCGCAGCACGCCGCCGCGCAGGTTGTTGCCATAGGTGCCGGTGACCAGGCCGAAGTACATCTTGTCTGCCGAGCCGTAGTCATGCAGCACGCCGGTCGGTTTGTAGGTGCTGCCGTACTGGGTGCAGTTGCTTTCCAGCAGGCCGGCAACGCAGGTGCGCACGCGGACGTTGTAGTCGTACGCCGGAATGATGGTGGTGTCGACGTTGGTGGTGCTGGTCAGGGTGTTGGTGCCCTGGGCCGACTCGCGGGAGACCCAGCCCCAGATGCGATAAGTCCCCAGTAACGCCTGCTGCAGGCTGGTGATGATCCGCAGGCGTGGCGCGGCACTGCTGTTGTAGGCGCCCAGCGTGCCGGAGCCGATGGAGGTGTTGGCGAACAGCACGTACTTGCCGTTGGTGGGCACCGGGATCGGCGTGTAGTCGGAGAGGTTGTAGCCGTCGCGGGCGACGCTCAGGTATTCCTTGCCCCAGCTGTGCGCATCGTTGGGGATGAAGGCGCGCTCCAGGATCGTGCTCAGGGTGGTATCGGTGGAGCGGTAGCCGCCGTAGAGCACCTTGCGCAGCACATCCAGGCGCGACATGGTCAGGTAGTTCAGGTAGTCGCCGCTCCAGCGGCCGAGGGCGCTGGTGCACTTCTTCGTGGCGGTGGTGCTGGAGGGCGTGAACACGCCGCTGAGCACGTCGTAGATGTAGCACTTGTAGGAGTCGAAGTAGCCGGTGTAGTCGATGCTGGGCTTGTAGTAGGTGTCCAGCTGGCCGTCGCCATCGATGTCCGAGGCATCGTTGTAGGCGGGGAAGTAGAGCTTCTGGTCACGCCCCACCACCAGCATGTTCATCGGCGGCGCGGTGTTGCTGACGAACAGCGGCGTCTGCGCCAGCGACGCGCCCCATGCCTGGGCCGCAGCCAGGCAGGACAACAGCAGCAACAGCGTCAGGCGAAACGTCTTCATGGCGTCGGCATCCCTGTTCGACGAGATGGATTCACTGGATGACCAGGCCGAAGGTCGAGCGCAGGCACAGCGCATCCGGGCCGCAGGCCTTCACCCCAACTGCACCGTTGTAGGCCTCGGAGTTCACTTCGTAGTAGTAGGTGCAGCCGGCCTGGCCCTTGGACAGGTAGGCATTGCCGCTGCCGCCGGAGCCGCCGCGGCAGCTGTTGGAGATGTAGCGCAGGTACCAGCGGGCGTTGCGCAGCAGCGTGGTGCCGCCATCCAGGCCGGTGTAGACGGTGGAGCCGGTGAAGTTGGTCGCATAGGTGGTAGCCAGACCGGTGAAGCAGGGCATCGACGACGCCGTGCAGTTGTCCAGCGCCCGTGTGCTCTTGCGGATGCGCCCTTCCCCTTCGCGCAGTGCCGACTCCGCCGCGCTCATCAACCGCTGCTGTTCGAGGCGGTTGCCGGTCATCCGGCCTTCCAGCTGCATGCCGCGCATGCCGCTGACCGCCGCCAGCGTGATGAGAATCAGCATGACCAGGGCGATGAACAACACGGCGCCACGCTGCCGGGCGGGTGATAGACGCTTCATGGCATGAGGTTCCTCAACATGCTGCTGCCGCTGACGATGCGCCGCACCGGGCCATCACCATCGGTGCAGGCGTTGCTGCCGTAGAGGTCCCGCCAGCGCTGGCAGGTGGTGGCAGCGAGGCCGCCGGCGACATTCGCACTGCTGGCCAGCAGCATGGCGTAGCGCAGGCTGCGCACCGTCTGCCCAGTGGCCGGCGTGTCGACGTACTGCGCCACCTTGCGGTTGTACTCGTCGTTGCTGGCATCCACCCCATAGTCGAAGCGCACCGCGACGACGTTATCCAGCAGCGTGGTGCCGTTGCACAGCAGCTTGGCGCCGCTGAGCGTCAGCTTCTCCACCACGTTGTTGCTCGGGATGTAGCTGCTGTAGGGCTTGGTCAGGCCGGGGCGGCCACTGAGCGCAGCGCCGCTGCAGTCCACGTCCGCCGTGTCGCGCGGCTGGTAGCGCAGGCACAGGGTACTGGCGTCCACCCGAACCAGTGCCTGGCCGCTGGCGAAGACGCAGCCGTTGCTGCTGAGCGCCGGGAACGACGCTGCCATCCGCGAGGACGGCAAGCGTCGGTAGCCGGCCTTCGCCAACCGCGCTTCGAGGATCTGCTGGGCGTAGCGGGCGTTGTCCTGGTTCTGCGCCTGGCTGTTGAAGTAACGCGCATTGTTCTGCCCATCGAGGAACACCTGGGTCACCCCGAGGATCAGGAACAGACTCAGGGTCATGGCGATCATCAGCTCGATGAGCGTCATGCCGGCCTGCCCCCTGGGCGATTCGCCGCGCATCTCAGGGCGCCTCGCGCAGCACATAGCGACAGATCGTCGTGTCGCCGGTCGCACTGGGGTTCAGGCACTCACCGGCCTTGACCCGCCAGGCCAGCTGGATCTCGATGGCCGAGCCGCTTCCGCTGCAGGTGCTGGAGCCGTTGGTACGGCAGACATGGAACTCGCTCGCCAGGCTGCTGGCATCGGGTAACGCCTGTTGCACCCGCTTGGCCCAGCAGCCCAGGCGCTGGGCGGCGGTCAGCGAAGCCAGGGAAACGCAGCTCGAAGGCGCCGCCGGGAAGCTCGCACCATCGGCCTTGTAGTAGCCCCAGGTCGTTGGTGGCTGCAATTGGGTGGCACTGCTGTCCTGGGTCGAATACAGATCGGCGCGCATGGTTTCCAGCAGTTCGTCCGCCAGCTCGGCGGCGGTGCTGCGCATCGTCGTATCAGCGGCGTAGCTGATGGTGCGAGCCTGCATGGAGAACATGCCGAGCACGCCGATGCAGGTCACCACCAGCGCGACCAGCACCTCGATCAGACTGAAGCCCGCCGGCCGCCGCGTCACTGCCCCGCTCCACCGCTCAGGCTGATGAAGCCGGACGGTTCGACGGTCACGCTGAAGGCCTTGGAAGTACCGCTGCTGGTGACGCCGACGCTGGCATTGGCGGCCGTGCCGTCGGGCTTGAAGGTCAGGCTGCTGACACTGCTGTTGACGCTGAGGCTGGACGGCAGGTCCAGTTGGCGGCTGACGACATCGCTGCTCTGGGTGCCGCAGCTGGTGGCGCGGACCAGGGTCCACTGCAGGTTGGCCGAGGTGGGACAGAGGGTCAGCGCGGTGCGGGTCGATACGGCGTCGGTGCGCGCCGCCTGCAACAGCTGGAACAGCGTGGTTGCGCCATTCTGTACGCGGCTCGACTCGATCATCGAACGGAAGCTGGGGAGCGCCACTCCGGCGAAGATCGCCAGCAGGGCGACGACCACCATCATCTCCACCAGGGTAAAAGCTCCCTGGTGCCGTGGGTCCCTCGCCCGCCCTGGGCGTGGCATTGAGCAGTCACTTGCACGAAGACACATGGACGTTTCCATCAATGCTCTGGTGGCCCCCGAGGGGTGCCAGGACAACGTATGGTTAATGGTCCGACAGACGTTTCTTCTGTTAGTTGAATCTGTTTTGCGTCAGTGGATGCGAAAACGCTACCACTCGTGCTCAGTTATAGACCGCTCATCCTGCCGGTGCCAAAAATCCACCCTGCAGACGATGGAAGGCAGCTGCGCGGAACGACGGCCGGGGCGTTGCACCCCGGCCGGAAAAACATCCCTCAGGTCGCGTCGGCGTGGCTCACCAGCCCCTTGACCACCACGGCGACGGTGGCGATGGCGGCGGGCACCATCAGCGCGGTTAGCACCTGCTCGAAGTTCCAGCCCAGGCCCAGCAGCGTGGCGCCGATCCAGGCACCGAGGATGGCGCCGAAGCGTCCGATGCCGAGCATCCACGACACCCCCGTGGCGCGCCCCTGGGTCGGGTAGAAGCGCGCTGCAAGGGACGGCATCGCCGACTGCGCACCGTTCACACACATGCCGGCGGCCAGCACCAGGGTCGCCAGCAGCGTGACGGTGCCCAGGCTCTGCCCGACGAAGTAGGCGAACACCCCGGCCAGGCAGTAGAAGATGCCGATGACCTTGTGCGGGTTGAAGCGGTCCATGGCCCAGCCCACCGCTACGGAACTGAGCACCCCGCCGAGCTGGAACAGCGCGCCGATGAACGCCGCCTGCTCCATGCTCGCGCCGGCATCGCGCATCAGCGTCGGCAGCCAGCTGGTGAGCAGGTAGACGATCACCAGGCCCATGAAATAGGTCAGCCAAAGCAGCAGGGTTCCCGCGCTGTAGGTGCCGGAAAAGATCACCTTGAACACGTTGCGGCTCTGCACCGTCTTCTGCTCAGGCACGCTGAAGTCGCGGGCGGCGACCACTTCGCCGGGAGCGATGGGCGCCAGCACGCGCTTGACCTTGTCCGCGCCGCGGTTGCGTACCACCAGGAAGCGCGCCGACTCCGGCAGCCACACCAGCAGCACAACTGCCAGCAGCAGCGGCAACACACCACCAAGCAGCAGCAGGCTATGCCAGCCGTAGGCCGGGATCAGCTTGGCGGAGACGAAACCGCCAG
>NZ_JASMRU010000034.1 GCF_030462585.1 Pseudomonas sp. CAN1 | reverse complement strand
CGGGTCCTTCTGTTCGGCCAGCTGCGGGCGTGGCGGCGTGTAGTCGCGGGTGCGGCCGCTGCGGTCGATGCGCAGCGGCGTCTGGTAACCGACGGCGACCAGCAGCGGGGCCTTGCCGTCGTTCAGTTCGCTCAGCAGCTTCTCGTCCAGCGCGCCGATGGCGGCGTTGCCGTCGAGCATCCACACCAGCGGGTAGCCGGCGGCAGGGGCTGGGTGGTTCGGCCGGGCGATCCACAGCTGGTAGTGGCGCTGGCCATCGGCGGAATCCAGCTTCAGCTCGCTGAAGCGGTAGGCCAGGTCGTGGCGTTGCAGCAGGTGGGTGTCCATTTTCTGGTCGGGGGCAGGCGCGGCGTGCGCTGCCAGCCCCGGCACGGCGAACGCCAGTGCCAGGGCCAGGAGGCGAATTCTCATCAGGCTTTTTCTCTAATCAGAACGACGCGGTGAGGCTGGTGTACAGCGTGCGGCCCGGTTCGTTGTAAGTGGCGGCGCCGGCGCCATCGATGCCGTTGACGCCCTGGGCGTTGCCCTCGCGGAACAGGCGCTTGTCGAAGACGTTGTCCACCCCGGCGGTGAAGCTCAGGTTCTTGGTGAACACGTAGGTGCCGCTCAGCCCGGCGATGGCGTAGGGCGAGAGCTGGTTGTTGGCGCTGCCGGTGACGCGGTCGCCGTGGTAGTCGTACTTCTTCGGCTTCTGCTTGCCGTACCAGGCCACGCTGGCCTGCAGCGACAGGGCGTCGGTGGCCTGCCAGTCGAGCATGGAATTGAGGGTGTACTTGGGCGTCACCGAGAGTACGTCGCCGGTTTCCTTGTTTTTCGACTGCAGCATGTAGGTGAAGTTGTTGCTCCACTTCAGCTGCTCCATCAGCGGGATGGTCAGGGTGCCTTCCAGGCCCTCGACCAGCGCCTTGGGCACGTTCTCCCACTGGTAGATCGCCGCGTTGGCGTAGCTGCCGGTGCCGCCGGTGGCCTGATCGATGGGCGACAGGCCCGACTCGATCTTGTTCTTGTAGTCGTTGCGGAAGTAGGTCAGGCCGGCGATCAGGCCGTCCTTCTGGAACTCGATGCCCAGCTCCTTGTTGACGCTGGTTTCCGCCTTGAGGTCCTCGTTGCCCTGCAGGTAGCAGCTGGTGCTCTGGCCATAGCAGCCCTGGCCGCGGCTGTAGAGCAGGTAGTCGGGGTTCAGCTGGTACAGGTTCGGCGCCTTGTAGGCGCGGGCGATGCCGGCTTTCAGGGTGACGCTGTCGGTCAGCGCGTGGGACAGGTTCAGCGACGGGCTGAAGTTGTCGCCGACGATGCTGTGGTGGTCCCAGCGCAGGCCCGGGGTGAGCATGGTGCCCGGCAGCAGTTCGATGTTGTCCTCGGCGAACAGCGAGAAGATCTGCGCCTGCGAGGTGGTGTCACGGTTGCTACCGTTGAGGCCCGGTACCGAGCCGCCTTCGCTGGTGGTCTGGGTGTTGGCGCTGGGGTCGTCGAGCTTCTGCTGTACCCACTCGCTGCCCAGGGTCAGGGTCTGGTCGCGCCAGGCGTGCAGCGGCAGGTTCACTTCGCCGTGGGCGGTCAGGTCGCGCAGGGTGGCGGTGTAGAAGTCGGTGTTGCTGAAGATACCTTCGGTGCCGCCGGCCAGGCCTTCGTTGATGCGGCTGTTGCGGGTCTTCTCGTACTGCAGGTAGGCCATGGAGCTGCCGAAGTCCCACTCGCCGCGATGGGTGATCGAGTAGTTCTCGCGGTACATGCGGTTGGTCTCGTGACCGAGCATGGACTTCACGTTGGCGTTGCTGTTGGTGTTCTGCGTATCGCCGGTGTAGATGTTGCCCTGGCGGCTGAAGCCGGCTTCGAAGTCCAGCGTCTGCTCGGGCGTCAGGTGCCAGCTGAGCAGGCCGTTGACGTCCTTGTTGCGCACGCCTTCGCGGCCGGCGGGGAGGGTGCCGACCTGGTTGCCGGTACGGTTGGATTCGTGGCCGGCGTTGATGTCCCAGTCGTCCGAATCGGTCTTGGCGACGTTGCCGTAGACGCGGTAGCTCAGGCTGTCGGTCAGCGGGCCGTTGAGGCCGAAGGTCATGCGCTGGGTGGCGCCTTCGTCGCTGTGCTGCGGGAAGTTGCTGTAGACGGTGACGTCGCCGTGGGTTTCCTTGCCGGCCTGCTTGGTGATGATGTTCACCACGCCGCCGGCCGCGCCGTTGCCGTAGCGTGCCTCCGCCGGGCCGCGCAGCACTTCGATGCGCTCCACCTGGTCGGCCGGCACCCAGTTGGTGTCGCCGCGCGAATCGCGCTCGCCACGCCAGCCGTAGCGCACGGCGTTGCGGCTGGCGACCGGCTTGCCGTCCACCAGGATCAGGGTGTTCTCCGGGCCCATGCCGCGGATGTCGATCTGTCGGTTGTTGCCGCGCTGGCCGCTGGTGGAGTTGCCGGTCAGGTTGACCCCCGGCATGGTGCGGATGATCTGCGACAGGTCACTGGCCGGCGGGCGCTTCTTGATGTCCTCGGCGGTGATGATCGACACGCCGGGCATCTGCTTGGCTTCTTCGGCGGCGGTGGCGACGATGGTCTCGCTGTCGAACTCGACGACATCGGCATCGGCGCTGGCGGCCTGGACGGCGAAGGACAGCAGGCAGCTGGACAGCAGCAGGAAGGGCGGAAGGAACGGCAGCGGACGGGACGACATCGGTGATCTCCGGAGGAGGACGATTACTGGAAGATCACAAATGATAATGACTGCTATTTGCTAGTAAAGCGCATTAACTTTCTAAACACTTGCGCGGCCTTGTTGGCCTGGCTGGCCAGGTTTGCTCGTCGGCGAGAGTGCGGCAGGCAGCAGCAGGTGCAGGCAGAGGCCGGAGTTGCCATTGGCGGAGCCATTTTTCGCCCACAGGCGCCCATCCGCCAGCTCGACGCCACGGCGGGCGATGGCCAGGCCGAGGCCGAAGCCGCTGGATTCGGACGGCTGCAAGCGCTGGTAGGGCTGGAAGATACGTTCCAGGTCCTGCTCGGCGACGCCAGGGCCATCGTCGCTGACGCACAGGTGCCAGAACTCACCTTCGCGCCAGCCGTCCAGGCGCACGCTGCCGCCGCGCGGGGAATGGCGGATGCCGTTGCGCAGCAGGTTCTCGATGGCCTGGGCGAAGCTGTCCAGGTGCACCTGCACCACGCAGTCGGTGCCCAGCGAGCAGGGCAGCCGCTCGGCCTCCCAGCCGCTTTCGAAGCAGGCGTCCTCGCGCAGCGCTTCCCACACTGACAGCACCAGCACAGGCTCGCGCTCCAGTTGCGGGCGCTCGGTGTCCATCCAGGCGAGGTCGAGGGTGTCTTCCAGCAGGCGCTGCATGTCCTGGATTTCCCGGTCCAGCCGCTCGCGCAGCTGCTCTGCCGGCAGGTCGCTGTCGTGGGCGATGCGCAGGCGCGCCAGGGGCGTGCGCAGTTCGTGGGACAAGGTGCGCAGCAGCAGGCGCTGCTGGCCCAGGCTATGGCGCAGGCGCTCGGCCATGTGGTCGAAGGCCAGCGCCAGTTCGCCCAGTTCGTCGCGGCGGTGGGCCAGCGGCGTGCCGGGGCCTTCGCTGTCGAGATCGTCCGCGCGCAGGGCGTCGGCGCGGCTGCGCAGGCGGTTCAGCGGCAGCACCAGGTGGCGGTAGATCAGCAGGCCGAGCAGGGCGGCCAGCAGGGTTGGCACCACGCCGTGGCTGAACAGGTGTGTCCAGGGCGTCAGGCCGCTGGGCAGCAAGCGTTCAGGTAGCTGCATGACCAGCCGGCCGCGCTCGGGGTGCTGCGGAAAAGCGATGCTGACGTAGGGCAGCTCGTCCTGCAGGCGCCGGCTCATGGCCAGTGCAGCATGCGCATGAAGGTCAGGTGGCTGGATTCCTCCGCCGTCAGCGGCGTGGTGCCCAGGCTCTGCAGGTGTTCGCCGATCACTGCGACCCAGGTGTCCTCGGCGGCGGAGAGCTCCCGGCGGAAACGCTCCACGCCCTCGGCGCCCTGTTGCTCCCAGACCATCTCTGCCTGTTCGGCATAACGCGCCAGGTAGTCGCGGTCCTCGCTGCCGAGGAAGTAGGTGCTGCGCTCCAGCGACAGGCCCCAGGTCCAGATCAGCCAGGTCAGCAGCAGGCAGAAGCCGACCTGCAGCGCAGCGAGTTTCCACAGCAGGGGATGACGGCGCATCAGTGGCGTTCCGCATCCACCAGGATGTAGCCCTGGCCGCGCACGGCCTGGATTTGCACCTGCTGCGCGCCGATGGCGGCCAGCTTGCGGCGCAGGTTGCAGACGTGCACATCCAGCCCGCGATCCAGTCGGGTATAGGCGCGATGCAGCACGCTCTGGTAGAGGAAGCTCTTGCTCAGCGCCTCGCCGGCATGGGCGTTCAGCGTGGCCAGCAGGCGGTACTCGGAGTGCGTCAGACCGGCGTGTTCACCGTTGCGCGAAACGTCCTGCAGCTCGTCGTCAAACTGCAGCGAGCCTTGCGGCCGTGGCACTTCGCGGGCGCGATCCAGGCTGGCCCGGCGCAGCAACGCATCGATGCGCGCATCCAGCTCCGCCAGGCTGAAGGGCTTGGGCAGGTAGTCGTCGGCGCCGCGGGTGAAGCCGGTGATGCGATCCTGTTCCGCCCCCAGGGCGGACATCAGCATCACCGGCGTACTGCGCTCGCGACGCAGGTCGTCGAGCAGCGACAGGCCGTCGATGCCGGGCAGCATGATGTCCAGCAGCACCAGGTCGAAGCGGCTCTGGTGCACGGCGACCAGCCCCTGGTCACCGTTCGCGCAGGTGGTGACGGAAAATCCGCGCTGACAGAAATGACGTTCGAGGTCCAGGCGAAGACGGGAATCGTCTTCCACCAGCAAGAGCGAAGGGGACACGGCAGGCCTTGATGCGAATATTTACCATTTGCAAATATCTCATCCCTGTCTGTCAGAAGGCAATGGCGATCTGCCAAGCATCTGTCAGAAATGACCTCAGACCCAGCGCCGCACCCGCCCGCAGAAAGCCTCGAACTCCGCACCGAACAGCTCGCGCAGTGCCCGTTCTTCCGGGCGGATCTGGAAGCGCCCGATGTACAGCACGAAGGCCGCCACGCCAATCACCGCCAGCGCCGAGCCGAGAAAGACGCACCAGCCCAGCAGGATGATGGCGAAGCCCAGGTACATCGGGTTGCGCGTGTGCCGGTAGATGCCGGCGACCACCAGCGACGAGGCGGACTCCGGCTTCAGCGGGTTGACCGTGGTGCGCGCGCGGCGAAATGACGCTACGCCCGCCAGGCAGACTGCGACCCCGGCCAGCACCACCAGCAGGGCCAGCCACAGCCGGTTGCCCGGCGGATCGATCGGGCGCACTGCCAGCCACATCAGCACGGCCGTGACGAACGCCACCAGGGGCGGGGGAATGCGGTGTTCCAGCCAAGCCATGCTCGCTCTCCGGGCCAGTGCGGCCATTGCCAGTGAAGTGCCCACACTAGCCCAGATTGCCGGTCTCAGCGCGGCCGGCGTACTGCCCGCAGCTTGCCGCTGTTGCCGCCGCCGCAGTAGAAGCGCTCGCCGCCGTCGGCCTCCAGGCCGGAAACGTGCACGCCATCGGGCAGGTCCAGTTGCTCCAGAACTGCGCCAGACTGCGGGTCGATGCGGCGTAGCTCGCTGTAGGTCGCTTCCGGTTCCCAGGTGCCATGCCAGAGTTGGCCTTCGACCCAGGTCACCCCGGTAACGAAACGATTTGAATCAATCGTACGCAGGACTTCGCCGGTTTCCGGGTCGACCTGGTGAATCTTCCTGGCGCGGTACTCGCCGACCCAGAGCGAGCCTTCCGCCCAGGCCATGCCGGAATCGCCGCCGTTGCCCGGCGCGGGGATGATCGAGAGCACCTTGCCGCTGGCCGGGTCGATCTTCTGGATGCGGCTTTCGGCGATCTGGTACAGGTGCGTGCCATCGAACGCGGTGCCGGCGTGGGCGGGCACTTCGATGGAGCGCTCCAGGCGGCCGTCCTTGGGGTCGAGGCTCTGCAGTTGGTCGCCGGTGGCGAACCAGACGCGCTGGCCGTCGAAGGTCAGGCCGTGAACGGCGCTGACGCCGGGGAAGGGACCGTATTCCTGCAGCACCTGCGCCGGGGATTGCTTGTAGTGGGTGGTCATGGTCGAGCCCTGCACGTTGTGGGTGGGAGCCTTCAGCCTATTCAGGCGCCGAAGGGGCCTGGGAGTAACAAGGTCGTCGCGAATCCCGGCGCCGGTGGCAGCACCCAGCGCCGCGCGCGGCCTTGCCCGAGCGCCTGTACCCGGCCGGCGCTGGCCAGCGCTTCGAGGGCGCGCTGCACGCTGCGCTGGCTGCTATCCAGCGCCAGGGCCAGCGCCGAACTGGACCAGGCCTGACCATCGCTGAGCAGTGCCAGGACTTCAGCGTTGGCGTCTTCCCGCGGCGGCGCAAGAACCAGCGGATTGCTGGCGACCAGCAGGTAGCCGCGTGGCGTCGACTCGATGCCCGCCAAAGGCTGCAGCAGACGGCGCAAGCGGCCGATTTCCACCCGCAGGCGCGCGCGGTGGGTTTCGTCCGGGTGGCGGGTGCGGAACACCCGGCCGATCAGTTCGTTGCGTGCGACGTCAGCCGGCCAGGCCTCGGCCAGCTCGCGAGCGAGGGCGAAGAGCACCGGGCGGCTGGCCAGCGCCAGGCTGCCGATGCGGTTACGGCAGGCATCCACCACCAGGGCAGCGGAGCCCAGCAGGTTTTCCACCTCATCCAGCGACAGCAGGTGCTCGGTCTGCCGGGAGATCAGACGGGCCGCGGGTGCATCGAGGATGCGCGTCGCCTGTTCGACTTCCGCGCGCAAGGCCGGAATGCCCGCAGCACCTGCCGCTTCGCTGGCCCTGTGCAGTGCGCTGCGGGCTTCGCCTGCGTGCAAACGGCGCACGGCGATACCGGAAACGATCAGCCAGTGCACGGCACGCAGCGGCGCCGGCAGCGAACCCGGCTCCAGCTCAGCGAGCAACTCGCTGGCTTCATCGAGCTGGCCGATCAGCAACGCGCGGCGAATCAGCAGGTAGCGGGCATGGGCGGCATTGCCCGCGTCGCCGTGGGCCAGCAGTTCCTGCGCGGCCCGCTGCAGCGGTTCGGTCGGCCAGTTCAGTTCGCGGCTGGCCAGCGCCACTTCTGCCTCGGCCACTCGGCAGCGTGCGCGTTCCGCCGGTTCATGGGCGCCGAAGGCACGAGCGGCGCGGCGCAGCAAAGTTCGTGAACGGGGGAAGTCGCCCAACTGCGCCATGGCGATACCGCGCAGGGCCAATGCCGGGGGATCGTCACGCAGCGCCACGCGGTTCAGCGCTCCCAGCGGGTCGCCTGCCGCCAGTGCAGCGGCTGCTGCGGTGATCAGCGAATCCATGGAAATCCCGCCACCTTTGTCACTCCCGTCGTTCCGGCCCGTTGCCTAGTCTAAGTCATGCCCACCGAGCCGCCGCTGGCGGAGGAGAACTGCCATGACTGCCCACGCAACAGGCACCCGCGAAGAATGGCTGGCCGCGCGCCTGGAACTGCTGGCCGAGGAGAAGGCCCTGACCCGGCGCAGCGACGAACTGGCGCGCAAACGTCAGGCGCTGCCCTGGGTACGCGTCGAAAAGGACTACCGCTTCGACACCGAACACGGCCCGGCGAGCCTGGCCGACCTGTTCGCCGGGCGCTCGCAACTGCTGGTCTACCACTTCATGTTCGGCCCGGATTATGTGGCCGGCTGCCCGTCCTGCTCGAACATCGCCGATGGCTTCGACGGCTACGCCACGCACCTGGCGAACCACGATGTCAGCCTGCTGGCGGTGTCCCGCGCGCCGCTGGAAAAGCTGCTGGCGTACCGTCGACGCATGGGTTGGAGCTTCCCCTGGGCGTCATCCCACGGCAGCGAATTCAACTACGACTTCAACGTGTCCTTCACCGAGGCGCAGCAGCGGGGCGGGGAGGTCGACTACAACTTCCGCCGCGAATGCCCCGCCAGCGGCCCGGCGCCGGAGCCGGTGGTGGCCACCGCTGCCTGCTGCGGCACCGACGTGGCGACCTTCACCCGCGACCTGCCGGGCATGAGCAGCTTCATCCGCGAGGGCGACACGATCTATCACTGCTACTCGACCTACGCCCGCGGCCTGGACTCGCTATGGGGCCTGTTCCAGTGGCTCGACCGCGCGCCGCTGGGGCGCAACGAGCACAGCATGTGGTGGCGTCGGCATGACGAGTACGGGCGTTGAGCTTCTAAACCGGGCGTCCGGTGGTGAAGAAGCTGGAGGGATATTGGTGCAGGAGTGGGATCACTTGCGCAGGATGTAGACGCGCACACCAGTGGAACCTGGAGTGAAGTTGTAGTGATGGATATGCGAAAAGCCGATACGCAGGAATTCCTGCTCCAGCGCCCTGGCATGGCTGGCCTCGGCCGCCACGGCATGTGAGTCGCCACAGCGGCAGGCGTCGCCGACTTGCGGCGCTGGCCGCGGCGAGCCGATCCGGGCGAAGAGGATCGCGCTGTCGCGGGTGACGTGGTGCAGCTGGCCGAGCAGGCGCAGCGTGTTCGCGTTGCACTCCGACGGCGGGATTTCAGCGAGCAGGATGCAGTCCACCGACGCCGGCCGCAGCTCGGCATAGTCCAGCGGGCCGGGCATCACGCGGATGCGCCGGGTAACGCCCTGGGGCAGCAGGCGGTGGGCTTCGAGCAGGGATTCCGCAGCCGGGGAAGTCGCCACGATCACGCGGTTGTTGTGCTCGGTCAGCACCGGCCAGAACAGCCCCGGCGCTTGCGAGACTTCCAGCATCAGGATCGGCTCCTCCGCCACCCGCAACGCCAGCCGCAACAGCCGCCGCTTGCGCCACGCCGCGAGCCTGGCGCGCAGCCGGGCGGTGAACAGCCGGCCGGAGCCGTTATCGCCTTCACGCGGCGCAGCAGGGACCACCAGGCGTTGGGGTTCGTTCATGGACAGGGCTCGGCAGCCGAGAAGGCTCAGGGGTTCCGGCCATTATCGAGTGGGCCGATCAAGGCCTCGTCAAGGACATGTGAAAATCTCGTCGTGGCAAGCCGCGTCAAGCGCCCTGATCGGCCGGCTTGCCGCGCAGGCTCATGATGCAGCCGGGCCGGGCGTCGTCGACGCGCAGCTGCAGGTCATGCAGCCGCGCCACTGCCGCCACCAGGCTCAGCCCCAGGCCGTTGCCGGCGGTCTGCCGGCTGCTCTGCGCGCGGTAGAAACGGCGGAACACCGATTCGCGCTCGGCCTCGGGGATGCCGGGGCCGTTGTCGCGCACAGTGAGGCCGACATCGCCGTCCGCCGCGCCGATCTCGACGCGGATGTGCGCGCCCTCGGGGGAGAACTTGATGGCGTTGTCGATCAGGTTGCAGCTGGCGTCGAACAGCAGCTGCGCGTCGCCCGAGAGCAGCGCCGGAGCCGGCGAGGGCACCAGTTCGAGGTGGATGCGGCGTTCCTCGGCCAGCGGCTCGAAGAGTTCCACCGCATCGCTGCCGATGCGATTCAGGTCCACCGGGGCGAAGTGGCTGCGGCGCACGCTGTCCTCGATCTCGGAGATGCGCAGCAGCGCGCGGAAGGTCAGCAGCAGGCCCTTGGCCTCGTTCAGCGCGGCATCGATGGTCTGCTCGTAGTCCTCGGCCTGCAGCTCGCGGCGCTGGGTGCGTTCCAGGCCGGCGATGAGGCGGGTGAGCGGGGTACGCAGGTCGTGGGCGATGTCGTCGCAGACGCCCTTGACCTCGCTCATCAGCCGTTCCAGTTCGTCGAGCATGCCGTTGACCACGGCGGAGATGCGGTCGATGTCGTCGTCGTTGCCACGCACCGGCAGGCGCCGGCTGAGGTCGCCCTCGACGATGCGGCGGATGGCGGTGCTCAGGTCGTTCAACCGCACCCGCGTCGAGTTGCCCAGCCACACCGCGCCGATCAGGCCGACCACCAGCAACAGCACGCCGCCGGAGGCCAGGGCGTTGACCAGCAGCTCGTCGAACTCGTGGATATCGTGCACGTCCTGGGCGGCGACCAGGATGTTGCCGTCCTCCAGGCGGTGCTTGAGGTAGCGGATCGGCCGCAGCTCACCGTCTGGCCTTTGCCAGTGGAACTCGCCCGGCGCATCGAAGCGCCTGCCGGCCGGCAACTCCTTGAGCGGGCCGGCGAGCGGTTTGCCCTGGGCGTCGAACAGCGTGTGCGGCACGCGGCCGTCGTGGTCCTGCAGGGCGTGGCGGCGGATTTCCTGCAGGCGCGTGCCGGCGTCCTGGGCGCTGCGGTTGTCGATCTGCCGGTGCAGGTTGGCGTCCACTTCGCTGCGCAGGTAGACCGCGGTCTGCCAGTAGGTGTAACCGAACAGGGCAAGGAACGAGACGCCGAACAGCGCGAGGAACAGCAGGCCGACGCGGAAGCCGCTGGTACGCGGGATCTCAGCGAGGCGAACGGAGGACATAGCCGGCTCCCCGCACGGTGTGCAGCATGGGTTCTTCGCCGTCGCCGTCGATCTTGCGGCGCAGGCGGCCGATGTGCACCTCGATGACGTTGGTGCGCTCGTCGTAGGTGTAGTTCCACACCGCCTCGAAGAGCATGGTGCGGGTAACCACCTCGTCGGCGTGCAGCGCCAGGTGTTCGAGCAGGGCGTACTCGCGCGGCAGCAGTTCGATGTTGCGCTCGCCGCGGCGCACGCTGCGGCGCAGCTGGTCGATGGCCAGGTCGCCGATGCGCAGCTGGTTGCTCGCCGGCAGCACTGGGCGCAGGTTGCTGCCGCGGCGCAGCAGGGCGTCCAGGCGCGCGGTCAGCTCGATGAATTCGAAGGGTTTGGTCAGGTAGTCGTCGCCACCGGCGCGCAGGCCGCGCACCCGTTCATCGAGCGCGCTCAGGGCACTGAGGATCAGCACCGGGGTCAGTACGCCGGCGGTGCGGATCGCCGTCAGCACGCCCAGACCATCCACCAGCGGCAGCATGCGGTCGAGGACGATGAGGTCGAAGGGCAGGCTCAGCGCCTGCACGATGCCGCTGCGGCCGTCGGCAGCCAGGGTCACCGCGAAGCCGTGGTCGACCAGCGCCGCTTCGATCTCCAGGGCGGTAGAGCTGTCGTCCTCGACCACCAGAACGTGGGCCATGCGGTATTCTCCAGGCAACATCATTTTCCAGCAGCAGCGGCAATCACGGCGGATTCACATCCGCCCGGGCATAGTCTGCTGCCCGGCGGCGAAAGCACAGCTCGCCGCAACCTGAACAAAAGTTTATCTGGCTGAAGTTTATCGAGCCGAAGTTTATCGAGCTGGGGAGCGCCCTGGATGAGAATTTTGCTGGTGGCCGAAGACGCCAGCCAGGCCGCTTACCTGGCGCGCGGGCTGAGCGAGAGCGGCTACGTCGCCGATGTCGCCGGTAATGGCGTGGAGGGCCTGGAAATGGCCCTGGAAGGCATCTACGACGCGCTGATCGTGGAGCGCGAGCTACCGCGCCTGGGCGGCCTGGAGCTGGTACGCCGGCTGCGCGCCGAGGACCTGCACCTGCCGGTGCTGATGTGCAGCGCCCAGGCCAGTGCGCTGGAGCGCGTGGAAGGGCTGCGCGCCGGCTGCGACGACTACCTGTCGCGGCCCTATGCCTTCGTCGAGGTGCTCGCGCGGTTGCAGGCGCTGCTGCGCCGGCCCGGCCCCGTGGCGGCGGGGGAGGTGCTCCGTGCGCCCGGCCTGGAACTGGATTGCAGTGCGCGCCTGGCCTGGCGGCGGGGCAGGGAAGTGCGCCTGCAGTTCCGCGAGACCCTGCTGCTGGCCCGGCTGCTGCGCCACCAGGGCCAGCCGGTGAGCCGCGACCTGTTGCTGGAAAGCGCCTGGGACTACCATTTCGACCCCAACGACAACGTGATCGACAAGCACATCTATCGCCTGCGCCGCAAACTCGACGAGGGCCATTCGCGCTCGATCATCCGCACCGTGGCGGGCGCCGGCTACCTGCTGGAGACGGACGATCCGGACTGATCTTTCGGCTCCTTCTGCCGCCTAAATGGCCCAGCTAAATTTAAGTTTAACTTCCGGGGAATGGCCTGCCAGCAAGCCGGCCTTACCGTGGAACCCAGTCAGGACGCCGTCCAACCAGGTTCCATGGAGACCCCACCCGTGCCAGACGCTGCCCGTCCCAAGCGCCTATTCCTTCCGCTGCCGCTCGCCCTGGGCTTGAGCCTGCTGGCGGGCTGCTCGCTGGTGCCGCAGTACCAGGCGCCTGCGGTTCCCGCCGCCGCCAGCTGGGATTCAGTCAGTGCGCAACAGGGCTCGGCCGCCGCTGGTGGCGCCTGGTGGCGCGAGTTCTCCGACAGCGAACTGGATGCGCTGGTCCAGCGTGGCCTGCAAAGCAACAACAACCTCGCCGCCGCCATGGCGCGCATCGACCAGGCGCGGGGAAATGCCGAAGTAGCCGCCAGCGGGCTGTTTCCGCAACTGAGCCTGGATGGCACCTACCAGCGGCAGGACAACTATTCGACCACCGCCAAGCGCTCGGTTGCCCTCGGCGCCAGTTACGAGATCGATTTCTGGGGCGCCCACCGTGCGGCGGCCGATTCGGCGGACCAACTGACCCAGGCCTCGCTGCTGGATGCGCAGACCGTGCGCATGACCCTCACCGCCAGCATCGCCGACAGTTACTTCCAGGTGCTCTCGCTGCAGGACCGCATCCGCCTGGCGCAGACCATCGCCGATGACGCCCGCCAGGTGCTGCAACTGGTGCAGGTGCAGGCCAGCCTCGGCTCGGCGTCCGACCTGGAAGTCGCCCAGCAACGCAATGCCCTGCGCACCTTCGAGGCCGCCGTGCCGACCCTGCGTCAGCAGCGCGACCAGGCGCTGTATCAACTGGCCGTGCTGGTCGGCGCGGCGCCCCAGGGCTTCAGCCTGCAACGCCAGCAGCTGGGGGAAATGGCCGTGCCTTTCCCAAGCGTCGGCGTGCCGCTCGACCTGCTGGCCCAGCGCCCGGACATCCAGGCCGCCGAGGCACGCCTGAAATCCGCCAACTTCGACGTCGGCGTGGCCCGCGCGGCGTTCCTGCCGAACGTCTCGATCAACCTGCTGGGCGGCGTCGACACCCTCGGCTCCGGCGCGATCTGGAGTGTGCTCGGCTCGATTGCCCAGCCACTGTTCACCGGCGGCCAGCTCGAAGGCCAGCTGGATACCAGCAAGGCGCACTCCCGCGAGCTGCTGGCGAACTACCGCGAACAGTGGATCGAGGCGCTGCAGGACGTGCAGACGCAGATCAGCGCCCGCCAGCAGTTGCAGCAGAGCTACGGGCTCAACCAGGCCGCCGTGCAGGCCGCTCGCGAGGCTTCGCAGCTGGCCCAGGTGCGCTACCGCCTCGGTTCCATCGACTTCCAGACCCTGCTGATCGCCGAGCGCACCCAGTACCAGGCCGAGGACGCGCTGCTGCAGGTGCAGTTGCAGCACCTGCAGTCTTCGGTTGGCCTGTTCCGCGCCCTGGGTGGCGATTTCAGGCAGGCCGGCGCCGCTGTGGCGCAGGCTTCCAGCGTTGCCACTTCCACGCCGTCCGATTCCGCCCGCCAGGAGCCCCGTCCATGAACTTCCCCTCTCTGTCACGCCAGCGCCTGGCCTGGTGCGTCGCGGCTGGCGTCGCGGTGATCGCCATCGCCGCGGTGAGCCTGCCCAGGGTCGGTGCGGCGCCGGCCAAGGCGGAGCCCGCCGCGATTCCGGTGCAGACCGCCCAGGTCGACCGCCGCGACATGCCGGTGTGGCTGTCGGCAATCGGCGACGTGCAGCCGCTGAACAGCGTCAACGTGCGCGTGCGCGCCGATGGCGAGCTGACCGGCGTGCTGTTCGGTGAAGGGCAGATGGTCCAGGCCGGCAGCCTGCTGGCGAAAATCGACCCGCGCCCGTACCAGGCGCAGCAGGACCAGGCCCAGGCACTGGTCGCCCGTGACCAGGCGCAGGTCGCCAACCTGAAGTCGAACCTCGACCGTGCCAGCAAGCTCGCCGCCGCCAAGGCCGGGCCCAGCCAGGACGTCGACACCTACCGCGCGCAGCTGGCCGCGCAACAGGCCACCCTGCGGGCGGACCAGGCGGCCCTGGACAGCGCTCGCCTGCAACTGTCGTTCACCCAGATACGCGCGCCGTTCACCGGCCGTACCGGCCAGCGCCTGCTGGATGCCGGCTCCATCGTCCACGGCAGCGAGGCCACCGGCCTGGTGACACTGACCCAGATGGACCCGATCTCGGTGGCCTTCGCCGTCTCCCAGGACCAGCTGCCGCAGATTCTCGCCCGCCAGGCCCAGGCGCCGCTGGAGGTGGTCGCCATGAGCCGCGACGGCACCCAGGAGATCGCCCACGGCAAGCTCAGCTTCATCGACAGCCAGGTCGCCACCGCCAGCGGCCAGGTGCAGCTCAAGGCGCAGTTCGACAACGGCGCGCAGAAGCTCTGGCCGGGCCAGCTGGTCACCGCGCGCCTGCTGCTGGATACCCAGCGCGCGGTCACCGCCATTCCGCAGAACGCCGTGCAGCTGGGCCGTGATGGCGACTATGTCTATGTGGTCAACGCCCGCCAGCAGGTGGAGGCGCGCCAGGTGCAGGCCGCGGACGTGGTGGTCGACGGCATGCAGTGGATACGCCAGGGCCTGGCGCCGGGCGAAACGGTGGTGACCATCGGCCAGTCGCGCATCGCCCCCGGCGCTCGCGTGGCGTCGGTCAAGGCAGAATCCGTGGCAACCACCAGCAACGCCGCGGAGCGCCAGCCATGAACGGCCTGATGGGGCTGATCCCGCGCCGCGTCGGCCTGAGCATGCTGGCCATCGGCGCCATGCTGCTGGGCGCCTTCGCTTACCTCAACCTGCCGGTGGCGGCGCTGCCGACGGTGGACTTCCCGACCATCCAGGTCACCGCGCTGCTCTCCGGGGCCAACGCCGAGACCATGGCCAGCTCGGTGGCGACGCCACTGGAGCGGGCGTTCTCGGCGGTGCCGCAGATCACCGCGATGACGTCCTCGAACGCCGCCGGCAAGACCCAGATCGTCCTGCAGTTCGACCTCAACCGCGACATCGACGGCGCCGCCGGGGACGTCCAGGCGGCGATCAACGCCGCCACCGCCAACCTGCCCAAGACCATGACCAGCCTGCCGACCTTCAACAAGGTCAACCCGGCGGAGGCCACCGTGCTGTCGCTGGCGGTGACCTCGCCGGTGCGCACGCTGCCCGAGCTCAACCAGTACATCGACAACTACATCTCCCAGCAGCTGTCGCAGATCCCCGGCGTCGGCCTGATCGACTTCCACGGCCAGCAGAAGCCGGCGGTGCGCATCCGCATCGACCCGGACCGCCTGACCGCCCGCGGCCTGACACTGGAAGACCTGCGCGCGACCATCGGCAACGCCACCCTCGACCAGCCCAAGGGCAACCTCGACGGGCCGACGCGCTCGATCACCCTGGGCGCCACCGACCAGCTGCTCGACCCGAAACACTACCGCGAGCAGGTGATCGCCTACCGCAACGGCACGCCGATCAAGGTCGGCGATGTCGGTGATGTGATCGCCGGCGCCGAGGACACCGAGCAGGCGGCGATGCTCGACGGCCAGCCGACGGTGATCGCCGACATCCACAAGCAGCCCGGCTACAACGTCAKCCAGACCATCGAGAACATCAAGGCGCGGCTGCCGGCGCTGATGTCGCAGTTGCCGGCGGACGTCCAGGTGCACATCGCCGGCGACCGCACCCAGACCATCCGTGCCTCGGTGGCTGACGTGGAGTTCACCCTGCTGCTGTCCATCGGCCTGGTGGTGCTGGTGATCTTCCTGTTCCTGCGCCGGGCCACGGCGACGCTGATCCCGGCGATGACCATCCCGCTGTCGCTGGCGGTGACCTTCGCGGTGATGTACGTGCTCGGCTACAGCCTCGACAACCTGTCGATCATGGGCCTGGCGATTGCCGTGGGCTTCGTGGTGGACGATGCCATCGTGATGATGGAGAACATCGTGCGCCACCTGGAGATGGGCAAGCCGCGGCTGCAGGCCGCCATGGACGGCCTGCGCGAGGTGGGCATGACCATCGTCTCGATGACCGTGTCGCTGGTGGCGGTGTTCCTGCCGATCCTGCTGATGGGCGGCATTGTCGGGCGCCTGCTGCGGGAGTTCGCCATCACGGTGAGCATCGCCATCCTGGTGTCCTGCGTGATTTCCCTGTGCATCACGCCGATGCTCTGTGCCTGGCTGTTGAAACCCCACGCCGAGGAGGCTGCGCCGGGACGCTTCTCGGCCTTCTGCGAGCGCTGCCTGCAAGCGATCCACGACGGCTACGCGCGCACCCTGGACTGGGTCTTGCGGCACCAGCGCGTGACCCTGGCCGGCGTGCTGGCGACGCTGCTGGCCACCGGCGTGCTCTACGTGGTGATTCCCAAGGGCTTCTTCCCCGAGCAGGACACCGGGCTGATCGTCACCGTCGCCGAGGGCGCGCCGGACAGCTCGCCGCAGGCGATGCGAGAGCAGGTCCGCGAGGCGGCGGAAATCGCCCGCCAGGACCCGGCGGTGGACAAGGTGTACTTCTGGATCGGCCCCAGCCCGACCATCAGCCAGGCGCGCATCGTCCTCGCGCTGAAACCCTTCGCACAGCGCGACGTCTCGGCGCGCCAGGTGATCAACCGCCTGCAGGCGCCGCTGGGCGCGGTGACCGGCCTGCGCCTGTATATGCAGCCGACCCAGGACCTGCAGTTCGGCGGGCGCATCAGCAAGACCCTCTACCAGTACACCCTGCAGGACCCCAACAGCAGCGAGCTCAGCCACTGGGCAGACCTGCTGCTCAAACGCATGCAGGCCCTGCCGCAACTGCAGCACGTGGCCTCGGACCAGCAGCAGGGTACCGCCCAGGCGACCCTGCAGATCGACCGCGCTTCGGCGGCGCGCCTGGGCGTGTCGATCCAGACCATCGACGACGTGCTCTACGACGCCTTCGGCCAGCGCCAGATCGCCACCATGTTCACCCAGTTGGACCAGAACCACGTGATCCTCGAACTGGACCCGAAATGGCAGGTGTCGCTGTCGACCCTGCAACACCTCTACGCGCGCTCCGACGCCGGCAACCTGGTGCCGCTGGACATGCTCGCCAGCCTCCACCGCGAACTGGTGCCCATCGTCATCAACCACCAGGGCGTGTTCCCGGCCATCACCCTGTCGTTCGACCTGGCGCCGGGCATGTCGCTGAGCGACGCGGTGGCGGCGATCAGGCAGACCACCGCGCAGATCGGCTTGCCGGATTCGGTGCAGGGCAGCTTCCAGGGCACCGCCCAGGCCTTCCAGGACTCGCTGAAGTCGCAGCCCTGGCTGATCCTCGCGGCGGTGCTGACCGTCTACGTGGTGCTCGGCGTGCTCTACGAGAACGCCATCCACCCGCTGACGATCATCTCCACCTTGCCCTCGGCCGGCTTCGGCGCGCTGATCGCGCTGCTGCTGTTCCGCCTCGACCTGTCGGTGCTGGGGCTGATCGGCATCCTGCTGCTGATCGGCATCGTCAAGAAGAACGCGATCATGATCGTCGACTTCGCCCAGGCCGCCCAGGAACGCGGCATGCCGGCCACCGAGGCGGTGCGCGAGGCGTGCCTGCTGCGCCTGCGGCCGATCCTGATGACTTCGCTGGCGGCGCTGCTGGGCGCAGTGCCGCTGGCCTTCGGCCATGGCGCCGGCGCCGAGCTGCGCCAGCCGCTGGGGATCGCGATTGTCGGCGGGCTGCTGGTGTCGCTGATCCTCACGCTGTACTCGACGCCGGTGATCTACCTGTGGTTCGAGCGCCTGCGCGAGGGACGCTCGCCGGCTGCCACAGCGGCTGCCGAGGCGTTGCCTGGCTAGGGGGCGGGGTCCTTCATCTCCTGCAGACGGTCCACCAGCGCCCGCGCACAGGCGGGCAGGGCCTCGCGGTCGCGCAGCAGCACGCTGCGCTCGCGGATCACCCAGGGCTCGTCCAGCGGCAGGATGCGCAGGCTCATGGTGCGGCTGTGGCGCAGCGCGGCGGTTTCCGGGATCACGCCGATACCGACGCCGGCCTCGATCATCCGGCAGATCGCCTCGAAGCTGGCGACCTGGATGCGCAGGTTCAGCTCGCCGCCCATGCGGTCCACCCGTTCGCGCAGGAAGCTCTGCAGGGTGCTGCCTTCGTGCAGGCCGATGTGCGGGTAACCCAGGGTATCGGCCAGGGTCAGCCGGGGCAGGGCGCACAGCGGGTGCTCCGGCGCCACCGCCAGCACCAGGCGGTCGGTGCTGAAGTGCACCACCTGCAGGCCTTCGGCGCGCACTGGCCCGGCGACTATCCCCAGGTCCGCCGAGCCATCGAGGATGGCGCGGACGATGTCGCGGTTCAGCCGCTCCTGCAGGTCGACGCTGACGCCGGGGCGGCCGGCGAGGAAGTCGGCCAGCAGCTCGGGGAGGAACTCGGTGCAGGCCGTGGTGTTGGCGAAGATACGGATATGCCCGACCTGGTCGCCGGCCTGGCCGCTGAAGTCGCTTTTCAGGTGGTCCACCTGGCGCAGGATCAGCCGCGCGTGCTGCAGCAGGCGCTGGCCCGCCGGGGTCAGCTCGACGCCACGGTTGTCGCGGTAGAGCAGGCGGCACTCCAGCTGGCCTTCCAGGGCCTTGATCCGCGCGCTGGCGGCCGCCGCCGACAGATGCGCGCGGCGCGCCCCCTGGGTGAGGCTGGGGGCTTCGGCGATATGGGCGAAAAGCCGCAGGTCGGCGAGGTCGAAGTGCATGGACGGTTCTCCGTGAAGCGACAAACAGCAGCGCTAGGCTTGAAGTGTAGAAATGGCGTTAGGCAAAGCCTAACGCTGGATTATGAAAATGTGGATTCGATGAACGCAAGCCCTGTTGCATGCTCCGTCCATCCACTCTGACAGCCATGAGAGAGCAGAAATGAGCGATTCGCCCTACGCCGACTGGATCGGCCGCTCCCAGGAACGCGAGGAAGAACTGAGTGCGCTGCTGGTGCGCCGCCTGGCCGTGACCCTGGCGGAAGAGGTGCCGGCGGCGGGCGACGCGCTGCCGCCGCTGTGGCACTGGATGTTCTTCCAGGACGAAGTGGTCGAGTCCGGCCTGGGCGCCGATGGCCATCCGGCACGCGGCGGCTTCCTGCCGCCGGCCGATGGGCGCAACCGCATGTGGGCCGGCGGCCGCCTGGAATTCCACGAGCCGCTGCGGGTTGGCGGCGTGGCCAAGCGCACCACCACCATCCTCAATGTCGAGGAAAAGCACGGCCGCACCGGCGCGCTGCTGTTCGTCACCCTGCGCCACGAATTCGCCCAGGACGGCCGCCTGGCGCTCAGCGAGGAGCAGGACATCGTCTACCGCGAGCCCACGCCGCCCAAGCTCGCCAGCGGCGATGCGCTGCCCGCCGGGGACTGGAGCGAGGCGGTGGAGCCCTCGCCGATCCTGCTGTTCCGTTACTCCGCGCTGACCTTCAACGGCCACCGCATCCATTACGACTGGCCCTACGTCACCGGCGCCGAGGGCTACCCCGGCCTGGTGGTGCACGGCCCGCTGATCGGCACACTGAACCTGCGCGCGTTCTGCCGCGCCAATCCCAATGCACGCCTGCGTCGTTACGCCTATCGCGGCCTGCGCCCGCTGATCAGCCCCGAGCCGTTCCAGGTCGGCGGCCGCCTGAGCGGCCCCGGCAAGGCCGAAGTCTGGGCCGGCAACGGCGCCGGCATCGCCCAGCGCGGCGAAGTGGAATTCGACTGACCGCACCCTTCCCGGTGCCTCCAACAAGAAAGACATGAGGTGTTTCGATGACGTCCACCCACGAAGAACTCCAGGCCATCCGTGACGGCGTGCGCGCCCTGTGCGCGGAGTTCCCCGCTGAGTACTGGCGCAAGATCGACGAAGAGAAAGGCTTCCCCGAGGACTTCGTCCGCGCCATGACCGAAGCCGGCTGGCTCTCGGCGATGATCCCGGAAGAATACGGCGGCTCCGGCCTGGGCCTGGCCGAGGCGTCGGTGATCCTCGAAGAGGTGAACCATTGCGGCGGCAACTCCGGCACCATCCACGGGCAGATGTACAACATGTTCACCCTGCTGCGGAACGGCAGCGCCGAGCAGAAAGCCTACTACCTGCCCAAGCTCGCCAGCGGCGAACTGCGCCTGCAGTCCATGGGCGTAACCGAGCCCACCACCGGCACCGACACCACCAAGATCAAGACCACCGCCGTGCGCCAGGGCGACAAGTACGTGATCAACGGCCAGAAGGTGTGGATCTCGCGCGTCCAGCACTCCGACCTGATGATCCTGCTGGCCCGCACCACGCCGCTGGCCGAGGTGAAGAAGAAGTCCGARGGCATGTCGATCTTCCTCGTCGACCTGCGCGAAGCCATCGGCAACGGCCTGACCGTGCAGCCGATTGCCAACATGGTCAACCACGAGACCAACGAGCTGTTCTTCGACAACCTGGAAATCCCCGCCGGCAACCTGATCGGCGAAGAGGGCAAGGGCTTCAAGTACATCCTCGACGGCCTCAATGCCGAGCGCACGCTGATCGCCGCCGAGTGCATCGGCGACGGCCGCTGGTTCAATGAAAAATCCGCGCAGTACGCCCGCGACCGCGTGGTGTTCGGCCGCCCGATCGGGCAGAACCAGGGCGTGCAGTTCCCCATCGCCGAGGCCTATATCGAGATCGAAGCGGCTGACCTGATGCGCTGGCGCGCCTGCCAGGAATACGACAGCGGCAAGAACGCCGGCGCCGCCGCCAACATGGCCAAGTACCTGGCCGCCAAGGCCAGCTGGGAAGCCGCCAACGCCTGCCTGCAGACCCACGGCGGCTTCGGCTTCGCCAACGAATACGACGTCGAGCGCAAGTTCCGCGAAACCCGCCTGTACCAGGTGGCGCCGATCTCCACCAACCTGATCCTGTCGTACGTGGCCGAGCACCTGCTCGAACTGCCGCGTTCGTTCTAAGGGAGGTTTGCCCATGGACATGCCCCTGGAAAAACTGCGCAGCGCGTTGTTCGTGCCCGGCGATCGCCCGGAGCGTTTCGCCAAGGCCCTGGCCAGCGGCGCCGACGTGGTGATAGTCGACCTGGAGGACGCCGTGCAGGCGTCCGCCAAGGCCCAGGCGCGGGAACACCTGCGCGCCTTCCTCGACGCCACGCCGGAAGCCGGCGTGTGGGTGCGGGTGAACATGGCCGGTCATCTGGAGCACAACGACGATCTGGACCTGTGCCGCCATCGCGGTGTGCTCGGCGTGCTGCTGCCCAAGGCGGAAAGCGTCGAGCAGGTGGTCAACGCCGCCGCCCTCGGCAAGCCGGTGCTGCCGATCATCGAGAGCGCCCTCGGCCTGCTGGCCCTGCCGGAGATGGCCCGTGTGCCCGGCGTGCAGCGCCTGACCTTCGGCGGCCTCGACCTGTGCCTGGACCTGGGCATGAGCGCCGGCAGCAGCGCCGCGGCGCGCCTGCTCGACCAGGTGCGCTACGACCTGCTGCTGCACACCCGCCTGGCCGGCCTGGCGGCGCCGCTGGACACGGTGTTCCCCGACATCGCCGACCTCGACGGCCTCGCCCGCTTCGCCCGTGATGCCCGCGACACCGGCTTCGCCGGCATGCTGTGCATCCACCCGCGCCAGGTCATCGGCGTGCACCAGGCACTGGCACCGACCCGCGAGCAGCTCGACTGGGCGCAGAAGATCGTCGGCGCGGCCCAGGGCAACGGCGCCTTCCAGCTCGACGGGCAGATGGTCGACGCCCCGGTGATCGAGCGCGCCCGCCGCCTGCTCGCCCTGCACGACTGAGCTCATCGAACTCGCTTTTGCCGGCTCACGTGGCCGGCTTTTTTATGCCTGCGATTCCTGCCCGGCCGGCGGCGAAGCTGCGCAAACAACAACGCCCGGTCCATCGTGGAGACCGGGCGTTGAGGTACCGCAGGGTGGGGATTCCGGAGGCGGCGACGGATGTTTCGCCGTCCGGATGACGCACCGCGCCGCTCGCTGAAGCGGCGCGGTGGATCGACCGGCCACCCTCTTGTGGAGGGTGGCCGGCGCGACTCATTTGAGCGGCAGCGTGTAGGAGAGGATCAGGCGATTCTCGTCCAGCTCGCCGGCGCCATCGGAGCGCACCGTGGCGTTGCGCCAGCGCACGCCGAGGTTCTTCAGCGGGCCGCTCTGCACCACGTAGGTGACGTCGAGGTTGCGCTCCCATTCCTTGCCGGACTGGCCGCCGATCTCGTAGCCGTCGCCGCGGATGTAGCGGTTGATCACGGTCAGGCCAGGCACGCCAAAGGCGGCGAAGTCGAGGTCGTGGCGCAGTTGCCAGGAGGTCTCGCGGGCGCGGGTGAAGTCGAGGATCTGTACCACGTTGGCGCCGTAGGTGTCGGCATCCTGCAGGTACGGGAAGGGGCTGTCGCCGCTGTTGTCCTGGTAGCCGACGCGGAAGGTCTGCGCGCCATAGTTGGCCGAGAGCATCGCGGTGGTCAGGCCGTTGTCGATGTCGCCGCCACGGGCGGCGCCGTTCTCCGAGGAATCGAAGTAGCCGAGGGCGGCGCTCAGTACCCAGTCGCCGGCCTTGCGGCTGCCGTTGAAGCCCAGGTAGTTCTGCTGGTAGACGTCCTGCAGCTCGGCGCGCCAGTAGGCGAGGTTGACCGTCGGCGAGAAGGCGTAGGTGGCGCCGAAGTAGTCGAAGTGATCGCCGCTGACGCCGTAGTTGCCGGCGAGAATCTTGTCGTGGTTACCGCTGGAGTTGCGGAAGTTGACCTTGTCGAAGCGGCCCAGGTCCAGCGTCAGGTTGTCGATGTCGGTGGAGCTGACGGTGGCGCCGTTGAAGATCGGCGGCAGCAGGCGCGCATCGCTGGAGAGCAGGATCGGCGTCTTCGGGGTGAAGCCGCCAACCTTCAGTTCGGTCTTGGCGATCTTCATCTTCGCGACGCCAGACAGGTCGCTGTAGCTGCCCGGCCCGGAGTCGCCGAAGCGGTTGGGCAGCAGGCCGGTGCCGGCGCGCGCATCGGAGGAATCCAGCTTCACGCCCAGTGCGCTGTAGAGGTCCAGGCCGACGCCCACGGTGCCTTCGGTGTAGCCGGACTTGGCGCTGAACATGAAGCCCTGGGCCCACTCCTCGCGCTTGGATTGCGCCGCGTTGTCCTGGCGGAAGTCGCGGTTGAAGTAGACGTTGCGCAGGCTGAGGCTGACGCTGCTGTCCTTGATGAATTCGGCCTGGGCCAGGGTCGGCAGAGCGAGGGCGGGCGGCAGCGCGAGCAGACCGAAGAGCTGCGCCAGGGAAGGATTCTGCATGGGGGTATCCGTGTTGGTTGTTGTTGTTTTGCGAAACGGGAAATGACCCGGAGGGGGAACGCCGGGATGCGCAGAAGGATGCAAAGGCGAAGGCGCGAGCAGGTATTGGGTTTTGCTTAAGGAGCCGTTTCAGGAAAACGAAGAGCGCTGCGCAGCCCCGGCAGGCGTGGCGACTTAAGCAACGCGGAAGGCAGGCTTTCGCGATGCGAAATTCCCGCACCGCATCGCCTTGCCCATGCTGGCCGGCATTCCCTCGCCCCACTCCCATCTTCCAGAACAAGGCCGACCCCATGCACGACGCGCTGATCGTTTCCCCCCTGCGAACCCCCATCGGCAAGTTCGGCGGCGCCCTCGCCCCGCTGACCGCCGACCAGCTCGCCGCCGGCATCATCCAGGCGCTGCTGCAGCGGGTGGACGTCCCGCCGGCCACCCTGGACGAGGTTATCGTTGCGCAGTCCTATGCCTCCAGCGAGGCGCCCTGCATGGGCCGCTACGCCGCTCTGGCCGCCGGCCTGCCGCTGGAAGTGCCCGGCTACACCCTCGACCGCCGCTGCGGCTCGGGGCTGCAGGCAGTGATCGACGCCGCCATGCACGTGCAGACCGGCGCCGCCCAGGCGGTGCTGGTGGTGGGTGTGGAGAGCATGAGCAACATCGAGTACTACAGCACCGACATGCGCTGGGGCGCCCGCGCCGGCAGCGTGAAGTTCCACGACCGCCTGGAGCGTGGCCGCGAGCGCTCGCAGCCGCAGGAGCGTTTCGGGCGCATCTCCGGCATGCCCGAGACCGCCGAGAACCTCGCCCGCGACTACGCCATCAGCCGCGAGGAAGCCGACCGCTTCGCCGTGCGCAGCCACCAGAACGCCGCCACCGCCTGGCGCGAGGGCCGCTTTGCCAATGAAGTGGTGCCGGTGACCGTGCCGGGCAAGCGCGGCAGCCAGACCCTGGTGTCGATGGACGAAGGCATCCGCGAAGACGCCAGCCTCGACGGCATGGCCGGCCTGCGCACGCTGCTGCCCGATGGCGTCTGCACCGCCGGCAACTCCAGCCAGCAGAACGACGCGGCGGCAGCCTGCCTGGTGGTCTCGCCGGACTACGCACGGCGCCACAACCTGCAGCCGCTGGCGCGCCTGGTGGACTGGGCGGCAGCCGGCTGCGACCCGGCGCGCATGGGCATCGGCCCGGTGCCGGCGGTGGACCGCCTGCTGCAACGCAGCCAGCGCACCCTGGCGGAGATGGACCTGATCGAGGTCAACGAGGCCTTCGCCGCCCAGGCGCTGGCGGTGCTCAAGGCCTGGGGCCTGGAGAACGACGAGCGGGTCAACGTCAACGGCTCGGGCATCTCCCTCGGCCACCCGATCGGCGCCACCGGCGTGCGCATCATGACCACCCTGCTCCACGAGATGCAGCGCCGCGGCTCGCGCTTCGGCCTGGAGACCATGTGCATCGGCGGCGGCCAGGGCCTGGCCGCGCTGTTCGAGCGGGTGTGAGGTCAACCATGTCGAAGAATCTGAGCTGGATCGAGGTCAACGGCACCGCCCTGCGCTACCAGCTGTTGCCGGCTGAAAGCACGGATGCGCCCGTATTGGTGCTGGTGCACGAAATGGGCGGCAGCCTGGAAAGCTGGGATGACCTCTGCGCGACGCTGGCCGGCGAGCTCACCCTGCTGCGCTACGACACGCGCTGCGCCGGGCTGTCGGAGAAATTCCCCGGCGAGCTGGCCATCGACGACCATGTCGCCGACCTGGCTGCGCTGCTCGACGCGCTGCGCATCGAGTCACCTGTCGCGCTGATGGGCGTGGCGGTCGGCGCGGCCATCACCATCCGCTTCGCCGCCTGCCACCCCGAGCGCTGCCAGCAACTGATCGGCCTGGCGCCGGCCTGCGGCGTCGCCGCCACGGCTCGCGAGGCGACTCGCCAGCGCGCCGCTGCGCTGCGCAGCGAAGGCCTGGGCGAACTGGTGCCGGCGCTGCTGGACAAGACCTGGCCCGCGCCGCTGCGTACCGATGCGGAAGTCTTCGAGGCCTTCCGCCTGCGTTGGCGCGCTGCCGATCCGCAGGGATTCGCCGCCACCTTCGCCATGCTCGCCGGCCTGGAACTGGAGGCTGACTTGCCGCGCCTGCCGGCCCGCACGCTGCTGGTGGCCGGCGAATACGACGCCCTGCGGCCCCCGGCGGAAATCGACCGCCTGGCCGGTTTCGCCACGCAGATTGAGCCGTTGCAGGTAGCCTCCGGGCACTTCATGCCGTTGCAGAGCCCGCGCCTGGTCGCGGCGCTGGTGCGCGGCTATGTGTGCTCCGGGCTGTCGGGCGCGGCGATCTACCGCGAGTTCATCGAACAGCCCCGGCACCGCGTCGGCGCCAGCCGCCACGCAGCCTGACCACCACCGTGAGCGGCCTTGCCAGCCGTGCAATCAACCGTGCAATCAAAGACAGAACAACAATGAGGAACACCGCGCCATGATGCAGTCCCGCATGATCGGTGACATCAAGGTCACCCGCATTCTCGAATACGCCGGCCCCACCCACGACCCGGCTTTCCTCTTCCCGCAAATGGACCAGGACGTGCTCGCCGAACACCGCGAGCTGATGGCGCCCAACCACTGGATCGAGCACATGAACAAGCTCATCGTCACCATCCAGTTCTGGATCGTGCACGTGGGCAACGAGATCGTGGTGGTCGACACCGGCGTCGGCAACTTCAAGCCGCGCCCCGGCATCGCGCGGATGAACATGCTCAACGGCCTGGTGCGCGAGTGGATGATCGCCGCCGGCGCGCCGCCGGAGAAGGTCACCCACGTGGTGATCACCCACCTGCATTCGGACCACGTGGGCTGGAACACCACCTGGAAGGATGGCCGCTGGGAACCGACCTTCCCCAACGCCACCTACCACTTCCCCAGGGACGACTTCGACTTCTGCCACCAGGGCAAGAACAGGGAAGGCGGCGTCATCGACGTGTTCGGCGAGTCCTTCTTCGACAGCGTGATGCCCATCGTCGATGCCGGCCTGGCGAAGATGATGGAGCCCGGCGAGGAAATCGCCGACTGCCTGCAGGTGCAGGCGGCCCCCGGCCACAGCCCCGGCCAGGTGATCTTCAAGGTGCGCTCCGGCGGCGAGGAAGGCATCTTCTGCGGCGACATCCTGCACAGCCCGGTGCAGATCGTCCGCCCGGAAATCAACTCCGGCTACTGTATCTGGGAGGACACCGCCCGTCAGACGCGCCTGGCCTTCCTCAACGACGCGGCCGACTCCGGCGCGCTGATCCTGCCGGTGCACTTCGGCGAACCGCACTGCGGCTTCATCCGCCGCCAGGGCTCGGGCTTCGCCTTCGAGGCGGCCCACTGGTGATCCGGCAGCCCGCGCCGGCGTGCTCCCGAGCAATGCCGGCGCGGGCTACCAGAGCGGCGCCGGACCGACGAATGCCGTCTATGCAGGCTATTCGCCAGCCAGTACCGTGGTATACCACTTGGCAAGAAGTACCAGACCATGGCGATGCATTTCGATATCACGGATTTCCGGCTGTTCATCAACATCGCGGAAACCAGCAGCCTCACCCGCGGCGCGGAACGCTCGTTCCTCTCCGTGCCGGCCACCAGCAACCGCATCAAGAACCTCGAGGACAACCTCGGCATGCGCCTGCTGGAGCGCTCGCCCCAGGGCGTGACCCTGACCAACGCCGGCAAGACCTACCTGCAGCACGCGCGCATCATCCTCTCCCAGCTGGAGATGCTCACCGGCGACCTGCAGCAGTACGCCGAAGGGCTCAAGGGCCAGCTGCGCCTGCTGGCCAATACCACCGCCATCACCGAGTACCTGCCGCCGGTGGTAGGTGAATACCTCAAGAGCCACCCCGACGTGCACATCGACATGCGCGAGCGCCTCTCCGACGACATCGTGCGCTGCATCCGCGACGGCAGCGCGGACCTGGGCATCGTCTCCGGCAGCGTGGTCACCGACGGCCTGCAGAGCGTGCCGCTGGTGAGCAGCCGGCTGATGGTCATCGCCCCGGAAGGTCACCCGATCCTCAAAGGCGGCGAAGTGCACTTCAAGGAGGCGCTGCAGTACGCCTTCGTCTCCCTGCTCGAAGGCAGCGCCATCCACGTCTTCCTCAGTCGCGCGGCAGCGGCGCTGCACATCCCGCTGACCATCCGCGTGCAGGTCGCCAGTTCCGACGCGATCTTCCGCATGGTGGAAGCCGGCGCCGGCATCGCCATCGTGCCCCAGGCCGGTTTCGAGCGCCTCAAGGGCAGCCAGAAGATCGGCTCCTGCAAGCTGCTCGACCCCTGGGCGGTGCGCACCTTCCAGCTCTGCGCGCAGGATTTCGACGGCCTCTCGGCCTTCGCCCGCGACTTCGCCGACAGCCTGATCGACTGCTACCGCGCGGCTTAATCCTGCGTTAAAGCCGCCTTCCAAAGAGGCCAATTGTCCGCCTCCAACGAGTCTGGGAGCCTTGCAGCACAAGGACGCGCCGCCATCCCGGGCGACCCGCCACCGACAACAACAAGGACCATCGACCATGGCCGAACCACGCTGGAAGAAACGCCCCGAGGGCTCGAACTGGGGCGATTTCGGCCCTGACGACCAGAGGGGACGACTGAACCTGCTGACTCCGGAAAAGGTCCTGCAGGGCGTCGCCGAAGTCCGCGAAGGCCTGGCCTTCTGCCTCAGCCTGCCGCTGGACTACCCGGGCGGCAACGCGATGAACGTCAACCGCCTGCCGCCGATCCTGCGCCCGCTGCTGCGCAAGGGCGGGGTCAACATGAACTACCAGTACCAGTGGATCCAGGAAGGCCGGCCGGACGTGCTCAGCGACGACCTGGCGATCCTCCACCTGCAGTACTCCACGCAGTGGGATGCGCTGTCCCACGTCGGCGCGCTGTTCGACGCCAACGACGACGGCGTACCCGAACCGCTGTACTACAACGGCTTCAGCGCCGGTGGCGACATCGAAGGCCCCAGCGAGCTGGAGGACTGCGGCATCGCCGGGCCGATCAAGCCCCACAGCACTTCCTGCGCCCACGCCCTGGGCATCGAACGGATGGCCGAGACCTGCGTGCAGGGCCGCGGCGTGATGATCGACCTGCACCATCACTACGGCCTGGGCCGCACCCACGTCGGCTACGACGAGCTGATGCGCGTGCTCGAAGCCGACCGCGTGGAAGTGGAAGCCGGCGACCTCGTCTGCCTGCACACCGGCTACGCCGAAGCCCTGCTGGGGATGAACCGCAACCCCGACCCGGCAGAGCTGGAACGCCTCGCCGCGGTGCTCGATGGCAACGACAGCCGCCTGCTGAACTGGATCACCGACAGCAACCTGGTGGCCATCGCCGCCGACAACTACTCGGTGGAAATCTTCCCCGCCGGGCAAGCCGGTGACTGCTGCTCGGTGATGCCGCTGCACCACCACTGCCTGTTCAAGCTCGGCGTGCACCTGGGCGAGCTGTGGCACCTAACGCCGCTGGCCCAGTGGCTGCGCGCCAACGGCCGCAACCGCTTCCTGCTCACCGCCCCGCCGCTGCGCCTGCCCGGCGCCGTGGGCGCGCCGCTCAACCCCATCGCCACTGTCTGACGGAGTCCCACCGTGCCCAAAGAACGCGTACTCATCACCGGAGGCGCCTCCGGTATCGGCGCCGCTATCGCCCAACGCTGCCGCGAGGACGGCTTCGAGCCGGTGATCATCGACCGCATCGGCGACGGCCTGATCGCCGACCTCACCGACACCGCCGCCACTGCTGCCGCGCTGGAACAGGCACTGGTCGACGGGCCGATCACCCGCCTGGTGAACAACGTCGGCATGGTCTGCCCGAACCCGGCGGACGAGCAGAGCTTCGAGGAGCTGGAGCGGGTCTGGGCGCTCAACGTACGCTGCTCGCTGCAGTGCATGCAGGCGCTGCTGCCGGGAATGAAGGAAGCCGGTTTCGGGCGCATCCTCAACATGTCCTCGCGCGCCGCGCTGGGCAAGGAGCTGCGTACCGCCTACGCCGCCACCAAGGCCGGGCTGCTGGGCATGACCCGCGTCTGGGCGCTGGAGCTGGGCCGCCACGGCATCACCGCCAACGCCATCGGCCCGGGGCCGATCCGCACCGAGCTGTTCGAGCGCGCCAACCCGCCGGACAGCCCGCGCACCCAGGCGATCATCGACAGCGTGCCGGTGAAGCGCCTCGGCGTGCCGGACGACATCGCCCAGGCCGCCTCGTTCTTCCTCGATGCACGCGCCGGTTTCGTCACCGGCCAGGTGCTCTACGTCTGCGGCGGCATGACCGTCGGTGTTGCCGCTGTCTGAACCGCCGTCTCAAGCGCTCCCGAAGCGCGCCAGCCCGCACCACACAAGGCCGGCGCGCCCTCTTAACCGGGGGTTAAACGCCCCTTCCGCAGACTGAAATTGTGACCCTCCAGGCGCACTGGCAAGCTGGTTTCCAGGGGCGATGAGGGCTTTCGAAAGCCGCGTCCGTCCGCGATAAAAACGACAAAGGACCCGCAGTCATGATCGACAAGCTTTGCCCCAGTGCCGCCCAGGCGCTGGCCGAGATTCCCGACGGCGCGACCATCGCCGTGGGCGGCTTCGGCGGTGCCGGGATGCCCGAGGACCTGATCGACGCGCTGATCGCCCAGGGCGCGCGCGACCTCACCCTGGTGAGCAACAATGCAGGCCAAGGCGACACCGGCCTGGCCGCCCTGCTCAAGGCCGGCCAGGTACGGCGGATTCTCTGTTCCTACCCGCGCATGGTCGGCTCCCACGTCTTCGAGGAGCTGTATCGCGCCGGCAGGATCGAGCTGGAGATCGTCCCCCAGGGCAACCTCGCCGAACGCCTGCGCGCCGCCGGCTGCGGCATCGGCGGCTTCTTCACCCCCACCGGCTACGGCACCCTGCTGGCCGAGGGCAAGGAAACCCGGCTGATCGACGGCCGCCACTACGTGCTGGAGTCGCCGATCCATGTCGACTACGCGCTGATCAACGCAGAACTCGGCGACCGCTGGGGCAACCTCACCTACCGCA
Source organism: Pseudomonas sp. CAN1 (assembly GCF_030462585.1). Classification (GTDB taxonomy): domain Bacteria; phylum Pseudomonadota; class Gammaproteobacteria; order Pseudomonadales; family Pseudomonadaceae; genus Pseudomonas. Next base: position 22,337 of record NZ_JASMRU010000034.1, on the reverse strand, counting down.
AGACCGCGCGCAACTTCAGCCCGGTGATGGCCATGGCCGCGCGCCACACCATTGCCTCGGTGGGCCGCGTCTGCGCCCTGGGCGAGATCGACCCGGAGCACGTGGTCACCCCCGGCATCTTCGTCAAGCACATCGTGCAGCGCAGCAGCGCCGTCAGCCAGAGCAAGGCAGGTTGAGCATGGACAAACAGACCCGCAACGCCATGGCCACCCGCGTGGCCCGCGACATCCCCGAGGGCGCCTACGTCAACCTCGGCATCGGCCTCCCGACCCTGGTGGCCAACCACCTGCCGGCGGACAAGGACATCTTCCTGCACAGCGAGAACGGCGTGCTCGGCCGCTGGACCGGGGCCAAGCCCGGCGAGGAAGACTGGGACATGATCAACGCCGGCAAGGAGCCCATCTGCCTGGCGCCGGGGGCTGCGTTTTTCCATCACGCCGACTCCTTCGGCATGATGCGCGGCGGCCATCTCGACATCTGCGTGCTCGGCGCCTTCCAGGTCGCCGCCAACGGTGACCTGGCCAACTGGCACACCGGCGCGCCGGACGCCATCCCCGCCGTCGGCGGCGCCATGGACCTGGCCATCGGCGCCAAGCGCATCTTCGTGATGATGGAGCACCTGGCCAAGGACGGCGCGTGCAAGCTCATCGAAAGCTGTACCTACCCGCTCACCGGCATCGGCTGCGTCAGCCGCGTCTACACCGACCTCGCCACCCTGGAGATCACTGCCGAAGGCGTGCAGGTGATCGAGCTGGTGGGCGAGACCACGGCCGAAGCGCTGCAGGCGATCACGCCGATTCCGCTGGACTTCTCCCTGCTGCCCAACCGCCCGGTGCGGGCCCTGAGCCCGAGCGCCGAGCGCGCCCTGGGCAGCTCCGCCTGAGGACGCCACCGTGGGCACCTTCGACCGCGCAAGAGCCTGGGACCAGGGCGATCTGACACAGCTGCTGAGCCTGGAAGACGGCCCGCAGGACACCTTCCGCGCCACCGTCAACGACAGCAACGTCAACGGCCGCGTCTATGCCGGACAACTGCTAGGCCAGGCCCTCTGGGCCGCCGCGCAAACCGTGCCGAACCGCGTACCGAGCACCCTGCAGGCAACCTTCCTGCAGGGCGCCCGCCCCGAGGACGCGCTGGAGTACAAGGTGGAAGCGCTGCAGGATGGCCGGCGTTTTTCCAGCCGGCACATCTACGGCGTACAGGGCACCGCCGTGGTGCTCAGCGCCCACGCGACCTTCCAGCTGCCCGGCGAGAGTGCCGAGGCGGCGCCGCGCCTGGCGGGCGATATCCCTCCGCCGGAAAGCCTGCCGGACCTGCGCGAGCTGGCCGAGCGCTATCCGGGCCAGGGCGAGGCGGTGCAGCTGCGCTTCACCGGGCAACCGCTGCTGGATATCCGCCCGGTTAACCCCGAGGCGTACTTTGGCAACGCCTCGGCGCCGAGCGAAATCGCCTACTGGGTGCGCCTGCTGCAACCGCTGACCGCCGAGGGCTGCCTGCACCATGCGGCACTGGCCTACCTCTCCGACTGCTGGTTCAACGGCGCCCTGGCGCCGCCTGCCAGCGCGGGCGGGCTGCGCCACGGCCACTACGTCGCCAACCTCAATCACACGCTGTGGTTCCATACCCCGGAGCCGGCCTGCGACGACTGGCTGCTGTTCGTCAGCCAGGGCACACGCAGCCTCGCCGGGCGCGGCCTGGCGCTGGCGCACATCTACCGCCGCGACGGCCGCCTGATCGCCAGCATGGCCCAGGACCTGCTGATTTCGCCGAGGACCGACTGAGCGCTTAACCCCGCGCAAAGGCAGGCTTTCGCAAAGGCAAATGGGCGCGCGAAGCAATCTGCCGCATGCTCGTTGCACGAACTGACACCCCGCCCGCCTGGCGGTCAGCTCGCCCAACGGGCACCACCCAAACGCTGCAATCGTGGCCCGCCACGAACCGACACCCAATAACAATAAGGACGGTAATCCCCATGTTCGAATGGTACAAAACCGGCTCCCGGCAGGAGCGCAAGACCTTCTGGGCCTGCTTCTCCGGCTGGGCGCTGGATACCTACGACGCGCAGATGTTCAGCTTCCTGCTGCCGGCGCTGATGGCGGTCTGGCAGATCTCCAAGGGCGAGGCCGGCGTGGTCGGCACCGCCGCGCTGCTCTCCGCCTCCATCGGAGGCTGGATCGCCGGCATCCTCAGCGACCGTTACGGCCGCGTGCGCATCCTGATCTTCACCATCTGCTGGTTCACCCTGTTTGGCTTCATCGCCGGATTCGCCCAGAGCTACGAGCAGATGCTGGTGATCCGCACCCTGCAGGGCCTGGGCTTCGGCGGTGAGTGGGCGGTGGGCGCGGCGCTGATGGCCGAGGTCATCCGTCCGGAACACCGTGGCAAGGCGCTGGGCTTCGTGCAGAGCGGCTTCGCCCTGGGCTGGGCGGGCGCTGCGGTGATCATGACCGGCCTGCTCGCCTGGCTGCCGCAGGACATGGCCTGGCGCGTGGCCTTCTGGGTTGGCGTGATCCCGGCCGGCTTCGTGCTGTTCATCCGCCGCCACGTGAAGGACCCGGAGATCTACCAGCAGGCCACCGCCAACGTGGAAGAGAAGGCTTCGATGCTTTCCGCCTTCCGCCCCGCGGTGATCCGCCTGACCCTGCTTGGCGCGGTACTGGTCACCGGCCTGCAGGCTGCCGCCTACACCATCATGGCCTGGCTGCCGACGCTGATGGTCTCCGAGCGCGGCCTGAAGCCCGGTCCGGTGATCTTCACCATGCTGATCATGTGTGCAGGCGCCTTCGCCGGCTTCATGGTCACCGCCTGGATCGCCGACCGCTACGGCCGCCGCCCCGCCCTGCTGCTGTTCAGCGTCGGTGCGTGGATCTTCACCGTGGTCTACATGCTGGTGCCGATGAGCACCGAGCTGCTGATGGTCATGGCCTTCCCGGTGGGCGCCTTCGCCACCGGCATCTTCGCGGTGCTCGGCCCGTTCCTCAGCGAACTGTTCCCGACCCACGTGCGCACCACCTGCATGGGCTTCTCCTACAACCTGGGCAAGTCCCTCGGCGCGCTGTCCATCGCCGGCGTCGGCGTGCTCTCCGAGAAGATCGGCCTGGCGCAGTCCATCGGCACCTTCTGCCTGGTGGCCTACGCACTCTCCGTCACCGCCGTGCTGCTGCTCCCGGAAACCCGTGGCGTACGCCTGCAGGACGTCGACGCGAAGCTCCTGAACGACGACGACAGCGAGCCCGCCAGTGGCGCGCAGCTGTCCCAGAGCAAACTCTGAAACCCGAGGAATCACCATGCTGTACTGCGTAAGAATGGACGTGAACATTCCCCGTGATATCCCGGCCGAGGAAGTCGAGGCGATCAAGGCCGCCGAGAAGGCCCGGGCCACCGAGATCCAGCGTTCGGGCAAATGGCCGCACCTGTGGCGTGTCGTCGGCCAGTACTCGAACATCAGCGTGTTCGATGTCGAGAGCAACGACGAGCTGCACGCCCTGCTCTCCAGCCTGCCGCTGTTCCCCTACATGACCATGCAGGTCACCCCGCTGGCGAAGCACCCTTCCTCCATCGCCTGACCCCTTCGCCACCTGCTGTACGGCGGCCCGCCCCCCGGGCCGCCGCTTCCCTCCCCCAAAAGAATTCCAGGATGCGGCCAAGCCATGCCCCAGCTGCTGCAAGCGCACGCGCTCGACCTCAGTGAACTGATCCACCCCGGCGACACCGTGCTCTGGGGCCAGGCCAACGCCGAACCCCTGCCGCTGACCGAGGCGCTGATGGCCCAGCGTGCGCGCATCGGCCGCTTCCGGGTGCTGCTCGGCATCGCCAACAGCACCACCTGCCGCCCCGAGCACGCCGAGCATGTCGACCTGCTCGCCTACTGCGGCGCCGGCGCCAACCGCGAACTGGGCAACGCCGGGGTGCTCGACATCCTGCCCTGCCACTACTCGCAGCTGCCGGCGCTGATCGAAAGCGGTGCGCTGCGCATCGACGTCCTGCTGCTGCAACTGGCCCCGGCCGACGCCAACGGCCGCTACAGCCTGGGCATCGCCCACGAATACCTGCTGCCGGCGCTGGAACGGGCGCGGGTGGTCATCGCCGAGGTCAACCGCCAGGCGCCGCGCACCTTCGGCGAACGCACCCTCGGTGCCGAAGACCTCGACGCCATCCTCCACACTGACCGGCCACCGCTGGAGAACCCGCCAGCGCGCATCCGCGAAGCGGATAGCCGCATCGCCGCGCACATCGCCGGGCTGATCGACGACGGCGCCACGTTGCAAATGGGCATCGGTGCCATCCCCGACGCCGTGCTCGGCGCCCTGCGCGACCGCCGTGACCTGGGCGTGCATTCGGGCAGCCTCGGCGACGGCGTGGCGCAACTGATGCAGGCCGGGGTGATCACCAACGCGCGCAAGAACCTCGACCGCGGCGTGACCATCGGCGGCTTGTTGCTGGGCAGCCGGGTGATCCATGACTACGCCCACGACAACCCGAAGATCCAGCTGCGCTCCACGGCCTACACCCACGACGCCGACGTGCTGGCCAACCTGAACCAGTTCGTGGCGATCAATTCCGCGGTGGAGGTGGACCTCAGCGGCCAGGTCAATTCGGAAGTCGCCGCCGGCAGCTACGTCGGCGCAGTAGGCGGCGCGCTGGACTTCCTCCGCGGCGCCGCACGCAGCCGCGGCGGCCTGCCGATCATCGCCCTGCCCTCCACCGCCGGCGCCAGCAGCCGCATCGTCGCCCGGCTCAACGGCCCGGTGACCCTGCCGCGCAGCGATGCCGGGCTGATCGTCACCGAATACGGCGTCGCCGACCTGCGCGGCAAGAGCCTGCGCCAACGCCTGGAATGCATGCTGCAGATCGCCCACCCGCAACATCGGGCGGCGCTGGAGGAGCAACTGTGCACCGTGGCCGGATGTCCGCCCCTGGAATAGGCCGCCTTGAGGTATCCGCCCGCAAGGAAGTGGGCTTGCTGTCCAGGGTGGTCACGCCTGCCAGAGCCCACAGGCAGGCTTGAGCTATGTCGCCTCACGCCCTGCCTGGGCGATATAGCCGATGAACAGGCGGAACAGCTCCGCGTGGCTGGAAATCTCCAGGCGCTGATAAAGGTTGTGCTTGTGCACCTTCACCGTGCCTTCGGATATCCGCAACTCGCGGGCAATGGAGGCATTGCTGTGGCCTTGCAGGAGAAGCTTGGCGATGTAGCGCTGGGCCTCGGTCAACTGGCCGAGGGCGCCGACGAAGGCGCCTTCCAGCTGGCTGTTCACATCGGCTGGCTCTGCCTCGCGTGGCAGCAGGCGGCCGTGCAGTTCCAGCACTGCGCTGATCAGCGGGGTCAAAAGGTGCAGATGGGCAACCTCGGCGCTATCGAAGGGGCCGCGTTCCTGCGCCTTCATCAGGCTGAACACCAGTGCGGTGCGACCCTGCAGGTGGACGATGTAGCCAATCTCGTCGATCTGCGTGCCGTGGCTGGACGACACGCAGGGATGCAAGTCGGGGGAAATGGCGAAGCCGGAGGAAAAGAAGCTGTCCGGTGCCAGTTCGCTCATCCGCCACAGGCCGCCGGGATGAGAGTTCATGCTGGCGACATAGTAGGGATCGAGCAGGTAGCCGCCACGGCTGTAGGCGTCCAGGGTGCGGGCTGCGACCTGGCCGTTGTAGCCGTTGTGCAGCAGTTCGGCGGGACGATCGAAGCGAAACAGGTAGAGGCCGCTCATGTCGAAGCTGACCACACCTTTCAGCAGCGCGCAGAGGCAACGCCCCAGATTGGCACTGCCGACGGCGGCGATCAGCTGCGCTACGGATTCGGCGTCTTGGCTATTCATCTCGGCGCTCCTTCACAAGAGTGCCAGGACAGAAGCGCTCTCAGGCCTGCTCACTGGCGGTACGCAGTCGGGGTCTGTTCGGCAGCATCGTCACGGGCCCTGAATGAGGCCAAGGAGAATACCAGATACAGGCAAACCAGGCGGCGGGCGACTCAGCCGGCAGTCAGTCCTCGTGCATCCATTCGGGCGAACGAAGAACCTTCTTCCCTCTACTGGGTGGTGCCCGGCGGCTGACTTCCCACCGGGCGGCGTCAGCGCCCTTCTCCAGGCTGTCCCCGGTGCTCGCCGTTACAGCAGATTGGCCGAAGCACCATCACCGAGGGGACGCTGGATGCGAGTGTCGAAGCGGGAATGGTCAGGACGCCCGAAGTTGCGCGGCGCTGGCCGCATTACCTGCCAGGCGCCCTGATTTGTTCGCCTTGCCTATGCGCCATTCAGGTTGCCGATGGGAGCGGCAGAAGAGTGGACCTTATCGAACGGCGTCAGGTGCAGCCGCTTGTTGCGGTTCACGAGGTAGTACAGGACGGCGGGAATGACCAGCGCAGGCAGCCACGAGATGTCCGTGCCGACAATGCGATCGATCGGCCCCTTGTAGAACGACAGCTCCATGAAAGGAATCTGCACCACCACGGCAGCGGCGTAGATGGACAGGGTCGTCCAGTTCACCTTGCCGTAGATGCCATTGACGTCATACATCGCCGCCACGCTGTAGCGGCCCTTGCGGATCAGGTAATAGTCGGCGAGGTTGATCGCGCTCCAAGGCACCAGGACATACACCTGGCCGATCAGGATATCGCTGAAGTAGGCACCGAAGTTGTATTGGGCAGCGATGGCGATCCAGGTCACGATGGCCGCGACGATGGCCATGATGATGAACTTGGTCAGCTTGCCGATCCGCGCCGTGCCATTGAAGCCGGTGAAGATCGTCGTGGTGGACATGTACGAGCTGTACAGGTTCATCACGTTCCACTCCAGCACGCCGATGATGATCACGTAGTACGCCAGCTTGCCATATCCGGGGAACAGCCTGGCAATGGCGCTACCGGGATCGGTGATGACGTCCATGGCCGCGCTCGCCATGATGGCGCCCAGCAGCATGACGACGGAGGAACCCACCACGATGCCCAGGTAGCTGTACCAGAAGGTCGAGCGGGTGGATGTGTTTGTCGGCAGGTAGCGCGAGTAGTCGGCCACGTAGGGGCCGGCGCCCAGGGTCCAGGAAGCGGCCTGGGTCACTACCAGGCAGAAGGTGGCGAACTTGAACGTGCTTTCAGATAGCTGCCACACACCCTCCGGCAGCCCGTGCTGCAGGACGATGTAGGCGGCCATCGCGAATATGGCGCCCGAGATGGCGCTCATCCAGACACCGATCCTGTGGATCAGCTCATAGCCCACGAAGCCAACGATCAGCGTGAGTACGCCGAACAGGATGATTGCGTTGTTGTCCGAGACCGGCACCACCGCCTTGATCGAGTCTCGCATCACCACGCCATTGGCCGCGGTGAACAGGATGTACGCCAGAACCACGATGGACAGCGGCAGGCCCGCACCGATCACGCCAAACTGCGCCCGGCTCTGGATCATTTGCGGAATGCCCAGATGCGGGCCTTGTGCGGAGTGCGCGGCCATGAAGATGGAGCCGATCAGGTTGCCCAGGATCAGCCCGATGACGGTCCAGCCAAGGTTCAGCCCCGCCACCACGCCCAGTGCACCGATCACCATCGTGGTGACTTGCATGTTGGCGCTGCACCAGATGGTGAAGAGCCGCTTGGGCGAACCATAACGTTCATTCTCGGGAATGAACTCGACGCTTCTGCTTTCGATTTCCATGTATTGCTCCGTCTCGCCAAGGGTGTTGTAGGTTCTTGTCATTGGCAGTTCAGGGGTTCGAGAGCCGCGCCTTGTTATGGGCTGCTGGCGCGGGCTCGAGTCATTCAGGCCGCGGTGTAGGCGTTATCGACAAACAGGTGCGTGCCGTTGACGAAGCTGGAATCGTCACTGGCCAGGAACAGCGCCGCCGCGGCCACTTCCGCCGGGGCGCACAGGCGCCCCTGCATGCCTTGCAGCATGGCGTCGGAAATCTCGGTGCCGTGTTCGCGCAGCAGGTCCAGCTCGCGGCGTCCGTGGGCGGTGCCGATGAAGCCGGGGCAGATGGCGTTGCTGCGGATGTTGCGGTCGCGGAACTCCACCGAGATGGCGCGGGCGAACATGTGACAGGCGCCCTTGCTGGTGCAATACAGCACTTCCATCGGCGTGCCGACCACGCCGGAGATCGACGAGGTGCAGATCACGCTGCCACCGCCGGCGGCGATCATTCCAGGCAGCACCGCGCGGGTCACCAGGAACATGCTCTTGACGTTGATCGCCATCAGCCGGTCCCAGTCGTCCTCGCTGGTTTCCAGGAACGGGCCGACGTGGATCGTGCCGGCATGGTTCATCAATACCGTGATCGCGCCGAAGCGCCGTTCGACTTGCGTCACGGCTGCCTGGACCTGGCCGGGGTTGGATACGTCGGTGGCAATGAAGCAGGCGCTGGCGCCGCTGGCATTGATGCGCTCGGCCACAGCCACGCCATCGCTGTGCGGCAGGTCGAGGATGGCGACCTTGGCGCCTTCACGGGCAAACAGTTCGGACGCTGCGAGGCCACAGCCGCCAGCGCCCCCGGTGATCAGAGCCACCTTGCCGGTGAGTCGTCCCATGATTTTCTCCTGATTGTTTTTATGGAAAACCGATGGGCCAGAACCTAATGGCAGTCGCCAGGGGCGTCCATATATCGGGGGATATATGAACTTCTATCCTATTGATTCAACTACAGATAAGTCTTTAATCCAGAGACGGACGGGCGGCCTTGGGAACGCGCCTCGGGCCGGCCTGCCCCTGCGTTGGAAGAGCGGATGTCTGCCGCCGAACTCTTGACGGCGAGCAGCCTCGAAACGGGTAAGCGCCTCAGCAGAAGGCCAATGCCCAGACGGTGCTGGACATTGGGCCTCAAGGGCCTGCTTCAGCGCACCCCTTCGCTGCGCAACGCAGCTGGCGTGTAGTCCGAAGAGCTGGCCTGGTAGCTGAAGTCATAGGCCTTGCGCTGCTCGTTGATCAGCCCGGAAGCGATGTACCGGCCGCTTTGCAGGTCGTAGAAGACCTCTGCGGCATTGAGCGGTACCTGGGCGTCGTAGCGGAAGTAGGCATGGGCCTCGCCGACGCGCCAGAGTTCGCCACGGTTGTCGTACTGGTCGACTTCGGCGATCGCCCAGCTGTCTTCGTCGATGAAGAAGTGGCGCTTGGCATAGATGTGCCGGGCGCCGGGCTTCAGCGTGGCGACCACTTCCCAGACGCGGTGCAGTTCGTAGCGGGTGTGGTCCTGGTTGATGTGCCCGGGCTGGATGATGTCCTTGTACTTCAGCGACGGCGAGGCAAGCCGGTAGCTGTTGTAAGGGATGAACAGTTCCTTCTTGCCCACCAGCTTCCACTCGTAACGATCCGGCGCGCCGTTGTACATGTCCAGGTTGTCAGCGGTACGCAACCCGGAGGTGCCGGGGCCGACTGCGTCGTAGGCAACGTCCGGGGCGCGCCTCACGCGGCGCTGGCCGGCGTTGTAGATCCAGCTCTGGCGCGGCTCCTTCACCTGGTCGACGGTCTCGTGGACCAGCAGTACCTCACCGGCCTCGCGGGCGGGCGCGGTGATCTTCTGGAAGTAGTAGAAGAGTACCTGGTCGTTCTGCCCGGGGCGGTAGTCGCTGACCTGATCGCGAAGCGTGAAGCGGCGGTCGGTACTGGTCACGGTGAAATCACCGTTGACTTGCGGCGCCATGCTGTCGGTGGTCACGTTGAAGCTTTTGCCACGATAACGGGTGACGTGGTTCCAGATGACTTCCAGGCCGTCATGCGGTATCGGGAAGGCCACGGCGCCCTGGTAGTTGTCCACGCCGTTGCCATCGTCGATCAGTTGCGTGCTGGCGGCATTGTGCGCCACGGCCTGCTTCAGGTAATCGGCCACGGCCACGCTGCGGTGGCTGGGGTAGACCGGCAGGCGGTAGTCCGGGTAGCGCTTGAGCAGCGCAACCTGGCCGGGACTCAGGTTGGCCTGGTACTGCTGGTAGTTGGCAGCCGTGATGATGAACAGCGGCTTCTCGCCGGCGAACGGATCGCCGAGCTGGCCGTTGCTCTCGACCGGCCCGGCGCTGGCCGCCAGCCCGCCCTGCCAGGCAGGTATGCGGCCATCGGCGCTGGCGGCCTGTTCGGCGCCCACCGGGGTCAGGCGCTGGCCGAGTTGCGCCAGCTCCTGGGGAGCGCCGGCAGCGCCGGCGTCGCCCGCGCCGGCCAGGCAGAACAGCAGGCCGACCTGGAACATGACCTGGAACAATTGTCTGGAAGGAATCATCGCTCGTCTCCGCATCAGAATGTGACGCCCAGGCTCAGCGCCACGAAGTCCCGGTCGGTGCGGATGTTGTAATCCCCGCCGAAATAGTTCGTGTACGACAGGCTGGCGTTGTAGGTGCTCTTGTAGTCGGCATCCAGACCGAAGCTGACGGCCTTGGAACCCTCGACGAAACCGGCGGTTTCGATCGGCCCGTAGCCCTTCACGTCCTGCGACCAGGACAGGCTCGGCTTGAGGTCGATGCCGGCGAAGGCATCGGCGTAGGTCAGCACCGCGCGGGCGCGGTAGCCCCAGGAGAAGCGCGTGGTGAAGCCCTGGTTGGTGCAGTTCCCGGGCGTGGCCGAATTGCCCGTGCACAGCGCGTTATCGTTCAGCGCGCCGCCGCCGAAGGCGATGTTGCGGCCATAGCGCGGCCCGCCGTTGCCCTCCAGGTTGCCGACATAGGTCATGCCCGCCTCCCCCACCAGAAGCAGCTGTTCGGCGCCCAGCACCTGGCTGAACAGGTGCGTGGCAGTGCTCTGCACCTGGGTCACCGGCTTGCGTCGGTAGCCGGTGTTCACCGCGCTGTCGGCAGCAACCATCGCCCCGGACGCCACCAGCGGCGAGCGCGACGGGTCGTTCAGGCTGGCCTGGATGATGTCGATGCCGTTGAACTGCAGCGGCAGGTTCGGCCGGTAGCTGATCTCGCCCTGCAGCGCGGTGCCGGTGGGCAGCGTGGTGGAGAACGTCAGGCCATACAGGCGGATGTCTTCCGGGTACTCCTGGAAGTACTGCGAAGTGCCCAGGCGCAACGCACCGGCCAGCGACTTTCCGGTACTGCTGTTGAGTGCGGCGCCGCAGCTGGCACCCGACAGGCCGAGGCTGGCACAGACCTGCGGGGCGAAGTCGGTGTTGGTCAGGTAGGGGCTGGCCACCGAGCCGACATAGGGCAGCCGGCTGTGGTAGTTCATCAGGTAGGCGGCGAATTCGGTGTCCAGCTCCGGCACGAACCAGCGCAGCGCCAGGCCGAACTGGCCACCGTTGCGCGCATAGCGATCCGGGCCGCGCGGAATCAGGATGCCCTCCTGCTGCAGCGTCACGCCAAACGGGCTCAGCGCGCGCTCCGCCAATGGGTTGCCGGTGAGGTCGCCGCCGACATTGAGCCCGGTGCAGCCATCGGCCAGGTAGTCGCTGATCGAGAAGAAGGTCCCGCAGTTGTCCAGGTCGCTCTGCTGCCAGTCCAGTTGGTAGAACATCTCGCTGGAAAGGTTCTCGGTGAAGCTCTGCGAGAGGTAGAACATGTTCACCGGCACCAGCGCTTCCTTGAGCTCCGAGCCGGGGCGGCGCAGGGCCGAGATGTTCACCGGGTTGACCACGCTGATGCCGCCGGGAATGAAGGTGCTCTCGCCCCAGTTCACCACCTGCTTGCCCAGGCGCACGGAACCCGGCTGCTCGGCGATGTCGTAGCGGTGGTAGACGAAGGCATCCAGCAGCTGCGCCCCGGAGGAGCGGTTGGCCGTGCGCCGCCCGGAGTCCTCGACATCCTTGAAGCGCTGGTCCTCGTCGGCCAGCGCATAGTCATACCAGTAGGTGCCACGCAGGAAGACGCCGCTGTCGGCGTACTTCAGCTCCAGGTCGTGGGTGCCCTTGAGCAGCTTGGAAAAGGCGTCACCGGCCTCATAGTTGCGCCGCCCGTCATCGACGCTGGCAACGTGCAACAGACGCGAATCGGGATTCTGCGTCGACCAGCCGGCGCCGATCGACAGCGCGCTGTCGAACTGGCCGTCGATCTCGCCGAGCTGGAAGTTCAGCGCCAGCGCCGGTTCGACCAGCGCCAGGGAAATAGCCAGGCCCAGGCAGGCACGGCGGAAGTGTCTGGGGATTCTTATTGTTGTCATTCTCGTCACTCCGGGAGCATTGGAGGCCGGCGCAAGGCAAGCCGATAGCCTTCAGGCCACGCGGGCGTGGCCGTCGGATTCAGGGGACAGGGAAACGGGCGTCAGGACGCCGGGCTGGGCGTACTTACAGGCTGGTCTGCTCCAGCGAGCGGCCGCGGGTGCGCGGGCCGAACAGCGCGATGACCAGCATGGCCACCAGCATGGCGCCGCAGATCAGCCCCAGGGCTCCTGGTACACCGCCATGCTTGAGCGCGGCAGCGATCAGAAAGCCACTGAGCGCGCCGCCCAGACGGCCCACGGCGATCACGAAGCCAGTGGCCAGGGCGCGATTGCGGGTGGGATAAAGCTCGGTCTGGTAAGTGTGCACGACCATCGGCACCACGGTTGCGCCCAGCGAGATCAGCGAGCCGGCGAGTATCAGTGGCAGCATGCTGCTCAGGCCGAGGAACGCCAGGCCACCTATGATCACCAGACTGCCGGCTGCCAGCAGCTGCCACTTGCGCTCGACACGGTCGGCGAAGAAGAACGCCAGCAGCGGGCCGAAAGGCGTCACGCAGGAAATCGCCAGGCCGTACTCCAGGCTGCGCGCAAGCTGCACGCCCTGCTCGACGAGGAAGGTCGGCATCCAGTTGGAAAAACCGAACAGCGCGATTCCCATCGCCGCCTGGCACACCAGCAGCATCAACGTGCGGCCGCGGTAGCGGGCGCTCCATATCTCGGTGAAACGCACCGACTCGCGGCGCGGCACCTCGGCGCCCTGCTCCACCGACGACAAGGGTGCGCCGGCCTCCCGGGCGACCTTGGCTTCCAGCGCCTGGATGATCGCCTCGGCCTCATCCAGGCGACCACGGCTGGCCAGCCAGCGCGGGCTCTCCGGCAGGCGCCGGCGCAGGTACCAGACCCACAGTGCACCGCAGGCGCCAATCCAGAACACCCAGCGCCAGCCGTCCTGCCCGAGCACGCGGGTCGGCACCAGGCAGTAGGCGACCAGCGCAACGACCGGCACCGCAAGGAAGCTGCACAGACGCAGGATGGCAAAGGCACGGCCACGAATACGCGCCGGCACCAGCTCGCTCAGGTAGGTGTCGATGGTGACCACCTCCACTCCCAGGCACAGCCCGGCCAGCAGGCGCCAGAAGTTCAGCGCGTGGGCGTCTGTCTGCAGCGCCATGATGGCAGTGGCCAGCGAATAGCCCAGCAAGGCGCAGGTGAACACGCTGCGGCGGCCGAAGCGGTCAGCCACCTGGCCGAACAGCAGCACGCCGAGGAACATGCCAACGAAGGTCGCAGCGATATAGCTGGCCGCGCCGGTCATGCCGAAGAAGCCTTCAGTGGTGCTGGTGAGAATGCCGGCCTGGATCAGGCCGGGCATGACGTAGGCGGTAGAGAAGATCTCGTAGAACTCGAAGAACGAACCCAGCGCCAGCAATAGCACCAACGCCCACACCGAGCGCGTCGCCGGCAAGCGGTCGAGCCGCGCGGCGATAGCGCCAGAACCGGCGCCTTCACGCTGGCATGGCGTGCTGTCGGTGGCATAGCAAAGAACCTGGTCACGCATGGCAGTACTCCTGCTCTCTTATTGTTCTCATGCACGCATCGGCCCGCAGGCCGGGCCGGCGCGCCCGCAGAGGACGCGCCGGTCAGAACGCTAGGCGCGGCACAGCGCCAGCAACGGCTCCAGCGAACTCACCCGGTCCAGGTTCAGCACCTGCTCGGCAAGCTGTTTGGCAGCCTCGCGGCTGATGGCACGGCTGGCATTGGCGAAGAACTTCTCTTCGATCTGCGCACGGGTCAGCGGCCGTTCCGGCGTGCCCAGGCTGGTCGGCTGGCGGCACTGGATGACCCGGCCGTCCTTCAGGTGAACGCGCACCTCGCCGGGGAAATGCCGGGGGAAGTCGCTCGCCGGGTCATCCAGCACGTGCACCTTGTCGGCCAGGGCCAGCACCTGCGGATCGTTCAGCGGCTCGTCGTAGAAGTTGCCGAGGTCGACACGCCCCTTGAGCAGCGCCAGCGCGACCACGTAGTGCACGCTGAACAACGCGGCATAGACGGTCGGCGGGCGCACGCAGCGCTCGCGCGGCGCACCCACCAGCGGGTGCAGCATCGCCGTCAGCGGGCATTCGATGCGCTCGATGTCGTCCAGCTCGAACTGTCCGCGCAGCGACAGCGCCGCATCGACGAAACCATGCAGGAAATGGCAGCAGGGATACGGCTTGAGCGCGATGCCCAGGCTCTGCCACTGCTCCCCCAGCGCATGGGCGGGCGAGCGTTCGCCGCTCGGCACCGTCTGCACGTGGGTCGCGTAGAAGCCGCGCGCGCCCTCCAGCACGGTGTTCGGCCCGAGGAAGCCGGCCTGCGCCAGCGCCACCGCACTCAAGCCGCCGTGCGCAGCCCAGCCCGGATGCAGGCGCTTGAGCCAGGACTCGCCGACTTCGAGGATGCCTGCCGCCATGCTGCCGCACAGGCCCAGCGCCGACACCATCTGCGCATGATCGAGCCGATTCAGGTAGCCCGCCGCGGCTGCCGCGGCAAAGGTGCCGCACAGCGCCGTCGGGTGGAAGCCACGGCCATGCAGCTGACCGGCAGCGGCGCTACCCAGGCGGCAGCCGATTTCCAGGGCGATGATGAAAGCGGTCAGCACCTCCCGGCCGCTGGCACCGCTGGCCTGGCCAGCCGCCAGGGCAGCGGCCATTGCCGGCGCACTGGCGTGGTAGATCGCACCGATGTGGGTGTCGTCGAAATCCAGGCAGTGCGCGAGGATGCCGTTGGCCAGGGCCGCCGAAGTCGCCGGCAGGCGCTCACTGCTGCCCAGCAGGCTGGCCTGGTCGCCATTCCCCAGGGCGCGTACGCCCCTGATGGCGGCGCGGCCGAAGTCGAAGCTCGACGAGGCCAGGGCGATGCCCAGCACATCCAGCAGGTGTTCCTTGGCCAGGGTCTGGACGGCAGCAGGGACTGCGTCCAGGTCCAGATGAAGGGCGAAGTCGGCAATGCGCTCGGAGTCGGTCGGCGAGGTCGGCGCGGTATGCAAGCTCATGGGGTTCTCCTTTTTGTATTCGGTGCGGGTCAGGGAATCTCGATATCCAGCAGCGGTGCATGCTGCTGGGCGCCGAAGGTGTCGCGCTCGCCGATACCGCCCTGCCGGCCAGGGCGCACGAGGGTGAATTTGAAGGCCAGGGCCGGCTCGAAGAACATGAAGCTGACCATTTCCTGCGGATCGACCTGATACAGCTCGCCGATCAGTTGCGGCGTCAGCACCCCGCTATCGCGGACTCGCTGGTAATCCGCCCGCTCGGCGAAGATGACGTCGAAGGTGATCTCGAAAGGCCCGGCGTTCTTGCTGCGAATCACCTGGGCCAGATGCCTCAAGGCAGTCATGCGCGGGCCTCCACGATGCGATAGGGGAACAGCTCCTGCGGCGAGTCCAGCTCCATCAGGTGATAGAGCGAGAAACGGCACACCGGCCCCAGCGGGTTCTCCGGCGGGTTCAACGGAATGGCAAAGTTGCCGCCGGTGGCCAACTGCCCCGGATAGGGCATGTGCAGCATGGCAATACGCGCAGTGCTGCAGATGGCGTTGGCCAGCGCCTGGGTCGGCGCGGTGACTTCGCCCAGCACACCGATCTCGTGCGGGTCGTGCTGACGCAGCGGCTCGCGCTCGCCCATCACTGCGTGCTTGCCGTAGACGTGGAAGTTCAGCTGCGCCTCGCCGGTCGCCATCTGCGGGTAGAAGCCATGCAGGTAGTGGCGGATCGAACCCAGCGCGGCATCGATCATGCCGATCAGGATCGGGTCCCGCACGCCGCCGATGAAGATCGTCCGGTAGCCCTCCAGCGCCGCGCCTTCGAGCTTGACCTGGTAGGTTGGCGAGGGGCGGAACACGCTGCCACTGACGCGCACCCGGCGTTCATCGAGCGCCTCGTAGCGGGAGTTCCCCAGGTCCAGTACCCCACCTGGGCCGGGCAACAGGTCCGGGCGACTCTTCTCGTACAGGGTGTGTGCAGCCACCGAGGTGGGCGTGCAGCGCGCCGCAGGGTTCATCGGCTCCAGGTCGAAGCTGTCGGCGCGTACCGTGGCAAGGATTACCTTGCCCTTGGGTTCGGCGCAGACGCCGCCGCACTCCATGATCTTGCCCATGTGCCAGTAGATGCCCGGCTCGATGCCGTGGAGCATGCAAAAGGCCGCGAACGGCGCCGGATCGTAGGCGCGCCCGGCCACCACCACGTCGACATCCGGGTGTTCGCGCAGCACCCGCAGGATCGGCTCGGCGCCCATCTGCGCAACGATCCGCACCGACTGGTCGATATCCTCCTGGGTCAACCCCGGCGCCGACGCGCACGGCTCGATGCGCCCGGCAGCAAAGCGCTCGCTGACCAGGGCCGCGTCGACATCGGCGTAGATGGCGGCGATCTTCGGCTGGTACGCCAGCTGGCCGGCGATCTCCTGGATCATCCGCACCATGTCATCGACCTGCTCGGCAGTACCGGGGCCGCCGGCCGAGCTGATCAGCAGCGGCACGCCGTGCGCCCGGCAACCCTTGAGTAGGATGCGCAGGTCACGGGCGTAGGCCTCGGGCTTGGCCAGGGTTTCGCCCAACCCGAGCTGGTAAGGCCCCGGATCGGTCGAACCGGAATCGACGATCACCACCTGCGCGCCGGCTTCAAGCCCAGCCTCGAAGTCGCCCTCGGGGACGCCGTAGCCCAGCATGCCGATGGGCGTGAGAATCCTGATTTCCTTCATCGTCGGCGCCCTCAGCTGTAGCGGCGCCAGTCGCGCGCTGCCGGCCGTTCCAGGCCCAGGGTGTCGCGCAGCGTCTCGCCCGGATAAGCCTTGCGGTAGAGGCCGCGGCGTTGCAGTTCCGGCACCACCAGGCGGACGAACTCTTCATAGGTGCCCGGCATCGAGGTGGCCTGCAGGACGAAACCGTCGCAGCAGCTCTCGAACCATTCCTGCATCTGGTCGGCGACCTGCGTCGGCGTGCCGATGAAGGCCGGGCCTTCCTTGATGGTGCCGCGCCCGCTGCACTCGACGAAGTCGCGCACCGAGGGGTTCTTCTTGCCGCTCACGCGGATCACCTGGTCGCGCAGGCTGTGCCAGGACACCGCGGCGAGCTCCTCATCACTGAAAGGCTGCTCGTAGGGACGGCTGGAGAAGTCGACATTGAGCACTTCGCACAGCAGCGCCAAGGCGTCGATAGGCTTGCCCATGCTGCCGGCGTACTCGTACTTCTCCCGCGCCAGAGCCTCGCTCTCGGCGACGAAGACCTTCACCGCCGGGGCGATCTTCACGCTTGCCGGGTCACGACCGGCCGCTTCGGCAGCGCCCTTGAGGTGGGCGTACTGCTTCTTGCCGATCTCCAGGTTCGGGTAGGCGGCGAACACCAGCTCGGCCCAGCGCGCGGCGAAGGCCATGCCGCGGCCACTCTGCCCGGCCTGCAGGATCACCGGGTTGCCCTGGCGCGAACGCGGCACGGTGAACGGCCCGCGGGACTTGTAGAAGCGCCCGGCGTGATCCAGGCGATGAACCTTCTGCGGATCGGCGAAGCGGTCGCCCTGCTTGTCGAGGATCAGCGCGCCGTCTTCCCAGCTATCCCAATGCCCCATCACCACTTCGAGGAATTCGTCGGCGCGGTCGTAGCGCAGGTCGTGCTCTTCGTGGGCGTCGCGGCCGAAGTTCTCCGCTTCCGAATCGTTGAGCGAAGTGACCACGTTCCAGGCCACCCGGCCCTTGGTCATCAGGTCGAGGGTGGCGAACAGGCGCGCCACATGGAAAGGCTCGTAGTAGGTGGTCGAGCAGGTCGCGCCCAGGCCCAGCTTGCGGGTCACCGCGGCCATCGCCATCAGCACCGGGGTCGGGTCGAGCTTCACCGCGCGGATGCCGTGCGCCACCGTCTCGCGGTGATCGGCACCGTAGATGTCGGGCATCGCCAGGCGATCGTCGAAGAACGCCATGTCGAACAGACCGTCTTCCAGGGTGCGGGCGATGCGCTGGTAGTACTCCGGCTCCATGAAGTCGTTCATGGTCGCCGGGTGGCGCCAGGAGCCGACATAATTCGAGCAATTCTGGGCCTGCATGAAGGCGACCATGCTGATCTGGCGCGGCACTTCGGAACTCATCTGATAGCTCTCCAACGGTAGCGGGCTGCCTGTGGCGGCCCTGGGGTCGGCGCTATCTTTGGGGAGCATCCGGGGATTGAACAAATCACCTTCTGCGATAGACTTATTGGCAACGCCAATAAATACAAGAACCGCGCATGACTCGCCCGACCTCTGCTTCTGCCGCTGAACCTGTCTCCGCGATGGGCATCAAGCTGTCCGAACTCGAAACCTTCCTCGCCGTTGCCGAAACCGGCAGCTTCAGCCTCGCCGCGCAGCGCCTGCACGTCACCCAGCCCTCGATCACCAGTCGCGTGCAGCGCCTGGAGGCGATCCTGGGTTGCAAGCTGCTGGAGCGCACTACGCGCAAGGTCGGGCTGACCGACGCCGGCCAGCGCCTGGCCGATGAAGCGTCCATCGCCCTGCGCGGACTGCTGCGGCTGATCGACGATTTCCGTCAGCAGGCCAACGAAGCCCGGCTGCGCGTACGCGTTGCCGCCACCCCTACCCTGGCGGCACGCAGCCTGCCGTCGGTGATCCGCGCCTACAGCGAGCGCTATCCGCAAGTACAGGTGGAACTGCTCGACCTGCAGTACACCGACGCGCTGGACGCACTGGATGCCGGTAGCGCCGACTTCCTGGTCGCGGCGTTCGACGAGCGGGCAGAACCCTACCCGCGCAAGCTGCTGTGGAGCGGCGAAATGGTCCTGGTCGCACCGTCGAACCATCCGCTGGCGCGGCACGCCAGCGTGGCGCCGGAGGTGCTGGTCGACTACCCGCTGACGCTCATCGAGCAGTACCAGCCGACCCGCGCGCGTATCGACGAGCGCCTGCAGGAGCTGGGGCTGTCGATGCCGCCGGCAAAGATCGTCAGCAACCTGAACACCCTGGTCGGGCTCCTCGATGCCGGCATGGGCGTGACCCTTCTGCCGCGCCTGATCGCCCTCAGCGGCAGTGCCGCGGAGCACAGGATCATCAGCCTGAAGGGGCTGGAGCTGCACCGCGATTTTGGCCTGGTGTTCCCCCGCAAGGGCGAGCCAAGCCAAGCCACCCAGGCGTTCTGCGAGTTCCTCGAGCGCAATCTGAAACCGGAAACCGTTGCCCGGCAGATCAGCAGCTAGATCGATATATTCGCGATTTCTATAAGCCGATTGGATTTGATGAATTGTTGGGCCAGCCGCGCGCTCCCTAGACTTTTCCGGCAGCAATCAGGCCACCGGAGAACGCCCGCCAATGACCATCGCCAATGCCCCCTTCGACTCCCGCCAGCTCCGTGACGTACTGGGCACCTTCGTGACTGGGGTGACCGTGATCACCACACGCGACGCCGCCGGTATAGCCCACGGTGTTACCGCCAACTCCTTCAGCTCGGTGTCCCTGGACCCGCCGCTGGTGCTCTGGAGCCAGGCGCTGTCCTCGCGCAGCTACTCGGCCTTCCAGGCCGGCACGCATTTCACGATCAACATCCTTGCCCAGGACCAGGTGGCGCTGTCCAACCACTTCGCCCAGTCCAGGGATGACAAGTTCGCCGGCATAGAGTTGCTCGACGGCGCGCATGCAGCGCCGGTACTGGCCGACACCACGGCCTACCTGGAGTGCGAGAAAGTCGCCCAATACCCCGGCGGTGACCACGTCATCTACCTGGGCCGGGTCCTGCGCATCGGCCATAGCGACCGCGAGCCGCTGGCCTTCGGCTCGGGCCGCTACCTGGCTACCCGCAGCCACGATCCGGCTGCCGGCCTGCGCGCCAGCCGCAGCGCCTCGGCATGAGCCTTCAGGCGGCGGCGGAACAACGCGGCATTCCCTGTGTGCTCATGCGCGGCGGCACCAGCAAGGCGCTGTTCTTTCACGAACACCACCTGCCCGCCGCGGAGCCCGCTCGCGATGCGCTACTCAAGCGCATCATGGGCAGCCCGGACCCTCTGCAGATCGACGGCCTGGGCGGCTCGCGCCTGGTCACCTCCAAGGTCGCCATCATTCGCCCGTCCTCGCGCGAGGATGCCGACGTCGACTACCTGTTCGCCCAGGTCGACATCGAGCGCGACCTGATCGGCTACAGCGCGAACTGCGGCAACATCTCGGCGGCGGTGGGACCTTTCGCCATCGACGAAGGCCTGGTCGAGGCACGCGAGCCGCTGACCACCGTGCGCATCTACAACCGCAACACCGACAGCATCCTGGTCGCCCAGGTCCCGGTGCAGGCTGGCAAGGCGCAGGTCAGCGGTGACTGCGTGATCGCCGGCGTGCCGGGCAGCGGTGCCGGAATATTGCTGGACTATACCGGCACCGTTGGCGCTACCACTGGCCACCTATTGCCGACGGGCCAGCCGAGCGAAACGTTGCTGCTGGAGAACGGAGAGTCCATCGAGATCACCCTCTGCGACGCCGGCAACCCCTGCGTGATGGTCGCTGCGGCCGATCTCGGCCTGGAAGGCAGCGAGTCACCCGACGCGATCAGTGCCAACCCGCAACTCATCCAGCGCATGGCCGAAATACAGGCCAAGGCAGGTCAGCGCCTGGGCTTCTGGGATGATTGGCGCAGCCAGGATCGACCGGGCCTCCCGCTGCTGCTGAGCCTCGCCGAACCGGCCAGCTTTCATGACAGCTGTGGCGAGCCTCATCCGGCTTCGAGCATGGACGTGCGCGCACGCCTCATCTTCCTTGGCAAATGCCACGACAGCCTCGCGGCCACCGGCGCAATCTGCCTGGCGGCAGCGTCGCGGATCAGCGGATCGATCGCCCACGGACTGTCCCGCCATGAGCCCGCATCACAGCAGCTGAGAATCGGCCATCCACTGGGTGTCATGGAGGTAGGGGTCTCATTGGCTTCAGTCAACGGCAGCCCGGAATTCAGCCTGCTCGGCTTCCGCCGCACGGCACGCTGCCTGATGGCGGGCGTGGCCTTTGTACCCTGAGTAGTTGTATCTGGCCTCACGATTCCACCAGAAAGGAAAGCTGTCGTGGGCAACGGCAGCTTCCGGTCAGAAACGGAAGCGTGGATGAAAGAGGCTCAGTTCTCTCGACAGTGCCGCATTATTCTTTTCAGCTCGCTTAGTGCATCGCTGAAGTCGCTCAAAGCGAAACTTACTGGCTTGCTGTCGGCGATCCAGCGTGTTGATACCCCTACCTCCAAACCGCCCGACGCGCTCCAGCCAAAGCGGCGCCAGTGAAGTTTTCCTCCCTCGATGACCTGCTCTGTCATCAGCACAGTGCAATCAAAATCCATATCGTCGCTGCATACCAGCAGCGGGACTAAGGTGGATGTACCATCCTCGCCCGGGGCAAAACGGCGCTCAGCGAGGGCGTCCTCCTCTTCGTCCAGTAGCCACATTAGCGACAATCCGAGCTTCGAGACCTCTGGGTCATCGATATGGCCCGCCATCCATTGCTCGATTGGTACCTCATCGATAGCAAGCCAGGCGCAGGGGCCTTTGGAAAAGCCTGCTTTGTGGCAGATGGCCCGAATTTGATGAAGCATTGAACGCTCCCTGGTTCTGTCCTGATTACACGGCAGGATTTAACACTACTCGCGATGTCTAAACACCATTTTCGAAGATGTCCGCTTTGGATCGGTAGCGGACTCTCGCCAGGGGCGATAAGTACCCCACCTTCACGTAGAACCAGTCAGCCTTACGTAGATCCATTCAGGCAAAAAATACTGTAGTTAATTGATTTACATGAATTTACACCCATACAAAAAGACTGCCGCAGATTTCTCCAGGCAATAAAAAAGCCGCCTCGTGGGCGGCTTTTTTTCAGGGATGGCGGGGATCAGGCCATCGCTTCCTGGGGTTTGCCCAGCAGGCGGTCGATGACCACCATCACGGCCAGCATGGCGACCGAGGGGATCAGCCAGGCGAGGCCCTGTTCGGCCAGCGGCAGGTGTTCCATCCAGGCCGGCGTCCAGGCGTCGAGCTTGGCGCCCTTCAGCGCATCGATGATGCCGAAGACGAAGGAGATCACCATCACCGGGGCGACAATGCGGGTCTGCGAACGCCACAGGCTGGCGCAGAAGCTCAGCGCCACCAGCACGATGCACGGCGGGTAGATGGCGGTCAGTACCGGGATCGAGAACTGGATGAGCTTGGTCAGGCCCAGGTTCGATACCAGCAGCGAGAAGCCGGCGAGGATCACCACCAGGCTGCGGTACGACAGCGGCACGATGCGGCAGAAGTACT
>NZ_JASMRU010000033.1 GCF_030462585.1 Pseudomonas sp. CAN1 | reverse complement strand
GCATCGCCGATGGTAGTGTGGAGTTTCTCCATGTGAGAGTAGGTCATCGTCAAGCTTCTAATTCCAAAGCCCCTGATCAGCGAAAGCTGGTCGGGGGTTTTGTTTTATGGGGCGGAAAAAACAATGCGGGGCCTTAGGTAGGGCGAATAAGCCGGAGCGGGTTATCCGCCGTGATGACGGATAACGCCTGAGGCGTTATGCGCCCTACGACTGAGGCCGGTGAGGTTTCAGTTGGGCTTGGTCTTCGCGGACAAGGTCCGCTCCTACGGGATCGGGTAACCAGCCGGTGATGCCTGTGTGAGGCGGTTCGCGAGCAAGCTCGCTCCTACAAGGGGGGCTGCTTGGGAGCTCTATGTAGGGCGGTGAGGTTTCGGTTGGGCTTGGCCTTCGCGGACAAGGTCCGCTCCTACGGGGTCAGGTAACCAGCCGGCGATGCCAGTATGAGGCAGTTCGCGAGCAAGCTCGCTCCTACAGAGGGGAGAGGGGTTTGGTCATGATGAGGGTGCGTTCTTCGCCGTGGAGTTGTTCGCGCAGCAGGCGATAGCCCAGGCGGGCGTAGAAGCTTTCGGCGGTGAGGGATGAGGGGACCAGCAGGGCCTCTACGCCGCGCTCCAGGGCGGCTTTCTCGATTTGACCCATCAGGGCCTGGCCAATGCCCTTGCGCTGCTGCTGTGGCGCTACGAAGAGGCTGCGCACGGCATGGCCATCCAGGGCGCCTGTGCCGACGATTTCGTCATCCAGTAAAGCGACGAACACCAGGCGTTGCTCCAGCAGCTCGATCACCCGCTCGGGTGTGAAGTTCACTACCACTGATTCGATGACGCTCGCCGGGTAGTCCTGGCCGTTGCTTTCCCTGACGGCCGCTACGATGACCCGGCTGATGGCTTTGGCGTCGTCGCTGCGGGCCTGTCTGATCAGAACATCCATCTGCACGCTCCCTGCTATCCAATGTGCTCATCCTGACGGGATTGGCGGCGCGAGGGTAGGGTGGAATCGCAGGCAACAAAAAAGGCGCCCTGGGGCGCCTTTCTTGTTTGGATCACCGATCAGCCGTTGTGGCGTTTCAGGACCAGGGTGGCGTTGGTGCCGCCGAAGCCGAAGCTGTTGCTCATGACGGTGTCGATCTTCGCGTTTTCGCGGGTCTCGCGCAGGATCGGCAGGTCAGCGACTTCCGGGTCCAGTTCGTCGATGTTCGCGGAAGCTGCGATGAAGTTGCCTTCCATCATCAGCAGGCAGTAGATCGCCTCGTGAACGCCAGCGGCGCCCAGGGAGTGGCCGGACAGGCTCTTGGTGGAGCTGATGGCCGGGGCGTTGCTACCGAACACTTCACGTACGCCACGGATTTCGGCGACGTCGCCGACCGGGGTGGAGGTGCCGTGGGTGTTCAGGTAGTCGATCGGGGTGTCGACGGTCGACAGGGCCTGCTGCATGCAGCGGATGGCGCCTTCGCCGCTCGGGGCAACCATGTCGTAGCCATCGGAAGTCGCACCGTAGCCAACGATTTCGGCGTAGATCTTGGCGCCACGCTTGAGGGCGTGTTCCAGCTCTTCGACCACGACCATGCCGCCGCCGCCGGCGATGACGAAACCGTCACGCTTGGCGTCGTAGGCGCGGGAGGCCTTTTCCGGGGTATCGTTGTACTGGGTGGAGAGGGCGCCCATGGCGTCGAACAGGCAGCTCTGGCTCCAGTGTTCTTCCTCACCGCCGCCAGCGAAGACGACGTCCTGCTTGCCCAGCTGGATCTGTTCCATGGCCTGGCCGATGCAATGCGCGCTGGTGGCGCAGGCCGAGGAGATGGAGTAGTTCACGCCCTTGATCTGGAAGGGAGTGGCCAGGCACGCGGAAACGGTGCTGCCCATGGTGCGGGTGACGCGGTATGGGCCGATGCGCTTGACTCCCTTCTCGCGCAGGGTGTCGATGGCTTCCATCTGGTTCAGGGTGGAAGCGCCGCCGGAGCCGGCGATCAGTCCGGTGCGCGGGTTGGAGATCTGCTCGGGGCTGAGGCCGGAGTCCTTGATCGCCTGTTCCATTGCCAGGTAGGCATAAGCGGCGGCGTCGCCCATGAAGCGGAAGACCTTGCGGTCGATCAGCTCTTCCAGGTTCAGGTTGACCGAACCGGAAACGTGGCTGCGCAGGCCCATCTCGGCGTAGCTGGGGTTGTGGCGGATGCCAGCACGGCCTGCACGCAGGTTGGCGGAGACGGTGTCTTTGTCATTGCCCAGGCAGGAAACGATGCCCAGACCGGTGATCACGACGCGACGCATGCGGATACCCTTAGAAGCTGTCAGTGGAAGTGAACAGGCCGACGCGGAGGCCTTCGGCGCTGTAGATTTCGCGGCCATCGACGCTGACGGTGCCGTCGGCGATGGCCAGGATCAGCGAACGATTGATCGTACGCTTGATGTGAATGTTGTAGGTGACTTTCTTGGCGGTCGGCAGGACCTGGCCGAAGAACTTCACTTCGCCCGAACCCAGGGCGCGGCCGCGGCCGGGGTTGCCCTGCCAGCCGAGGTGGAAGCCTACCAGCTGCCACATGGCGTCGAGGCCCAGGCAGCCCGGCATGACGGGGTCGCCTTCGAAGTGGCAGGCGAAGAACCACAGGTCCGGGTTGATATCCAGCTCGGCGACCAGTTCGCCCTTGCCGTACTTGCCGCCGACTTCACTGATGTGAGTGATGCGGTCGATCATCAGCATGTTCGGGGCGGGCAGTTGCGCATTACCCGGGCCGAAGAGTTCGCCGCGGCTGCAGCGCAACAGGTCTTCTCGGGTGAAGGCGTTTTGTTTGGTCATGCGAGCTCCTCAAAAATCCTGGATAGCAGGCGTTGTTTGGCTTGTGCCTGCGGCGCCGCGAACCGTTGTGATTGTCACGGTGTCATGCGGCAGCCTAGTCATAGACTATTGCCTTTAAGTGAAAGTCACAGCAATCGGCGAACGCTTGTTCACTTTTCGCCGATGCCAGGTTTCCCTGTCGGGACGCAGGCCCCGGGCTGGTCCGCAGTTTGCGGGCAAGCGCTCCGTCGATCAACGACCTGGAGCAACCCAGCGCTGCAGAATCCGCTGCAGCTCCGCGCGTTTGAACGGCTTGGCCAGGTAGTCGTTCATCCCGGCCTCCAGGCACGCCTCGCGGTCGCCCTGCAGCGCGTTGGCGGTCAGGGCGATGATCGGTACCTGCTCTCCGCCCGGCCGTGCACGGATCTGCCGGGTGGCTTCGTAGCCGTTGAGCACCGGCAGGCGGCAGTCCATCAGGATCGCCGCGAACTCGCCGCGTTCCGAGCTGCGCACCGCCTGGGCACCATCACCCACCAGCGTGACGCGATAACCCAGGCTGCGCAACATAGCTTCTATGACCGTTTGATTCACCGGGTTGTCCTCCACCAGCAGGACGGACTGACCAGTGGCAAGCGCATCACCGCCGATCAGGCCGTCCTCTGCGGCACTCTGCCGCTGGTGGAAGGGCAGGGGAATCTCCAGGGTGAAGGTCGAGCCACAGCCTTCCTCGCTGACCGCGCCGAGTGTGCCGCCCATCCGTTCGGCCAGGGTGCGCGCGATGGACAGCCCCAGCCCGGTGCCGCCGTAGCGCCGCGAGGTGGACGAGTCGGCTTGCTGGAAGGCCTCGAACATGTGCTCCAGGCGCTCGTGGGAGATGCCGATGCCGCTGTCCTGCACCGAGCAGCTGAGCCACAGCACTTCTTCGTCCAGCGCCTGCCAGGTGGCTTCCAGGCGCACACCGCCTTCTTCCGTGAACTTCAGGGCGTTGCCCAGCAGGTTGACCAGGATCTGCCGGATGCGCGTCGGGTCGCCCTGCACCTCCAGGTTGTCGAGGCCGTCCTGCACGCTCATCTCCAGTTCCAGACCGCGCTGCTGGGCGCTGTGCTGGAACACCTGGATGGAACTCTGGATCAGATCCAGCAGGTTGAACGGGATGCGCTCCAGCTCCAGGGCGCCGCGCTCGACGCGGGAGAAGTCGAGGATGTCGTTGATCACCTTGAGCAGGTGCTCGGTGGATTCGGTGGCCAGGGCGCTGTACTCGGCCTGTTCCTGGTTCAGCTCGGTGGTTTCCAGCAGCTGCAGCATGCCCAGCACGCCGTTCATCGGTGTGCGCAGCTCGTGACTCATCATCGCCAGGAAGTCGGACTTGGCGCGGTTCGCCTCTTCGGCTTCCTCCCGCGCCGCCACCAGTTGGGCGATGCTGCGCTGCTGTTCCAGGCTGGCCTGCTGCAGGCCGCGGGCGAGGTTGTTGATGTGCCGGGCCAGATCGCCGACTTCGCCGTCGTCCGGCACCGGCAGGGTGGTGTGGTAGTCGCCGGTCTGGATCGCCTGCACGGCCCGGCCCATGGTGCGGATCGGTGCCGCGAGGCGGCGGGCGAGGCGGCGCGCCAGCAGGTAGGTGAGGATCAGTGCGAACAATGCAAGCAGGCTGGCCTTGAGGAGGATCTCCTGCTGCCGCTCGCTGAAGGCATCGCTGGCCATGCCCACCACCACGCGGCCGAGGTAGTCGCCCGAAGGCGGCGCGGCGGCCGGCAGCATGTCGTTGGAGGCGCCCAGGTCGGCATCGTTGAGGGTGATGTTTTCGCGCTGGATCGAGGCGTGGAAGATTTCCACCTTGGTGCTGGCCTGCGCCGGGTCGGCGGCGTGCTCGACGTAGACGAGGATGTTGTCGCCGCGGTCGCGGACCTCGATGAAGCGCACGTGGGCGGTGCCCAGGGTGGCGCGCAGCAGGCTCTGCAGCACCGGCAGGTTGCCGGAGATCACCCCGTACTCCGCCGCCGGGGCAAGCTGGTTGGCGATCAGCTGGCCGGTGTGGTTGGACTCCAGGCGCAGGTCCTGCAGCCGCGAGTAGGTGAAGTAGGCGGTGAGCAGCACGGTCAGCAGCAGCGCCGGGCCAAGACTGATGGCCAGCATGCGCGTCTGGATGTTCCAGCTCTTGCGGGAACTCATGGTTTTTCTCCTTCGGCCAGGCGCTGCGCGAGTTCCGCGTCGCCTTGCAGGTCGATGCCGAGCGAGCGCGCCACCTGGCGGTTGCTCTGCACCTTGAAGCGTTCGGGGTAGAGGCTGCGGGGCCAGTGCTCCGCAGGCTGGTCGAGCAGCGCATCGAGGGTCTGCAGCCAGTCATCCTGGTCGCTGTAGGTGCTGGCCAGGCTGCCGGCCTTGACGAAGGCGGCGGTGGGGCCGATCAGCGCCCGGTTCTCGGCGTAGGTACTGAGCAGGATGCCCTTGATGGTCTGCGCGTTATAAAGCTGTTTGTCGTCCAGCCCGAGCAGCAGGTCACTACGACCGAGCAGTTCTCGCAGCGGGCGGCCGTCTTCGGCGCGGGTCTGCAGTTCGCTGACCAGCTCCACGCCGAGCTTGCGCGCGGCATGCTCGAGTTCTTCGAGGAGGAATTCGCTGGTGGGGCCGATCAACACGCCGATGCGCTGCGGGCGCGGGGTGAGCTGCAGGGCCAGGCGCAGTTGGCGCTCCGGCGGCGGATCGCTCCACAACAGGCTCAGGTGCGGCACTTTGCGTTCGCCCAGCACCTGCCGGGCTTCGACGCGGCTGACCAGCAGGGTCAGCGCCGGTGGCGCGTCGTCGCTGGCGATGCGCCAGTTCAGCGCGGCGCTGCCGAGCAGCAGCAGGCGGGTGTCCGCGCCGAGCTGGGCGGCGGGCGGCAGGTGGTCCGGGGACTCCAGGCGGATGTGATCCTGCGGCCGGCGTTGCGCCAGTGCCTCGGCGAAGTCCTGCAGCGCCGGACTTTTCTCGCTGCTGACCAGGAGGATTTCGCGGGCCTGTGCCGGTAGCGCGCACAGGCAGATCAGCCAGAGGAGCAGGGCGCTGAGGAGGTTTCCGGGGCTCATCCTTGAGCGGCGGGCAGTCATGCTAGAAGTCCACCTCGGCGCTGAAGTAGAGCAGGTGGCGGCTGTCGTAGCGGTTTTCCGGCCAGGTCAGCGGTTCGTCGTCCAGGCGCTGCTGCAGCACGCCGGCCAGTTCCAGCGCGGCGCGACCGAGGGAGATGCGCTTGGCCAAGCGCAGGTCGACGCGCTCGAAGCGGTGCTCGTTCAGCGCGTCGTCGCCGTAATAGAAAATGGCGCTGGACCAGCCACGCCCCCAGTCGCGCATCCAGCCGGCGGAGCCGCTGTTGCGTGCGGTGAGGCGCTGGTCGTAGCGGCTGCTAGCGTCGAAGTCGACATAGGCATAGGTCATGCGCAGCCGGTCCTGCCGCGTGAGGCGCCAGTCCAGCTGGGTCTCGGCGCCGCTGAAGCGGATGTCGTTGTCGTTGGTTGGTTCGAAGTCGGAGACCTTCAAGGGATCGCTGATCAGCCCGTGGATTTCGTCGTAGTAGGCTTTGATGTCGACGGCCAGTCCGAGTTCGTCGAACTGGCCGTTGTAGCCGATTTCCCGCGAGCGCATGCGCTCCTGGTCGAGGTCGCCGGGGCCCCTGGCACGGGCGAAGTAGTAGGCGCTGGACTGGCCGTAGACCGGGCTCGACAGGTTGCGCACCCGGTAGCTCCAGTTCACGTCGTTCTCGTACATGTCCGGCGAGCGCACGGCCTCGGAGTACACCGCGCGCAGACTGTGGCGCGGGTTGATCAGGTAGTTGAGGGCGAGGCGCGGGCTGACCGAGCTGCCGGACAGCGCATCGTCCTCCACCATCGCGCCGCCCTGCAGCAGCCAGTGCGGGGTCAGGTGCCATTCCAGCTGGCTGAACAGGCGCCAGATGTCGTTGTTCACCGTGCCGTCGAAGTAGGTTTCCGACGTGGCCTGGTCGTGGCGGTAGCTCAGGCCGCTGACCAGCCGCACGCCGTCGGCGAGGCTCAGGGTATCCTGCAGCTCCAGGTCGTAGCGGGTCTCGCGGATGTTCTGGTTCACCTGGCCGCACACCGGCAGGTAGGCGCCGGCCGCCAGTTGCTGGACCACCTGCCCGGCGAGCGCCTGTTCCTGCGGGGTGCCGCGGGGAATGCGTGGCAGCATCTCGGCCAGGTCGTTCACGTAGCGCGGGTCCAGTGACCAGAGCTGCGCGAGCTGCGGGCTGAAGGCGATCTGTGCCTCGCAGGCGCCGAAGTCCTGCAGGCGCTCCCAGTGCTCGGCGTAGCCCTGCACATAGAAGCTGTGCTGCGGGTTGACGTCGAAGGTCCAGCGCAGCGAGCCGGCGTAGTCGCGGGCAGTCAGGTCGGAATTGTCGTCACCGGCGGCGATGTTGCCGAAGATCGGCTCGTAGTCGTAGGGCCGCTGGTTGCTGCCTTCCTTCGCGGCGAGCTGCCAGTCCAGGCTGTTGCGCAGGTCGAGGTTGTGGCTGGCCACCAGGTTGAAGCGGCTCAGACGCCGGCCGTCGCGGTAGTCGCGGTCGAACTGGTCGTGGTCGAAGCCGTCGTCCTCCTGGCCGGAGAGCGACAGCCGATAGTCGCCGGAACGGTCGTGGATGCCCTGGCTGGCGTACCAGTCGCGGATGCCGTTCTGCCCGGTGGTGTACTTCAGCCGTGTGCCCTGGCTGTCGGCGGGTTTGCGGGTGAGGATGTTGATCACCCCCATCAGCGCGTTGGCGCCGTAGCTCACGGCGTTGGGGCCGCGGAACACCTCGATGCGGTCGATGTCCTCGATGGCTACCGGGATGTCGTTCCAGTCCACCGTCGCCAGGCCCGGGCGGTACACCGAGCGGCCGTCCACCAGCACCTGCAGGCGCCGCGCCTCGGTGACGTTGGTGCCGTGGTAGTTCACCGTCGCCTGGTTGCCGGACAGGTAGCCGACCATCATCCCTGGCACCAGGCGCATCAGCTCGGGGATGTCGCGGGCGCCGGAGGCCTTGATCAGGTCGCGGTCGAGCACGGTCATGCTGCCGGGCACTTCGGCGGGGGACTGCTTGAGTCGTGTCGCGGTCAGAACTTCCGGGACGTCGAGGCTGTCCACGAACAGGTCGCCCGCCACGGCCTCGCCCGCCAGCAATGCGGCAAGCAGGGAGAGCGGCAAAGGGGCGCGGGCGGTACGCTGCACGGAACGGCCTTGTTCTCGGTTCTTATCGGTTGGTTCGCGTCTTGAGATAGACGCGTCTGTCAGACGGATGTTAAACGAGGCTGCGCTGATTACCAGTCCGGCGATACGGACTGGCCGGTCGCCAACGCCGCCTTATAATGCCCCAATCGCCGCCGCGGGGTGGCCAGCAATGGAACAGACATGACACAGCAGCAACCGATCGCCGTCCTCGGTGGTGGCAGCTTCGGCACCGCCTTCGCCAACCTGCTGGCAGAGAATGGGAACCGCGTTCGCCAGTGGATGCGTGACGAGGAGCAGGCCGAGGCGATCCGCACCCGCCGAGAGAACCCCAACTACCTCAAGGGTGTGCCGATTCATGCCGGCGTGGAGCCGACCACGGACCTCGCCGCGACCCTCGCCGAGTGCCAGATGATCTTCGTCGCCGTGCCTTCCAGCGCCCTGCGCAAGGTGCTTGACGGCCGCAGCGAGGAGCTGGCGGGCAAGATGCTGGTCAGCCTGACCAAGGGCATCGAGGCGCAGAGCTTCAAGCTGATGAGCCAGGTGCTCGAAGAGATCGCGCCGAAGTCCCGCATCGCGGTGATCTCCGGCCCCAACCTGGCGCGCGAGATCGCCGAGCACGAGCTGACCGCCACCGTGGTCGCCAGCGAGGACGAAGACCTCTGCGCCCAGGTGCAGCAGGCGCTGCACGGCCGCACCTTCCGCGTCTATGCCAGTGGCGACCGCTTCGGCGTCGAACTGGGCGGTGCGCTTAAGAACGTCTACGCGATCATTGCCGGCATGGCCGCCGCGCTGGGCATGGGCGAGAACACCAAGGGCATGCTGATCACCCGCGCCCTGGCGGAGATGACCCGCTTCGCCGTCCAGCTCGGCGCCAACCCGATGACCTTCCTCGGCCTGGCCGGGGTGGGCGACCTGATCGTCACCTGTTCGTCACCCAAGAGCCGTAACTATCAGGTGGGCTTCGCCCTGGGCGAAGGCCTGACTCTGGAAGACGCCGTGGCGCGCATGGGCGAGACCGCTGAGGGCGTGAATACCCTCAAGGTGCTCAAGGCCAAGGCCGATGAGCTGCAGGTGTACATGCCGCTGGTGGCCGGCCTCAACGCCATCCTGTTCGGCGGGCGCACCCTGGAGCAGGTCATCGGCGCGCTGATGAGCGGCGAGCCGAAGACCGACGTCGATTTCATTCCCACCACCGGTTTCTGAGGAGGTATCACCATGTCCGCTGAACGTCAGCCCTCTGACCGTCTAGAGAAGGAATCCCTGGTCCTGCGCGTCGTCTGGATGCTGGTCTTCGCGCTGGTCTGGTTCGTCGCCGAGATGATCCTCGGCGCCGTGGTGGTCATCCAGTTGATCTACCGCATCATCTACGGCGCGCCCAGCGGCAGCCTGATGGGCTTCGGCGATAGCCTGAGCCAGTACTTCGCGCAGATCGGCCGCTTCGGCACCTTCCAGAGCGAAGAGAAGCCCTGGCCGTTTTCCGACTGGCCGACCGCCCGCGCCCCGGAAGGCGAGGCCCCGCACGACGTGCCGCCGGCGCCGCACCCGGTGCGCGACGAGGAGCCCAAGCTTTGAAGCTCTGGCTGCTCCGCCATGGCGAAGCCGAGCCGCAGGCACGCCGCGACTCCGAGCGCCGGCTGACGCCCCACGGCATCAAGGAGGCGCTGAAGAGCGCCGCGCAGCTGGCCGGGCATCCGCTGGATGGCATCCTCGCCAGCCCCTACGTGCGCGCCCAGGAAACTGCCGGACTGGTTCGCGAGGCGCTGGGCTTCGAAGGCTCGGTCGGCACAGCCCCCTGGCTGACGCCGGACGATGACCCCAAGGACGTGCTGCGCTTCCTCGACGGCCGCAACGAGCAGAACCTGCTGCTGGTCACCCACCAGCCGCTGG
Organism: Pseudomonas sp. CAN1; assembly: GCF_030462585.1. GTDB lineage: Bacteria > Pseudomonadota > Gammaproteobacteria > Pseudomonadales > Pseudomonadaceae > Pseudomonas. The sequence goes on along the minus strand of NZ_JASMRU010000033.1, from coordinate 42,769 downwards.
TGGGCGCACTGGCCGGCCTGCTGGTGCATGGCAGCCGCAGCGACGCCGTGCCATTCAGCACCGCCACCCTGGCGGAACTGGAAGGCGAAGTGCCGGTGGCCGGGCTGATGGAGCTGGTGTCGCTGTACCATCCGCGGCATTCCTGAGCCGTATCGCTCCACGCCAGAAGGCCCCGAAAGGGGCCTTTTGCATTTGTGGCGCCGACAAATCGTGCCCGGATGTTTCCATGCAAGGCCCGACGCAGAGCGGCCGGGGCCAATCCTTCGGCTAAATCCTACAAAAGTTCACACGACCAGCCTTGTCTGCCGCTTCGCTGCGTGGAATATTCAACCAAGCAAGTGCTTGGTTGATCCATCGCTATATCCCTGAGCTACACCTCTGACAAAAAGAACAAAGGAGGGGCACGTGGTTAAAGCAGTCCGATTACCACTCGACCTGTTCTATCAGCGCGAGAAGAGCCACCCGAACAAACGCTACCTGGTACAGCCGCTGACCGGCGGCGAAGTGCAGACCCTGACCTGGGGCGAAGTGGGCGATCAGGCCCGCCGCGCCGCCGCCTGGCTGCGCAGCCTGGACCTGCCCGAAGGCAGCCGGGTGGCGATCATTTCGAAGAACTGCGCGCACTGGATAGTCGCCGACATCGCCATCTGGATGGCCGGCCACGTCTCGGTGCCGCTGTATCCCAACCTCACCGCCGATTCCGTGCGCCAGGTGATGACCCACTCCGAAGCGCGGGTGGCCTTCATCGGCAAGCTGGACGACTGGCCGGCGATGGAGGGCGGCATTCCCGACGGCGTGCCCACCGTCGCGCTGCCGCTGCACCCCGAGGGCCGTTTCGACCAGCAGTGGAGTGACCTGCAGCAGCTGGCGCCGATCAGCGACGATCCGCGCCCGGACGCCGCCACCCTGGCGACCCTCATCTACACCTCCGGCACCACTGGTACGCCGAAGGGCGTGATGCACACCTTCGGCAACTTCGCCTTTGCCGCCAGCCATGCCATCGACCTGTTCGGCGTCGGTGAGGAGGACCGCCTGCTGTCCTACCTGCCGCTGTGCCACGTGGCCGAGCGCATGTTCGTGCAGATGGCGTCGATCTACGCCGGGCAGACGATCTTCTTCGCCGAGAGTCTGGACACCTTCGTCGCCGACATGCGCCGTGCGCGGCCCACGGTGTTCTTCGGCGTGCCGCGCATCTGGACCAAGTTCCAGATGGGCGTGTATTCGCAGATGCCGGCGCAGAAGCTCGACCGCCTGCTGCGCCTGCCGATCATCGGCCGTATGGTCGGGCGCAAGGTGCTCGCCGGCCTTGGCCTGGACGCCGTGCGATTCGCCCTGTGCGGCGCCGCGCCGGTGCCCGAGGCGCTGCTGGGCTGGTACCAGCGTCTGGGCCTGAACGTGCTGGAGGTCTACGGCATGACCGAGAACTGCGGCTATTCCCACGTCTGCCGGCCGGGTGAGCAGCGGGTCGGCTGGATCGGCCGCAACAGCCCCGGCGTCGAAGTGCGCATCAGCGACGAAGGCGAGGTGCAGGTCCGCAGCGGCGCGACCATGGTCGGCTACTTCAAGGACCCGGAGCGCACCGCCGAAACCATCACCGAGGACGGCTTCCTGCGCACTGGCGACAAGGGCGAGCAGGATGCCGAAGGCCACCTGCGCCTGACCGGGCGCATCAAGGAAATCTTCAAGACCGCCAAGGGCAAGTACGTCGCCCCGGCGCCTATCGAGAACCGCCTGGCCGTGCATTCGCGGATCGAGCAGATCTGCGTGGTCGGCGACGGCCTGATCGCGCCGCTGGGCCTCTGCGTGCTCTCCGAAGTCGGCCGCCAGGAGGCTGCCAACGGCTCGCGCAGCCAGCTGGAGCAGAGTCTGCAGGAGCTGCTGATGGAGGTGAACGACGCGCTGGACAAGCACGAGCGCCTCGCCGGGCTGGTGCTGGTCAAGGACGTCTGGACCGTGGACAACGGCTTCCTCACGCCGACCCTGAAGATCAAGCGCAACGTGGTGGAAGGGACCTACGGCAAGCGCTTCAATGAATGGGCGGAGCGCCGCGAGGCGGTGCAGTGGCATGACTGACGACAAGGAACCCCGAATGACCTGGCGCACCCAGCCCGACCTGGAAAAGCTCAACGCGAACCTGAAGAACACCATCGGTGAGGTGCTCGACATCCGCTTCGAGGCGTTCGACGACGACTCGCTGACCGCCAGCATGGTGGTGGATTCGCGCACCCACCAGCCCTACGGCCTGCTGCATGGCGGCGCCTCGGTGGTGCTGGCGGAAACCGTCGGTTCCACCGCCAGCTACCTGTGCCTGGACAACAGCAAGTACTACTGCGTGGGCCTGGAAGTGAACGCTAACCACCTGCGCGGGCTGCGCAGCGGGCGGGTGACGGCAGTGGCCAAGGCGGTGCACATCGGCCGCTCGACCCACGTCTGGGAAATCCGTCTGCACGGGGATGACGGCAAGCCGAGCTGCATCTCGCGGCTGACCATGGCGGTGGTGCCGCTGGAGCGCTGAGCCGGCGACGGGCGCCGGGCAGCAAGCCTCGTTCGAGATTTGCGCGGGGCTCGGCCAATCGCGGACGGAGTCCGCTCCTACGCTCCCTGGGAGTTGAGCGCGGGGTAGGAGCGGACTCCGTCCGCGATGTCTCCGCCCAACGCCAGACTCCGGAGTTGTCACCGTACAACCTGCCGCTCACAATTACGCGCTGAGTCCGGTATTGCTCTATGTAGGAGCGAGCTTGCTCGCGAACCCGGCCGAGGTCCCTGGCATCAGGTGGTTCGCGAGCAAGCTCGCTCCTACAATTCTCACGCCGCCTGGCACCCTCGCAATTTTGTCCAAGACCCGCCGTTCCCGCGCCGGTAGAGTAGGCCCATGGAACGCATCGAACACCACAGCAGCGGCCTGCCCGGCGTCCGTTTCATCGACGCCGAGTACCGCCGTTTCGCCTTTCCCCGGCACTTTCATCTCGACTACCACGTCGGGCTGATGCTCGACGGCTGCCAGCGCTACACCCATCGCGGTGAGCGCTCGCTGGCCGGGAATGGCGATATCCTGCTGATGAGCCCCGAGAGCATCCACGACGGTTCCAGCGAGGGCGAGGACGGCTACCGCATCCGCGTGCTGTCCATCGACCCGCAATGGCTGGACGACGCCTGCCGCGCTTTCAGCGATGGCCGCCAGGGCGCGCCGCGCCTGGCTTCCGCGCAGCTGCGCGACCCGTTGTTGCAGGTCGAACTGCAACGCGCCCACGCCCTGATGCTCGGTGGCGAGCGGTTGGCCCAGGAAGGCCAGCTCTGGCAGGCATTGGCCGCACTGCTGGAGCGCGCCTCCAGCCTGCGCATCCGCGAGCCGGGGCAGGGCTTCGACGCGCCGACCTGGGCGCGCATCCGCGAGTGGCTGGAGTCGCGCCTGGAAACCCCGCCGACCCTGGAAGAAATCGCCGAGTTCTGCGATCTCAGCCCCTGGCAGGCGCTGCGTCGCTTCCGCCACCAGTGCGGGTTGCCGCCGCACCAGTGGTTCACCCAGCTGCGCCTGGAGCGCGCGCTGCCAAGGGTGATCAAGGGCCAGCCGCTGTCGGAGATCGCCCTGAGCCTGGGCTTCTATGACCAGGCGCACTTCAGCCGCCTGTTCCGCCGTACCTACGGATTACCGCCCGCGCGACTCCGCCAGCGCTGATCCACCCCGAAAATCCCGTCTCATTCCCACTGGAGAATCCCGCCATGCAGGAGGTTCACGTCTTGCTCATGCTCACCGCCGTGTTCGCGGTCGCCCTGGTCAGCCCCGGCCCGGACGTCGCGCTGGTGGTGCGCACCTCGCTGCACCAGGGCCGTCGCGCTGGCGTGCTCAGCGCCCTCGGGTTGGCCAGCGGCATCCTGGTCCACGGCACCCTGGTGCTGACCGGCGTGTCGTTGCTGCTCAGCCGCTCGCCGCTGCTGTTCAGCGCGCTGCAACTGGTGGGCGCGGCTTATCTCGGCTGGCTCGGCATCGGGGCACTGCGCGCGCTGCGCAAGCCGGGCGGGGCAGGGCGCATCGACGGTGAGTTGTCCGCATCGAAGCTCGGCCCCTGGCTGCGCGGGCTGGCCACCAACCTGTTCAACCCCAAGGCGCTGGTGTTCTTCCTCGCGCTGCTCAGCAGTCTGATCCCGGCGGACATGTCGGCGCCCGGCAAGGTATCGGTGGCGGTGATGCTGTTCGTCGTCGGTTTTGCCTGGTTCAGCCTGCTCAGCGTGATCCTCACCCGGCCGCTGTGGCAGCAGCGTCTGCTGCGTGCAGTGCCGGCAATCGACGGCGCCTGCGGGCTGGTGTTCCTGCTGGTGGCGGGTGGCATCCTGTTCAGCGTGGTGAATCACGCGGCGCATTGGGTGTGAGGCTTGCGGCGGATAACGTGTTCCACGTTATGCGCTCTACCCTGGGGTTCTCGTAGGGCGGATAACGCGGCACGCGTTATCCGCCGTAAAAGGGAGAGACCAGGGCAAATCCGCCGGAGCGCCATGGACTTTGGCCGTAGTGCCGTCATTCGCGGGAATACGGGTCATTGCCGCACCGGTGTTGCTGTCGGAAAATTCAGGCTGTCATTCCCCTGAGTTCTTCCAGCATGTCGCAAGCGGTCTTCTTCGCCCACGCCAACGGTTTCCCCTCGGGCACCTACGGCAAGTTGTTCGATGCCCTGGAGCCGGATTACCGGGTCCATCGGCTGGACATGCATGGCCACGACCCACGCTTCCCGGTGAACGCCAACTGGGAAAACCTGGTGGAAGAGCTGCTGCATCATCTGGAGGCGCTGGACGAACCCGTGTGGGGCGTCGGCCATTCCCTCGGTGGCGTGCTGCATTACCACGCGGCGCTGCGCAAACCCGAGCTGTACCGCGGCGTAGTGATGCTCGACTCGCCCTTGCTGACACTAGCCGACCAACTGGTGATCCGCGCCGCCAAGCGCTTCGGTTTCATCGACCGGCTGACCCCCGCCGGCCGCACCCTCGGCCGCCGTGAGGACTTCGATGATTTTGCCGAGGCGCTGGAATACTTCGCCGGCAAGCCGCTGTTCAAGCGCTTCGACCGTGACTGCCTGGAGGCCTACGTGCGCCACGGGCTGGCGCCGGCCGATGCGCGGGGCCTGCGGCTGAAGTTCGACCCGGCCACCGAAATCTCCATCTACCGCAACGTGCCGCATACCGCGCCGGGGCGTGCCAAACAGCTGGCCGTGCCGCTGACCATGGTGCGCGGCCGCCACAGCCGCGTGGTGCTGCCGCACCATGCCCGCCTGATCGGCCGCATCCCCATGGGCGAGAGCCTGTCGCTGCCGGGCGGCCACATGTTCCCGCTGGAGCGCCCGCAGGACACCGCCGCGCTGCTCAAGACCGTCTTCGCCCGCTGGCAACAGCGCGCCAATGCCTAAGGAATCGCCATGACCGCCAAAGTCCAGGAAATCCGCCTGAACCTGCCGCACATCGAGCTGGCCGCGCACCTCTTTGGCCCGGAGGACGGTCGCCCGGTGATCGCCCTGCACGGCTGGCTGGACAACGCCATGAGCTTCGCCCGCCTGGCACCCAAGCTGGAAGGCGTGCGTATCCTCGCCCTGGACTTCGCCGGCCACGGCCATTCCGCGCACCGCGCGCCGGGGGCCAGCTACCTGCTGTGGGACTACGCACTGGACGTGCTGATGGTGGCCGACCAGATGGGCTGGGAGCGTTTCTCCCTGCTCGGGCATTCCATGGGCGCCATCGTCTCGGTGCTGCTGGCCGGCGCCATGCCCGAGCGCATCGAGCGCCTGGCGCTGATCGACGGCCTGGTGCCCTACACCGGCGAGCCGGAAACTTCGCCGCAGAAGCTCGGCGAAGCCCTGCGCGCCCAGTTGGCCCTGCCGAACAAGCGCAAGCCGGTCTATGAAGTCATCGACCGTGCGGTGGAAGCGCGCATGAAAGGCGTTGGCGCGGTGAGTCGCGAAGCGGCCGAGCTGCTGGCCTCCCGTGGGCTGGTGCCGGTGCCCGGCGGCTACACCTGGCGCACCGATGCGCGCCTGACCCTGCCGTCGCCGCTGCGCCTGACCCGCGCCCATGCGCGACAATTCGTCCAGTCCGTGCAGTGCTCGGCCAGTCTGGTGCTGGCACAGCAGGGCCTGCTGATGGTCGAGCCGGCCACCCGCGAACTGCTGAAGGACCGGCCCTTCGAGGTCCATGAGCTGCCCGGTCAGCACCACCTGCATCTGGATGACGAGGCGGGCGCGGAAGCGGTCGCGGCGATCTTCCGACCCTTCCTGCAAGCCTGAGGGAAACACCCCGTAGCGCCCTTTGGCTTGACTAAAGCGGGGCCTGCCGCGAGGCTGCACGGATCGCTTCAGGGAGATTGTGCATGCTCGACATCCAGACCGCCGCGCGCCAGGGGCCGGAACACCCTCACTGTGTCAGGACTGACGCGCCACGGATGTCACGGTTGCTGCGCACATTGATTGCTGGCGGACTGCTCGGCTTCGCCAGCCTCGCCGGCGCCGCCGACCTGCCCGACAGCCACGACCTGGAAATCCTCCCGCGCTTCCCGCGTTCGGAGATCGTCGACTTCAACCAGGCTGCCAGCCAGGAACGCATCTACCCGCAGGGTTCGATCAGCCGCATCAGCGGGCGCCTGCGCATGGAAGGCGAGGTGCGCGCCCTCGGCGATCTCACCGCCGTGACCTACCGTCTGCCTGACGAGGATTCCAGCCAGAGCGCCTTCGCCGCCGCGCGCAAGGACCTGCTCAAGGCCGACGCCACGCCGCTGTTCTGGTGCGAGAGCCGTGACTGCGGCTCCAGCAACCTGCTGGCCAACTCGGTGTTCGGCAACTCCAAGCTGTTCGGCCCGGACGAGCAGCAGGCCTACCTGCTGGTGCGCCTCGCCGCGCCCCACGAGAACAGCCTGCTGGCGGTCTACACCATCACCCGTGGCAACCGCCGCGCCTACCTGCATGCCGAACAACTGGACAGCGCCGCTGCCCTCGGTGAACTGCTGCCCAGCCCGGCAACCCTGATGCGCCTGCTCAAGGCCAACGGCGAGCTGACCTTGAGCCACGTGCCGCAGGAGCCGGGCGGCGCCTGGCTCGACCTGCTGGTGCGCACGCTGCGCCTGGACACCGGCGTACGCGTCGAACTGGCCGGCCAACACGCTGGCGATTGGCGCGCCGCGCTTACCGCCCAGGGCGTCCGCGATGCGCGTCTGGAGCAGGGCAAGGATGACGGCGACGGCTTGCACCTGACCTGGCTGCGCTGATTTCCCAGGGCTGATTCTCCAAGCCAAATATCCGACGCCAAGAGCGGAAACGCCCTACACTGGGGCTTTCGAGCCAATCGGGGTTTTCCATGTTCGACAACGATCGCCTGTTGCTGCGCCTGCTGCTGCTCGGCCTGCTGGGCGCGAGTATCTGGGTGCTGCTGCCGTTCTGGTCGGCGCTGTTCTGGGCCGCCGTGCTGGCCTTCGCCAGCTGGCCGCTGATGCGCCTGCTGACCCAGTTGCTGGGCGGTCGCCAGGCTGCGGCAGCGGGCGTGCTGACCATCGGCTGGATCGTGCTGGTGGCGCTGCCGCTGGTGTGGCTGGGCTTCGGCCTGGTGGACCGGGTGCGCGAAGGCGTCGAACTGGTGAAGAACCTGCAGGTCTCCGGCCTGCCGCCGCCGCCGGAGTGGATGGCGCGGGTGCCGCTGATCGGCGACCGGCTGATCGGCTGGTGGTACCAGGCTGACCAGCAGGGCGTGGCGATGTTCTCCGCGCTCAAGCCGTACATGGGCGAGGTCGGCAACTGGGCCCTGGCGCGCAGCGCCAAGCTGGGTGCGGGCATCTTCGAACTGGTGCTGAGCCTGGTGCTGATCTTCTTCTTCTACCGCGACGGCCTGCGCCTGCAGGCGTTTGCCCACGGTGTGCTGGAACGGCTGATCGGCAACGCCGCGCAGCAGTACATGGACATCATCGCCGGCACCGTGCAACGCGTGGTCAACGGGGTGATCGGCACCGCCGCCGCCCAGGGCGTGCTGGCGACCATCGGCTTCTTCATCGCCGGCGTTCCCGGTGCCTTCCTGCTCGGCCTGCTGACCTTCGTCTGCAGCCTGCTGATGGTGCCGCCGCTGGTCTGGGGCCCGGCCGTGCTCTGGCTGTTCTACCAGGAGAGCTACGGCTACGCGGTATTCATGGCGATCTGGGGCTTCTTCGTGATCAGCGGCGTGGACAACATCCTCAAGCCCTACCTGATCAGCCGCGGCGGCAACCTGCCGCTGGTGGTGGTGCTACTCGGCGTGCTCGGCGGATTGCTCAGCTTCGGCTTCATCGGCCTGTTCCTCGGCCCGGTGTTGCTGGCGGTGGTCTACAACCTGGTCAGCGCCTGGGTCGCCAGCTCGCACCGGCCTCCGCCGCCGCCGGTGGTTTGATACTTCGGAGTGGGTGCCAGCAGGCGCTCCGGACTTGAGCGCTGTTCGCGAGCAAGCTCGCTCCTACAGAAGGCGCCCGCCGATGCCGCGACGGCGGATAACGCTGGCGCGTTATGTGCTCTACGAAAGCCAGACAGGGAGCAGTGCGCTGTGGCTTTTCGTAGGAGCGAGCTTGCTCGCGAACCGCATCGCTGCGAACTCCCCTGTAGGAGCGGAGCTTCTCCGCGAATCGCCGACAGGCGACGGGAAAACCCCCGGTGACTGACGTTTCCGCCGAGAGGGATTTCGCGGACAAGGTCCGCTCCTACGGGAGCGGGCGGCGGGCTCATCGCATTGCGTAGGGCGCATAACCCGGAACGGGTTATCCGCCGCCATGGCGGATAACGCCTCAGGCGTTATGCGCCCTACGATTCGGCGAAGTCAGACGTGCTCGCTCTTCACCTGCACCAGCTTGTCCCGCCCGGCGCCCAGGCCGAAGGCTATCCCCGCCACGGTCACCACCACGAAGATCACCCCGGTCGCTGCCCAGCCGCCGGTGGCATCGTGCACCACACCGACCAGGAACGGGCCGCAGGCCGCCAGGGTGTAGCCCACGCCCTGGGCCATGCCGGAGAGGTTGGAGGCGACGTGGGAGTCCGGCGAGCGCAGCACGATCAGCGCCAGGGCGATGCTGAAGGTGCCGCCCTGGCCGAGGCCGAGCACCACTGCCCAGCCCCAGATGCCCGAGAGCGGGGCGAACAGCAGGCCGAGCAGGCCGGCCAGGGTCAGGCCCATGACGATCACCACGGCGATGCGCTGGTCCTTGCCACGGGTGGCCAGCCACGGTGCGGCGAGGGCGCTGAACAGCTGCACCATCACCGAGCCGGAGAGCACCAGCCCGGCTTCCACCGCGCTCAGGCCACGGTCGATGAGGATCGACGGCACCCAGCCGAAGACGATGTACGCCAGTGACGACTGCAGGCCCATGTACAGCGTGACCTGCCAGGCCAACGGGTCGCGCCACAGCCCCTTCACCTTGTACACCGCGCGGTGGGCGTGATGGTTCTGGCGGGTCTGCGGCAGCCAGATCGCTGCGGCGACCACGGCCGGGATCGCCCAGAACGCCAGCGCCACCTGCCAGTTGTTGTCCATCAGCTTCGCCAGCGGCACAGTGGCGCCCGCGGCGGTGGCGGCGCCCAGGCACAGGGCCATGGTGTAGACCCCGGTCATGGTCCCGGCGATGTGCGGGAAGTCGCGCTTGACGATGCCCGGCAGCAGCACGCCGATGATGCCGATGCTGGCGCCGGCCACCAGACTGCCGAGGAACAGCCCGGCCACCGGGAACAGGCTACGCAGGACGATGCCGCCGGCCAGGGTGAAGAGGATCAGCAGCACGGTGCGCTCGGCGCCCAGGCGCCGCGCGAGCATCGGCGCCAGCGGCGCGAACAGGCCCAGGCAGAGCACCGGCAGGGTGGTCAGCAGGCCGGCGGCGGCGGCGGAAAGGCCGGTGCCGTCGCGCACGGTGTTGAGCAGAGGCGACAGGCTGGATAGAGCCGGACGCAGGTTGATCGCCACCAGCACCAGGCCCAGCAGTAACAGCCAGGTGCGTTGCGGGCGCGGCGCGGTTTTCGCGCCGTCGTCCTCGGCGTCGATCAGCAGTTCTTCGGGCGGGCAGGACACCTTGTGTTCGGCGTCTTTCGGGTCATTGGGCACGGACATGGTGGGTATTCCAGGGCAGCAAGGCAGAAGAAGGAATTCAGAGTCAGATCAGCAGCGCGCGGTTCGCTTTTGCGGCCGCCTCGGCGTCGCCACGGGCGATGGCCTCCACCAGTTCGCGGTGCAACTCGAAGCTCGGCTGTGGCCGGCTGGGGTCGCCGATGGTGCGCTCCAGGCCGGCGCGGATCACCTGGGAAAAGTAGCGGTACAGCTCGCTGAGCACCGGGTTGTGGGCGCTGTCCACCACGCGCTGGTGGAAGGCCAGGTCGTGGGCGATGTAGTCGTCCAGCGCGCCGCCGTGGTGGACGGCGGAAACCGCCAGCGCTTCGCGCAGGGCGGTGAGGTCGGCTTCGCTGCGGCGCTCGGCGGCCAGCCGGCTGGCTTCCACCTCGATGATGCCGCGCGCTTCCAGCGCCTGTTCCACCGAGCTGCGGGCCAGCACCAGCATGGTGTCCAGCGGATCGGCGCAGGCGCGCACGTAGGTGCCGTCGCCCTGGCGTACTTCCAGCACGCCGGAGAAGGTCAGCACGCGCACCGCTTCGCGCACGGTATTGCGGCTGATACCCAGGGACTCGGCCAGTTCGGGTTCCGGCGGTAGGCGCTGGCCCAGCGGCCAGGTGCCGTCGTCGATGCGCAGGCGGATCTGCTCCAGGGCGATATCCACCAGCGAGCGTTTCTGAATGGGGCTTGGCATGGAAACATCCAATCATCGGATGAATTTGGGGAAGCCAAGAGTAGGGCAGGCGAAGGCGACGGGCAATGGGCAATGCGACGAGCAGGGATATACCGCCGGAACGCAGGACGTTCCGGCGGTGGGCGCAGCGCGTGGATCAGGCGGCGATATTCACCAGGCTGCCGCTGGTGGCCTGCAGCGCGGTGACCTCGCTGCTCTGGTACTGCTTGAGCAGGTTCGCCACCAGCTTCTGGTAGGCCGCGCCGGTGTTGGCGCTGGTCGACGAGGTGCTGGAGGCGGTGGTCGTGTAGCTGTCCGAAGGACTGCTGGAGGAATCGTCGGACGAACCGCTGGAAGCCGAGGGCGGCGGGGGCGGCGGCGGGCCGTCGGGGCGCTGGGCCTGCAGCGCGCTGGACAGCTCGTCGCTGCTGATGGCGCCGCTGCCGTCGCTGTCGAGCTGGCTGAACAGGGTGCTCAGGCGCTCGCTGTCGTCATCGCCGTTGCCCAGCGCGGACAGTTCGTCGGCGCTGATGCTGCCGTCGCCGTCGCTGTCCAGTGCGCTGATCAGGTCCTCGGCGGAGTCGCCCAGGCTGCCCAGCCCGCCCATGTCGCCGGGCGGTGGCGGGGGCGGAGGCATGGCCGCGGACAGCTCGTCCTGGGAGATACCGCCGCTGTCGTCGCTGTCCAGCTGGCTGAGCAGCGCGTCGATGTCGATATCGCTGCTGTCCGAGTCGTCGCCCGAAGACAGCGCGCTGGTCAGCTCGTCCTTGCTGATGCTGCCGTCGCCGTTGCTGTCGATGGACTTGAACAGGTCTTCCTGGAATTTCGCCGCGCCCTGGTTGCCGCTGCTGCCGCTGGTGGTGGCGGTGCTGCTGGCGGTCTGGGTCCTGGCGAGCGAGCTGGTGTAGTAGCTCGCATAGCTGCTGCTCACGCCGCTGATCATGGGAGGGTCTCCGTGGTTGCCGACGCGGAGGGTTCTCCGCTGATGACAGCCTCGGGCCCGCCTGTGTCGCCGGTTTGTGCGCTTTGTCAGCGGGTGGCTACAACGGCGTTACGCCGTTGTGCTTCTGGGCAGGCGCAGCACGGCGGTGGCGCCGCCGCCGGGGGTTTCCTCGAAGGTCAGGTCGCCGCCCTGGCGCCGCGCCGCGTCGCGGGCGATGGAAAGTCCCAGGCCGACGCCGCCGGAGTTGCGGTTGCGCGAGCCTTCCAGGCGGAAGAACGGCTCGAAGACCTGCTCGCGCAGCTCTGAGGGGATGCCCGGGCCGTGATCGCGCACGCGGATTTCTACTTCGCGGGTGCCGTCGCGCAGCTCGATGCTGACATCGCCGGCGTAGCGCAGGGCGTTGTCCAGCAGGTTGTTCAGGCACGAACGCAGGGCCATGGGCTGCACCTTGAGCGGCGCGCAATAGCCTTCCACGCCGACGTCGGCTCCACGCTCGCAGGCGTCTTCGGCGAGGGAGTCGGCCAGGGCCTTCACGTCGAACCATTGCAGCGGCTCGCTGGCGCGCTCCTGCTGCAGGTAGTGCAGGGTGGAATCGAGCATGCCGATCATCTCGGCCAGGTCCTGGCCGATGCGCGTGCGCAGCTGCGGATTGTCGATTTCCTCGACGCGCAGGCGCAGGCGCGACAGCGGGGTGCGCAAGTCATGGGAGACCGCCACCAGCATGCGGCTGCGCTGCTGCACCTGCTCGCGGATGCGTTCGCGCATGCGGTTGAAGGCGTGGGCGGCCTGGCGCGCTTCACGCGGGCCGGTTTCCGGCAGCGGTGGACTGTCCAGGTCTTCGGAGAGGCGCAGTGCGGCGTCACCCATGCGTTGCACCGGGCGGGCGAGCAGGCGGGCGCCGATGCCGGCGGCGAGGATCAGTGCCAGCAGCTGGAAGGCGAACGGCGCGCTCCAGAATGGCAGGCGCGGTGGCGGGGGAGGCGGTGGGCGGAAGCCTTCCGGTGGTGGTTGGAAGCCCTCGGGCGGGGCGCCGAAGCCTCCCGGCGGCGGGCCGCGCTCGAAGCCCTGCTCTGGCGGCGGGGGCGGCGGCATGTCCGGGCGGTGCGGGCCGTAGTAGTGGAACCAGGCGAAGGCCAGCAAGTGGGCGACCACGATGGCCAGCAGGAACACCCCGAACAGCCGGGCGAACAGGCTGTCGGCGCGTTCCAGCGGTTTTTCCTTCGCGCGCTCGGGCGCGGACTCAGGCGATGTCGCGGACATCGAACAGATAGCCTTCGCCGCGCACGGTCTTGATCAGCCGGGGCGAGCGCGGGTCGTCGCCGAGCTTCTGCCGCAGGCGCGAGACCAGCAGGTCGATGCTGCGGTCGAAGGCCTCGATGGCGCGGCCACGGGCGGCGTCCAGCAGCAGTTCGCGGTTGAGCACCCGCCGCGGGCGTTCGAGGAACACCCAGAGCAGGCGGAATTCGGCGTTGGACAGCGGTACCACCAGGCCATCCGGCGCGTGCAGCTGGCGCAGCACGCTGTCCAGGCGCCACTGGTCGAAGCGCACCTGGGCGCGTGGTTCGCCGCGCGCACTGTCGTCGCTGCCGACCAGGTTGCCGCCGCGCACACGGCGCAGGATGGTCTGGATGCGCGCTACCAGCTCGCGTGGCTCGAAGGGCTTGGCCATGTAGTCGTCGGCGCCCAGCTCCAGGCCGATGATGCGGTCCGCCGGCTCGCAGCGCGCGGTGAGCATGAGGATCGGGATGTCCGACTCGGCGCGCAGGAAGCGGCACAACGACAGGCCGTCTTCGCCGGGCAGCATCAGGTCCAGCACCACCACGTCGAAGCTTTCGTTTTCCAGGGCACGGCGCATCTCGACGCCGTCGGCGACGCCGTGGGCCTCGATGTTGAAGCGCGCGAGATAACCGCAGAGCAGCTCGCGGATCGGCTCGTCGTCATCCACCAGCAGGGCTCGGGTGGTCCAGCGGCGCGAGTCGTCGGAAGGGGTCGGGTGCATGAAGAAACCTGTCGCGGGAAAACGTGGGGCAGGGTGGCCAGGGGCCTCTAGGGGCATGCGACGGGCGCATGCTAACCCGTCATCACGTGCGCGGGCCATGGTCGGCGAGGCTGCGGTGCGCGGGTGTCGCCAGCGTGTCCGCTGTGTATCGGCCTCGATACAAAGCCGTCGGAAGCCGCGCCAGAGCGGTTTTTTACGCTTTCTTTATGCCGCCTGCCCAGGCTGGGAATCGCTCCTTTACGCGTTGCTTGCGGAAAATTTCCGTCAAGCGGCAACAGCCGCATCAAGCGATGGAATCGCCCGCGTGAGGAGAAAGCAATCATGAGCGTGCTCGACGGTGTATCCCTGGTCCTGGCCACGGGACTGTTCATCTACCTGCTGGTGGCGCTGCTGCGCGCCGACCGTTCCTAGGGGATGCCATGAACAGTCATGACGTGTTGCTGATCGTCGCCTTCCTGGCGCTGGTGCTGGTGCCAGCGCCGTTCCTCGGGCGCTTCTACTACAAGGTGATGGAGGGCCAGCGCACCTTCCTCAGCCCGCTGTTCCTGCCGGTGGAGCGGGCGATTTACCGTGCGTGCGGCGTTCACCCCGAGGACGAGCAGGACTGGAAGAGCTACACCGTGGCGCTGCTGGCCTTCAACCTGGTCGGGCTGGCGCTGCTGTTCGCCATCCTCATGCTGCAGGGCGCGCTGCCGTTGAACCCGGAGCACCTGCCGGGCCTGGAGTGGACCCTGGCGTTCAACACCGCGGTGAGCTTCGTCACCAACACCAACTGGCAGGCCTATAGCGGCGAAGCCTCGCTCAGCTACCTGAGCCAGATGATCGGCCTGACCGTGCAGAACTTCGTCAGCGCCGCTGTCGGCCTGGCCGTGCTGGTGGCGCTGGCCCGTGGCATTTCGCGCAAGTCAACGAACAACCTGGGCAACTTCTGGGTCGACCTGACCCGCGCCACCCTCTACGGCCTGCTCCCGCTGTGCCTGCTGCTGGCGCTGCTGCTGGTCTGGCAGGGCGTGCCGCAGACCTTCCTCGACTATGCCCACGCGCTGACCGTGCAGGGCGCCGACCAGTCCATCCCGCTGGGCCCGGCGGCCAGCCAGATCGCCATCAAGCAGTTGGGCACCAACGGCGGCGGCTTCTTCGGCGTGAACTCGGCGCACCCGTTCGAGAACCCGACCATCTGGAGCAACCTGTTCGAGGTCGTCTCGATCATCCTGATCCCGGCCGCGCTGGTGTTCACCTTCGGCCACTACGTCAAGGACCTGCGCCAGAGCCGCGCCATCCTCGGCTGCATGCTGGTGCTGTTCGCCCTCGGCCTGGGCGTGTCGCTGTGGGCCGAGTACCAGCCCAACCCGGCGCTCAGCGCGCTGCCGGTGGAGCAGGTCGCGCCGCTGGAAGGCAAGGAGAGCCGCTTCGGCACCACCGCCAGCGTGCTCTGGTCGGTGACCACGACCGCGGCCTCCAACGGCTCGGTGAACGCCATGCATGACAGCCTCAACCCGCTGTCGGGCATGGTCGCGATGCTCAACATGATGGTTGGCGAAGTGATCTTCGGCGGCGTCGGTGCGGGCCTCTACGGCATGCTGCTGTTCGTTCTGGTGGCGGTGTTCCTCGCCGGCCTGATGGTCGGGCGCACCCCGGAATACCTCGGCAAGAAGCTCGAGGCCCGCGAAGTGCGCCTGCTGGTGGCGACCCTGCTGGTGATGCCGGTCGGCGTGCTGGTGCTCGGCGCCATCGCCGCCAGCCTGCCGGGCCCGGCCGCGGCGGTGAGCAACCCCGGCGCCCATGGCTTCAGCCAGCTGCTCTATGCCTACACCTCGGGCACCGCGAACAACGGTTCGGCCTTCGGCGGCTTCGGCGCCAACACGCCGTTCCACAACCTGATGATCGCCCTGGCCATGCTGATCGGCCGCTTCGGCTACATCCTCCCGGTGCTGGCGATTGCCGGCAGCCTGGCGGCGAAGAAGGCCACCCCGGTCGGCCCCAACAGCTTCCCGACCCACGGCCTGCTGTTCGTCAGCCTGCTGACCGCCACCATCCTGCTGGTGGGCGGCCTGAACTTCCTGCCGACGCTGGTGCTGGGCCCGGTGGCCGATCACCTGACGCTCGGTTTCTGAGGAATACCCCATGAATGCACATACCCAGGAACTGGCCGTGAACAAGGCCGTCGAGAAACGCCCGACCACCGCGTTGTCCGCCCTGTGGAAGCCGGCGCTGGTGCAGGCTTTCCTCAAGCTCGACCCGCGCCAGCTGCAACGCTCGCCGGTGATGCTGGTGGTGGCCTTGACCGCCGTGCTGACCACAGTGCTCTGTGTGGTGGGCGGTGAGTCGGTGCCCACCTTCGTTGCCGTGCAGATCGCCGTGTGGCTGTGGTTCACCGTGCTCTTCGCCAACTTCGCCGAAGCCCTCGCCGAGGGTCGCGGCAAGGCCCGCGCCGACAGCCTCAAGGCCGGCACCCAGGGCCTGCAGGCGATGCGCATGGCGGTCACTGGCAAGTTCGAGAAGGTCGCCGCCAGCAGCCTGCGCAAGGGCGACGTGGTACGCGTCGAAGCCGGCGAGCTGATCCCCGGCGACGGCGAGGTGATCGAGGGCGTGGCGGCGGTCAACGAGGCCGCCATCACCGGCGAATCCGCCCCGGTGATCCGCGAATCCGGCGGCGACCGCTCGGCCGTCACCGGCAACACCCGGCTGGTCTCCGACTGGCTGCTGGTGAAGATCACCGCCAACCCCGGCGAGTCCACCCTCGACCGCATGATCGCCCTGGTGGAAGGCGCCAAGCGCCAGAAGACCCCCAACGAAGTGGCGCTGGACATCCTGCTGATCGGCCTGACGTTGATCTTCCTGCTGGTGGTGGTGACCCTGAAACCCTTCGCCCTGTTCGTCGGCGGCAACCTGCCGCTGGTGTTCCTGGTGGCGCTGCTGGTCACTCTGATCCCCACCACCATCGGCGGCCTGCTCTCGGCCATCGGCATCGCCGGCATGGACCGCCTGGTGCGCCTGAACGTCATCGCCAAGTCCGGCCGCGCCGTGGAAGCGGCGGGGGACGTGCACGTGCTGATGCTCGACAAGACCGGCACCATCACCTTCGGCAACCGCCGCTGCAGCGCCCTGCACACCGCCCCCGGCGTGCAGCAGCTGGAACTGGCCGAAGGTGCGTTCCTCGCTTCGCTGGCCGACGACACGCCGGAGGGCAAGTCCATCGTCGAGTTCCTTCGCTCGCAGATCATCCTGCCGGAGCCGGAGCGCAACCGCGTGACGCCGATTGCCTTCAGCGCCGAGACGCGCCTGTCGGGCGTCGACTTCGACGGCCACGTCTATCGCAAGGGCGCGGTGGACGCCGCGCTGGCCTTCGTCGGCCTGGACCGCGCGCAGATGCCCGAAAGCCTGGCCAAGGAGATCGAGCGCATCGCCCAGAGCGGCGGCACACCGCTGCTGGTGGTGGCCGACGGCAAGCTGCTGGGCGCCATTCACCTGAAAGACGTGGTCAAGCCGGGCATCCGCGAGCGTTTCGCCGAGTTGCGCCGCATGGGCATTCGCACCGTGATGGTGACCGGCGACAACCCGCTGACCGCCGCCGCCATCGCCGCCGAAGCCGGCGTGGACGACGTGATCGCCGAAGCCACGCCGGAGAAGAAGCTCGCGCGCATCCGCCAGGAGCAGGGCGAGGGGCGCATGGTCGCCATGTGCGGCGAC
Source organism: Pseudomonas sp. CAN1 (assembly GCF_030462585.1). Classification (GTDB taxonomy): domain Bacteria; phylum Pseudomonadota; class Gammaproteobacteria; order Pseudomonadales; family Pseudomonadaceae; genus Pseudomonas. Next base: position 25,384 of record NZ_JASMRU010000033.1, on the reverse strand, counting down.
GGCGCCAACGACGCCCCGGCCCTGGCCCAGGCAGATGTCGGCATGGCCATGAACGACGGCACCCAGGCCGCCCGCGAGGCCGCCAACCTGGTGGACCTGGACAGCGACCCGACCAAGCTGCTGGACGTGGTGCAGGTGGGCAAGGAACTGCTGGTGACCCGTGGCGCGCTGACCACCTTCTCGGTGGCCAACGACGTGGCCAAGTACTTCGCCATCCTCCCCGCGCTGTTCGCCGGCATCTACCCGCAGCTGGGCGTGCTCAACGTGATGAAGCTGGCCAGCCCACAGAGCGCCATCCTCTCGGCCATCGTGTTCAACGCGCTGATCATCGTCGCGCTGATTCCCCTGGCCCTGCGTGGTGTGCGCGTGCAGGCCAGCGACGCTTCGCAGCTGCTGCGGCGCAACCTGCTGATCTACGGCGTGGGCGGCCTGGTGGCGCCGTTCGTGGGGATCAAGGTGATCGACATGGTTCTGGTGGCAATCGGGCTCGCCTGAGGTTGTTTTTCGTAGGAGCGAGCTTGCTCGCGAACCGCACGAGCGCCAGAGCTGCTGGATGATTGTTCGCGAGCAAGCTCGCTCCTACAGGATCCGGCCAATCTCCAATCTCGCCGGACACGCCGAACTAATCCCTCTCCCTTCAGGGATAGGGCGGGGGAGAGGGTAAACAGCCCCGCTCCGAACCCAACAGAGGAACACGAACATGCTCAACCAACTCCGCCCCGCCATCGCCTCGCTGATCCTGCTCAGCGCCGTCACTGGCGTCGTCTATCCACTGGCCGTCACCGGCATCGCCCAGGTCGCCTTCCACGACCAGGCCAACGGCAGCCTGGTGCGTGACGACCAGGGCAACGTGCGTGGCTCGGCGCTCATCGCGCAGAAGTTCGACGGCGCCCAGTGGTTCCATTCACGGCCCTCGGCCGGCGACTTCGCCACCGTCTCCAGCAGCGCCAGCAACCTTGCTGCGGGCAACCCGGCGCTGGCCGAACGCATTGCCAAGGACGCCGCCGCCCAGCAGGTCGGTACGCAGCCGGTGCCGCTGGCGCTGGTCACCACCTCCGGCAGCGGCCTAGACCCGCAACTGCCGCCCGCCGCCGCGCTGTACCAAGTGCCGCGCATTGCCGTGGAACGCGGCGTACCGGCGGCGAGCCTGGAAAAGCTGGTGGAAGCCAACACCGAACGCCCACTGATCGGCCCCGCCGTGGTCAACGTGCTGGCGCTGAACATGGCCCTGGCCAGCCTGCCTCGCTAGACTCCAGCGCCAGTACCGAGCCTGCCGCGGTACGAGGAAAAACGCAGGGCTGTCCGTTGGCAGAGGACGGCTCCCTCTCCCTTCAGGGAGAGGGCTGGGGAGAGGGTTCTCAGAACTCGCTCCCCCATAGAACCGAGCGCCTTGAGCGCTCCGAGGATAGTCTGATGACCGACCCCAACCGCGCCGACGCCCTGCTGGCCGACCTGCCTGCCATGGGTCGTGGTCGTCTCAAGGTCTTCCTCGGCGCCGCGCCAGGAGTCGGCAAGACCTACGCCATGCTGCTGGCCGCCCAGAGCCAGTTGCGCCAGGGCGTGAAGCTGCGCGTCGGCATCGTCGAAACTCACGGCCGCGCCGAGACCGAAGCGCTGCTCGCCGGCCTGCCGCAGCAGGCGCTCAAGCGCTCCGAATACCGCGGCATCACCCTGGAGGAAATGGACCTCGACGGCCTGCTCGGCGACCCGCCAGCGCTGGCGCTGGTGGACGAACTGGCCCACAGCAACGCCCCCGGCAGCCGCCACGCCAAGCGTTGGCAGGACATCCAGGAACTGCTTTCCGCCGGCATCGACGTCTACACCACGGTCAACGTCCAGCATCTGGAAAGCCTCAACGACCAGGTGCGCGATATTACCGGCGTGCAGGTGCGCGAAACCGTGCCCGACTGGGTATTGCAGGAAGCCTACGAACTGCTGCTGGTGGACCTGCCGCCGCGTGAATTGCTGGAGCGTCTGCGCGAGGGCAAGGTCTACGTGCCCGAGCAGGCTCGCGCCGCCATCGACGCCTTCTTCAGCCAGACCAACCTCACCGCACTGCGCGAACTGGCCATGCAGACCGCCGCCGCGCGGGTGGACGACGATCTCGCCCATCGCTACCGCCAGCAGGGCGGCGACGCCCCCGCGGTGCGCGGCAGGCTGCTGGTGGGGGTGGATGGCGAGCACAACGCCGAGCGCCTGGTGCGCCATGCCTGCCGCGTCGCCGAGCGCCGGCATCTGCCCTGGTCGCTGGTCCATGTCGATACCGGCGAGGCGCGCAGCGAAACGTCGCGCATGCAATTGCAGAACGCCCAGCAACTGGCCGAGCGTCTGGGTGGCGACGTGGTGGAACTGCGCGGCGGCGAAGTCGCGCGCACCCTGGTCGAGCACGCCAAGGAGCGCCGCGCCACCTTGCTGCTGGTCGGCCGTTCACGGCAGCGTTGGTATCGCCGGCTGTTCGGCGGCGGCCTGGCGGCGCGCCTGCTGCGTCTGGGCGACGGGCTGGAGATCAGCGTGCTCGACAGCGAGGCCGACCTCGCGCCGCCCAAGGTCCGCCCGCAGACGAGCTGGCCCTGGGGCAACTACCTGCTCGCCGCCGTGGCCGCCGGTTGCGCCAGCGCCCTGGCCTGGGCGGTGGCCAGCGTGCTGGAGCTGCCGAACATTTCCCTGGTGTTCCTCGCCGCCGTGCTGCTGGTGGCGGTGCGCAGCAGCCTCGGCCCGGCGCTGGCCTGCGCGGTGCTGTCGTTCCTGGCCTACGACTTCCTGTTCATCCCGCCGCATTTCTCCTTCTCCATCCAGCGCGAAGAAGACGTGCTGACCCTGCTGTTCTTCCTGCTCATGGCCGGCCTCACCGGCAACCTCGCCGCTCGCCAGCGCCGGCAACTGCAGGCGCTGCGCGAGACCCAGGAAGAGACCAGCCAGATGCTCGAACTGTCGCGCAAGCTCACCGCCGCCACCGACCGCCAGGCGGTGATGGCCGCCGCCGCGCAGCAGCTTGGCGGCTGGGACGGGCTGGATATCTGCCTGCTCGGCCGGGTCAATGGCGAGTGGAAACTGGAGGGTGGCCTCAACCGCGCGCTGGAAGACCAGGAGCGCGCCGCCGCCGATTGGGCCTGGCAGCACGACCAGCCCGCCGGCCTGGGTACCGGCACGCTGCCGGGCGGGCGCTGGTGGTGGTGGCCGCTGTCCGGCGAGGACGGTCCGCTGGCGCTGCTCGGGGTCGGCCCGCGCGATTCGCAGCCTTTGTCCGGGTCGCGCCGTCGTCTGCTGGCTGCTCTCGGCCAACCGCTGGCGCAGGCATTGGCCCGTGCGCGCCTCGCCGAAGACCTTGAAGCCGCGCGCCTGCATGGCGAAACCGAACAGCTGCGCAGCGCACTGCTGGCCTCGGTCAGCCATGACCTGCGCACGCCGCTGACTTCCATGCGTGGCGCCATCGACAGCCTTCTGGCCCTGGGCGACGCCATCCCGCCGCCGGATCGCCGCGAGTTGCTGGAAAGCACCCGTGATGAGGCCGAGCGCCTGGACCGCTACATCCAGAACCTGCTGGACATGACCCGCCTCGGCCACGGCGGCCTGAAGCTGTCGCGCGACTGGGTGTCGCCCGGCGACATAGTCGGCAGCGCACTCAATCGCCTGCGCGCGGTGGTCGCGCCGTATCGGGTTGAAACCCGCGTAGCGCCGGAACTGCCGCTGCTTTATGTGCATGCCGCGCTGATCGAGCAGGCACTGGTCAACGTGCTGGAAAACGCCGCGCGCTTCTCGCCGCCGCAAGGCCGCCTGCGGGTGGCGGTGGAGCAGGGCGACGATGAGCTGCGCTTCCTGGTCAGCGACGAAGGGCCGGGCATTCCGCCGGCGGAGCGCGAGAAGATTTTCGACATGTTCTACACCGCCGCGCGCGGTGATCGTGGCGGTCAGGGCACCGGGCTGGGCCTGGCGATCTGCCAGGGCATGGTCGGCGCCCACGGCGGGCGGATCACCGTCGAGGACGGCATCGACGGGCGCGGCACCACCCTCGTGCTGCACCTGCCGCTGCAGCAACAGCCGGACCTGGAGCAGCTTGATGCTGCTGTCTGAAAGGCTCAAGCTGGACGCCCCCAGCCAGCCCGGACTGCCGATGAACGCCAGCGCCGCCACCATCCTGGTCGTCGACGACGAACCGCAGATCCGCAAGTTTCTCCGTATCAGCCTCAGCGCCGGCGGTTACAAGGTGCTCGAAGCTGGTACCGGCGAGGAAGGCCTGGCCCAGGCCGCACTGGGCCGTCCGGACCTGGTGGTTCTCGACCTCGGCCTGCCGGACAAGGACGGCCAGGACGTGCTGCGCGAACTGCGCGAGTGGTCGCAGGTGCCGGTGCTGGTGCTCTCGGTGCGCGCCAGCGAAAGCGAGAAGGTGCTGGCGCTGGACAGCGGCGCCAACGACTACGTGACCAAGCCGTTCGGCATCCAGGAGTTCCTCGCGCGCATCCGTGTGCTACTGCGCCAGGGCGCCAGCGGCGAGACGCAGGAGGCGGTGGTCGCGGTGGGGCCGCTGAGTGTGGATTTCTCCTATCGGCGAGTGTTGCTCGATGGCGAGGAGGTCTCACTGACGCGCAAGGAGTACGCGGTACTGTCGACCTTGGCGCGCCATGTGGGGCGCGTGGTGACGCAGCAGCAATTGCTGAAGGATATCTGGGGGCCGACGCATGCCGAGGACACCCACTACCTGCGGGTGGTGGTGGGGCATCTGCGGCAGAAGCTCGCGGATGATCCGGCGACGCCGCGGTTTATCGTGACCGAGGCGGGGGTTGGTTATCGGTTGCGCGAAGGTTGACGCTTTCAGAGTCCCGGTTCGATTGCTGGTCAATGCCGATGCTTCCCGCCACGTAGCGAGTAGGGTGCATAACCCGGAACGGGTTATCCGCCGATGCCACCGCGGCGGATAACGCTGGCGCGTTATGCGCCCTACGAAACTGCTTCTGGGAAAGTTGGCCAGGACGCCTTATCTCCTCGAACCTGGCGGCGGGCCTCGTTTTGGGGGACGGTCGTGCCGGCTGACTGCATGGTTTCGCACTGCGCCGAACGGTCCCCTCTCCCGCTTGCGGGAGAGGGTTAGGGTGAGGGGCTTTTGATCTCGTAGGAGCGGAGTTTCTACGCGGTGCTCTTGCTTGTGCTTTGGGTGTTTCTGCGCCGCACCGGCGTGCGCGCGGGCTCCGTGTTTCGCCCCCTCGGGCGAGTTACTTTGGCAAACGACGGATGGCCGCCCCACCCAAAGTAACCAAAGGTCTTGCCCCGGACATCCGGTTTTTCGCTTAGGCGAAAAATTCCCTCGTTGAATCGAAGTTTCAGGGGCACGCCGCGAAGGGCCATCCCTGGCCCATCGCCGCTCTCGCKACATCCATGTCGCTCAACCCCTGAAACTCCGCTTCAACGAGGCCTCCTGAACGGGGCATTCGGCGCGTGCGGATGTTTCTCTGGAAGTCCTCAAGAGCCAAATCTCAAGCCGGATCGATGCGCACGCTCTTGTAGGAGCGGAGCTTCTCCGCGAGTCGCCGACAGGCGATGTTCGACGAAATATCAAGGTGACTACTATGTCCGCCGCGATGGATTTCGCGGACAAGGTCCGCTCCTACGGGTGGGACTCCGCACGCTCTTCGTAGGAGCGAGCTTGCTCGCGAACCGCCCAGCGCCACAGCCTGCGCGCGATTCACACCCAAGGTCGCTCCTGCCGGAAGAGCACCACTCCGATCAATAAGGATTCTCCGCCTCATACCGATCCAACGTATCGCTGGCAATCTGCCGGCCTAGGGCGATGAGTTCAGGGGCCTTGTAGAACTCGAAGAAGCGGCAAACGCGCTTGGGCACGTTGATCAGGATGTCCGGGGGGTAGCCGGCGATCTTGTATTGCGCCAGCGAGGTCTGCATGACCTCGAAGCTCTGGTTCACCAGCTCCAGCAGCGAGGCCGGGCTGCTGCTGTCGATCACGTGGCTGCCGGTGGCCGAGCGTGGCGAGCCCTTGGCTTGCGGGGCGGCGGCGGGTTGCTGCATTTCCGGTTCGGCGGGCTCTTCGGAGGCGGCCGGTACCGGGTGCAGCAGGGCGTCGGCGATCAGTTCCGGCGGGGCCTCGGCTTCGCCGCGGCGGAAGAAGCTCAGCTTGTGCGACAGACCGGAAATCACCGAGTCGAAACGACCTTTGAGGGCGGCGGGGCGTTCGATCACCGGCAGCGAATACTGGCGCTGGTTGGTGGCGTTGAGATTGACCGCGACGATCAGGTCGGCGTGGGTCGAAACCACCGGGACGATCGGCAGCGGGTTGAGCAGGCCGCCGTCCACCAGCATGCGGCTGCCCTGCATGACCGGGGTGAACAGGCTGGGAATCGCCGCCGAAGCGCGCATGGCCTGGTGCAGGCAACCTTCCTGGAACCAGATTTCCTGCTGGTTGGTGAGGTCGGTGGCCACCGCGGTGTAGGGGATCGGCAGCTGTTCGATGTCGATCTCGCCAAGAATTTCGTGGATCTTGCCGAATACCCGCTCACCGCGGATGGCGCCGAGGCGGAAGCTGACATCCAGCAGGCGCAGCACGTCGAGGTAGTCCAGGCTCTCCACCCAGTCGCGGTATTCGCCCAGCTTGCCGGCGGCGTAGATGCCGCCGATCACCGCGCCCATCGAGCAGCCGGCGATGCAAACCACTTCATAGCCGCGCCGTTCGATCTCCTCGATGACTCCGATATGCGGATAACCGCGCGCGCCGCCGGAACCGAGTACCAGCGCGATCTGTTTTGACATGGGGCAACTCCGCGTTACGAACCTTGCGACGATACGCCGTGGGCAGCGGCCCCGCCAAGCCGGGCTTTGCTAGAATCGCCGTTTGATTTCCCTGCCGGAGCCTCCCGATGAGCGAACCGATCCGCCTGACCCAGTACAGCCATGGTGCCGGCTGTGGCTGCAAGATTTCCCCCAAGGTCCTGGAGGTCATCCTCGCCGGCAGTGGTGCGCAGAATCTCGACCCCAAGCTGTGGGTCGGCAACGCCTCGCGCGATGATGCCGCCGTCTACGAGATCGACGCCGAGCGTGGCGTGGTGTCCACCACTGATTTCTTCATGCCGATCGTCGACGATCCGTTCGACTTCGGCCGCATCGCCGCCACCAATGCCATCAGCGACATCTACGCCATGGGCGGCGACCCGCTGATGGCCATCGCCATCCTCGGCTGGCCGGTGAATGTGCTGGCGCCGGAAATCGCCCGCGAAGTGATTGCCGGCGGTCGCAAGGTCTGCGATGAAGCCGGTATCCCGCTGGCCGGCGGCCACTCCATTGATGCGCCCGAGCCGATCTTCGGCCTGGCCGTCACCGGGCTGGTGGAGAAGCGCTTCATGAAGCGCAACGACACCGCCACCGCCGGCTGCAAGCTGTACCTGACCAAGCCGCTGGGCATCGGCATCCTCACCACCGCCGAGAAGAAGGCCAAGCTGCGCGCCGAGGACGTCGGCGTCGCCCGCGACTGGATGTGCACCCTGAATAAGCCCGGCGCCCGCTTCGGCAAGCTCGACGGGGTCAAGGCGATGACCGACGTCACCGGTTTCGGCCTGCTCGGTCACCTGGTGGAAATGGCCGACGGCAGCGGCCTGACTGCACGCGTGAGCTATGACGCCGTGCCGCGCCTGGCCAGCGTCGAGTACTACCTGGAAGCCGGCTGCGTACCCGGCGGCACCCTGCGCAACTTCGACAGCTACGGCGAGCGCATCGCGCCGCTGCCCGAGCTGCACAAGCTGCTGCTGTGCGACCCGCAGACCAGCGGCGGCCTGCTGGTGGCGGTGGAGCCGGAAGGCGAGGCGCAGTTCCTCGCCATGGCCAAGGAACTGGGCATGGACCTGGCGCCCATCGGCGAACTGGTCGGCCGACAGCGTCACGCGGTCGAGGTGATGTGATGCGCGACAACACCCGCCACTACCGCGAACTGTTCCTCGGCGATGTGAAGATGATGGACGTGCGCGCCCCGGTCGAATTCGACAAGGGCGCGTTCCCCCATGTGATCAACCTGCCGCTGATGAATGACATCGAGCGGCAGAAAGTCGGCACCTGCTACAAGCAGAACGGCCAGCAGGCGGCCATCGCGCTGGGCCACGAGCTGGTCATGGGCCAGCTGAAGGCCGAGCGCATCGAGGCCTGGGCGAACTTCGCCAAGGCCAACCCGGAGGGTTACCTGTACTGCTTCCGTGGCGGGCTGCGCTCGCAGATCACCCAGCAGTGGCTGAAGACCGAGGCCGGCATCGAGTACCCGCGGGTGGTCGGTGGCTACAAGGCGATGCGCGGCTTCCTCTTCGACACCACCCGTGCTGCCGTCGAGGAATGCCAGTTCGTGCTGGTGGGTGGCCTGACCGGCACCGGCAAGACCGAGGTCATCGCCCAGCTGGCCAACAGCCTGGATCTGGAAGGCCATGCCAATCACCGCGGCTCCGCCTTCGGCCGCCGCGCCACGCCGCAACCGGCGCAGATCGATTTCGAGAACCGCCTGGCCATCGACATCCTGAAGAAGCGCCACGCCGGCCTGGAGCAGTTCGTGCTCGAAGACGAGGGGCGCATCGTTGGCAGCTGCTCGGTGCCGCTGGAGCTGTACCAGGGCATGCAGCACTACCCGCTGGTGTGGCTGGAGGACAGCTTCGAGCAGCGCGTGGAGCGCATCCTCAAGGACTACGTGATCGACCTGTGCGCCGACCATGTGCGGGTGGTGGGCGAGGAGGGCGGTTTCGACTCCTTCGCCGCCTACCTGCGCAAGAGCCTGTCGGGCATCGTCAAACGCCTGGGCGGCGAGCGCTACCAGCGGCTGGCGGCGATCATGGATGAAGCCCTGGAAGAGCAGAAACGCAGCGGCGCGGTGGACCTGCACCGCGGCTGGATCGAAGGGCTGCTGGGCGAGTATTACGACCCGATGTATGCCTTCCAGCGCGAGAGCAAGGGCGAGCGCGTGGAGTTCCGTGGCACCCAGGACGAGGTGGTGGAGTACCTGCGCTTCCGCGCGGAGCGCTGATCGAATCTGCCGTGGTGGCGGGCCAATCGCGGACAGAGTCCGCTCCTACCCAAAGTCATGCCAGTGCGTAGGAGCGGACTTTGTCCGCGATGTCCCCACGCCGGCAGCGGACTGACAGTCGGTGTATGAGAACGATGGGTATCGCTGCGCTCCACGCCATCCTACGCAGGCGTTTGCCGGGGAGGGTAGTAGGGGGCGGTTCGCGAGCAAGCTCGCTCCTACAGCCCAGCCTGTTTCGTAGGGCGGATAACGTGCCAGCGTTATCCGCCGTGGCGCCAGCGGCTCCGGGCGGAGCGGTGATCGAGTCCGCCGTGGTGGCGGGCCAATCGCGGACGGAGTCCGCTCCTACCCAAGGTCATGCCTGTGCGTAGGAGCGGACTCCGTCCGCGATGTTTCCAGGCCTGCTGCGGGCTGGCAGGTGCTCACACGCTCTTGCCGTCATACTCCTTCACCGTCAGCCCCGCCAGGTCCACCCCTGGCAGGCAGCGCACATTGATCGCCGCCATCGGCGTGCCGTCCGGCATCGCGCCGTAGGCCAGCGGCGCGCAGCCGCAGGTGGGGCAGAAACGGTGCTCGATGCGGTGGGTATTGAACGTATAGGTGCTCATCGCACTCTCAGGAGTCGTCAGCTTCAGCTTGCTGCGCGGCACGAACCAAAGCAGCGAGCCCTTGCGCCGGCAGATCGAGCAGTTGCATGACACGACTTCACCGACATCCCCTTCCACTTCGAACGCGATCTGCCCGCAATGGCAGCTGCCCTGGTGCACCATGGTCCTTCTCCTTGTCGGGATACCCCGTGGGCAAACAGTGTAGTAGTCGCTTGAATGCCATCCGTCCGGTGGCATACTGCGGCGCCGTCCGGCAGGCCCCTGCGCCGCGTTCTAAGCTGGATTCACCCCCGAATACTTCCAGGAGTTTCGTCATGCCGCGCATTCCCCTGATCATCGCCGCGCTGCTGGCCGTCGCCGGCTGCTCGGGCAAGACCGTCAACCGCGACAGCTGCGCCAACGAGCTGAACGCCGCCTGGCACGAGCTGGACCTGGCCAAGGCCGAGGGCTTCGCCGGCACCGTCAGCTACTCCAAGGCCGTCGGCCTGCTGACCGCCGCCAAGACCCAGCAGCAGGTCGAGGCCTACGACGGTTGCTCCGACAAGGCCAGCCGCGCGCGCTTCTACATCAAGGAATCCCGCGCCGGCCGTTGAGCCGCGCGTTGCCGGGCCGCCACAAGCGGCCCGTGTCTTCCCACCGCATTGCCCCGGATGTCCCCATGCAACTCGACTTCACCCAGCTGCCCAAGGCCGATGCCTACCGCTGGCTGGCCTCCACCGTCACGCCGCGCCCCATCGCCTGGGTCTCCACCCTGTCTGCGGATGGCCAGAGCAACCTGGCGCCGTTCAGCTTCTTCCAGGTCATCAGCGACTCGCCGCCGACCCTGCTGGTGAACACCAGTGTGCGCGACGACGGCAGCGTCAAGGACACCCTGCGCAACGTGCGCGAGACTGGCGAGCTGGTGATCCACCTGGTCAGCGCCGCCCAGGCTGACGCCATGAACGCCACCGCCGCCTGGCTGCCCCACGGCGTCAGCGAGATCGAGCACGCCGGCATCGCCACCGTGCCCAGCGAGCTCGTGAAGCCGCCGCGTGTGGCTGGTGCGCCAGTGGCCTTCGAGTGCCAGCTGGAGCAGATCATGCCGTACCCGGCGGACAACCCCTCCAGCATGCTGATCTTCGCCCGCGTGCTGCTGGTGCACATCGACGACGGGGTGATGCTGGACGAGCGCCACGTCGACCCGGCGAAGCTGGACCTGGTCGGCCGCCTGGGCGGCACCCAGTACAGCCATACCCGTGACACCTTCAGCATGATCCGCCCGAAGTAAGTCGCCTCAGGCGAACGCCAGCTCCAGGCCCAGGTGCCAGCGGTTGTCGCTGAAGCGGGCGCGGTCCAGGCGTTCGCTGACGTCGTAAAGCTCCAGCAGCAGCGCCTGGCGATTACTGAACTCCAGCGCGTCGCTATGGATCAGGCCGAGGATGGCGTGCACCAGCTGGCAGCCGATGTCCGCCTCGTGCCAGCAATCGAGCAGGTCGCCCTTGGGCTCGTCACAGTCCAGCGCGCAGACGAAATGGCGGATCGGTGGCAGCTCGCGCCAGCTCAGCAGCGGGTCGATGCGCCGCTGTTCGCGGTACAGCTCGGGTAGCGCCAGGCTTGGCGCCAGGCCTTGCAGCGGGCGCTGCAGGATCAGTCGGTAACGCGCACTCATCCGTGCACCTCCAGCGATAAACGAGGTGCAGGAATCTGCCTGCTGAATACGGGTGTTTCTGTCGGCAATATCCTGAGTTGCTTGTGGAAACTTCCCGTTATTGTTCTGGATACGACCTCGACGTATCTCTGTGCAGCATCACCGTGCCATCACCGCCGCGTCCTCTATCCAGCCGGGGACGGCGCTCCTAATGTTCCGGGCAAAAGCAACGATAACCTGCAGGAGACCTTCGGGATTTCCTGCGGCGCCTTTTGCGGATGGGGGGAGAAGCCATGGTTGCCTTCGTGCAGCGTCGTCTGGCCGACATGGGTACGGCGAAGAAACTGGCCATCGGTTTCGGCCTGGTGTTGCTGCTCACCGCGCTGGTGGCGGTGATCGGCGTGACTTCGCTACGGGCAATTGCCCAGCGCTTCGACCTGCTCGGCGACATGTCGACCATCAACCGCGAAATGCTGGAGATGCGCCAGAGCGAGAAGGACTTCGTCATCGACGCCAGCGACGCCTCCGCCCAGCGCCTGCGCGAGCACGCCGGTAACCTCAATGCCGCGGTGGCGCGGCTCAAGGCCCAGCCGCAGCAGGCCGCGGCCATGGCCCAGGTCGAGCAGGGCATTGCCGAGTACCTGGCGGCCTTCGACCGCTTCGAGAAATCCAGCAAGAGCCGGCGCCTGTCCCTGGACGCTGCTACCTGGTCGGTGAACGGCGCGTCCAATAGCCTGGACATCCTGCAATCCAGCCTGGCCGATGACGGCGCCTACGAACTCAAGGATTCCCAGGGCCAGAAGGGCGAGGAACTGCTGCAGCAGGCCGCCCAGGTCAGCCAGCTCTACCGCCTGGTGCTGCAGGGGCTGAATGAAGCGCGCTCGCGGATGGATGCCGGCAGCACAGACAAGGCAGGCGGTGCGGACAAGACCGGCGACGAGAAGGTCGAGGGTGGGCGCATCAAGTCCGCCGCCGAGGCGCTGGAGCTGTCCGCCAAGTTGCAGCAGGCGATCACCGACCCGACCTATGTCTCGGTGCTCAAGGATGTGATCACCAACATCAACAGCTTCGTCGAGAAGCTCGACGAGTACACCGCCAGCCTGGAGCAGGAGAAGCAGGTCCACGCGCAGATGAACGACCGCGCCGCCCAGGTCATGCAGCAGGTCGACGCGGCCTACGCGGTGCAGCGCGAGGCAATGCAGGGACAGCTGCGGACCAACGCGCTGATGATCATCGGCTCGGCCGCCCTGGCGCTGCTGGTCGGCGCGCTGGCTTCGCTGCTGATCACCTGGATGATCGTGCGGCCGCTGCGTCAGGTGATCGGCATGGCCAGCCGCATCGCCGAGGGCGACCTGAGCGTGAGCATCGAAGTGCGCCGCAAGGACGAAGTCGGTCAACTGATGGGCGCGGTCGGCAGCATGGCTGAGAGCCTGCGCAGCATCGTCAGCCGGCTGAGCGATGGCGTGGGGCAGATCACCGCCTCGGCCCAGGCGCTGTCCAGCGTCACCGAGCGCACCCAGCACGGGGTGAACAGCCAGAAGGCCGAGACCGATCAGGTCGCCACGGCGATGAACCAGATGGCCGCCACCGTCCACGACGTGGCGCGCAATGCCGAGGAAGCTGCCAGCTCCGCCGAGCAGGCCGACGGCAAGGTCGCCAGCGGGCAGGACGTGGTGCGCCAGACCCTCGGCCGCATCGAGCAACTGGCTGAGGCCGTGCGCGCGGCTACCCAGAGCATCGAGCAGCTCGGCCGCGAGAGCCAGAGCATCGGCAGCGTGCTGGACGTGATCAAGAACGTCGCCGAGCAGACCAACCTGCTGGCGCTCAACGCCGCCATCGAGGCGGCGCGGGCCGGTGAGCAGGGCAGGGGCTTTGCCGTGGTGGCCGACGAGGTACGGGCGCTGGCGCGGCGCACCCAGCAATCCACCGCCGAGATCGAAACGCTGATCGCCGCCCTGCAGAACGGCGCGACTACGTCGGTGCAGCGCATGCAGCGCAGTCATGCGCTGGTGGAGATGACCGTGGGCGACGCGGTGCAGACCGAGGCCGCGCTGGGCACCATTGCCTCGGCGGTGGCGGTGATCCACCAGATGAACCAGCAGATCGCCGCCGCTTCCGAGCAGCAGAGTGCGGTGGCCGAGGAGATCAGCCGCAGCGTCAGCAGCATCCGTGGCATCGCCGACGAATCGGCGCAGGCCATGGAGTCCACTGCATCCTCCAGCGTCGAGCTGGCGCAGCTCAGCCGTGAGCTACAAGGGCTGGTCGGGCAGTTCCGCCTGTAATTCGGCTGCCCTGGCTTCCTGCTCGCGCTTGCGCTGCTGGTGCCWGCGCCGGTAGGCGTTGACGCCCGCGCGCACCGAGCTGAACACCAGGGGCGGCTTCACCTCGCCCAGGGCGCCGGAGCGCTTGAGCATCGCCAGGGTTTCGCCGGTCACCCGCGCCAGGGACAGGTGCACGCCCTGGGCGTCCAGCGTCTGCTGCACTTCGCGCAAGGTCGTCAGGCCGCTGATATCCAGGTTGAGAATGCCCTCGGCATTGAGCAGCACCGCGCGCGCGTTCGGCGCTGCAGCCACCACTTCCAGCAGGCGCTGTTTGAAGTAGTCGGCGTTGAAGAACAGGATCGGCGCATCGAAGCGGTAGATCACCAGTCCTGGCAGGGTGTGGGCGTTGGGGTATTGCTCCAGCTCCACCTGCCCGTCGATGCCGTGCACCCAGCCCATCACCGCGTCATGCGGGCGATAGGTGAGATAGAGCAGGCGCAGCAGGGCGAGCATGATGGCGACGAAGATGCCCGGCAGCACGCCGACGCTGAGCACGCCGACCGTGGTCAGCACGCACAGGCCGAACTCGAACCGGCTCAGCGCCCAGAAACCGCGCAGCGCGCGGAAGTCGATCAGGCCCCAGCCGGCCATCAGCAGCACTGCGCCCAGCGCTGGCATCGGCACCCAGCCCAGCGGCTTGCTGAAGAGCAGCAGGACCAGGCCGATCACCAGTGCGGCGACCACCCCGACCAGCTGGCTCTTGCCGCCGACCATGTCGTTCACCGCGGTGCGCGAGTCGGCGCCGCTGATGACGAAGCCCTGGGATATCCCCGCGCCGATGTTGGCCATGCCCAGCGCCATGAACTCGTGGTTGGCGTCGACGGCGTAACCGTGGCGGGCGGCGAAGCTGCGCGCGGTGAGCATGGCGCTGCAGAAGCTGACGATGGTGATGCCCATGGCATCGCGGAACAGGCTGCCCAACTCCTCGTAGCTGGTCTTCGGCCAGCTCAGTTGCGGCAGGCCCTGTGGGACTTCGCCGAGCAGCTTGATGCCGTACTGGTCGAGGCCGAACAGGGCGGCGATCAGCGAGGCGAACAGCACGCCGACCAGGGCGCCGGGAATCTTCGGGTAGCGCCGCGGCAGCAGGATCATCAGTGCCAGCGTACCGACGCCCAGTGCCAGGGTCGGGAAATGCGTATCGGCGAGGTTGCGCACCAGGGCGATCAGGCCGCGGACGAAGCCGCTGGTTTCGCTGTGGTAGCCGAGGATCTTGCCGAGTTGCCCGGCGATCAGGCTCAGGCCGATACCGTTCAGGTAGCCCACCAGCGTCGGCCGCGAGAGGAAGCTGGCGACGAAGCCGGCACGGGCGAAACCGGCGGCGATGGACAGCGCGCCCACCAGCACCGCGACGATCATCGACAGCTGCAGCAGGCGCTCCGGGTTGCCCGCCGCCAGCGGCGTGATGGCTGCGGCGACCATGGCGGCGGTGGCGGCATCCGGGCCGACCATCAGCTGCCGCGAGCTGCCGACGATGGCGTAGATCAGCATCGGCAGGATGCAGGCGTAAAGCCCGACCTGGGGCGGGAAACCGATGATCTGCGAATAGGCGAYGGCGGTGGGAATTTGCACCGCGGCCACCGACAGGCCGGCCTGGATATCCCGTGGTAGCCAGTCGATACGGTAGTGCAGCAGGCTGTCCAGACCGGGCAGCCAACGGGCGAGGGACATTCGGGGGGATCTTCCTTGGAATCGACCAAGGGAAATCCTAGCTGGAAAGGCGGGTTAGAGCTTGTCGGAAATCATCGAGATAGAGCGCGGAAAGTGTGCAGGCGGCGAAGGCTTGTCTGTAGGAGCGAGCTTGCTCGCGAACATTCCCTCCGGCAATGCCGGTGCTGGGCGGGTTCGCGAGCAAGCTCGCTCCTACAAGGTCACTCCGGCGTGGGGACAAACGTAGGAGCGGACTCCGTCCGCGATAGGTCCGCATCGCGCCGGTAGCCATCGCGGACGGAGTCCGCTCCTACGAATAACGTCAGCAATGACAGCGGTGGTCAGACCTTCAACACCAACTTGCCGAAGTTCTCGCCGCTGAACAGCTTGGCCAGGGTCTCGGGGAAGGTCTCCAGGCCTTCGACGATGTCTTCCTTCGACTTCAGCTTGCCCTCGGCGATCCAGGTCGCCATGTCCTTGAAACCTTCCTGGAAGCGGTGGGCGTAGTCCATCACCACCATGCCTTCCATGCGCGCACGGTTGACCAGCAGCGAGAGGTAGTTGGCCGGGCCGCGCACGGCTTCCTTGTTGTTGTACTGGCTGATGGCGCCGCAGATCACCACCCGCGCCTTGGGCGCCAGGCGGGCCAGCACGGCGTCGAGGATGTCGCCGCCGACGTTGTCGAAGAATACGTTCACGCCCTTGGGGCATTCGCGCTTGAGGCCGGCGTTGACGTCTTCGGCCTTGTAGTCGATGGCGCCGTCGAAGCCCAGTTCGTCGATCAGGTAGCGGCACTTGTCGGCGCCGCCGGCGATGCCGACCACGCGGCAGCCTTTGATTTTTGCGATCTGCCCGACCACGCTGCCCACCGCACCGGCGGCGCCGGAGACCACCACGGTGTCACCGGCCTGGGGCAGGCCGACGTCGAGGAAGCCGAAGTAGGCGGTCATGCCGGTCATGCCCAGCGCGGAGAGGTACAGCGGCAGCGGCGCGCGCTGGCTGTCGACTTTGTAGAAACCCTTGGGCTCGCCGAGGAAGAAATCCTGCACGCCGAGGGCGCCGTTCACTTCGTCGCCGACCTTGAAGTCCGGGTGCTGCGAGGCGATCACCTTGCCCACGCCGAGGGCGCGCATCACGTCGCCAATGGCCACCGGGGCGATGTAGGACTTGGCGTCGTTCATCCAGCCGCGCATGGCCGGGTCCAGCGACAGGTACTGGTTCTGCACCAGGATCTGCCCGGGGCCGGGCTCGCCGACCGGGGTTTCCACGTAGGCGAAGGTGTCGCGGGTGGCGGCGCCGACCGGGCGCTGGGCGAGTTGGAACTGGCGGTTGATCTGGGCAGACATGGCAGTGGACTCAGTCAGGGGAAAGCCTAGGTGATAGTCCGCGCGCGCCGATGGGGCAAGTTTCGTCCGCCGGCGGAATGTCCGCCCATCGGTTCCAGTGATCCGGATTTGGCGGAATCATCATTGGCATGGATGCAGCGAAGTCGTCCCGCCTGATAGTGCTTCGCGCCCGCGAAGCGCTGGCTAGACTGCGACGGTTATTCTCATTCCGCTTTCGAGGAACGCTCATGAGTCAGCTGCTTTCCGGCCAGGTTGCCCTGGTCACCGGCGCCGCCAACGGCATCGGCCGCGCCACCGCCCAGGCCTTCGCCCAGCAGGGTGTGAAGGTCGTGGTTTCCGACGTCGACGCCACGGGCGGCGAAGGCACCGTCGAGCTGATCCGCGCGGCGGGCGGCGAGGCGACCTTCATCCGTTGCGACGTGACCCGCGACGCTGAGGTCAAGGCGCTGGTAGAGGGCACCGTGGCCGCCTATGGCCGCCTGGACTACGCCTTCAACAACGCCGGCATCGAGATCGAGAAGGGCAAGCTGGCCGACGGCGAGGAGAGCGAGTTCGACGCCATCATGGGCGTCAACGTCAAGGGCGTCTGGCTGTGCATGAAGCACCAGATCCCGGTGATGCTGGAGCAGGGCGGCGGCGCCATCGTCAACACCGCCTCGGTCGCAGGCCTTGGCGCCGCGCCGAAGATGAGCATCTACGCCGCCTCCAAGCACGCGGTGATCGGCCTGACCAAGTCCGCCGCCATCGAGTATGCGAAGAAGAAAATCCGCGTCAACGCCGTGTGCCCGGCGGTGATCGACACCGACATGTTCCGCCGCGCCTACGAGGCCGACCCGAAGAAAGCCGAGTTCGCCGCCGCCATGCACCCGGTGGGCCGCGTCGGCCGCGTAGAGGAAATCGCCTCCGCCGTGCTCTACCTGTGCAGCGATAACGCTGGCTTCACCACCGGCATCGCGCTGCCGGTGGATGGTGGGGCGACGGCGATCTGATCGTCTCGAGGTAGTCCCGTGTGCGGCTGCCCTCACCATTTCTTCCGTGAGGCTCCTGTAGCCCCGTAGGGCGCATAACGCGCCAGCGTTATCCGCCACGAACCATACGGCGGATAACCTGTTCCAGGTTATGCGCCCTACGCGCTGGGCGGTTCGCGAGCAAGCTCGCTCCTACGAAAAGCTCCCTAGCCTCACGATCCCACCTAGTTCGCTACAAACTTTCGCATTCTGTTACAGGAAGAAGTGGTATTGGCCTGCAAGGCCAGTTACAAGCGCCCAGGAGGCCGAAACAATCGGCCCACCCCAGTTGGAGAATAATGACAATGACCAACGATCCCTTGCTGACGCTCTTCATGCCCATCGCCCTGGGCATCATCATGCTGGGCCTCGGCCTGTCCCTGACCGTCGCCGACTTCGCCCGCGTGGTGCGCTATCCCAAGCCCGTGCTCATCGGCCTGGTCTGCCAGATCATCCTGTTGCCCCTGGCGTGCTTCCTGATCACCCTCGGGTTTGCCCTGGAAGCCGCGCTGGCCGTGGGCATGATGCTGCTCGCCGCATCCCCCGGCGGCACCACCGCCAACCTCTACAGCCACCTGGCCCACGGCGACGTGGCGCTGAACATCACGCTGACCGCAGTGAACTCGGTGATCGCCATCCTCACCATGCCGCTGATCGTGAACATGTCGCTGCTGTACTTCATGAACGACGGCCAGACCATCCCGCTGCAGTTCGGCAAGGTGGTGCAGGTGTTCATCATCGTCCTGGGGCCCGTGGCCATCGGCATGATCGTGCGGCGTCTGCTGCCGGGTGTGGCGGCGGTGCTGCAGAAGCCAGTGAAGATTCTCTCCGCACTGCTGCTGGCGGTAATCATCGGCGTGGCCGTGACCAAGGACTGGCAGACCTTCCTCGCCTACGCGCCCATCGTCGGCGCCGCTGCACTGTGCTTCAACCTGCTGAGCCTGGCCCTGGGCTACTGGATTCCGCGCCTGCTCAAGCTGTCCAAGCCGCAGTCCATCGCCATCGGCATGGAGATCGGCATCCACAACGGCACCCTCGCCATCGCCCTGGCGCTCAGCCCGATGCTGCTGAACAACAAGACCATGGCGATCCCGGCGGCCATCTATGGCGTGCTGATGTTCTTCACCGCCGGCCTGTTCGGTTGGTGGGTCAGCCGCGGCGTGGGCAAGACTGCACCGGAGCAGGCGACGGCCTGAGTCATCAGGGCTTGCCGCGCCGGCCTGAACTGCCGATGCGGCCGAGCCATCCTACGCAATTGCGACAAGGTACTCGGGAAGTGTCCTGCACATGCCTCGGAAGAGGCTGTAGCATCCCGCATTGCTGCGCCTGCAAGGCCGCCGGTAAGGTTCCTGGGTCGCGACGGTCGTCGTGATCTGGGCGTGGAAACCCGGTGTTTTTCTACGTAGGCGCAGCAGCGCCAAGGCAGTTTGACTGGCGCTTTTTTGTGCCCGTCGCAAGTTGTCTATGGCGGGCCGTGTGAGGCGGACTTCGGTCCGGCCGGGGCCTACGTAGCCGGTATTTCCACCCTTGCACGGTCCCGCCACCCTTCTGTGGAAAGAATGGTGAGTGGGGTTCCTTTATTACTACGTAGGAATTCAGCTATGCGCTATCCCGCTTTTACCCTCGGGCACCGCCCGACACACCGTCCCCGACTCCTTCGATCGACTTGTCCGCTTCGCCGACCCTTGGTCGCGCTTGCGCCCTTGCTGGCGCTGGTGCCCGGCTGAGGTTTTCGGCAGATCGCCGGGCACGCTTGCCCGGCGATTTTCAGGTCATTTCAATCCATCATGTCGCATCCTCGGATGTGGCAGACAAGGAGTTCGTCATGGGACGTCGACTATCTGATTTCACCCCCGAGCCGCTGCTCCACATTCCCCCTGCCGACGGCCAGCCAGGCTTGGCGCTGGAGTGGCCAGCCGATTGTCAGTACGCCGTGGATGCCGCCGTGGCACGGGTCGAGCGCTGGTTTGCCGAGCGGCACAAATCCAGCCTGTGGATCGCCCTGCACATCGGTCGCAACGAGCAGCAGAGCAGCGCCCAGAGCCTGGCCTACGAAACCGCCTTCCTCTGGCGCCTGCAGCAACGCCTGATGGCCAGTGATGGAACGCTCCTCGCCTGACCAGGCCTAGCCGGATTAACTCTACGTAGGATGGCGTGGAGCGCAGCGATACCCATCGTGTTCGTTCCGCGCCGGAAGGCGAGAGCTTGCTGGAATACCCTCTGTAGGAGCGGACCTTGTCCGCGATCGCGCGCAGGGCGTGCTCCTACGGGGATTTGGTAAGCCGGCGGGAGTGGTGTCAGCCTGAGGGATTCGCGGACAAGGTCCGCTCCTACCCGATAGCCCCGTGCTCGGATCGGCCCTCACCCTAACCCTGGCTGCGCGCCCCGCTCAGAGGGAGAGGGGACCGTGCGGTGCAGAATGAAATTACAGCGTCAGCCGGCACAATCTGCCCCCTCTCCCTGAGGGAGAGGGCTGGGGTGAGGGGGGAGCGCCAACACGAAGTTATCCAGGGAAAGGCAGTTGCTCCTACGGGGCGGCAGAGGCATCGGCGGATAACCCGTTCCGGGTTATCCGCCCGACGTCATGGCGGCGATCAATCCGCCCAGTGCCACGCCGGGGCATCGAACGTGCCCTGGTCGCGGATGCGCGTCTGGCCCAGTTCCTTGTCCAGGTGCAGGCAGTTGCACTCGGGGTGTTCCTCCAGCGTGGCGATCAGCCGGCTGGCGTGGGACACGACCCAGACCTGGGTGTGCTTCGACGCGGCGATTATCAGCCGACCCAGCGCCGGCAGCAGGTCCGGGTGCAGGCTGGTTTCCGGTTCGTTGAGCACCATCAGCGACGGCGGACGCGGGGTGAGCAGGGCGGCGACCAGCAGCAGGTAGCGCAGGGTACCGTCGGAGAGTTCTGCAGCGCTCAGCGGGCGCAGCAGGCCGTGCTGCTTCAGCGCCACGGCGAAGCGGCCGCCGGGCTGGCAGTCGATCTGCAGTTCGGCGCCAGGGAAGGCGTCGCTGATCGCAGCTTCCAGCGCAGTCGCGTCGCCGATTTCACGGATGGTCTGCAGCGCGGCGGCAAGGTCGCGGCCGTCGTGGTGCAGCACTGGGGTGCGAGTGCCGAGCTGCGGCTGCCGCGCCGGGGCGTCGGCGTCGGTGCGGAAATGATCGTAGAAGCGCCAGCCGCGAATCTGCTCGCGCAGTAGCAGGGCTTCGGGGCAATCCGAGCCGCTGCCGATCTGGGTGAACAGGCTGTCGAATGTCGGAATGTGCTGCTCCAGCACCTGCCAGCTGCGGCCTTCGCGGGCGCGCAGCATTGGCCCGTTGCGTTCCACCAGTTGTGAGGCCGGACGGTACCAGGGGCCGGCCCAGATGCTTTCGTGCTTGATCTCCGGGTCCAGGCCGAAGGCGCTGACCACCGGCGGTGGCGGCAGGCCGAGGGCAATGGCGTAGCCGAAGTCCTCACCGGCAAAGCCCAGACGCAGGCGCTTGACCTCGTTGCGCGGGCCGCCCTGGACTTCCACCTCGCCCGAGCGCATGCGCCGTGAGTGGGTTTCCGGCCCGGCCCAGAAGGTGGACTCCAGCCCGCCCTCGCGCGCCAGCGCATTCACCACGCCGCCCTGGGCGGTTTCGGCGAGCAGGCGCAGGGCGCGGTAGAGGTTGGACTTGCCACTGCCGTTGGCGCCGGTGATCAGGTTCAGCCGGCCCAGCGGCAGCACCAGCGAGTTGATCGAGCGGTAGTTGGCAACGGCGAGGGTGTGCAGCATGCGGGGCGATCCGGTTCGGGCAATCGCCCGCATGCTAGCAGAAGGGTTGCGCCTTTACGGCGCGCGGCGCCAGTTCAGCACCAGTTGGGTCAGCAGGCCGGCCACCAGGCCCCAGAAGGCCGAGCCGACGGAAAATAGGGTGAAGCCCGAGGCGGTGACCAGGAAGGTGACCATCGCTGCTTCGCGCTGGCGCGCATCGGCCATGGCGTTGGTCAGGCCGTTGGTGATCGAGCCGAGCAGGGCAAGGGCGGCGATGGACAGCACCAGCGCCTTGGGCAGCGCGGCGAACAGCGCGGCCAGGGTGGCGCCGAAGATGCCGGCGATGCCGTAGAACAGCCCGCACCAGAGCGCGGCGGTGTAGCGCTTGTGCGGGTTCTCGTGGGCTTCCGGGCCGGTGCAGATGGCCGCGCTGATGGCCGCCAGGTTGATGCCGTGGGAGCCGAACGGCGCCAGCAGCAGCGAGGCGATGCCGGTGGTGGAAATCAGCGGCGAGGCGGGTACCTGGTAGCCGTCGGCGCGCAGCACGGCGAGGCCGGGCATGTTCTGCGAGGCCATGGCGACGATGAACAGCGGGATGCCGATGCTGATGGTGGCGGCCAGGGAGAAGCTCGGCGTGGTCCACACCGGGCGGGCGACTTCCAGCTGGAAGTGGCTGAAGTTGAGCAGGCCGAGGAAGCCGGCCAGGGCGACGCCCACCAGCAGCGCGGCGAACACCGCATAGCGCGGCGACAGGCGCTTGGCGACCAGGTAGCTGACGAACATCGCCACCACCAGTGCCGTCTGCTGCTGGGCGGCGTTGCAGATTTCGATGCAGATGCGGAACAGCACGCCGGCCAGCAGCGCTGAGGCCAACGAGCCGGGCACCTGGCGCATCAGCCGCTCGAAGCTGCCGGTGACGCCGCAGATGGTGATCAGCACGGCGCAGACGATGAATGCGCCGATGGCCTCGCCGTAGGGCACGCCGGGCAGGCTGCTGATCAGCAGCGCGGCGCCGGGGGTGGACCAGGCGATGACGATGGGCGTGCGGTAGCGCAGGGTCAGGCCGATGGTGGTCAGGGCCATGCCGATGGACAGCGCCCAGATCCACGAGGAAATCTGCGCGGTGCTCAGCCCCGCTGCCTGGCCGGCCTGGAACATCAGCACTAGCGAGCTGGTGTAGCCGGTGAGCATGGCGACGAACCCGGCGACGATGGCGGCGGGGGAGGAGTCTGCCAGCGGGCGCAGCGGCGCGGAGGCGGGTGTGGTGTCAGTCATGCACGAACTTCCATCAGGTGCGGGTGAACAGAGGGTAGAGCGACGCGACCAGCAGCGCCGCCATGCCGACGTTGAACAGGCGCAGCCGCAGCGGATCTTCCAGCCAGCGCCGCAGCAGGCTGCCGAGCACCGTCCAGACGCCGACGCTGGGCAGGTTGACCACCGCGAACAGGGTGGCGATCAGTACCACGTTGCCGATCCAGCTGTTGGCCGGCAGGTAGGTGGCGATGGCGCCTACGGCCATCACCCAGGCCTTGGGGTTGACCCACTGGAAGGCGGCGGCCTGGAGGAAGGTCATCGGTTTGGCGCTGTGCTCGCCCTTCGCCTCGGGGGCGCCGGAGCGGGCGATCTTCCACGCCAGGTACAGCAGGTAGGCGCCGCCAGCGTAGCGCAGCGCGGTATAGCTGGCCGGGAAGCGCTCGAACAGCTGGTGCAGGCCCAGGCCCACGGCGACCACCAGCAGCAGGAAGCCGATGCTGATGCCGAGCATGTGCGGGATGGTGCGACGCACGCCGAAGTTCACGCCCGAGGCCAGCAGCATCATGTTGTTGGGGCCGGGGGTGATGGAGGTGACGAAGGCGAACAGCACGAAGGCGCCGAGGAGTTCGAGGGGCATGGCTAGGTACCGGTCTTGTTTTGGGAACTGCTGTTTTTTCTGGAGCTTTGTGCCGGGGGCTTCCCTCTCCCCCCGCCCTCTCCCTGAAGGGAGAGGGAGCCATCCGTGCCGGCTGATGCTGTGGTTTCATCCGGCACCTTACGGTCCCCTCTCCCTTCAGGGAGAGGGTTAGGGAGAGGGCAGCTCCACGTGGAATCTCAAGTAAGGCCAGACTAATCCCGCAGGCGCCGGGCTGTCCCATAACAGCCAGTGGCCGTGTGGGCCGTACAGTGACGCTGGAAATGGCCCGTCCGGCTGAGTATGTTGCAGGTTTTCCGCCGGACCGGAGCCCGCCGTTCATGGAGCAGAACCCTTACGCCGCCCCGCAGGTCGAGCTGCTGGATACCCGCGCGCCAGAGCGCTTTCTCGCTGGTGGCTGGAGTGCCGGTGGGTTGCGCTTGCTGGCCTGGCTGAGCCTGGCGCTGCTGCTGTGCGACGTGACCACCATCGGCGTCGGCGTACTCGGCAAACTGTCGCCGCAGCTGGGACTGGGCTCGCTGGAAAACTGGCTGGGCGTGCTGGACCTGATCCTCGGGTGCTTCGTCGCCTGGCGTTGCACACGCCTGCTGGAGGACCGCTTCCTGGCCCGTGGGGTGCGTTGGCCGATGCTGATACTGATCCTGATGTCAGTGGTCATGCAGGCCTGCTCCCTGTGGTTCGAAGTCGATTTCGCCGGCCCGAACCGTTACGAGGACGTCGCCCTGTACCTGATGCTGATGTACCTGCCGGTCGGCATCGTGCAGGTCTGGTACGCCATCCGCGTGCTGAAGATCCAGTTGCCCTACACCTCGGTTAAGGTGATGGGCTGGATCGATCTGGTCGCGGGAGTTGCGCTGGGCAGCGTGATCCTGTTCGTCGCCGGCGTGCTGTTGGGGATGTTCAGCGCGATCCCCATGGCGCTGATGTTCTTCCGCGCCGCCCGCGAGCTGGACGCCGCCGCGGGTTAGTCCTCGTCCTGGGAATGGGTGATCGCCTGGTTCACCGCCAGCCAGCCGCGCACCGCGTCTTCCCCGGCCTCGTCGAAGGCGCGCTGCAACAGCCGGCCCTGCTCCTGGCGCAGGGCCTTTTCCAGCTTGCCACCCTCGGCGGTCAGCGCCAGCAGGCGCCGGCGCTTGTCGTTGTCGCAGGCTTCGCTGCTGATCAGGTCGCGCTCCTGCAACTGGCGCAGCGGCACGTTCAGCGCCTGTTTGGTCACGCCCAGGGCGGCCAGCAGCTGGCTGACGGAGAGCCCCGGATTGCGCGCGATGAAGAACAGGATGCGGTGGTGCACCCGGCTCAGGCCGCGGCGCGCGAGCATTTCGTCGGGTTTCGCGGTGAAGGCGCGGTAGCCGTAGAAGAAGGCTTCCATGGCCTGGAGTTGCAGGGCATTTTTTATTAGGTCAGGCATATTGACGTATCCATCGCGGGCGTCGTAGCTTCGGTCAATCAGTTTGACTCATTCCTCCGTGCTCCCGCTACCGGTGACCCCCATGGCCTTCTCCGAACGCATCGCTCGACTGAAAAGCTCCCTGATCCGTGAAATCCTCGCCGCGGCGCAGCGCCCGGAGGTGATGTCCTTCGCCGGCGGCCTGCCCGCCGAGCCGATGCTGCCGAAGGTGAATTGGGATGCCATGCCGGTGAGCATGGGCCAGTACGGCATGAGCGAAGGCGAGCCGGCGCTGCGCGAGGCGATTGCCGCYGAGGCGCGCGCCCTGGGTGTGCCCTGCGAGGCGAGCCAGGTGCTGATCGTCAGCGGTTCGCAGCAGACCCTGGACCTGGCCAGCAAGCTGTTCATCGATCCGGGCACCGAGGTGTTGCTCGAAGCGCCGACCTACCTCGCCGCGCTGCAGGCCTTCCAGCTGTTCGGCGCCAACTGCCTGACCGTGCCGCTGGGCGCCGAAGGCCCGGACGTCGCCGCGCTGCGCCAGCGCCTGGAAACCAGCAAGCCGGCCTTCGCCTACCTCATCCCGACTTTCCAGAACCCGTCCGTGGACGCAGGTCCTGCGGCAACCCGAGGAGATGCGCACTGAGCCGGCCTTGGTGTTGCAAGCGGATGTCGATGCGCGACGGGGGACTGTCCAGGGGCTGCGCCGCGCGACTGAAAACACCGTGGTAGGAGCATTGCAGGCCGGTGGCAGCGTCGCTCTGGAACTGGCTGATAAAAGCTTGCCGGCGCTGGCTTTC
>NZ_JASMRU010000032.1 GCF_030462585.1 Pseudomonas sp. CAN1 | reverse complement strand
CTCCACCTTCGGCCAGTCCACGTCCGGCCGCGCCGGGTGGCTCAGTTTCGCCAGCTCCGCGCCCAGCGCAGCGGCTTGTTCGTGCCCACGCGGATCACCGCCCAGCAGCAGTTTTTCCTCGACCACCGTCATCCCTTGATCCCATTCCATTGTCATCAGCGCTGCAGATAGTCGCGTTGTTTCAGGTGGCGCATGAGCACCTTGCCCTGGGGTTCCAGCGTGGTGCCGAAGGTGGCGCGACTGCCATCGCGCAGCTCGACCTCCAGGCTGTATTCCAGGTGCCCGGGCAACGTCTGCGGCAGCAGCACGACCTGTACCGCCGCCAACCGCGGCTCGTACTTGAGCAGCATGCTGCGCAGGGTCGCCATCAGCCCGTGGGCACTGCCCGGCATGCCATGGAGAATCTGGCTCATGTCCGGCAGGCCGTAGTCGGGCAGATGGCTGAGGGTGCCGGCGCGGCAGTTGAGGATGCGCTGCAGGTTGTCCAGCACGGACAGCATCGACTGGTCCTCCTCCCGCACCTGGTGCAGGTCGAGTTCGCCACTGAAGTTCTGCAGCAACAGCTCGTAAAGCGACGGGTTCTGCTCGCTCACCACCAGGAGTCCTTCTTCGGCAACGGCAGCAGGGTCAGGGTGTTGTCGCCCAGTTCGATCACCAGTGGGTTGTCCGGGTCCAGCTCGTCGCGGGCCAGCACCAGGCGCCAGCTGTCGCCCTGCGCATCGGGCGAGCGGAACAGCGCTACCACCGCGACGAACTGCGCATCGGCGGACAGCGGCTCGTTCAGTTGCGCGCCCTCCTCGGGCTTCACCACCAGCCGATGCTGGTCCAGCAGGTCGGCGGCGAGCAACTGATCGCCTTCGCCCAGCAGGTCCTGGTAGCTGGCCTTGTCCAGCGCCTTGCGGTCGCGCAGCTGGTAGACCCGCACCAGCGTCGAGACCGAAAGCCCGCTCATGTCCCGCGCATTGGTGTTCAGCGCCGCGCGCCCGCTGACGTCCAGGTGCAGCACCTTGACCTGCTTGTAGAAGATCGCATGGCCGACCGACTTGCTGGCGTCCATGGTCCGCTGGGTCAGGCCGCAACCACCCAGCAGCGCAGCCAGCAGTACCACCGCCAGCAGCGATCTAGAAACGGTAAGCGACATCTTGTGTCTCCCTGCTCATCGAATTTTCACTCAGTCCCTGATAACGCCCCAGATTCACCGTGACGCAGCTATGCCCCGCCGTTCGCCGCATGCGCTCGTCCAGGCCGGGCACGGCGGTCATGCCCAGCAGCACCGCGGGGTTGCCCAGGCTGGGCGGCGGCAGGCAGCCCAACGGCAGCGACAGCTGCAAACGCGCCGTGCAACGCCAGCCCAAGTACACCCGCAGCAGCACCAGCAGGTCGGTGTGCAGCTGCCCGCCCGGCAGCCAGCCGCGCGCCTCATCGAGGTCCTCGGTGGACAGCACCAGCAGCAGCTGGCTGTTGGCATCCGCTCCGCTGGCGCCCAGCGGCGTACCCTGCCCCAGGCGCACCGGCTGGCGGCGCGACAGGCTGGCCGGGCTGGCCAGCGGCACCTTGCGCGGCCAGTGCGGCGTCACCCGCCCCTGGGTGCCGGGCGCGAGCAACTTCACCAGCGCCATCACGCCTTCGGCGTTGCGCGTCGGCAGGCGCATCACCCCCAGCAGTGCGAGGAAGCGCGACACCGGCGTGGCGATGTGTTCGGCGGTGCCGGGAATCCCCAGCCCGATCAGCCCGAGCAGGCACTGCGACGTATCGTCCGCGCCCCCCGCCGCGAACGACGCGGGATAGGAATACTTGCGCCAGATCCGGTAGAACTGCGTGAACACCCGGTGGTTGAAGATATCGAGGAAGGCCTCCAGCGCCTCATGCCCCTCGCGACGCTGGGCGATGTCGTCCAGGTACGCGGTGGGCATCGGCGAGTCAACGCCGTAGAGCCCGAGCAGGCGCGTGCGCACCGTGACCGGGCGCTGGGGATGCTCCTCGTCGGTTTCGAAGGACTTCAGCTCGCTGGCCGGGAAGCCCATTCCCGGATGCGGGCGGAAGCGCACGGCGTCGTCCGCCGGGTTCGACGTACTGCCCAGCGGTGGGTTGCCCGGTAGCGCCGCCTCCAGCAGTTGGCAGAAGCGATACAGGCTGGCCTGTGGCAGGCGCTCGCCCAGCTCCTCCAGCAGCCCGCTGGCCTTCAGCCGGGAATACGCTGACTGTGGTTCTCTTTCCATCGCAGACATTTGCCCGAAGGTTGCAGGACCAGCGTGAGCTGGTTGAACAGATGAATATCGGCGTACAGCCCAAAGAAGCGGTTGAGCATTTCGCCGAACAGGTGGATGTCGCCTTCGCCGGAGAAGCCGTTGGCATCCAGCGTCACCTCGATGTCGACGCCGCGCAGCAGGAAGCCCTTCTCGAAGCGCTGCACCAGGTGGTGGCGTACCTCGGCGATGGCCTCCAGGCGCCGGCGGTTCAGCTCACTGTGGGCCCAGTCGTAGAGCGCCAGGGTGCCGCGCAATACTTCGGCGTTATCCAGCATCGGCAGGAAGTTCGAGCCCAGGTGGCTGAGCACGCGCCAGTGGAAGCGGTCGCGGTTGGGCGGATAGCAGGGCAAGGTCGGCGCGCAGAGGTTGCGCACCCGTAGTTCGACCTGCGCGGCCTGCACCACGGTGTCCAACAGCGTGCTCTGCAACGCCTTGCGCGGCAGCAGGCCGTTGGTGCCGGTGAGGCGCAGCGAGAGGCTTTCTCCCTCGCGCAGGCGGTCGCGGTCGAAACCCTCGCCGCCGAGGATCAGCCAGGTGTCGTGCATGCCGTTGACGCCGCGCTTGAGGCGCGTGTGGAAGTAGCGCTCGGGCGCCTCGTCGCGAAGCATCCCACCCTTGTGGCGGAAGCTGGTGAAGGGTACGTAGTCCTGGCGCTCGGTGCTCTTGGACGAGGTGACGCTGTCCACCGAGTAGATTTCCGTGTGGCCGTCCTGCAGACGCATCGGCCGCAGCAGGTAGTCGGTCTGCAACGGCGCCAGGCGCATGGGGTCGGCTTCCAGCGGGAACAGGTTGATCACCGGCACCGCATGCAGGCGCACATGCTCGGCGCTGAGCAGGAACTCGTGGGGCCACTGCTCGCTCAGCACCACATCCAGCTCGAACCAGGGCAGCCCTTCGCGGATCGGCATGCGCTCCAGCCCGTGCAGGCTGACGAACATGAATTTCTCACGGAAGGTGAAGTATTCCAGCAGCAGCTGGTAACCACTGAAGGCGCTGTCGGCCTTGGGCCAGAGGCGATCCTCGGCGGCAAAGCCCTTGGGCGAGAAATGCCCCTGCAGCGGCTGGCGATCCGCCTCGCCGGGCAGACGCAGGTACAGCGCCTGGGTCTGCAGCGTCAGCGCCTGGTGCAGCGCGCTGGCCAGCGCGGCGTCGGCATTGAGGTAGAGCGGCAGATTGCTCAGGTCGATCTGCTTCCAGTCAGCCAAAGTGCCGCAGGAAAAGCGCAGGCGCAGCACCGAGCGGCCATCCGGCTCGCTGGCTACCCGCAGCGACTCCAGGGCCAGCGGGTGCAGCTTCACCAGCTCGGTGGTGGTGTAGCGGCAACGGGTGCGTTGCGGGCCGATGGGCCGCGACAGCACTTCGAAACCGGCGTCGATCATCTCGTCGCGCTTCAGCTGCAGGTGATCCGGCGTCAGCTCCACCACCGACAGCGACGGAATGGTCCGCAGGTAGTGCGGCCAGAGCAGGCTCACCAGCCCCTCGGTCAGCTCCGGCAGATCGTCATCGAGCTTCTCGCGCAAGCGCCCCATGAGGAAGGCGAAGCCCTCGAACAGGCGCTCCACGTAAGGGTCGCGCGCTCCCGCCTTGTCGAGGTTGAGTTGCGCGGCGCGGTCGGGGAACGCCTCGGCGAACTCCTTGCCCGCCTCGCGCAGGTAGCGCATTTCGGCGTCGAAATAGCGCAGTGTCAGATTGTCCATGTTGCAGTCCAGGGAAGTGGGTTCAGCCGCACAGCACGGCGGCACGAACAGGGTCGATGACGACCAGGGCGGCCAGCAGGCCTTCCATGCGCCGCGCCAGGGCGGGTTTGTCGGCATCGCTGCGCTGGGCCTTCTGCCGCAGCAGCTTGAGCAGGCGCGCCTTGACCTCGAAGCACAGCTCGGGCTCCCAGTCGCTCAGCGCCTGCGCCTGGCCATCCAGCTCGGTCAGCAGGTGCGCCGCCAGCTCGGCCTTGCCGTGCTGCTCGGCCACCCGCGCCATCAGCAGGCGCAACAGCCAGCGCTGGCGGCCACTGCGCAGGTCCGGGCGCGACGCCAGCCAGGCCAGCGCCGCTTCCACACCGTCACTGTCGGCCTGGGCCAGGGCTTCGCTTTCCAGCGCGAGCACGTCGTCACCGGCGGAGCCGGTGGGCGCTGCCGAGCTCATCCATTGCGCGGTCTGCCCGGTACTGATGTGCTGGGCGATCCAGTTGCGCGTGGCCTCGTCGGCGAACGGCGTGCCGTCGCTCCAGTGCAGTTGCTCCAGTCCCGGCAGGCGTTCGAGCAGCATGCGCAGGTCGCCTTTGACCAGCTTGGCCCAGCCATCGTAGGGCGTGCCCAGCCGCCCCAGCGCCTGGCACAGGTGCCATTGCAGGTCGAGCCAGAAGTGGTTCACCCCTTCGGCGAACATGCGCTCGGCATGGTCCAGCAACTCGGTCCAGCCCTGCTGCAGGTTGAGGCGCTTGAGCTGCGCCCGGTACTCCGTGCGCGGTGGCGCCAGGCGGGTGTTGTCGCTGGCATCCTGGGGCGGCAGCTGGTGCACGGTGTCCCAGCGCAGGCTGGTCAGCAGCCGATGCGCCGCCAGCCAGCCCTGGGGCTGGTCGCGCAGATAGCTGGCGAGCACCTTGCCGCTGTCGAGCAGGTCACGGCCGGATTGCACCTTCCCCGGCGCCGGAACCGCGGATGCCGGCGCCGGTTCGTTGTGCGCGGCGCTGTTCTGCGGCACCAGCGCATGCACCCCGCCGGATTGCGCCAGGCGGCTGCCCAGCGCTCCGTACAGGCCACCCAGCCCCGGCCGCTCGGCCTCCGCCCAGGTGGCGAAGATTTCCTCCAGCCAGGCCAGYGCCGCGACGGTGCGCTGGGTCTCGGACTTCACCACCTCGGGGAACAGCGACAGACTGTCCAGCACCTTGGCACTGGCCAGCCATTCCAGCGCCATGCGCCGGCTGTTCGGGCGCGCCGGCAGCACCTGGCTGCCAAAGCGGTCGAGCAGCGCCGCCAGCAGTTCCAGACCATCGGCGAAACCCGCCTCACCGTCGCCCTGGGTGCGCGCCCAGAGGTAGTAGCTGACGATCCGCACATCCTTGCAGCGCTGCTTCAACAGCTGCTCCGCCAGACGCGCCACCAGTTCCACGTCCGCGGAGGAAAGCTTGTTGACCTCCTCGCGCATGCGCTGGAAATCGTCGTCGTAACCGGGGTCCTCGCCCACCGGTGTCGCGCCCTCGATGGGCTTCAGCCAGGCATCCCACTGTGTCGCCTGCGCCTTGGCCAGCGCGACGGCGTCCTGCCCTTCCAGGCAGTTCGATATCAATCCCTGCAAACTCATCGATGCGTCCTGAATTCCCTTGCTTTCACTGGCCGCCCGGCTCTAACGGATCGGCCAGGGCATATGGCTCGGCGGCAGCCGCGCCGACGTTGAAAATGTTCTCCGGCAACGCGAAGCCGCGCAGCTGCAACACCGCCAGCGGGCCGCGGCCAAGCTCGGTCTGCAACTGCCAGGTCAGTGGCAACTCGTCTGGCGCCGTCAGCACCAGCTCGAAGCGGGTATCGCTGCCGTCCAGCGAGGTCACCCGCGCCTGTTCCAGCAGGCGGATCAGCCCCCAGACACCGGAGTAATCGCCGAACAGGCGCGCCCCGCCCTTGAGGCTGGTCCAGCTCAGCGAGGCACCCGGATGATCGGTGCCGCCCGGCCAGGTGAACTGCTGCCAACTCTCCATCTGGTTGAAGTACTCCAGCTTCACCCCGTCGAGGATGAAGGTGGTCTCCACCACGTTGCGCACCGGCTTGGCCTGCAACTGGAAAGTCATGCCCAGGCCGCCGTCGGTGTAGAGCATGTCCGCCAGGTCGCTGAGCTGGTTCACCGCCCGCAGGAACTGCGGGTTGAAATGCAGGCCCTGACTGTGGGCACTGTCCGGCACCCAGCGGTTGCCCTCCTTGCGCAGCACGCCGCCCAATTGCGCCTTGATGAACTGGTCGATGCGCCCGCTACCGGAGCGGATCATCTGCCCCAGCATCGGCAGCGAGGCGTCGCTGCCGCTGACCTCGAACGGATAGCGACCGTTGAAGGCGCGTTCCCAGTTCGCCACCACGGAGCGCTGCCACTGGCTGTTCAGGCCCGCCGCCGATGGCTGCAACACCCCCTCCCAGGCCTGGTTGAGCGGCTGCACGAAGAGGTTCTGGCCAAAGCCGCTCCACTCTCCGCCCAGGCTCGCAGCGATCAGGCCGCCGTAGTCGAGGGTGTCGGTGAGGTCCACGCTGGTGCCCTGGAACACCGTCTGCGCCAGAGCCTGGGTCATCGCCTGGGGGTCGCTGGCATTGGTCACATGCTGCAGCTTCAGGCGCACACGAGTGACCCGCGTGAGGAACGCCTGCAGGCTCAGGCCATCGTCTGCGTAAGCTGCACCGCCCTTTTCCTTGCCGAGCAAGGCGAGCAGCGGGCCGAAGGTACTTTCCAACGGGCCGTGGGGGTCGTTGCTCTTCTGGTCGATCAGCGGTTGCTTGTCCTTCTCCAGCAACTGCTGGGCCGAACGCATCAGCGAATCGGCCAGCGCCTCGCCCTTGACCTCGGTGCGGCCCTGGTAGGCCAGGGTGTTCATCAGCGCAATCAGTGGCGACTGACGTACGTCACTGAGCAGGGTCAGCTGGCTGATGGAATCGGACAGGCTGTGCGCCTTGCGCCAGCGGATGCTGTTGAGAAACGCCAGCCAGGCATCGCTGAAGTCCTGGAAATAGCGTTCGGTCAGCTGCGCCTTCAGTACTTCGGGCTGCAGTTCGCTGTCGAGAGTGCTCTGCTGATCGCTGAGCACCCAGTCGATCTCTTCACGGCGGGTCTCGGCCATCTCCTCGATGGTCTTGCGCACCTGCCCTTCCCAGGCCTGCCGGGTGAATACCCCCGGCACGCTGTTGGGCGTGTCGAACAGGCTCGCCGCATCGGACTCGCCGACCATGTCCATCAGCGCCATCGCCGCGTAGTTGTTGCTCGCCTGCTCGATCACCTGCTGATACAGGTTGGCCACACCATTGCGCCGGCCCAGCTGCCCCAGCAACACCTGCCGCGCCTGCCCGACCAGCGCCGGCTTCGCCTCGATTCGCCACTCCGGATGCGCCGCCAGATGCTGCGCGTAGAAGGCCCACAACCCCGGCGCCACTCCCTGCCACAGCCCCGGCGCCACGCCATCCCGCTCAGCCGTCACCTCGCCCAGCACCTTGCCCAGGAACGCCGCATCGACCTTCTCCGGCCGCGCCATCATCAGGTAGGCCTTGAGCTGCGAATGCGCGCCCTCGGCCCGCTCCGCCCGCTCGGGGCTGTCCGCCGGCAGCTCCGCCAACTCGGTCAGTTGCTCCTCCAGCCGCTGCACTGCCACATCACGCATCAACCGATTGTTCGCCTGGGCATAACGCGGCCACAACGATTCCAGCAGCTCATCGTTCTGGCTCAGGCCGAAGCGCTGGTACCAGGGCACTCCATGCTCGCGCCGGTAATCCAGCCGCGCGATTTCGCGGGTGAGTTCATTGAGCGCTGAAAGCTGGGCATCCGGATCGCCTGGCTGGCCGATGGTGGCCAGCGCGCTCTCCACCGTGGCGATCTGCGCGCGGTTGCTGATGAAGGACACCAGCAGCGTGAGGAGGCAGAGGCCGGCCAGGGCCAGCGCGGCAATGTAGAGGCCACGTAGCCAGGTCCAACCCTGTGTCTTCCCGTGCGCACCGCGATCCCCCAGTACGTCCCCCCATGCCGCACCGGGCCACCAGGCGCGCTCGCCACCCACCTCACGCTGAGTCTGTGCGGGGCTGAACAGCAGCCCGCGTAACAGTGGTCGCCACTGCGCGTGGCTCAATATTGGCGCAAGCGCGCTGGTCCAGCGGGCGATACCCTGCGCCTGCAGATCACGGGAAAGCCGCAGCAGAAAGTCATGCGATGCCTGGGCTTCCATCTGCACTATGCCCTGCTCTCGCAATGGCAGAGTCAGCTGGCGCAAGGACGACTCGACGCGCGCCACGGATGCGCTGGGAGGCAGCAGGCAGCCCACCGATTGCTCGGGACGCCCCATTTGCGACCATAGAGCGGGACAAATCTGCCAAAGATACAGCGGCGCACTCCAGGACAACTCCTGGGCGAGCCTGCGTAGTTGCTGCATCCCATTCCCTAACCGTGCAGCATCCGCCACGTCCGCCTCGCCCAGCGCCCAGCGCCCAGACGATGCCGTCAAACGGGCGCCAGCGTCCTATTCCATGCAGACCCGCGAGAAAATCCTGGGACCAGGCGCCCCGCAAATCACCACCGCGAAGCAGCACAGTCCCCTGTCCTTCCATCCACTCCTGCTCCAGCAGGCCGGGCGCCACCGCCTGGACGTGGCTGCCTTCACCCACCACCAGGAGCAGACGAACCTTGCTGCGCCAATGGCGACCATACTGCTCCCGCAGGTAAGGTTTGAGTCCAGCAAATCGAACTGACTCTCCGACGCTACCGGCCTGGGCAACAGCTTGTTGGGAAGGCTGGTCGTCGCCTTTCTGCAACTGGAAGGCCGAAGCGCCCACCCTTCTCCCCAACAGGCGATACCCAGCCACCAGCGCGACCACCAAAAGCGACAGTGCTGAACACGCCCAAACCCAGTAAGTCTGTGCCGAACTGCCGGGCCTGAGGCCAAGCCACTCTGGGCGCAGCCAGGCAATCAGGCACAGCGCGAGCCCCATCAGCAGCAGAAGCCCCACCACTACCCATCCACCTATCGAACGATTGCGCATCGCATATCCCTATACTTCAGACGGCATGACCACCGAACACCACGACCACACGCCTTCCGTGCCGTCGCCACTACAGATGACCTGAGGCCCCTCACCGGCCTCTACCGCGCCCACTGCCGCTGCAACAGCCAGCCAGGGCGTAGCGCAGCCAGCAAATCCCAGTGCGCCATCAAGGTCATGCAGCCCCGCTGCTGGCTTTGCAGCCAAGCCGGCCTCACCCAGGGCCTGAACTATCAATTGATCACCGGCGGCATCGCTGCCGGCTTTCCACACACCCGCCACCTCGGGAGCCGCCAGCGGCACCCAGTCCAGCGCCTGGCAAAGCGCTCGATTCAACGGCTCCGCGGCTGCCTCGTCGACAGGCTCCGGTCGATGCAGATAGGCCAGGGGGCGAACTGTCGACTGAGTCAGGCGGTTGCCAAACAGCACCGCCACCACCGCCTCAGCGGAACCCTCCACCGATTCGGGCTGGAATTGGCAAGCCACTACCAGCAGCAGCGCCTGATCGCGGATACGCTGGTCCAGCCACTGGTCCACCACTGCCAGTCCAGTACCGCCCAGCCGAACCGCCTCCTGTCGAATGCCGGAGGCTTGCCAGGCTTGCTCCCACGCGGCGGCCCATACGTCATCTCCCAGAGCAGAGTGCGTTTCGACCAGCAGGGCCAGCGGCCGGTCGCCTGGCAACTTCTGCAGAGCCGTCGCGACGTCTTCGAGCACTGCCGATAACTGCCGGCCCAGTGCCCGCACCGCTGGCTCGTCGTCCGCTCGGGCAATCCGGCTATGGTGGGCAGACTGCTCCTGCCACGACGCCTGCTGGCGCAGGGCGCCAGCCCCCACCAGCACGGCACTGCCTTGCGCTTCGTCAGCATTGTCCGTGCCATGCAAAGCGGTGCGCAGGCTCGCAGCCAGCACCTGCTGCGAACGCCGGCCCTGGCGCATCAACTGAGTCAGATGCGCCTCGCGGGAGCGATCCCAGCCATCGGCAACCGCCTCCTCGCCCAGATAAACCAGAGCGCGCAGGCCGGCCAGCCCAGCAAACACCAGCGTCGGCAAACCCAGGGCGAGCAGCCAGAACCGCACCGGCTGATGGTTCAACGAGTCACCGCCCAGCCACAGCGTGGTCCCCAGACCCGCACCCACGCACGGCACCAGCACGAGTAGCCAGCGCCACCAACGTGGCGGCTCGGGGCGTTGCGCCAGCGGAGGCACCCTGTCCAGGCGAACCACCATGTTCAGCCTGCTGTCGCTTCGGGCAACGAGGTCAACAGGGCGCAACCACAAGCGCAGCGATGGCCATGGAAGGCCACCGGTACACCGTGATCCTTGAACACCGGATTGCCTTCGCTCACCACCGTTGGCCCGTGGGCCGGACAACTCACCTTGTCCCCCACCCGCGCTGCGCCAATACCGTGAAACTTCATGGTCGGTGAACCCTCCAGCACACTGCCGCCGCTGGTGGTTTTGTCGCCGAGGCGAATGACACCTTTCATATTGGATTCCTCCACGTTGACATCCCGAGTACTGAACTTTCACCGCCAAATTCGTGGGCCGGTCTGTTCTCACTGGTTGAGAGCAAGTCCAGTGCAACCGGCCAGCGCCAAACAGAAATCCAGAGCAATCCGCGCTTAAGCATCGCCATAGAAACTCCACTCCATCCGCTGTTGCGTGACGGTGGTTTTGTTCTTGAGCGGCCAGGGGCGCACTATGAAGCGCTTGATGTCCCAGGTGGGGAAGACGTCGCCTTCATTGAACAGCCGCACGGTATCGGTCTTGACGATGGTGCGCTCGGCGGACCAGAGCACCCGCCAGTAGCCGGCACGCGGGCACGGCTGGCCGCTGTGGCAGATCTGGTATTCGTCGGTGCGGATAAAGGTTTGCGAAGCGGGCAGCGGCTTACCCGTGGCGGGGTCTAGGCCTTTGGCCTTGGCCAATTCTTCGATCAGCGCTTCGCTGGGTTTGGGCGGCGCGATATTGGCTTCGCGCTCTTCCAGCCATTTGAGCTTGCCGTCCCACGGCGGCAGCTTGGCCGGTGGCAGCGGGACGATCTCGTTGATCTCGGGAACTTTTGGGGAAGCATAAGAGTAATCCGCGAGGATGCTCCAGATTCTCTCATAGCGGTCGGCGCGTTCGAGATCCTTTTCTTGGCCGAGGTAATAGAACTTATTCGTAGGGCTCGGGCCACGAAACCCCTTATTCAAGAAGGAAGCCGAACCTTCATCACCCGCTGCAACCCCCAGTTGGTATGCTTCCAGCGCTTCCTGGTAATGTCCATCCTCCGACAGATCTACGCCTAGCATTCCAGCAGCTTCACCCTGCCCTTGCTCCGCCGCACAGCGGCGCATTTGCCGCGCGATGTTCGGAGCTCGATCAATCGGAACTAGCAGGTCTGCCACATAGGCCTGGGCATTGGCACTACCTTCATCCGCCGCCTTGCGGTAATAACGCAAGGCCTTCTCTTTGTCCTGCTGCAGCCCTGCCGAACCCTGATTGAGGAAGATGCCAATAAAGTAGTAACCACTGGCCACACCAGCATCGATCAAACGTTGGCTATACCGTAGTTGCTCTTCGCCACTAAGAGAGTAGTGTCCGCGCAAGACACCATTCTGCAAATTGATACTGGCTTTTGCGTGACCATTTTCGGCAGCAATACGGTAGAGCCGTTCGATCTGCGCATCTACCGCCTTGTCCTGCTTGAGTTGATTGTTCTTTTGCAGCCAGCGGGCGAAGTGAAACAGCTGATCGGCGTCAGCTGTGGGCTCGGGGTAGCGCTCGTGCTTGCAGGTGAAGGCCAGGTTGGCCTTGATCTGGGAAAGCGAGTCCAGCGGCGCTGGACGGGCAGCGGAAAGTCCGCCACAACCGACCAGCACCAAACAAAGCGCCCAGACGCAGCAGCCCTTAAGCATCGCCGTAGAAACTCCATTCCACCGGTTCTTGGGTTTCGGTGGTTTTGTCCTTCAGCGGCCAGGGGCGGACGATGAAGCGCTTGACGTCCCAGGTGGGGAAGACGTCGCCTTCGTTGAACAGGCGCACGGTATCGGTCTTGACGATGGTGCGCTCGGCGGACCAGAGCACCCGCCAGTAGCCAGCACGTGGGCACGGCTGGCCGCTGTGGCAGATCAGGTATTCGTCGGTGTGGATAAAGGCTTGCGAACCGGGCAGCGGTTTACCCGTGGCGGGGTCTAGGCCCTTGGCCTTAGCCAGTTGCTCGATCAACGCTTCGCTGGGTTTGGGCGGCGGGATATTGGCTTCGCGTTCTTCCAGCCATTTGAGCTTGCCATCCCACGGCGGCAGCTTGGCTGGGGGCAACGGAACGATCTCGTTGATCTCGGGGACTTTGGGGGAAGCGTAGGAATACCTTGCCAGTGTCCGCCAGATTGTTTTGTAGCGGTCGGCTCGTTCGAGGTCGGCAGGCTCTCCTAGATAAAACATCTTGTGTTTTCCAACAAAAGCTCTAGATAGACGGGATGCTGCACTCTCATAGCCCGCTGCCACTCCCATTTGTAAGACTTCAATTGCCTCTCTGTATTGGTGGTCATCCTGTAAATACATGGAGAGCATGACAGCCGCTTCACCTTGTCCTTGTTCGGCAGCACAACGACGCAATTGGCGAGCAACGTCAGGAGCCATATCTGTAGGCGCCAGTTTGTCAGCGACATAAGCTTGGGCGTTGGCGTTACCCTCATCGGCCGCCTTGCGGAAATAGCGCAGTGCCTTTTCCTCGCTTTGCTGTACTCCTGCCAAGCCGTGCTCGAGAAATAGCCCGATAAAGTAGTAACCGCTAGCCACTCCGGTATCGATCAACCTCCGGCTAAGACGTAACTGCTCATCGCCACTTAGCAGGTACTCCCCGCGCAGGGTGCCGTTCTGCAGATTAATAGTGGCCTTGGCATGGTCGTTTTCGGCAGCAATGCGGTAGAGCCGTTCGATCTGCGCTTTTACAACCTTGTCCTGCTTGAGCTGATTGTTCTTTTGCAACCAGCGGGCGTAATGGAACAACACGTCGCTGTCCGGCGAGGGTTGGGGGTATTGCTCGTGCTTGCAGGTAAAGGCCAGGTTGGCCTTGATCTGGGAGAGTGAGTCCACGGAAGTGTCCTTCTTCGAATGGGCAATGCCGTCCGTGCCACAGGCAGCCACTAACAGGCTGGAGAGCAGCAATATCCGGCGCATCAGTCGAGGTCCATCGTGCTGGATCTGGCGTAATGGAACTCCACGATGGATGCATAGGGAGTTCCCGTCATATCCTCTTGGCGCTTTTTGTTTATCTCGATGATTGCCTGCCAAGCATCAAACGCCTCCTCCGGATCATCCTGGACCCCGTCAAACACGTCTTCCCCTGGCTCAACCTTGCAAGTTGTATGAATCCGCCACAGGTCCTGCCTCATCTTGCGCGTCACGGCATGCCATTCGTGGGCCAGGTTCAATTCGCTGTCCACCCGCATGCTGCGGGTGTTGATATTGGCCGAGCCGTGGGTGGTGTAGACGTCGTTGACGATCATCAGCTTGGAGTGTATGTACACCGGCACCCAGTCCTTGCCCGGCGGTGAATCCGGGGCGACCAGGGAGCACACGACCATCTTCAACCCTGGCGGCACTTCCTGGTGGAGCAGTTCTTCGGTTCGGCGGTCGCGTTCGTGCTTCCATTGCTCCAGCTCACGCGGCCCGGTCAGATCATCACGCCCCTGGACGCGGGGCCGTGGCGGCATCGCTTTTTCCACTCGTTTTCTGGTCACCTCTGGCATGGTGTCTGCGCGCCCCAGACTTTCGAGCATGCGCTGGGTGTTCACCACTCCCATGCCAATCCCGCCGTCGGTGACATTGGTGGTGACGAACAGGTGGAGCGGACCATGCTTGCCGGGGTCGCGACCTTCGCCGGTCTGGTCATCAGCTACTTTCTTGACCAGTTCGGCCAGCGGTGGCCAGCGGAAGTACTGGTTTTCGATGTAGATGAACCGGGTGGCGTTGTTCGCCGCCTGCAGGTAGGCCTTCTCGATATCGTGCTTGCCAACCTGGGGTTGAGTGCGCAGCAGTTGAGCCAGCAGTGGCGTGCCGTCTTTGCCGCACTGGAGTTGGCTACCGACCTCCTTGGCCTTGCGCAGGGTGAGCAGGTCTTCGCCGGTTTCCTTCTGCCAGGCCTGGGCGAAGTTCTGATGCAGATACTCCAGAATCGGCCCGGTGACTCGGCTGGAAATATCCTGACGCGGCAAGGCGCCACGCGGACCACGGTTGGGCTCATAGGTACCGGGCCGTGGGTTCGGGTTCCTGGGATCAGGCCGCATGAGCGCCGAGTGGGCGTCGGTGTCCCAGTATTCGTCCAGCATGTTGTGGCCCATGACAAAGCCGACGGCCTGATCCGGTAGCTCATAGTCCACCAGAACACTCTTCTGGTGATGGCTGGGAGCCAACACCATAGCCGCTCGCGTCTTCCACTTGGTGTCTCGATCTGGCCCGTTATCCCGCACATCGGCGCCGATACGACTCCGCTCATTTTCACTGAAGCCACGAGTGACGAGCACCGGCACCTTTTCATGGACTCGTTGGGCGGCTTTATCATCGTCGACACTGAAGGTGTCGAACCACCACTCGTCATAGTTGTGTTGTTGGTCGGTGGCCGTTTGCCCGGCGCGGTGCATAAGGTTCGGCGACTTGCCCGGCAAGTTCGCCTCGCCTGACATGCCAGTGGCGTTTAATGGCATCTCCCAGGCCAGCAAACGGACCTGAATGCCCTTCCTGGCCTTCTCCACGAGCAATGCACCGATTGAAAGATGTGCGCCGTCGCGAATGAAGTACATCGAGGGCTGGAAGCCCCAGCAGATGATGTCGATGGATTTCTGCGCGGCATCGATGGCCTTGTACACGGCCTTGAAGGCGACCTCGCCATTGATCAGCGGTTCGTAGCTGGCCAACGCCGGCGCGTACTCGGCGTCCTGAACCCACCAGGGGGACGTACAAACACCTTCATTGGTGTGCTGCAGGGCGATGGGGACAACGATGTCGCACTGGCTCATGGGGTATCTCCTTCGTCGCCCTTTTGCCTATCCAGCAGAGATGCGTACAGCGTGCGCAGTTCGTTGTGAGCAGATGGTTGGTTGATTTGTGGGTCGCTCTGGAAAGCCACGCGATGCAGGCCACGGTTGGCCATGGCGCCCTGCTCGGGCTTGCTGTAGTCGTCGGGAATCGGTAGTTGGTAGGCAACGCCGTTGGCCATCACCAAGCGGTACTGCCGCGTGACAACCTGATGGTCGATGGCCAGATAGCCGCTTTCGTCGAGAACGCCTTGCTCCAATAACGCGCCGTCGGCATAGAGCTTGTAGGGCATACCCGCCCACGCCACCTGAGGGGCATTCGGTGCCTGAGGTACGCGCAGGCGGACACGCTGTGTCGACTCCAGCTTCGGAAACTCCGGGTGAGTCGCCGGCATGCTCGCCGGCCCCTGGTGGTTGAAGTGCGCGGACTTGATCAGGTAGTCGCCCTGGGTGCCGGATTCGATACCGTGCTGGTCGAAGGTGATATAGGTACCACCCGCATTAAGGACGATCTTCTTCTTGGCGGTTATGTGGATTTCGTCTTCGGTACTGGTGATATCCAGCGCCTGGCGGGCGATGAGTTCCATACGGTCGTGTTGCGCCTGAACCTGAATCGGGCCCTGGTTGGCGATGAGCTTCATGCCGACCTTGCGGACGAACAGGCTCACGCCCTCGCCGACGCCAATGAACAGGCGCTTGACCACACTGATGTCCGCCTCGTTACCGGCGTTGAGCATGAGATTGCGCTGGGCGGCCAGTTGCAGGTGAGCACCGCTGGTTACTGCAATACCTTTGGGCGCACTGAGCAGCAGAACGGAGCTTTTCAGCTTCTCCAGGTCATGCTTGAGCAGGTCGATCTGGGCCTGCACCTGGGCTGGGGCGGCCTTGGCTGATTCGGCATCGGCCGAGAGCTTTTGCATCTCATCGCCGGCCTGATCCAAACGAGCTACCGCTTCCTGCATGGCCAGAACTTTGCCCCGCGCGCCAGGCTGCACATCGGCGCTGATAAATACGCCTTTGCCGGCGCGGATGGCGCCCCAGTCGTCTGTTCTCAGCTCGAAACCTTCACCACGCTGCTCGCGCTGCGCATTCACGAGATGCCCCAGGTTGAGCTGGCTCTTGCCGCTGTACTCGGTGCTGAGCTTGATGTGCTCCTTGCCGCGCGAGTCGTCCATGCGCAGCTTGTTGTTGGCCGGTGTGCGCAGGACGTTGCGCTTGTAGTTCTTCAGGGTGACGTGGTCGGGGTGTTGCGAGTCGTGAATCGCGTGGGCGATGTAGGGGCGGTCCGGGTCGCCGTTTTCGAAGGCGATGCGCACTTCAGTGCCCTGGATCAGCGGCAGGTGCAGGCCGTAGGTATCACCGGCATACGGGCGCGCCAGGCGGAGCCAGAGCGACTCACGGCCGGCAGGCCAGGTGTCGCGGTCGAAGAGGAAGTGGCATTTGTAGCGGCCTTCCATATCGATATGGCCGTACAGGTCGTTCGGCTCGGGGCTGGTGACGCGGGCCGGGATGGTGCCGGCGATCACCGGCCTGGCTGGCACGTCGGGGCGGAAGCAGATGTTTTCGGCGTAGGGAATCGCCTCGAACTGCACTTCGAAGCTGCGATCACGGGCAGCACTGCTACGCAGGCGGACGATCACGGCGCCTGGGGCGAAGGCCTGAGGGGCGCCATCGATCTTCAGCACGTGGCCGGGTACAACGGCCGGGCTGCTGGTGCTGCCGGTCAAGCGGGTGCGCTGGTTGAGGTAGCGTTCGTGGGCAAGACGTGCGTAGAAGTAGCCGCTCTCGCTTTCGAGGTCTTCGTCCTGGGCGTAGGCATCGCCCAGGTTCATGTGCGGTTCGCCGTAGTGGTAGGCCTCGCCCTGGGTGGTGCTGGTCGACTTGAGCAGGTCGACGCCGGCATCCAGTTGCGCAGCGGCATCGCGGTAGTAATAGGCGCGGTTGCTGACCTGCTGCTGCACCACTTCGTGGCTGGCTTGCAGGTCCCACAGGGCATCCTGGCCGTTGGCTTCGAGTGACGAAAGTTGCCGCAGGGGCAGCAGCGATGCGGGCAGGTAATGGCGCTGGTCGTCATGGAATTCGACGACATCGATACGCAACCGCGCGTCCATGCTGAAGCGGTACCAGATGCCAATCTCGGCAGTGAGGCGCTGGATGAACGCCAGGTCATCCTCGCCGTACTGCATGGTCTGTTCGCGCTGGGGGTACTCGCGGGTCAGTTCGAAGAGGAAATCCTGCCCTTCGAACTCGTTGCGGCGCAGCACCTGCTCGATGATTTCCGGGACGCTCTGGTTCTGGTAGATGCGGTACTGGCGGGCGCGGTCGAGCAGCTTGATGCGCGGTTCCAGCAGCACTTCGTAGCGGGCTTCGTCACGGGAGCCGGAGAGCCGTTTGAAGCGGGTGATGACGCCGTGCAAGGTGCGCAACGGTGCAGCAACCGGCGGCGTGTAACCGGGGATACCGAGCTGTTCGAGCGGCGCGCGCAGGCTGAAGCTGGCGTCCTTGCGCAGGAAATCGTTGGCATCGAGGTCACGCTGGGTGCTGGTGAATTCGATACGGTAGGCGAAGGTCTGGCTCAGAGCCTCCTCGCCGGTAAACGCCAGTACATCAAGCGGTGCATCAACGCCCTGTACACCAAGTGAGTGACGGCTGTGGTCGAAGAAGGTGCGCAGTTCATTGAGCATCGGTCACTGCCTCTTTCTCTGGGTTGGCGAAATCGTCGAAGGCGAAGACGATGCCCTCCTCCTCGTCGTAGCCAAGGCTCACGCAGCGGCTGGTTTGCTGCAGAGCCTGGCGCTGCAGCAACTGCTGGCTGAGGACGGGAAGGATCTGCTGGTTGAGCAGGCTGTCGATATTGCGTGCGCCGCTGTCGGGGAGCAGGCAGGCGGCGACCAAGGCATCTTCCAGCGCGGCCTCGGTACGGCATTCCAGGCCGTAGTGACGTTGCAGACGCCGTGCGACCTGCCCGAGTTTGATTGCCACGATGCGCTTGAGCGCAGCGGCGTCCAGAGGGCGGTAGATCAGGGTCTGGAAGCGCGCCAACAGTGCGGGCTGGAAATGATCACGCAGTACCGGACGCAGGAGCTCCTGCAGGTCGCTGTCGGCGGCATCCGGACGCTCGTCAACCAGCTGCTGCAAGCAGTCGCTGCCGAGGTTGGAGGTCATCAGGATGACGGTGTTGCGGAAATCGATCTCGCGCCCTTCGCCGTCGCGCATGAAGCCGCGGTCGAACACCTGGTAGAACAGGTTGAGCACGTCGCGGTGGGCTTTCTCCACCTCGTCGAGCAGCACCACGCTGTAGGGGCGCTGACGCACCGCTTCGGTGAGCACGCCGCCCTGGCCATAGCCGACGTAGCCCGGCGGCGAGCCCTTGAGCTGGCTGACGGTGTGGGCTTCCTGATACTCGGAAAGGTTGAGGGTGATCAGCGATTTCTCGCCGGCGAACAGGCAGTCGGCCAGGGCCAGTGCCGTCTCGGTCTTGCCGACGCCGCTGGTGCCCACCAGCAGGAACACACCCAGCGGAGCGTTCTCGCTGGTGAGGCCGGTCTTGGCGGCACGCAGGCGCTGGGCCAGGGCGGACAGCGCAGTGTCCTGGCCTATCACCCGCTCGCCCAGGCGGGCTTCGAGGTCGAGCAAACCGGCCTGTTCGTCTTTGAGCAGGCTACCCAGGGGGACGCCCGTCCAGTCGGCGATGACTTCGGCGACGCTGCGGGCCTCCACGTCCAGGGTGAGCAGTGGTTGGTCCTGCTGCGCGTCGGCCAGTTGTGCCTTGAGCGATTCGATATAGGCGTGATCGAGCGACTCGGCCTGGCGCGCCTGCAGCAGTTGCCGGGTCAGCTCGGATTCGCGCTGGTATTGCCGCTCCAGGTGCTCCTGGCGCTTGAGCAACTCTGCTTCGCTGCTGACAATCGCCTCGATGCGTTCGCCGGCGTCTGCGCCGGCGAGTTTCGCGTCCTGCTCCAATGCCTGGCGCTCCAGCTCCAGGGCGGCGCGCTCAGCCTTGATCTGCACCAGTACCTGAGGCTCGCAGTCGAGCCCCATGCGCACCCGCGCGCTGGCAGTGTCGAGCAGGTCGACGGCCTTGTCGGGCAATTGCCGCCCGGTGAGGAAGCGCCGCGACAGGGTGACGGCAGCCTGTACCGCCTCGTCCTGGATATGCACGCCGTGGTAGCTGGCATAACGCGACTTCAGGCCGCGCAACATCAGACAGGCGCCGGCATCGTCGGGCTCGTCCACCTTGACCATCTGGAAACGCCGTTCCAGGGCCGCATCACGCTCGAAGTATTGCTTGTACTCGGACCAAGTGGTCGCTGCGATGGTGCGCAGCTCGCCTCGGGCCAGGGCGGGCTTGAGCAGGTTGGCGGCATCGGCGCCGCCGGCCTGGTTGCCGGCGCCAATCAATGTGTGAGCTTCATCGATGAACACCAGGATCGGTGTGGGCGACTGCTGGACAGCATCGATGACGTTCTTCAGGCGCTGCTCGAACTCGCCCTTCACGCCGGCGCCGGCTTG
This sequence comes from Pseudomonas sp. CAN1, assembly GCF_030462585.1. GTDB lineage: Bacteria > Pseudomonadota > Gammaproteobacteria > Pseudomonadales > Pseudomonadaceae > Pseudomonas. The sequence continues at coordinate 41,461 of NZ_JASMRU010000032.1, read as the reverse complement.
CAGCAGGCCGAGGTCGAGTGTGCGCACGCTAACCGGTTTCAGGCTTTCCGGCACGTTGCCTTCGGCAATGCGCAGAGCCAGGCCTTCGACCAGCGCGGTCTTGCCCACTCCGGGCTCGCCAACCAGTATCGGGTTGTTCTTGCGCCGGCGGCCGAGGATGTCGATCACCTGGCGAATTTCGTTGTCGCGACCGTAGACGGGGTCGATGCACCCTTCCCGCGCCTTGGCGGTGACGTCCTGGGTGAACTTGTCGAGGACGGCGAGCAGTGCGTCCTGCTTGTCCTTCGGCGCGGCCAGCTCGGTGCGCGGGGACTCGGCCAGGGCCGCTTCGCGCTGCTGCTGCGGACGCTCCTCGGATTGTTCGTCCAGCCAGGGCAGCAGGCGCTCCAGCTGGACTTCGCTCAAGCTGAGCAGCGGCCAGACGGCTTCGCACTCCAGCAGCGACGGCGTCTCGATCAGCGCGCCGAGCAGGTGGATCGAACGCAAGTGCTGGTTGTCGTCATTCAGCGAGGCGCGCAGCCAGGCGTTCTTGATCAGTTGCTGCAGGTTGGCCGCCAGCTGCGGCTTGCCCTGCACGTGGCGCGGCAGGTTGTCGAGGTGGTCCAGCAGGCCTTGCCAGATGGCGTCCACGTCCCATTCGTAGCGCCGCGCGATCAGGGTCAGGTCGCCCTCGCCCTGCTCCAGCAGCTTGAGCAGCCAGTGCTCGATGCCGATGGCCGGGTGGGCGCGGGTCTGGCAGAGCGAGGCGGCAGCGCTCAGTGCCTGGGCGCAATAGGGGTTGAGGCGGCGAAGCAGGTAGGCGGACTGCTGTCCCATGATGCGTTCCTTGCAGGAGCCGGCCGCCCTGCCGGATGGCGGCAGAGGCAAGGCACCGGTGATGACTCGGAGAAGCGGCTGGCCACCGGTTTCCCGGTGGTCAGCCTGATCACGGCAGTCGGGCTGGCCCGACTGCCGACCAGAAGGCGTCAGGCGGTCTGACGTTCGTTCCAGGCGTCGGCATGGATGATGTTGCCGTCCTTGTAGGTCCAGGTGATCTTCTCGTAGCGCAGCTCCACTTCCTCGAGGTGGTTGTGCTTCTCCTTGGCGGGGTCCTTGATGTCGTGCATCTTCGGCGCCACTTTCACGACCTTGACGTTCTCCAGCAGGGTGTTGAAGTACTCGACCTCCTGGCCGGCGTCATCGATGCGGTACCACTTGAACTCGGCGCTCTTGAGGGTCTGGCCGGAGCTCACCGCCTTGTAGAAGTACGGGCTGGAAGCGTCGATTTCCTTGGTGAACTTGAACGGCGTGTGGATGCGGGTACCGGTCAGCTTGCCGGTGTTGTTGTCGGTCGGGATGTACAGGCTGTGATCCTGGGCCACCACCTCGACACTGCCTTCGCGGCTCTGGACGTTGACCGAACCCTTGATGTCCGCACCGCCGTCATCTTTCAGCCACAGGTAAACGGGAATTGCCATGGGGAAGTTCCTTCTATTGGGATGAGAGCGTCGCCTGGTAACGAGGCGACTGGGGTTGTCCTTCCGGTGCCTGGGCCGGGACCACGCAGGCTCCCGTTTCCGGCACCAGACGGATATCGACCCGGCGGTTGGCCGCTCGGCCCGCCGGTGTGTCATTGCTGGCGATGGGTTGTGCGGCGCCATGGCCCTGTACCGCGAAGCAGCTGTCGGGCAGGTCGCCCATCTGCTGCATCCAGTCGCGAACGGCGGCTGCGCGTTCCCTCGACAGCACCAGGTTGCGGGCTTCGTCACCGGTGGAGTCGGTATGCCCGGCGATGACGATCAGCCAGCCCGGCTGGGCCTTGATCCCCACCAGTGCATTGACCAGAACCTTGGTCGAGCCTGGCTTGAGCTGCGCGCTGCCGCTGCCGAACAGCGAGAGGCTGTCCAGCCGGACGGGATCCGGGATATTCATCGTCGCCTGCACGACCGCAATGGGCGGACGGTAGGCAGCGATGGCCGCCAGTAGCGGAGGACGAATCCGCTCGGCGGCATACAGGCCAAGGCCGAGCGGCAAGGGTTCGCCTTCGCGGTAGTAGCGATCCAGCCGGGCAGCGTCGTTGCGCAGCACGACGATGGCCTGCTCCCGCTGCCGGTGCTCCGGCTGATCCGGCGTGTTCGGTTCTGCTATGGCCTGGTAACGCAGCAGGTCGTCGCTCAACTGGCGCACCAGCAGGACGTTCTGCCACGCGGAGCTGCACAGACCGACAGCAGCGGCGAGTACAAACAGCCAAAGCGCCCGCAAGGTTGCCCGGCGCAACGGTGTCACTCCGGGTTTGCGCGGCAGACGCGACAAAAGTGGATCAGGGAATGGCAACGAAGTCTGGCCGGTCTCTCGCACAGGCGACTGCAGCGCTGTGCGCTCATGCAGCCAGTCGGACCAGAGACTGGCTGTGCGCTGCGACGGGCCAGCGGCAGCCAGCATCTGTGCGCAAGCGATCGGGAAGCAAGGCGTCTCGCGCGTTTCACGGGAAGTGAGATGAGGTAGCACTGCGCTGGACACCCAGCGCGCCAGACTCTGCGCCTCGATATGGGCGCCCAGGCGTGCCGTGCGGGTGGCCTGGTCGACGGGAAGCGCCTGCCAGTGCGCGGCATCCACGCTGCCTGAGCCATCGTCGACCACCAGAGTTTCGGACTCGCAGCCCCTGACGAACCAGGAGCTTTCGCCTTGTGCCGACTGCAGATAGGAGCCCAGCATCACCGGCAACTCCAGCCCGCCTCGACGCAACCTCGCCACCTGCTGGCGGAAGGCCCGGAGGGTACCGGCAAGGATTGCCGAGTCCTGCTGGGTGGCAGGGGTGACCACGTGGAAGACAGCGATCTGCCCGCTCCAGTGCGGACGGTTCGCCAGCACCTGCTCGATGACCGCAGACAGTCGATCGACACTCGTCACCCGCAGGTAGCAGCCTTGTGCAGTGACGCGCAGGACCAGGCGATCTTCGGCGGCGTCGCCAAACAGCATCGGCAGCTCATCACCGCAGACCGCGACCACCGGCAATGCAAACTCTGCCGGCGGCAGGCTGCAGCCCTTGGCCAGGAGCAGCGAGCTCCGCGCCTTGTCACGCCGACCGGCAACTATCCAGCCCAGGCCGACGACGATCAGGATCGCCAGCACCAGCCATAGTCGCCCAGCCAAGGGCAGCGGCAAAATCGCGCACGCCAGGGCAAGGCCCAGTAGTCCGGCCCAAAGCCACAAGCCGCGCGTCCAGTTGAGCTGCAGCGACATGCTTACACCTGCCCGGGTAGCAGAGTGGCAACCGTGTCGCTGAGTACCCGGTGCAACACCAGCCACAGCCCCGCGAGCAGAACCGCCGCCACCGCCACATGCAACCATGGCGTGGACAACCAGCGCCGCAGGTTTCCGCCAGCTGCACGCACCAGCAGTGGAGCCCCGGCGTTCGCTCCGAACGGCTCGACATGCTCGTTCAATGCTGCCAGCAGGCGCTCCCGTTCAGGATCATTTTCCGTCTCGTACCGACCCAGGAACCCCAGCATCAGCGCGCGCTGGTAGCAGGTCAGCACACGGCGATCCGGGGCTGGCTCGGACAAGACTTCGCGCATGTCTTCATACAGCTGCTCACCAGCCTGGTGGCGATTGAAGAAATGCGCCTGCAAGGGCTTGGCCGCCCAGTAGTCACGGGTCGACGGCTCTGCCTTGCGCATCACCGTTTCATCCAGCAGCGCACATTGCGCGTAGCAGATCTGGTTGATCGTGCGCTGGCTCACCCCTGCTTCGATCAGCCTGTTGCGAGTTTCTTCCACCTGCGCCGCGCAATGATTCCAGAGTTCGGCACCACTCTTCGGCGCGGCGCCCTGGCGCAGCTCCACGACCAGCAGGTAGCTGTCCTGCAGCAGCGCGTCGATATCCACTTCCATGCTTTTTCCGGTCGCTTTCGTCATGAGCGCAGCACCGCGAACAGGTCTAGTTCGACTTCCCCGAGCGTCCCGGGCACATACAGGGCACAGCTGCCGGACTCCTGCATCGCGCGGGCCTTGGGATGGGCCAGGTCGAGGGCGAAGTACTGGTTGCCCAGGCGCATCGGAATGGCCGCCGGCACGTGACTGAGCGGCAGCAACGGAACGCCATCGAGAGCAACGTTGACCAGGTGGTCGACGTCATCCGGCGCGCCGACCTTGCACAGTTTCGGGAACTGGCTCTGGACCTGGGCGGCGGGTTGGCTGGAGCGCACCGACAGGTAGAAATCGACCCCACCGGCTTCGCGTAGACGGCCATCGTGCAACTTCGCCTGCCAGCGCTGGGCAGTGGGATGCTCCAGCTCCAGGGCAATGACGCGGGACGGCAGACTGGCCTCCAGCAACGAGGAGATCAGCCGGAACAGCGGCGGGAATACCTCCTCCAGCCGCTCGTGTCGGTAGCCGGGAATGGCGGCGATGTCGTGTTCCAGGGAGAAGGTCATCAGGCTGCCGGCCAGCTTGGACAGCTCCCGGTAGACCTGCTGTGGATGCTGCCCCGGATGCGCCAACAGGTCGGCCAGCACCGGCTGATAGGTGTTCAGCGCATTGAGCAGCCAGAACAGCGAGACGTCCGCCACCGCGAAGTCGGCCATGCGCTGGTTGCTCTCGCGGCGCATACCCATCAGGCGCGTGCGCTTGGCAGCCAACTGGGTCATCAGGTTGTCGAGCTGCGCCAGCAATGGCGGATGGGCGTCGAAACTGAGCAGCGGTGGAACGAACTGCGGGTCCAGCGCCCAGACACCTTGCGCATCACGCAGCACACGCGCCACCGGGCAGGTCAGGTATTCGGCGTTCTCGTCGCTGCCCAAACGCAGGGACAGGATGTGTTCCAGCGCGGCCATGGATTCGGACTCGTCGCCGTAGAGGTCCTGCACCTGCCGCCAGTCCTGGCGATAGCGGATCGGCTGGGCGGAATTGCCCTCGCTCATCTGGCAGTTGCCGCCATTGGCGTGCTCCAGGGGCAGCGCCAGCAGCAAGGTGGCGGCCATCTCCTGTTCAGGCAGACGGTCGAGGTCCAGCGCAGGCGGCAAGCGGTCGGCCATATCGCTGTCGATCAGCGTGCCATCCGCAAGCCGCACCCGCAGCCGGGCAGCCTTGAGCTTGCCCAGCCGCAGTGCGTCATGGTCGAACTGTGCAGCCTGCACCCCCCAGGGGTGGACCGCCGAGATGCGTGCTACGCATTCGTTGGTCCAGGCCTCCCAGCGTGCCTGTTGCTGGAATTGCTGCGGGGACAGCAATGCCCCCGCAGCCCATAAGGGGCGGTCGATCTTCATGAATGTCTTCCGTGACGACGCTTAGGCTTTCGCCTTGGGCATCTGCGAGACCAGGGACAGGTTGACGTCCATGCCTTCCACCTGGAAATGCGGGACGGCGTAGAGCTTCACGCGGAAGAAGCCCGGGTTGTCGTCGATGTCCTCGACCGTCACCTTGGCGTCACGCAGCGGGTGCGAAGCCTGCAGGTCGTCGCTGGGGTCGGTCATCTCGGTAACCAGACCGCGAATCCAGTTGTTCAGCTCCAGTTCGAGGACGCGGCGGTCCTTGGTGGTGCCGATGTTTTCCCGCTGGATCAGCTTCAGGTAGTGGGCAATACGCGAGAGCAGGAAGATGTAGGGCAGGCGCGCGTTGATGCGGCTGTTCGCCGTGGCGTCAGAGGTCTCGTAAAGTGCCGGCTTCTGCGCGCTGTTGGCGGAGAAGAAGCAGGCGTAGTCGCGGTTCTTGTAGTACGAGAGCGGGATGAAACCGAGGTTGGCGAACTCGAACTCGCGGGTTTCCGGGATCATCACTTCCGAAGGAATCTTCACCTGGTTGCCGGTGCCCAGGTCATACAGGTGGATCGGCAGGTCGGTGACCGCCCCACCCGCCTGGGGACCACGGATCTGCACGCACCAGCCATTGTTGATGAAGCTCTTCACCATGTTGGCGGCAAAGGCGAAGGTAGCGTTGGTCCACAGATACTTGTCGTGGTCCGGGCCCTTGACGCTCTCGACGTAGTTGAAGCTGCGCACCGGGATGGTATCCGGGCCATAAGGCAGGCGGCCCAGCACGCGGGGCATGGTCAGACCGATGTAGCGGGAGTCGTCGGAGTCGCGGAAGGACTTCCACTTGAGGTATTCGGCGCGATCGAAATAGTTGCCGATGTCCTTGATCGCAGCCACCTCCTCCATCGTTTCCTTGCCGAAGAAGGCCGGCCCCACCGAGCCAATGAACGGCATGTGGGCCGCGGCGGCGACTTTGGAGATGCTGCGCAGCAGGGCGATATCCTGCGGACCGCGATCGAACTCGTAGTTGGAAATCGCTGCGGCAATCGGTTCGCCACCGGGAGTGTCGTATTCCTGGGTGTAGGTGTGGACGTACAGGCCGCTCTGGGCGATTTCCGGTGCGTCTTCGAAGTCCTGCACCAGGTGGTCCTTGCTGATGTCCAGCAGTTCGATGCGCACGTTCTGGCGGAAATCGGTCTGGTCGATCAGCGACTTGACCCCGCGCCAGGTGGATTCCACGCGCTGGAAGTCCGGGTGGTGCATGATCGCGTCCAACTGCCGGCTGATCTGTTCGTCCAGCTGGGCGATGTGCTCGTCCAGCAGCGTCTTGTCGAGCCGCTCGACCTTCTGCGAGGAGCGCTTGAGCAGGTCGAGGAAGACGCTGACGGCGGCGGTGACACGCTCGTCGGCGGAGACATCCGATAGGGCATCGGTGCTCTGGTAGATCTCGATGTCGGTCAGCGACGACACCGGGCTCAGGTTGATCTTGCCGAACAGGGTGGCGTAGACCCCCTGCCCCTCATGGGTCAGAACGGTGCTGCTGGACGCTACTGCCATATTTCCTTCTGCGGACATGTCATCTCTCCTTAGTGCTGGGCTTCATCGTGCGGGGCAAGCGCGGCGAGTTCGGCGCGCAGTTCGCTGCTCAGGGCGTCATCCTTGAGGATTCGCTCCAGCTCACGACGGAAGGTGACGTTGTCCAGCAGGTTCGACTTGAGATCGCGCAGCAGATTGCGCATGGCCAGCAGGGCGCGGAGTTCGGGAAGCTGGCGGGCCACCTGCTCGGGCTCGAAGTCCTTCATGTGGCGGAAGGACAGTTCGACACTGGCATCGGAGCCATCGTCGGCGAGGGTATTGGGCACAGCGATTTTCAGACTGGGCTGAAAATCCGCCAGCACACTGTTGAAGTTGTTCTTGTTGATATCGACTTTGCTGCGCTCGGACAGCGGGCGAAGTTCACGACCATTGCTGTAATCGCCCAATACCATGAGCTTGAGCGGCAGTTCTACTTTCTTCTGCGCCCCGCCGGTATGCAGGTCGAGCTTTATATTGACGCGAGCCTTTGGAACCTCATTCTGGAAACTATCCGATGCCATGATTACCTGCCTTACAATCCCTTTGTTAATGCAAGCACGCAACGCCACCAGAGCCTCTAGAAAGCCGATGCGCGCGATGAATCTGAAATTCAAAACACTCCAGACGGCGAACTATCCTCTAGCCATTCGAGCCGCTCTATAAGAATTATCTGGAATATTGAGTAGGAAGCGTCTTATTGACGCGGCTCTGAATTACCACAAGCACGTAGCCGTTAAGGTTCCTGAGAGGAAACTCTCCATCAGAAAACTCCCAGCCATTGATATCTTTCTTTCAAAATGAACCGCCGTTCCCAATGGCAGGGGTCTTTTCGGCTGACTGCTCCGCAATCTCAATTCGGGCTAATTTTTAGCCTTGCCGGGCTTGTGAGTACCCTATGACAGCCCCTATCATGAGAAGCATTCTCAAATGATAAAATTTCCGCCATGCCTTCGGTCGACGCTCCCCTCCATGCCGCCGTCAGCGAGCTCTATCAGCACCATCACGGCTGGCTGCAGGGCTGGCTGCGTCGGCGCCTGGGCTGCCATGAACAGGCGGCGGACCTGGCCCAGGACACCTTCACCCGCCTGCTCGGCTCCCGCCGGGTGCTGGAAGCCCGCGAGCCGCGCGCCTACCTCACCACGGTGGCCAAGGGGCTGATGGTCAACTGGTTCCAGCGCCAGTCACTGGAGCGCGCCTACCTCGAAGCCCTGGCCAACCTGCCGGAGGAGCTGGCGCCCTCGCCTGAGCAGCGCTACCTCGTACTGGAAACCCTGCACGAGGTCGACGCCCTCCTCGCCCGCCTGCCTGACCCGGTGCGCCAGGCCTTTCTGCTGGCGCAGATCGAGGGGCTGAAATACGAAGCCATTGCCGAGCGCCTGGGCGTATCCCTGGGGTCGGTAAAGCGCTATATGCAGCAGGCCTTCCGCCATTGCCTGGAGCTGATGGAATGAGCGCGGCCGAGCCCATCGCCGCGCGCATCCTCGACGAGGCAGCGGAATGGCTGGTGCGCCTGCAACAGGACGCCAGTGAAGACAACCGTCGCGCCTGCGCCGACTGGCAACGCCAAAGCCCGCAGCACGCACGCGCCTGGGACAGGGCCGAACGCCTGCTGGGCCAGCTTGGCAGCCTGCCTCCGGCGCTGGCGATGCCGGCACTGGGCCGCGAGCGCGCGCTGGATCGTCGCCGCGCCCTCAAGCAGTTGGCTGTGCTGCTGGCCATTGCTCCGGTTGGCCTGGCCGCCTGGCGCGCGCAGCCCTGGCAGGACTGGAGCGCCGACCAGCACACCGGCGTCGGCGAGCAGCGCAAGTTGCCACTGCCCGACGGCAGCCTGCTGACGCTCAACACCGACAGCGCCGTGGACATCGCTTTCACTCCGGCGCAGCGGCTGGTGCATCTGCTGCGCGGGGAAATCTTCCTCGATGCGCGAGCGGACAGCCGGCCTTTCCTGGTCACGACTCGCGAAGGCCGAATGAATACCCGCGAGGCACGCTTCAACGTGCGCCGGGACGACGCCTCGACCAGCGTCTCCGTCCTTCACGGACGCGTAGAAGTCGCGCCGCTGCGGGGCTCCAGCCAATGGCTGGGCCCCGGGGAGTCGGTGCTGCTGTCGAGCAGGCGTATCAGCGCCGCCCCGCCATCCCTGAGCCCGGACGCCTGGACCCACGGCATGCTGATGGCCGATCGCATGCCCCTGCAGACGCTGCTGGGCGAGCTGAGCCGCTACCGCCACGGCGTGCTGCGCTGCGAACCGGCAGTGGCGCAACTGGCGGTTTCCGGGGCTTTCCCGCTGCTGGACAGCAACCTTGCGCTATCGATGCTGCAGTCCACCTACTCCCTGCGAATCCGCCGGGTGACGGACTTCTGGATCACTCTTTCGGCCGCCTGAAGACAAGCGCCTGGCGTTGATGCAAAATATTTTCAAAAAGAAGTGAGACTTTTTCTCACTTCAGCTGGCAACAGGGGAACATCTCCCGACACGAAGCCCGCAGAGGCCCGAAGGTACCCCGTCCATGTCCAGCAATCGACACGTCCAGCCCTCTTCGCTTTCCCTGGCGGTGCGTACCGCCCTTTTCTCACTGGCAGTTGCCGTCGCAGCGCCGGTGATGGCCGCGCCTGCCGCTGGCGAGGTGCGCAGCTACAGCATCGCTCCCGGCCCGCTGGGCCGCGCCCTGGCTTCTTTCGCCGCCGAGACCGGCGTGCACCTGTCCTTCGACCCGACGCTGACCGACGGCCTGCAGAGCCCAGGCCTGAGCGGCGATTACTCGACCCGCAGCGCCCTGGAACGCCTGCTGCAAGGCAGTGGCCTGGAGCTGGAGCAACGCGGCGACGGCACCTTCACCCTGATCCGCTCGCCCAGCCCCGACGCCCTGCAGATGCAGCCGTCGCTGATCACCGGCCAGGCGTCGGGCCCTGAAGACCTGCCCACCGAATACGCTGGCGGCCAGGTGGCCCGTGGCGGACGCCTCGGCCTGCTGGGCAACACCGACCTGATGGATGCGCCCTTCAGCATCACCAGTTACACCGAGAAGACTATCCAGGACCAGCAGGCGCGCAGCGTCGCCGATGTGCTGCGTAACGAGCCCTCGGCGCAGATCGGCAGCGCACGCACCAACCTCAATGAGGACTTCTCCCTGCGCGGTTTCCCGGTGGTCAGCGCCGACGTTGCGCTGAACGGCATGTACGGCCTGGCGCCGTTCTACCGGGTGCCGGTGGAAATGGCCGAGCGCGTGGAGGTGGTCAAGGGCCCGAGCACCATGCTCAACGGCATGCCGCCCAGCGGCAACGTCGGCGGCGCGGTGAACCTGGTGACCAAGCGCGCCGGCGACGAGCCGCTGACCCGCGTGACCATGGACTACCTGTCCGACTCGGTGTTCGGCACCCATGTCGACGTCGGCCGGCGCTTCGGCGAGAGCAACGAGTTCGGCGTGCGCTTCAACGGCGTGTACCGCAACGGCGACACCACTGTCGACAAGCAGGAGCTGGAAGACGGCCTCGGCTCCCTCGGTCTGGACTACGCCGGCGAACGCCTGCGCCTGTCCGCCGACTACATCTGGCAGCGCGAGGACCTGACCAACGTGGTCCGCCAGTTCTCGGTCGGCCCCGGTGTGACGAAGATTCCCCACGCCCCCGACAACGACCTGAACTACCCCGGCTACGGCGATTCCGAGATGGTCGATCGGACCCTGGTGTTCCGCGGCGAATACGACCTCACCGACTGGCTGACCGGTTACGCCGGCTATGGCGACCGCCGCAGCGAGATGGACGCCCTGGCCGGCAACCCGGTGCTGATGGGCAACGCTGGCGACTTCGTCTCCAGCCCGGCCTGGCAGGTCTACGACGTCGGCTCGCACTCCGCCGAAGCCGGCCTGCGCAGCACCTTCAACACCGGCCCGGTGGAGCACAAGCTGAACTTCGGGGCGACCCGTGTGGTGCAGAACGCGGACATCTTCTTCCTCTACACCGCCTTCCCGTCGCGGGCGTCGAACATCTACAACCCGGTCTACGAAGGCACGCCGAGCACCGCCGGCTACTCGAAGAACGTGCAGAAGTACACCAGCCAGACCCTCACCAGCTATGCACTCGCCGATACCCTGTCGATCCTCGACGGCCGCGTCGAGCTGACCCTCGGCGCGCGCAAGCAGCGCGTGGAATCGCAGAACTTCGAGATGAACGTCGGCAACCCGGCCGGCCCTGGCTACGACGAGGAAAAGACCACGCCCATGGGCGGCATCGTGGTCAAGCCGTGGGAGAACATCTCGCTGTACGCCAACTACATCGAGGGACTGAGCCCGGGCGAGACCGCCCCCATCGGCAGCAGCAACGCCGGCGAGATGCTCACGCCCTACGTCTCCAAGCAGAAGGAAGTCGGCATCAAGGGCGAGTGGGACGGCTTCGGCGCGACCCTGGCGGCGTTCGAGATCAAGCGCCCGAGCAGCGTCAACGATAACGGCCGCTTCACCCGTGGCGGTGAGCAACGCAACCGCGGCCTGGAGCTGAGCCTGTTCGGCGAGGTGGCCGAGGGGGTACGCCTGCTCGGCGGTGCGTCTTACACCCAGGCCAAGCTGACCAAGACCCAGGGCGGTCAGTACGACGGCAACGATGGCATCGGCGTGCCGCGCAAGCAGCTGAACCTCGGTGGCGAGTACGACATTGCCCAGGTGCCCGGCCTGACCGTCACCGCCCGCACCATCTACACCGACGAGCAGTACGTGGACCAGGCCAACAGCCTGAGCATCCCCGACTGGTGGCGCCTGGACCTGGGCGCGCGCTACCGCTTCGACACCCTCGGCAAGCCGGTGGTGCTGCGCGCCAACCTGGATAACGTGTTCGACAAGGACTACTGGGGCACCTCCACCGCCGGGTACCTGTACCTGGGCGAGGGACGCACCCTGCAGTTGTCCGCGAGCGTGGACTTCTAACGAAGAAAGAGCCTGACGATGACCGCCAAAGCCCTCCGCACCTGGTACCTGGTGCACAAGTGGACCAGCCTGATCTCCACGGTATTCCTGCTGATGCTGTGCCTCACGGGCCTGCCGCTGATCTTCCACGAAGAGATCGAGCACTACTTCGAGCCGCACCCGGAGCTCAAGCCGCTCACCGAACAGTCGCCGAAGATCGACTACGACGACGTGGTGGCTCGCGCCCTGGCCAAGCGGCCCAGCGAGGTAGTGCGCTTCGTGTTCTGGGAACAGGACGATCCGCTGGGCGCGGTCCTCACCGCTCCGACCCTGGTGCCGCCGCCGGAGAATGGCCACATCCAGCCCTTCGACGCGCGCACCGGGGAGTTCTTCGACCCGCTGCCACCGCCGGGCGGCTTCATGTACATCATGCTCAAGCTGCACACCGACCTGTTCATGGGCCTGCCCGGTTACCTGTTCCTTGGTTTCATGGGCCTGCTGCTGGTGGCCTCGTTGGTGTCCGGTGTGGTGGTCTACACGCCGTTCATGCGCAAGCTGGACTTCGCCACCGTGCGCTCGCAACGCAGCTCACGGCTGAAGTGGCTGGACCTGCACAACGTGCTGGGCATCGTCACCCTCGCCTGGGTGCTGGTGGTGGGCGTCACCGGGGTGATCAACACCCTGGCGCTGCCCATCCTCATGCTCTGGCAAGGCGGCCAGTTGGCCGAGATGACCGCGCCCTACAAGGACTTGCCGCCGCTGGAACAGCTCGGCTCGCTGCACAAGGCCATCGAAACCGCTCGCCAGGCGGCGCCGGACATGAAGCCCAGCTTCGTCGGCTTCCCCGGCACGCAGTTCAGCAGCCAGCACCACTACGCCGTATTCATGCGCGGCAACACCCCGCTCACCGAACGCCTGCTCAAGCCTGCGCTGGTGGACGCAGAAACCGGCGAGCTGACCGACATGCGCGAAATGCCGCTGTACGTGAAGACCCTGCTGCTGTCGCAGCCGCTGCACTTCGGCGATTACGGCGGCATGCCGCTGAAGATCGTCTGGGCACTGCTGGACATCGTCAGCATCGTCATTCTCGCCAGCGGCCTGTACCTGTGGCTCGGCCGGCGCCGCACGCCCATCGAGAAGAGACTGGCGGAACTGGATTCCGGCGGCCTGGCGACGGAGGTCAAGGCATGAGACGCGGACTCTGGATGATCTTCCGCTGGCCCGTCGCACTGGCCGTGCTGAGCACCTTCGGGCTGCTCTCGGCGTTGCTAGGCGATGGGGTTTTCGACGTGCTGTCGTGGATTTCCCTTGGTGTTCCGCTGCTGCTGATCGTCTTTGTATGGATGAGAATGCCCCGTCGTCCCAAGGAGCCACGCTGAAATGACCGCCATGCCGCCCCAGGCGCCCACCCTCAACCTGCGCCCGCTGATGTTCGAGACCTTCGTCTGCACGGTGGCGGTGATGTCCTTCGTCGCGCTGATCGGACCGGTGGCGCGCACCCTGSGCCTGGCGCCCTGGCAGGCGGGCATGACAGTCACCGTCGGCGGCATCGCCTGGATGCTCATGGCGCGGGTCTGGGGCATCGCCAGCGACCGCCTCGGCCGCCGCCGCGTGCTGCTCAGCGGCCTGGCCGGCTTCGCGGTGACCTACGCCCTGCTCTGCGCCTTCATGGCGCTGGCACTGAATACCTCGATGTCACCGCTGCCGGCCTTCATCGGCATCGTCGCGCTGCGCGGGCTGGCGGGCGGCTTCTATGCCGCCGTACCGGCCTGCTCGGCGGCGCTGGTGGCGGATCACGTAAGCGCGGACAAGCGCGCCTCGGCCATGGCCGGGTTGGGTGCCGCCAGCGCCGTGGGCATGGTCGTCGGCCCGAGTTTTGCCGGCCTGCTGGCCATGCTCGGCCTGGCGCTGCCGCTGCTGCTTACCTGCCTGCTGCCGCTGCTGGCGTTCGCCGTCCTGTGGCACTGGTTGCCCGACAGCCAGCGGGTCAGCGAACGCAAGGGCCCGGCGCTGGCGATCAGCGACAGGCGCCTGCGCCGCTCGCTGACCCTGGGCTTCATCGCCATGGTCTGCGTGACCGTGGCGCAGATGACCGTCGGCTTCTTCGCCCTTGACCGCCTGCAACTGCCGCCGGCCGATGCTGCCCGCGTCGCCGGCATCGCGCTGACCTCGGTGGGCGTGGCGCTGATCTGCGCGCAGATGCTGGTGCGCAAGCTGAACTGGGCGCCGCTGCGGCTGATCGGTGTCGGCGGCCTCGTCTCGGCACTGGGATTCGGTTCGGTTTGCATCGCGGTAGCGCCGTGGATGCTCTACGCCTCCTGCTTCGTCGCTGCCGCCGGCATGGGCTGGGTCTTCCCCGCCGTCTCGGCGCTCAACGCCAACGCCGTGGAAGCTGACGAGCAAGGCGCCGCTGCCGGCAGCCTGGTCGCCGTGCATGGCCTGGGCATGATCAGCGGCCCGCTGCTGGGCACCCTGCTGCACCAGGTGGACAGCCGCGCGCCCTATGTGCTGGTCGCCGCGCTGCTGCTGTTCGGCGTCGTCTGGACCGTGCTGCCGCGCAAGGGCGCAACTGCATGACTATCCCCGACGTCGTACTGCTGGCCCTTCTCGCTGTTGCATTGCTGGGCTGGTGGCTGCGGCGTCGGCCCCTGGCAATGGTCGCCGCCCTGCTCGCCCTGGTCACGGCGCTGTACGACGTATGGGACGACCGCTGGCAGGCGGGTGCCGGCGCCGTGGTCGCCCTGCTGCTGGTGCTGGCCTTGCTAGTGCGGCGCCAGCGTCCGGCGCGGGTGCCGCTCTGGTCGGGGCTGGTTTTCAGCCTGCTGACCAGTGTGGCAGTCGCGGCGCTGTATTTTTTCCCGGTTTCTCCACTGCCCAAGCCCGGTGGCCCTTATCAGGTCGGCGTGCGCGACTTCGAACTGGTCGACGCCAGCCGTACCGGCGTGCTCGGCGCGCCTGCCGGCAAAGCGCGACGTTTGCTGGTGCGCGTCTGGTACCCGGCCTTGCCGGCGGCGGGCAGCGAACCACGCGATTACTTCAGCGCCGCTGAATCACGCAGCACCGCACGCGGCTTCGGCGAGCTGTTCCATTTCCCGCCCTTGCTCTCGTACTTGCGTCATCTACGGACCAACTCCTTCGAGAGCGCACCGCTGCGTGCCGACCTGGGCCGCCTTCCCGTGGTGTTCTACAGCCATGGCTATGGCTCTTTCGCCGGCATGAACGGGCGGATCATGGAGGAACTGGCGAGCAACGGTTATGCGGTCTATTCCCTGCAGCACACCGGTGACGCCTCGCCCACGCTGTTCCCCAACGGTGAAGTAGCGCCTACCGACCCGGCACTCTACGACCATTTGCGCTACGCCTTCGAGCAAGGATTCTCGCCGCTGCTGCTGCAAGGCTATGGCGAGGATGACCTGGGCCGCCGCCTCGACGGGCAACTGCGCTTCGCCACCGAGACCACGCCGCCAGCCGACCGCGCCATCCACCTCAGCGCGCCGGTCTGGCTGGCCGACCGCCTGTTCGTCCACGACCGCCTGCAGGCCGGCGCCGTGCCGCCGAATGTGGCCGACCTGGTGGCCGCCAGCGACTTCACCCGCACCGGCGAGATGGGTATGTCCTTCGGCGGCTCCACCAGCGGCGCCGTCTGCCTGGTGGACAAGCGCTGCGCGGCGGCGGTGAATCTGGACGGCGGCGACTTCGACTTCCTGCCCTTCGACAGGGATCTGCCGGTGCCCATGCTGATGCTGCATTCGGACCTGTCGCTGTTCTACCGCATGCTCGGCCTGACGCCGCCGTCCCGGCCGCGCAGCTTCAACGACTTCTCCTACGAGAGCCTGCAACACGCCGGGCAGAACCCACGCATCCACCGTCTGGTGCTGCGCGACGCCCTGCATGCGGGCCTCACCGACAATGCGCTGTACATGCGCCGTCCACTGCGCGATAAGCTCATTGGCAGCGCACCCACCGATGTACTGATCGAGGCCCCGGCGACGCTGGTCCTGGGCTTCTTCGACCACTACCTGCGCGGCCGCGACAACGGATTCCCACAGGCGCAGATCGCACCGTGGTCAGACTGGCTGACGCCCTACAGCAATCTCCCGGTCAGCCAGTGGTGGAACGCTCTACCAGAAGCCGAGCGTGCCCAGTGGGAAGAGCGTATCCGCTCGATGCATGCCCAGCGGCAGGCGTTGGGCCGGTAACGCGAACTTCGGTGCCAGGTGGTTCGCGAGCAAGCTCGCTCCTACAGCTCAGCCCACCCACAGCGCTGCTTTTCGTAGGAGCGAGCTTGCTCGCGAACAGTCCGTAGGGCGCATAACGCGCCAGCGTTATCCGTCAGCGTGGCAATCGGCGGATTCCCCGTCCGCCCTGCGCACGGGGTTTGATGCTCTTGCAGGAGCGGAGCTTCTCCGCGAATCGCCGACAGGCGATGGTCGAGGAGTAACCCTGCCACTGCTACGTCCGCCGCGATGGAATTCGCGGACAAGGTCCGCTCCTACAGGGAGTTCCCAGGCCGACAAGGCAGCGTGCGGGACAGCATGGGTATCGCAAGCTCCACCCATCCTACGACGGTGAACGTCTGCCACCACCGCGGAGTGCGGTTCGCGAGCAAGCTCGCTCCTACAGAAAGCCGTTCAGCCCAGGATCAGCCGACCAGGCCTACAACCGAGAGCAGTTGTACGCACACCGGCCAGGATGCATCAACTCAGGCATGCCAGCAGCGATACCAGCCGTCCTGCTCGGTCACCTTCAGCGGCGCCTGGTAAAGCGCCGACAGGTGTTCGCTGGTGAGAATCTGCGCCTTGGGCCCATCCGCCACCACCTTGCCGTTGGCGATCAGCACCACCCGTTCGATCTCCGGGATGATCTCGTCCAGGTGGTGGGTGGTGATGATCATCGCGTGTTCCGGCCCGCAGAAGCGCCGCAGCAGGGTGAGCATCTGCAGGCTGGCGCCCATGTCCAGGCCATTGGCCGGTTCGTCGAGGATCAGCGCGCGCGGTTCGTGGATCAGCGCCCGAGCCAGCAGCAGGCGGCGCTTCTGGCCAGTGGAGAGGCGCTGGAACATGCGCTCGGCGTAGCCGTCCATCTCCACCTGGGCGAGCATTTCGCGGGCCTTGGCGGCCTGCTCCGGCGTCGGCTGCAGGTGGCCATGGCTACCGATGGCGCCGAAGAAGCCGGAAATCACCACGTCCAGCGCCTGGGTGAAGGGCGTGTAGTCTTCCTGCAGGTCCTGGGAGACGAAGCCGATGCGGCTGCGCAGGTCCCACAGGGTGACGTTCTGCAGACCGAACAGGTTCAGCGAGCTGTCCGGCCGATCCACCGGGTAGAGTTCGCGGCTGATCAGCTTGAGCAGCGTGCTCTTGCCGGCGCCATTGGGGCCGAGGATGGCGACCTTCTCGCCTTCGCCGATGTGCAGGGAGAAGCCATCCAGCACACGGGTCTGCTGCTGGTAGGCGGTGACATTGTTGAAATCGATCATGACTGCTCGCGTGGGAACGTTCGTGTGGAATGAGGGCAGCCGCTGACAGTAGGCGCCTTGCGCGCCATCCTCAAGCCTTCATTGATTCGCAGCTACGCTTTCCCAACGTCCTACGCGCGAGTACGCCAGCATGAGCGAACCGGAACCGCCCTCCCTCGACGACGATATCTGCGTCCATATCTTCTCCGTCTCGGCCACCATGGTCGGTGTGTGTCTGACGGTGATCGGCATCATCCGGGTGATCCTCACCCTGCGCCGCGAGGACCTGATCATCGACGACCTGGTGGCGCTGAACATGTTCTGCTACCTGACCTCGGCGTTCTGCGCCTACTGGAACCTGCGTACCCATCGCACGCTGCGCAACCAGCGGATGATGCGCATCGCCGATAACGTGTTTCTCGTTGCCCTGGTGTTCACCGCCGCCAACGCGGGCTTCATCACCTGGGCCATGACCTCGACGCCGACTACCTGACCGGCAAAAAAACGGGCCACCAGAGGTGACCCGGAAACCGAGGAGTGTCGTTCGGCCTTACGCTCAGACAGCCGATTCCATCAGTTCACAGAAAGCTTGCAGGTGGTGGTCGTCATCGCCGAACTGGCGAGCGACCATCCACAGGTGCTTGGCGTGGTGCGAGAGCTGGTACTCCCAGGTCAGCCCGATGCCGCCGTGCAATTGCACGCTGTCATCGGCTATCAGGCGTGCAGCACGGCTTACGATGACCTTGGCCGCCGCCAGGGCGCGGCTGCGCTCGGCGCTGTCAGGCTCATCGGCGACACAGGCGGCGAGCAGCGCGATGGCACTGGCCTGGTCCAGTGCGATGCGCATGTCCACCATGCGGTGCTGCAGGGCCTGGAAGCTGCCGATCGCGGTGCCGAACTGCTTGCGTGTCTTGAGGTAGTCGAGGGTATAGGCGCAGGCCGCTTCCATACTGCCGACCGCTTCGGCACACTGCGCCGCCAGCGCCCTGCCCTGCTGGTAGGCCAGCGCCCCGTGGGCCTCACCCTCTGCACCGAGCAATGCCGCGCGGGCGACGAACACCTTGTCCAGGACGATCTCGCAGGCCTTGCGGCCATCCATGGTGGGGAAGGCACGGCGCGAAATGCCGGGTGCCTCGGGGTCGACCAGGAACAGGCTGATGCCCTGTTCGTCGAGTGCCTCGCCGCAGGTGCGCGCCGAGACCAGCAGCAGGCCGGCACTGTGCCCGCCGACCACCACGCTCTTGCGGCCGCTCAGTTGCCAGCCGCCGGAAACCGCCTCGGCGCGGGTACGCACATCGAGCAGCTGGTAGTGGCTTTGCGGCTCCTCCAGGGCTGCCGCCAATTGCAGGCTGGCGTCGGCCACCCGCGGCAGCAGGTCCTGGCGCTGGCGCTCGCTGCCCAGCTGGGCCAGCAGTCCGCCAGCGAACACCACCGAATGCAGGAACGGCTCCAGGCACAGGCCACGCCCCAGTTCGGTAGCGACCAGGGCCACATCGACACCACCACCGCCAAGGCCACCCAGGGCCTCCTCGAACGGCACTGCCAGCAGCCCCAGCTCGCCGAGCTGGCGCCAGAAGTCAGCGCTATAGCCCAGTTCGCTGTCGCGGCTGTGCTCGCGGGCCTCGAAGCCGTAATGGTCCCGCACCAAACGGGCCACGGTGTCCTGCAGCATCTGCTGCTCTTCGCTCAACTTGAAGTCCATGCCGGGCCTCCAGGAATTCAGGGGTCAGAGTTCAAGGATCATCTTGGCGATGATGTTCTTCTGGATTTCATTGGTGCCGCCGTAGATGGACGCCTTGCGTGTGTCCAGATAGCGGGTGAAGGCACTGGCACCATCCTCGTGCAGTGGCGTCGCCTCGGCGTAACCCAGTTCGTCTTCCAGATGCGGCACCGCGTAGCTGCCCAGGGCCTTGCTGATCTGCCAGGTCAGCGCCTGGCGCAGCTCGGTCCCCTTGATCTTCAGGATCGAGCTTTCCGCACCCGGCACGCCGCCGTCACGCACCGTCGCCAGCAGCCGCAGGTTGCTCATCTCGTTGGCCATCAGCTGGATCTCCAGCTCCGCCACCTGGGAGCGGAACAGCGGGTCTTCCAGCAGCGGCCTGCCGTTGCGTTGCTCACGGGCAGCGATGATCTTCAGCCGCCTGAGCAGCGCCTTGCTCTCGCCAGTGCGGGCGATGCCGGTGCGCTCGTAGGTCAGCAGGTACTTGGCGCAGGTCCAGCCTTCGTTCTCCCGCCCCAGCAGGTTCGCCACTGGCACTCGCACGTTGTCGAGGAACACCTCGTTGACCTCGTGCTCGCCGTCCAGGGTGATGATCGGCCGCACGGTAATGCCCGGCGAGTTCATGTCGATCAGCAGGAAGCTGATACCGCGCTGGGCCTGGGCTTGCGGATCGGTGCGCACCAGGCAGAACATCCAGTCGGCGTGCTGGGCCAGGGTGGTCCAGGTCTTCTGGCCATTCACCACGTAGTGCTCGCCGTCACGCACGGCGCGGGTCTTCAGCGACGCCAGGTCGGAACCGGCGCCCGGCTCGGAATAGCCCTGGCACCACCAGTCCTGGCAATCGAGGATGCGCGGCAGGTAGTGCGCCTTCTGCTGCTCGCTGCCGAACTTCATGATCACCGGCGCGACCATGTTCAGGCCGAACGGCAACGCGCGCGGCGCCCCGGCGGCGAAGCATTCTTCCTCGAAGATCTGCTTCTGCACCGAGTTCCAGCCAGTACCGCCATGCTCCACCGGCCAGCCGGGAGCCAGCCAGCCGCGGGCACTGAGTTTGCGCATCCAGAACACCTGGTCCTGCTTGTTCAGCCGCTTGCCTTCACGGATGCGCGCGGCCAGTGCCTCGGGCAACTCGGCGCGCAGGAAGGCACGCACTTCCTCGCGGAACGCCTGTTCCTCGGGGGTGAATCGAATATCCATCGGGTCTCCTCGGCAGGTGCCTGGCACCGCCCGGTCGGGAGTTGCGTGATTGGTTCCGCCTCGCCCCGGCTGCCGGGGCGAGCGCCGGGGTCACTGGTCGAAGACGATCACCGAGCGCGCCAGCTCACCGCGGCGCAGCTCGTCGAAGGCCTGGTTGATCTGCTCCAGCGGCACCCGCTGGGCGATCATCTCGTCCAGCTTGAGGCGCCCGGCGAGGTAGAAGTCCACCAGGCGCGGCAGGTCCACCGGGAAGCGGTTGGAACCCATCATCGAGCCCTGGATGCGCTTCTCGTCGAGGAAGTCCAGGCCGTGCAGTTCAAGCTTCACGCCGGGCTTGATGACACCGATGACGGTAGCGGTGCCGCCGCGACGCAGCATGCCGAAGGCCTGCTCGGCAGTCTGCTTGAGGCCGATACACTCGAAGGCGTGGTGCACGCCGCCGCGGGTCAGTTCGTGTACCTGCTTGGCGACCTCAGCAGAAGACGCGTTGATCACGTCGGTGGCGCCGAACTGGCGGGCCAGTTCCAGCTTCGAATCCAGCATGTCGATGGCGATGATCCGCGACGCGCCAGCCAGCTGCGCACCATTGATCGCCGCCAGACCGATGCCGCCGCAACCGATCACCGCGACCGTCTCACCGGGACGCACCTTGGCAGTATTGAACACCGCGCCGGTGCCGGTGGTGACGGCGCAGCCGAGCAAGGCGGCGCGGTCCAGCGGCATGTCCTTGCGGATCGCCACCAGCGCATGTTCATGCACCAGCATCTGCTCGGCGAAGGACGCCAGGTTGGCGGTCTGTGCCACCGGTTTCTGGATGATGCTCAGGCGCGGTTCTTCATCGCGGCTGCGGCGCGTCTCGGGGGATACGCAGAGCGACAGGTGGCCGGTCAGGCAATGCTCGCAATGCCCGCAGTAGACGCTGACGCAGGTCACCACGTGGTCGCCGGGCTTCACCGTGCGCACGTCGGCACCGACCGCCTCGACGATGCCGGCGGCCTCGTGGCCGAGAATCGACGGGCCGCGCGCCGGCAGCATGCCGTCGAGGATGTGCAGGTCCGAGTGGCAGACGCCGACCGCGACGGTGCGCACCAGCACCTCGCGCGGGCCGGGCTTGCTGATCTGCACGTTCTCGATGGTCAGCGGCGCGCCCGGCGCGTGGAATACGGCAGCTTTCATGGTGTACCTCTAGACGAAGGAAGATGGGGCGGGAGCGCACTCCCGCCGGGAAACTCAGCGTTTGATCAGCGAGGCGACCAGCTGGCGCGCCTGCTCGACATGGGGCGCGCGGCTCAGGTCTGGCGAGCCGCCTTCACGCAGCACGGCGCGGGCATGGCTCAGCGCGCGGAAGCCATCGATGCCGTGGTAGGCACCCATGCCGCTGTTACCCACTCCACCGAACGGCAGGCACTCGGCGCCGCCGTGGCGCACCACATCATTGATGGTCACACCGCCGGAGCAGGTGCGGCTGAGTAGGTACTGCTCTTCCTGGGCGTCGTCGCCGAACCAGTACAGGCCCAGCGGGCGCGGCCGGGCATTGATGAAGGCGACGGCGTCGGCGATCTCGCGGTACGGCTTGATCGGCAGCAGCGGGCCGAAGATTTCGTCCTGCATCACCTTCAGGCTGTCCTGCGGATCGATCAGCAGGGTCAGCGGAAGCTTGTGGTGCGGCTGCTCGCTGAAGTCCTCGCTGGCCGGGTTCAGCTCGACGATCTCGGTGCCGACCGCGCGCGCCTCGTCCAGGTAACCCTGCAGGCGCTGGTAGTGGCGAGCGTTGACCACCGAGGTGTAATCGGGGTTGTCCTTGAGCGTCGGGTACAGGCGGGCGAACACCGCGCGAGCGATTTCGACGAATTCACCAACGCGCTCTTCGGGCACCAGCAGGTAGTCCGGTGCCAGGCACACCTGCCCGGCGTTCATCGCCTTGCCACCGAGAATGCGGATGGCAGCGGTCTTCAGGTCGGCGCTGCGCGACAGGATGCAGGGCGACTTGCCGCCCAGCTCTAGGGTCACCGGCACCAGGTTTTCGGCGGCGGCGCGCATCACCTGTTTGCCGACGCTGCTGGCACCGGTGAACATCAGGTGGTCGAACGGCTGCCCGCAGAAAGCCTGGCCCACGTCGGCGCCACCGGTGATGACGGCGACTTCGTCTTCGGAGAAGGCTGAACGGATCATCTTCGCCATCAGTTCGGAAGTCTGCGGAGTGAATTCGGAAGGCTTGATCATCACCCGGTTGCCCGCAGCCAGGGCGCCGGCCAGGCAGGCGAAGGCCACTGCAAACGGGCCATTCCAGGGAGTGACGATGCCGATCACGCCCAGCGGCTGGTACTGCACCCAGGCATCCTCACGCTCGGAGCCGCGTTTTTCCGGCTGCATCCAGCCGGCCAGCTGGGCCTTGGTCTGCTTGAGCACCATCAGCGGGCCAAGCACGTCGACCAGGCGGGAGAAGTCCGGGCTGCGGTGGCCGAAGTCGGCGGACATCGCGTCGATGATGGCTTGCTGGTTGTCCACCAGCAGGCCGATGACCCGGTCGATCCACTCGATACGCCTTTGCGCGCTGGGCAGCCCCTCCGCCAGGAAGGCGGCACGCTGACGGTCGAGAATCTGGCGAATGCTGTGTTCCACGCTGTTCATCCGAACGGCTCCTGCTTGTTGTTATGCCCCGTGCGGAGCGTGGGCGTCACGAATCCGCAGGCGTGTTCTGTCAGAAGCATGTTCGACGGCGGCGTCGCACCACCTCACCCCCCGGATCAGGTGGCGCGACGAATCAGGCGAGCAGCCCGCGCGACTTGGCGATGACGATGGCCTGGGTACGGCGCTTGGCGCCGAGCTTTATGTTGATGTTCTTGGCGTGGTACTTCACGGTGTTCACCGAGATGTACAGGCTGTTGCCGATCTCCTGGTTGGACAGGCCGGTGGCCAGCAGGCGCAGTACCGCGGCCTCGCGGTCGGTCAGGTCTTCCAGCTCGAAATCGTCCGCAACCGTTGCGTCGTCCGACTCCACGGTGCGTTGCAGCAACGCCCTGACCCGCCACACCAGCGTGCGGAAACCAGCCTCCAGGCATTGCTGCTCCAGCGTGCGCAGCCGCGAGCGAGCCTGCTCGCCGCGTCCCAGGTGGATCTCCGCCTCGGCCAGGAGCAGCTGCAGTTGCTGGCTGAGCCACGGGCTCGCCGGGTTGGAACACAACCTGGCCGGACCCTGCGCATCCGCGTCGCGCAGCAGCTCTCGCCAGCGCTCCTGGTGGCCCAGTGCGCGCAGACGTTGCAGGCCAATCGGCGCTTCGTAGAACACCGGCGCCACGTCGCTGCAATGCATCTGCCGCTCCGCCTCGTAGAGGTGGACGGCGGCCGCCAGATGGTCCTCCTGGCGGCCGGCAATTTCGGCCAGCAGCAGATGCGCATGCAGCGTCAGCGGCGCCGACTGCGACCCCGCGCAACGCAGCGCCAGGCGGCCAGCCAGCGCCGCCTCGGGCAGTTTTCCGCAGGCGGTGAGCCATTCGCAACGCAGGGCATAAAGGCGCCCGGTGAGGGTATCGGGCAGGCTTTTGCGCATCGCCTGGCGCTTGCGCAGGCTGTCGTCCAGCAACGCCTCGCTCAGCTCCAGACTGCCGCGCAGGAAGGACAGGCGCAGGCTGTCGATCTGCAGCAACAGCTCTCCTTCCGCTGACTCGGCGCGGCGCGCCAGTTCCAGGCCGGCATCGAGCCAGCGCGCGGCGCTGCCCAGCTCGCCACGCACCATGGCGACCCGCGCCAGGGTCGAAGTACAGAGCAGGTTCAGGCTCCAGTCGCACTCGTTCAGCAGCGGCAAAGCCGCCTCCGCCTGCAGCGCGGCCTCGTCGATCCGACCTTCCCAGAGCAGCACTGCGCCCAGCAGGACCTGCCAGTGCAGCAGCAGACGCTGTTGCTCCTCCTCGCTGCGCGCCGGCAGGAAGCGCTCCAGCGTCGCCAGGCAACGACGCGCCTCGTCCAATCGTCCACCGCTGACCAGCGCCAGGACTGTGCGACAGACCAGCTCGGGACTGCTTTCCAGCCACTCTTCCGGCAGCCGCCCGCGCCACTGCAGCCACTCATGGGCACGAGTCATGATCTGCTGCCAGTCCAGTTCCAGGCGCTGCAGATAACTGACCGCCATCTCCGGCTGGCCGGCGTCCAGCGCCAGGGCGATGGCATCGTCCAGCCGGTGCTCCCGACTCAGCCAGCGACACGCGTGCAGACGGACCCCGCCTGCCTGAGCCGCGTCCAGCCGGGCGCCCAGCACTTCCGCCACGACCGCCGGCAGGCTGTACCAGCCCTGGTCGCCCTCAACCGGCAACAGCAGGGCATTGGCGGCGAGCAGGCGCTCGAACAGCTCGCGGCCGTCGCCTTCACGAAGTTCTTCGCAGAGTCCGAGGGTGAAGCGCGGCAGATGTGCCAGCATGGCCAGCAACTCCTGCTCCTCTCTACCCAGGCCGCGCAGCACTTCACGCTCAAGGTAGTCCTGCAGCAGGCGCAGGCCCTGCAACGGCCCGGCCTGCATCAGCCGCAAGCCGGCGATCCAGCCGCTGGTAGCGCGCCAGAGTGGCTGCCAGTCTTCCGTCGCCTGGCCGCGTCGCCCGGCGGAAAGCCATTGCTCGGCCTCCTCCAGACGCAGGGCGAGGTCGGCGGCCGACAGCTCCAGCAGTTGCCCGTTCAGTGCCAGGTCAGGCAGGTTCCAGCGTGGTCGCGTACGGCTTGCGACCATCAGGCGCAGGCGCCCCCAGGGGCCAGCGAGCAGTTGCTCGACCCAGCGGTCAACGGCCTCCGGCAACTGCTCCGGCAGGCCATCCAGCACCAGCACATGGCCGGTCGAGCTGCTGCGCAGCAGGCGCAGTAGCGCTGCTGAGGCTTCAGCGGGCGGCTGATCGATACCGGCCAATGTCGCCAGACGGGCAAAGAAGACTTCAGCCGATACGGCTGCACCCTGCAGGCTCATCCACAGCACCCGGTCACCCCGGCATTGCCGCTGGTGGGCGGCTTCGCTGAGCAACGCGGTCTTGCCGTACCCGGCCGGCGCGCACAACAGACTGAGCACGCAACGTGACTGCAGCAGCGGCTGGAGCAGCCGCTGGCGCGGCAGATACTCCTCGGGAAGTCGTGGAATGCCCCGGCAAACCGGGCCTTCCTCCGCAAAGGGGGTGATGGCGAGCCCTTGCATGACGTACCTCGGTCCAGTGATCAGGAAGTGCGTGGCTGGCGAAACTCGTCCAGCCTTGTCGTCATGCTGTGGGGGAAACGGGGAGGAATGCGCCCCCCGCCTCAGGTGGTGGGACGGACGTACATCAAGTGCGGCAGGAATCCTGTACCCGGCTCGGCGAGCCGGGTACAGGGATTGTCAGCGAATGCCGACGTTGCGCAGAGCGGCGGGGGTGAAGTCGTTGAGCTTGTACTTCTGGTTGTATTGCGTGCCCTGCTTGGACTCGTTGGTCAGGCTCATGGCCAGGTAGCGGCCGGCGACCAGATCGTACAGGGTGATGGCGTTGTAGACCGCCAGGCCGTTCTGGTAATCGCTGCTCAGGTGGCCTTCAGCCACGCGCCAGAGCTGCCCACGGCTGTCGTAGTGATCCACCTCCACCAGGCTCCAGGTGTCCTCGTCGAAGTACATGTGGCGCTTGGCGTAGATGTGCCGTGCGCCTGGCTTGAGGGTGCCCTCCACTTCCCACACGCGGTGCAGCTCGTAGCGGGTCAGGTCCTGGTTGATGTGGCCGGGGCGGATGATGTCGGCGTACTTGTTGCTCGGCGAGCCCAGGCGGTAGTTGTTGTACGGGATGTACAGTTCCTTCTTGCCGATCAGCTTCCAGTCGTAGCGGTCCGGCGCGCCGTTGAACATGTCGGAGTTGTCGGCGGTACGCATGCCATCGGCAGCGCTGCCGGGGCCGTCGTAGGCAATTTCCGGAGCGCGGCGCACGCGGCGCTGGCCGGCGTTATAGGTCCAGGCCTGACGCGGCTGGGTCACCTGGTCGATGGTCTCGTGCACCAGGCTGACGTTACCGGTCATCCGTGCCGGGGCGATGACTTCCTGCTTGTAGTAGAACAGCACGTTGCTGTCGGCCTTCTGCGGATCATCCAGGTACCAGGGGAATGCCGCGTCCTCCTTGAAGCCGACCATGGTGAAGTCGCCGTTCACCTGGGGCGCGGCCTGGGCGCTGTAGCGCAGGTAGTTGGTGCCGCGATAGCGGGTCGCGTGGTTCCACAGCACTTCCACGCCGCTCTTGGGGATCGGGAAGGCGTAGTAGTGGCCGTCAAAGTTCTCCAGGCCGTTGCCGTTGTTCACCAGCTTGGTGTCCAGCGCGCTTTTCTTGGCAGCGTCATAGATGGCCTGGGAAAAGGCGGCAGTGCGGTGGGTCGGATAGACCGGGATCTTGTAGCTGTTCGGATAGCGCTTGAACAGCGCCAGCTGCCCAGGGGTCAGCTTGTCCTTGTACTGCTCGGCGTTGGCCGCGGTGATCACGAACTGCGGTTTTTCCCCAGCGAAGGGATCGCCCAGGAAGCCGTTCTGCATCGGCGCTGCGCCGGCCTTCAGGCCGCCGTCCCAGGCCGGGATGCTGCCATCCTTGTTGCCGGCCTTCTCGCCGCCCAGCGGTGTCAGCGTGGTGCCGAGCTGGTCGGCTTCCTGTTGGCTCACGGCTGCCATCACGCTGCCGGCGAGCATCGACAGGGCCAGTACACTCAGCTGAGTAAAGCGTCTTGCGATCATGACAGTTCTCTCTTGCAGTTCCATCAGAAGTTCACGCCGAAGCTGAGCGAAACGAAGTCGCGGTCAGTCTGCGTGTTGTAGTCCCCGCCAAAGAAATCGGTGTAGGCTAGGCTCGCGGTGTAGGTGTTCTGGTAGTCGGCGTTGAGGCCGACGCTGATGGCCTTGGCGCCTTCCTCGAAGTTCGGCCCGCGACCCTGGACATCGTGGGACCAGGCGAGGTTGGGCGACAGGTTGATGCCGGCGATGACGTTCGGGTAATCCAGCTGGCCGCGCAGGCGGTAGCCCCAGGAGTTGCTGGTGTAGAAGCCGTCGCTGTTGCATTCCTGCTGCGGGTTGCTCGGGCGGGTCTGGCCGGGCTGGCCTGGAACCGGTTGCATGGTGCCCGCACAGGCCGCCGCCCCGGCGACACCCGGCAGCTCGCCGGAACCGAAGGTCGGGCTGCGGCCGAATCGAATATCGGTACCGTCAGCCTTGCCCAGCCCATTGATGCGGTTGTAGCCAACTTCACCGACCAGAGTCAGGCGCTCGGAGCCAAGGATCTGGTTGAACAGCTTGGTCACGGTGGCCTGCGCCTGCAGCACCGGCATGCGGTCGTAGCCCTCGATCACCGCGCCTGGCGTGCTGGTGGCGAAGCCCGTGGTGACCAATGGCGAAGTCGGGCTGCCGACCGCCGCGGTCAGCAGGTCAGGCGTACTGATCTGCAACGGCATGTTCGGCCGGTAGCTCAGTTCGCCGCCCAGGGAATAGCCTTCCAGGTTGGTGGCGAAGCTCAGGCCATAGAGGCGGATGTCCTCGGGGTAGTCGACGAAGTAACGGGCGTTACGCGCCACCGCCAGGCTGTTGGCGCCGCCGGTGGTGCGCAAGGTGCTCAGGTACGGGTTGCGGCTGTGGTAGTTCATGGCATACAAGCCGAACTCGGTCTCGTTCAGCTCCGGCACGAACCAGCGCAGGGCCACGCCGTACTGGCCGCTGTCGCGCGCATCGTCGTCCTTGGCCCGCGGCAGGTACACGTCGTCGGTGCCAGTACCCAGCACCTGGGCGGTACCGCCGGTGTTCTTCGCGACACCCGGCGCCAGATCGAGGCCGGCCGAGACCAGGCGATCATCGCAACCCGGCGCGACGCCATCGTTGGCGAAGAAGGTGCCGCAGTTCTCGATCACCGATTTCTTCCACTCCAGCTGGTAGAAGGACTCGACGGTGAGGTTGTCGGAAAGGCCCTGGGACACGTAGAACATGTTCACCGGAACCAGACCTTCCTTCACTTCCGAACCCGGCCGACGCAGAGCGGCGACGTCAATGGGGTTGGCGACGTTGATGCCGTTCTGGATGAAGGTGCTCTCGCCCCAGCTCACCACCTGGCGGCCGAGACGGACGTTGCCCGGTAGGTCGCCCAGGTTGTAGTTGTGGTAGGCGAAGACGTCGAGGAACTGGCCGCCGGCGGACTTGGCCGCTTCGTCACGGCCGTGGTCGTCGATGTCGTAGAAGTGCTGGTGGCCGTCCTTCTGCTCGAAGTCATACCAGTACTTGCCGCGGACGAAGAAACCGCTGTCGCCATACCTCAGGTCGAGGTCATGGATGCCCTTGAAGATCGTCGAGAAGTTCTCGCCGGACTTGAAGTTCAGGCGGCCGTCATCCAGCGTGCGGCTGGAAGCCTTGCCGTTGGCACCGACCGAGTTGAAGTTGGAGATGAAATTCGGGTTGGCTGAGGTGGTCGACCAGCTGCCGCCGATGGACAGCGACGAGTCGAACTTGCCCTCGATCTCCCCCAGGGAAAAACTGAACGCGTTGGCCTGCATGCTGATGCCCATCGCAACGGCTGCCGCCAGCAGGCGCGGTGCAAAGGTATCGAGCTCTTTTCTTCTTGTCATTGGGGCGCTCCAGGTACCCGTTTTCTTGGAGTCTCGATACTAGGTTCGACGTTGATTTTCCCTGTCACCCGATCGGGTAATTCGCAGCGTCCGATTCCATCCGTGAGCCAACTCTCACGCACACGTCCCATCAGCAGCGTTACCCTTGGTGACACCTCTAAAACACGCGGAAACACTGGCCGTACGGGCGTCTGCGGCAAGCTCGATTCGAGCATAAAAAAAGCCCCGCGGTGAGGGCCGCGGGGCGTTCCGAAAGGGGATTTGTTGCCGCGAATTACATCAGGCCTGAACGGCGCGTTCCTGCTCCTGCAGCTCGCGCCAGTTGATCTTGCCGGTGGCGTTCTTCGGCAGGCTGTCGACGATCAGGCAGATACGTGGCGCCTTGTAGGTCGCCATGTTTTCGCGGCACCAGGCCAGCAGGGTTTCATGGGTTTCGCCATGACCGCTGCGCAGGGTGACCAGGGCTTTCACCGTTTCGCCGCGATGCTCGTCGGGCGAGGCGATGACGCAGGCTTCGAGGATCGACGGGTGGGTGCCGAGAATGGCCTCGACCTCGGCCGGCCAGACCTTGAAGCCGGCGGCGTTGATCATGCGCTTCAGGCGGTCGCGGATGAAGAAGTAGCCCTCCTCGTCGACACTGGCCAGGTCGCCGGTACGGAAGAAACGCTTGCCGTCGATGGCCACGAAGCTCTCGGTGTTGGCCTTGGGGTTGTTCCAGTAGCCGAGCATGACCTGGGCGCCATGGACGACGATCTCGCCCACTTCGCCCTGGGACATTTCCTCGAAGGTCTCCGGATCGACCACGCGCATGTCCACGCCGAAACCAGGGATTCCCAGGCAGCCGCGCTTGGGCTTGAAGTAGGGGTTGAGGCAGAGGAAGGCGGCGGTCTCGGTCAGACCGTAACCCTCGATGTAGTCCAGGCTGTAGCGATCCTTGAGCAGGTTGATCAGGTTCATCGGCATGGCCGCGCCGCCACCGCCGAGGGTGCCCAGGCTGGACAGGTTGCGCTCTTCGATGCCCGGCTGGGCAAAGAAGTCCACCAGCATGGCCGGCAGCGCGGCCCAGTAGGTCACGCCATGGCGCTCGATCAGCTCGGCGGCGGTCTCGCGATCCCAGCGCGCCATCAGGACGATGGTGCCGCCATAGAAGATCGGCGCGTTGGCGTTGGTCTGCAGGCCGAGTAGATGGAACAGCGGCGCCACCGACAGGTATACCGACGAAGCATGAGTCAGGCGCCACAGACCGGTGCCGACGAAGGCGGTGGTCACGGAGCGATGGGTGTGCACACAGGCCTTGGGCTTGCCGGTGGTGCCCGAGGTGTAGGGCAGCATGCACAGGTCGTCCGGCCCGGACAGGTGCGCACTGGGCCGGCAGCCGGCTGCCAGGGCTTCTGCCCACGCGGTGCCGCCAGCGAACTGCACGGGTTCGGCACTCTGCCGCAGCCATTCGGGGATCTTCAGCCCATCATCCCCCTCCTCCAGCGCATCGCCGTAGGCGTGCACGATGACCCGACGCAGGCTGGTGCGCCCGAGCAGCGGGGCCACCTGGCCGACCAGTTCCTGGGCGACGAAGGCAGCCACCGCGCCGCTGTCACTGACGATGTGCTCCAGCTCATCCTGCAGCAGCATGGCGTTGGCCGGCACGAACACCGCGTCGGCACGCAGGATGGCGAAATAGGCGGCGATGAACTGCGGGCAGTTCTGGCTGAACACCAGCACCCGGTCACCGCGCTCGACGCCGCAATGCTGTTGCAGGTAGCCGGCCAGGCGCTCGGCGTCCTGCAGCAGTTGCGCATAGGTGTAGGACGCGTTGTAGAACTGCACGGCAGTCTTGTGCGGATAGCGCCCGGCAGAGACCTGCAGCGGGTTGAAGGCGCTGCCCTCGGGGACGTGCTCGACCCAGGTCGGCTGCAGCTTGCGGTAGCGCGGCGCAAGATTGAGCGGTGACTGCGGACGCTCGACGATACCCGCCGGGGTTGGATGAGGATGAGTGAAAGCCATGGTGCCTCCTGTTGGCGACTTCGCGGCCGCCGCTTGTAATGGTTAGAACAGGGTGTCGCCAGCGAGCAGGCGCTTGGCGATGGTGCGACGCTGGATTTCCGAGGTGCCATCGGGAATCCGCAGGGTCCGGGCGTAGCGGAAACCCGCCTCCAGACGCAGTTCATTGGTCAGTCCCATGCCGCCGTGGATCTGCATGCAACGGTCCATGACCCGGCAGAGCATCTCGGTGGCCGATGCCTTGATGATCGAGACCTCCTTGGTCGCCGGGCGGCCTTCGTCGATCAGCCAAGCGCAGTGCAGGACCATGCTTTTCACCGCATAGATGTCCATCGCGCACTCGGCGAGCATGGCCTGCACCATCTGGTGCTCGGCAATCGGCTGGCCGAAGGTCTTGCGCACCTTGGCGTAGTCCAGCGCCTGGTCCAGTGCCCAACGCGCCATGCCAAGGCAGCTGGCAGCCATGCCGACACGGCCGGCGTTGACGCCGTCCATGGCGACCGCCAGGCCCTTGTCCACCTCGCCCAGGCGGCAGCTGTCGTGTACCCGGACGTTGTCCAGGCTGACAATACCGATATCGGCACCCAGGTGGCCCATGGTGGGAATCACGCTGGGTACGGAGAAACCGGGGGTATCGGTGGGCAGGAAGAAGCCGGTGATGCCGCCCTTCCCTGCCCGCGCCCTGGCTTCGTCGGTGACAGCGAAGACCATCGCCAGATCGGCATAGGGTGCGTTGGTGATCCACTGCTTGGTGCCATTGATCACCCAGTGCTCGCCGTCACGCACCGCGCGGGTACGCATGCCAAACACGTCGGAGCCGGCGTCCGGCTCGCTGAGGCCGAAGCACAGGGTCTTCTCGCCGCTGGCGATGGCTTCCAGGTGCGGCTCCAGCACTTCCGGCCGCAGGTGCTTGAGTACCGGCGTAAGACCGTTGGTGAACGGCGATGGCAGGACCACCGTCTGGACCAGTTCGCGCGGCGGGCCGGCATAGTGGTTCAGGCGTTCCTGGATATAGACCTGGGCCTGGGCGCCGAGGCCGCCGCCGCCGAGCGACTCGTCACCAAGCGCGGTGTAGAAGCCCGCCTCGGCGGACTTCATCCGCACCTGCTTGCGCAGCGCGCAGACCTCCGGCGCATAGCGCCCATCACGGGTGTAGAGATTGCGTTCGTCGTGCAGCAATGCGGCGTGCTGCTTCTCCAGCGGCTCGATTTCCTGCTGGACGAAGCGGATCAGCGCATCGCCAAAAGCTTCGAATTCGGATGGCAGGGTGAAGTCCATGGTCTCTGCTCTCTTGTTCTTGTCGGGCTTGTACTTGCCGGGCTGGTTCGTCTGCCGTGATCAGCGGAACGCGCTGATACCGGTGATCTCGCGTCCCTGGATCAGCGCGAGGATGCCGTTCATGCCATCGGGCACCTGGAACATCCGGGTGTCGCGCCACAGGCGCTCCAGGCCGAGTTCGGCGGTGATGCCCATGGCGCCGTGGACCTGCATCGCCAGGTGGATGGCGCGCTCGCAGGCCTGGGTGGCGTAGCGCTTGGCCATGGCCGAGGTGCCGTTGGCGCGCTGGCCGCGGTCGATGGTGTCCAGCGCGTGGTAGCAGAGCAGGCGGGCGCTGACGATCAGCGTCTCGATCTCCGCCAGGTCCTGTTGCACCAGCTGATGGGCCGCCAGTGGCTTGCCGAACTGCTCGCGGACCTTGGCGTACTCCACCGCCTGCTCGAAGGCCTTCTGCGCCATGTGCAGGCACATCAGGCCGATCAGCGGACGGTTGCCGTTCCAGCCAACGGTCAGGGTCTTGGCGGCATCGCCGGCGTCACCGATCAGGTGACTGCGCGGGATGCGGGCTTCATCGAAGACCACCTCGCTCAGGTGCCCCTGCTGCAGTCCGGTCACTTCGATTTCGCGCACCTCGACGTCACACAGGCTGCGGTCCACCAGCGCGCGCTGGGCCATCGGCCGGCCGCGCTGGTCATTGCCCAGGGTGCCGGAGACGTTGAACACGTCGCACACCGAGGCGTTGGTGATCCACATCTTGCGGCCGGTCAGGTAGGCGTGATCGCCTTCGACGCGAATGCGCGTGCGCACGGCGTTGGAGTCGGAGCCGGCGTTCACCTCGGAGTTGGCGGTGCAGGCGATCTTGCGCCCGGCGATCAGGTCCGGCAGGTACTGCGCGGCGATTTCCGCCGGGCAGCCGGAGTAGATGCGCGCCACGGTGCCCTCGTGGGATGTCAGCGACAGCGAAACCACCGCCGGCAGCTGTTCGAGGATCAGCCCGTAGTCGAGCATGTTCAGGCCGCCGCCGACTTCCACCGGCAGGCGTGGCGCGGTGATGCCCAGCTCGGCCAGGGCGGCATAGATTTCCAGCATCGCCGCGCGCGGCAGCGGCTTGTCCACGGGATGCCGGGCGAGCACCGGATCGATGCGGTCGCGCACCATGCGCTTGGCCGCGTCGATCATCATTTCCTGGGATTCGGTGGGAGCGAAGTTCATCTTGCGGTCTCGCTTCAGGCGCCGGTGTACTTGGCCGGGCGTTTCTCGGCGAAGGCCTTGCGGCCCTCGATACGGTCCTTGCTGTCGCGCAGCAGGCCCCAGGTCAGGTTGGCCTGGGCGACGAAGTCGCGCGGCGGCAGATGGCTGGTTTCCACCGCCAGCTTCTTGATCGCCTGCACCGCCAGCGGGCCGTTGCCGGCGATCGTATTGGCCAGCTCCATGGCCAGCGGCAGCAGGCGCTCGCGCGGCACGCGGTCACTGATCAGGCCGATGCGTTCGGCTTCCTGGGCGTCGATGCGGATGCCGGTCAGCGCCATCTTCATCGCGTGGGCCGCTGGGATGGCACGCAGCAGGTACTGCACACCGCCCACCGCGGGGACGCTGGCCACCTTCGCTTCCGGTAGCGCAAAGGACGCTTCCTCGCTGGCGATGCGCAGGTCGCACTGCATGGCCAGTTCCAGCCCGCCACCCAGGCAATAGCCATGGATGGCGGCGATCATCGGCTTCCATATGCGCAGGTCGTTGAGATCGACCAGGCGCGTGTAGCCACCCTCCTCGGCCTCGGCTTCCAGGCTCTTGAGCGAACCGCCGATGAAACCGGCGGCCGGCGGCAGCGTGGCCTTGAGGTTGGCGCCGGTGCAGAAGGCCCGGTCACCGCCACCGGTCAGCACGATGGCGCGCACCTGATCGTCGTCCTGGCAGGTGACCAGCAGCTTGCGCAGCTGCATCAGGTCGCCGATGGTCAGGGCATTGAGGGACTCGGGGGCGTCGAGGGTGATGAGCGCCACGTAGTCGTTGAGCTGGAACTGGATCGCCATGTCTGGTCCCTTACACGCTGGGGCTGGACAGCGAACGGCCGCCGCAGACGTAGATCGTCTGGCCGGTGATGTAGGAGCCGGCGGGGCTGGCGAACATCAGCATGGCGTGGGCGATGTCCTCGGGCAGGCCAAGGCGGCCGACCGGGATGGTGCCCATGATCTTCTGCCGCGACTCTTCCGGCACGGTGGCCAGCAGCGGTGTGTCGATGGCGCCGGGAGCAATGGCGTTGGCGGTGATGCCGTGCTTGGCCAGCTCGATGGCCAGCGAGCGGGTCAGGCTGACTACGCCGCCCTTGGCGGCCGAGTAGTTGACCTGGCCAAAGGCACCCAGCCAGGCGCGCGAGGAGATGTTGACGATGCGCCCGAAGCCCTGCTCGATCATGCCCGGCACCACGGCCTTGACGCAGACGAACTGGGACTTGAGGTTGACGTTGAGGACCAGGTCCCAGTCGTCCTCGGTCATCTTCACCAGGCGCTTGTCGCGGGTGATGCCGGCGTTGTTGACCAGCACGTCCGGAGTCTTCCAGCGCGAAGTGACCTGGGCCACGGCATCGCTCACCTGTTCCATGCTGGTCACGTCGACCTTCACGCCCATCAGGTTCTCGCCCAGCACGCCGGCGCCGGCAATGACCTGGTCCATGGCGTCACGGTTGAGGTCGAAGATGGCGACGCGATAACCGGCGTTCAGCAGAGCCTGGGTCAGCCCCAGGCCGATACCCTGGGCGCCGCCGGTGACGATAGCTACTTGTTGATTCATGGGTTGGCTCCTCAGAGGCCGAGAATGTGCACGGCGGATGCCGCGTGATCGACGCCGGCGATGCCGCCGCCGGTGCATTGGGTCATGGCCAGGCGCGCGCCCTGGATCTGCCGGTCGCCGGCACGGCCCTGCAGTTGCCAGACTGCCTCGACCATCTGCGCGACGCCGGTGGCGCCCAGCGGGTGCCCCTTGGCCAGCAGGCCGCCGGAGGGGTTGACCGGCACCCGGCCGCCGAGGCCGGTGGCTCCGCTGCGCAGCAGGTCGGCGGCAGAGCCGCGTTCGCACAGCTGCAGGGCTTCGTAGTAGATGAGCTCGGCGATGGTGAAGGCGTCGTGCAGCTCCACCATGTCCAGGTCCTGCGCGCTGACGCCGGCCTGGCGGTAGGCCAGATCGGCGGCCCGGGCGGTGATCTCGGCGCTGAGGATGTCGTCGTCATGGGCATCCGGGCGGCCGGACTGCACCACCGAAGCCATCACCCGCACCGCATCGGCACGCTCGGGCTTCTTCGTGGTGAGGATCAGCGCCGCGGCGCCATCCACCGTCGATGGGCAGCACTGCAGCAGGGTCAGCGGATCGAACACCATGCGCGAGTTCATCACCTGGTCCAGGCCGACTTCGCTGCGCTGCTGGGCGAACGGATTGAGCGCGCCGTGACGACGGTTCTTCACCGCCACCTCGCCGAGTACGTCCGCCGGCACGCCGTACTCATGCAGGTAGCGAGTGGCACGCATGGCGTAGACCGCCGGCAGCGCCATGCCGGCACGCACGTAGAGGTCCGTCATGTAGTCGTTGCGTTGCAGCGGCAGCGTGCCGCCGCCCAGGGCAGTCAGCTTCTCCACACCCAGCACCAGCACGGTGTCGTAGACGCCGGCCTGCAGCGCATGGCTGGCCAGGTGCACGCCGGTTGCGCCGCTGGCGCAGGCGTTCTGCACGTTGTACAGCGGCAGGCCGGGCTGGCCGAGATCACGCAGCAGTACCTGGCCGAGCACCATGCCGCCGAACACGTTGCCGGCGTAGATGGCTTGCACCGCGCCCAGCTCCTGGCCGGCATCCGCCAGCGCGCCGAGCACGGCCTGTTGTGCCAGGTCCTGCATCGAGGCGGCGTGGGCGGCGAACGGCGTCATGGCGACGCCGGCGATGTAGACGGGCTTGCTCATGGCTGGACCTCCAGCGGGCGGAAGGCGTAGATCGGCCCCTCGGCGGTGTCGACCAGGCACAGGCGCAGCGACTCGCCGATGCGCGGACGGCGGTCGGCGGGATAGTCCAGGCGGGCGAGGACCCGCAGGCCTTCGGCGAAATCCGCCAGCCCCAGCGGCTGCGGCGGCTTGTTGGCCTTGGGGTTGGAATGGAAGACGGTGAAGCTGTAGAGCACCGCGTCGGAGGCGACCTCCACCAGCTCGCAGTCGCCCAGCAGCGGCGAGGTTTTCGGCAGCGGCGGGAAATGCAGGCCGGCATGGCCGGCGCGGCGATGGGCGAGCAGCACCAGTTGGCCATCACGCTCGCGCCAGGGTTGCTGGCTGACGTCGGGCGCCAGACCGTTTTCAGTGAAATTCATGGGACAGCTCCGGCTTCAGACGCTTTCGAACACGGCAGCCAGGGCCTGGCCACCGCCGATGCACATGGTTTCCAGGCCATAACGGGCCTTGCGACGACGCATTTCGTGGAGCAGCGAGGTCATGATCCGCGCGCCAGTGGCGCCCACCGGGTGACCCAGGGAAATACCGGAGCCATTGACGTTGACCCGTGGGTCGTTCTCCAGGCCCCACTCGCGCAGGACGCAGAGCAGTTGGCCGGCGAAGGCTTCGTTGACTTCCAGCAGGTCCATGTCGGCAAGGCTGAGACCCAGGCGCGGCAGCAACTTGGCCACCGCCGGCACCGGCGCAATGCCGAAGCGCATCGGGTGGCAGCCCGCCGAGGCCCAGCCGACCAGGCGCGCCATGGGGCGCAGGTCGTGCTCGACGACGAAGCGCTCGGAGACCACCAGGCAACCAGCCGCGGCGTCGTTCTGCTGCGAGGCGTTGCCGGCGGTAACCGTGCCGTTGGGCATCAGCGTCGACAGGCGGGCCATGGCTTCCAGGCTGGCATCCTCGCGAATGCCCTCGTCGCGCTCGACCAGCAGCGGAGGCCCCTTGCGCTGCGGCACCTCGACCGGGATCACTTCGTCGCTGAAACGGCCCTGGGCCCAGGCGTTGGCGGCCTTGCGATGGCTGTCCACGGCCCAGCGGTCGGACTCCTCGCGGGTGATGCCGTATTCGCTGACCAGCATCTCGACCGACTCCGCCGCGCCGGAGCTCTTGCCATAGCGACTCACCGGCTGGGAGTTGGCGCGGCCACGGTCGAGGCGGTCGTGCAGCTTCACGTCGCCCAGGCGCGCGCCCCAGCGCATGCTGGTGCTGTAGTACTCGATGTTGCTCATGCTCTCGACGCCGGCAACCATCAGGCAGTCGGCGACGCCGGTCTGCACCTGCATGGCGGCGTCGATCACCGCCTGCAGGCCGGAGCCGCAGCGGCGGTCCAGGCTGTAGCCGGCAACC
The DNA here is from genome assembly GCF_030462585.1 of Pseudomonas sp. CAN1. GTDB lineage: Bacteria > Pseudomonadota > Gammaproteobacteria > Pseudomonadales > Pseudomonadaceae > Pseudomonas. Next base: position 4,212 of record NZ_JASMRU010000032.1, on the reverse strand, counting down.
TGTTCGGGCAGGCCGGCCAGCGAAGCGGCGTAGCGCCCGATGCAGGGCGCCTCGCTGGACTGGTAGGACTGCGCGACTATCACCTCATCGATCAGCTGCGGATCGACAGCACTGCGCTGCAGGACGGCCTGGATGACTTTCGCCGCGAGGTCGGCAGCAGGAAGCGACGCGAGTGCGCCGCCGAACTTGCCGATCGGCGTGCGCAAGGGGGACAGGATGTAGGCTTGGGACACGGCGTTTTCTCTTGTTCGTATGGCCGGGGTAGAAGCGCGAGCGGGTCAGTCGCTGTGGAAGCCCAGCCCCAGCTCGCTCAGACGCTGGATCGCGGAGTTGTCGAAGCCCCAGTCGCGCAGGGCCTGCTCACCGCCCTCCCCGCGCGCCGGGGCCGGCGCCGGCAACGCCGAAGGCGTGCCGAGGAAGCGCGGTGCGGGAACTGGCTGGGTGACGCCAGCGACTTCGACGAAGCTGCCACGCGCCAGGCTGTGCGGGTGGCTGGCTGCCTCGGAGAAGGCCAGCACCGGCGCGACGCAGGCGTCGCTGCCGTCGAACACCGCACACCATTCCTCGCGGGTGCGCTGGAGGAAGGCGCGGATGAAGGCTTCACGCAGCCGCGGCCAGCCCTTGCGGTCATGCTGCTTGGGCAGGTCGGCTGCGGACAGGCCGAGCTTCTCCAGCAGTTCCGCATAGAAGCGCGATTCCACCGGGCCGATGGCCATGTACTGGCCATCGAGGGTGCGGTAGGTGTCGTACCAGGGGGCGCCGCCATCGAGTAGGTTGCTGCCACGCTGTTCGCGCCAGTGCCCCGCGGCCAGCAGGCCCCAGATGATCGAACCGAGCTGCGCCGCGCCTTCGGTCATGGCGGCATCCACCACCTGGCCGACTCCGCCACGCTGCACGTTGACCAGCGCAGCGAGCACGCCCATGGCCAGCAGCATGCCGCCACCGCCGTAGTCGCCCACCAGGTTCAGCGGCGGCGTCGGCCGCCCACCGTCCGGGCCGATCCCCGAAAGCACGCCGGACAGGGCTATGTAGTTGATGTCGTGGCCGGCGCTCTGCGCCAGCGGACCGTGCTGACCCCAGCCGGTCATGCGGCCGTAGACCAGCTTCGGATTGCGCTGCAGGGCCTGCTCCGGGCCCAGGCCCAGGCGCTCCATCACGCCAGGGCGGAAGCCTTCGATCAGCACGTCGGCGCGCTCGATCAGCTCCAGCGCGGCCTGCACGCCATCCGGGCTCTTCAGGTCAAGGGTGACCGAGCGGCGGTTGCGCCCGGTGATGTCGATCTTCTCGCCCGCCCGGCCCGGCACCAGCTCCTCGCCGGCCAGCGGACGGTCGATGCGGATGACGTCCGCCCCCATGTCGGCCAGCAGCATGGTGCCGAACGGCCCAGGCCCGATCGCCTCGAATTCCACTACGCGGATTCCCTGGAGCACGCCCATCTGTCACACCTCATCCGTTGACTGTCGCGGAACCTTCGACGGCTCCAACCGGGGACGACAGCTCGCCACGGAAATGGCGCGGACTACCGCCTGATGGGGCCAGTAGAGCAACGGTGCAGTGCTGATCGACCACCCACGTCGGGTGGCCACCCGCCGACCACCCCAGCAAATCCGGGCGCTGGCGAACCGGCCGAGGAACGGTGGCTGGTGGAGAGGGGGCGACTTGCTCCATGCTGTGAGCAGAACGATGGTTCCAGGCGGGATTCCGCTTGCGACGCTCGCTGCAACACAACAAGAAGAACAGTCAGACCGCCATGAATCAGAACGCCTTATCCGCCGGGGCCGGTGCCCACCCGATCGACCAGAGCCGTCTGGCGCCGCCGCGCACCACGCCGCGCACCCTCGCCCGCGAGGAGCTCAACGGACGCCTGCTGGATGCCCGGCGCAAGCGCTGCGTCGTGGTCCGCGGGCCGGCCGGCTGCGGCAAGACCACCTCGCTGGTCGGCTGGCGCCAGCAACTGCTGCCGCTGGGCTTCGACGTCGCCTGGCTCAGCCTCAGCCAGGAAGACAACCAGCTGGCGCGCTTCCTCGACTACCTGCTCGCCAGCGTCGGCCAGGTCGGCCAGGCGCTGGTGCAGGAAGCCCTGCTGCTGGAGGGCTACAGCACCGACAGCGAGGCGGTGGAGCGCAGCATCGTCACCCTGGTGCGCGGCATCGCCCGCCACCCGCGGGAACTGGTGCTGGTGCTGGACGACCTGCACCTGATCACCGACGCCGGCATCCACCAGAGCCTGCAATGGCTGCTGGACTACGCACCGGCCAACCTGCACCTGACCCTGGTTTCACGCAGCGCCATCCCGGTCTCCCTGGCGCGCCTGCGCAGCCAGGACCTGGTCCTGGAACTGGACCTGCGCGACCTGCGCTTCAGCGAGGCGGAAAGCGCCCGCTTCCTCCAGGCACAACTGGGCGACACCGACCCCGTCGAACTGCGCCGCATCCACGAGATGACCGACGGCTGGGCCGCCGGCCTGCAGCTGGTCGCTGCCAGCCGGCGCAAGACCGCCCGGCGCAGCAGCGAGCCGGCGCAGCTGCGCGACAACCAGTCCTTCGCCCAATTCTTCGAGGCCGAGGTGCTCTCGCTGCTGTCGCCCCGCGAGCTGGAACTGATGCTCCACCTCTCGCAATGCGCCAGCTTCAGCCCGGCCCTCTGTGCGGCGCTGCTCGGCGAGCCGGAAGCGGCCCTGGAGGCCGCGCAACTGCTGGCCCGCCTGGAGGAAGACAACCTGTTCGTGATCGCCATCGAAGGCGACGACGGCGAGACCTGGTACCGCCTGCACCCGCTGCTGCAGGACACCCTGATGGCACTCTTCGGCGCCCGCCCGCCGCAGCAGCGCCAGGCCGTACATGCCCGCGCGGCAGCCTGGTACAGCGCCCGCGGCGACCTCAGCGAAGGCGTGCGCCATCGCCTGCTGGCCGGCGAGGTGGAAGCCGCCGCCGACCTGGTGGAGCAGCACAGCGAAGCGCTCTATGCGCGCGGCGACCTGCGCCGGCTGATGGAGCTGGTCCGCCAACTGCCCCACGAGCAGCTCCAGGCGCGCCCGCGCCTGCGGGTATTGCAGGCGCGGATGCAGATCTATGCCCGCGACTACGCCGGGGCACTGGACAACCTCGAACACCTGGAGCAGTCCGTGGCGCCGGGCGACGCGGAAGGCCTGTTCCGCCTCACCCTGCTGCGTGCCACCCTGGCGCTGCAGCGCGACGACACCGAAAGCGCGCAGGAGCTGCTGCCACGGCTGCTCGAACCGCCGCCCGGCGTCAGCCCCATCACCCTGGGCGGCAGCCTCAACCTGCTGTCCTGGCTGTACCTGAACCGTGGCGAGTACGAGCAGGCCCGGCGCATCCAGCTCGACCGCCCGCCACTGATGGTCAACGGCGCGGCGCTGCTCGGCACCGCCGCCGGCAGCCTGCAGGGGCGCTGCCTGATCGGCCTGAGCCTGGCCATGGAGGGGCAGATCGCCCAGGCCGAGCGCATCTATCGCGAAGTGGTGTACGAAGCCGGGCGCAACGGCTCGACCTGCTATGACGCCCTGCACCTGGCCACCGCGCTGCTCGGCGAGGCGCTCTACGAGACCAACGAGATCGATGCCGCCCAGGAGTTGCTGGCCAACCGGGTCGACCTGTTCGAACGGGTATCCATCCCCGACTCGGTGCTGCGGGTACTGGTGGTGCTCGCCAAGTGCCAGTGGCTGCGGCGCAACCGCCGCGAGGCCTTCGCCTACCTGGAGCGCCTGGAGGAGTACGGCCGGCGCCACGAGCTGGATCGCCTGCAAGCCTACAGCCTGGTCTGGCAGGTCATCTGGAACCTGCAACTGGGCGAGCTGGTGGCCGCCGAAACGCGCCTGGCCCGCCTGCGCCAGCTCGATGCGCGGCACTGCGACGACCTCGTTGGCGTACAGCGCGAGATTCACATCCTCACCGAGAGCGCGCTGGTGCGCTATGAGGAACACCAGGGCGACGTGGCCGGCGCCAGCCTGCGGCTGAACAAGCTGATCGCCATCTGCGAGGCCGGCAATCGACAGCTGGGAGTGATCCGCATGACCCTGGTCAGCGCGCTCTTTGACGCTCGCCGCGGCCTCAGGGACTCCGCCTACACCAAGCTGCTGGCCGCTTTGCGCGGCGGCCAGCGTGGTCAGCGCGCTCTTTGACGCTCGCCGCGGCCTCAGGGACTCCGCCTACACCAAGCTGCTGGCCGCTTTGCGCGGCGGCCAGCGCCATG
>NZ_JASMRU010000031.1 GCF_030462585.1 Pseudomonas sp. CAN1 | reverse complement strand
GCATCGCGCAAGTGCTTCGGGTTCCGGTCTGTATGAACGGTTGCTGCAACGGCTCGCGCTGGCCCTGGATGAGGCCGATACCGCCGAGCGATTACGTGACGAATGCCCCGTGGAACTGGAGTTGCGCGGTTTGAGCAGTGCGGAGATGGAGCTGATCCGGGCTTATCTCGACCAGGATGTGAACTGGCTGCGCGGCTGGCATGCCGCCGCGGAGGAGCTTGCCCTGCTGGAGCGTGCGCCCAACCGCGCGCCGGGCAGCTTGGAGGGCCAGGCTGGTCTTGCCGATGCCACCGCTGCCCACCAGGCTGATGCAACGCCGTTGCGGCAGCTCGGTGATCAGCCTTTGCAGTTCCGCTTCGCGACCCAGCAGGCGGTTGCGCCGGGGCGGCAGGTTGTGGTCCGCCGCGGCGCCCTGGTCCGCTGTCGGAGCTGACTGCGCCGAGGCGCTCACCGGTTCGACGAAGCTGTACCCGCGCAGCGCCRCCGTGAGGATGAAGCGGCGACCGTTGTGGCCATCGCCCAGGGCCTTGCGCAGGGCCGCCATGTGCACCCGCAGGTTGCCTTCATCGACGTCCTGGCCCGGCCATACGCGGGCCAGCAGTTCGCGCTTGCTGACCACCCGGCCGGCCTGTTCCAGCAACGCCTGGAGTATCTCCAGCGCGCGCTGGCCCAGGCGCAGCGGGCGGCCGGCTTCGAGGATCAGGCGGGAGTCGGGGTAGAACTGGTAGGGACCGAAATGCAGCACGGTTTCGACCGTGGCCACGGGCTGGAGCATCATCGTCTGCTTCTGTCTTCGCACGCTGGGGGCAGGTTCCAGGCCGGCCCAGGCGTCAGCCTTGGTGGCACTCGTCTATCGACTCTCCGGTCGAGTAGCGCTTTCAGGGTAAGCGACGCATCGCCGCCCGGCCATCCTGCCTTGCTTCGGGGTTTTTCGCAGCGAATTTAATAACGATTAACGCCTTGCACCGGTTGGGCAGCGTGCGGGGCCCGGCAATGGCCTCGCTGCGACGTGTGCCTTCTCGCTTGCGAACCGTCCGGAGCGTCGTCTGCAGCATCTGCAGTTAATGCGGTTTAACCAGCTTTAACTCGCCGCCCCAGCGGCCGCCGCCAAGAATGGCGGCATACCGCAGGGGGAGAAACCCGCATGCTTCACAGACTCATCGGCCAGCCACTGGCAGACGCCCCCAAGCGCGACCTGGCCCCCTGGCAGAAGGAGCGCGCCCTGGCGCTGCTGCTCAGGCATCTGGACAGCGGCATCACGGTCACCGAACTGGCCGCCGCCTGTGCCCTGTCGCGCAGCGACTTCACCCGCAAGTTCAAGGTCACCACCGGCCATTCGCCCCAGGCCTGGATGCGCATCCAACGGGTGGAGAAGGCCAAGCAGCTGATGCGCGAGTCGAGCCATGCACTGGCGCAGATCGGCCTGCAATGCGGCTTCTGCGACCAGGCGCATTTCTGCCGGATCTTCTCCCGCATCGAAGGCATCACGCCGCTGGGCTGGCAGCGGCGGTTCTTCGACGAAGCACGCGAATCCACCTGGCGGCATGCGGGCTAGCCCGAACGGCCAGCGGAGCGCCTTCGCGGATAGCGTTCTGAAAATGGAACGCTACAAGTGATTTTTGCCGTCTAGCGCGTCAAGGGTGTCGAATTTAATCTTTGTTCCATGCAGTGACGCACTGCAACCGAGTCCAAACCTTCCGGCACCGCCGGACCCACTGAAAGCAAATCGAGGATTTCACCATGGCCAACCCCACCTACAACCGCCTGGACAAAGACAACGCCGCCGTACTGCTGGTCGACCACCAGGCTGGCCTGCTCTCGCTGGTCCGTGACATCGATCCGGACAAGTTCAAGAACAACGTACTGGCCCTGGGCGACCTGGCGAAGTTCTTCAACCTGCCGACCATCCTCACCACCAGCTTCGAAACCGGCCCCAACGGCCCGCTGGTTCCCGAGCTGAAAGCGCAATTCCCGGACGCGCCCTACATTGCCCGTCCTGGACAGATCAACGCCTGGGACAACGAAGATTTCGTGAAAGCGGTGAAGGCCACCGGCAAGAAGCAGCTGATCATCGCTGGCGTGGTGACCGAGGTCTGCGTGGCATTCCCGGCGTTGGCGGCCCTGGCAGAAGGTTTCGATGTGTTCGTGGTGGCGGATGCGTCCGGTACCTTCAACGAGATGACCCGTGATGCGGCCTGGCGTCGGATGGAAGCGGCCGGTGCGCAGCTGATGACCTGGTTCGGCGTGGCCTGTGAACTGCACCGCGACTGGCGCAACGATGTCGAAGGGCTCGCGGCGCTGTGCTCGAACCACATTCCGGATTACCGCAATCTGATCACTGCCTACAGCACTCTGACTGCTGGCAAGTAATCGCGCGCTGAACTGAAAACCGGAGCCTCTCGCGAGGCTCCGGTTTTTGTGCTTTGCGTAGGAGCGAGGGGGACGCCTAGTTCTTGCTCGCGAACCGCCCGGCACGGAATTTCCCTGTAGGAGCGGACCTTGTCCGCGATGTCTTTCGCGGCGGACTTCGTTCTCACCTGGGCACGCTGTAATGCGGCGCCAATTGCAGGAGCGGGCGATGCCCGCGACTTTTTCGCCTCTGGTTTGGGTGTTTCAGCGCCGCTTCGGCGTGCGCGCGGACTTCATGTTTCGCCCCCTCGGGCGAGTTACTTTTCCAAACGCCGAAAAGTAACCAAAAGGCTTGCCCCGGACATCCGGTTTTTCGCTTAGGCGAAAAATTCCCTCGTTGAATCGAAGTTTCAGGGGCACGCTGCGAAGGGCCGTCCCTGGCCCATCGCAGCTCTCGCGACATCCATGTCGCTCAACCCCTGAAACTCCAATTCAACGAGGCCTCCTGAACGGGGCCGTTCGGAGTGCGCGGGTGTTTCTCTGGAAGTCTTCAAGAGCCAGAGCCAGAGCCAGAGACGGCTGGAGTGGTGGCGCTCTTCGTAGGAGCGAGCTTGCTCGCGAACCAGCCCCCGCGAAGGAGCAACCGTCGATACCACAACGGCGGATAACGCTGGCGCGTTATGCGCCCTACGAACTGGCTATGGAACCATGGCACTTGTACGAGCGGAGCTTCTCCGCGACAGGCTGGCAAGGCCGGCTCTGCCAGGGTTCGCGAGCAAGCTCGCTCCTACAGGAACTACCGCATCACTGCTTGAAGTCGTCAGCGCTGTGCCGCTCCGGCAAGGCGTCGTCGCCCCAGGTGCGGTTGACCCGGCGGCCACGCTGTACCGCCGGACGCGCGGCGATTTCGTCGGTCCAGCGGCGCACATGGGTGTAGCTCTCGACGTCGAGGAACTCGGCGGCCTCGTACACCTGGTTGTTCAGCAGCGCGCCGTACCAGGGCCAGATCGCCATGTCGGCGATGCTGTATTCGTCGCCGGCGATGTAGCGGTTCTCGGCGAGCTGGCGGTCGAGCACGTCGAGCTGGCGCTTGACCTCCATGGCGTAGCGGTTGATTGGGTATTCGTACTTCTCCGGCGCGTACGCGTAGAAGTGACCGAAGCCGCCGCCGAGGAAGGGCGCGCTGCCCATCTGCCAGAACAGCCAGTTCAGCGTCTCGGTGCGCTTGGCCAGGTCCTTGGGCAGGAAGTGGCCGAACTTCTCCGCGAGGTAGACCAGGATCGAGCCGGACTCGAAGACGCGCAGTTCCGGTGTGACGCTGGTGTCCAGCAGGGCCGGGATCTTCGAGTTCGGGTTGATGCCGACGAAGCCGCTGCCGAACTGGTCGCCGTCGCCGATCTTGATCAGCCAGGCGTCGTACTCGGCCGCGCTCACGCCCAGCTCCAGCAGTTCTTCCAGCAGGATGGTGACCTTCACGCCGTTGGGCGTGGCCAGCGAGTACAGCTGCAGCGGGTGCTTGCCCCGTGGCAGTTCCTTCTCGTGGGTCGGGCCGGCGATGGGCCGGTTGATGCTGGCGAAGGCGCCGCCGTTGCCCTTGTCCCAGGTCCAGACGCGGGGTGGAGTGTAGGTATCGTTCGCCATCGTGAGTGCTCACCTTGTGGGTTGAATGCTGTCGATGCTACCCGCCCGGTCTGCGTCGCGTCAGCCGTTTTTCCAGGCTGCTGTTGCTGGGTGAACAGTGCACGTCGCTGCGCTCGGGCGGTTGTTAGCTTATGCATAAACGATATTAAAATTTAGTTGATGCATGGTTTGAGATTATAAAAGAATCGCCGCTCAGTCCAACGGCGAAGCTCTGATACGACGCTTTCGCTCTGCCGCGTCGTATCGAGAACGTCATGTCCGTCCAGCCCGCTTCCACCGCATTCCTCCGCCTCGCAGGCGTCGGCAAGTCCTTTGCCGAGAACCGCGTGCTGGTCGACCTGGACCTGGAGATTCGTTCCGGCGAAGTGCTCGCCCTGCTCGGTGCCAACGGTGCGGGCAAGTCGACACTGGTGAAGATCATCGCCGGCTCCCACGGCCACGATGCCGGGCAGTTGCTGATCGATGGCGAGGCGGTGCGTTTCGCCTCGCCCCACGATGCCCGCCGCCACGGCATAGTTGCCGTCCACCAGCAGGTGGAGCAGGGCGTGGTGCCTGGCCTGAGCGTCGCGGAAAACCTCCTGCTGGACGAACTCTGCGGTGCCTCCGGCGCGCTGTTCTTCCGCCCCGGCAACGCGCTCAAACGCGCGGCTGAAATCGCCGCCGGCCTGCAGTTGAACCTGCCTCTGCAAGCGCCCATCGAAACCCTTGGCACCGCCGAACGGCAACTGGTGATCCTGTCCCGCGCGCTCGCGTTGAAGCCGCGTCTGCTGATCCTCGACGAACCCACCGCATCGCTGTCGACCGTCGAAGCCGAGCGTCTGTTCCAACTCATCGACCACCTGCGCGAACGCGGCGTGGCGATCCTCTACATCTCCCATCGGTTGTCTGATCTGCAGCGCGTGGCGGATCGCGCGCTGGTGTTGCGAGACGGCCGCCTGGCGGGCGAGTTCGCTGCGCCGCTGGACCTCGCCGCCGCCGTGGAATCCATGCTCGGCGCCGCTTTGGGTGAAGTGAAGTTGCAGCCGCTGGAGCGCGGAGAGACGGTGCTGGCCCTGCGCGACTGGCAGCTCGAAGCCCACAGCGCTGCCTTCGACCTGGACCTGCACGAAGGTGAAGTAGTCGCCCTGACCGGCCTGCTTGGCGCCGGCAAGAGCGAGATCGCCGAAGTGCTGTTCGGCCTGCGCCGCCACCACACCGGATCGATCCGCCTCGATGGCCGCGACTGGCTGCCACGCACGCCGCGCGAAGCGATTGCCGCCGGCGTGTTCTTCGCCGCCGAGGACCGCGCGCGCAATTCGCGGGTGCCCGGTTTCTCGGTGCGCGCCAGCATGACGCTGCCGTTCCTGCGCAGCTTCAGCCGCTTCGGCTTCATCGACCACAAGGCCGAGCGCGCCAGAGTTGCCGAGCAGATCGAAGCACTCGGCATCAAGGGGCCAGGCGCAGAACACCCCCTGGAACTGCTCTCCGGCGGCAACCAGCAGAAGGTCATCCTCGCCCGCTGGCTGCTGGGGCAGGGCCGCGTGCTGATCCTCGACGAACCCTTCCAGGGCGTCGACGTGCGCGCCCGCCGCGACATCGGGCAGCGCATCCGCGCCAGCGCCGCCGGCCGCGCCACGCTGGTGATCTGCAGCGACCCGGATGAAGCCCTGGAAATCGCCGACCGCATCCTCGTTGTGCGCGACGGAGCGGTGGTTGCCGAGCTGCCCCGGCACGACCTGCAGCGCAGCGAGATCGTTGCCCATCTCACCCCATCCAACCCTTCACGCCAGGAAATGGCGCGTATCTAGAAAGGAGCCATGCGTGTCCAGAACTGCCGTGGGCAGCCCGGCGACGTCACCCGTCGCACGCTTGCTCGACTTCCTCATCCACTACGCGCTGCTCCTGCTGCTGGCCTTGCTGGTGCTGGTGTTCGCGCTGCTGGAGCCGGCCTTCCTGCGGGTCGGCAACCTGTTCCTGGTGCTGCAGTCGGTGTCCATCGTCGCACTGCTCGCCCTGGGCGTGACCCTGAGCATGGCGGTGGGCGGGCTGGACCTGTCCATCGGCGCGGTCGCCGCGCTGAGCCTGATGACCGCCAGCTACGTGATGGTGGTGCTGGACTGGGGGTCGCTGGCGGCGATCCTCATCAGCCTCGGCCTCGGCACCCTGGTGGGGCTGCTCAATGGCTGGCTGATCGTGCGTATGCGCGTGCCGGACATCCTCGCCACCCTGGGCAGCATGTTCCTGGTAGTCGGCGTGCAACTGATCCCCACCGGCGGCCGCTCCATCGCCGTCGGCATGACCCTGCCCAATGGCGATGAAGCACCGGGCGCCTTCGCCAGCTGGTTCCTCGCCCTCGGCCGCGCTCAACTGTGGGACCGTGTGCCGGTACCGGTGGTGATCATGCTCGGCTGCGCGCTGCTGGTCTGGTTGTTCCTCGAACGCACGCGGCCGGGCCGGCTGTTCTACGCCATCGGCGGCAACGAGCAGGCCGCGCGCCTCGCCGGGGCGGCGGTGGAGCGCTACAAGTTGCTGGCCTACGTGCTCTCGGCGCTGCTCGCTTCGCTGGGTGGGTTGTTGCTGGCGGCGCGCCTCGGACGTGGCGACGTCAGCTCCGGCAACGGGCTGGTGCTCGATGCCCTCGGCGCCGCACTGATCGGCTTCGCCGTGCTCGGTGCACAGAAGCCCAACGCCTTCGGAACCCTGGTCGGCGCGGTGCTGGTAGCCACGCTGCTCAACGGCCTGACCATGCTCAACGCGCCTTACTACGCCCAGGATTTCGTCAAGGGAGCCGTGCTGGTCTCGGCCCTGATGTTCACTTTCGGTCTGGCCCGGCGCGGGCGCTGATCGTCACCTTATTTCGGAGATTCAACGGATGAAGTTCACCCCCGCCAAATCCCTGCGCGCGCTGTTCGCCGCGGGGCTGTTGTTGTCCGGCGCAGCCAGCGCCGTAGCAGCCGGCTTGCCCGGTGCCCCGGCACCGTTCGACAAGGGCGGCGTGCAGATCGCCCTGGTCGGCTACCTGTTCTCCGGCGACTTCCCCGAAGCCTACCTGCGCGGCGTGGAGAAGCAGGCCGACGCGCTGGACGTGAAGCTGCGCGTGTTCGACGCCCGGCAGCAGGCGGCCACCCAGCGCGAGATGCTGGAGCAGGCCATCGACCTGGGCGTGGACGGCATTATCGTGCAGCTCGGCCTCGCCGAAACACTCAAGGACTCCATCGACAAGGCGCTGGCCAAGGGCATCAAGGTGGTGACCTTCGACGTCGATGTGAACGACCCGCGCATCACCCGCGTCGAGCAGGACCACCGCGAACTGGCACGCCTGGCGCTCAAGCAGGTGCTGCAGGACAACGGCAACCAGTTCGACGCCGGTTACGTGTACATCGACGGCTTCACTCCCATGGAGCGCCGCGACGAAATCTGGCGCCAGGTGAAGGCGGAGAACCCCGGCATCGTCGAGAAGGCGCGCTTCGGCACGCTCAACGCACCCATCGCCAACTCGGTGGCCGACCAGGCCAGCGCGGTGCTGCGCGCCAACCCTGATATCACGGTGTTCTTCGCGCCCTTCGACGAGTTCGCCAAGGGCGTGAAGATCGCCGTGGACGAAGCCGGGCTGGGCAGCAAGGTGAAGATCTACAGCGCCGATATTTCCACCGCCGACATCCAGATCATGAAGGAGCAGGGCAGCGCCTGGAGCGCCACCGCCGCGGTCAACCCGGAAGTGGCCGGCGCCATCAGCGTGCGCAGCCTGGCCCTGCGCATCGCCGGGGAGAATCCGGGCGAGCAGGTGCTGGTGCCACCGACCCTGATCACCCGCCAGCAACTGCTCGACCTCGACGTGAAGAACGTCCGCGATCTGGCGCGCAAGGTGCCGGCCTTTGGCGAGGCGCAGAAGGTGGCGCAGGCGCCGTGGATTCCACTGGCGAACTGAAGCATGAGCGTCCATGACAAGGCCCGACGCCTGAAGAAGGCGCGCTCGCCGGCTGGCGACCCGCGCTACGGTGAGCGCCTGCCGCCGGGGCAGGTGCTGACCGAGCGCTTCCCGATCCTCCATGAAGGCGAGGTGCCGGAGTACGACCGGGCGACCTGGCGCCTGCGCCTGTCCGGGGCACTGTCCAGAACGCTGGAACTAAGCCTGGACGACCTGCTGGCGCTGCCGCAGCGCGAGCTGGTCTGCGATATCCATTGCGTCACGCGCTGGTCGAAGTTCGACACCGCGTGGCGCGGCGTGCACCTGTCCGACCTGCTCGCGCACTACGGTGTGGAGCCGGCCGGGCAGTTCGTCATGGCCTACGCCGACCACGACTACGAGACCAACCTGCCGCTGGAACACCTGCTGCGCCCGGACAGCCTGCTCGCCACCCATTACGCCGGCGAGCCGCTGACCCCGGTGCATGGCTGGCCGCTGCGGCTGGTGGTCGCCGGGCGCTATTTCTGGAAGAGCGCCAAGTGGTTGCGCGAGCTGGAGTTCAGCGACAGCGACCGCCTCGGGTTCTGGGAACGCAACGGCTTCCACAACGCGGCGGACCCGTTCCAGGAGGAGCGTTTTTCCGGCGCGGAACTGGATATTCCCGAGGACGAATGGGAGCGCAAGGCCTTCGATTGAAGAGGGCAGCTGTTGCTGGAAAGACACCAGGAGCTGTTGCTCGGCGAACACAGCAAGCGGTTATAAACAAAGCATTTTTTATTCGTTTGAAAGCATTCTGCCACTAGCTAGGATGAGGCCTTCCCCATCTGGTCAGGGATGACCGGCGATACCGAGAGCCGCGCCTTTTCGCTCATCACGAAGAGAGACCGGCCGTGACACCTGGAGCGCTTTCCCGAGCACTGTCTTCTCCACCCTGAGGGGAACAGTCGCTCGCGGTTTCCGGACTTCCGACACCAACCGCTCGAGCCAATCCGAAAACACATCAGCGGAGTTCCGGACTCGCCGCCAACGGCGAGTGGCGCTCTTTAAGCGAGACAGGAGTACTTCGCGTGTTATCCCGTTCCCTCATTGCCGTTGCGGTGGCCTCGGTCATCGCCCAGTCTGCTGCACACGCCGACGACAGCTCGTCGACCCCCGAAGCCACCACCAAGCTGGAAACCGTGCTGGTTACCGGCGCCCGTGGCAACCACCGCACCCTGCTGGATTCCCCCGTGCCGGTGGATGTGCTCACCGCCGACGACCTGAAGTCCACCGGCGCCGTCGGCGGCGAGCTGGGCCAGGCCCTGGCGACGCTGCTGCCGTCCTTCAACTTCCCGCGCCAGTCCAACTCCGGCGGCGCCGACCACGTGCGCGCCGCCCAGCTGCGCGGCATGAGCCCGGACCAGGTGCTGGTGCTGATCAATGGCAAGCGCCAGCACACCTCGGCGCTGGTCAACGATTCCTCGAAGATCGGCCGCGGCACCGCGCCGGTGGACTTCAACTCGATCCCGATCAGCGCCATCAAGCGCATCGAAGTGCTGCGCGACGGCGCCGGTGCGCAGTACGGCTCCGACGCCATCGCCGGGGTGATCAACATCATCCTCGACGACGCCCCCGAAGGCGGCGAGGTGACCACCAGCTACGGCGCCTACCACACCCACCAGGACGCCATCGGCAAGACCACCACCGACGGGCAGAACTCCTACACCGCAGCCAAGGCCGGCACGCGCCTGGGCGAAGACGGCTTCGTCCGTGGCGGCGCCGAGTTCATCAACCGCGAGCCGACCAACCGCGCCGGCTACGACGGCTTCGCCGATACGCCGGGGCAGCGCAACTACGTGATGGGCGATGGCCTGGCGCGCGACGTCAACGCCTGGTTCAACGGCGACCTCGTCCTGGGCGGTGGCAAGCTGTATTCCTTCGGCCTGTACAACGAGCGCCACACCACCGGCGCGGAGTTCTACCGCTACCCGGACGAGCACCCGGAGATCTACCCCAACGGCTACCTGCCGCAATCCCTGGGCGACAACACCGACCTCTCCGCGACCCTCGGCTACAAGGGCCTGCTGGCCGACACCTGGGACTACGACGCCAGCGTCACCCACGGCCGCAACCGCTTCGAGTCCTCGACCCGGCGCACGCTCAACGCATCGCTGGGCGAAGACACGCCGACGCGCTTCGACACCGGCGACTACGAGCTGCGCCAGAGCGTCGCCAACCTCGACCTCAGCCGCGAGCTGAGCCTTGCCGGGCGGCCCTTCGTGCTCGCGCTTGGCGGTGAGTATCGCTACGAAAACTACATCACCACCGCCGGCGACGAGGCCTCCTACTACGGCGTCGGTGCCGATGGCGCCAACGGTCTGCGCCCGAGCGAAGAGGTGGACATCGACCGCAATGTCTTCGGCACCTACGTGGACCTCTCGGGCGACCTCACCGACGACTTCTTCGTCGATGCCGCCGCGCGCTGGGAGCGCTACGACGACGCCGGCAGCAAGCTCACCGGCAAGCTCAGCGGGCGCTACCAGCTGACCCCGGTGCTGGCCCTGCGCGGTGCGGCGTCCACCAACTTCCGCGCGCCGTCGCTGGCCCAGGTAGGCTTCCAGAACACCACCAGCAACTTCGGCGACGGCGGCACGCTCACCGATATCCGCGTGCTTTCGGTGAACGACCCGATAGCCCGCGCACTGGGCGCCGAGAAGCTCGACCCGGAGACCTCGAAGAACTTCAGCCTGGGCCTGACCGCGCAGCTGAACGAGCGCTTCGACCTGTCCTTCGACGTGTTCCGCATCGATGTCGATGACCGCATCACCCTGTCCCAGCGCATCGGCAGCGATGCCATGGAGCAGTTCATCCAGGACAACTTCGGCGTGGCCGGCGTGCATGACGTGAACTTCTTCACCAACGCCGCCGACACCCGCACCGATGGCGCCGAGCTGGTGCTCAACTACCACCAGCCCTTCGTTGGCGGGCAGCTGGGCGTGACCACCGCGTACACCTACAACCACACCAAGGTGCGCAGCACCAAGGGCACGCCGCAGCAGCTCTCCAACCTCGGCATCGGCGAGGATGCGCTGGTCGGCGTGGAGGAGCGCAACACCCTCACCGACGCCGCACCGAAGGATCGCTTCGTCCTCACCACCACCTGGAGCGATCAGCAGTGGAACCTGCTCGGCCGCCTGACCCGCCAGGGCGAAACCACCCGCGTGTTCGACTTCGGCGACGGTTATCACCCGGAGCAGACCTACGGCGCGGTGTGGCAGCTGGATGCCGAGGTGGCCTACAAGTTCACCCCGCAGTTCAGCCTGGCGGTGGGCGGCAACAACCTCACCGACAACTACCCGGAACGCTCCAGCTCGGAGATCAACTACGGCGGCAACCTGCCGTACGACGTGCTCTCGCCGATCGGCTCCAACGGCGCGTACTACTACGCCCGCGCGAGCTATTCGTTCTGATAGTGGTCGTTCTGTCCGGGCCGCCTTGCGGCCCGGCTACTTTTGCGGAGCCGATTCATGGCTGACAACTTCGCCGCTGACAAATCGGCCGGCCCGCGCCGGCACCTGGGCGCCGTCCACGCGCTGCTGCTGACGCTGGGCATGGTGATCACCAGCGACATCCTGAAAACTGCGCCCACCGTGGCGCTCAACGTCGGCCAGGAGCATTTCTACCTGGTGTGGGTGCTCGGCGGCGTGCTGTCGATGGTCGGCGCGCTGTGCTACGTGGAGATGGCCGCGGCCTTCGCCCATCCCGGTGGCGACTACCACTTCCTCGAACGCGCCTACGGCCAGCGGGTGGGCTTCCTGTTCGCCTGGTCGCGCTTCGCCATCCTGCACACCGGCTGGATCGCGCTGATGGCCTTTCTCTTCGCCGACCACTTCAGTGCCTTGCTCGGTCTCGGCCAACTCGGCAACGTGCTGCTGGCGGCTGGGCTGGTCAGCGCGCTGGTGGCGCTCAACCTGATCGGCTGGCGGGTCAGCCTCGGCACCCAGGCCGGGTTGGTGGCGCTGGTGGCGGCAGGCTTCCTCGGCATCTTCGGTGCCGGGCTGTGGCTGGAGTGGCGCGGCTTCGTGCCGCCCGCAGTCGTGCCAGTGGAGCCGGAGCAGGTCGGCGTGGCCGGCTTCTCCGCCGCGCTGATCTACGTCTTCCTCGCCTTCGGTGGCTGGAGCGATGCGGCCACGCTGTCGGCGGAGCTGCGCGATAACCGCCGGGGCATCTTCACCGCCATGCTCGGCGCGCTCGCCGCCTTGCTGCTGATCTACCTGGCGCTGAACTGGGCGTTCATTCGCGGGCTGGGCTTCGACGGCCTGGCCGCCAGCGGCGCGCCGGCGCTGGAGCTGCTCGGGCTGGCCTTCGGTGCGCCGGGCATCGGTCTGATCATGGCGGTGGTGGTGGTGTCCGCCGTCGCCAGCATCAACTCCACGCTGATCGTCGGCAGCCGCACCACCTACGCTGCTGCGCGCGACGTTCCCGCGCTGGGCGTGCTTGGCCGCTGGGACGTGCGCCATGGCGTGCCGCGCGCCGCGCTGCTGGCCGAGGGCGTGGTGGCGCTGCTGCTGATCGCGGTCGGCGGCTGGAGCGGCCACGGCTTCAACACCATGGTCGAGTACATGACCCCGGTGTACTGGCTGTTCCTCAGCCTGAGCAGCGTGGCGCTGATCGTCCTGCGCCGCCGCCACCCGGAAGTGCCACGACCGATCCGTGTGCCGCTGTACCCGTGGCTGCCGCTGGGCTTCCTCGCGGTGTGCCTGTACATGCTGTATTCCAGCGTTGCCTATGTCGGCTGGGGTGCGCTGCTCGGCGTGGCCGTGTTGGCGCTGGGCGCGTTGCTGCAACTGCTCCTGCGCCCGCGAGCGGCACCGGCGCAAGGCTGGTCGGAGGAGGGCGTGTGATGCACGCAAAAGCACTCTGGCGCAATGGCGCCGTGGCGGTGCTGCTGGCGGCATTGGTCGGCCTGTGGCTCAACGAACCGACGGCCAATGCCAATGGTGAGGCGAGCGGTCGACGCATGCTGCGCACCGAGCTGTACCTGGAGGCGGTGGAGCTGTCGCAGTGGGAAGACTTCCTCGCCCGCGAGGTGACGCCGCGCTTCCCCGATGGCCTCAGCTGGCTCGACCTGCACGGTCAGTGGCGCGGCCCCAGCGGTGAGCCGGAGAAGCTGCCGTCGCGCATGCTGATCCTCATCCACGCCGACAACCCCTACACCCGCCAGGCGCTCACGGAGATCGGCGCGGACTTCAAGCAGCGCTTCGGCACGGCGGTGCTGCAGGTCAGCAGCCCGGTTCGCGCCCGCGATCCGGACTGGACGCCGCAGCGCCTGGACAACCCTCAGCTGTTGCGCTGAAGCCCGGCTTCGATCAGGTCGAGCATGTAGCGCGGCAGGGCGAACGCCGCCTGGTGCACCTCGGGGGTGTAGTAGCGGGTCACCAGGCCGCTTTTCGCGAAGCGCTGGCGCAGGGTTTCCAGCTCGGTGCGCCGCACTTTCTCGCTGTTGGACGCCCAGCCGAAGGCCATGCTGCCGCCGATGTAGGTCGGCACCGCCGCGTGGAAGAAACCCCAGTCGGCGAAGGTCTCCGCCAGCCGCCGCGCCGTGCCGCCGAGTTCCTCCGGCTGGAGGAAGGGCACGCCGTTCTGCGTGGCGAGGATGCCGCCGCTGCCCAGGCGTTGCTGGCAGTTGCGGTAGAAGGCGTCGGTGAACAGGCTCGCCGCCGGGCCGCCCGGGTCGGTGGAATCGCAGAGGATCAGGTCGAAGGTCTCGCGGCTATTGGCGAGGTACTCTAGGCCGTCGGCGTAGATCAGCTTGAGCCGCGGATCGTCCAGTGCGCCAGCAGAGTGCAGCGGCAACAGCTCGCGGCACAGCTCGACCACCTGCGGATCGATCTCCACCGCGACGATCTGCTCGATGCCGGCGTGGCGGACTATCTCCCGCAGGATGCCGCCGTCGCCCACGCCGATCACCAGCGCGCGGCGCACCGCGCCATGGGCGAGGATCGGCACATGGGCGAGCATCTCGTGGTAGACGAACTCGTCCGCCTCGGTGGTCTGCACCACGCCGTCGAGCACCAGCACGCGGCCAAAGCGCCGGTTGCGGAAAACCTGCACCTGCTGCTGGCCGGTGTTGCCCTGGTAGATCGGCTCGTCGACGCTCAGCGCCTGCGCGTAACCGTCATGCAGCGACTCGCGGAAGATCAAAATGAAACCTGCGCCGGTTGCGACAGCCGCAGCACGGAAAGATCGCCGGTGATGCGCTTCCACGCCAGGCGGATCGCCTCGATGTCCTTGCCGCGTGCGGCAGTGTCTTCATGCAGGATCACGATGACCTTGGTGCTCAGCCGCTCCGGCTGCGGCGCCCCGTGGTCACGCCACTGGCCGTAGGCGTCATAGGCGGTGAAGCCGTCCGGGAAGCGCGGCGTCACCTCCTGGTCGAGGAACTGCCGCCAGCGCTGCTCGCTGATCTTCTCATTGCCGTTCTCCTGGCCCAGCGCGAAGTACAGCTCGGTACGCAACCACTGCGCTTGGGCCGGTCGGCTTGGGTCGCCCTGCAGGGTCGAGGTCGCAGGGTCGGTGGTATGAACGGAAGGGGCGGGCGGGGTGGCGCAGCCGAACAGCGCCAGCGCGAGACTGGCGGCGAGCAGATGGCGGAGCATGGGACTTCCTTGCGGTGATGAGGGATAAGCCAGATCGCCACTATAGGATGCCGCTTGTTATTTCCTTAAATACTGAAAAAGCATTCTCATATGCTCGTATTAAAGGATTCGCCCCTGCCCGGAATACCTGCTCCTACCGTTCAACCCGCCGCCATCACCGGCGTGTTTGGCGGCCCGTCATGCAGCTCGCGGCGCCAGGCCAGCAGGCCATAGATCGCCAGCACGATGAAGCCGGCGTAGAGCCCGGCAGTGAGATACAGCGCCTTGTAGAGGAATACCCCGGTGTAGACCACATCGAGGATGATCCATAGCCACCAGCTGGCGACGTACTTGCGCGCGGCCCAGAAGCTGGCGACCAGGCTGAAGGTGGTGAGCGCGGCGTCGAGCCAGGGCAGGGCGGCGTCGGTGTGGGTGTGCATGGCCCAGCCCAGGGCCACGGCGCCGACGGCACCGGCCAGGCAGCTGGTCAGGGCGGTGGCCGGCGGCAGGCGTGCGACGCGAACCTTGCCATGGTCGCTGCTGCCCTGGCTCCACTGCCACCAGCCGTAGAACTGCAGCACCACGAAGACCAGTTGCAGGAGCATGTCGGAGTAGAGCTTCACGCTGAAGAAGATCCACGCGTAGAGCAGCACCGCCACCACGTTTACCGGCCAGCACCAGCGGATGCGCCGGGCGGTGAGCCAGACGCCGAGCACGTTGATGATGACCGCGATGATTTCCAGAGCAGACATGCCCGTTTTCCTCAGAGTGCGTGTCCGGGCGAGTCAGTTCGTCCGGGTTGCCAGTTGGCGCAGATGGTCGAGCAGCCGCTGGCCTTCGCTGCCCAGGAACCAGCGGGTGTGGCCGAGCAGGTAGTTGTCGTAGGCCAGGGAGGCATTTTCCTCCGAGCCGAGCAGGCCGTGGAAGTAGCCGATCTCGGACAGGGCGAAATCCGCATGCACCAGCGGCAGCAAGGCGGCGAGGGCGAGCAGGTCGTCGCGGCTCAGCGGGCGCACGCTGGCGTAGCCCTGCAGCAGGGCGTCCAGCGCGTCGAGGTCGGCCACGGCGGTGCGGCCCTGGTCCAGTTCCAGCCAGGGCACCAGGTTGCGCTCGATGGCGGTGGCCAGGTCGAACAGGGCGAAGGTGCGGTCGCTGAGGCCGAAGTCCAGCACCGAAACGACCTGCGCCTGCGGGCCGTCCTCGCTCCACAGCAGGTTGGAGGCGTGCCAGTCATTGTGGGTCCACAGTGCCGGCTGGCGATCCAGATAGGGCAGCAGGTGGCGTTGCAGCGGCAGGTGCAGCTCGCTCAGGGCTTCCTTCCACGGGCGCGCCTGCAGGTACTCGGCGAGCGCGGAGGAGTGGGGGAAAGTCGCTTCGATGGCGGCAATGGGGTCCTGCGCGCCGAACAGATTCAGGTTGCTGAACAGCACATCGGTGCTGCGCGACGGCGCGTCGAAACCTTCAGCGGCGCGGTGCAGCTGCGCCAGTGCGGCGCCGGCGGCGAAGGCATGGGCGTTGTGCTGGAAGGGCGTCCAGGACAGGGCGTCGCGGTACAGGTCCAGCCCCTCGGCCTTGGAGTGCACCTCGTAGGTCCAGCCGTCGCGCTCGATGGCGCTGCGGCCGCTGGCATCGCGCAGCACGCGGGCGACTGGCGCGCCATGGAGGGCGAGATGATCGAGGAAGGCATGTTCTTCCGCCAGCTGCGTGGTGGTGCGAACGCTGGGGTGGTGGCGTTTGACGAACAGCTCATCGCCGGCGGTCTGCACCAGCGCGGCGGCGGAGAAGGGCCGGGGGCTGTGCCAGGTCAGGCGGGCGTCGGTGTGCCCGTAGCTTTTCAGCAGGGCGACAACTTCCACCTCGGTCAGCGCCGGCCAGTCGGGCTCCACGGGCTCCAGGCCCATGCCGTGGCTCAGGCGTTTACTCATGCTGGGGGCTTCTCCGCTTGCGGGTGCTGCTGTGCGCAGCGCTCATCATTCAGGCAGCAGGGCTGCGGTGATCATGCGCGTGGCTCGCCCCGGAGCAGCCGGGGCGACGCGCGGCGGAGAGTTTGCCAGCATCCGCCGGCGAATGGGCGGAATGCTGCTGGGTGGAGCCGCGCCGGCTTACTGGTCGAGCGGTGTCGGCAGGTGCAGGACGATCTGCGCATCCTTCACCACGTCCAGGCGCAACATTCTGCGGGCGCCGAGGCCGTCGAGCAGTTGGCTCAGCGGGCCGCCATTGCGGGTGAGCTGCACGTTGCCGGGGAACAGGCGCTGGGAATAAGTCAGCGTATTGCTCTGTACCTGAGTCTGCTGCCAGCGGCCATCGACCTGGTGGACCATGGTGGTGGTGCCCAGGCGCGATTGTGGCGCGGCCTCGCTGAAGGTCGGCAGCGGTGCCTGCAGCAGCAGGTCGGTGGTGCCGTCTGCACGATTGATGCGGGCGTGAACCTGGCTGCCGAGGTCCAGCTCGATGCCCGCGCGCCATTTCGGTAGCTGGTAGCCATGCACCCCGCGCACCCGCGCGATTTCGGTGGAGACCGGTAGCGCCAGGACATGGGCGACGAAGCTGCGCCGACGCATGGCGTCGAGCAGTTCCAGGGCGTGGCTGCCACGGGCGCCGGGGCGGCGAATCACAATCGCGACGGAGACTTCGTCATACGGGTCGTTGTCGCACACCGAGTAGGAGAAGAAGGTCAGCGCCACCAGCCCGTAGCCGGGCAGGGCGCGCAAGGGTTGCAGCGGGGCCGGCAGGCTGGCGCGCAGGCGGCCCAGGGGGGCGAGGAATAGCAGCTGGATGCTGCTGGTGCGGTAGTAGAAGTTCGGCGCCCAGGTCGGCCCGACCCGCGAGGCGGTCAGCTGCTTGGGGATGCGCCGGAAGTAGTCGATGTTGCCGGCGGCCGGGTCCCGCGCCACTTCATCGAGGTCCGGGTTCATCCGGTAGCGGTCGTAATAGCCACCTTCGATCACTTCGACACGCTGCGAACCGAAGTCGATTTCCTTGAATTGCGCTGTCATCTGCCTGGCCTTCCTCAAGATTTTTTCGGATACCGCCCGATTCGGGGGGCGGCGGACGAGGCAACGCTAAGTTTAAAGTTAACTTCAATGTCAACGGTCTTTTGTGGGTGGATGGCCTGACATATTCGTTAACAAATCCTTAACGTCCTGGGTTATAACATTACTTTTTCTCCCGCTCGGGCGCCCGCCGGCTGCCCGGCGATGGCACCTCCCGCTCGCTGTCGGGGCCGCCTGGCATTCCTGGAGTCTTCATGAGAGTCGATCTGGACATCGAGGCGGAACCACTCGATGGGCTGCCGCGCTTCCAGCGTTCGCTGACGCTGGCGCGCCCGCTGGTGCTGCTGACCTGGCTGCCGGCGCTGGCCGCCGTGCTGCTGTGGGCGCTGGGTTATCTCATCGGCCTGTTCTCCGCCGACTCCCACTGGATCGCGCTGCTGGCCGCCAACGCCGCCTCGCTGCTGTTGCTCAGTGCCAGCGCCCAGTCGGCCTGGCGGGTTGCCAGTTGGCGCGCCGCAGCCATCGGCCAGCGGCCGGCGGCGCTGCGTTTCTGGCAGCGCGGCGAGGCCAAGGCAGTAGCCGAGCCGGAGCAACTCAGCGGCTACGAGCGCTGGCTGGAACGTGTGCTCGGCGCCTGCCGACGCCAGGTGCAGCGCATCGGCGGCGAGACGCTGTGGCTGTTCGCCCTGGCCGGTCTCGCGCTGCTGATGGTGAAGGGTGCCTGGCGCTTCGACCTGCCGGTGCCGGTCGCGGCGGGCCAGCTGACCTGGATCGCCGTCGGCATCCTGGTGACAGCGGCGTTCGGCCTGGTGGTGGTCGAGCGCCATCTGGCTGCCGACACCGAGGCGACCTGCCCGGAAGCCGAATCGCTGGCGGCCATGCTGCGCCTGGTCATCGTCGTACAGGTGCTGACCGTCGCCTGCCTGGTGCTGGTGGATGGCCAGCGCCTGTGGCCAGCGCGCCTCGCGGTGCTGATCGGCTTGTTGCCGGCACTGGCGGCGCTGGAACTGCTGTTGCGCGCGGTGCTGTCGCTGTTCAGCCCGCGTCGTCCGCGCCAGGAGCCGATGCTGGTGGCACGCAGCCTGGTGGCCGGCTCGCTGCAATGGCCGCCGCGGCCGCTGGCATTCATCCAGGGCGAGCTGAAGCAGCGCCTGGGCATCGACCTGCGCCAGGTCTGGGCCTTCGATTTCATGCGCCGCGCCTTCCTGCCGGTGGCTGCGCTGGTGCTGCTGGCCGGCTGGCTGCTGACCGGCGTGGTCGAGGTGCCGTTGAACGGGCGCGGCGTCTACGAGCGCTTCGGCAACCCGGTGCAGGTCTACCAGCCGGGGCTGCATGTCGGCCTGCCGTGGCCGTTCGGCAAGGTGCTGAGCGTCGACAACGGCGTCATCCGCGAGCTGGCCACTTCCGGCTCGGACAGCACCTCCGATCCGCTGGCACCCGCCGAAGGGCCGGCGCCGGCCGCCGCCAACCGCCTGTGGGACGCCACCCACCTGAGCGAGAATTCCCAGGTCATCGCCGGCGACGACGGCGGTCGGCAGAGCTTCCAGATCGTCAACATGGACGTGCGCTTCATTTACCGCATCGGTCTCAGCGACCAGGCCGCACTGGCGGCGACCTACCACAGCACCGACGTCGCCCAGCTGCTGCGCAGCATCGCCAACCGCGTGCTGGTGCACGACTTCGCCGGGCGCTCGCTGGACGGCGTGCTCGGCGCCGAACGCGAAGCCCTCGGCCGCGACATAGGCCGCGCCGTGCAGGCCGACCTCGACAGCCTGGACAGCGGCGTGGAGCTGCTCGCCACCTCGGTGGAGGCCATCCACCCACCGGCCGGCGCGGCCAATGCCTACCACGCTGTGCAGGCGGCGCAGATCACCGCCCAGGCGCTGATTGCCCGTGACCGGGGCGTCGCCGCGCAGAAGGCGAATACCGCACAACTCAATGCCAGCAAGCTGACCGATAACGCTGTCGCCGACGCCCACGAGACCACCAGCAAGGCGCGCACCGCCGAGCTGCGTTTCGGCGCCGAGCGTACCGCCTGGCAGCGTGCCGGCCAGGCCTTCCTCCTCGAACAGTACCTGGGCCGTCTGAGCCAGGGTCTGAACGGGGCGAACAGCCTGATCATCGACCACCGCCTGGCCGCCGGCCAGGCGCCGACGCTGGACCTGCGTGGCTACGCCGGCCCCGGCGCCCCTTCATTGGGTTTCCCCTGATCCCGCCGCAGCCCAGGAGCGCGTCCTTTGAGCTCGAACGCTACCCACGCCCATGACGGGCATTCCCACCACGACCGCGGCCATGATCATTCCCACGACCATGACCAACATCCGCACGGGCATGGCCACGACCATGAGCACGGCCGTGGCGAGTCCGGCCACGCCTGGCGGCGCATCGGCGTCGCTGCGCTGCTGCTGCTGGCGATGGCGGCCACGGCCTGCTTCGTCCAGGTGCGAGTCGGCGAGGCGACTGTCATCACGCGTTTCGGCAATCCTTCGCGGGTGCTGATCGAGCCGGGCCTGGCCTGGCGCTGGCCGGTGCCCTTCGAGGCGGCGGTGCCGGTTGACCTGCGCCTGCGCACCACCTCCAGCGGCCTGCAGGATGTCGGCACCCGCGATGGCCTGCGGATCATCGTTCAGGCCTACATCGCCTGGCAGGTGGCGCCGGAGCCGGAGAGCATCCAGCGCTTCATGCGTGCCGTGCAGAACCAGCCCGACGAGGCCGCGCGGCAGATTCGCACCCTGGTCGGCTCGGCGCTGGAAACCACCGCCAGCGGCTTCGAGCTGGCCGATCTGGTCAATGTCGACGGCAGCCGCGTGCGCATCGACGCCTTCGAACAGCGCCTGCGCCAGCAGATCGACAAGCAGCTCAGCGACACCTATGGCGTGCGCGTGGTGCAGGTCGGCATCGAGCGCCTGACCCTGCCCAAGGTGACCCTCGACGCCACCGTCGATCGCATGCGCGCCGAGCGCGAGACCATCGCTACCGAGCGCACTGCAGAAGGCAAGCGCAAGGCCGCCGAAATCCAGTCCGCCGCCGAGCGCGACGCGCGCATCCTGGAAGCCGACGCCAGCGTGAAGGCGGCCGGTATCCAGGCGCAATCCCAGGTCGAGGCCGCGGAAATCTACGGCAAGGCCTATGCCGGCGCGCCCGAGCTGTACAACCTGCTGCGCTCCCTCGACACCCTCGGCACCATCGTCAACCCCGGCACCCGCCTGGTCCTGCGCACCGACGCCGCGCCGTTCCGCGTGCTGGTGGACGGCCCGACGCTGCCAGCCGGCACCGCTCATTCCAGCGGGTCTGCCCATGAGTAAGCCGGAGCAGGGGCAGCCGAGCCCCTGGCTGCAGGCCGGCCGTACAGGCTTCCTCGCGCTCTACGCGGTGACGCTGCTGGCGGCGCTGGGCTGGCTGGCCGGCAACGTCCGCCAGATCGGCCCGGAAAGCCGCGCAGTGGTGCTGCGCCTGGGCGCCGAGAACCGCATCCAGAACGCCGGCCTGCTGCTGGCCTGGCCGCGCCCCTTCGAGGAAGTGATCATGCTGCCCTCGGCCGGCCGCGTGACCGAGCGCAGGGTCGAGTTGCTGCTGCGTTCGGAGCAGGCGCAGAAGACCGATTACGACGGCACCCTGGCCAACGACTCCACCGCCGGCTCCGGCTACCTGCTGACCGGCGATTCCGGCGTGGTGCAGCTGGACGTGCGGGTCTTCTACAAGGTCAGCGATCCCTACGCCTTCGCCCGGCAGGGCGCCCACGTCGAGCCGGCGCTGGATCGCCTGGTGGAGCGCAACGCCGTGCAGGTCTGCGCGTCCCGCGACATGGACGCCATCCTGGTGGCGCGCCCGGAACTGGTGGGCGGCGATTCCGCCCTGGCCGAGCGCCGCGAACGCCTGCGCGGCGACCTGCAGCAGGGCATCAATGCCAGCCTGGCGAAGCTGCATGACGAAGGCGCGGGCCTGGGCATCGAGATTGCCCGCGTCGATGTGCAGTCCTCGTTGCCGCTGTCTGCGGTCAACGCCTTCAACGCCGTGCTCACCGCCAGCCAGCAGGCCGAACAGGCCGTGGCCATGGCCCGCAACGACGCCGCGCGCAAGCAGCAGACGGCGACCCAGTCGGCTGACCGCATCGTCCAGGTGGCGCAGGCCGAGGCGACCGAACGGCTGTCCCGCGCACGCAGCGATACAGCCAGCATCGTCAGCCTTGGCCAGCAGAAGGATCCGGGCCTGGCGCTGCGCCTGTATCGCGAACGGGTGCCGGCGATTCTCTCCCGCGCAGGCTCGGTGACCGCGGTGAACCCCGACGACGCGGGACGAATGATCCTGCAGGGGCCCAAGCAATGATCGAGTCCGTTCCGTCTTTCTCTGCCAGCAGGAGCTTCCCGGCATGAGTGGCCATCACCACCACGGCCATGACCATCACGGTCACAGCCACATGCACCTGACCTCCGGGCTGCTCTCGGTCGACGAGCGCCGCCGCGCCGCGCGCCAGCTCAGCCTGGCGATGCTTGCCCTGGGCCTGCTCGGCCTCGGGTTGGCCTGGCGCTGGCTGGCGCCGGAGCAGGAGGGCGTCACCCAGCTGCTGCTGGGCATTGCCTCGCTGCTGGTGGCCGTGCCGGTGCTGCGTTCGGCCTGGCACAGCCTGCTGCATCCCAGCCTGCACGGCCTCACCGACCAACTGATCGGCCTCGCCATGCTCGGCGCCTGGGCCACCGGCGACCTGGCCACGGCGGCGCTGCTGCCGATCATCATGATCTTCGGTCACGTCCTCGAAGAGCGCAGCGTGCTCGGCTCACAGGAAGCCATCGACGCCCTCGGCCGCCTGACCCGCAGCCAGGCGCGGCTGATCGGCGCCGACGGGCAGATCAGCGAAGTGGACAACGCCAGCCTCAAGGCCGGCGATCAGGTCGAAGTTCGCGCTGGCGACCGGGTGCCGGCCGACGGCCGCGTGCTCGACGGGCAGGCCAGCCTCGACACCGCGCCGATCACCGGCGAGGCGGTGCCGGTGGAAGTGGCGGCCGGCGCGGACATCTACGGCGGCGCCATCAACCTCGATGGCCTGCTGCGGGTGGAAGTGACCCGCACCGGCGACGATTCCACCCTCGGCAAGGTGATCGCCCTGATGCAGCGTGCCGAGCAGGCCAAGCCGCCGATCACCCGCCTGCTGGAGCGGTACGCCGGGCGTTACCTGTTGCTGGTCCTGCTGATCGCCGCGGTGACCTGGTTCGTCACCAGCGACGCCCAGGCGATGCTCGCCGTGCTGGTGGCGGCGTGCCCCTGCGCGCTGGTGCTGTCGGCGCCGGCCACCGCCGTGGCGGGCATTGCCGTGGCGGCGCGGCACGGCATCCTGATTCGCGGCTCGGCCTTCCTCGAAGAGCTGGCTGACCTGTCCTCGCTGGTGATCGACAAGACCGGCACCCTGACCTACGGCGAACTGCGCCTGCACAGCATCGTCAGCGATGACTCCAGCCAGCCCCGCGAAGCCGTCGCGCGGCTGGCCGCCAGCCTCGGTGCTGCCAGCAGCCATCCGGTCAGCCGCGCCCTGGCGGCGCTGGTGCCCCACGCGCAACTGCTGCCGCTGAGCGAGCTGCACGAGCGCCAGGGCTTCGGCGTGGTGGCGCAGACGGAGGAGGGCGAGGCGGCGCTGGGCCGGCCTGAACTGTTCCAGCGCCTGGGCATCGCCATCCCCGATGTCCCTCTGCACGACGGCCCGATTGCCGGGCTGGCGCTGGACGGACGCTTCCTCGCCTGGCTGCTGCTGGCCGACAACGTGCGTGCCGAGGCCGGCGAGGCCATGGAGCAGCTGCGTGAGCTCGGGCTGCGCCGCCAACTGTTGCTGACCGGCGACCGCCGCAGCGTCGCCGATGCGGTGGCCGCCCAGGTCGGCATCGGCAGCGTGGTGGCCCAGGCCCTGCCGGAAGACAAGCTGCACCAGGTGAACCAGGAACTGCAGACCGGCTTCCGCCCGCTGGTGGTCGGCGACGGTATCAACGACTCCCTGGCGCTCAAGGCCGGCGCCGTGGGCGTGGCCATGGGCGCGGGCGGCGCCGACATCGCCCTGGCGGCGGCGGACATCGTGCTGATCAATGGTGACCTGCGCCGGCTCGGCACCTGCATCCGCCTGAGCCGCCTGTGCCGGCGCACGCTGCAGGTCAACGTGCTGATCGGCCTCGGCTGGACCCTGGCCATCGTCGTCGCGGCCGCCTTCGGCCTGCTCGGCGCGGCGGGCGCGATGATCGCCGCGCTGCTGCACAACCTCAGCACCCTGCTGGTGCTGGCCAACGCCGGGCGCCTGCTGCGCTACGACGAACGCCTGCCGGAGCGCAGTGAGCCGGCGACCCGGCCGTTGCCGCCGGCTGCCGCGCTCACGGCGGGCTAGCCGGGGCTTGCCCTGAGGTTCAGCAGCAGGACAGGGCGCAGGCGATGAAGGCGGTGGTCAGCGTCGTCAGCGTCAGGCCGAGGAGGAACAGCAGGTCGGCGATGCGTTCCAGCCGGTGGTTGCGCTGCAGCTTGCGGGTGCGCAGGCCGAAGTAGGCGGCGAGGCTGGTGGCCAGGTAGATCACCGTATTGAGCGCAAGCATGTCCTGGCCGATCAGGTCGACCCGATGCAGGTTGACGATGACGTGGAGGATGCCCACCACCGTCAGGCACACGCCGACCATGGCGCCGGAGGCGGCGAAGATGTGCACGCAGATGTCGTCGTCCAGTTGCGCGGTGTGGGGCTTGTGGCTCATGGCAAAAGGCTCCCGAGCGCCGGAGGTGCGGTTCATCCGCCAAGCTTGCCGGTCTCGATGTGGCTGCCATGATAGAAAGGTCGCGGGTTTGGCTGTACTCGCTTTCCCGGAGCACCTCCATGCCCAGAAAACCCGAGGAAATTCAGCCGGATAGCCGCCGCCTGCCACGCCAGGCACGGGCCATGGAGAAGGTCGAACTCATATTGGAGGCGTCCCGGCGCATCCTCGACCGCGACGGCCTGGACGGTTTCACCACCAACCATGTGGCGGAGCTGGCCGGCGTCAGCGTCGGCACGCTGTACCAGTACTTCCCCAACAAGGATCGCGTCCTCGACGAGCTGGCCCGCCGCGAACTGGCGCAACTGGCCAGCGGCGTGATGGCGGCGCTGACCGATCATCCCGAGGAAACGCCCGGCGCACGCATCCGCGCGGTCATCCATGCCGCCGTCAGCGCCTATGGCGGACGCACCGGCGCGCACCGGGCGCTGATGCACTACCTGCTCACCCGCGGCGGCGGCAGCCCGTTGCCCGGCCTGCGCGGCAACATCATTGCGCACCTGATCAGCCATGGCGTGGCCGGTGCCGACCAGCATCTTCGCAGCCTGGACGAAGCCCAGGCGTTCGTCCTCGCCCATGCCGTCAGCGGCGTGCTGCGGGCCATGCTGGAAGACCCGGAGACCCTGCGCCCGGAGCGCCGGCAAGGCATCGAGGATGAGCTGGTGCAGCTGGTGCTGGGGTTCTACCGGGGCGCCGAGCAGAATAAATAGTGGCAGAGTGCTGTACGGATATTTCCTACGGCCGGGCGCTCACATAGACTTCGCGCTTCGTGAAGTGGAGGGCGAAGGATGCGCAGGCAAGTCGGTTGGGGAATCTGGGGAGTCTTGGCCTTGGCGGTTGGCGCGCAGGCGGCCGAGCCGTTGCCCGATCCATTGTTGCCAGCCCCCGCCAGCAGCTCGGGCGAAAGCGCCGGCCGCGATGTGCGTGGCGTGTTGCATGCCCGCGAGCAGGCGATGCTGTCCAGCGAACTGGCCGGGCGCATCCTGGAGATGCCCTTCGCCGAGGGCCAGGCGTTCAAGAAGGGCGATGTGCTGGTGCGCTTCGACTGCTCCGCCTACCAGGCCCAGCTGAATGCCGCCCAGGCCGGAGTGCGGGCGGCAGCTGAAGAACTGTCGCACAACCGCCAGTTGGCCTCGCTCAATTCCGTGGGCCGCTACGAAGTGGCCCTGGCCGAGGCCAAGCAGGCCGAAGCCCAGGCGCAAGCGCAGGTCTATCAGGTGCAGGTGCGCCGTTGCGGCGTGCAGGCGCCCTATGACGGCCAGGTGGTGCAGCGCAAGGCGCAACCTTTTGAAAGTGTCGCCAGCGGCGCTCCGCTGCTGGAGATCGTCGACAACCGCAGCCTGGAAATCCGCCTGCTGGTGCCGTCGCGCTGGCTGTCGAAGCTCAAGCCGGGCGAGCATTTCAGTTTCACCCCGGACGAAACCGGCCAGCCGCTGCAGGCTGAGGTCAAGCGCCTGGGCGCACGCATCGACGAAGCCAGCCAGACCCTGCTGCTGATCGCCAGCGTACCGCCCAGCGCCGGCCTGGTCGCCGGCATGAGCGGCACCGCGCGCTTCGCCGAGTCGCCATGAACAGCGCCACTAATTCCACCACCAACTCCGCCACCAGCGGGGCCATCGAGCGGGCCTTCGCCCAGTTCCTCGGCCTGCAACGCCAGGCGCGCGCCGCCGACAGTCTGGAGCGTCTGTGCTTCGCCATGGTCAACGACGGCCAGGCGCTGTTCGGCTATCGCCATGCCGCGCTGCTGATTGCCGGCAAGGTGCGGGCGCTGACCGGCGTCAGCGTGGTCGAGCCGAACGCGCCGTTCGTGGCATTCATCGAGCGGGCCTGCGTCGAGCTGGACGCCAGGGGTGCGCTGGAGCAGCCCGGCGTGGCCGACTGCAGTCTGCTGAGCGAGCAGACCCGCCAGGACCAGCAGCAGATGAGCCTGCCGCAGGTGTTCTGGCTGCCGCTGCGCGACCGTGCTGGCGTGCGCTTTGGCGGCCTCTGGCTGGCTCGCGAGCAGCCCTGGTCGGTGGCCGAGAAGGCCCTGCTGAGCGAGCTGGGCGATACCTATTCCCATGCCTGGCAGGCCTTGCAGCCGCGCCTGCCGTGGCGCCTGCGCTGGCCGAAGAAGCGCCTGGCGGTGCTGCTGGGCGCGGTGCTGCTGCTGTTGCTGGTGCCGCTGCGCCAGTCCGCGCTGGCCCCGGCCGAAGTCGTGCCCAAGGGCGGGCGGGTGATCGCCGCGCCGCTGGACGGCGTGATTGCCCAGGTGGTGGTGCGGCCCAACCAGGCGGTGCAGCGCGGCGATCTGCTGGTGCGCTTCGACGCCACCACCCTCAAGGCCCAGGCGGACGTCGCCGAACGCGCCCTGGCGGTGGCCGAGGCGGAACTGAAAGCCAACAGCCAGCGCGCCTTCCAGGACGGCGAATCCGCCGCGCGCCTGGACCTGCTGGCTGCCCGCGTCGAACAGAAGCGCGCCGAACGTGATTACGCCCGCGAACTGTTGCAGCGCAGCGAAGTGCGCGCCGAGCAGAATGGTGTGGCGGTGTTCGCCGACGCCGAGCGCTGGACCGGCAAGCCGGTGCGCACCGGCGAGCGCCTGATGGAAATCGCCGACCCTAACAGCGCCGAGCTGCGCATCGAACTGCCCACCGGCAACGTGATGCAGCTGGAGAATGACGCCGAAGTCGCGCTGTTCCTCGACAACCAGCCGCTCACATCGGTGCCCGCGCGCCTGCAACGCATCGGCTATGAGGCCGAACCGGTGCCCGGCGGTGGCCTGGCCTATCGCCTGGTCGCCGGCTTCGAAGAGGCGCCACCGCGCATCGGCCTGCGCGGTACCGCCAAGCTCTACGGTGAGCGTGCCCCGCTGGGCTATTACCTGCTGCGCCGGCCGCTCACGGCGCTGCGCCAGACCCTGGGGCTGTGAGCTTGAACCTGCCCGCGCTGCGCGACGACCTGCAGCTGTCCGAAGCTGCGCCAGCCTTCGATGGCGCGGCCCAGTGGGTGCTCAACGATCCCTTGCGCGGTCGCTACTTCAAGCTGGACGAGGCCGCCGTGCGCCTGCTGCGGCAATGGGGGCAGGGCGCGCCGTTGGCGGTGCTGGCGGCTGCCAACCGGGGCGCCGGCCGCGCCCTGGGTGAAGGCGACCTGGAGCAGTTGCTGCGCTTCCTGCGCGAGCACGACCTGATCGCCGCCAGCGACCCGGAGCAGCGCGACAGCTACCTGGGCAAGTCCCATGCCCGGCGCGAGAGCCTGTGGCAGAAGGCGCTGCACCAGTACCTGTTCTTCCGCATCCCGCTGTGGCGGCCCGACCCTTTCCTCAACCGCACCTGGCCCTGGCTGGCCCGGCACGGCGGCACAGTGCTGCGCTATGGCCTGCCGACGGTGCTGGCGCTGGGGCTGTTCCTGATGTTGCGCGACTGGGACCGCTTCATCGGCAGCTTCTCCTACCTGTTCAGCTGGTCCGGCGCGGCAGCGTTCGGCGTCGCCCTGTGGTTCGCCAAGTTCTGCCATGAGCTTGGCCACGCCTACATGGCCAAGCGCGCCGGCTGCCGGGTGCACAGCATGGGCATCGCTTTCGTGGTGCTGCTGCCGATGTTCTATACCGACGTGTCCGACGCCTGGCGCGTCAAGGATCGCCGCAGCCGCCTGCTGATCGGTGCCGGCGGCGTGCTGGCGGAGATGCTGCTGGCCTGCGTGGCGCTGCTGGCCTGGTCGTTGCTGGCCGACGGGCCGCTGCGCACGGCGGCCTTCCTGCTGGCCAGCGCCACCTGGCTGACCACGGTGGCGATCAACCTCAACCCGTTCATGCGCTTCGACGGCTACTTCCTGCTCAGCGACCTGCTGGGCGTGGACAACCTCCAGGGCCGCGCCTTTGCCCTGTGCCGCTGGCGTCTGCGCGAAGCGCTGTTCGGCTACGGTGTGCCGCAGCCCGAGCCGCTGCTGCCGACCTTGCGCCTGCGCCTGCTGGCCTGGGGCTATGCGTCCTGGGTCTGGCGCGCGCTGCTGTTCTTCGGCATCGCGCTGGCGGTCTATCACCTGTTCTTCAAGGTGCTGGGCATCCTGCTGATGCTGGTCGAGCTGGGCTGGTTCATCGCCTTGCCGATCTTCCACGAGCTGAAGTTCTGGTGGCAGAACCGCGAGCATGCGCAACCGCGCCGCAGCCTGCCGACCCTGGCCGCGCTGGGCCTGATCGGCCTGGTGCTGCTGGTGCCGTGGCGCACGGCGGTGGAAGTGCCGGCAGTGCTGGAGGCTTCCCAGGTCAGCGAGGTGCATACCCCGGTGGGTGCCCAGGTGACCCGCGTGCTGGTGGGCGAGGGGCAGCCGGTGAAGGCGGGCGACCTCCTGCTGGAGCTGGCCTCGCCGGACGTCGAGGCGCACCTGCGGATCATCGGCCTGCAACTGCGCGCCTTGCAGCTGCAGATTGCCCGCACCCGTGCCAACCCGCTGCTGGTGGCCGATGCCGGGGTGCTGGAAAGCCAGCTGGCGCAGCAACTGGCGGACTACCGTGGCCTGGCCGCCGAGCGCGAGCGCCTGCAACTGCGCGCGCCGCAGGATGGCGTGGTGCGCGACCTCGACCGCAGCCTGCAGGAGGGTGTCTGGCTGGCGCCGGACCAGGTATTGCTGCGGGTGGTCGGGCAGCAGCGGCCGAAGTTACGCGGCTATGTCGAGCAGCAGTCGCTGGAGCGCCTGGAGCCGGGCAACGAAGGTCGCTTCGTCGCCGAAGACCCTGGCCTGCCGGCACTGGCGGTACGCCTGAGCGAGCTGGACGCCACCAGCAGTTCGGTGCTTGCGCTGCCGCTGCTGGCCTCCGACCAGGGCGGCCCGCTGGCGGTGCGCCGCGATGCCGAGCAGCGCGCGGTCCCCGAGCATGCGCAATACGGTGCGCGGCTGGAGTTGCTGGCCGACAGCCCGGCGCCGCAACAGGCGATTCGTGGGGTGGTCAGCCTGCGCGGACGCAGCGAATCGCTGCTCGGTGGCTTCCTGCGGCGGTTGGCGGCGCTGGGGGTTCGGGAAAGCGGCTTCTAGCCTGCAGGTGTCTAGTTCGGGGCTTGCCGGGGAGGGCGTAGCGGCGGCCCTGTCAATGCTCCCGCGGAGCGTCTGAAAAATCTGTACGAAGTTTCTTAAAACCCCTAGCATCCAGCAATTGCAAAGTGCCATTGAGTTGTTGCGCAGGGATGCAGAAATATCACTTCATATCGGGTTTGCCGCGGTCGGGCAGTACGCTGCTTTCCGCCATTCTCCTGCAGAACCCACGCTTCCACGCGGGCATGTCGAGCCCCGTTGGCGGGCTGTTCACCGGTGTCCGTGAACAATGCAGCGCCGGCAGCGAATTCGCCCCGCTGGTGAGCGCCGAGCAGCGCCGCCGCCTGTTGCGCGGCCTGTTCGACTCCTATTACGCCGACCAGCACGACAAGTCCGTGGTGTTCGACACCAACCGCCTCTGGTGCGCCAACCTGCCGGCCCTGCGCGAGATGTTCCCGCAGGGCAAGGTCATCGCCTGCGTGCGCAACGTCGCCTGGATCATGGACAGCCTGGAAAAGCTGTTCCGTGCCAATCCCTTCGAGAACACCAAGCTGTTCGCTGACGCCAACGAGCGCAACACCGTCTACAGCCGCGTCGAGACCCTGGCCCAGCGCAACCGCCTGGTGGGCTTCTCCTGGAGCGCGCTGAAGGAAGCCTTCTACGGCGAGCAGGCCGACTCCCTTCTGCTGATCGATTACGACCTGCTGGTGCAGAGCCCGGAGAAGGTGCTGCGGCTGGTCTACCAGTTCATCGATGAACCCTGGTTCGAGCACGATTTCGACAACCTCGCCTACGACGCGCCGGACTTTGACGCGGCGTTGGGCGTGAGCGGGTTGCATCGAGTGCGGCCGAAGGTGGCGGTGCAGGAGCGCCGCACCCTGCTGCCGCCGGACCTGTTCGAGCAGTACAGCAAGCTCTCCTTCTGGGAAGACGGCAGCGCCAGCGCGGCCAACGTGATTCGAATCAAGAACAACTGACAGGAATGGTCACGGCGGCAACAGATCGCCGGTGCCGAAGAGGTGCATTGCATGCAGTGGATCAAGCGCGTGTTCGGCGAGGCTGCGCGTCGCCAGGAAGAAACCGGGGTATCCCAGCCGACGCTGATCATGGCGCTGGAACCGCGCATGATGTTCGACGGCGCGGTGGCTGCCACCACTGCCGAAGTGGCCAAGCCCACTGATGCCCAGGATGGCGCCGCCGCCGACAAGGCCGGCGCGAGCAGCGCCAGCAAGGACAACGCCGCTTCCCATGCTGCCATCGGCGACGCCCGCAGCGATGCAGGGCAGGGCGCGGAAGCCGGCAGCGGGCGCAACGTGGTGTTCGTCGATTCCCGCGTGGAAGATGCCCAGCAACTGCTGCAGGGCGTGGCTGCCAACACCGACGTGGTGTTCCTCGATAGCCATGGCAACGGCGTGCAGCAGATGGCCCAGTACCTGGCCGCGCACCCCGGTGCCGCTTCGGTGCAGATCATCGCCCACGGCAATTCCGGCGACCTGTGGCTGGGCAACAGCTACGTCAGCGCCGAGAACATCGCCGACTACGGCAACTCCCTCAGCCAGCTCGGCGCCAGCATGCAGGCCGGCGGCGACATCCTTATCTATGCCTGCAACACCGCCCAGGGCGAGCGCGGGCAGACCTTCGTCAACGAACTGGCCAGCCTGACCGGACGCGATATCGCTGCTTCCGACGACCGCACCGGCAATGGCTCGGACTGGGACCTGGAGGTCACCACCGGCGTCATCGAGGCGCGGCCGGTGCTCTCGGCCGCTGCTGAAGGCGCCTACCAGCACAGCCTGGCGATTCTCACGGTAACCACTAACAACGATAGCGGCGCTGATCTGACCTTCGGCGCCAATCAGGCCGCCGACCTTGCAGATGGCGGCGGGCTGTCGTTGCGCGAAGCAATCAACTGGGCGGCCAGCAGCGGCGACACCATCACCTTCAGCAGCGCAATGACGGTGGGCCTGACCAGCCAGTTGGTCATCAACAAGAGCCTGATCATCGACGGCGACATCAACAACGACGGCGTCGCCGATGTGACCCTGGACGCCAACTACCACAGCCGCGTTCTGCAGGTGCAGGCCAGCAGCAACGTGACGCTCGACGGCCTGGTGATCACCCGCGGCCTGGTGTCCGGCGATGGCAGCGACGCCGGCAGCGGCTTGGCCGCCGCCAATGCCTTCGGCGGCGGCATCTGGAACGCCGGCACGCTGACCCTGCTCAACACCTCGGTCACCGCCAACGCGGCGGCCGGCGGTGGTGGTGGCGGCGGTAATTTCTCCTACGACGGCGGCGGCGGTGGTGGTGGCGGCGCGTTGGGTGGCGGCATCGGCGGTCGCGGCGGCGAATCGGGCGTCTCCGACAATCCGGGCACCAGCGGCAGCGTTAACCAAGGTGGGCGTGGCGGCGCCGATAGCGGCTTCCCCGGCATGGGCGGACAGGGCGGCACTGGCGTCGGCGGCGCTGGCGGCAGCTACCTGGGCTATTCCACCGGCGGTTCCGGCGGCACAGCGACTAACGGAAGCATCAGCATTGGCGGCGGTGGCGGCGGGCTGGGTACCGATGCCACCGGTGGTGCCGGCGGCTCGGCGGCGGGCGGTATCTACAACGCGGTCGGCGGCACCATCAACGTCATCGGTAACTCGGTCATCAGCAACAACCTGGGTGCCGGCGGCGGCGGCGGAGGAGGCGGCGCGGGAGGCTCGCTGGGCAACCAGAACGGCGGCGCCGGTGGGCGCGGCGTTGGCGCGGTGTGGAACAAGGGCACCTTCAACATCACCGCGGACAACACCGCGGCCATGACCAACAATGGGGCCGGCAGCGGCGCTGGCGGCCAGGAGCTGGGCACCGGCTCGCCCGGTCCCAGCTCTGCGGCGGTCACCGGCATCTACAATGACGGCGGTGTGCTCGATACCGCCTACGTCGCACCGCCGACGGCCACCATCGCGATGTCCGACACAGCGCTGAACATCGGCGAAACCGCACTGGTGACCTTCACCTTCAGCCAGCCGGTGACCGGGTTTACCAATGCCGACCTGACCGTCACCAACGGCACGCTGACGGCGCTCAGCAGCAGCGACGGTGGTCAGACCTGGACCGCGACCTTCACGCCGAATCCGGGGGTCACCAGTGCCAGCAACGTCATCACCCTGGACAACACGGGTGTCACCAGCGTGGCGGGGAGTGTGGCGGGCTCCGGTACCAGCACCTCCAACAACTACACCATCGATACCGTACGGCCGACCGCGAGCGTGGTGGTCGCCAGCTCCGCACTGAAAGCCGGCAGCTCGACGACGGTGAACATCACCTTCAGCGAGCCGGTGACCGGTTTCACCCTGGGGGATATCAGCGCGTCCAACGGGACGCTGAGCAACCTGACCACCAGTGACAACATCCACTGGACCGCGACCCTGACGCCGGACGCCGGCAACAGCAGCGGCGGCAACGTTGTCGTCCTCGACAACACCCTCTACACCGATGTCTCGGGCAACACCGGCAGCGGTGTCACCCTGTCCAACACCTACTCAGTCGATACTGCGCTGCCGACCGCGACCGTTGTGGTCAGCAACACGTCGCTGAACGTCGGTGGCTCCTCCCAGGTGACCATCACCTTCAGCGAGACGGTGAGCGGCTTCACCCTGGATGACCTGAGCGCCAGCAATGGCACCCTGAGCAACCTGACCACCAGCAATGGCCTCGTCTGGACCGCCACCCTGGTGGCGAATTCGGGCATTACCCAGTCCAGCAACGTCGTCACTCTTAACAACAGCGGCTATACCGACGTGGCCGGCAACACCGGCCTCGGCACCACCACGTCCAACAACTATGCCATCGACACCCAGCGGCCAACGGCGACCATCGTGTTCTCCAACCCGCACATGGGTATTGGCCAGACTTCGCTGGTGACCATCACCTTCAGCGAGGCGGTGACCGGTTTCAACAATGCCGACCTGGACCTGTCCGGCGCCAATGGTACCCTGAGCGCGGTCAGCAGCAGCGACGGCGGCGTCACCTGGACTGCTACCTTTACCCCGACATCGGGCATCGACAACGCGACCAACGTCATCACCCTGCAGAACGCCGGTGTGAGCGACGCAGCGGGCAACGCCGGTAGTGGCACTACCACGTCCAACAGCTATGCCATCGACAGTGTGCGCCCCAGCGCGACCGTGGTCGTCGGCAATAGCTCGCTGATCATCGGCCAGACGGCGCAGGTGACCATCATCTTCAGTGAAGCGGTGATCGGTTTCAGCAACGCCGACCTGACCGTTTCGGGCGGTACCCTGAGCGCAGTGAGCAGCAGCGACGGCGGCATCACCTGGACGGCGACCTTCACGCCGACCTCGAACATCACCAACGCCAGCAACGTCATCACCCTGGACAACACCGGCTATACCGACGTGGCCGGCAACACCGGGACCGGCACCAGCCTGTCGAACAACTACGCCATCGACACCCAGCGTCCGACCGCTACCATCGTCGTGTCGGATCCGGTGCTCAACGCTGGTGAAACCACCCAGGTGACCATCACCTTCAGCGAAGCGGTGACCGGTTTCACCCTGGCCGACCTGAGTGCCAGTCACGGCAGCCTGACCAACCTGAGCAGCAGCGATGGCGGCGTCACCTGGACCGCGACCTTCACCCCGGATGCCAACACCCACAGTGCCAGCAACGTCATCACCCTGGCCAATACCGGCCTTGCCGATGTCGCCGGCAACGCCGGTGTGGGCACCACCAGTTCGACGAACTACAGCATTGATACCGTGCGCCCGAACGCGACCATCGTGGTCTCCAACCCTATGCTGGCGATCAACGGCACGTCGCTGGTCACGATCAGCTTCGACCAGGCGGTGACCGGCTTCACCAACTCCGACCTGACCGTGGTGGGCGGTACCCTGAGTGCGGTGAGCAGCTCCGACGGTGGCATCACCTGGACCGCGACCTTCACCCCGGCCGGCAACATCACCAGCCCGAGCAACCACATCACCCTGGACAACAGTGGCCTCCAGGCGGCGACTTCAGGTAACACCGGCGCGGGTATTACCACTTCCAACAACTACTCAATCGACACCCAGCGGCCGACCGCGACCATCGTCGTGGCGAACGATCACCTGGGTATTGGCGGCAGCTCGCCGGTGACCATCACCTTCAGCGAGGCGGTCACCGGTTTCACCCTGGCCGACCTGACGTCCCCCAACGGTACCCTGAGCAACCTGTTCACCAGCGACAACGTCACCTGGACCGCCACCCTGACACCGGCAGCGGGTGTGAATGCGGGCAACAACCATGTCAGCCTGGATAACACCGGGGTGACGGATCTTGCCGGCAACGTGGGTTCTGGCAGCACCAATTCGAATGCCTATGCCGTGGACGGCATCCGGCCGACGGCAACCATCGTGATGGATAAGGCGACCCTGGCGGCTGGCGAGACCTCCACGGTGACCGTCACCTTCAGCGAGGCGGTGACTGGTCTCGACAACACCGACCTGAGCGCGCCCAACGGCACCCTGGGCGTGTTCGGCAGCAGCGATGGCGGGATCACCTGGACGGCGACCTACACGCCGAACGCCGGCGTGCGTGACACCACCAACGTGCTCACCCTGAACAACACCGGCTATACCGACCTGGCTGGCAACACCGGTACTGGTGTGACCACCTCGGCCAACTTCACTGTCGATACCGTGCGCCCGACCGCGACCATCGTAGTCGCCAGCCCGGCGCTGAATGCCGGCTCCACCTCGCTGGTGACCATCACCTTCAGCGAGGCAGTGACCGGTTTTACCAACGCCGACCTGTCATTGGCCGACGCAAACGGTACCTTGAGCGCGGTGAGCAGCGCCGACGGCGGCATCACCTGGACCGCGACCTTCACGCCGTCGGTGAACGTCACCGACACCACCAACCTCATCACGTTGGACAACAACGGTGTGCAGAACGCGTCGGGCAATAGCGGCAGCGGCACCACCACGTCGAACAACTACGCCATCGATACCCAGCGGCCGACTGCGACCATCACCGTGGCGAACCCCAACATCGGCATTGGCCAGACCACCACGGTGACCATTGCTTTCAGCGAAGTGGTGAATGGCTTCAACCTGGGCGACCTCAGCGTGCCCAATGGCACGCTGTCCAACCTGGCCAGCAGCGACGGCGGCAAGACCTGGACCGCGACCCTGACGCCAACGGCAGGGCTCACCGACCCGACCAACCTGATCGTGCTCGACACCGCGCTGGTTACCGATGTTGCGGGCAATGCCGGTTCCGGGGTCTCGATTTCCAACAACTACGTCGTCGACGGTGTGCGACCCACGGCAAGCATTGTCGTGGCCGATGATGTGTTGGGTATCGGCGAAACCAGCCTGGTGACCATCACCTTCTCCGAGCAGGTGAGCGGGCTGGATCTGTCCGACCTGGTGGTCAGCGGCGGCGTGCTGTCCAACCTGGCGACCGGCGACGGCGGCAAGACCTGGACTGCCACCCTGACGCCGAGCGTCGAAACCACGCAGAGCGGCAACCTGATTTCCCTCGACACTTCGCTGGTGCAGGACATGGCCGGCAACAGCGGTGCCAGCAGCGTCAGCTCCAACGCCTTTGCCGTCGACACCCAGCGCCCGACCGCCAGCATCGTGGTGGCCGACAGCGCGTTGAAAGCCGGCCAGTCCACCCAGGTGACCATCACCTTCAGCGAAGCGGTCAGCGGTTTCGACAACAGCGACCTGACGGTGAACAACGGCACCCTGAGCGCGGTCAGCAGCAGCGACGGCGGCATCACCTGGACCGCGACCTTCACGCCGGGCGCCAATGTCACCGACGCGACCAACCTGATCGTGCTCGACAACAGCGGCGTCAGCGACCTGGCCGGCAACACCGGCAGTGGAAGCACCGCTTCGAACAACTACGCCATCGACACCGCGCGCCCGACCGCGACCATCGTGGTCGCCGAGCCGAGCCTGGCGATCGGCCAGACCAGCCAGGTGAGCATCACCTTCAGCGAGGCGGTGAGCGGYTTCGACAATGCCGACCTGAGCGTGGCCAACGGCACGCTGAGCGCGGTGAGCAGCAGCGATGGCGGCCTGACCTGGACGGCGACCTTCACGCCGAACGCCAATGTCAGTGATACCCGCGCCGTCATCAGCCTGGACAACAGCGGCTATACCGATGCCGCCGGCAACACCGGCAGCGGCACGACCCTGTCCAATGGGGTGGCCATCGATACCGCACGCCCGACCGCCAGCATCGTGCTGGGTGACAGCGCGCTGAAGGCCGGCCAGACGACGACGGTGACCATCACCTTCAGTGAGGCGGTGAGCGGTTTCAGCAATGCCGACCTGAGCGTCGCCGGCGGCACCCTGAGTGCCGTGAGCAGCAGCGATGGTGGCGTCACCTGGACTGCGACCTTCACCCCGGCGGCGAACCTTACCAGCACCGGCAATGCCATTGTCCTGGACAACACCGGCTACACCGACGCGGCCGGCAACAGCGGCGCCGGTACCACCAGCTCTGGCAACTATGCCATCGACACCCAACGCCCGACGGCCACCATCGAGGTCGCCAGCACCGACCTGCGCCTGGGCCAGTCGTCCCAGGTGACCATCCGCTTCAGCGAAGCGGTCAGCGGGCTGGATCTCTCCGACCTGAGCGCCAGCAATGCAACGCTGTCCGGCCTGAGCTCCAGCGATGGCGGCCGCACCTGGACCGCGACGCTGACGCCGCTGATCAACGTGGTCGGTTCGAGCAACGTGGTGACGCTGAACAACCTCGGCTACACCGACGCCGCCGGCAATACCGGGCTTGGCGTCAGCCAGTCGAACAGCTACGCGATCAACAGCATCGCCCAGGAAGGCGACCCGCAATACCGCACCGAACAGGGCGTGCGCCCGGTGCAGGGCAACAACGGCCTGTCGGGCAATGCGCCGCAGGTACCGTCAGTGCTGGTCAACGCCGGCCCGCCGAGCCTCGGCCAGGTGCCGCTGCTCGACAGCAGCAACCGTGGCGCCGCGCAATCGACGTTGGGCAGTGTGTTCCGCGATGGCCCGAGCCAGACCCAGCTCGCGCTGATCTTCTCGAACAACGGCAATAGCGCCTTCGGTGACGGTGGCGGACGTGGCTTCCTCGGTTTCGGCGGCGGCGATGCGGGGGTGTTCAGCAGCAGCACGCTCGGCTCGATCTTCGGTGAGGCCCGCGAGGGTGACGAACAAGCGCTGTCGGCCTTTGGCCAGCGGCAGGGGGGAATTGCGGGCGGCCTGAGCGGTGTCTTCGCCGGTACGGGCCTTGGCCAGCAATTGCAGGAAATGAACCAGCGTGAGCAGCGTCAGGTCGCCGACCTGGCGCAGGCTTTCGGCGAGCTCGGCCAGGTAAGGCCGGCGAGCTGAAGGTGGCAGGGCGGACAATCACAAGAAGCCGTACAGGGGGCGGCTCCAACACAATGAACAAGCAATTCCGATTCCTCAGCGTCAGCCTGCTGGCGTTGGCCATCAGCGGCTGCGCCGTGACCAGCGAACCGATCAGCCGTGCCGACAGCGAGCAGCGTGCGCGCGACGACCTGTCCGGCATGTTCAAGACGCAGGAGCCGCTGGGCGGCGCGCTGACGCTCAACGAAGCGCTGGCCCGCGCCATCAAGTACAACCTCGAAGGCCGCCTGAAGGTCATGGAAGAAGCCCTGGCCAGCCGCCAGGTCGACCTCGCGACCTTCGACATGCTGCCGCGCATGGCGCTGGAAGCCGGCTACGCCGGGCGCAACAACGTCAGCGCGTCCTCCAGCAAGAGCGTGCTGACCAACCAGCAGTCCCTGGAACCGTCCACCTCGCAGGACCGCGACCGCGACGTCGCCGACCTGACCATGGTGTGGAACGTCCTCGACTTCGGCGTCAGCTACGTCAGCGCCAAGCAGCAGGCCGACCAGCGCCTGATCATCGAGGAACGCCGCCGCAAGGTACGCCAGACCATCGTCCAGGACGTGCGCTCGGCCTACTGGCGCGCCGTGGCCGCCGAACGCCTGCTGGGCCGTATCGACAGCCTCAGCGCCCGCGTCGAGCAGGCCCGCAAGGACAGCCAGAACCTCAGCAGCCAGCGCATCGGCGACCCGGTCCAGGCGATGAGCTACCAGCGCTCGCTGATCGAGGCGACCCGCCAGCTGGAAGTGCAGCGCAAGGCGCTGTCGCTGGCCAAGACCGAACTGGCCACCCTGATCAACCTGCCGCCGGGCACCGACCTCAAGCTGGCCATGCCGGCTGACGGCTACCCGCTGCCGGAGCTGAAGGTGAGCATGGAGAGCCTGGAGCTCGAAGCGCTGGCCTCGCGCCCGGAACTGCGCGAGCAGGACTACCAGGGCCGCATCAGCGCCGCCGAGACCAAGAAGGCCATGCTGCGCATGCTGCCGGGCCTGGAGTTCTCCGCTGGCGGGCACTACGACAGCAACTCCTACCTGGTGAACCAGAGCTGGGCCGACTACGGCGTGAAGGTCACCTGGAACCTGTTCAACGTGCTCTCTGCCCCGGCCGCGATCAAGGTCGCCAAAGCCGGCGAAGACGTCGCCGCGGCGCGTCGCCAGGCGCTGTCCATGGCGGTGCTGGCGCAGCTCTACGTGGCCCAGGCGAACTACCAGGAAGCCCGCCGGCAGTTCCAGACCAGCGAAGAACTGGCCAGCCTCGACGGCCAGATCACCCAGGAACTGCGCAACCGCCACCAGGCCCAGGGCATCGGCGAGCTGGAGCTGATCCAGGGCGAGCTGAACACCCTGCAGGCCGACCTGCAGCGCGACCTGGCCTACGCCGAACTGCGCAACGCCTACGGCCAGGTGTTCGCCAGCGTGGGCCTCGACCCGCTGCCGGCGCAGCTCAAATCCGACTCCCTCAGCGACATCGGCCAGGGCCTGGCCAGCCGCGAGGAGCAGTGGCAGCGCGGCGAGATCGCCAATCCCTGATAGCGCTTGCTGCAAAACAAAAGCCCCGGCCATGTGCCGGGGCTTTTTTATGGGGATGCCGCCTGGTGCAGCCCCACCTGGCGATCTGCTTTTCGTAGGAGCGAGCTTGCTCGCGAACCGCCCCACCGACAAACCCGCCGGGAAACACCGTTCGCGAGCAAGCTCGCTCCTACAGGTGCTTCCAGCACCGAGCAGCCGGCATGAAAAAGCCCCGGCGCGTGCCGGGGCTTTTCATTCAGGCCGCAGGGTACCGCCTCAGCGGCGATCCACCCACACGGTCTGGGCGTTGCAGAACTCGCGCACGCCGAAGTGCGACAGCTCGCGACCGAAGCCGCTCTTCTTCACGCCACCGAAGCCGACGCGGGGGTCGCTGGCGCTGTAGCCGTTGATGAACACGCCACCGACATCCAGCTCGGCGGTCATCTGCCGGGCGCGGGCGAGGTCGGCGGTGAATACCGTGGCGGTCAGGCCGAAGTCGCTGTCGTTGGCCAGCTCCAGCGCGTGGCGGGCGTCCCTGGCGCGGATGATCGAAGCCACCGGGCCGAACAGTTCCTCGCGGAACGAGGTCATGTCCGGGGTGACATCGGCCAGCACCGTGGGCTGGTAGAAGTTGCCAGTACCTTCGGCCTTTCCGCCGCCCAGCAGCAGGGTGGCGCCTTCGGCCAGGGTGCGCTGCACCTGGTCGTCCAGTTCGTCGCGCAGGTCGAAGCG
This sequence comes from Pseudomonas sp. CAN1, assembly GCF_030462585.1. Classification (GTDB taxonomy): domain Bacteria; phylum Pseudomonadota; class Gammaproteobacteria; order Pseudomonadales; family Pseudomonadaceae; genus Pseudomonas. The sequence goes on along the minus strand of NZ_JASMRU010000031.1, from coordinate 21,470 downwards.
GGCCATGGGGCCGACGTAGGTCTGCGCCTGGGTCGGGTCGCCCATCACCAGTTCGCGGGTGGCGGCGACGAAGCGTTCGGTGAAGGCATCGGCGATGCTGTCTTCGATGATGAAGCGCTTGGCGGCGGCGCAGACCTGCCCGGAGTTCTGGAAGCGCCCGGCAACGGCGGCCTTCACCGCAACCTCCAGGTCGGCGTCGGCGAGCACGATAAAGGCGTCCGAACCGCCCAGCTCCAGCACGCACTTCTTCAGCGCAGCGCCGGCCTGGGAGCCGATGGCGGAGCCGGCGCGCACGCTGCCGGTGACGGTCACGGCGGCGATGCGGTCGTCGCGGATGGCCTGGGACACCAGGTCATTGCCGACGTTGATCACCTCGAAGGTGCCGGCCGGGAAGTCCGCCTGCTGGAAGGCCTGCTGCATCAGGTAGGCGCTGCCCATGACGTTGGGTGCGTGCTTGAGCACATAGGTGTTGCCCGCCAGCAGCGCCGGCACCGCGCCGCGCAGCACCTGCCAGATCGGGAAGTTCCACGGCATCACCGCGAGGATCGGGCCCAGCGGGCGGTATTCGATCCAGGCGCGTTCCTGCTCGACGCTGGTCGGCTCCGGGGCGAGCATCKGCGGGCCGTTGGTGGCGTACCAGTCGCACAGGCCGGCGCACTTTTCCACTTCGCCACGGGCCTGGCTGATGGGCTTGCCCATCTCGGCGGTGATGGTGGCGGCGAAGGCGTCGGCGTTGGCGCGCAGGGCCTGGCCGAGGCGCACCAGGGCGGCGGCGCGCTGCTCGATGGGCGTGCGCTTCCAGCTGGCGTAGCCTTGGGCCGCGCGGGCCAGGGACTGTTCCAGGGCCTCGGCGGACTCGAAGGCGTAGCTGTCGATCACCTCGCCGGTGGCGGGGTTGCGGGAGATCGCGTGGGTCTGCGGGGTGATACTCATGGCTCGCTCCTGGTGGGTGGTCGATGAATGATCAGCGGCGAGAGCTCGGTGGTGAAAGCTCAGTGAAGCCAGTGTCGCGTTGAATCATGCTTATGAAAACTGAATAATAATGACGATTACGCTCTCGTATGGAGAATGAAATGGACCTCGTCCAGCTGGAAATCTTCTGCTCCGTAGCCACCCACAAGAGCATCGCCGCCGCGGCCCAGGCCATGCACCGGGTACCGTCGAACCTGACCACGCGGATCAAACAGCTGGAGGCGGACCTGGGTGCCGACCTGTTCATCCGCGAGAACAACCGCCTGCGGCTGTCCCTGGCCGGGCATGACTTCCTCGTCTACGCCACGCGCATTCTCGGCCTGGTGGAAGAGGCGCGGGTGGTGGTGTCGGGCAAGGAGCCCACCGGGCGCTTCCCCATCGGCTCGCTGGAAAGCACCGCGGCGGTGCGCATTCCGCGCCTGCTGGCGCGCTATCACCAGCAGTACCCCAAGGTGGAGCTGGACCTGTCCACCGGGCCTTCGGGCGAGATGATCGACGGGGTGATCGCCGGTGAGCTGATCGCCGCCTTCGTCGACGGGCCGATCCGCCATCCGGCACTGGAGGGCATGCCGGTGTTCGACGAGGAGATGCTGGTGGTCGCGCCCTCGCACCACGCGGCGATCCGCCGCGGCCAGGATGCCGACGGCGAGATGATCTACGTGTTCCGCGACAACTGCTCCTACCGCCACCACTTCGAGCGCTGGTTCGCCGCCGACGGGGCAGCGCCGGGCGCGATCCGCGAGCTGGAGTCGTACCACAGCATGCTCGCCTGCGTCAGCGCCGGCGGTGGGCTGGCGGTGATGCCGCGGAGCATGCTGAGCAACATGCCCGGCAGCGCCTCGGTCAGCGCCTGGCCGATGGCGGACGACTTCGCCCGGCTGAACACCTGGCTGATCTGGCGCAGCGACTCGCGCTCACGCTCGCTGGAGCTGTTCCGGCAGATGGTCGAGGAACAGGCCGCAGCGCTGGACATGGCGGGCGGCTGATCGCGGCGGCAACTTCTGCTCGCCCGGGCAGGGTTGTGCCTATGCTGCTCTGGATGGAAATCGGCTTGAGGCAGGGTAGCTATGGCCAGGGTTCTGCTCGCGGATGCGACACCAATCGTGCGCGATGCGTTGCGCACGTTGCTGGAGGAGATGGGCCAGGCGGTGGTGGCCGAAGCCGTTGACGTGCCCACGGCACTGAGCCTGGCGCGCGAGGAGCGGCCGGACCTGGTGATCCTCGAACTGAACCTGCCCGGAGCCGGCGGCCTGGACCTGTTGCGCCGCCTGCGCGCCCGTGATGCGCGGCAGAAGGTGCTGGTCTACAGCCGGCAGAACCCGGCGCACTTCGCGCCGCTGTGCTTCCAGGCCGGAGCCAGCGGATTCGTCAGCAAGAGCGATGACACCGCGCTGCTGCGCAAGGCCATTGTCGATGTGCTGGCCGGGCGCGCCCACTTCGCCCGCGAGCACATGCAGCCCGGTGGTGGTGACGTGCTGGGCAGCCTGACTCCGCGTGAGCTCTCGGTGCTGCAGCTGATCGCCGAGGGCCACTCGAACGTGCGCATTGCCGAGCAGCTGCGGATCAGCTTCAAGACGGTCAGCACCTACAAGGCGCATCTGCTGGAGAAGCTGCACGTCGGCTCCAGCGTGGAGCTGGCCGAGATCGCCCGGCGCAACGGGCTGGTGGCCGGCTATCCAAGCGTTGCCGCCGTGGCCGAGAACCTGCCGGCGGAGATCGCCCTGTTGCGCGAGCTGGTCGATGCGGCGCCCAACCCGATGTTCGTGCGCGATGTCGACAGCCGCCTGCTGTTCTGCAACCAGCGCTTTCTCGACTATCACCGGGTCAGCGCAGACCAGGCGCTTGGCACAGGCTTCAGCGACAGCCCCTGGCTGTCGCCGGAGTACCGCGACTCGTTGCCTGCAAGGTTCCGAAAAGTGGTCGAGCAGGGCGTTCCGGTGACGGTCACCCTGCGTATCGAACTCTCCGGCAGCTACCGCGTGGTGCATGCCTGGATGGTGCCCTGTCGTGACTCCAGCGGCCAGCCGACCGGCGTGCTGGGCGGCCTGCAGGACATCACCGACAGCGAGGGCGAGCTGCTCGAATGGCGCGACCGTGCACTGGCCGCCGAAGCCCAGCTGCATCGCATCCGCGAGATCGGCACGGCGGCCATGGAGGAGCTGACCGCGCAGGTTGCAGGGCTCGAACTGCATCCGGCGACTCCCGGACTGGCCGGCGTCCTCGAGGCACTGCGCCGGCTCAGGAGCACCAGCAACCCGCGCGATGACCACCCCGCGCCGGCATCCCGGCCCTGCGACCTGGGGCAGGTCGTCGTGCGCTGCCTGGCGGGTTACCCCGCCTGCCACTTCAAGCAGCCGCATGGTGAAGCGCTACGTGGCTGGCTGGATGCCGAACTGTTCGGCCAGTGGCTGGCGGCGGCGCTGGAGCTGATCGGCGAGCCGACCCGGGTCAGTCTGGCTACCCGCGCGGCGCGCCAAGGGCAACTGCTGGTGCGGCTGGAGGCCAGCGGTGCGCAAGGGCCGCACAGCCTGATCCTGCAACAGTACGTGCTGCGCCTGGCGCAGCGGCTGAATGCGCGGATAGGTATCGAACGCAGCGACCAAAGCCTGGCCATCGACCTGGAACTGGAGCTGGCCCTGGCGGCTACCTGACTGCAGAAGAACTCTGATGCGCAGGCGGGAAGGACTCTGAGTTCGCAGCGCCCGCGGCCTTCCTAGCATGACGGCAACTCGAACTTCTACAGGAGTTGCCACCATGAACCATCATCCGAAAACCCTCGCCACGCGCCCGTTGCGCCTGCTCTCCGGCATTGCGCTGGCATTGCTCGTCGCCAGTGGCGCGGCCCTGGCCGATCCGGCGCAAGCACCTGCCCAGGGCGTCGCCCAACCGCTGGTGCTGCTGGCCCACCAGCAGCTGCTCGAAGGCGACCTGGCCTCTGCCCAGGCGCTGCTGCGCGAAGCCGGCGCACAAGGGCAGGGCGGTACCCGCGCGCTGGCCGAGCAGGGCTTCATCGAAGATGCCGGCGGCCGCCACATGCGCGCCCGGCAGTTCTACGACGCCCTCAAGGGCAGCGACCAGGCGGCGGTGATCGCACTGCCGTCGGCGGTCAACCTCGCCGCCCTGGGCCGCTTCGAACAGGCCGGCAAGGCCTTCGCGCAATTGCAGAAGAGCTCGCCCAATCCGCAGCTGCAGGCCTACGCCGGCTTCTGGAACCTCTGGCTGAGCGCCCGCCAGGCCAGCGACGCCGGGGTCAAGCCGGACGTCGTCAAGGCGCGGGTGGCGAAACTCGCCCGCAGCATCAAGCCGGTGGATGAGCATCAGCGCGCCATGCTCGCGCTGTTCCAGGGCAAGTCCGACAGCTCCGCGGTGTTCGCCCAGATCGATGGCCTGCAGGCTCCCGACGCGGTCAAGCGCGACCTGCGCACCGAGGCCGGGCTGTTCGCCGGTGGCTACCTCGACTACGTCCGCCAGGACCACGCCGGCGCCCTGCGCCTTTACGAGCGCGCCCTGCAGCAGTCGCGCCCGACGGCCATGGAACGCCCGCAACTGATCCAGTCCAGCCGCGCCCTGCAGCTGTCCTCCCGCTGATTTCCCCTTGCCGAGTCCAGGGGCAGGTCCTCTGGAAGGAGCTTTTCATGAACAGGATTTATCGTCTGGTGTGGAGTGCCACGCGCCAAGCGTGGGTCGCCGCTTCCGAATTCGCCACGGCGCGCCGCAAGGCGGGGCGAGGTGTGGTGGTCGGTACGCTGGCCGTCTCGATGCTCTGCAGCCCGCTGAGCGCGACCTTCGCGGCAACGCCGTACAAGAACGGCTCTGCCTTCGAGAAAACCGTTTCCGGCAACCCAGGCCTCTACGTCAATGACGCCAGCAACGATTCGGGCTGCATCTTCGTCCACGACACCGGGGATACCGGCAGTACCGGCTGGAAATACGACAGCAACAACACCAACTGCCTGACCAGCGACAAGGCCAGCCAGACCGCCCGCGTCCTCTTCTACGGCTCCGGTGCCCGCACCGATGGCACCGACTCACTGACCCTGGGCAACGAACTCTATGTGAACGGCGGCCGTATCGGCCTGAACAACAAGTTCGGCACCGATCCCACCAACTCCATGGCCATCGGCAATATCGGCACCGATGCCGGCGGCAACCCCACCGGCACCCGCGCTACGGCCAAGGACTCGGTGGCCATCGGCAACGATGCCGTGGCCAGCCAGCAGAACGCCATGGCCCTGGGCACCGGTGCGCAGGCCAACGTCAACGGCGGCGTAGCCCTGGGCTCCGGCTCCGTGGCCGGCACCGTTGCCGGCCAGCCGGGCTACGTGCCCGATGGCGCGGCCCCGGACCGGGTGGCTGCCATCTCCGCTACCACCAGCACCCTGGGCGCCATCGCCGTGGGCGATGCCGCCACCGGCAACTACCGGCAGATCACCGGCCTGGCCGCCGGCACCCTCGACAGCGATGCGGTCAACGTCGCGCAGCTCAAGGGCGTCACCGGCCAGCTGGCCCAGGACGCCTTGCTCTGGGACCCGAACGCCAACGGCGGGCAGGGCGCGTTCAGCGCCAGCCATGGCGGCAACGGCCGCAACAAGATCACCAACGTGGCCGATGGCGACGTCAACGCCAGCTCCACCGATGCGGTGAACGGCTCCCAGCTGAACCAGACCAACCAGAACGTCACCAACGTCGACAATCGCGTGAGCAACGTCTTCGGTGACGACAGCACCACCAACATCCAGCAGAACGGCCGCGGCATCCGCTACGTGCGCACCAACGACAACGGCCTGCCGGTGACGGACGCCTATGCCAAGGGGCAAGGCTCCACGGCAGTCGGTTACCAGGCCACGGCCACTGCTGCCGATGGCCTGGCCGTAGGGCGCGGCGCCCTGAGTGACAGCGTGGGCGCCACCGCCATCGGCGCTGGCGCCAAGGTCGACGCACTCTCCAGTCAAGGCCTGGCGGTGGGCAACAACGCCCAGGTGCAGGGCACCAAGGGCATTGCCATCGGCAACGGTGCGCAGACGCTCTCGAACGACGCACTCACGCTGGGTAACGGCGCAACGGTCAACCATGGCGCCACCGACAGCCTGGCGCTGGGCAACAACAGCCAGGTCGCCACCGACGCCAACAAGGCCACCGCGCTGGGCTACGGCGCCAATGCGCAAGCCAGCGGCTCCATGGCGCTGGGCGAAAGCTCGGTGGCCGGTGCGGCGAATTCCGTCGCCCTGGGCAGCGGTTCCAAGGTCGGTCAGAGCGCTACTGACAGCCTCGCCCTGGGTACCGGCAGCCAGATCGCTGCGGGGGCCCAGAACGCCGCGGCGCTGGGTAAGGGTGCTACGGCCAATGCCAATAATTCGCTGGCCCTGGGGACCTCCGCAGTGACCGGTGCGACCAATTCCGTAGCGCTGGGTAGCGCTGCAGTGGTCGGTACCAACTCCAGCAATGGCCTGGCCCTTGGCAGTGGCAGTCAGATCGGCGTCAACGCGAGCAACACCGTTGCGCTGGGTACCGGCACAGTCGTCGGTGACCGTGCCAGCAACAGCATGGCCATGGGCAATGGCAGCCAGGTTGCGGCGGATGTCAGTAACGGCCTGGCGCTGGGTACTGGCAGCCAGGTCACCAAGAGCAACTCCGTCGCCATTGGTCGCGAGGCCAGTGCTACATCGTCCGATGCCTTGGCGCTGGGACGTGAGGCCAGCGCTGCTGCGTCCGAGAGTGTTGCCCTGGGGCGGGGGGCCAGCACCGTCGCCGGAGCTTCCGGCAGCCTTGCTCTGGGGCGCGGTGCCAGCGCGCAGACCAGCAAGAGCGTTGCCCTGGGTTCCGACAGCGTGGCAGACCGTACGGCTGCTCAACTGGCAGTGTCTGGCTACATCCCGGCCGGCGCCACCAGCGTCGCCGCCAGCACTGCAAGCGGTGAGGTATCTATCGGTGCCAGCGGCAGCGAGCGCCGTTTGACCAACCTGGCCGCCGGCGCCCAGGACACCGATGGCGTCAACGTCAGCCAGCTCAAGTCCCTGGGCAGCCAGGTGGCCGACAACGACGCCGGCGCGGTCAAGTACGAGCGCAATCCCGACGGCACTATCAACTACAACAACGTGGTGATGCAGGGCGATATCTACAACTCGGTGAACAAGACCGGCGGCACGAAGATCACCAACGTCGCCCGCGGCGCGGACGACAGCGATGCGGTGAACATGTCGCAACTCAACGAGACCAACGAGAACGTCAGCAACGTCGACAACCGGGTAACCAACGTCGACAACCGTGTGAGCAACGTCTTCGGTGACGACAGCGAAGCCAACGTCGCCGAGAACGGCCGTGGCATCCGCTACGTGCGCACCAACGACGACGGCCTGCCGGTGGATGACGCCTATGCCAAGGGCCAGGGCTCCACGGCGGTTGGCTACCAGGCCCAGGCAACGGGTGACAACGCCCTGGCGCTGGGCCGCAACGCCAACGCCAGTGCCGACAACAGCGTGGCGCTGGGGGCTAACAGCACCACCACGGCCAATCTGAGTCATCCTGCGTACAGGGCAGGCGGCTACCCGGCGATGGGCAATGCTATCGGCGAGGTCTCGGTCGGTTCCGCAGGCTCCGAGCGCCGGGTGACCAACGTCGCCGCCGGTGCTGACGAAACCGATGCGGTGAACGTCTCGCAACTCAAGGGCGTCGCCGAGCGCACCGACCAGCTGAGCCAGGACGCATTGCTCTGGGACCCGACCGCCAATGGCGGCAACGGTGCCTACAACGCCAACCACGGCGGGCGCGGGCCGAACAAGATCACCAACGTTGCGGCCGGCGATATCAACGCGAGCTCCACCGACGCGGTGAACGGCTCGCAGCTCTACGAAGTGACCACCCAGATCAACAACATCACCCTGGGCGGCATCAAGTACTTCCACGCCAACTCGCAGAAACCCGACTCCATCGCCAGCGGTACCGACTCCATCGCTGTCGGCCCGGCCGCCCAGGCCTCCGGGACGTCCTCCCTGGCCATGGGCGACGGCGCCAATGCCAGCGCCAGCAATGCCAGCGCCATTGGCAGCAACGCCGTGGCCAGCGCTGACAACGCCACGGCGGTCGGCACCGGCTCCAGTGCAAGCGGCGGCTCCTCGACGGCCATGGGCGATGGCGCCTCGGCCAGCGGCGAGCGCAGCTCGGCGATCGGTGCCGGGGCCAGTGCCGAGGCCGCCAACAGTGTGGCCCTGGGCGCCGACTCGGTGGCCGACCGCGACAACAGCGTTTCGGTGGGCAGTGCCGGCAACGAACGGCAGATCACCAACGTCAAGGCTGGCGAGGCCGACACCGATGCGGTCAACGTCTCGCAGTTGCGCGACCACGGCGACACGATCAACAGCACCATCAACAACGTCGACAACCGCGTCACCCAGGCGAAGACCGACATTACCCAGCTGCAGAACGGCACCGACGGCATGTTCCAGGTGAACAACAGCAGCAACCTGCCCAAGCCGCGCCCCACCGGTACCGATGCCGTGGCCGGCGGCGCGGGAGCCGAGGCCTCCGGCAACAACAGCGCGGCCATCGGCACCCGTGCGCGGGCCCGCGGCAGCAATGCCACGGCCCTGGGCAACGGCTCCAGCGCCCAGGCCGACAACTCGGTAGCGCTGGGCGCCAACTCGGTGGCCGACCGCGCCAACAGCGTCTCGGTGGGCAGCGCCGGCAACGAGCGACAGATCACCAACCTCGCCGCCGGCACCGCGCCGACCGACGCGGTGAACGTCAGCCAGTTGCAGCAGAGCATGGGCGACATCTCCAACCAGTTCTACGACTACACCGACTCCCGCTACAACGCGCTGCGCCACGACCTGAAGAAGCAGGACGACATCTTGAGCGCCGGCATCGCCGGGGCCATGGCCATGGCGACCCTGCCGCAGCCGCACTCGGCCGGGGCCAGCATGGCCACCGTCGGGCTGGGCAACTACCGCGGCCAGGGCGCCCTGGCGATCGGCGTGTCGCGTATCTCCGACAACGGCAAATGGGTCACCAAGCTGCAGGGCAGTACCAGCAGCCAGGGTGAAGCCGGCGTCGCCGTCGGTCTCGGTTACCAGTGGTAAGTCATTGCAGGCAGGCCCGGCTGCGGTCGGGCCTGCCCAAGGAGGTCAAGATGAACACTTTCACCATCCGCAACCTGTGCACCCTGGCCCTGGCCTGCAGCGGACTGCTGCTGGCAGCCTGCGGCAGCCACAGCGTGGTCGATGCCCAGGGCCACAGCGCCGACCCGCAATTCCCCGCGATCAGCGATTCGTATCGCCCGCAGGGCAGCTACGTGAACCTGGAGAACCTGGGCAAGGTACAGCCGGGCATGGGCAAGGCCCAGCTCTACGAGCTGCTCGGCACTCCGCACTTCCAGGAAGGCCTGTTCGGCGTGCACGAGTGGGACTACGTGCTGCGCTTCCGTCGGCCCGGCCAGCAGGACCTGGTCTGCCAGTACAAGGTGCTGTTCGACAAGGACATGCAGGCGCAGACCTTCCTGTACTCGCCGGCCGATTGCCTGGACCAGGCCCGGCCGGCACCGGCTGCATCCCCCGTGGTGGCACCGGCTGCGGCGCAGCGCGTCACCCTTGGCGGCGATGCCACTTTCGCCTTCGACAGCGCTGAACTCAGCGCCGCCGGCCGCGCCAGCCTGGCGCAACTGGCCGGGCAGCTGAAGGCTCAGCAGCCAGAACACATCAGCATCACCGGGCACACCGACCGCCTCGGCTCGCCGGCCTACAACCTCGACCTGTCGCGGCGCCGTGCCGAAGCGGTGCGCGACTACCTGGCCGCCGCCGGTGTGCCGAGTGCCTCGATGCGCGTGCGCGGCGCCGGAGCGGCCGAACCGGTCGCCGATTGCCCGAGCCTGCCCCGTGCCCAACTGATCCGCTGCCTGGCGCCCGACCGCCGGGTCGTCATCGAATCCAGCGCCGTTGCGGCGCAAGCCCAAGAGTGAGGACCATGCCATGAACATCCAGAGCAAATGGCTGACCGCGATGCTGATTCCCGCCTGCCTGCTGGCCGGCTGCAAAGGCTCCGACCAGCCCGCCGTCACCGCCAGCAAAGCCATCGTCCAGCAGAACCTGGGCACCCTCGACTACCCGGCGCTTCCGGTGATCCGCAACGCCATCTTCAGCATGAGTCCGCTGGTGGACGGTAAGCGCAACCCCGTCGTGATGCAGCAGCTCTGCGGCCTCGCCCGTGGCGAGACCAGCCAGGCGGAGGTCGATCGCTTCGTCGCCGCCAGCGGCGAGACGGCGCAGCACCTGAAGGACAAGGGCGGCGTGACCGCGTTGCTGGTCAGCGGCAACCACACCGGCCAGCAGATCGCCTGCGCCGCCTACCTGGCTACCGCGCCGCTGATCCAGGTGGACGGCAACGAGTTCATCGCGCCGCAGAAAGGTGCCGACGGCAAACTGCAGGTCGACCAGGCGCGCCTCGGTGAAGTCATGGCCGTGCGCATGGCCCTGGCGCGCACTGATGCCGAGTACTTCAGCCTGATCGCCGAGAAGCTGCAGCAGACTCCCGGCCTCACCGATGCCCAGTACCAGGCGCGTACCCGCGAGCTGTTCTCCGAACTGGCGCCGGCCTACCTCAAGCGCGTGAAGGAAATGATGCCGCCGGCCGGCACCCGTTTCGACCTGAAGCAGATGGACAGCGAACGCTTCGCCTTCGGCACCTCCAACGGCGGCGAATACGAATACACCAGCGACGGTATGATCCTGCGCCAGGACAACATCACCTGGTATGGCAACGGGCAATTGATGGGGCAGGCGCACACCCTGAAAGTCGCCTACTACCCAGAGACCGTCACCCAGGTGCTGGGCAAGTGACCTGTGACCAGGCAAACGCAAGACGGCCCGTCCGGGCCGTCTCCATTATCGTGGCTCTATCCTGACTGCCCGTGCCGGGCGCGCCGGCCGAGCCGCCTGGATGATCTTGTTGGCGTCATAGGAGGTGCGGTAAAGGATGTACAGCGCCAGCAGCGGAACCAGCGAGATCAGCGTCCGGAACATGGCATAGCCCACGGAGCTGAGCCGCTTGTTGAGCCGGAAGATGTACACCAGCATGGCGATCCACAGGACAGGCGAGAGATAGCCGAGGATCAGCACCAGCAGCGGCATGCCGCCGGCCAGCGAGAGGAACAGCGAAGGTGCCATTCCCAGCACCACTGACCCCATGAAGCAGTACTGCATGCGCTTCTTGAGCTGCAGGAGCGGCTCGGTGGATTGCGGCTCCAGCAGGTCGGCCGTGGGCGGGGCGTAAGCGTCTCTGACAACCGGCGAACCGATATCGCCGCTGCCGATGTTCCGGTCTTGCATTGCTGCGTCCTTGTTCTTGTTTTTTTTCGTGTTGTCATCAGGCGTTGGCCGGGGTCGGCCAAGGTGCTGCAAGAGAAGCCGGCAGTGGCTTTCGCGAGGAGTTCCAGGCGTCGGTCCGAGGAGTTGCTCCAGGAACGCATCCGAAGGTCATCTTGTCGGTCTTCTTACAAACGGCGGCATAGTGCCAGTTGCCGAAATCCACGCAAGTGGGGCAAGCGCCATATCCGAGGGTGGTTTCACCGGTCGTCGCAAGCCGACAGTCGTCCTGTCACTGCCTGGGATTGCCTGATGCCGCTCCTCTCCGGGACGAGAGCGGCAAAGCATGCGCTGACCGGCAATTTGCCGGGCTGCCGATGCGCATGGCTTGCAGGTGATTGTCCCGTCCCGAACACATCGTCAGCCGTCGAGTTCCGAAGAACTGGAGGAGTGCGTCGAGCCGGATCTGCGACTACTCCACGCCACTGCGCAGGCGCAGGCACTCCCTGCGATGCAGCCCCAGGTCCATCTCATCGAGCAGCGCCTCGGCGTAGGAGCGGGCGAGGGCGGTGTCGTCGCCGCCGGCACGGCTGAAGTCGTCGATGTGCAGGCCTTCCGGCACGCCCGGCTCCTCCACCAGCATCCAGTCCAGGCCGCTGACTTCCAGGCTGCGCGCCAGGCCCGCGCCGAGCTGTTCGTCGGCGCTGTCGGCGGGGTCCACCAGCCATTGCCAGTGGCCCACCAGCACCAGCCGCGGCAGCTCCGCACGCAGGGCGCCGTCGATCAGCGCGCCGCACAGGGGGGGCAGGTCCTGCGGGGACTCCTCGCCGAGAAAGGCCACCGCCACGTCCAGCCCGGCCACCGCTTCGCCGACCACCGCCGAGGAGTCCAGGCTGCCCAGCTTGCAGCGCAGGCCGGGGCGTGCGCGCAGGCGGTTGAGGTCGTCGAGCAGCACCGTCACCTCGTGCTGGCGGTGCAGGGCGCCGGCGATCAGCGCCTGGGCGAGGCTGTCGCCGGGGTGGAAGATGCCGAGCTTGAAGGTGGGCGTTTCGAGGTTGTGCATGCTGCCTCCTGCGGGTGGCCGTCCTCGTTCGAAGGCCGGTCGCCGCAGGAGGTTCAAGCCGATTGCACCAGCGGTGCTACAGCCACCAGCGCAGCAGGTAGAAGGCGCCCATGCTGAGCAGCACACTGAGCAGCACGTTGCGCGTCCACAGCACCAGCGCCACGGCGACGACAGCGCCGAGCAGGTAGGGGTTGTCCAGGCGCAGGTTCAGTTGGTGCTCGGGAAGGAACACGATGGGCCCGCAGATCGCCGTGAGCATGCCCGGCACGGCGAAGCCGAGGAACTGCCGCACGTTGCTGCCCAGGCGGATAGGCAGGCGCGGTTCGAGGAACACGTAGCGGTTGAAGAAGACGATCAGCCCCATGCCGAAGATCACTGCCCAGGCCATCATGCGCGCACCCCCGAGAATTTCTGGCAGAGGAAGCCGGCGAACATCCCCGCCAGCCCGGAAAGCACCAGCGCCGAGCCGATGTGCAGGTAGCTGAGCAGCACCGAGCAGAACAGCGAGACGGCGACGCAGACCACGGTGGGGATGTTCTTCACCACCGGCACGATCAGCGCGACGAAGGTGGCGGCGATGGAGAAGTCCAGCCCCAGGTGTTCCAGGCCCGGAATGCTGGTGCCGATCAGCACGCCGGCGAGGGTGAACAGGTTCCAGGCGATATAGAACGTCAGGCCCACGCCCAGGGCGTACCAGCGGTTGAAGGTCTGCTTGTCGTGGCTGCTGGTGAGGGCGAACAGCTCGTCGGTGAGCAGAAAGCCCAGCCCGGCGCGCCAGCGCCCCGGCAGCGGGGAAATCACCGGGCGCATGGTCATGCCGTAGAGCAGGTGCTGGGAGGTCAGCAGCAGGGTGGTGACCATGATCGAGAAGAACCCGGCGCCGCCCTTGAGCATGCCGATGGCCACCAGCTGCGCCGCACCGGCGAAGACGATGGCGGAAAGCCCCTGGCCGTGCAGCGGCGACAGCCCGGCGTCGATGGCCAGCGAGCCGGCGAGCAGGCCCCAGGGCAGCACCGCGAGCGACAGCGGCATGATATCGATGGCGCCCCGGAGGAAGGCGCGGGAAGGAAGCTGATCTTGGGACATGAAGGCTTCTAGCAGGCAGATAAGTGCCTTCAGCGTGGCAGAGATCGGTGCCAGCTGGCTTGAACAATCTTGCTATTGGCCCTGAGCGGTATCTGTCGGCGGCACCGCGCGGGTCAGCTTCGGCAGCAGATAGACCACCGCCATGGTCAGCGCGACCAGCCCCAGCATCACGTACAGCGGGTTGCCGCTGAGCCAGTGCTCGCCGTCCTTGAAGTGCTTCAGCTGGGCCATGGCGATGACGATCGCCAGGCCGTTGACGAAGCCCAGCATCACCGGATACGGCACCATCCGCACCAGCTTGCCCTGGCACAGCAGGCGTCCCAACCACCCGCCTGTCGCTCGCGCAATGTTTCTGGCAGAGCTCCGCGCTACTCCTTCTGAAGTGAGCTCATCCGTTGGCGTGGAAAATAAATCTGTCCCCTTTTTACTCGTTGATGCCGCTGTTGATGACGGCCGAGAAGTCACGCTGCATCGGCTCTGGGCGACAATCATGCAAAGAAATGCCGGATAAGACGTGCGGCCTAATCCGGCCTATGGCTCGTCCCACGGCTACACCTTCATGCCCTGGGCGCGTTCGAGGTCTACCAGTCGCGTCGTGGGGCCATCGGGGCGTAGGCGCTCCTTCACCAGTTCCGGCCACTGGCCACGGGAGCGGCGTTTGGCGATGTCGTAGGTGAAGTCCTGCAGCCAATGCATGGGATAGAAGATGATTTCGCCCACCAGCGTCGCAATGTCCATCCACTCAAAGTAGAGGCTGTTCTCTTGGGCTTTCTGCTTTTCCGCAATAGTGCGCCAAGTGCTTTTATGCCAGTCACGTGGCCGTAGTTGGCCTGCCTCGATCACTCCTTTGACATAGGCATCCGACTCACTGTGCCGGCCGTTCTCATCGAACCAGGGGCCGTTGTCCATATAGGCCTGCAACCAGGCCCAGAAGCCACACTGCATCTCCAGTGTCTTGCCCATGGGCGGACTTAAGCTAATGAATACCGCCTGCTCTGCATCGCCATAACGGCGCACCACCGTTTCCAGAGTGGTGTTGTCCATACCGCCGCTGTGCGGCCCCACGGTCATGAACTGGCAAGCCACTGCTTGTGCCTCATCCCATGGCATGTGGTACAGCTCACCCTCGTGGTTGTAATAGATTTCGCGGGTGCGGCGATTGAACAGGATAGGCAATGGGAGGGGCTGACTGACCTCCCACAAGAAGGGCAGTATGAGAGCAGCCGCAATTATCCCTAATGAAATCCAAACACCATCCCAGTCGCCTTTGAGCGCAAACAGGATGGCAAAAACGCTGAATCCACAGAGCGCTGTGCCGCCTAGCATTCCAGTGACTATACCTCGATAGCCTTCCCCGCCTGTCTTCAGCGCCAGGTAATGCTCGGTATGCTCTTCGGTGACGAACATTTCCCAAGGCTGTTGTCCGGTCTGCTCCTTGGCCCTCAAGATCACGCCCGGCGTGTTGCCGTGGCGCGTCAACGCTTGCCGCATCAGCGCATTCAGATCCATAACCGCTCCTCCACATCTACCGGTGGCAGAACCAGGCCTGGCTGCGGGCTGTAGTGCAAAACGCCCTCGAGAACGGCCAGGGTGCGGCCATCTTCCGGGTGGTAGACCCGGCGGTAGAGCGGCTTGTGGTGTTGCCAGTTGATGCCGCTGTTGATGACGGCGGAGAAGTCACGCAGGGTCCAGATGACGGGCCGTTGCTGGGACTTGACGCCGGGCAGGTACTCCCAGCCCTCCAGCCCGGAAAACTCCACCTGGGCACCATCGGGCAGGAAGGTGCCGCCGGTGTAAAGCAGCAGGTAGACGGCGGAAATGGTGTCCCCGCTGTAGGGATGGGTTTCGTTAAGGCGATGCAGGCTGAGGTTGATGGGGAAAAGGATGGTGTAAAGCCTGTCCAAAGTGGCTGGGCCGTCCGCCGCCCAGTCGGCCGGGTTGCGGCCGAAGCGATTCTGCTTGATCCAAGCTTCCAGCGGGGTGTGCTTGACGTACCAGTCAACGAATAAGCCGGCGACAACCGTCAGTGTTAGTGCCAGTCCCTTGGCAACAAGGTGCGGAGCAACCCGCAGGCCGTTTGTCAGAGCCGAGACTTCGCTTAATACCACTGCCGCCCGGGCTGCGCGCAATTCGCGGAACAGCTGTGCGCCATTACGTACCAACATTCCTGAGGCAGTGGACTGCACCGCTCTGACGCTGGCGCTGGCATAGTCGCCCTCTTGGTAAGCTTCCAGTGCATCCAAGCCATAGAGCAACGCATCGAAGGCTGAGGTTACTGCTTGTAGTGCTGCTGTTGCAGCGCCTCGCCCCAGAGCTCTTTTAAGTGTTTCTTGTGCAGGACCAGCTGTTTTGCCGAAGGCGCCTACCATTGTTTCCCAATTACTTTCCGCCAGTTTCTGGAGAACGGCGGAGGTGGCCGTACTTAGGCCAAGTGCAGTTCCCAATGCATTAGCGCTATTTCTTGCCGATTTATTATCTAAGAATTGGGTACCTGCAAAGCCAAAGTTCACCCCCGCCGTCCCCAACAACACTATCTTCAGCTGCGCGCTCTTGAGATTGTCGAGATTCAGCAGCCTGCTCAGAGGCTGGTTGGTTGCCAGGGTGGGGGGCACGGTCGGCAGACGCTGGGCCGCGCTGGCCGCCACCGGATAGAGGAACAACAGGCGATTGGCACTCTGTACCTGCCCACCCAGGCTGTCAGGCATGTGCTTGGGATGCGAAGGCGGCATGCGGGTGCCCATGGTATCGCTGAGCCACTCACCGAACTGTTGCTGGCCGACACCGGCCAGGGCCAGGCGTTGGTGCCCACGCGCTAGGGCTGCAGCAAAGTAGCGTTGCGCTGCCAAACGCTGCGCGCGTGCAAGCTGGCGCGCAGTCGGGGCGCCAAGCGCAAAGGCAAAGACGGCATCCAGGGCATCGAGCAGCATTTCTCCTGCAGCACTCAACTTCTTCGCGCTATGAGCGAGAAGCTTTTCAGCCGTCTGGTTCATGGCCGCAGCCCAGAGCGGTAGCTGTTTGAGCAGGTCCTGACTGTCGTCGATCAGGCCATCGAGGCCGCCGAACAGTTGGTCCAGCTCTCCGGGTCCCACCTGGCGCACCACACCGAGTACGGCCCAGAGCAACCAGGGCTTGTTTCCTCCACCCTCACGGCCCAGCTCCTCGGCGACGGCCTTGAGGCCCAGGCTGGTGGAGGCCGCCCCCAGGCAGACGCTGGCGAAATGCGCTTGCAGGTCGTCACGAGCCTCTTCCTGCATGATATCGAAATGGCCGCAGGCGCTATCGAGGGCTTGAGGCGCGCACTGGCCACTGAGGGTTGTGAACCATGCGACCCAGGATTGCGTCAATTGGCGCAGGGCAGTTGCGTGACGATCCTCGGCCTGATCATGCTCCGCCCAGACACGCTGCAGGGCTGGATAGTTGGCCATGCTCGGCAGGTTACGCTCGGTTTGCTTGTCGTTTTCGGCCAGGGAGCGAATCAACCCGGCGATGTGCCAGTCCTCGCCTCGAATCTGGCGGATGTCCTGGAAGGCCTGTTGCTTTAGGCGAATCAGCTTGGCCAGGTCGAGCTGTACGCCCCAGGCGTCGTCGATGATGGCGTAGGCTTGCTGCTCGCATTCGCGCATGTTCTTGAGCAGTTTTGGCCAGTCGGGCAGGTGGTGCTCTGCGTCGGTCCAGTCGTAATACTCGGGCTCGTGGTAGTCGGCGATGCTTGGCTTGAACCCGGCGACCTGGCCACTGAAGGGGGCGGCGCCTGGTATGACGTCGCGCATGATGCGTTGACGTACATCGGCCCTTTCCCCGGCATTACGGAACTGCGTATCGCTCCATTGGATGGGTGACCAGACCAGGCTGGCGGAGTGACCGGCAAAGCAGATCAGGTAAGGTTTGCTGCGCGTGTCGATGGCCTTGCCGCCACGGTCGGTCTGGCTCAGTTGGGCGCGTTCGACGCGGTATTCGGCCAGGGCATCCTTGTGCCAGACGTAGAGCCAGCCATTGCGCAGCAGGCGTGCGGTGTAGTTGAGGCTGCGTCCCTCTTCCGGCTGTGGCTTCAGGCGTGGGCCGAGGTCGGGGAAGCTGCCTTGCAGCTTCGGTAAATCATAGGCGCTGACATCCAGGGCCGGCTCACTGGGGCCAATGGCATAGCGCAAGGGCAGGATGGCGGTGAGCAGGGGGCAGGCGGCTACGTTCGGTTCGTTGGGTGCTTGTGGTTGCACAGCACTTACTCCGGCTGAGGTGGGTTAGCGCCCAGGGCGCGCAACAGGGGCCAGTCGAGGGTGAGCTGGGCGCTCAGGCCCAGGTCTTTCGGGGCCGCGTCCTGCTCAGGGGCAGGGTTGTGCCAGAGGCACACTGGCTGCTGCTCATGTAATGCCCAGACGCGGGTAATGCGGTGCCAGAAACCTTCTGGCCAGGCGGCCCCGGCCCGCCAGGCATGACGCAGCGGCAGGGCGTCGCCCAGGCGCAGCCAGAGCTCGGTTCCGTCCGGGCTGATAACCCGCAGGCGGCGCTGCAGGATCAGCCATAGCTGCTCCGCCGCCAGGTCGGTATCCAGCCAAAGGGCGTCGGGGAAATCGCTGCCCTGTCGCCAGGCTTTGTGGACGCTCTCGCCTTCCGGCGCCGCCAGCAGAATCGGCCCGGTATCGGCAATCGTGTCGTAGTCGCTTCTGCTGAACAGTGGAAAGGCCTTGTGCTCGGGCCAGTGGCGCTTCAGCCAGGCGAAGGCATCTGGGTAGCGCGCGCCGTCAAAGAGCAGGCAGGCGCTGGCGCGTGGGGCGAGACTCATGGGTGATCACCTTCGGTGGTTCGTGCGGCTTCACACACTTCACAAACCCCGGCGCGGGTATTGCGGAACTGGTCGGCTTGCTTGAGCAGGGCAGGCGGAGCTGTGGAGGCCTGCCGAGCTGGAAGCAGGGTGAACTCCGGTGGCTGTTGCGCCGGCCCAACCAGGCCGAAATGCGCCGCCTTGATATTGAAATCGCCCTGGGTGCCCAGCTCGATGCGGTGCGGGTCGAGGGTGATGTAGGTACCGCCGGCGTTGAAGGTGATTTTCTTCTTCGCGGTGATGTGGATTTCGTCTTCGCTGCTGACGATGTCCAGGCCCTGGCGGGCCAACAGTTCCAGGTTGTCGTTCTGTGCCTGGATGATCACCGGGCCCTGGTTGGCGAAGAGCTTCATGCCTGCCTTGCGCACGAACAGGCTGATGTTCTGGCCCACGGCGGCGGTGAAACGCTTGACCACGCTGACGTCCATGTTGGCGCCGGCGCTGGCGATCAGGTTCTGTGTGGCGGCCAGTTGCAGGTGGTTGCCGCTGGTGAGCGCGATGCCCTTGGGAGCTGAAGCGAGGATGCCCGGTTGCTGGAGCAGGTCGAGGGCGGCCTTGAGCTGCTCGGGGGCGTGCTTGTCCGGCTCCTCGACCATGGCCAGGGCGGCATCGCGAGCCATTGCACGGATCTGCTCCAGTGACTCCTGCAGCTTCAGGAGCGCTGGGTTCATGTCGAGCACTTTACCCTGGGCGGCAGCCTGCCCATCGGCGCTGATGAACACTCCCTTGCCGGCCCGCACCGAGCCCCAACCATCGGTGCGCAGCTCGAAACCTTCGCCACGCTGTTCGCGCTGGGCGTCCACCAGGTGCCCGAGGTTGAGCTGGCTCTTGCCGCTGTATTCGGTGCTGAGCTTGATGTGCTCTTTTCCGCGCGAATCGTCCAGGCGCAGCTTGTTGTTGGCCGGCGTGCGCAGGACGTTGCGCTTGTAGTTCTTCAGGGTGACGTGGTCGGGGTGCTGTGAATCGTGGATGGCGTGGGCGATGTAGGGGCGGTCCGGGTCGCCGTTTTCGAAGGTGATGCGCACTTCGGTGCCCTGGATCAGTGGGAAGTGCAGGCCGTAGGTATCTCCGGCATAGGGGCGCGCCAGGCGCAACCAAAGCGACTCGCGGCCAGCGGGCCAGGTGTCGCGGTCGAACAGGAAGTGGCATTTGTAGCGGCCTTCCATGTCGATATGGCCGTACAGGTCATTGGGCTCGGGGCTGGTGACGCGGGCGGGGATGGTGCCGGCGATGACCGGGCGGGCCGGTACTTCGGGGCGGAAGCAGACCTGTTCGTCGTAGGGGATGGCTTCGAAGCTCACCTCGAAGCTGCGGTCACGGGCGGCACTGCTGCGCAGGCGGACGACGACCGCGCCGGGCGCAAAGCTTGCCGCTGCGCCATCGACCTTCAGTACATGGCCGGGAAGCAGGGTGGGGCTGCTGGTGGAGCCGCTCAGGCGGGTGCGCTGGTTGAGGTAGCGCTCGTGGGCAAGACGCGCGTAGAAGTAGCCGCTTTCGATTTCCAGGTCCTCATCCTGGGCGTAGGCATCGCCGAGTTTCTGGTGCGGCTCGCCGTAGTGGTAGGCCTCGCCGTAGGTGGTTTTCGGTGACTTCAGCAGGTCGATATTGGCGTCCAGTTGCGCCGCGGCATCGCGATAGTAATAGGCGCGATTGCTGACCTGCTGTTGCACCAGTTCGTGGCTGCTCTGCAGGTTCCACACGGCGTCCTGGCCGGTGGACTCCAGCGATGACAGCTGACGCAGAGGCAACAGCGATGCGGGTTGGTAGTGGCGCTGGTCGTCGTGGAATTCCAGCACTTCGATGCGCAACCGCTCGTCCATGCTGAAGCAGTACCAGATGCCCACTTCGGCGGCGAGGCGCTGGATGAAGGCCAGATCATCCTCACCGTACTGCATGGTCTGTTCGCGCTGCGGGTAGTTGCGGGTCAGCTGGAAGAGAAAATCCTGCCCCTCGAAGTCATTGCGCCGCAGCACCTGCTCGACGATCTGCGGGACGCTCTGGTTCTGGTAGATACGGAACTGGCGGCCGCGGTCAAGCAGTTTGACGCGGGGCTCCAGCAGCACTTCGTAGCGGGCTTCATCGCGGGAGACGGACAGCAGGGCGAAGTGGCTGATGGTGCCGTACAAGGTGCGCAGTGGTGGGGCAACCGGCGGCGTGTAGCCGGGGATGCCCAACTGCTCCGGCGCGGCGCGCAGGCTGAAGCTGGCGTCCTTGCAGAGGAAGGTGTTGGCGTCGAGGTCGCGGTGGCTGCTGGTGAATTCGATGCGGTAGGCGAAGGGCTGGCTGAGGGCTTCTTCACCGGTGAAGGCGAGGACGTCGAGCGGTGCTGCAACGTCCCTGACCTTGAGGGTGTGGCGGCTGTGATCGAAGAACAGGTGGGCGGCGTTGATGAGCATGGCGGGCGTCCGTTCCTGAGAGCCGTCAATCCCACCAGTTAGCCTGTAGCCCTGTCATTCAGACACGTCTGGAAAGTCCGTCTGATCGGTCGCCAGCTGCCGGGAGCCGGAGTTATTCCGATCCCTTACTCCATCCCCTAGGGCCCCCTAGGGGATTCCCCGATTTTCCGCTGAATCACCGTTCACTATCGTTCGCGGCCTCTGCCACCTTCCGCGAGCGCTGCCGTGATCTTCTATTCCATCCTCTGGGCGGGCATTGCCCTGGGCCTTGCCGGGCTCGGCCTCGAACAGCCCTGGGCGACGCTGGCGGGCATCGTCATGGTCGCGGCTGCCGGCGTACCGTTGCGGCCGCGCGCCGGCAAGCCGGTCGAAACGTCGGCCGTGGTGATTCAGGAGGCGCGGGCAGTGGACTGCCAGCCGCTGCTGGTGGCCGTGCTGCCGGCCTGGGAGCAGAGCCTGGGCCAGGTGCGCAAGCTGCTCTCGGGCAGCGTCGCCGAGCTGTTCTCGCGCTTCGCCGGGCTCACCGACCGCCTGCAGCAGTCCCTGGCGCGCTCGGAGAGCGTCACCGGCGCCGAGGGCGTCAGCCAGAACCTGCGCCGGGCCCAGCAGCGCCTGCAGGAAGTCACCACCGCCTTCCACGCCGCCAGCGCGCACAAGAGCGAGCTGCTGGCCACCATTGGCCACCTGAACAGCTACGCCAGCGAGCTGCAGAGCATGTCCAAGCACGTCCAGGACATCGCCAGCCAGACCAACCTGCTGGCGCTCAATGCCGCCATCGAAGCGGCCCGCGCCGGCGAGTACGGCCGTGGCTTCTCGGGGGTCGCCGATGAAGGACGCAAGCT
>NZ_JASMRU010000030.1 GCF_030462585.1 Pseudomonas sp. CAN1 | reverse complement strand
ACACCTGACGAATCTCTGCTGCCGTTGACGGGCGAGGAGCTGAAGCTCCGCCTGCCCGGCGCGCCCCGGCTGGTACTGGCCTTCGCGCTGGAGGGCGTGAACGGCGAGGGCGGTGCGCCGCTGGAAGCGCTACAGGGCTGGCTGGCAGACGAGGCACCCGGCTCGCTGCTGGCACACCTGGGCCAGAGCGGCCTGTGTGACAGCGCGCGCCTGCGCCTGACCCGATATGCCAACGGCCAGGCGCTGCTGCGTTTCGATTTCGAACTGGCCGCAGCTGCGGCCGCTGAACCGCTGGAAGCGGCCTTCCGTGGCTGGCTGGATGCTTTGCGCCAGCTGCCCGGCGAGGCCTTTTCGGCGGCGCCCCTTGAGGAACCCAGAGGCGCGCTGGAGCAACTGCAGCGAATCGCAAGAACAGCGCAGAGCGCCTGCTGGCTCGATCAGTTGCACGATCAGCGCATGATCCGCCTGTTGGCGTGCGAATCGATAATTTGCGAATCCCTGACCTGTGCCGGCTTCGTCCTCGACGTGGCGCGCAGCCCGGCGCGGAGCATTCCGCCACTGGATGAGCAGCCCTGGAGTTTCGCACCGGCTCTACCTGCGGGAGAAGGCAAACGGGGTGCCTTGCACCTGCGTTGGCGCTTCCCGCAGGCGCCCGGTCGCCACGCCTTCCTCGCCGCCCGCCAGGCCCTGCGCCCAGTGGCCGGGGCAGCGCGCCGCGAAGGGGCGAGCCTGCGCCTGGAATCCTTCGACAGTGACTGGAACCTGCTGCTGAGCGGGCCGCAGGCCGCGCTGGGCGAGCTGGCGGAGCGCACGCTCGCCGTGCTGCACCAGCCGCCGGCCACGGTGCTGGGGCAGGGCGCGCGTCTGCTGGAGGCCGAGGGCCGTCGCCGCGAGGGTGACATGCCGATCCGCCAACTGCTCGACCTGTTGCCCCAGGCCCTGGCCGGTGACGGTGCGGCAGAACCGGACTGGTCCGCCGCCCATTGGGACGCGCTGGCCATCGGTGCCGAACTGCCCGGTGCAATCCGCGGCTCGCCAGCCAGCCATGCCATGCCACCGCGCAGCGGCCCGCCCGGGCGCCATCGCCAGGTGCTGGAGATTCCCGGTGAGGCGGCCCTGCTGCTGTTCTGCCCGCTGGCTACTCGTGGTGCGGCAGACGAGGCTGCCTGGCGCCTGCTGGCGCGGGTACTGGAGCCGGCGTTCTACCACTGGCTGCGCGGCGAACGGCAACTGGCCTACGCGCTGTACTGCGGCTTCCGCCAGTTCGGTGGGCGGCGCGGCATCCTCTTCGCAGTGCAGTCGCCACTGCTTTCGGCAGTGGAACTGCAGGCCGAAGTGGACAGCTTCCTCTACCGCCAGGGCGAGGCCCTGCGCCGCCTCGACCCGCAGCGCCTTGACAGCCTGCGTGCGCCGTTGGCAGCGGAACTGGCAAAACTGCCCGGCGACTTCTCCGGTCGCCTGCAGCAGGCGTGGGAAGACCAGCTTGCCGGCGCCGCACCAACCCACCGCGCCGACATGGCGGCTGCGCTGGCCGGGGTGCACCTCACCGAGCTGCGCGCCGCCTACTCCCAGCTGGCTTCCACCCAGGGCGGCCACTGGCTGCTGCTCAGCCGCGCCTGACGCGTTCCCAGCACCGCAAAACTCTCCTCCTTTGGGCTGAGGCTACCGTCCGCAAGACGGTGGCCCGGCCGACTTTTGCCTTACGCCCCGCGACCCGCTCCCGGTCATTGCGCCGAGGTAGTGCTCCGGTGGTAGCAGGCTGCCGCGACCATCGCCGCGCGCCCTTGGTCGGGGCAGTCGCAGAGCCTTGCGCAGCGCACCTGCAAGCCCCTCGCAATGCCCGCTGAAACAGCGCCAAAGCAGCGTAGGGCGGAGCCTTGCGCGTTTCGATAATCGCCTCCGACACGACTGAGCACAGTCGATCCCCCACCCGGAGAGCGCCATGAACAACAACAAGATCGCCGTCCGCCGCCAGCTGCTGCCGCTGGCATTGTCCACCCTGGCCCTGTCTGCAGTGTCGAGCGGGGCCAGCGCCGACATCATGCTGTACGACAAGGACGACACCACCTTCTCCACCGACGGCTACTTCAACGCCTTCTATGTGAACAGCGACGTCGATCGCAACGGCCAGACCTACGACCGCCGCCAGTCGCGGGTGAAGATGGGCTTCCTGCCCAACTACATCGGCTTCAACTTCGGCAAGAAGATCGACGGCCTGACCCTCACCGGGCGCTCCTCGTTCTGGGTGACCATCAACGACAGCGAGCAGGACGGCACCGACACCGCCATCGACGTGCGCCAGTTCTACGGCAACGTCGCCGGCGACTGGGGCGAGGTGCTGATCGGCAAGGACTTCGGCCTGTTCTCGCGCTCCAACATCTTCCTCGACGAACTGCTCGCCGGCTTCGGCAACGCCAGCGACACCCTCGGCCTGGTGGACGGCAAGGGCGTGTCCTTCGGCAACATCGGCACCGGCTACCCGTACCCGTTCCCGACCTCGCAGATCACCTACCGCAACAACAACCTGGTGGACGGGCTGCACATCGCCGTCGGCATCATGGACCCGATCGACACCAACCAGATCGACAAGGATGCCAGCGACGGCCTCGACGACAAGGCCTACCAGGACAACCCGCGCTACGAGAGCGAGATCAGCTACCAGTTCGACGTCGGCGGCGCGCAGATCTACAGCTGGGTCAACGGCGCCTACCAGACCTCGAAGAACACCAACGACGAAGTCGACAACGTGACCTCCAAGGGCCTGGGCTATGGCGTCCAGGCGAAGATGGGCGGCTTCTCGCTGACCGGTTCGGGCTTCACCGCCAAGGGCATCAACCCGTTCTTCACCAACAACGCCGGCGAAGCTGCACTGCGTGAAGTGGACAGCCGCGGCGTGCTGCTGCAGGGCTCCTACAGCTGGGGCAAGAACCGCGTGGCGCTGTCCACCGGCGAGACCCGCGACGACGGCAACGGCCTGGGCAGCGCCGCGGACTACTCGACCAAGGGCATCGCCTACTTCCGCACCATCAACGACAACCTGAAGCTGGTAGCCGAGTACAACGTCTACGAGATCGACGGCCGCAAGGGCTCCACCGTCAGCGAGGACACCGACACCTTCGCAGTGGGCGCCGTCCTCAACTGGTAACACCCCCCAACTCCTTTGGCTCCATTTCGGCGGGTCGGCACGGTGTGTCGCCCGCCTTTTTTCTTTCACTCAAGGAAGGCTCGCCATGATCGGATCGTGGAGCGCACACGCGCAGACTTACCTGCTGGTTCTGTCCATCGCCACCACCCTGGTATTCGCCTTGCCCATTTTCCTCGCGCCGCTGCTGTGGGCGCGGGTGATGCAGTGGACGCTGCCGGAACACACCGATCTGGCGGTGTACTTCGGCCGCTGCCTGGGCGCATTCATCCTCATCGTCGAAGCCCTGATGCTGCGCGCGGCGCTGACCGGGGAAGCGCTGCTGACCACCTTCGAGGTGCTGGCGGCAGTGGCGGGGTTCATGGTGGTGGTGCATATCCATGGCGCGCTGCGCCGCATCCAGCCTTGGACGGAAACGCTGGAGACCGGCTTCTATGCGGGGATGCTGGTGCTGACGCTGCTGTTCTGGCCGGCGGGGTGATGCCAGCAACGCAGGGCGCATGACGCGCCAGCGTTATCCGCCGGTGTGGTATCGGCGGACAACCCGTTCCGGTACTCTGTGTTCTTCGTAGGCGCGGGTTGGTTGGCTCTTGTAGGAGCGGAGCTTCTCCGCGAATCGCCGACAGGCGATGTGCAATTGAATGTCCCTGTGGCTTCTGTTTCCGCCGCGAGGGATTTCGCGGACAGGGTCCGCTCCTACGGGGTGGGCTCCGCGTTCCTCGCAGGGCTGAGGGTGCGACTAGGATGGAAGGGCGCATAACGCGCCAGCGTTATCCGCCCTACGAGCTCGCGAACCGCTTAGCCTCCGCTACTTTCGGATAGCCCCGCCACGACCCAAGTAGCATGGGGCGCGCCGTGGCCGCTTCGTAGAATGCCCACGTCGATATCCTGACTGGGCGTACGCCATGCACGAAACACAAGGAGTCGTTCGCGGCATGTCCAGTGCCCGCGACGTCGAGGCGGTTGCCCAGGACCTGGCGCGCCAGCTGCTTCACCCCAACCTCGGCTTCGTGCTGTTCTTCTGTTCCGCCGAATACGACCTGCCGACGCTGGCCGCCGCGCTGGAGCAGTACTTCGGCGGTATCGACCTGGCCGGCTGCACCACCGCCGGGGAAATCACCCCGCAGGGCTACGGGCGTGGCTGCGTCACCGCCGTGGGTTTCGACCTGCGCAGCTTCGCCATCTCCTGCGCGCTGGTGGACGAGATGGAGCGCTTCAGCCTGATCGACGCACAGCAGATGGTCGAGTCGCTGGTGGCCGACTGCCGCAGCGCCGGGCTGGCGCCGATCAAGGACCACAGTTTCGCCCTGACCCTGCTCGACGGCCTCTCCAGCCGCGAGGAGGTGGTGCTCGCCGCGCTCAGTGCCGCGCTGGGTGCCATCCCGCATTTCGGTGGTTCGGCCGGCGACGACAACCACCTGACCCACACCCACGTCTACTACCAGGGCCAGTTCCACACCGGCGCGGCAGTGGTGGTGCTGTTCAATACCTGGCTGGACTTCGAGGTATTCACCACCCACCACGTGCTGCCCAGCGAAGAAAAACTGGTGGTTACCCGCGCCGACAGCGACAGCCGCCGCGTACTGGAGCTCAACGCCGAGCCAGCGGCGCTGGAGTTCGCCCGGCTGGTCGGGGTGCCGCTGGAGCAGCTGGATTTCTCGCTGTTCCCGGCACACCCACTGGCGGTGCGGGTGCGTGACCAGTACTACGTGCGCTCGATCCAGCAGGTCAACGACGACCTCAGCCTGACCTTCTACTGCGCGGTGGAGAACGGCATCGTCCTCACCGCCATGAGTACCGGCCCGCTGCTGCCGGGGTTGCAGGCGCAGTTCCAGCGCCTGCACGAACGCCTCGGTCCGCCGTTGCTGACCATCGGCTGCGACTGCTTCCTGCGTCGCCTGGAGCTGGAGGTGGCCGGCGATACCGAGCCCACCGCCGAGTTTCTCCGCAGCCAGCAGGTGATCGGCTTCAACACCTACGGGGAACAATTCAATGGCATGCATATCAACCAGACCTTCACCGGTGTCGCCATTGGCCGTCCTCGGGGCAACGCCGGACGCTGAGCTGCGCGCGCGCATCGACGAGCTGCAGCGCGACAACCACAAGCTGCAGCGGATCAACGCGGCGCTGATCGAGCGTGTCGAGTCGGCCACCTCGCGCGGCGACAACGCTTACGGCGCCTTCCAGCATTCGGTGGTGCTGGCCGAGCAGGTGCGCGAGCGCACCGATGCCCTGAGCGAGACCATGGTCGAGCTGAAATCCAGCAACCAGTTGCTCAGCGACGCCCGCCTGCGCGCCGAGACCGCGCACCAGCACCTGCTCGACGCCATCGAGAGTATCTCCGACGCCTTCGTGCTGTTCGACCCGCAGCAGCGCATCGTCCTCTACAACGAACGCTTCCGTGCCTTCTGGGCGCAGACCCGCGCCCGCGTCGGCGCCGGCACGCGGCTCGCCGAAGTGCGCCGGCTGGCGCAGAGCAGCGGGCTGATCGTCGAAGAGCAGCGCAGCAGCGACGACGAACACACCCTCTATCGCTTGCGCAACGACCGCTGGGTCCGTGTCACCGAGCGGCCGACCCGCGACGGCGGGCTGGTGGTGCTCTACAGCGACATCACCGAGATCAAGCAGAACGAGATGGCCCGCCGCGAACAGGCGGTGGCGCAGAAGTCGCACCTGTTGCAGCGCGCCGTGGACAACCTGTCCCAGGGCGTGGCCATGGTCGGCGCCGATGGCGCGCTGGAACTGTGGAACCGGCGCTTCCTCGAACTCTGCGGCCTGGCGCCGATCGAGGCGCACCGGCCCTTCGCCGAGGTCATGGCCGACAGCGAACTGCCGCTGCTAACCCCGCGCAGCCGCCCACGCAAGGGCGAGGCGGAAGGGGTGATCGAGCAGCGCCTGTTCGACGGCCGCATGCTGGAAATCCGCACCCACGCGCTGCCCACCGGCGGCTTCGTCAACACCTTCACCGATATCACCGAGCGCTACCGGCATGCCGAAGCGCTGCGCGAAAGCGAGCGCTGGATTCGCCTGATCACCGACCAGGTGCCGGCGCTGATCGCCTACCTGACGGCCGACCTCGACTACGACTTCACCAACAAGGTCTATGAGGAATGGTACCGCTGGCCCAGCGGCTCGATGCTCGGGCGCAACCTGTGCGAGGTGCACAGCGCCGAGCATTGCCAGCGCCTGGAGCCGTACTTCGAGCGCGCGTTGTCGGGCGAAAGCGTCACCTTCGAGATCGCCGAGACCAACCTTGCCGGGCAGGAGCGCTACATGCAGCGCTCCTACGTGCCCAACCGCCAGGCTGACGGCACGGTGAGCGGGCTGTTCGTGCTGATCCGCGATATCACCGAGCGCCGCCGCACCGCCGAGGCGCTGCACCAGGCCTACCAGAACCTTGAGCAGCGGGTACGCGAACGCACCGCCGAGCTGACCAGCCTGAACGACCAGCTCAAGCGCGAGATCGACGAGCGCAGCCAGGTCGAGGGACGCCTGCGCGAGGCCAAGCGCGAGGCGGAGCAGGCCAACCTGTCGAAGACCAAGTTCCTTGCCGCCGTCAGTCACGACCTGCTGCAGCCGCTGAACGCCGCGCGGCTGTTCACCAGCGCGCTGCAGGAGCGCAGCGGCGAAGCGCTGGTGCGCAACATCAGCCAGTCGCTGGAGGACGTGGAGACGCTGCTCGGCACCCTGGTGGACATCTCCAAGCTGGATGCCGGGGTGATCAAGCCGGACATTGCCTCGTTCGACGTCAGCGAGTTGCTCGGCAACCTCGCCGCCGAGTACAGCCAGGTGGCTGCCAGCGAGGGCCTGGCGCTGGACTTCGTGCCCTGTGGCGCGCAGGTGCGCAGCGATATCCAGTTGCTGGCGCGGATCCTCCGCAACCTGCTGACCAATGCCATCCGTTACACGCCTTCGGGTCGCGTGCTGCTGGGCTGCCGGCGGCGTCGGCACAGCCTGTGGATCGAGGTCTGGGACACCGGCGTGGGCATCGCCGCCGACAAGCTCGGCGAGATATTCCAGGAGTTCAAGCGCGGCGATGTGCAGCGATTCCACCAGGATCGCGGCCTGGGCCTGGGCCTGGCCATCGTCGAGAAGATCGCGCGCATGCTCGGTCACCGCATCCAGGTGGAGTCGGTGCCGGGCAAGGGCTCGCGCTTCGCCATCGAAGTCCCCCTGGCGCGCCGCGTGGCCCGCAGCGCCCCGGAACCGGAACGCACCACCGATGACCTGCTGGAGCGCCTGCGCGGCTCCCGCGTGTGGGTGCTGGATAACGACGCCGCGATCTGCGCCGGCATGCGCACCTTGCTGGAAACCTGGGGCTGCCGGGTGGTGACGGCGCTGTCGGAGGAGGACCTGGCGCGGCAGGTGGACAACTTCCACGCAGAATCCGACCTGCTGATCGTCGACTACCACCTCGACGACGGACTCAACGGCGTCGACGCTGTCGCCTCGATCAACGCCCGCCGCGGCACGCCGCTACCGGCACTGATGATCACCGCCAACTACAGCAACGAGCTGAAGCAGCAGGTCCGCGAGCTGGGGCACACGCTGATGCACAAGCCGGTGCGGCCGATGAAGCTGAAGACGGCGCTGTGCCATCTGATCGATAGCGCCCGTTGACCGTTGACCGCTGCGCACATGGGCGTTCAGCTCTTGTAGGAGCGGAGCTTCTCCGCGATCACCGCGATAGCGGTGCCAGCCGGTTGGATTCGCGGACAAGGTCCGCTCCTACAACGAGGTTGGGGGCCTGCGCCGAACTTGTAGGAGCGAGCTTGCTCGCGAACAGACTCCGTTGCGGGGTCGGGTTCGCGAGCAAGCTCGCTCCTACGAAGAGCAAAGCAGGTCAGGCGCGCTGGGCGACGGGGGCGCGCACCTTGGCCAGCAGGATCAGCGCGATCCCGCCCAGCACCGCCAGCGAAACCAGCGCCAGCCGCAGGCTGATTGCCTCGCCCAGCAGCACGGCGCCGGACAGGGCAGCGAGTATCGGCACGCTCAGCTGCACCGAAGCGCCCTGGATGGCCGACAGGCCCGGCAGGGCGCTGTACCAGATCGCATAGCCGATCCCCGAGGCCACCGCGCCGGACAGCACGGCATAGACCACGCCCAGCGTGTCGACCCGCAGATCGGCGTGGAAGAACGCCGCCAGCAGGGCGGCGAAGGCGATGGCGCGGACGAAGTTGCCGGTGCTGATCGCCAGCGGATCGCTGCCCTGGCGCCCGAGCAGCGAGTACAGCCCCCAGGCCACGCCCGAGAGCAGCATCAGCAGCGCGCCGGCCAGCGGCGGTGCGCTGGCGCTGGGCAGCAGCTGGACCAGCAGGCCGCCCAGCGCCAGCAGGAAACCCACCAGCGCCTGCCCGCGCAGGCTTTCGCCGCGCAGCAGGCCGATCAGGATCATGGTTACCTGCACCGCGCCGAACAGCAGCAGCGCGCCAGTGCCGGCGTCCAGTTGCACATAGGCGTAGGAGAAGGCCGCGGCGTAGACGAACAGTGCCGCCGCCGCGCGCCAGTTGCCGCCTTCGCTGGCAACCCGGCGGCGCAGCTTCAGCAGCACAGCGAGCATCAGCGCGCCCGAGAAGATGCGGATGCCGGTGAAGCTCACCGCGTCGATGCTGGTGGCCTTGAGGGCCAGGCGGCAGAGGATGGAGTTGCCGGCGAAGGCGATCATCGCCAGGCCGGTGAGGCTCAGGGTGCGGTTGGAGGGCATCGAGTGGTTCCCGGTAGCGGTCTCGGCAGCACGGACAGGTTCGGTGTCAGCGGCGCAGGTAGGCGGCGAAGTCGATATCGCCTGCGCAGAGGATGGCCTGCACGCGGTTGTGCACTTTCAGCTTGCGCAGGATGGCGGAGACGTGGGCCTTCACCGTGGTTTCGGCGATCTCCAGGTTATAGGCGATCTGCTTGTTGGATTCGCCCTTGGTCATGCGCTCCAGTACCAGCAGCTGCTTGCGGGTCAGCGCCTGCAGCAGTTCCGGCGGGATGCTGTGGTCTTCCTGGCCGCTGCGGCGCGGCGAGGATTTCTGCGTGCGGATGATGTCCGACGGCAGGTAGACGTTGCCGTTGAGAATCTGCTCGATGGCTTCGGTCATCTGCAGGCGCGGCGAGGACTTGGTGATGAAGCCAACGGCGCCGTAGGTGATGGCCTGCAGCACGACCTGCTTGTCCTGCTCGGCGGAGACGATCACCACTGGGATGGTCGGCGCCTCGTTGCGCAGGCTCATCAGGCCGTTGAGGCCATGCATGCCGGGCATGTTCAGGTCGAGCAGGATGAGGTCGAGATCGTCGTGTTCCTGGGTCAGGCCCAGGGCGCTGTCGAGGTCGGCGGTCTCCATCACTTCGCTGCCGGGGAAGCCGTCGGCGATGACGTTGTGGATGGCCTCGCGGAACAGCGGGTGATCGTCGGCGATCAGGATCTTGTACATGGCCTGCACCTCGTTGTTGTCGTTATGGGCGGTGATCGCAAGTTACTTCAGGGGTTGCGGTTGCGCATCCTGCAGGGGCAGTCCTGCCTGTTCCCAGGCGTCGATTCCATCACGGTACCAGTAGAGGCTGGCATAGCCCAGCGCATGTGCGCGGCGGATGGCGTTCCAGCTCATCCAGCAGTCGGAGCGGCAGTAGAACACCAGCGGGCGCCGGGCATCGCCGTCGGTGAGGCGGGCGAGATTCTGCTCCAGGTAGGCCTGCCACTGCGGTTCCAGGGTGCCGGTGCCGACGTTGGCCAGCCACAGGCTGCCGGGCAGATTGCGGTGCTGTTCGTCCGCGACGAACTGGCCATTGAGGAAGGTGCGGCGGTAGACGTCCACCAGCCGCGCCTGCGGCTCGCGCTGGAGCAGCGCCTGCAGGGCGGGGGTATCGAGGGTGGTGGCGTGCTCGGCGGAAGGCGGCGTCGGGCTGCGGTACTGGGCCTGGCGGTAGCCGTCGGCGGAAAACAGCGGCGCATCCTCGGCCTGCGCGGTCGGCAGCGCGAGGGTCAGGCTGAGCAGGCACGCGGCGAGGCAGCCGCTCACGTGGCCGGGCAGGGCAGGAGCAAGGCGAGGCATGGCGGTATCTCTATTGGTTCTTCTTGTACTGGCCATTAGATGCCGGCGCTGCGGCTTTGGAAATTCGACGTCCGGAGGGGCGAACCGGTACCAAAGTAGTAGGTTTCAGCCCTTGCGCAGGGCGGCGTGCTGCGGGTTGAAGGTCAGCACGGCGAGGCCGGCGAAGAGCAGCGTCAGCCCCAGGCAGACGCCACTGGCCAGCGGGTTGAAGCGCTCGTAGAGGGCGAAGCGCACCAGCTCCACGGCGTGGCTGAACGGGTTCAGCGCGCACAGCCAGTACAGCCACTGGCTGGCTTCGCGCATCTTCCACAGCGGGTAGAGCGCGGAGGAGAGGAAGAACAGCGGGAAGATGACGAAATTCATCACCCCGGCGAAGTTCTCCAGCTGGCGGATGCCGTTGGACAGCAGCAGCCCCAGCGCGCCCAGCAGCAGGGCGGCCAGCAGCAACGCCGGCAGCGCGGCGACCAGCCCCAGGGGCGGCGGCTGCACGCCATACAGCCAGGCGATCAGCAGGAAGGCATAGACCTGCAGCAGCGACACCAGCGCGGTGGCCAGCAGCTTGCTGGCGAGCAGGAAGGCGCGCGGCAGCGGGCTGGTCAGCAGCACGCGCATGCTGCCCATCTCGCGGTCGTAGACCATCGACAGCGAGCCCTGCATGCCGTTGAACAGCAGGATCATGCAGCACAGCCCCGGCACTATGTAGGTCTCGTAGGTGACGTAGGTGTCGTACGGCTCGATGATCGAGATGCCCAGCGCGGCGCGAAAGCCGGCGGCGAACACCAGCAGCCAGAGCAGCGGCCGCACCAGCGCGCTGAGGAAGCGCGAGCGCTGCAGGACGAAACGCAGCCACTCGCGCATGACGATGCCGCACAGGCATTGCCAGTAGGCGGCAGGACCCAGGCGCGGGCTTTCCAGGGCGCTCATGCGCAGGCCTCCAAGCGGGTCAGGCGGTGGAAGGTGCGTTCCAGGTTGCCGGCGTCGGCTGCGCAGATATCCCGCGCCTCGCCACGGGCGACCAGGCGGCCGCGGTCGAGCACCAGCAGCGCATCCTCGTCGCGTACCTCATCCAGCAGGTGAGTGGTCCAGAGCACCGCCAGGCCGTCCTCGCGGCACAGCCGGCGCACATGGTTGTTGAGCGCCTGGCGCGCCGCCGGGTCGAGGCCGACGCTGGCCTCGTCGAGCAGCAGCAGGCGCGGGCGATGCAGCAGCGCGCGGGCGATCTCCACCCGCCGACGGTGGCCGCCGTTGAGCGCGCGGACCTTGTCGCGGCGGCGCTCCTGCAACTGCTGGCGGGCCAGTTCGGCGTCGATCCGCTCGTTCGCCACGCTGCGCGGCAGGCCGTGCAGGGCGGCGTGGTAACGCAGGTTCTGCTCCACGCTCAGGTCCAGGTCGAGGGTGCTCTGCTGGAACACTACGCCCAGCTCCCGCAGGGCCAGGCGCGGCTGGCGACGCAAGCTGCAACCGAGCACCTCGATCTCGCCCTGCTGCAGGTCGTAGAGGCGGGTGAGCAGGGCGACCAGGGTGGACTTGCCGGCGCCGTTGGGGCCGAGCAGGGCGGTGAAGCGTCCGGCGGGCAGCTCGAACTCCAGGCCGTCGAGGGCGCGGCGCGGGCCGTAGGAGAAACCGAGATCGCGGACCGCCAGCGCATTCATTCCGGATGCGCTCATGGCAGGCGCGTTCATAGTAGGTGCGTTCATGGCGTCACCACCACGCCCCAGGGATAGCGGCCGACCTTGATCGACTTGGTGACCTTGCGCGCGTCGACATCGATCACCGACACATCGCCGCTGACACCGTTGGTGGCCAGCAGGGTCTTCTCGTCCGGGGTGAACGCCAGGTGCCAGACGCGGCGGCCCACCAGCAGGTAGTCGAGCACCTCGAAGGTCTTCGCATCCACCACCGCCACGTGGTTGGCCGGGCCGAGGGCGACGAAGGCGTACTTGCCGTCACGGGTCAGTTGCACGCCCACCGGCTGCACCTTGTCCGGGTGCACGCCCTGGATGGCGAAGCGCAGGGTCTTGAGGATCTTGCGGGTGGCGGTGTCGACCACGCTGACGGTGCCGCCGATCTCCGCCGAGACCCAGACCTGCGAGCCGTCGTGGGTGAACTCGGCGTGGCGCGGGCGCTGGTCCACCAGGGTGCTGTCCACCAGTTTCTGGGTCGAGGTATCGATCCAGTGCAGCATGTTGGTGGTCTCGCTGGTGTTCACCGCCCACTTGCCATCCGGACTCACCGCCATGCCTTCGGGCTCTACGCCGACGTCGATCTGCCCGAGCACCTGGGCCGTCTGGGTGTCGACCACCGTGACCAGCGCATCGTCCTCGTTGGAGACGTACAACCAGCGGTCATTGGGGTGCAGGGCGAACTGCTCGGGATCGGCGCCGGAGGGCAATTGCTTGATGATCTTGCGCGTGGCCAGGTCGAGCACCTGCACGGTGTCCGAGTCGCTGGCGCAGATGTACAGCAGCTTGTTGTCGTGGGATAGCGCCAGCCCGCGCGGGCGCTTGCCGGTGTCGATGGTGCCGGTGACGGCCATCGTGTCCAGGTCGATGACGCTGAGGTTGTTGTCCTTCTCGTTGGATACGTAGGCGGTGGCGGCGAAGGCCGCAGGCACCAGCCCGAGGGCGAGGCTCAGGCAGGAGAGGGCAAGCAGGCGGGGCATGGGCAGGGTCCTCATGGGCGTTCTTCTTATGGATTGGCTTCGGCAAGGTGGCACTGGCTTTCCGGTGCATCGAGGCCGAGGCTGTCGAGTTCGCTGGCGGGGTGCAGGAAGCCTTCCTGCGGCGACGTGCTGACCAGCGCGCGCGGCTGCACCAGCGGGATCGGCTGGCGCAGCTGGCCGTCCCAGGGGCGGAAGCCGAGCTTGTAGCCCTTGAAACCGTCCAGCGGCAGGTCGGGGGACAGCGACAGCTTGCGGATCGCCATCGGGTCGGCGTCGCGCAGTCGCGTCACGGCGCTGGCGATGCTGCGCACGGCGATCCAGGCGGCGAAGTCGCGGTCGTTCATCCAGCGCCCGGCGTGTTCCTCGAAGCGCTTCTGCAGTTGCGCGGCGCCGTAGGTTTCCACGGTCTTGTGCCAGCCCGTGGCGACCAGCCCCTGGGTGCCGGCGACCGGGCGCGGCAGCCAGGTGTTGTAGGGCACGTACTCGCCGAAGTCGCCGTGTTCGTCGGCCACCAGCACGGCGTCGTAGTCCTCGCTGGACTGGGTGAACAGCGCCATGTCGGCCTGGGCGCTGCGGCGCTGGTCGTTGTCGAAGGTAAAGGGCTTCTCCTCGACGATCTTCGCGCCGAAGCGCTTGGCCGAGCGGCGCAGGGCGTTGGCGTAGAGGGCGTCTTCCGGACGCTGGCCGACGATCAGCAGCCAGCGCGTCCACTTGCGCAGCACCAGGAACTGGGTGAGGGCGTCGGTCAGCATCAACCGGCTGGGCAGGGTGTGCAGCACGTTCAGTGCGCACTGGCTGGCGCGCAGTTCGTCATCGGCGGCGCCGGCGTTGAACAGCAGGCTGTCCGGCAGCGCGGCGGCCAGCTGGCGCAGGGTGTCGGCGGGCGTGTTGACCACGAACAGGCGCAGGCCGGCGTCATGCAGGCGCTTGGCTTCGGCCAGCAGCTTTTCCGGGGTGTCAGTGCTGGCGGCCTCCAGGCTGTAGCGGTGCTTGAGGAAGCGCCCGGTGCTGTTGCTGTCGGTGATTGCCAGCTCCGCGCCGCGCAGGCCGGCGTCGGTGGGCTCGGGGATGACGTTGGACAGCAGCGGGCCGGGGTCGGGCGTGTAGCCCAGGTAGCCGATGCGGATTTCCAGGGCGGCGGCATCCTCCGCACGTGCGTCAAGGCTGAACACGGCGGCGCAGGCAACCGCCAGCAGATAGGCCACGCCGTGCAGGACGAACTGGCGCATGAAACGACTCCTTTCTGGTTCTTGTAGCGCCAGCATAGGAAGCGCCAGGGGTGCGGCAAATATGCAGAAAGTAGCGGTTGGGGCAGTACCAAGGTAGTAGGTCGCGCGCCGCGCCCGCGTCATAGGATGGCGCTACAAGAACCAGAAGAGGAGCGTCGCCATGCGTATCGCCGTCACCCTCGTCCTGCCGATCCTGCTGATGCTCAGCCTGTTCGGCTTCGACTTCCTCTACACCCGCAACGGCTACCTGCCGGCAGCGGAATWGCGCGCACCGGTGACGCCGGTCGGTTGCCTCACGACCTGTCGCAGCGCTCCGTAGATGTCCGCGCTGTGGCGGATCAACCTGCTGGTCGGGCTGTTCTTCGGCCTGCTCGCCGCAGTGTGCCTGGCGGTACTGCTGCACCAGGGCAACGACGACGTGCGCCGCGAGATGGACGCCGCCCGTGGCGTGCTCGACTACCTGCGCGAAGCGGCGCAGCGCGACCCGGCCAGCCTTGACCCCGACCTCACCGCCGGCCTGCGCCATGTACGTGTGCGCTGGCTGGACTCTCCCGCGCCCTCACGGCATTCCGGGCTGGATGAATGGCTGGTGGCGCAGCTGTACCCCGACCTGCCGGCGCCAACCTTGCTGACCCTCGCTGATGGCCGCCGCGTACAGCTCAGTCTCGACCCCCGCGACGAGATCGACGAGGTGCGCGATTCGCTGGTGCAGCTGCTGGTGCTGTTCGGCGTGTCGCTGCTGGCCAGCCTGCTGGCGATCCGCTGGGCGGTGCGCGGCGGCTTGCGGGTGGTGGAGCAGCTGCATGACGCGCTGGGCGATGTGTCCCGTGGCCAGTTCCAGGTGCGCCTGGCGGATCACTCGCTACCCGAGGCGCAGCGCCTGGCCAGCGGCTTCAATGGCATGGCGGCGACACTGGAACGGGCCTGCGTGGAGAACGCCGAGCTGACCCGCGCGCTGCTCGCCGTGCAGGAACGCGAACGCCAGCAGCTCGCCCAGGCGCTGCACGACGACATCGGCCAGTACCTGGCCGGCATCCGCGCCCAGGTATTCCTGCTGCGCAGCCTGGAGAGCCAGGATGGCATCGCCTTCGCCACCCTCGACCGCCTGGAACAGCACTGCCAGGGGCTCAACGAGAGCTTCCGCGCGCTGGTGCGCGACCTCTACCCGGTGGTGCTGGAACGGGTCAGCCTGGAAGAGGCACTGCGCCTGCATATCGAACAATGGCAAGCCAGCCAGGGCGTCGCCTGCCGCCTGCGCCTGGACCAGTTGCCGGCGCTGCCGACGGTGGCCAAGGCGCATCTCTATCGCCTGCTGCAGGAGGCGCTGACCAATGTGGCGCGGCATGCTGGGGCCAGTCACGTGCGCGTGGTTTTGCGCCGCCGCAGCGGCCGGTTGTACCTGTGGGTGCGCGACGATGGCCGTGGTTGCAACGGCCTGCCGCGCGCCGGCATCGGCATGCGCTCCATGCGCGAGCGGGCACGTTGCCTGGGCGGCGAGCTGCACCTGCGCCGACGCCCCGGTGGCGGGCTGGCGCTGCGCTTGTGGATGCCGTTGGCGGAAACCGTGCTGGAAGGAGAAAGGGCATGAAGATTCTGCTGGTGGACGATCACTTCGTGGTGCGTGACGGCATCGCCTCGCTGCTGCGTGGGCTGATCCCGGAAGTGGAAGTGAGCGAGGCCGCCGATGGCGAAGCCGCGCTGGAGGCGGTGCAGCGCAGCGTGCCCAGCCTGGTCATCCTCGACATCGGCCTGCCCGGCATCAGCGGCCTGGAAGTCACCCGCCGGCTGCGCCAGCGCCTGCCGCAGCTGCGCGTGCTGTTCTTCAGCATGCACGACGAACTGCCGCTGGTACGCCAGGCGCTGGATGCCGGCGCGGCGGGCTACATCACCAAGGGCGCTTCACCGGCGGTACTGGTGGAGGCGGTACGGCGCATCCTCGCCGGCCACGCCTATATCGAACAGCCCCTGGCCACCCAGCTGGCGCGCCAGCCCCAGGGCGCCGACGGCCAGGACCCGCGCCTGCAAGGCATGACCCAGCGCGAGTTCGAAATCTTCGTGATGCTCGCCCGCGGCCTGCCGGTGCGGCAGGTGGCGGAGCACTTGTGCATCAGCGCGAAGACGGTGTCGAACCATGTGACCCTGCTCAAGCAGAAGCTGCAGGTGGTGTCCCACGCCGAGCTGGTGCACCTGGCCATCGATGCCGGGGTGCTGCGGGTGGGCGGCGAGGCGCTGGTGGGCTGAGTCATTGGGTGGAGCGAGCTTGCTTGCGGACCTGCCAGCCGGCAGCGGGCTTGAGGCATCGCGGACGAAGTCCGCTCCTACGGTCTGGCGTGGCGCCTGCTTTTGTAGGAGCGGACTTCGTCCGCGATGGGGCGGGCGTCACGCCGAGCCTCTGGTCCGCGAGCAAGAACTGGGCGTTTTCATCGGCTCTACAGGTCTACTCCTGCGTATCGACCCGGATGGCGGCACGTTCATTCGCAATGCGGTTGATGGCCCGGTTGGCACAGGCATCGGCTCTTGTAGGAGCAAGCTTGCTCGCGAACCTGTCAGCCCGCAGCGGTCTTGAGGGCACCGCGGACGAAGTCCGCTCCTACGGTCTGGCGTGGCACCTGCTTTTGTAGGAGCGGACTCTGTCCGCGATGGGTGGCCCGCGTGCCGGTGCTAGAACCCCACCAACTGCCCCACCGCCTGCGCCTGCGGATCATCGCTGCGGCTCACCAGCGCATAGTTGTAGCCGCCCTGGCTCCAGTAGCGCGCCAGCAGGTCGCCGTCGGTGCGCTGCCCTTGCGGCAGCATCTCGTGGCGCGGGCCCGGCGGGCGGATGAAGAAGGTCAGGCGGCGGCCCTGGCCGTCCTCGTAGATCACCAGCGCGGCGGCGCCCTGTTCGGTGGCGAGCAGGCGCGCGCCGACGGTCTTCAGGCCGACCTGTTCCAGCGCGGGCGGCGGAGTGGCGTCCTTCAGGTAGCGCGCCAGCCAGTCGTGGAGGTTGCCACCGTCGCGC
Organism: Pseudomonas sp. CAN1; assembly: GCF_030462585.1. Taxonomy (GTDB): domain Bacteria; phylum Pseudomonadota; class Gammaproteobacteria; order Pseudomonadales; family Pseudomonadaceae; genus Pseudomonas. The sequence continues at coordinate 44,798 of NZ_JASMRU010000030.1, read as the reverse complement.
AGGTCCAGCCCGTTCTGGCTGGCATCGGCGAATAACCGATAAGCCTGCACCGCGTCCTGCATCGGCAGCATGCCGCGCAGCATCGCGTCGCCGCGCATCTGCCAGCCGCCCATGCCGCCCACGCCCAGGGCGATCAGCAGGGCCGCCGCCGTGGCCAGGCGCGAGCGTCGCCGCTGCTGGAGCTGGCGGCGAATGCGCGCCGGGTCGAGCTGTTCGGGCAGCGCCCCGCGCGCCTGGCCGGCGAAGGCCGCGCGCAGTTGCTGGGCGTCCTGGCGCCAGCCTTCCACGCGGCGGGCGTCGTCCGGATGGGCGGCGAGCCAGGCTTCCACCCACTGGCGGCGCGCCGGCTCCAGCTGATCGTCGATGTAGGCGTGCAGATCCTGTTCCTGGGGAGTGCCGTCGGGGATGCGTTCGTTCATTTCAGTACCCGCAAAGAAGGAGTCGCCGCCTGTCCTTCGCTCAGCGCACGCAGCGCCGTGCGGGCGCGCGACAGGCGGGACATGACGGTGCCCATGGGAATATCCAGAGTCTCGGCCACCTCGCGGTAGCTCAGGCCCTCGACGCTGACCAGCGTCAGCAGCGCGCGCTGCTCGGCGGGCAGGCGCTCGAAGGCCTCCAGCGTCGAGCGGGCGCTGACAATGTCTTCCGGCGAAGCGCTCACCGCGCTGTCCGCACCGAACAGGCTGAGCAGGCGCGCATAGCGTTTCGCCCGGCGCTGCCCGTCGATGAAATGCCGGTAGAGGATCGAGAACAGCCAGGCGCGCAGGTCGCCGTCGTCGCGGCGGCCGGTCCAGGCCGACAGCGCCTTCTCCAGGGTTGCCTGGACCAGGTCGTCGGCGCTGCTCGCGCTGCGGGTCAGCGACAGGGCGAAGCGTCGCAGCCGGGGCAGCAGTTCGCGCAGTGAGTGGTCGTCCAGTGAGTGCATCGGGGCGCCAGGAATGGGTGGGTTCGAGCGAGAAAGACGAACGCTGCGGCGATCTATTCCCTGCGCGGGAAAAAATAATTTATTCGCGGCTGCTGGGAATAACCCGTCGCACGGTGCGTCGTACCGGCTCAACGCATTCAGCCTAAGCCTGAGGAGCTGGAAATGACAGAAACACCGCCCACCGCACCCAACGTGCCCCTGCGCCTGGCCGCCATCGGCGCCGTGGTGCTCGGCGTGGCCGCCGTCTTCGCCTACGTCGCCGGCTGGCTCGACCCGCAGCGGCTCACCCCGGCCAGCGTGATCAACACCCTGGAACACAACGGCGGCGTCTACCCCGGCTACCGGCGCAACCATGCCAAGGGCCTGTGCGTCATCGGCCACTTCGACAGTAATGGCGGCGCGGCCGAGCTGTCCCGCGCCAGCCTGTTTTCGGTCGGCCGCGTGCCGGTGGTCGGGCGCCTCGCCATCCCCGGCGGCAACCCCAAGGCCAGCGACGGCGCCGCGCCGATCCGCAGCCTGGCGCTGCGCTTCCAGCCGGCCGACGGCCAGGAATGGCGCACCGGCATGAACGCCATGCCGGTCTTCGTCGTCCGCGACGTCGCCGGCTTCTACGCCCTGCAACAGGCCACCGCGCCGCAGCCGGGCACCGGCAAGCCCGACCCGGAAAAGGCCGGCGCCTTCTTCAAGTCGCACCCCGAGACCCAGGCCTTCCTCAAGTGGGCCAAGTCCTCGACGCCGTCCTCCAGCTACGCCAACAGCGCCTACTACAGCCTCAACGCCTTCTACCTGGTGAACAAGGCTGGCAAGGAGCAGCCGGTGCGCTGGTCCGTGCAGCCCGAAGCGCCGGTCGAGCCGCTGGCTGCCGACAAGCGTGGGGACGCCGACTTCCTCGCTGCCGAACTGGCCCAGCGCATCGCCTCCGGCCCGCTGCGCTGGCGCTTGCAGTTCACCCTTGGCGAACCCGGCGACAGCACCGTCGACCCCACCCAGGCCTGGCCCGACAGCCGCCGTACCGTGGACGCCGGCGAACTGGTGATCGAACGCCTACAGCCGGAAATCGGCGGCGACTGCCGCGACGTCAACTACGACCCGCTGATCCTCCCCGACGGCATCCGCCCCTCCGACGACCCGCTGCTCAGCGCCCGCTCGGCCGCCTACTCGGAATCCTTCAACCGCCGCACCCGTGAGCAGGCCCAGGAGACCCAGTGATGAAACCGACCTACTTCCCGCTCTCCCTGCGCGTGTTGCACTGGCTCATGGCCGTGCTGGTCCTTGCCATGCTGCTGATCGGCCTGGGCATGGTCGCCAGCGTCTCCCCGCGCCACGCCGCACTGGTCGCCATCCACAAACCCCTGGGCGCCGCGTTGCTGGTGCTGGTGCTGCTGCGCATCGTCGTGCGTCTGACCCAGCGCATCCCCGCACTGCCCAGCGACATGCCCGGCTGGCAACGCAGCGCCGCGCACCTCTCGCACCTGGCACTCTACGGCCTGCTGCTGGCGCAGCCGCTGGTGGGCTGGACCATGCAATCCGCCGGCGGCTACCCCGTGGTGCTCTGGGGCGGCTTCGAACTGCCCGCGCTGGTCTCGCCGTCGGTGGAGCTACACACCATCCTGCGCAGCGCCCACACCTTCATCGCCTACGCCTTGCTGGCGACCATCCTCCTGCACCTCGCCGCCGCGCTGTTCCACGGGCTCATCCGCCGCGACGAAGTCCTCCCCAGCATGACAGGCGCCCCCATGCCACGTAGCTCTAGCGGAGAACGGCCATGAAGCGCTTGCTCGCTGCCGCCTGCCTCTTCACCTCCTGCGCGGCCCTCGCCGCGCAGGGCGTTCCACCCGAGCAGGACTACCACTACGGCCAGAAACTCGACATCAAGCGCGTGGTGCAACAACCGGACCTGGGGTTCTGCGGGATACGCGAGGTGGAGATGACCTACGAGGTCGGCGCCGGGCAGCGGCATACGCTGCGGTATCCGGTGTGGGGGCAGGGGTGTGGGAATGAGAATTGACAGTGCCGCATGGATGAGCCTGGAGCTCGGCAGGTAATGAATGGTGCGGCACACCAAGCCCATCTTATGATGGCTCCCTCAGGACACCACTCTGCACCGGAGGCAGCCTTTGAACGATCAACCCGAACTCTCGGACCGCTACGCCGGCTGCCTGCTCGGCCTGGCCTGTGGCGATGCTGTTGGCACCACCCTCGAATTCACTCACCGCGCGAGCCTTACTCCGATCAGCGATATGGTCGGTGGCGGGCCGTTCGGCCTCAAGCCGGGGCAGTGGACCGACGACACTTCCATGGCCCTGTGCCTGGGGGAAAGCCTGCTCACCTGCAACGGCTTCGACGCCAGGGACCAGATGGCGCGCTACCTCAACTGGTGGCAGTGGGGTTACTGGAGTGCGACCGGGGAGTGCTTCGATATCGGCATGACCGTCCGCCAGGCGCTGAGCCGCTTCCAGGACACCGGCGAGCCCTTTGCCGGCTCCTCCGACCCGGCCACGGCCGGCAATGGCTCGATCATGCGTCTGGCGCCAGTCGTGCTGTATTACTACCCGGACCTGCGAGAGGTCGCCGCGGCTGCCGCGCAGAGTTCACGCACCACCCATGGCGCGGCGGAGGCGGTCGAGGCCTGCCAGTTGCTGGCGCAGGTGCTGGCCAACGCGTTGGCCGGCCAATCGAAGGAGGAGCTGCTGACCCTCACGCCGGAGCGCTACAGCGAACCCGCCATCCGCGAGCTCGCTACCGGCAGCTTCCGCCACAAGCGCCGGGAAGACGTGCGCGGCACCGGCTATTGCATCGCCTCGCTGGAAGCGTCGCTGTGGTGCTTCTGGTCCACCGACAGCTATGCCGCCGCCGTGCTGGCAGCCTCCAACCTCGGCGATGATGCCGACACCACGGCGGCCATCACTGGCCAGATTGCCGGTGCCTATTACGGCAAGCAGGGCATTCCCACCCACTGGCTGGAGCGGCTGCATCAGCGAGCCGATATCGAGGAGATGGCGCTGGCCTTGCTCAGGGCGGCGCAGGCGCGGGCCTAGTGCCCGGCGCTATTGGGAGTGCTGAGCCCTGGGGCGCGCCAGCCACAGCTTGCGGCCCGTCTCCACGAACGGTGTGACGATCAGGCTCCACAGCGACGAATACTTCTCGTCATCCTGCTCCCCAGCGCCGAACTGGATCGGCTCCGGCGTGCGCTGGGTGACGTAGAGCGTGCCGAACATCCAGTCCCACAGCGACAGGTTGATGCCGAAGTTCCTGTTGAAGTGGCGGGGCGCGTCGCTGTGGTGGATCTGGTGCTGGGCGGGGCTGTTCAGCACGTGCTCGACCACCGGTCCGAACGACAGCCACACATGGCTGTGGCGCAGGTTGGTCGCCAGCACGTTGAACAGCAGGATCATGTAGGTGACGCCGAACAGCGTGTAGGCGCCGATCTGCTCGCCGCAGAGGTACCAGAAGCCGCCCGCGTAGGCGCCCAGCAGCAGGGTGCCGGCCAGTTGCGCCGCCAGCTTCTCCACGAAGTGCACGCGGCTCGCGGTGATCGGCGTCAGCACCGCCGCCGAGTGATGCACCTTGTGGAAGGCCCACAGCCAACGCGAGTGGAAGGCGCGGTGCACCCAGTAGTTCTTGAAGTCGCTGACCAGGAACACCCCCAGCCCGTAGAGCAGCGACAGTCCGAGGTTCGTCCCCACCTGCGGCCGCGCGCCCCACAGGTTGTCGAAGAAGGCGATGTAGTCGCCCGAGCGCAGGATGTAGGGATCGACCAGGCCGACGATGGGCACCAGCAGCGCCACATTGAGGATGCCGCGCACCAGGTAGTAGCGGTAATCCAGCAGCGCCGAGCGATGCAGATTGACCCGGCTACCGCCAATGAACTGCCAGAACGACGTTGCCTGCGTCAGCCCGCGCTGTTGGCGGAAGCGGAACAGCGCGTAGGCGATGGCGTAGGAGCACAGCAGGAACACCACGCCCACGCGGCCGCTGAGGTCGAAGAGGCCGGCGACCTGGTTGGTGACGGGGTTGATCACCAACTCGGTGAAGTGGCGGTGGAGGTGCGAGAGGTCAGGCATGGGCGCTGGCGCCGGAAGTCAGGTGGACAGGCTGGTACTGCGAGTGACCGCCCACGGCGCTGAGGTGCTGGCGACTCATGGGGCGTCACGCGTTCGCTCAGCATGGGACCTGCGGGATCACGCTGTCAAAGTTCAGTGGCGCCGGGGCGGGGTAATTCGACAAGGGGTCTTCAGCCGCCTGAAGTGCGCAGGCCCCTGGATTGGCCTGCTGAGCGTCCATCAATGAGAGGGGGAGGCACGCGCACGGGGCGCCAAGCCGGGACGCTAACCTGAGGGAGTCGGCCAAGGCCCTACATCCGCGAAGCTGCAGGTTTCGCGCGAAGGGCAGGGTGAAGACGTTTGCCAGTCAGCAACGAGCCGCGTGGTTGACGGCTCAGGCTGCCGTCGCCAATGGCTGCTGTTGCCGATCCAGCGTTTCCTGGAGTTCAGCCACTGAATCCAGGACTCTCTGCGCCCAGCGTTCATCATCCGGACGCACGACAACGACGCGGAAGCCATGGTCATGGCCTTCACTCTTCACGCCTTCGGAATCATCGACATGCAGGTCGATATCGAATGCCGGCGGAAGTTTCGAGGGGGCGTTCGCCAGCCCGCGCTCGGTCAGGGCCTGGTTGTGCCGCACGCTGTTGACCACGCCGTCGACGTGGATGCCGTACAACATCAGCCAGCGCCGGATATAGGACGGTGTGCGGCCGGAGGACGTGTAGACCCAGATGCTGCAGCCCTGGCGGCGCAGTTCCCGGGTCAGCGAGCGGGTGCCGATACGCAGCGGTTCGCCAAGCCAGCGATGAACAAACACCGGGAGCCTGCTGGGTTCGACGTCGCTGTGGTGGGGGAGGCAGGCCAGGGTGTCATCGATATCGAACGAAATCCGTATGCGCGGGCGTCCGAAGCGGTAGGGCGCAAGGGAGCCCTTCATGGCGTCCCACAGCTGATCCTTGATGGCCAGGCAGGTGGCGAGCATGGGTTGGGTAGTCATCAGACGCCTCCCTGACAGGCGGAGGTGTGTGTTTCGCCCAGGAAAAATCGCTGCGGATCCGGTGAATGATCTTCGAGGAAGGCGGCGTACTTTTTCTTGATCTTGGGCAATTCGAATAGAGCCTTCACGCCATGCTTGGCGGAGTTGCGGATGACCGAAGACGGGTTGTAGTAACCCTTGGCGTTGTCCAGGGTCAGCACGAACGGCGGCAGCCCGGCACGTAGCAGCAGATAGCTGACGATCAGCGAGCCGCTGCGATGGTTACCTTCGATGAACAACTGCGGTTTGCTCAGGATTCGCACATAGACACCGGCCGCGCGCTTCCACACCGATTCGCTGTGATACGCGCAGTACCAGTTGTACAGGTCCTTGATGCCGCCTTCGACGTTGTTGAAGAAGTGCGCCTCGGTGGCCGCCAGGTGCGGCGCGAACTCCAGCCGACGGGCAGGGTCGCGGCCGCAAAGCACGGTGGCGTTGATCTCCAGCATCAGGTTGACCTGCTGCAGATCGAACAGGTCGACGCCCCGTGCGACGTAGTCGTCGATCAGGGCGTAGCCCTCCAGCACGTTGTGCAGCACTTCATCGGTGAACGGATCACGCGGCTCGGTAAAGCACTGGCTGAGCTCGCCGAAACGGCCTTGCACCTCACGCAGCGCACGTTCAATCGCTCGCAGATCAAGACGGCGCGTGGCGGACATTGGCAACCCTGACAAAGAGGTGTGTGGCTTCATACGCTGCGGATTCGACTCAGCTGAACTTGCCGCTGATGTAGTCCTCGGTCATTTTTTTCCGCGGGTTTTCGAAGATCTGCTTCGTCGCGCCCATTTCGACCAGGTAGCCGGTGCGGGTGCCCTGGGAAATGTCCACCGAGAAGAACGCCGTGGTGTCAGCGACGCGAATGGCCTGCTGCATGTTGTGGGTGACCAGCGCGATGGTGTAGTCCTTCTTCAGCTCGACCATCAGCTCCTCGACACGGCGGGTAGCGATCGGGTCGAGTGCCGAGCACGGCTCGTCCAGCAGCAGGACTTCCGGTTCGGTGGCGATGGCGCGAGCGATGCACAGGCGTTGCTGCTGGCCACCGGAGAGCGACAGACCGCTCACCTTCAGCTTGTCCTTCACTTCGTCCCACAGCGCGGCGCCCTGCAGGGCATGCTTGACGCGGTCGCCGATGTCGCCCTTGTAGCGATTGAGGCGCAGGCCAAACGCGACGTTGTCGAAGATGCTCATCGAAAACGGGTTCGGCTGCTGGAACACCATGCCGATGTAGCGGCGCACCACGACAGGGTCCACGCCCTTGCCGTAGACGTCCTGCCCGAGGAAATGCACATGGCCCTCGAAGCGGAAGCCGCGCACCAGGTCGTTCATCCGGTTCAGGCTGCGCAGCACGGTACTCTTGCCGCAGCCGGAAGGGCCGATGAAGCCGGTGATCTTGTTCTTTTCGATCGGCACGTGGCTGTCACGTACCGCCATGAAGTTGCCGTAGAAAATCTTGTCCAGTTTGCAGTCCATGACCACCTGGGTCTCGGAACCAACCGGGGCGACTTTCTGTGCAGTAGCTGTGTTCACGATTCGGATGCTCCGTATCTCAAAACTTGGGCTTGCCAAAAATGCGGCTGATGACGTTCACGATCAGCACGATCATCACCAACACCAGTGATGCGGCCCATGCGAGCTCGAGCTGGTTGTCGAAGGGCATGCCGGAGAAGTTGTAGATCAGTACCGAAAGCGAGGCCGTGGGGTTCATCACCGCCAGGCTGCCGTTGTGGTAGATCCAGTAGTTGCTGAACAGCGCGGTGAACAGCAACGGCGCGGTTTCGCCTGCGGCGCGCGCCACGGCCAGCATGACGCCGGTGAGGATCGCCGGCAGGCCGGTAGGCAGTACGATCTTCCAGATGACCTGGGCGCGGGTGCAGCCCATGCCGTAGGCGGCATCCTTCATGATCTTGGGCACCATCTTCATCGACTCTTCGGCGGTGAGCACGACGATCGGCAGCATCAGCACGGCCAGTGCCACGCCACCTGCCGGTGCCGAGTAGGTACCAGTGGTCATCACCACCAGGGCATAGGCGAAGACGCCGGCCAGGATGGAGGGCAGGCCGGTGAGCGTCTTGGCGGCAAAGCGCGCGGCGCTCGCCAGCTTGCTGTCCGGCCCCAGTTCAGCCAGGAAAACGGCGGCCATGATGCCAACCGGAACGGCAATGGCGGCGGCGATACCGACCATGACGAAGGTGCCGGCCAGCGCGTTGCCGAAGCCGCCGCCGGTCTCGAAACCGGTCGGTGGCAGTTCGGTGAAGACTTCCAGGCTCAGGCGCGCACCACCACGGGTGATCAGCATGTAGAGCACGGAGATCAGCGGCACGCTGGCCAGCAGGGCGCCCAGCCAGACCAGCATGGTCAGCACCAGGCTGCGCAGGGCACGGCCCTCAAGCTTGCGCTGCAGGCTCGGCAGGGCGGAAACGGTGGGAGTGAGGCTGGTCATTACTTGGACCCCCGCTGGGCGTAAAGCATGATCATGGAGCCGAGTACGTTCACGATCAGCGTGATGAACATCAGCACCAGCGCGGCATACATCAGCACTTCAACCTCGTTCGGCCCGGCTTCGGGGAAGTTCAGCGCCAGCAGGGCGGCCAGCGTGTTGGCCGGGGCAAACAGCGACAGCGAAATGGTGTTGGCGTTGCCGACCAGCATGGCCAGGGCCATGGTTTCACCCAGTGCGCGGCCCAGGCCCAGCACCAGGGAGCCGAAGATGCCGGTGGCAGCGGAGGGCACCATCACCTTGAGGATCGCTTCCCAATGGGTGGTCCCCAGGCCGTAGGCGGCCTGCTTGGTCTTCATCGGCACGCTGGAAAGAGCGTCCTGCGAGACCGCGGCAATGGTGGGCAGAATCATGATGGCGAGCACCAGAGAGGCGGGCAGCAAGCCTGGCCCGCTCAACGATGTGCCGAAAAAGGGTATCCAGCCGAGCTCGCTGTTCAGCCAGGTCGTCAGCGGACGAATGGCCGGGATCACCACGTAGATCCCCCACAGGCCGTAAACGACGCTGGGGATCGCGGCGAGCAGTTCGACGATGGTACGGAACACCGCCGCCAGTTTGGCGGGGAGGAAATCCTGGGTCAGGAAGATCGCCATGCTGACGCCGAACAGGCCGGCGATTACCAGAGCGATCAGCGCGCTGTAGAGCGTGCCCCAGATGGCCGGCAGAATGCCGTACTTGCCCTGGTTGACGTCCCAGACCGACCCCAGGAGAACGTCCAGGCCGTGTTTCTCAATGCCCGGAAAGGCCTTGCGGCCGACTTCGAACACGAGGGCAACGACCAGCACCAGAATCAGGACCACACCCAGGCGTGCAATGGCACGGAAGGTCCGGTCAACCAGGAAATCCTTCGCGGATGGCGGTTGGCAGGCAGAGTCCGGATTTACCGGTACGACAAAAGGTTGGGTCATGGGAGAGTTCCGGAACAGGTGGAAATCTCATCCGGCGTGGCTGACAGCCCCCGCCGGATGAAGACTCGCAGGCGTTACTGGATGTTGGCGGAAGCTTTGCGAACCTGATCGACGACGGCTTGCGGCAGCGGGATGTAGCCCATCGAATCAGCGATCTTCTGGCCTTCGGTCAGGCCGTACTCGACCATTTCACGCATGGCCTTGGCTTTGGCCGGGCTCTCGTTGTGCTTGCGGAAGATCATCCAGGTGTAGGAGGTGATCGGGTAGGACTGGGCACCGTCCGGATCGGGCAGCCAGGCCACCAGGTTCTCCGGGAACTTCACGGCAGCCAGCGCCGCGGCACCGCTCTCTGCGTTCGGCACGACGTACTGACCGGCCTTGTTCTGCAGCTCGGCGAAGTCGACCTTGGCCAGCTTCGCGAAGCCGTATTCGATGTAGCCGATGGCGCCCGGGGTCTGGCGAACGGTAGCGGTCACGCCATCGTTCTTCGGCGACTTGATGAACTTGTCGGTGGCCGGCCAGTTGACGGTGTTGCCTTCACCCAGGGCAGTCTTGAACTCCGGGTTGATGGTCGACATGTGCTTGGTGAACACAGCGGTGGTGCCGCTGGAATCCGCACGCACGACAACGGTGATCGGCAGGGCCGGCAGCTTCAGCTCAGGGTTGGCCGCGACGATCTGCGGGTCGTTCCACTGAGTGATCTTGCCCAGGAAGATGTTGGAGTAAACGTCGCGCGGCAGTTTCAGACCCTTGGGGCTGCCCGGCAGGTTGTACGCCAGGACGATTTCGCCAGCGGTCATCGGCAGCAGTTGCACGCCTTCGGCAACCTTGGCGATGTCCTCGTCTTTCATGGCCGAGTCACTGGCCGCGAAGTCCACGGTCTTGTTGAGGAAATCCTGTACGCCCGCACCGCTGCCCTTGGACTGGTAGTCCACGGTGACGCCAGCGGATTTCTTGCTGAAATCCTTGAACCAGGTCAGGTAGATCGGAGCGGGGAAGCTGGCGCCAGAGCCGGTCAGGCGGACGCTTTCGTCGGCAAAAGTGACGGAAGTGGCACACATGGACAGCGTTACGGCGATCGCAGCAGATTTCACAAAGCTTTTCATCGAGGGCAATCCTTTTGATATCGGGCTGCCATACTGTGATCGGGTCCTGTGAAATATTTATGACAGTGCGGTGGCAAACGCTCTGGCTTGCCGGCTCGACTGGTCTATCTCCGGGTTTCTGCGGTGCGTTTCAGGTGAGTTCGCAGCGGCTGCGCGCCTTGGCTGGCGGCGATTTCGGGGCAGGGGTGGAGGTTCAGGGCGGGGGATCGCCCCCCTGTTCGATGAGCACGCTGCGCAATAAATAGTTACGGTCACTTGGTGGTGCCAACGGAGGCAGATGCGTTCGGTTGCCGCCAATGAACGGCCAGGGCGAGGCCGCTCGCCAGGGGCCGCTAGCGGCCAAGAGCGGACGTTGCTTAACGGAGCGTAAAGCTGCTATTCAACCTGCGGAATTGTGAGGGATCACCATGCGCCGTCCTAATTACTCAGCCGCGTTCATGAACAACACAAAGTGGCGCGAACTACTGAGCCTCATTCGTCGTGTAGGCATTCAATTTGAGGTGGCATACGTAGGCGAGGAACGCTTCCAGACCGCATACGCACCGCCCGAGAGCTTGCTGAGACATACCTACATCGCTGATCCGGGCCTGGCTGGTGGCCCGGCAGAATATTCGGAGATTTACTCCATACGTATTCCGAAAACATCGCTGATTCAGAATCCCAAAACGGGTGAGAGGTTACCGAGCACTGAAATAAGCGACCTATTCCTAGCGGAAGCATCGCTACTTGGTGTCCTACCGCTCGAAGAAAAAGACGGGTTTATCTATGTGCACGGCTACAGCCATCGCAGCCACTAACTAGCGACGGGGCTGAGAGTCTACTTCTGGCGGATTTTTGCCCCTCACGAGCGGCGCTTCGGGTCGGTAGCCCCCTATCGCCAGGGGCAGCAATCGACCCATAGCGGACGTTTAGAGTTAGAGAAAATAAAGCTGTCCCCTTTTCCTTATCGGCGGAAGCGGAACAGGGCGTAGGCGGTGGCGTGGGAGCTCAGCAGGAAGACTACGCCGATGCGGCCGCTGAGGTCGAAAAGGCCGAAGATCTGGTTGTCCACGGACTCGAAGATGAGCATGGTCCGATACTTGTGGAGATACGAGAACTCGATCAAGGCGAGTGGCCATTCGCAGCCGATCGCCTCTTTGCTGTGCGGTCAGCATGAGACGGTGATCTTCGCGCTGTCAAAGCAGGTATTGCCTCCAAGTGGGGAGTCGACGAAAGGTTGCGGAGTTAGATTTATCCGAACAGCTCATGGTGTGAGTTATAAGGCACTCGAAATTTAACAGCCGAGCGGGCCTATCCGTACGGTGTGTATGCAGCCCGCATTAAGGAGTCCATTGCGAAGAGTGTCGGGCTTCCCTGGCGAGCTCCCGCGTTTCGGGCTCTGCGTCGAAGATGGCTTCCTCCAAGACCCAGTGCGGCGTGGTCGCTGATTGGGTCATGGCTTTAACTGCTTGCTTACGGCAGGTCGAGCATGGCGAATACTCATAAACGTAGAGCAGGCAATCGAGTGCCTCCGCACCAGGGTGAGCCTGGCACAAGTCCAGAATATGCCCGACGAGATGGTGTGTTTCATCGGCATCTTCGAACCTGGTCAGCCGCTTGACGCACATGGCGAAGTCGCCATCGGAGAAGTTGTTCGCGAGCAAGGCAAATCCGTTCGCAATGTTTCCAGTCATGATCAGCTTCCTGGCCACTATGCGCAGCTCTTTGTGCGTTATGGGAACCATGGCTCTGATTGCAATCCATTGGAGATCTTCGTCAGGATCGGAAATCCATTGGAGTAATTGACGTTCGAATCGTGGGACGCCTGTTTTCGCAAAGCACCTGAACAGCCTTTTCGCATGCTCTGGCTTTTCGGTAGCCAGCAAAGCAGAGAACACGACCTCCATTTGTTCATTGGTGGCCTGACTCCCCCACTGCCTGAACCAATGACATTGATCTCCAGGGGATTCGGTGGCGTAGGCCACGATTTGTGAGCCGGTGTACGCCATTCGTCCGAAGCGTTTTGCTGGTGCAATGCGGCTCGCACGGATCTTACGTACTTCAGCGAGATAGGCCGCTATATCAGGGTTGGCTGCGGCTTCCTGCTCCAGAGCTATCAGCGCACTTTCTCCGCAGAGTTCGCAAAGCCCGTCATCAATCCAGAAGTCAGGATCATCGCGTAGCCAGCGCCCCAACTGTCTAGCGACTTGGATCAATCCGTCGACTCCATCGAGAGCGACGATGTGGTAGTCGCCGATCACAGTGGATGAGTCCGGCACGCGAGCCAGCGACGAATACAGAAGGTGTCTTGCGTCATCCAGTCCTGAAGCAGCCAACTCCTTCAAGATTGCACAGCGTTGGTCGAGGTCCCGCTCGTTTTCCAATGAGGGGGCGTGGGCCGACTCCCGAATAGCCTGAGCCACTTCCTTGTTCAGGTGGGCGTGATCGACTACAGAAAACAGCCAGGGCGCCCGTGGTGCCTCGCATTGCGGGTCATAAGAAAGGGATGTGATGCAGGCTTCAATGATGGTTTCATCCAGTCCCTGAGCCCCGTACTTTTCGAGCTGCTGAACTGCGCGTCCATGGCCGGATCTGAGAGCAGCTGCAAACGCTGCTTTAGCAAGGGGGAAATGCGGAGCTTCAATTAACATAAGGCATCCATTCGCGGGCAGCACTTTAGAAAAGGCGTGGGGAGTCTCCACTATATATTTCAAGCACGAAAATCGCTGAGCGGCGCTTTTGTCGAATATACGATGCTGCCTGTTGGCGCTGTCCCGGTAAATTCTGCAGTCTGCTGGTAAAGGATGATATGGAAGTCATGAGCGATACATTTGCTGCCTACGATCACGCCAATAAAAATGAGCAAGAAATCGCGCAGAGCAGCCAGTGCGGTTGTTTCTCTTGCTACACGACTTTCCCCGCTGCGGATGTAAAAAAATGGACTGACGGTACCGCCTGGTGCCCGCTATGCGAGGCGTATAGGACTGTACTTGGAGACAAGTCCGGCCTGCTGCTGACGGAGGAGTTTCTGATGGCAGCCCATGACCACTGGATCGGACCGCAGCAGTGGCTTGATGCATTAGCGGTAGAAACACAGTCCATCGCTGCATCTAGATCACGGAAGTTGCCCCCGGACGTCAGATCTGCACCGAAATGCCTTCCTTGGTGGAAGTTCTGGTGAGCTATTCGATCCAGTGGGAGTACGGACTCATTTGCGTACTGAATTGGATGTGCTTTCTGGCCTTCGCTTGACCACCGCAACCCTTCCTCATAACCTCCCGACGCCCCTGTGAAAGCGACAGGGGCCGGGTTTGGCGACTCGAATAACTACCTAGGTGCGGTGACGTTTCGTCAGACCGTGACGTATCAACACGTCCACGGTTCTTCGCTATGGCGGGCCGCACAGGGAGACCTTCGGGTCTGCCGGGACCTAGGTAGCCGGTTCGCCAACCCTGTGTGGCTCTGCCTCCCTAATCGTTTGGCGACGATCAGGGCGGTGGTTTCTCGAAACTACCTAGGAAAAGCACATGGACGACATCTACGTTCCCACCGTTTTCCACCGCTACAACCGTTCCCTGCGCGGCGTGTTGATCGACAACCAGCCCTGGTTGGTCGCCCGTGAGCTGGGTTATCTGATCCGCGAGCGGGTCGATGCTTATGTTCTTCGATTGGATGAGGACCTCTTTCGCGAGGCGCGCCTGGTGACGGGTGGCGGCGAGGAAGAGGTGCTGCTGGTCAGTGACTATGGCGCCTTCTATGTACTGAACCGTTTTCGTGATCCGGAGCATCGGGAGCTGCGCAAGTGGCTGACAGGCGAGGTGTTTCCGGTGCTGCGGGATCAGGGGAGGGTGGCGGCGAGGCTGCCGAGGCGGATGCWGGCGAAAGGCGAGGGGCGGTCGCTGGCGGTGCTGGATTGGCAGGGGGAGTACTGGGTGCCGATGGGGGAGGTGCCGCGGTTGATGCGTGAGGAGAGGCGGGGGAGATGGTGGCGGAGGGAGTGATTGTTCGCTTGCAGTGAGGCGGTTCGCGAGCAAGCTCGCTCCTACGAGAGCAGGCGGCCGGGGATTTCAGAGTTGGGCGTTGCCCTCTCCCCAGCCCTCTCCCTGAAGGGAGAGGGGGCCGTTTGGCGTGTGGGGATGGGGTGGTATCAACCGGATAGGGCTGGATTAGCGTCTGCCAATCAAGCGGCCGGCGGGGTGCCTTCGGCGTTGGCGACCACGGCGTCGATCTGGATCAGCGCGCCCTTCGGCAATGCGCCTACGGCTACTGTCCGGCGGGCGGGAACGCCGCCGGGGAAGTAGCTGGCGTACACCTCATCGACGGCGCCGATGTCGTCGATGTTCTTCAGGTAGAGGTTGACCTTCACCACATCGGCCAGGGCGTGGTCGATGCTTTCGACGATGGCCTTGAGGTGCTTGAAGCACTGGCCGGCCTGTTCCTTGATCCCGCCGGCCACCAGTTCACCGGTCTTCACGTCCAGCGGCAGCTGGGCGGAGATGTGGTTGTAGTGGGAGAAGGCGACGGTCTGGGTGGAGAAGGGGCATTTCGGCGCGGCGTCGGTGTTGTGGGCCTTGATGACGATGCCGTGGCGGTCTTCGACGGCCTGCGGCGGCGTGCCGTCGCCGTGGGAGACCACGGCCTCGACCTGCACCAGGGCATCCATCGGCAGGGCTTGCGCCTGAACCACGGTGCGCGCCGGCACGTAGCCGACGGCGCGGGCGATGGCCGAGTCGGGGAAGAAGGTGGTGTAGACCTTGTTCACGGCCTGCATGTCGGCGAGGTTCTTGACGAAGACGGTGATGCGCACGATGTCATCGAAGGGTACGTCGATGCTTTCGAGGATGGTCTTGATGTTGCGCAGGCACTGCCGGGTCTGTTCCTCGACGCCGCCGGTCACCAGCTTCCCGGTGCGCGGGTCGATGGGCAGCTGGGCGCTGAGGTTGTTGTAGTGGGAGAAGGCGACGGTCTGGGTGGACAGCGGGCTCAGCGGCGCGCTCTCGGTGTTGCGTTCGACCTTGACCAGGTCGCCGGCCTGCGGGGCGTTGGGGATGGTGCCTTCGCCGCAGGTGATGAGCGCCTCGACCTGCACCTGGGCGCCCAGCGGCAGGGCGGCCACGCCGACGGTGGTGAGGGTCGGCAGGTAGTTGGGGAAGAAGGCGGCGTGCACCTTGGCGACGGCTTCGGCGTCAGCGATGTTGGTCAGGAATATGGAGATGCGGACGGTGTCGTTCAGGTTGTGGCCGATGCTTTCGATGACGGCCTTGAGGTTCCTGTAGCACTGTTCGGCCTGCTCCTTGGCACCGCCGGCCACCAGCTTGCCGCTGCTCGGGTCGACCGGCAGTTGGGCGGAAAGGTTGTTGTAGTGGGAGAAAGCGACGGTTTGGGCGTAGGGGCCGAGGTTTTGCGGGGCCTTGTCGGTGTTACGTGCCAGAACTGCGTTGTAGCCACTCATGTTGGTGCTCCCTGGTTCGCTGGGAATCCGTGGATTGGGTGGCAAACGCTTCGTCCATTGCGATATCGGTCGTTGCCACTATCGGTTCAGACGACGGATATCAAGCTCGTCGAGAGGCGCGCAGACTATCGAGTCTTGAAGGGTGACCCCTTTGACTTAAGGCAAGCGTAGTGGGGTCTTCTTACCGGGTTGTTTCAATTGGCGATGGGAGGGTGTCGGGATATTGCGAAAGGGATTTCTGAAAGGGGGGGCTTCTCGTGGAGGTCCGGTGCTTGGGCGATTCCCTCTCCCCAGCCCTCTCCCTGAAGGGAGAGGGGGCTGACCGTGCCGGCTGGTAGTTTGGTTTTATCCTGTAGGACCCTCACCCCAGCACACGCAGTGCACCTCGCTCCGAAGGGAGAGAGAGCGATTGTGCCGGCTGATGCTGCCGGTTCCTCTTGCGCCGAACGGTCCCCTCTCCCTTCAGGGAGAGGGTTAGGGAGAGGGGCTCTTGGCGGGGGCCTGGCTAGAAGATGTAGTCAGTAGTCAGGAAGCTCGAGTCGCGGTCGCGGATGATCTGGCTGATCAGCGCCTTGTTGGCGTCGGTGAAGCGCGTGGCCACCAGGGTGCGGATGGAGAAGGTGCGCAGGGCGTCGTGGACCGAGAGGGTGCCTTCGGCGGAGTTCTTGCGGCCGTTGAAGGGGTAGCTGTCCGGGCCACGCTGGCACTGGGCGTTGATGTTGATGCGGCCGACCTGGTTGACGAAGGCATCCACCAGCGGGCCGATCTGCTCGGGGTCGTCGCCGAACAGGCTGAGCTGCTGGCCGTAGTCGGACTGCAGGACGTAGTCGATCACCTCGTCCAGCTCGCGGTAGGGAACCGCCGGCACCAGTGGGCCGAACTGTTCCTCGTTGTACAGGCGCATGTCGGCGCTCACCGGGCTGAGCAGCGCGGGGTAGAAGAAGCTTTCGCGGCTCTCGCCACCGCCGGGGTTGATGACCTTGGCGCCCTTGGCCAGGGCGTCCTGCAGCAGGCCGTCGAGGTAGTCGACCTTGCCCGGCTCGGGCAGCGGCGTCAGCGCCACGCCGGCTTCCCAGGGCATGCCGGGTTTGAGTTCGGCGAGCTTGGCGCTGAACTTGGCGAGGAAGCTGTCCAGCACGTCTTCGTGGACGAAGAGGATCTTCAGCGCGGTGCAGCGCTGGCCGTTGAAGGAGAGGGCGCCGGTGATGGCTTCGCTGACGGCGTTGTCGAGGTCGACACTGGGCAGGACGATGCCGGGGTTCTTGGCGTCCAGGCCGAGGGCGGCGCGCAGGCGGTGCGGGCGCGGGTGGAGCTTCTTCAGGTCGGCGGCGCCGGAGTGGGTGCCGATGAAGGCGAAGACATCGACCTTGCCGCTGGCCATGAGCGCGCTGACGGTCTCGCGGCCGCGCCCGTAGATGACGTTGATGACGCCCGGCGGGAAGCTGTCGCGGAAGGCTTCGAGCAGCGGGCGGATCAGCAGCACGCCGAACTTGGCGGGCTTGAAGACCACGGTGTTGCCCATGATCAGCGCCGGGATCAGGGTGGTGAAGGTCTCGTTCAGCGGGTAGTTGTACGGGCCCATGCACAGCGCGACGCCCAGCGGTACGCGGCGAATCTGCCCGAGGGTGCCCTGTTCCAGCTCGAAGCGACTGGAGCGGCGGTCCAGTTCCTTGAGCGCCTGGATGGTGTCGACGATGTAGTCGCAGGTGCGGTCGAATTCCTTCTCCGAGTCCTTGAGGTTCTTGCCGATCTCCCACATCAGCAGCTTGACCACGGCGGTGCGCTGCTCGCGCATGCGGGCGAGGAAGCGCTCGACGTGGGCAATGCGCTCGGCCACGCGCAGGTTCGGCCACGCACCCTGGCCGTTGTCGTAGGCGGCCACGGCGGCGTCCAGCGCGGCGAGGGCGGCGTCGGCGTCCAGCAGCGGCGTGCTGCCGAGGATCACCTGTTCATCGCCCTGGTCGGTGGCGAGGAAGATCGGGCTGCGTACCGGCGCGAGCGGGCCGTCCCAGCGGCGCAGTTCGCCGTTGACCAGGTATTCGCGCTGCTCGACCGGCGCGTCGGGGCACCAGGCGTCGGGGATGTCGGTGAGGTGGGGGAACAGATGGTCGAGTTTGTTGCTGGCGGGCATGACTCATCCCTCGGGGGAAGGTGGGCGACTGGTCTGTTTTAGATCGTAGCTGTATTAAGGTAAATCGATTCAGCAAATGCTGCGATGACCGGTGTAGGAGCGCGCCATGCGCGCGATCGCGGGCATGGCCTGCTCCTACAAGGGAAATCCGAGGCTGGGTCGAGATCAGGGTCGTAGGGCGGATAACCGCTTGCGGTTATCCGCCGGCTTTACAGTGCGCGTGGGGAACGGCGGATAACCCGTTCCGGGTTATGCGCCCTACGTGTGTGCGGGGCTCGGCTGTGGCGTTGGGGCTGGCTGCAGGAGTTCCTGCTGCTCGGCGTAGCGGGCGCGGATGTCGAAGTCGCGGGGCCAGGTGGGCTGGGCGGGGGCTTTCGGAGTTGCGGAGGAAGTCACGGGCGATACCTCGTTGCAGGAATCCGGGGGCGAATTGGTGGTGTTCGCCGGGTGATCGGGTGCGGGGCTTGATGGGTATCGCTGCGCTCCACGCCATCCTACGGGGAGTTCCCAGGTAGAGCGGGAGAGCGTGGCGATACCCATCGGCTAATGCATCAGACGAACATCGACAGCAGCAGGATGAACAGCAGGCCGACCACCGAGAGGATGGTTTCCATCGCCGTCCAGGTCTTGAAGGTCTCCATCACGCTCATGTTGAAGTACTGCTTCACCAGCCAGAAGCCGGCGTCGTTGACGTGGGAGAGGATCAGCGAGCCGGCGCCGGTGGCGAGTACCAGCAGCTCGCGGTTGACGCCGGGGATCAGGTCGATGACCGGCACCACGATGCCCGCGCCGGTGATGGTGGCGACGGTGGCGGAACCGGTGGCGATGCGGATCACCGCGGCCACCAGCCAGGCCAGGAGGATCGGCGAGATCTGCGCCTGCACCGCCATGTGGCCGATCACGTCGCCCACGCCGCTGGCCACCAGCATCTGTTTGAAGCCGCCGCCGGCGCCGATGATCATCACGATGGCGGCGGTGGGCGCGAGGCTCTGGTCGAGCAGCTTGAGGATCTTCTTCGAATCGAAGCCACGGGCGTGGCCGAAGGTGTAGAGCGCCAGCAGCAGGGCCAGGAGCAGGGCGGTGATCGGGTGGCCGATCATGTCCAGCCAGGCGCGGATCACGTGGCCGTCGGCGAGCATGACGTCGGCAAAGGTCTTGAGCAGCATCAGGAACACCGGCAGCAGCACGGTGAGCAGGGTGACGCCGAAGCTGGGCAGGTTGCTGGTGTCCGGCTCGTGGGCGATCTGCGCCACCAGCTCTTCATTGGGCTGGCCGGGAATGTATCTGGCGATGAACTTGCCGAAGATCGGCCCGGCGATGGCGGCAGTGGGCAGGGCAACCAGCAGGCCGTAGAAGATGGTCTTGCCGATGTCCGCGCCGAACACGCCGATGGCCAGCAGCGGGCCCGGGTGCGGCGGCACCAGGCCGTGTACGGCAGAGAGGCCGGCGAGCAGCGGGATGCCGATCTTGATCAGCGAGACGCCGCTGCGCCGGGCGACGATGAATACCAGCGGCACCAGCAGGATGAAACCGATCTCGAAGAACAGCGGGATGCCGACCAGGAAGGCGGCGAGCATCATCGCCCAGTGCACGCGTTCCTTGCCGAAGGCGCGGATCAGCGTGCGGGCGATCTGATCGGCGCCGCCGGACTCGGCCATCATCTTGCCGAGCATGGTGCCCAGGGCAAGGACGATGCCGACGAAGCCGAGCACGCCGCCGAAGCCGTCCTGGAAGGATTTGACGATGGTCGCCACGGGCATGCCGGAGGTGAGACCGAGGAAGCCGGCGGCGATGATCAGGGCAACGAAGGGGTGGATCTTGAAGCGGGTGATCAGCAGGATCAGGCCGATGATGGTGACCACCGCGTCCAGCAGCAGATAGGTGTCGTGGGACATGCCGAGCATGGGTCTCTCCTGTTTTTGTCTTTGTGCCGGAGCGGCTCTTCTTTCTTGGATTAATCGAGATAGCGCTATCTTTCGAGGGCAGGCGCTATCGGGTCAGTCGTTGGAGTGCTGTCGCCACCAGAGGTGTGCGGCTTCCGCCAGTTCGTCGAGCGGGCGGGTGGCGTCGAGGCTCAGGGTCAGCGGCTCGCTGGTCGGCACTTCGAGGGCGGCGAACTGGCTGTCGATCAGGCTGGCCGGCATGAAGTGGCCGGGGCGGGTGGCGACGCGCTGGGCGGCAGTTTCCGGGGTGAGTTCCAGGAACACCACGCCCAGGCCGGGCACGGCGCGGCGCAGGCGTTCGCGGTAGATGAGCTTGAGCGCGGAGCAGGTCAGCACCGGGCGCTGGCCGGCGGCGATGGCCTGCTGCAGCTGGGCGGCGAGGGTATCGAGCCAGCCGGCGCGGTCCTCGTCGGTCAGCGGGATGCCGGCGCTCATCTTCTGGATGTTGGCTTCGGGGTGGAAGGAGTCGCCTTCGATGGCGAACGCGCCGCTGCGCAAGCACAGGGCCTCGCTGACGCTGGATTTGCCGCATCCGGCGACACCCATGATGAGGACGGCATCGATGGCGGGGAGCATGCAGGGCCTCGGTGTTGAGACAGCGCTATCTTTGGTGGGCGTAACGAAAAGCATCGGCTGCCTCCGTATTCTTGTCATTCTAGTCGGTGTGTCCCGGTGCTCTCGGTGAGTATGTTTCACCGGCGGGCGAGGGACCAGCGGGAGCCGGCCTCAGGCAATTGCCCTGGCTGCGAGACAGCGCTACCTTAGTGCCTCGATTTTTGTTTGGCAAGCCGCCCGATGACCGCCCAGAAGAACGATAAGAAAAACGACAGAAGTTCACGTACCACCGGCAAACCGACCCTCAACGATGTGGCGCGCAGCGCTGGCGTCAGCCCCATTACCGCCTCGCGCGCCCTGCGCGGCGTGAGCACGGTGGCCGAGGAGCTGGCGGAAAAGGTCCGCCAGGCCGCCGCCGACCTGGGCTACGTGGCCAACCCCGCCGCCCGTGCGCTGGCTTCCAAGCAGAGCCACAACATCGTGGTGCTGGTGCCTTCGCTGGCGAACCAGCTGTTCATCGAAACCCTCGAAGCCATCCATGCGGTGATGCATCCGCGCGGCCTGGAAGTGCTGATCGGCAACTACCACTACTCCCGCGACGAAGAAGAGAACCTGCTGCGCAACTACCTCGCGTACCAGCCGCGCGGCCTGCTGCTGACCGGCTTCGACCGCACCGAGAGCGCCCGCCGGATGATCGAGGCCAGCGGCGTGCCGGCGGTCTACATGATGGACCTGGACCCCGGTGCGGGGCTGCATTGCGTCGGCTTCTCACAGATTCGCGCGGGGGAGGCCGCAGCCAGACACCTGCTCAAGAGCGGACGCAAGCGCCTGGCCTACATCGGCGCCCAGCTGGACCAGCGCACCCTGCTGCGTGGCGAGGGTTACCGCCGCGCGCTGCAGCAGGCCGGCTGTTACGACCCGGCGCTGGAAGTCCTCACGCCGCGCCCATCTTCGGTGGGCCTGGGCGGCGAGCTGTTCCGCCAGCTGCTGGCCAGCCATCCGCAGGTGGAAGGCATCTTCTTCGGCAACGACGACCTGGCCCACGGCGCTCTGCTGGAAGCCATGCGCCACGGCATCCGCATCCCCGAACAGGTGGCAGTGCTGGGCTTCAACGACCTGCCCAGCTCGGAATTCATGGTCCCGCGCCTCTCCAGCATCCGCACCCCACGCAAGGCCATCGGCAGCCACGCAGCCGAGCGCCTGCTCGACCTGATCAACGACAAGCCGGTGAGCGCTCCGGTGATGGACCTGGGGTTCGAGTTGATGGTGCGGGAGAGCAGCTGAGGTTCATGACCGTAGGGCGCATAACGCGCCAGCGTTATCCGCCGTCGTTGGTGAGCGGCGGATAACCTGTTCCAGGTTATGCGCCCTACGGGGCAGGGCTTCGGCGCTCCAATGTAGGAGCGGACCTTGTCCGCGATCGCGCGCATGGCGCGCTCCTACAGGTTGCACCGAGTCGCCGGGAGCCCCGTTGTAGGATGGCGTGGAGCGCAGCGATACCCATCGATTCCTCGCACGACGGTGGGTATGCAGGGGCTCTTCGTAGGACCGAGGGGGACGCCCAGTCCTTGCTCGCGAACCGCTTGACGCCGAAGCAACCTGGGAATCCGTTCGCGAGCAAGCTCGCTCCTACAAATGGCCGATGCCGCTCTGGAAAATCGTTGCGCATAAAAAAGCCCGCAGGAGCTGCGGGCATCAGTGCGGAGGCAAACCAATCGGCGGGCAAGCCGCCGAAGCAATCACTCAGTACGCATCGCTCATCCCATCGGTAATGGTGATGCCCTGCTTGCGCATTTCCTGGATCAACCCGGCACGGGTGCCGGGCAGGTTCATCAGGGCCTGGTAGCGCGTGGCTTTGACTTCCTCGGCGGTGTAGGGCTTGAACTCGGCGGGCATGCTGGCGCCAGCCATGCCCTCCTTGCGCAGCAGCCAGTTGAGCAGGTCGGCCAGTTGCGCGTCGTTTAGCGCGGACTGGGACATGCCCGGTACGCGCACGAGGAATTGCCGGCCACCGTCCACCTTCAGGAAGTTGCCGACGAAGCCGTGCAGGCGCGGCGTGTCGTTGGCCTTGCTGCCGCTGCCTTCGGTGAGGTGGCAGCCGGCGCATTGCAGCTGGTAGTTGGTGGCCGGGGTGTAGCTCTGCTGGGAGATCGGCTTCTGCACCTCCTCGTTGCCGGGCGCCGGGCGCTGGTGCGGATCGGGGATCGCACGGGCCTGAGCGATGGGGGCGACCAGACTGCAGAGCAGGGCGCCGACAACGAGACTGCGCATGGGCTTTTCTCCCGACTTCAGACCGCGACGCCGCGGATGATGGTGACGGTGCAGTTGTAGATGCGCGATTCCGCGCCCAGGCACCAGTTGACGTCGTTGTTGTTGAACGGACGGTACAGCGGTTCCTCGCTCTCGTTGCGGGTACAGGCGCACTGGGAGCAGCTGTGCTTACCGCAGCAGTCGTTGTAGGAAATGATGTAGTCCTTGCCGTCCGCCGGGTTGCGGCAGGTACCGATCCAGGTCACTTGCGAGGCATCGGTGCCGGGCGGGCAGGAGGTGGTGGTGCCGCCGCAGCAGGTGCAGAGGAAGCCGTCGATGGAGCAGTAGCGCCAGTAGTCGCAGCTGTTCGGGTCACCCGGATCGCCGGCTTTGGGCGCCTCGGCGGCCAGGGCCTTGGAGGTGCGGTCGATCGGCAGGATGATCGGCAGGGCGGCGCCGGCCACCAGCAGCGAGCCGAAGCGGCCCAGCAGCTTGCGCCGCGAGGTGACGTTGGCCACCTGGCGGGAGGAGCGCTCGAACAGGTTGTCGAGGAATTTCATTCTTGTTCTCTCCGTGATCAGTGGCTGTGGCCGTGGCTGGCGTCGTGGGTGTGCACGTGGCCGGTGCCATTCATGTACTGCTGCAGGGTGGCGCTGCCCAGGTGCTCGACCTCGAACAGGCTGTCCAGGTGCTCACGGGAGTTCACCAGGCCCTTGGCGCGCAGGATGCCCTTGCTGTCGATCAACGCGGCGTAGGGCAGCTTGCCGATCTGGTAGGTCATGCCGACTTCCGGGCCGACCACGTAGGCGGATTTCTCCAGGCCGTGCTCGGCGATCAGCGCCTGCTGGGCGGCCATGTCGCCGTCGCTGACGTAGATCACTTCCAGCTCGCCGGCCTTGTCCTTGGCGATGGACTTGATCGCCGGCAGCAGCGATTTGCAGATCGGGCAGGTCGGCGAGAGGAAGAACAGCAGCTGGCCGCGCTCGCCTTCATAGCCGAAGTTGACCGGACGACCGTGACGGTCGGCGGCGGTGACTTTGGGGGCGGGCTCGTTGACCGCCACGCCCTTGTCGACCATCAGCGCGCCGGCCGGCGCGATGCGGCCGTGGAGGACGCCGATCTGGCGCACCAGCGCCATGACGGTGAAGGCGAGGGCGATGAGCAGCACCCAGAGAAGAATGTTGGAAACGATCAGACCTTCCATTTGTTCACCTTCCGATGAGTTTGAGCAGGCGAGGATGATTGGCCAGCAGGCCATCGGCCGCGGCATACAGGAGCAGGGCGACAGCGCTGGCGGCGAGGATCACGAAGGCGTCGAACACGCCCATCTCGCGGGCCTGCGGAGCGCAGGAAGCGATCAGGGCGAGCGCGGCGATGATCGCGTTGCGCAGCAGCAGCACCGGGCGCAGCGGTTGCATCTGGCCGGGGCCGGAGCAGCCGCAGTCGATGTCGCGGCGCCCGCGCCAGAGGTTGATGCCGATGGCGCCGGCATAGAACAGGATCAGCGCCGTGGCGGCCAGGGCCGCGACGTGGCGGCTCGCCGGCACCAGCAGGGCGAAGGCGACGACGCCTTCGACCACCGGCAGCACGCGGGCCACCGGGCCGACCAGCGAGGCCGGCAGCAGGCCGTAGTCTTCGACCTGGCGGGCGAAGCGCATCGGCGCGCGCAGCTTGTGGCTGGCGGCGCTGGCGAGCAGCACCGCAACGGCCACCGCACTGGCGATGATCAGGATCGGATCGGAAAACATATCCGTACCTCTCGGAGTGGTTTTAGTGGCTCAGGACCAGGATCGGCGTCTTGGCGATCTTGTCCATGGCGCCGTTGTACTTGCCGGTCTTCAGGTCGAAGATCTGCAGGCCGCCTTCGACGTCGGTGCCCAGCAGCAGCGGCTTGTCGTCGGTGGTGGCGTGCAGGCTCCACACCGGCTTGGGCGCTTCCAGGGTGCCGATCTTCTTCTGCGTCTTCAGGTCGTAGACCCAGATGAACGGGCTCGGGTCTTCCCATTTGCCGGCGCTGTGCTCTTCATGCATCAGCACGTACATGCGGTTCAGCTTGGGCGCTACGGCCATCAGCTGCCAGCCGCCGGTGCCCCAGCCTTTCTTGCGCTCTTCGTCGGTGGTCAGCGACCAGCTCGGCAGCATCTTCGGCTTGTCGCCGGAGACGTCTACCGGCTTGACCATGCCGTCAGTGGTCACGAAGAAGTAGGTCTCGCCCACGGCCAGGCCGCGTTCGTTGAGCTTCTCCTTGTTCGGGTCGAAGAAGGGAGTCTGGCTGCGGCCGACTTCCTTGCCGTCATCACCAATCTTGGTGATCTGCAGCTGGCCGTCACCGCACAGCGAGGCGAAGGCGCGCTTGCCCACCGGGTAGTTGAGCACGCAGCCGCTGATGGCGATTTCGCTGGCGACCTTCTTCTCCTGGGTGTCGACCACGGTGACCGAGGTGGACGGGGTGAAGTTGTAGATGTAGACGAAGCGGTCGTCGGAGCTGGTGCCCAGGGCGTACTTCTGGGTCAGGATCGAGGCGCGCTTGGCCGGGATTTCCACTTCCCACTTCGGACGCAGGTTCGAGGTGTCCCAGGCGGTCAGCACGTCGGTGCGCACGCCACGGGTGCCGCGGGAGTAGAAGGTATCGGCGGAGAACAGGGTCTTGGCGTCGTGGCTCAGGGTGGACGGAGCGACGAAGCCGGTGCTGACCATGCCGAGCATCTTCTTCTGCTCGGGGTCGACCACGGTGACGCGGCCGGCGATGAAGTTCTCGAACTCCACATCGACGATGTAGGCGCGGTGCGGAGAGGGCGGGAACGGCAAGACGTTCTCACCGATGCTCTCGGTCGGCAGCTCGGCGTGGGCTGCGCCCATCGCGAGGCACGTGCTCAGCGCGAGGACCGATGGAGCGAGGAACCTGGCGACGCTCATTGGCGGGTACTCCCTTTTTCTTGTTGGCGGGCTATCGGTTGTTATCGGGCCGTCTGCCAGGGGCGGACAGCGGACGGAACATTGAGGAGAGTCTGCCTGCGTCGGTTTGCAGCGGACTTGTTGTCCGTGCCATTTCCTTGTCTGGGGGTGACAGGGTGTCGCAGGGAGAAAGTGCAGCCCGCAAGCGGCGCACGTGGCGGGAATTCTGCCGAACGGCAGTGATCGATGTCAGGCGTTTCGTCTTTTTTGGTGCGAAAAAGCTGCATCGTGCCCTGAAAATCCGCACAATGCACATTTGAGCTATCTTGAAACGCCGTTACACCCACCGGAAGTGTGCATTGTGAACAGTTCACAATGTTCGACATGCTCAAAATTTCCGCGTCGTTCCTGATTGGCTTTTCCGGCCCGCTATTTGCGTTGGCCGGGAGTCCTCAACCAATCCTCGCGGAATGCCCCCCGATGAAAAAAACCTCGATGAGTTCCCCCAGTGAGTTCCCCCTGAGCGCGACGCCCAGGGAAGGGCGCAAAGGCCTGCTGCCCATCGCCATGGTCCTGTTCAGCTTCACCTTCTTCACCGGCACCATGTTCGCCGGCGGCAAGATCGGCATGGCCTTCGACTTCGTCGACATGCTCTGGGTCGCCTTCATCGGCAACGTGCTGCTCGCCATCTACGCCGCCTCCCTGGGCCTGATCGCCTCGCGCAGCGGCCTGAACACCGTGCTGATGGGCCGCTTCTGCTTCGGCGAGCGCGGCAGCAAGCTGTCCGACTTCCTCCTCGGCTTCGCCGAACTGGGCTGGTACGCCTGGGGCACCGCCACCGTGGCCATCGTGCTGGTGAAGATGCTGTCCCTGCCGGAGTGGCTGAACATCCCGCTGATGGTGGTCTTCGGCCTGCTGTTCTCGATCACCGCCATCATCGGCTTCAAGGGCCTGGACATCATGTCCCGCGTGTCGGTGCCGCTGATGTTCATCCTGCTGGTGGCGTCCATGGTCATCGCCACCGACAAGGCTGGCGGCTGGAGCGGCCTGCTGGCGAAGGAACCGAGCCAGACCCTGACCTTCTCCGCCGCCGTGACCATGGTCTTCGGCACCTTCGCCAGCGGCGCGACCCAGGCCTCCAACTGGACCCGCATGGCCCGCAGCGGGCGCATCGCGGTGATCGCCAGCGTGGTCGCCTTCCTCATCGGCAACGGCCTGATGATCGTCGCCGGCGCCTGGTGCGCCATCGTCTACCAGAACGCCGACATCGTCGAAGTCATGGTGCTGCAGGGCCTGTCCTTCGCCGCGGTGATCATGCTCTGCCTGAACCTGTGGACCATCCAGGGCCCGACCATCTACAACGTCTCTGCCGCCGCCTGCCACCTGGTGCGCAGCGAGCGTCGCCGGACCATGACCCTGCTGGCCGCCGGCATCGGCATCATCCTCGCCATCGGCGGCATGTACGAATGGCTGATCCCGTTCCTGGTGCTGCTGGGCTCGATCATCCCGCCGCTGGGTGGCGTGATCATGGCCGACTACTGGTACCGCAACCGCGGTGAGTACCCGGCGCTGGTGGGCAACCACATCCCGGCGTTCAACGTCACCGGTCTGGTGTCCTACGCTGTCGGTGCAGGTCTAGCCTACGCCTCGCCGTGGATCGCGCCGCTGGTGGGCATCGCCGCTTCGGCCATCTGCTACATCGTCCTCACCGAAGTCACCCGTGCCCGCGCGCCGGTGGCCGAGCCGCGCGCTTGAGCCTGAGCGTCGAGGAAATCCTCCGCCTGCCGGGGCTGGAAAGCCTCGCGCTGCGGGCCGGCGCGCGCAACGTGCATCGCAGCGTGCGCTGGTCCTACGTGGCGGAGAACGTCGGCATCGCCGACTGGGTGATGGGCGGCGAACTGGTGTTCGTCACCGGCATCAACCACACCCGTGACGAAGCCAACCTGCTGCAGCTGGTGCGCGAAGGCGTCGCCAGCGGCATCGCCGGCATCGTCATCCTCACTGGCGACGAATTCATCCAGCGTATCCCGCGATCCGTGGTGCTGCTGGCCGAAGCCGAAGGGCTGCCGCTGATTGAGCAGCCCTACGCGCTGAAGATGGTCATCGTCACCCACCTGATCGGCACCGCGCTGGTGCAGATGACCCAGGTGAAGACCTCGCGCCGCGACATCCTTGGCCAACTGCTCAGCGGCGATTACCCGAGCCTGGAGATCGTCCGTCGTCGTGCCCAGCATCTGGAGCTGCCACTGGAGACGCCACGGCGCCTGGTGGCGCTGCGGTTGTCGGGCGTCGACACGCTATTCCAGCAGCAGGAGCCGGAAGAAGCCGAGCGCGCGCTGCAACTGACCCGCCAGCGCCTGCTCGACCATCTGGAGAACTGGCAGCAGGAACGCCCCGAGCGCCTGCCGGTGGTGAGCCAGGGCGACCTGTTCGTCCTGCTGTTGGCAGATGCCGAGCGCGCCGAGCTGCATGCCCTGGCTGCCGAGTTGCAGCAGGAGCTGGCGCCGCTGCGTGCCTATCTCGGACTGTCCGCCCGCGCCGAGTCCTGCGCCGAATTCCCCCGCGCGCTGCTCGAAGCCCGCCAGGCGCTCGACGTCGCTGAAGGCATGCAGGCGCCCGCCGGCTGCTGCGACTACCGTGAGCTGGGCGTGCTGCGCCTGCTGCGGGCGATCCCCGATCGCGTGGTGGTCGAGCAGTTCATGAAGGACACCCTCGGCCCGCTCAACGATGCGGGCCGCAAACAGCCGCAACTGCTGATCGAGACGCTCGACGCGCTCGTCCAGGAGGGCGGCAATGCGCTCAGGGCGGCACAGCGCCTGGGCATCCACCGCAACACCCTGAACCAGCGGATCGCGCGCATCGAAGCACTCAGCGGCCAGTCCCTGGACGACGCGCAATTCCGCCTGAATACCTCCGTGGCGCTGCTCATCTGGCGCATGTCCAATGCGCCGCGCCACGAATAGCCTGAAGAGGACCTCCGAGCCCATGAAAATCATCAACGCCTCGCTGCGCAAGCAGACCGGCCTGTTCACCATCCGCTGCGAAGGCGACGTCATCGCCGAGGTCGTGCAGCAATCCGGCACCGTGGCCGCCAGCGGCGACGACATCGACGCCCGTGGCAACCTGGCCATCGCACCGCTGGTGGAGCCGCACATCCACCTCGACGCCACCCTGACCGCCGGCGAGCCGGAATGGAACATGAGCGGCACCCTGTTCGAGGGCATCGAGCGCTGGGCCCAGCGCAAGGAAACCATTACGCACGAGGACACCAAGTCCCGCGCCCACACCACCATCCGCATGCTGGCCGCCCACGGCATCCAGCACGTGCGCACCCACGTCGACGTGACCGACCCGACCCTCGCCGCACTCAAGGCCATGGTGGAGGTGCGTGAAGAAGCGCGGCACCTGGTGGACCTGCAGATCGTTGCCTTCCCGCAGGAGGGCATCGAGTCCTACGAGGGCGGCCGCGAGCTGATGGAAGAAGCGATCCGCCTGGGCGCGGACGTGGTCGGCGGCATCCCGCACTTCGAGAACACCCGCGAGCAGGGCGTCAGCTCGATCAAGTTCCTGATGGACCTGGCCGAACGCACCGGCTGCCTCGTCGACGTGCACTGCGACGAGACCGACGACCCGAACTCGCGCTTCCTCGAAGTGCTCGCCGAAGAAGCCCGCGTGCGCGGCATGGGCGGTCGCGTCACCGCCAGCCACACCACGGCCATGGGCTCCTACGACAACGCCTACTGCTCCAAGCTGTTCCGCCTGCTCAAGCGCTCGGGCATCAACTTCGTCTCCTGCCCGACCGAGAGCATCCACCTGCAGGGTCGCTTCGACACCTTCCCGAAACGCCGCGGCGTGACCCGCGTGGCCGAGATCGACCGCGCCGGCATGAACGTCTGCTTCGGCCAGGACTCGATCAAGGACCCGTGGTACCCGCTGGGCAACGGCAACATCCTGCGCGTGCTGGATGCCGGCCTGCACATCTGCCACATGATGGGCTTTGACGACCTGCAACGTGCCCTGGACCTGGTCACCGACAACAGCGCCCGCGCGCTGAACCTCGGCGCGCGCTACGGCATCGCCGCCGGCCGTCCGGCCAACTTCCTGGTGCTGGGGGTGGAGAGTGACTACGAGGCGGTGCGCCAGCAGACCAAGGCGCTGTACTCGATCCGTAACGGCCGCGTGCTGATGAAGCGCGAGCCGGAGCAGGTGGTACTGGCGGAAGGCTGATCGTCTGGGCGTATGACGGTGTGCGTCATACGCCTAATGCTGGGTTGCCCTGGTAGGGCGTACAACCGCTGGCGGTTGTACGCCGTTGCGTTTCATCGAGGGCTGGCCGGCTGCTGGTAGAAGCGAGCTTGCTCGCGAACCGCCCTCTGCGGTGGCCACAGGATTTCCTCGACGTAGGATGGGTGGAGCTTGCGATACCCATGCTGCCTGCGTGCCTGCGTGCCTGCCGTCTGGCCGGGTAGGAGCACCCTGTAGGAGCGGACCTTGTCCGCGATGCTCTTGCTTCGGATTGGGTGTGTATGCGCCGCTTCGGCATGCGCACGAACTTCCTGTTTCGCCCCCTCGGGCGACCTACTTTGGCAAACGCCCCAAAGTAGGCAAAGGTCTTGCCCCGGACATCCGGTTTTTCGCTTAGGCGAAAAATACCCTCGTTGAAACGAAGTTTCAGGGGCACGCCGCGAAGGGCCATCCCTGGCCCATCGCGGCTCTCGCGGCATCCATGCCGCTCAACCCCTGAAACTCCGCTTCAACGAGGCCTCCTGAACGGGGCCATTCGGAGTGCTCGGGTGTTTTTCTGGAAGTCTTTGAGAGCCAAAGCCAAAGCCAACGCGCTGCGGGACGTCTTGTCGTAGGAGCGGACCTTGTCCGCGAAATCCCCCGCGACGTACTCCGAGCTCCGGCAATACACCCGCCCCTGAATGCTGTTTGTAGGAGCGAGCTTGCTCGCGAACCGCACGGCGCAGACCGTAGGGCGCATAACGCGCCAGCGTTATCCGCCACGAAGCTATGCCTACGAAACGCCGGTAAGCCCGGCGTCGCGTCGCAACGAGGTGAACCCGGCAATCAGCCCAGGTCTTCTTCCAGCGCCAGCAGTTCCTCGACACGCTGACGACGGCGGATCAGCTTCGCCTCGGTGCCTTCAAGCAGGACTTCGGCGATCAGCGGGCGGCTGTTGTAGTTCGACGACATGGACGCGCCATAGGCGCCGGTGTCGTGGATCAGCAGCAGGTCGCCGACCTGAGTGCGCGGCAGGGCGCGGGGGATGACCACGCCGCCGTCGCCCTGGGTGAACACGTCACCGGACTCGCACAGCGGGCCGGCCACCACGGTATCGATCACCTCGCGGCTGGCGACGTCGCCGGCCAGCACGCTGATGGCGTGGTAGCTGCCGTACATGGACGGACGCATCAGTTCGTTGAAGCCGGCGTCCACCAGCACGAAGTGGTTGCGGCCGGCGTCCTTGGTGGCGCKGACTTCGCTGAGCAGGCAGCCGGACTGGGCGACCAGGTAGCGGCCCGGTTCGATCTCCAGGTGCAGCTTGTGGCCGACCACGGCTTCGGCGGCCTGGCGCGCCTTGTCCCACAGCTGGAAGTAGTGCGCGGTGTCCACTTCCGGGTCGCCGGCGCGGTAGGGAATGGACAGGCCGCCGCCGGCGGAGATGCCGGACAGGTCGTGGCCGGCATCCTTCACCTGCTGCACCAGGCCGAGCATGGCTTCGCCGACCTGGGCCAGGTGGCCGTAGTCGACGCCCGAACCGATGTGCATGTGCAGGCCGACCAGGCGCAGGCCGCGCTCGCGGATCACGTCCAGGGCGGCGCGCAGGTCGCTGTGCCAGATGCCGTGCTTGGAGTGCTCGCCGCCGGTGTTGGTCTTGTTGCTGTGGCCGTGGCCGAAACCGGGGTTGATGCGCAGCCACACCGGGTGGCCGGGGGCGACGTCGCCCAGCTGGCGAAGCATGTCGATGGAGCCGGCGTTCACCGGAATGCCGTGCTCGACCACGGTTTCCAGGGTGGCGCGGTCCAGCAGGTCGGCGGTGAAGACGATCTCGGACTCATCCTCGCGGCACGAGTAGCCGGCGGCCAGGGCGCGCAGCAGTTCGCCCTGGGATACGGCATCGACCTTCACGCCCTGTTCGCGCATCAGGCGCAGGATGTGCAGGTTGGAGCAGGCCTTCTGGGCGAAGCGGATGATGTCGAAGCTCTTCAGGCGCTCGATCTGGCTGCGGATGGTGGCGGCGTCGTAGATCCACAGCGGGGTGCCGAATTGCAGGGCGAGCTGTTCGGCGCGGGGCAGGGCGAGGGAAGTCATGAATGGGCTCCGAAAGTAGATGGCGCTAGTCTACCGGCCCTTTGCATGACTGAATAATGCCGCTTGTTATCGGATCAATTCAATTTTGATATAGGGTGCAGCCGACGCCGGCTTCGCGCAGGCGCTGCACCAGCACGCCAGCCTCGGCCTGCAGGGCCGCGACGAAGCGTTCGCGCAGCGGTGTGGCGGGGCGGTACAGCGGTTTCGCCACGCTGACCTGGAAGGGCAGTGAGAAGGCCAGCGGGCGCAGCTGAATGCCCTGGCCCTGGAACATCAGCGCGGTGATCGGGTTGACCACGGCCAGGCCCAGGCCGGCGCGGACCATGCTGCACACCGAGACGGCGCTGTGGGTTTCCACCTGCATCTGCCGCTGCACGCCAGCGCCGAGGAACACGGCGTCGATCAGGTGGCGGTAGCGGTCGCTGGTGGCCAGGCTGACGAAGGGCAGGCCGGCGAAGTCCGCGGCTTCCAGGCGCTCGCGGGCCAGCAGC
Organism: Pseudomonas sp. CAN1; assembly: GCF_030462585.1. GTDB lineage: Bacteria > Pseudomonadota > Gammaproteobacteria > Pseudomonadales > Pseudomonadaceae > Pseudomonas. Next base: position 12,269 of record NZ_JASMRU010000030.1, on the reverse strand, counting down.
GGGTGGCCGTCCGGAAGGATGCACACCTCGTCCACCGCCAGTAGCGGCTGCAGCTCGGTGCCGCGCGGGGCGTCGTCGTTCTCGATCAGGCCGATGTCGTGGTGCTGGGCGCTGAGCGCCTCTTCCAGATGAGGTGATTCGAGCGCCGCCACTTCCAGGCTGATGGCCGGGTTTTCCCGGCTGAAGCGCTTGCAGGCTTCCGGCAGCAGCGCCTGGGTCAGCGCCGGCAGGCAACCGATGGAGAACTTGCCCTCGGCGAACTGCCCCAGGCTGTCGGCGAAGGCGACGATGCGCTCCAGCCCGGTGAAGGAGCGCTCCACTTCCTCGAACAGCATCAGCGCCCGCGCCGTTGGCGCCAGCCGCCCGCGCTCGCGCAGGAACAGCTCGAAGCCGACCAGTTGCTCCAGCCTGGCCAGCTCGCGGCTGACGGTAGGCTGGCTGGTGTGCAGGAACACCGCGGCGCGGGTGACGCTGCCGGTGGTCATGACCGCGCGGAAGACTTCGATGTGGCGGAGGGTGATCATGCTCGGGGCCGGAATGAAGAATGGCGGCAGCGTAAGGCGTCGGCGCGCTATTTCGCAAATCGGCCGGGGTTGTGTAGTGTCGGGCGGTCATGCAAATGAGCGACAAGGCTGATGGAAGGCGAACAATCCGTATCTGGTGAGCCCGGGCTGGTCCGGCTGGCGTGCTGGGTTTTTCTGGGGGCTTTGCTGGCCCTGGCACTGGGGGCGGCCGGCATGGCGCTCGCGATGTTCCTGGTCATGGGCAGCGATATCTGGGCGCTGAGCGACTATGGCCGCTTCCACGCCATCTTCGATCCGGCGCTGGTGTGCGGCGCGTTGTTTGCGCTGGGGCAGATCTTCTGGCTGATGCTGCGCAGCCGCCGGGCTCGCGTGGTGTTGGTGCTGCTCTATGCGCCGTTGGCCTTGCTCATCTGGGTGGGGTTCACCGGGCCCTATCTGTTTTCGTTGTCGGTGGGGGAACTGGTCATATACCTGCTGGGAGGCTGAGCGCTCTGGGTAGGATGGGTGGAGCGCAGTGTTCTGCAGGGATTTGATGGGTATCGCTGCGCTCCACGCCATCCTACGAAGCAGTAGTCCTGCTGCACCTGTAGGGCGAATAACGCCTCAGGCGTCATCCGCCGCAATGGCGGATAACCCGTTCCGGGTTATGCGCCCTACGCTAGTGTTCGGCGCCAGGCGGGTTCGCGAGCAAGCTCGCTCCTACAAAGAGCACACGGCGCAAACCTGAGCCTGTAGGAGCGAGCTTGCTCGCGAACCGCACAACACGTCGAACTTCACGGTGGGCAGGAGGGCGCATTACGCCTCAAGCGTTATCCGCCGCAACGGCGGATAACCCGTGTCGGGTTATGCGCCCTACGTTGCGGATCACCCTCCGGCGCGCTCGCACCAACCCAGGTTGGTCTTGGCGGCGCGGACCTGGCGCAGGTAGCCGTCGCAGTCCGCTGGGGGCAGGTAGCGATCGCCGCTGTCGCAGATGGCGGTGTTGTCGTCCTGGGGGCCGCTGTAGCGCTTGGCGTCCTCGATCATCGATTCCAGCGTGCTGCGGCAGGCCTTGCCCTGGCCGAGCTTGGCCTGGGTCAGGGCCAGGTCATTGCGGGTGGCCAGTTCGTCCAGCCAGTGGAGAGTGGTCTTGCAGTCGCTCAGCACTGGGGCGAGCAGGCGTTCGGCGCCGGCGTAGTCCTTGCTGTCGTAGAGCTTCTTGAAGCGATTGCGGGTCTGGCGCAGGGCTTCGGTGCTGCAACCGGCTGCCGGCTTCAGGTAGCTGCCGTCGAAGCTCGCGCGGGCGCCGCAGTAGCCCCGGCAGTTCTCGTTCTGCTCGTTGCTGACTTCGATGCCGTTGTCCTGCCACTTGAACTTCACGTTGCACACGCCTTCCTGCCAGTCCTCATGCAGGTTGGCCTCGCCGTTGCGGATGCTGCCGTCCAGCGAGCAGGAATGGCCGTTGGCGCCGAGGGATTCGAGGCTGAAACCCTGTTGGCCATTGGCGGCCTTCTGGATGATCAGGGTGCCCCAGCCACCCTTGGCCAGATATTCCCCGGCGGGCAGCGTGGTATCGGCGGCCAGTGCTGTGAAGGAGAGTGCTGTGAAGGAGAGTGCCGTGCCGGTGAGTGCGGCAAATAGCAGAGGGAGCAGCGAGCGTCCGTTCGATTTCATGGGTCCATCCAGGGTTTGCATGAGGGGGGCGCATGATACCGCCGGGAGCCGGGGACTAGTGGAAATCCCGGCTGCGCACATCCAGCCCCTCCAGCAACCCGCTGAGGTCGGTCAGCCGCCCGGCGATCACATGGCGCACGCCGTCCTTGGCTTCCAGGGTGCCGTCCACCTGCATCAGGCGGGCGCTGAGGAAGGGGCGGCGCTGCTGTTCGGCGAGGTCGCGCCAGACGATCACGTTGATCATGCCGAACTCGTCTTCCAGGGTGACGAAGGTGACGCCGCTGGCCGTGCCGGGGCGCTGGCGACCGACCACCAGGCCGGCAACGCGCACCGGGCGGTCGGCTTCCAGCGTGGTGAGTTCCTTCGAGCTGCGGCAGCGGCGCGCCTTGAGGGCGCCGCGCAACAGGGTCATGGGGTGCGGGCCGAGGGTGGTGCCGAGGGTCGCGTAGTCGGTGAGCAGGTCTTCGCCGCGGCTGGGCAGCGGCAGGCTGACCGGCTCTTCCTCGGTGGCCTGGCCGGCGAACAGCGGCAGTTGCGGCTCGACCCCGGCAATCGCCCAGCGTGCCTTGTGCCGGTGGCCGGCGAGGCCGCGCAGGGCGCCGGCGTCGGCCAGCTGTTCGCGGGCGCGGCCGTCGAGATGGGCGCGCAGGCAGAGGTCGGCGACATCGGTGAAGGGGCGCTGCTCGCGGGCCTGGGCGATGGCATTGGCGACTTCCTCGCGCAGCCCGCGCACCATGCGCAGGCCGAGGCGGATCGCCGGTTGGCGCTCGGCAATGGGTTCCAGGGTGCAGTCCCAGTGGCTGTGGCGCACGTCCACCGGGCGAATCTCCAGGCCGTGGCGGCGGGCATCCTGCAGCAACTGGTCGGGGCTGTAGAAACCCATGGGCCAGCTGTTGATCAGCGCACAGGTGAAGGCCGCCGGCTCGTGGCATTTCAGCCAGCAGCTGGCGTAGGTGAGCAGGGCGAAGCTGGCGGCGTGGGACTCGGGGAAGCCGTAGCTGCCGAAGCCCTTGATCTGCTCGAAGATGCGCGCGATGTATTCCTGCTGGTAGCCCTTGGCGGTCATGCGCTCGAACAGCCGCTGGCGGTGCGGTTCCAGTCCGCCGTGGCGTTTCCAGGCGGCCATGGAGCGGCGCAGGTGGTCGGCCTCGCCGGGCGTATATTCGGCGGCGATGATTGCCAGCTGCATCACCTGTTCCTGGAACAGCGGAACGCCGAGGGTGCGCTCGAACACCGGCTTGAGTTCCTCGGAGGGATAGTCGACCGGCTCCTCCTTGTTCCGTCGCCGCAGATACGGGTGGACCATGTCGCCCTGGATCGGGCCGGGGCGGACGATGGCGACCTCGATTACCAGGTCGTAGAAGGTCCTGGGCTTGAGCCGCGGCAGCATGGCCATCTGCGCGCGGGACTCGATCTGGAACACGCCCACGGTGTCGGCGCGGCTGATCATTTCGTAGGTCTTGGCGCACTCCTGCGGCAGCGTGGCGAGGGTCCACTGCTTGCCGCGATAGTCGGCGATCAGGTTGAAGCAGCGGCGCAGGGCGCTGAGCATGCCGAGGGCGAGCACGTCGACCTTGAGCAGGCCGACGGCGTCGAGGTCGTCCTTGTCCCACTGGATCAGGGTGCGCTCGGGCATCGCCGCGTTCTCCACCGGTACCAGGGTTTCCAGCGGCTGCTGGGAGATGACGAAGCCGCCGGGGTGCTGTGACAGGTGCCGGGGGAATCCGACCAGTTGCCCGGTCAGGGCCAGCACGCGGCGCAGGATCGGGCTTTCCAGGTCGAAGCCGGCCTCCAGCAGGCGTTCGGGCGGTGGCGCCTCGCGGCTCCAGGCGCCGCAGCAGTCGGCCAGCGCGCCGACCTGGTCCGGCGGCAGGCCCAGCGCCTTGGCCACGTCGCGCACCGCGCCGGCGCCGCGGTAGGTGCTGGCCACGGCGGTGAGCGCGGCGCGGCTGCGGCCGTAGCGCTGGAACACGTACTGGATGACTTCCTCGCGGCGGTCATGCTCGAAGTCGACGTCGATGTCCGGCGGCTCGTTGCGCTCGCGGGAGATGAAGCGCTCGAACAGCAGCTTGGCCTTGGACGGGTCCAGCTCGGTGATGCCGAGGGCGAAGCAGACCACCGAGTTGGCCGCCGAGCCGCGTCCCTGGCAGAGGATGCTCTGGCGGCGGGCGAAGGCGACTATGTCGTGGACGGTGAGGAAGTAGCTGTCGTAGCCCAGCTCGGCGATCAGCTCCAGCTCGTATTCCACCTGCGCGCGCGCTTTTTCTGTCTCGCCATCCGGCCAGCGGCGCCTGATGCCTTCCTCGGTTTTCTCACGCAGCCAGGTGGTGGGTGTATGCCCCTCGGGCACCAGCTCGCGCGGGTACTGGTATTTCAAATCCTCGCCCAGGTCGAAGGAGCAGCGCCCGGCGATCTTCAGCGTCTCCGCCAGCAGCTCGGCCGGGTAGATCGCCGTCAGCGCCTCCCACGGCCGCAGATGGCGCTCGCCGTTGGGGTAGAGGTGCTGGCCGGCCTCGTGTACCGGCAGGTGCTGGCGGATGGCGGTCATGCAGTCCTGCAGGGCGCGGCGGCCGCGGGCGTGCATGTGCACGTCGCCGCAGGCCACGGCGGGAATCTCCAGGCGCGCGGCCTGTTCCTGCAGACGCCGTAGCTTGCCAGTGTCGTCCGGGCCCTTGTGCAGTTCGACGCCCAGCCACAGGCGCTCGGGGAACAGCTCACGCAGCCAGAGGCCGTCGTCGTCGCGGTCGTTCTTTGGCAGCCAGATCGCCAGCAGGTGGTCGAGCCTGCCGTCGAAGTCCGCGCGCACCAGGCGATAGCTGCCTTTTTCGGCGCGGCGGCGGGCATGGGTGAGCAGGCGGCAGAGGTTCTCGTAGCCGGCCAGGTTCTCCGCCAGCAGCACCAGCTTCGGGCCTTGCTCGATGCTCAGTTCGCTGCCGGTGATCAGCGCGATCTCGTGTTTCTTCGCCGCCTGCCAGGCGCGGACGATGCCGGCCAGGCTGCATTCGTCGGTGATTGCCAGCGCCTGGTAGCCGTGTTTCTTCGCCCGCGCGAACAGCTCGTCAGCGCTGGAGGCGCCGCGCTGGAAGCTGAAATTGGACAGGCAGTGCAGCTCGGCATAGCCGATGCCTTCGCTCTCCACGCTCATGCGAACCAGCCGTGCAGCAGCAGCGGACCGTCGTCGCCCACCGGACGGAACACCCAGGCGCGTTGGCCGCTGCGGGTGCGCACCTGGTAGTAGTCGCGGCGGATGTCCTCGCCGTCCCACCAGCCGGATTCGATGCGCTCGGGCCCGGCCAGCAGGGCCGGGGCGAACTCGCGCAGCGGCTGGGGTTCGGCCAGCAGCCAGCCGGGGCGAGGGGCTTCGGTGATGACCTGCAACGGTGTGGAGCTGCCTTGCCAGGCGCGCTCGGGACGATGGTCGGCGCGGCCACCGAGGCTGTGTACGGCGTCGTCACCCAGTCGCGCGCGCAGGCGTTCGCGCAGTTGCTCCCAGGGCAGCGATTGCTGCGGGCGGTCGTCGAACAGCTCGCGGTGCTGCGGCACGAAGGCCGGCAGGTCGTCGGCCAGCAGCCGCACGCTGTGCACCGGGGCGCGCAGTTGCAGTTGTTCCAGGCGGCCACGGGTCAGCTCGAAGAGCATCGCCGCCTCGCGCTCGGCGCTGAGCAGGCCGACCGGCATCTGCGTGTCGCTGCCTTCGTGGTGCTCCAGATGCAGGACGAAACGCTGCACGCCGCTGTCGCGACCGGCGAGGAAGGCGGCGAGGTCGGCGGTCAGGCGGCGCAGCGGGAACAGCAGCGCCTGGGTGGATTCCACGTCGAAGTTCAGCTCGATACGCGACTCGAAGTGGTCCGGTGGCCGGTAGAACTCCAGGGCTAGCGGGCGCTGGCCGAGCAGGGTGTCGACCTGTCGCAGCACCTGCGGCGGGAAGCGCCGGGCCAGGCTCTCGCGCGGCAGGGCGAGCAGTTGCTGCAGGCTGCGCAGGCCCATGCGGCCCAGCGAAGTGGCAGCGTCGCGCTCCAGGCCCAGGCGTTCCAGCGGCATCTTCCCCAGGTACTGGCGCAACTGGTCGTTGTCGTGGATCGCCAGGCCGTCGTGGCCGTTGGCGAGGATGCGCGCGGCGGCCGGGTTGGGCGCGGCGGTGATGCGGTGGCGGAAGCCGAGTCCGTTCAACTCCTCGCGCAGGCGTGCCTCGAAGCGCGGCCAGGGGCCGAACAGTTGCAGGCTGGACTGCACCTCCAGCAGCAGTGCGCGCGGGTAGTGCTGGCTGACCTGCGAGCTGAAACCGTAGGCCCAGGCGGCCAGCAGGTTCTGCCAGCGCTGCACTTCGCGCAGGTCGTACTCGGCGCTGGCGAATTCGCGGCTCAGGGCCTGGGCCGCGGTGAGCGACTGGCCGGGCTTGAGCCCCAGCGCCCGCGCAGCCGGGTTCACCGCCTGCAGCACGCGGCGCTGGGTCGGCCCGGTGAGCAGCGCCAGGGCGGCATCCGGCTCGGCGCGGCCGCGCAGCACGCCGTCCATCGCCAGTTGCGGCAGGAGAATGCAGGCCCAGAGCATACCGGCCTCAGTGCCAGGGCAATGGGATGGGCCGCGCCGGCGCCAGGCCGCCACGGCACTTGAGCACGCGCAGCTGCGCCGGGTTGGCATCCAGCGCCAGGCGCAACGCGGCGGGCGACGGGTTGAGTGCTTCACGTTGCGAGCGGTAGGCGATGGCCAGGGTCTGCCCGGTTTCGGCGGCCACCTGCAGGCGGCGCAGGGCACGGTCGTCGGCCTGCTGCGGCCAGCACAGCACGGCGCCGCAACTGCCCGAGCGCAGGCACTGCTCGGCGGCCCAGAGCGCATCGCGGCCAGTCGCCTGGACGATGGCGAGCTGGTCCAGCGCAACGCCAGCGGCCTGCCAGGCGGCCGGGTAGGGCACATGGGGCGGCGCGACCAGCACGATGCGTTCGCCTGCCGCGCTGAGTCGCGCCAGGGTCGGCCAGACCAGTTGCAGCTCACCGGTGCCTTCGGCGGCCAGGAGGATTTCGCTGAGCGCCGCTTCCGGCCAGCCACCGCTGGGCAGGGCGGCGTCCAGCACGGCATGGCCGGTGGGCTGCTGGCTGGGCGGCAGGCCCTGGGGCTGCCCCTTCCAGACCTGGCGCTGGTGGAACAGGGTATCGAGCGCAACCACGCTGCCCATCACGGCCTCCCGGCCGGCGAGCGGCGACAGTCATGCGCCCGGCAGGATAGCCGGGGGGGGGCGATGGGTTGGCGGGGCATTGGATGGCTCGGAATGTGCTGTATGGATATACAGTTTATCCGGTGGGAAGGTGCCGTCAATGGCGGTTGGTCTGGAGGTTGTTCAGACGCGCAGAGCGTCCTCTGTAGGAGCAACGGTCTTCTTCTGAAAATCCTTGCCGGGGGGGCTCCCTCTCCCTAACCCTCTCCCTGAAGGGAGAGGGGACTGTACGGCATCAAGCGGAACTCCGTGCCTGCCGGCCATACCGGGCGGCTCCCACTCCCTTCGGAGCGAGGCGCGCAGCCAGGGCGGGAGAGAGGGCTGGGGTCGGCACAGGATTTTCCAGTTAGGAGCGGGCTATGTCCGAGAACAACGCCTAGAAAGCCCACTTGAGCCAGCGCGTCACTGCTGTGCCGATCTCCAGGGTGCGTGAGCGCGATGGGCAGCCTGGTGTCGAGATCAGCTGTGGCAGCAGGAAACCGACTTCCGTTTCGGTCGGGCCGCAGAAGCCTGGCTCGGGGGCGTCGAGGAGCTCTTCGCTCCAGTGCGGGAAGCGCTCGCTTCCACTCTCGAATGCAGTCAGTGCGTTCATGATCATTCGCCTCCCTAGATATCCAGCACCAGCGGTTGCACGCCGCTGTCGTCCTGCGCCGGGATGGCGCAGCAGATCAGTGCGCTGCCGGCTTCGGGCATCTCCGCCGGCGGGTTGGGGTAGTGCACCTGGCCGCTGACGATCTTCGTCCGGCAGGTGCCGCAGGAGCCGCCGCGGCAGCTGAAGTCGGGGGACAGGCCGCGGGCTTCGGCCAGCTCCAGCAGGGTGCCGCTTTCCGGCTTCCAGCGGGCTTCCTTGGCGGAGCCGGCGAAGTACACCGGCACCGGTTCGGTGGCGGCGGGCGGTTGTACCAGCGTCGGCGCCTGGCCGTCGCCCTGGCGCTTGAGGGTCGAGGGGCCGAAGGTTTCGGCGTGGATACGCGCGTCGGCAATGTTCAGCCCGCGCAGGCCGTCGTAGATCGCCTGGGTGAATTCGCCGGGGCCGCAGACGTAGAAGTCGTAGTCGTCCAGCGGCAGGCGGGCCTTGATCGCGTCGATGTCCAGACGCCCGACCTGCTCGAAGTCGCGGCCGGCCAGCGCCTCGGGTTCCGGGCGGCTGAGGGCGCGATGGACTTGCAGTTGTGGGGCGCGTTGGCGCAGCTCGGCGATCTCGCGCTGGAACGGAAGCTGGCTCAGCGTCCGTGCGGATTGGAACAGGTGCACGCGCCGCGCCGGCCCGGCTACCAGCTCGCGCAGCATCGACAGCAGGGGAGTGATGCCCACGCCGGCGCCGATCAGTACCACCGGGCGTTCGTTATCGGTCTTGAGGGTGAAGCTGCCCATGGGCGCGCGGACCTGCAGGCGGTCGCCGACACCAACCTGTGTGTGCAGGTGCTGGGACGCCGGCCCCTGGGCCTTGACGCTGATGCGCAACTCGCCATCCGACGGCGCGCTGGAAAGGCTGTAGGTGCGGATCAGCGCCTGGTCGCCAACGCTCAGGCGCACGGGAAGGTGCTGGCCCGGCGCGAAGTTCACGGTAACGTCGGTCGGCGGTTGCAGGTAGAAGGAGCGGATGTCCTCGCTTTCCTGCTCCACGCGCAGCACTTGCCAGTCCTGCCACTGCTGGCGCTGTTCACGCTCGCGCAGTTTTGCGTCGGCCTCGGCCCAGGTGCCCGTCATCAGGCTGGTGGGCGAGTACTCCTGGAAGCTCCAGCGGATCGCCAGAGCACTGCGGCGCAGCACGGCGCTCTCCACGTCCAGAGTCCACAGGCGTTCGGCGCCTTCGAAGGCGGCCAGCAGCGGGCTGTCGAAATGGATTTCGCTGCGGCCATGCAGTTGCAGCACATCGCCGCTGACGAAGTCGACGAACAGCAGTCCGGCCTGCGGGTTCACCTGCAGGTTGCCCAGGGTGTTGAAGTGCAGGTTGCCAGCGTAATCGGGGATGGTCAGGCGATTGCCGGATACTTTGACGAAACCCGGACGGCCGCCGCGGTGGGAGACGTCCACCGAGCGCTGGCCGTCCTCGTGCTGCACGTAGCTGGCGACGAAGAAGGTGTCGGCGTTGCCGATGATGGTCGCCAGCTCGTCGTTCAGTTCGGCGAAATCCTCGCGCGGAGCACGCTGGCTATAGCGCTGCTCGTCGCGGTTCCACTCGCGTTTCTGGATGTACTGCGGGCAGTTGCCGAAGGAATGCTCGACGGCCACCGACAGCCGCGCGCCATCGACCGGCTGGAGGATGCCGTTCATGCGGTTGCGCCGCCGGGTGTGCAGCTCGATGCCGAGCAGGCCGATCGACTGGCCGGCTTGCAGGCCGCTGGCGGCCGGGTCCTGGCTGTCGGGCTGGCTGTCGAGCAGCAGGCTCTTCGGGTCGGGGGAGGTGACGAAGCCTTCGGCGCCTTCGAGCAGGGTCGCCCAGGGCCGGCCCAGGTCGTCCACGGCGCCGGCGATGATGAAGGGCAGCTGGTGGTAGAACTCGCGGTGCTGGTCGGGCATGTAGTCGCGGATGACTTTCTGGCCGTGGACTTCCATGCGCTCGGCGACCCCGACGCGCTCCTGGATGACCTTCTCACCAGCGTGCCAGGGGGAATGACGGTGTTTGGGCAACTGGAACATGGTGCTCACCTCGCGACGAAGTGGCTGCCGGGTCGCCCCGGCAGCGCGGGTTGCATCAGGCTTGCAGGCCGATGGCGGTGCGCGGCATCGGCACGAAACCGGGCAGGGCCTCGACGCGGGCCAGCCAGGCGCGCAGGTTCGGGTAGTCCTGCAGGGAGACGTTGCCCTCCGGCGCGTGGGCGATGTACGAGTAGTTGGCGACGTCGGCGATGGTCGCTTCGGTGCCGACGAGGAAGGGCGACTTGGCCAGCTCGCGCTCCATCACCTGGAACAGGGTATGGGCGCGGGTGGCGACTTCCTCGGGGTTGAAGGCGGCGCCGAACACGGTGATCAGCCGTGCGGCGGCCGGGCCGTAGGCGACCTGCCCGGCAGCTACCGACAGCCAGCGCTGCACGTGGGCGGCGCCTTGCGGGTTTTCCGGCAGCCAGCGGCCGTTGCCGTATTTCTTCGCCAGGTAGACGAGGATGGCGTTGGAGTCGCTGACGATCACGCCATCGTCATCCAGCACCGGCACCTGGCCGAAGGCGTTCAGGGCGAGGAAGTCCGGGTGCTTGTGCGCGCCCTTGGCCAGGTCGACGAAGACCAGTTCGGCGGGCAGCTGCAGCAGCGAGAGCATCAGCTCGGCGCGGTGCGCGTGGCCGGACAGGGGGAAGTGGTAGAGCTTGAGGGCGTGGGCCATGACGGTGACTCCGGTGAGGGGTTTGAAGGCAGCGCCGAGTCGCCGGGTGGCGGGTTGCTCGTGCTGATGGATGAATGCTGCGCGCGATGGGCCGCGGGCAGAATCGCCAGGGTGGGCAATCCAGCGTTTCAGAAAGTGGAAGAATCGGATGGGGGCGAGGGCGTTTTACGTGCTGGAGAGCAACGGTGCTGTGCGGTTCGCGAGCAAGGACTGGGCGTCCCCCTCGCTCCTACAAGGAAGCTCCGGAGCCACCCTGTAGGAGCGAGCTTGCTCGCGAACCCCCACAGTCGCCGGCCACGCCGGCGCTGCTCGGTCGAGGCTTGGGCTTAACCGCGCAAGGCCGGATGCGCGCGCAGCCGCGGCACGGCGAAGTCGAGGAAAGTGCGAACGCGGGCGGCGGCGCGGCGGCCTTCGCGGTAGATCAGTTGCACCGGCAGGCCGGGGGCGGCGTAGTCGTCGAGGACGATCTGCAACTGGCTGGCCTTCAGCTCGCGGTGCACTTCGTGGCTCAGGCAGCGGATCAGCCCCAGGCCCTGGGCGGCTGCGCGGATCGCGGCATTGGCGGTGCTGCAGGCCAGGCGCGGGGTGAGGCGCACCGAACGGGCGGCGTCCTGCTGGCGGAAGCGCCATTCGCTGACCGCGCCCTGGCTGCCGGTGGCGATGATGCTGTGGATCTTCAACTGCTCCGGCGACTGCGGCGTGCCGTGCCGGGCGAGGTAATCCGGCGCCGCGCAGATGATCGGCCGCACCGTGCCCACCGGCACGGCGAAGGCGGATGAATCGGGTAGCGCGCCAATCACCAGGGCAATGTCGATGCCGTCTTCCAGCAGGCGCGGCAGGTCTTCGCGGGTGCGGCTAGTGAGGCTGACTTCGGGGAACGCGGCGAGGTAATCCAGGGCGATGGGCGCGAAGACCTGGTCGGCCAGCAGCAGGGGCAGGGCGATCTGCAGCTGGCCGGCCGGGTGCGCGTGCAGGCCGCCGGCGGAGCCCTCCATTTCGGCGACAGCGCGCAGGATGTTCCGGCAGCTGGTGGCGAAGGCTTCACCACTGGCGCTCAGCTCGACGCCGCGCGGCCCGCGCAGCAGCAGTTCGCAGTGCAGGCGCGCCTCCAGCGCAGCGACAACGCGCATCACCGTGGCCGTGGACAGTTCCAGCTGGCGCGCGCCCGCAGCGAGGCTGCCGCAGCGCACCACGGCATCGAACACCTGCATCTCGCGGTAGCGGCTCACGGGCTGCCGGCTTGCAGCGCCGGGTCGACGCGCAGGCGTTCGGCGCAATGGGCGACGAAGCTGCGCACCTTGGCCGGCAGCCGCGCGCTGTCCTGGTAGAGCAGGTGGATGGGCAGCGGCGCGGTGGCGAAAGCGTCGAGGACGATCTCCAGCTCGCCCCGCGCCACGGCGTCGGCGGCCTGGTAGGAGAGCACGCGGGTATAGCCGCCGCCCAGGCGTGCGGCGTGGATGGCGGCGTTATTCGAGCTGACCACGAAGCGCGAGGGCGGGCGCAGCGTCAGCGCGCCTTGCGCGGTTTCGAACTGCCAGTCGGTGAGCAGCGCGCTGGT
>NZ_JASMRU010000003.1 GCF_030462585.1 Pseudomonas sp. CAN1 | reverse complement strand
ATTCGGCCTGTCCAGCGCCGTGTGGGCGGGCGACCGCGAGGATGGCCTGCGCCTCGCCCGGCAGATGCGCGCCGGCCAATGCTTCGTCAACGGCGGTGCCTTCAACTACCGGGCGCCGTTCGGTGGCTACAACCATCGCCGAGACCGGTGTGGACTACATCTCCATCGGCACCCTGACCAAGGACATCAAGGCGCTCGATCTGTCGATGCGACTGAGCCTGTAAGTTTTCCTACTAGCCTTCACGCTGCCCCTGATAGTGCCGATTCGTGCGCCTCTGACATACTCAGACGCTCACGAATCGGCGATCAACWAGGGAGCAGGAACGCGATCATGACGAAAAGGATTCTGTTGACCGGGGGCTGCGGCTACATCGGCTCCCACATTTGCCTGGAACTGATCGAGCAGGGATTCCATCCCGTCGTCCTCGACAACCTGAGCAACAGCTCGCCCATTCCGCTGCAGCGCATCGAACAGCTCACGGGCCAGGCCATACCGTTTGTGGAAGGTGATGTCCGCGACGAAGCGGTCCTCGGCAGGCTGTTCCGCGAGTTCGACATCGACGCGACCATCCACCTCGCCGGCCTGAAGTCCGTCGCCGAATCCGTCGCCGATCCCATGGCCTACTACCAGACCAACTTCGCCGGCACCGTCACCCTGTGCCAGGTCATGCAACGTCATGGCGTGAAGCGCTTCATCTATAGCTCCTCCGCCACCGTCTACGGCCTTGCAGCCGAAAGCCCGATCCGCGAAGACGCCCCCACCGGCCCGGCCAGCCCCTACGGTCAATCCAAGCTGATGGCGGAAATCGCCCTGCGCGACATCGCCCGCGCCGATCCGCAGTGGACCATGGCCATCCTGCGCTACTTCAACCCGGTTGGCGCCCACGTCAGCGGGCAGATCGGCGAGCACCCCAACGGCATCCCCAACAACCTGATGCCCTACGTCTCCCAGGTCGCCACCGGCAAGCAACCCTTCATCCGCGTGTTCGGCAACGATTACCCGACACCGGACGGCACTGGCGTGCGCGATTACCTGCACGTCAGCGACCTCGCCGATGCCCACCTCAGCGCCTTGCGCTGGCTCGACGGCGCCAGCGGCGCGAAGACCTTCAACATCGGCACCGGCCGCGGCTACAGCGTGCTGGAAATCATCCACGCCTACGAAAAGGCCTGCGGCCGCGAACTGCCCTACCAGTTCCTGCCCCGCCGTGACGGCGACATCGCCACCTACCACGCCGACCCGACCCTGGCCGGTTCAGAGTTGCGCTGGAACGCCAGCCGCGACATCGAAGACATGTGCCGCGACGCGTGGAACTGGCAAAGCCGCAACCCCAGTGGCTATGCCTGAGCCTTTCTTCCAGCCAACAAAAAGCCCCGCTCTAAGCGGGGCTTTTTGCTGAAGCTGGTGCCGGTAAGAGGAATCGAACCCCCGACCTTCTCATTACGAATGAGCTGCTCTACCGACTGAGCTACACCGGCGGCGGGGGCACTTTATCAGCCACCTATGCGCTAATCAATTGCAGCCAGAAATCGAACGGTAGATGCGCAGGTACGCCTCAACACAGCTCTCCCAGGACCACTGCCGCGAAAGCTGCTCAGCATGGGGGCGGGCTTTACGCAACAGATCCGGCTCACTTGCCACCTTGCTCAGCGCCTGGCGCAACTGAATCGCGGCGTCGGCCCCTGAGACGTCCGCTGCAAATACACAGCGCTCATCCAAGCTTGGAAACGCCGACCTGACTTCCTCACTGACAAACACAGGCGTACCGCATGCCAGTGACTCCTGAATGACCAGGGGAAACCCTTCGCCCTTGCTTGGGAGAACCAGCAGATCGGCCTGCTGGTAAAAATGGACAACCTCCTCCGCTCGGAGTCCCTCCAGGACAGTAACCTGCTCCGCCAGATCCCATTGCCGGGGAGATAGCGGGCCCCAACCTACAAATGTCCAATGAACGCCCGGAATATCCAGGCATGACCTGAGCAGATGGATACCCTTCTTCTCGACGAATCGCCCCACGAAGAGAAGCTTCAATGCACCATCCCGCAAACCTGGTGCAGCCGGAGCGTAACGCTGATGATCAACGCCATTAGCGATGACATCTCCCGGCTGGTCACGTCGCAGGATGGCCGCCCAGTAGTCCGCAACGGGGCGCGACACAAAGATGACACGAGCGACACGAGCAAGCACGAAGCGCCCGAGGCTGCGATTGAGCATGCGCAAAATGAAGCGGGCGACGGATGAGTTGAATTCGATCCAGCCGATGTGCTGGGTCACCACTACGGGGCGCCGCAAGCACCATGCGAACAACAGCGTTATCAGGGATGGGAAGTATAGGTAATCATGAACCTGCACCAACTGGGCGGACCTGACGGCCTTCCAGAGCTTGCGCAGGCTTGCAAGCCCCCACAAAGGCAAGGGTAATCCCAGGAAGCGCTCACAAAAATCGACAGCAGATGCCGGCTCGACTCGCAGACCGTTGCCACCCTGAGGAACCTCCTCAGACGAGCCTCCCGCCATCCAGGTGAGCTGAACGCCTTCGCTGGCAAGTCCCTCAGCCAGCCGTCCCGCCACGACTTCGATACCACCGCCGTGCGCAGGATAAAATGCGCTGACCTGCAGCACTCTTAACGTCTGTTCGTTCGGTGACAACTACTTCTCCCTGGGCTTGGCCACCAACAGGTAAACGGATGCATTGCTATCCCTGATGGAAGCAGGAGTAACTTTGTCCTCCACCCACATCCGGCCATACATCAGGGTGCAGACGGCTGCCGACATCACCTTGCCCAGCCACCCCATTCGCGAGAAAAGGTGATGGTAAGCGAGGCTACGGAACTGCGTGGTCCAGGCGAGAGGACCGACGATAGGCCTGACCTCGAGCACCTCGAACCCCGCCAACTCCAACTCCCTGCAAAGCCCATCGCCCGTCCAACGGCGGTAGTCACCGGGATGTGGGTGATACAGCCAGACTCCGTGAGTCGACAGGAGCAGACGTCCATCGGGCTGCAGTACACGCTTGCATTCAGCCAGATACTGCTGCACTTCCCAGACATGCTCGAGCACCTGGAACGACACTACGCAATCCGCAGAGTGGTGCTCCAGCGGCAATTGCTCGCCTTCCTTGAAGTGCAAATCTGCCAGATCATTTCCTTCAAGATCACAACGCAAGTATTCACGACAAGAAGAGTCGAACAGACTTTTATAAGGCGCATCGCCACAACCAAAGTCCACAACCCGAGCGCTCTTGTTCAACTTCCCACAAGCGTTCAAGGTCGTGACAACCGCCTGGACGGTCGTTTGCAATCGCCTGAGGACGAAGGCATCATGACGCCAGATCGGCGAATTCAGTCTTCCCGCCATACTACTCTCCGCAGACGATCAAATTGATTCCAATCGCCAATATACTGAAGGATCGCCGTTACTACCGATTTATTACCATTGGCGGACTTTGCTTCCTGGTCAATCTGGCAACGCTATATGTAGCGACCGATTTATTCGGGCTTCACTATCTTGTCTCGATGGTCATTTCCATATTGATCGCCAATACACTGGGCTGGGCACTAAATCGTCACTGGACATTCAATACTACCCAAACGCCAGCACTCGTCGAGTTCTCTCGATACCTGTCCGCCAATATCGGCCTGTTCGCCATCAACCTGGCGCTGATGGCGGCACTGGTTTCGGGCCTGGGCATTCACTACCTCGCGGCTAGCGCCATCCTGGCGGTATGCATGACCATCCTCAACTTCACGATCCACCGCGACTGGAGCTTCAGGAAGAAGTAGCAGCCTGCCGCTCATAGAGTGCGTAGTACTGCAGCCCGTTGGTAGCCAGCCCGAGGAGTCCACTGTGGCACTTCATGGGCATAACTTTTGTCTTGAGCCTCCAGCCCCTGCGACTGAGGTGATCGGTCCAACTGCTGCCATGCTGGTACTGATAGAGCGAGGGAATGCCGAAACGGCGGTTTCCTAACTCATCGAGCACAGCCAGCGTCCAGCGCCCCACTGATGTCTGGTAAGCGTGGTCCTTGATCAGCAGGTAGCGGCCAGAAACCCGGGACAGCTCATCCAGTTGATAGAACGGGTCCTCGCAGTGATGCAGGACATCGATGGAATAGACCAGATCGAAGCTGCCATCCGCAAATGGAATAGCCTCACCGGGCGTATAGATCTGCGGCTCGAAATGAACATTCGGGCGGCGCTTGACGTCCAGCGCAGTCAGGTTCTTCACGCCGTCCAAGGCATTGAAGCGACTGGCAAACCAGCCATCGCCGCTGCCGAAATCCAGAACCCTGTTCAACTCGCCCAACCCGCCGACCACTGGTAACAGGTGATCGGCGATACGCAATCTGTATGGATTCATGCAATGGTTTTCCGGGCAGGAATTCGCAGCGTCTCAAGGAAAAAGGCCGCGAGGAAGATCTCGCCACCCAGTGCAATTGCAGTTACAGAGGGAACGACCCAGCGCATCACCACCCGCGGGTCCAGCGCGCCGAATCCACCCTCGCTCCAGATCAGCACGGCTTCCCAGGTCATCCAGCCGCCGAATGCGAAAAGCGCAAGGGATAGCAGGATACCGCGCTCCAGCGTGAGCTGTGAAAGCGCAGCCATCCATCGTGCATCGATAGGTAACCACCCCGAGGTCATCCCAACCAGCCGACTGAAGACCGAGAAGAACACCATCTGCAAGCCCAGAAGAATACCGGCACCCGCGTAAACCAGCGTATGGACGTCCAGGCCGACGTCCTTGACTACGATGGGATGGAAGTCGATGACCACCATCAGCAGGGAGCTGAGCACAAACAAAAGGAGCCCGGGAACGAAAAATAGCCAATGCGGGCTGAAGATCAGCAGAAACTTCAGGTGTCGCCAGCCATCACGCCAGGTGCGCAGGTGTGGCGGGCGCGAGCGCCCATCCGGGGAGAGCGTGATCGGCACCTCGCAGATACGAAGCTTCTGCAGCGAGGCCTTCACCACCATCTCGCTGGCGAACTCCATACCAGGGGAGTTCAGATCCAGCCTCAGGATCGCCTCACGGGAAAATCCGCGCAGGCCGCAGTGAAAATCCCCCACCGGCGCCTTGAAGAACAGTCGCCCAATGAAGCTCAGGACTGGGTTGCCGAGGTAGCGATGCAGGAAGGGCATGGCCCCTTTCTCGATTCCGCCAGCGAAACGGTTACCCATGACCAAGTCATAGCCTTCGCGCAATTTCTCTAGCATGCCTTCAAGGCGCTGGAAATCATAACTGTCGTCGGCGTCGCCCATAATCACAAAGCTACCCCTGGCAGAGTGAATGCCTCCCATCAGCGCAGCCCCATAGCCCTTCAGGGGAATATCGACAACTCGCGCTCCCAACCGGCGAGCGAGTTCCTGGGAACCATCCACCGACCCGTTATCGGCAATCAAAACTTCGCCATCTATCTGATACCTGCGAAGGAAAGCCATGGCTTTACCGACGCAAGTTTCAACAGTTTCTGCCTCATTCAAACAAGGCATCAAAATAGTCAGTTCCAAATCCACTCCAACTAATCAGGCGTCAGCATAGAACCACGAGAACAATCGTAAACGCCCTTTCCGGCGAGCACTTCCTGGTACGTACCGATTCGGCGATCCAGCGGGTTGCGTAAAAGTTGAGCCGTTACACCTAGCTCTTCCGAAACCAGTACGGTGGTATCCGTGTTAGGGTAATAGCGGGCCCATGCCTGATCGTGCCACTCGGACACACCTCCTGTCGGCCCATACAACTTGGGACAAGCCGCCTCAATGATCGAAAATGCCTGGTCAGCCCTTTTTCGAGAGGCTTCAAATTCGACATCGGGCTGAGTTCTTTCCACCAGAGCGCAACTGATGAGCGCCTGATGGGTCTTGGCGTTCTTGTACATATTATTCTGCTGAACGAACTCGTATATAGACCCCTGGGCTGGCTTGACTCGGTCGTAATCAAATGTCAGACATTGCTTAAGGTCCACTTCATAACCCAGGCGATAGATCATCCGATTGACCTGCACTCGCCCCTTCTCGATATCAGCCGGAGAGCGATCAAGGAAATTCGAGAAGACACCCCGCACCCGCCCCTTCCACTGATCCCGCAATGCGTCGTAACGATCACCCAGCGGGGTACCCTCTTCAAATGAAAACTGCCCCAAAGGGTTGGCCATCACCCCCCTGAAACCCGCCTTGGCGAATAGGGAGGCGTTGGTTTGCGTGCCCAGCAACAAGTGAAGGTATGGCTCATTAACCAAGGCCGGGGCAGCGCGAATCTTATAGAAGGGCTTTGCATCCCATTGCTCGAAAGTAAATCGAAACTCGGTAGCGCTGAAACTGTAGCCGCCCTGAAGACAAACCAGCAGCAACGCAAGTACGCGCCCCAGCTTGTTCCCGAACAATATGAACAACCACCGAGCTAGCAGCACTCCGGCCAGCAGGCACAATGCAACGACATAACGGCCGTTGCCGGAAATCGCCAGCCAGACCACAAAACCTACAACGAAGAATATCAATGAGTCCCAATCCGCCTGAGTGATTCGACCAGCATCTCGCCGTGCCAGCCGAATCAGTACCCATGGCAAAGCAATGACCAGGACAATGAGTAAAAGCAGGAAGCGGGCATCCGGAGCAAAACCTTCAAAGTAGCTGAATCGCTTCATCTCGGCGATCTGCAGCACTCGTTCCCAGATATTGATGCCACCGCTGAAGCGGGCAGACGCCACACTCTCAACCGGCGCATAAGGCGACTGAAAAATGTTGTTGTATAACGGAAAAATAGGGCTCTGAAAGTGCTTGTAAAGCTCCCAGCTATACCACCCCATCCCCAGAAGTAGACCGATCGTTACGCCACCAACACACGCCAGAACCGATGAAAGCGGCGCACGCCGACCGAGTAATTGGCCAAATAGAACAGAGCACAGAGCAATCAGGAAAATCAGGTTACTAAGCTTGATTGACACCGCGATAGCAATCGCGAAACCTGCGAGAAATAGATCAAGACCACGCCCTTCAGTCTTCCTCGGGAAGATCACGAGCAATAACGCCAACATGACGAAGATGCTCGAAATGACGTCGACCGAAGAGCTCGCAATCAGGGCAAGGAAAATAGGTGATACCCAAGCCAGCGACGTAGCCAAAGCACTCCACAAAAAGTAGTTCGGCTTGCCGCCCCACAAACGCTGGCTAAAACGGAAGATCAGATAGACGTTGATAGAATGGATTGCACCGAAGATCAGGCCAATTACCCAAGAAGGCCAATCCCAAGAAACCATGAAATAAAAAGGCAGGTAGCCAAGCGGATTCTGGTAGCTCTGTGGGCCGGCGGCAAAGAGGTCAGTAAATACCTGACCATTCAACCAAGCATAAGGCAGGTAAAAATGGTGATTCAGGATATCCCAGCCAAGATCTTTGCCGATCAGCATGCCCCAGATGACCGTAAGGCACATCAGAGCGGTAACAAATATTCCGCCACGACTCATATTATCTTTCTTCTCAAATAAAAATGGCGCACCACTGGTGCGCCACTCTACCAGCCGAAAAGCTAGAGGCTATTAGCGGCAGGAACCCGGCATCAGGCGAGCCGGAGTACCGGCACACTTCCATGCAGTAATAGCGTTACCGCCCGAAGGAATAGTCGGGGTCAAGGTGATGGTAACAGCCTCACCGATAGTGGTGGCGTTGCCGTAAGCGTTGATGACACCGCTAGTAGTACCAACGGTCATGGAAGTCACGAACTGAGTGGCGACGAACGAATCGGCGCAAGAGTTCAGGTTGGTGGCACCAGCGGACTGAACAATTTCAGTTACGCAAGTACGTGCCGAGCTGGCAGCCAGTACCACTTCGGAAACACGGGCCTTACGGGTGTAATCCTGATAAGCCGGCAGAGCGATGGCGGCCAGGATGCCGATGATCGCAACCACGATCATCAGTTCGATCAGGGTAAAGCCTTTTTGAGCTTTCATAAGTTCTCTCCAGGTTTTTAGAAGAGGTCGTAGGACCTGTCGTCTCACGAAGCAGGTTCCATGCCAATTCTCTGACACCGCTTTCGGTGGGAGCTGTAGGGCCTGAAGGAAACTTAAAGTGCGATTTTTCGCACCAAGTGACAATTTTCGACACCCGAAACAACCAGGTTTGGCTCCGCCGACCATCTACGATATAAGGCATGCAATACATCATTCGGCCATCTCTGTATGAACGATCAAGTCGTGCTCTCCGGTCTCGCCCGCCAACTGGTGCGCTCCGAGTTGCTGGACGAGAAAAGCGCTCAGCAGGCCCAATTGCAGGCCCAGCGGAACAAACTGTCGCTGGTCACCTACCTTGTGCAGAACAAGCTGGTGAAGAGCCGACCGCTCACCGAGCTGGCGGCAGACCAGTTCGGTATCGCCTACTGCGACCTCTCAGGCATTGATCGCGAGGCAATCCCAAAGGAACTCGTCAGCGAGAAACTTATTCGGCAGCACCGTGTTATTCCGCTCTGGCGACGCGGTAACAAGCTGTTCGTGGGGCTGTCGGACCCGACCAATCACCAGGCGATTACCGACGTGCAGTTCAGTACCGGGCTGACCACTGAGGCCATCCTGGTCGAGGACGACAAGCTCGGCGATATGATCGAAAAGATCTTCGAGAGCGTCACCGGCGGCCTGGATGACCTCGGGGACGTCGACCTCGATGGCCTGGACATCGAGAGCGGAAACTCCGAACCGAAGGATGATGCCGCCGGTGATGCCGCAGATGACGCCCCTGTTGTGCGGTTCGTTAACAAGATGCTGCTGGACGCCATCAAAGGCGGCTCCTCCGACTTGCACTTCGAGCCTTATGAAAAGATCTACCGAGTACGCTTCCGCACCGACGGCATGCTGCATGAAGTCGCCAAACCGCCAATCCAGTTGGCCAGCCGCATCTCTGCRCGCCTGAAGGTCATGGCCGGCCTGGATATTTCCGAGCGCCGCAAACCCCAGGACGGCCGTATCAAGATGCGAGTCTCCAAGACCAAGTCCATCGACTTCCGCGTCAACACTCTGCCCACACTATGGGGTGAGAAAATCGTGATGCGGATTCTCGACTCGTCCAGTGCGCAGATGGGTATTGATGCACTTGGGTACGAGGAGCCGCAGAAGCAGCTTTATCTGGAGGCGCTCAAGCAACCGCAGGGCATGATTCTCGTTACTGGGCCAACCGGTTCCGGCAAGACCGTTTCGCTCTACACAGGTATCAACATTCTCAACACCCCGGACATCAATATTTCCACGGCAGAAGACCCAGTGGAGATCAACCTGGAAGGCATCAACCAGGTTAACGTCAATCCCCGCCAGGGCATGGACTTCGCCCAGGCCCTTCGCGCCTTCCTGCGTCAGGACCCCGACGTGATCATGGTCGGCGAGATTCGTGACCTGGAAACCGCCGAAATCGCCATCAAAGCAGCGCAGACCGGCCACATGGTGATGTCCACCCTGCACACCAACAGCGCCGCCGAAACTCTGACGCGCTTGCTGAACATGGGCGTTGCTTCGTTCAACCTGGCGACCTCCACCAACCTCATCATCGCCCAGCGACTGGCGCGCAAGCTGTGTCCCCATTGCAAGAAGGAGCATGACGTTCCACAAGAGGCCCTGCTTCACGAAGGCTTCCCGGCCGACAAGATCGGCACGTTCAAGCTGTATTCGCCCGTCGGGTGCGACAATTGCAAGGGCGGATACAAAGGACGCTTGGGTATTTATGAAGTGGTTAAAATCACGCCAGCCCTGCAGCGGATTATCATGGAGGAAGGCAACTCCATTCAGATCGCCGATCAGGCCCGAAAAGAAGGCTTCAACGATCTGCGTACTTCGGGGCTGCTGAAGGCCATGCAAGGCGTTACCAGCCTCGAAGAAGTCAACCGCGTCACCAAGGATTAATCCATGGCGGAAAAAGCAGCAAAGATGGGCGTCTTTACCTGGGAGGGTACGGATCGCAAGGGCGGGAAGGTCAAGGGGGAACTCTCAGGCACCAACTCCGCCCTTATCAAGGCGCAATTGCGTAAACAGGGGATCAATCCGACCCGTGTGCGCAAGAAGAGCATCTCGCTGTTCAGCAAGGGCAAGAAGATCAAGCCAATGGACATTGCCCTGTTCACCCGTCAGATGGCAACCATGATGGGGTCTGGCGTACCTTTGCTGCAGTCTTTCGACATCATCGGCGAAGGCTTCGACAACCCGAATATGCGCAAGCTGGTCGACGAGGTCAAACAGGAAGTTGCTGCAGGCAATAGCCTGGCTAACTCGCTGCGCAAAAAGCCTCAGTACTTCGATGACCTCTACTGCAACCTGGTGGATGCCGGCGAGCAATCGGGCGCCTTGGAGTCACTGCTTGACCGGGTAGCGACCTACAAGGAAAAGACCGAGTCCCTTAAAGCCAAGATCAAGAAAGCCATGACCTATCCGATTGCCGTGGTGGTGGTCGCGATCGTGGTATCGGCCATCCTGCTGATCAAGGTGGTCCCACAGTTCCAATCGGTGTTCGCTAACTTCGGCGCTGAACTCCCCGCTTTCACAAAAATGGTGATATCGATATCGGAGGTGCTGCAGGAGTGGTGGCTGATAGTCTTGATAGCCCTCTTCGCTGCCGCGTTCGCTCTTCGAGAAACTCATCGGCGATCGGAAAAATTCCGGGATGGTGTGGATCGCACCCTCCTCAAAGTACCGGTCGTTGGCGACATTATTTATAAATCAGCAGTAGCTCGTTACGCGCGAACCCTATCGACTACCTTTGCGGCAGGTGTTCCGTTGGTCGAAGCTCTTGACTCCGTCTCCGGCGCCACCGGCAACGTGGTATTCCGTAATGCCGTGAACAAGATCAAGCAGGATGTTTCCTCTGGCACTCAGTTGAACTTCTCGATGCGCACCACTGGCGTATTTCCCAGCATGGCCGTGCAGATGGCTGCCATTGGCGAGGAGTCCGGTTCGCTGGACAACATGCTGGATAAAGTCGCCGGATATTACGAAGAAGAAGTCGACAACGCCGTCGACAACCTCACCACCCTGATGGAGCCGATGATCATGGCTGTACTGGGTGTTCTCGTCGGTGGTCTGATCATCGCCATGTACCTGCCGATCTTCCAACTGGGCAACGTCGTCTAAACCATGGCTGTTCTCGACTTCCTGGCCAGCACCCCGCTGGCCTTTGTTTTATGCGCCACCCTCCTCGGCCTGCTGGTCGGCAGCTTCCTCAATGTGGTGATTCATCGTCTGCCGAAAATGATGCAGCTTTCCTGGCAGCGTGAAGCCCGCGAGGCGCTGGAGTTGCCGGAGGAGGAGTCGCAGGGCACCTACAACCTGATCCTGCCGAATTCGCAGTGCCCGCATTGCGCCCACGAGATCAAGCCTTGGGAGAACATCCCGGTGGTGAGTTGGCTGGCGCTGGGTGGCAAGTGCTCGTCGTGCAAGGCGCCGATCAGCAAGCGTTATCCGCTGATCGAGCTGGCTTGCGGTGTGCTCTCGGCGTTCATTGCCTGGCACTACGGCTTTGGCTGGCAAGCCGGGGCGATGTTGCTGCTGGCCTGGGGGCTGCTGGCGATGAGCATGATCGATGTCGATCACCAGTTGCTGCCGGACGCCCTGGTGCTGCCGCTGCTCTGGCTAGGGCTGATCGTCAATTACTTCGGGCTGTTTACCAACCTGGGTGATGCGCTCTGGGGCGCGGTGTTCGGTTACCTGAGCCTGTGGTCGGTGTACTGGCTGTTCAAACTGATCACCGGCAAGGAAGGCATGGGCTACGGCGACTTCAAGCTGCTGGCGATGCTCGGCGCCTGGGGGGGCTGGCAGGTGCTGCCGCTGACCATCCTGCTGTCGTCGCTGGTGGGTGCGGTGCTGGGCGTGATCATGCTGCGCTTGCGCAACGCCGAGACCAGTACGCCGATCCCCTTCGGTCCCTATCTGGCGATTGCCGGCTGGATTGCGCTGCTCTGGGGTGATCAAATAACCGCGACCTATCTGCAGTTCGCCGGTTTCCGCTAGCCTTCTCCGGCGTCGATCCCCTTCGACGCCCGCGACGGCCCCCGGGCCGGCAGAAAGGAGAACGATGAAACCCTGGATTCTGGGCCTTACTGGCGGCATCGGCAGCGGTAAGAGCGCCGCCGCCGAACACTTCGCTTCGCTGGGCATCCACATGGTCGACGCCGACCACGCCGCGCGCTGGGTGGTGGAACCCGGCCGCCCTGCCCTGGCGAAAATCGTCGAGCGCTTCGGCGAAGCCATGCTGCTGCCGGACGGCCAACTCAACCGTGCCGCCCTGCGCGAGCGCATCTTCAAGGCCGAAGACGAACGCCGCTGGCTGGAGCAATTGCTGCACCCGCTGATCGGCCAGGAAATCGCCAGCAACCTGGCGCAGGCGCAATCGCCTTACGCCATCCTGGTCTCGCCGCTGCTGGTGGAGTCCGGGCAGTACCGCATGACCCAGCGCGTGCTGGTGGTGGATACCCCCGAGCACCTGCAACTGGAGCGCACCATGCGCCGTGACCAGGTGTCGGAAGAACAGGTCCGCTCGATTCTCAAGGTTCAGGCCTTGCGTGATGACCGACTCAAGCACGCGGACGACGTGCTGCTCAACGATGGCGACCTCGCCCACCTGCACCAGCAGGTCGAGCGTCTGCATCAGTTCTATCTAGGCCTGCGTGGAGGACAACCATGAGCCAACCCCTGACCGTGGAATGCCCCACCTGCGGCGCCCCCGTGGAGTGGAACGCGAAGAACGAATACCGGCCCTTCTGCTCGCACCGCTGCAAGCTGATCGATCTCGGCGCCTGGGCGGCGGAGGAGCACGCCATCCCCGGCGACAATCTCGAGGATGAGCTGTTCTCCGGCGATCTGGAGAAGCCGCGCGGGCACTAAGCCCACTCATGAAGCCGCCCCGATGGGCGGCTTTTTTGTGGGCGACGGATGGGCTTTTTGTAGGAGCGAGCTTGCTCGCGAACCGCCCCGGCAACGGAACAGCCGGAGAGCACCGTTCGCAAGCAAGCTCGCTCCTACAGAAGAAATAAGGCCCGCATCTGCAGGCCTTTTCGTTCAGGGGCGCATGAAGGCGTAGTCCCTGTCCTCGCCCAGGTTGTCGGCGAGGAAATGCAGTTCATGCCCCAGGTCTTCCTGCGTGCGCACCTGCGCGTTGGCCTGCACCACCGCACTGAGCAGCGCGCGCACGACCAGTTGCGGGTCCTGCCCGGCCGCTTCAGCTTCGATCAGCAGTTCGTTGAGGCGTTGTTCGGCCCAGCTGTGAGTGCTCATCGGCATTCTCCTTGCGAATGGGGGCCAAGCTTCCCTGATCCTGGGAGGTTGCCGAACTGACCTGGATCAAACCGCGCGGGACATGGGCCTCGCCGATGGCCGACCATCAGCGCGGCTCATCGTCATCCTTCCACGGTGCCTGCAGGTAGCGCGTGCGGTTGAAGGTCTCCAGCCAGTCCGGGTAGAAGACCACCAGCCCGGTGACGATGGTGCCGTTGATGAAGGCTTCGGGGAACATGATCAGCCAGAGGTAGCCGATGAAGTCCTCGATCCACGGCGGCATCGGGAACAGCCCATCCATCCACAGCAAACCAAGCCCCACCAGCAGGCTGCAAACCGCCGCCAGCGCCGCCGGGAAGAAGCCTGAGCAGAAGATGTAGACGAACAGGTTCCGCGGCTGGCGGCGCTCGACGAAGATCGCCGCCAGCTCGGTGATGAGCACCGGGATCAGCACCAGCAGGATGCCGTTGATGCCGATGGCGGCCCAGTCCTGCCGACCGATCGCACAAAGCCCGAGCTGCGCCACCAGGCCGACCAGTACCGCCAGCGGCCAGTCCAGCAGCAGGGTCACGGCGGTCATGCCGATGAAGTGGAAGGACACCCCGGAAGCGAAGTCCCGCCGTACCAGCCAGAGCAGGAACAGCCCGAGCATGGTGCCGAACACCAGGTGCTGGCGGCGGAAGTCGCTGACCAGCTCCAGCCACGGCGCGCGCCAGATGGCCCAGGCGACGATGGGCAGATAGATTGCCCAGCCGATCTCCAGGGTTTCCGCCGACAGCAGCTGCGCGGCGATCACGGTGCGCCTCGCTCCAACGCCTGGCGCAAGGCTTCAGCCGAGTCGAGCTGATGGGTCGCGACGACCTTGCCCTGTTCGAGTTGCAGCCAGGTCACCGCATCGGCCTGGGCCGGGAAGCGATTGGCCACACGCGGTTCGCGGTCGAGCAATACACGGTAGGAGTAATCGCGCATGGCAGGGATGGCGAACATTTTCGAGATGGGCGCCGGCATGCGGCTGATATCGGCGACGAAGGCGGCGTCACGCGCTTCGAGATAGCCTGACGGGCGCTCGGCCAGCGCCGCTTTCACCAGCTTCGAGCCAGCCATGTCATGGGCGACCAGCAGCACCTTGAGGTCGGCGTTCGCCGTGTAGGGTTTGTCGAACTGATCCAGCAGCGTCCAGCCAATGGCCGGAGAATCCTGCGCCACTGCCAGGCTCGCCAGCACCATCAACAGCATCCCGCCCAGCACTCGTCTCACGCTTCCCCCTTGCCCGCAGCGGCCAATGATTGGCAACAGTCTACACCGCCATCGGCGCCCGCCCGCGGTTGCCAGCAACTATGCTTGAGGCATGAACGAATCCGACTATCTGCGCCTGCTGACGCGCCAGGCGGAACAAGCCAACGACTTCCTATCCAACTCCCGCAAGTGGGAAAGGGAGTGCTGGGCCTGCCAGCGCCTGCTGCAGGCGCTGAAGGTGCCGTATCGCCAGGAAGACTTCATTGCGCCGACGCAGCAGCCGCCGGATGTGTTGTTCCGCGACGCCACCTTCGAGGTGTTCTTCGTGCTCGACCAGGGCCGCCGGCTCAACGAGGAGTGGAAGGAGGAGCTGCTGCGCCGGCGCATGGCCCAGAGCCTCAACCAACTGATCCGCCGCGAGCAGCGTCCCAAGCGGATTCCCTGCGCGGAGCTACAGGCACGCCTGGCGCCGACGCTGCGCAAGAAGGCGCACAACTACACCGAGCGTGGCATCGACCCGCGCGAGCTGGACTTGCTGGCTTTCGTCAGCCTCAAGCGCGAGACGCCGGACTTCAACACCCCTTTCCCGCCGCCCACCGAGTACCTGCGCCAGGGTTGGCGCTCGTTATCGGTGGTCGGCCCGACGTTCGCCCGCGTGCTTTTTGCCCACAGCGACGCGCCGGATTTCCTGCGTGGCAACCTGGGCCGCAGCATCCTTTTCGACATGGGCGTCGGCCTGTAAATAGGCGCCGACGCAAAGCTGCATTGATCGGCGGTGCATTGAGAGGCCGCGCAAGCCCTACTAGAATGCTTGGCATTATAAACGGAGGCCGCCCATGCCCAGTCGCCTGAGCCCCGAAGACCAGCAGAAGGTCGATCAGTACCTCAGCTCTCCCGTCCACCAGGTCCAACGCGCGCCGTTCAAACCCTGGCTGATGATGGGAGCCTTGCTCGCGGTGGTCATCGCCCTGGGTCTGCTGAGCCGCCTCCTGGCCTACCTTGCGTGAGCGCCGTGCCGCCACGGGCCGATACAGGATTCCTTAAGCTATGAGAATGCACCATGTCCCATCGTATCGTGATCGTCGGCGGCGGCGCCGGCGGGCTGGAGCTCGCGACCCGTCTCGGCCGCACCCTGGGTAAAAAGGGCAAGGCGCGCATTACGCTCGTCGACGCCAATCTCACCCACATCTGGAAACCCCTGCTGCACGAAGTCGCCGCCGGCTCGCTCAACTCCTCCGAGGATGAGCTGAACTACGTCGCCCAGGCGAAATGGAACCACTTCGAATTCCAGCTCGGCCGCCTCAGCGGCCTCGACCGCGCGGGCAAGCGCATCCAGCTCGCCGCTACGCTCGATGAGCAGGGCGAGGAGCTGGTGCCGGCGCGCGGGCTGGACTACGACACCCTGGTCCTGGCCATCGGCAGCACCACCAATGACTTCGGCACCCAGGGTGCTGCGGACCATTGCATCTTCCTAGACACCCGCGAGCAGGCCGAGCGCTTCCACAAGCAGTTGCTGACCCACTACCTGCGCGCCCACGCCGGGCAGGACAAGGACGACCAGATCAGCGTCGCCATCGTTGGCGCCGGCGCCACCGGTGTCGAGCTGTCGGCCGAGTTGCACCACGCCGCGCAGGAGCTGGCGGCCTACGGCCTGACCGGCATCCAGCCGCAGAACATGCGCATCACCCTGATCGAGGCTGGCCCGCGCGTGCTGCCGGCGCTGCCCGAGCGGATCAGCCGCCCGGTGCACCAGACGCTGGAGAAGCTCGGCGTGCGCGTGCTGACCGGTTCGGCGGTGCAGGAAGTCACTGCTGAAGGCCTACACACCGCGGTGGGCGAGTTCATTCCGGCGAGCCTGAAGGTCTGGGCGGCGGGCATCCGCGCGCCGAGCCTGCTCAAGGAGATCGACGGCCTGGAGACCAACCGCATCAACCAGCTGGTGGTCCGCCCTACCCTGCAGACCACCCGCGACGACAACGTCTTCGCCTTCGGTGACTGCGCCGCCTGCCCCATGGGAGATGGCAGTGACCGCAATGTGCCGCCGCGCGCCCAGGCCGCGCACCAGCAGGCATCGTTGCTGGCCAAGGCCATCGTTGCACGCCTGGAAGGCAAGCCGCTGCCGGAGTACCGCTACACGGACTACGGCTCGCTGATCTCGCTGTCGCGCTTCAGTGCTGTCGGTAATCTGATGGGTAACCTAATGGGCAGCGTGAAGCTCGAAGGCTGGCTGGCGCGGATGTTCTATGTGTCGCTGTACCGCATGCACCAGATGGCGCTGTACGGGCCGTTCCGCACGGCGCTGCTGATGATTGCGGACCGTATTGGGCGCAGCACCGAGCCGCGGTTGAAATTGCACTGATCGGATAGCGATCGCGGACAGAGTCCGCTCCTACGCCCGAGGCAAGCACCACGCCTCACCTGTAGGAGCGGGCTTGCTCGCGAACCGCCCTGGCATCGGAGCAGCCGGAAAGCACCGTTCGCGAGCAAGGGCTAGGCGCCCCCCTCGGTCCTACAAAAGCACATCGTCCATATTGAAAAGACGCACACAAAAAAGCCGCCCCGAAGGGCGGCTTTTTCGTTGCAGCAGAACGGCCTTATAGCGCTGCCAGCATCGACGGGGCCGGGATGGCCTGGAAGTCGATGGACATCATCAGGCTCAGCACGCTGATCGCGATGATGGAGAAGGCGAACAGCTGGCGGGCCCAGCGGCGGTCGTCTTCGGCACTGAAGCCCTTCACCGCGATGAACAGCCACCAGGCGCTGACGGCCAGCGCCACCACCAGGTAACCGTAGCCGGCGAAGCCGGTCACGGTCAGCAGCAGGGTCGCAAGACCAAAGGCCACCACGTAGTAGAGGATCTGCTTCTTGGTCGCTTCGATGCCCCGCTCCACCGGCAGCACGGGGATCCCGGCGGCGCGGTAGTCGTTGAGGCGGAAGATCGCGATGGCGTAGCTGTGCGGCATCTGCCAGAGGCAGAAGATCAGCAGCAGCACCGCCGCACCCATGTCGAAGTGACCGCTGGCGGCGCAGTAGCCCACCACCGGCGGCATGGCTCCGGAGAGACTGCCGACCAGCGTGCCGTAGACCGAACTGCGCTTGAGCCAGAGGCTGTAGAGCACGACGTAGACGAAGAAGCCGAACGCGGCGAGCAGGGTTGCCTGCACGTTGGTCTTCCAGGCCAGCAGGCCGAAGCCAGCCACGCCGAGGACCACGCCGTGGGCCAGGGCGGCCTTCAGCGAGATCTGCCCGGTCACGGTGACACGGCCACGGGTACGCTCCATGAAGCGATCGATGTCGCGGTCGATGCAGTTGTTGAAGACACAACCGCTGGCAACGACCAGGGACAGGCCGATCACGGTGGCCAGCAGCAGCATCGGGTCAACGCTGCCGCGAGCGGCGAGGAAGTATCCCCCCGCCACTGCGATCAGGTTGCCGAAGATGATGCCCGGCTTGGCTACCAGGAGATAACGCTTGAGTTTCACGGCATCGGCCCTCAGGGCATCGGCATCATCAGGGTGTCTGCGGTGTAGATGATCCACAGCGACAGACCGACCACCAGCAGGATGATGATGGCGGTGAAGATGAATGCCATGACGTTCCAGCGACCTTCGGAGCTGAAGTTCATGTGCAGGAAGCAGATCAGGTGCACGACGACCTGGACCAGGCCGAGGATCACCATGGTCAGCAGGGTGGCGTGACGCGAGAAGCCGCCGTCGATGACCATGTAGAACGGGATCGCGGTCAGGATCACCGAGAGCACGAAGCCGATGGCATAGGAACCCAGGCTGCCGTGACCGGCGCCGTGGTCGCCGTGGCCGGCACCGTGGGAGTCGTGATGATGTGCAGCAGCGGTCATTACAGAGCCCCCATCAGGTAGACGACGGTGAATACGCAGATCCAGACGATGTCCAGGAAGTGCCAGAACAGGCTCAGGCACATCATGCGGGTGTTGTTCTGCGCGGTCAGGCCACGGGTGCCGATCTGCGCCATCAGCACCAGCATCCACAGCAGGCCGGCACTGACGTGCAGGCCGTGCATGCCGACCAGGGTGAAGAAGGACGACAGGAAGGCGCTGCGGCTCGGGCCGAAGCCTTCGACGATCAGGTGATGGAACTCGTTGAGTTCCATGCCGATGAACGCGGCGCCGCAGAGGAAGGTCACGCCCAGCCAGGCGATGGCCTTGCCCTTGGCACCCTTGTGCGCGGCCAGCATGGCCAGGCCGTAGGTGCAGGAGGAGATCAGCAGGATCGCGGTTTCGACGGCCACGTAGGGCAGTTCGAAGATGTCCTTGCCGCTCGGGCCGCCGGCCGTGTGGTTGACCAGCACGGCGTAGGTGGCGAAGACGCTCGCGAACAGGATGCAGTCGGTCATCAGGTACAGCCAGAAGCCGAAGACCGTCATGCCGCCGCTGTCGTGGGCGTGGTCATGGTCGTGCGCCGCTTCGTGCGTATCGACCAGGTGTTGATTCAGTACTGCCGTCGACATGGTTTTATACCTGCTGCGCGGTGGCGAGTTTCTGGAAGTTGGCGTTCTCGATGCGCTCGATCTCATCCGGCTGGACGTAGTAGTCCACGTCGGTGATGTAGCTGCGCGCGATGACCGAAGCGATCATGCCGACGAAGCCAACACCCACCAGCCACCAGATGTGCCAGATGGCAGCGAAGCCGAAGATGAAGGCGAACACGGCGATGGAGAAACCAGCGGCGGTGTTCTTCGGCATATGGATCGGTGCATAGGCCGGCAGCTTGCGGTACGCGGTACCGGTCTGCTTCATCTCGTGGAACGCGTCGATGTCGTTGACCTTCGGCAGTTCGGCGAAGTTGTAGTACGGCGGCGGCGAGGAAGTGGACCATTCCAGGGTACGGCCGCCCCACGGGTCGCCAGTCAGGTCGGCCAGCTTCTCGCGATTCTTGATCGACACGAACAGCTGGATCAGCTGGCAGGCGATACCAAAGAAGATCAGCACGGCGCCACAGAAGGCCACGACCATGTACGGCTGCCACATCGGGTTTTCGTAGTGGTTCAGGCGACGGGTCATGCCCATGAAGCCGAGGACGTACAGCGGCATGAAGGCCATGTAGAAGCCGACCAGCCAGCACCAGAAGGAACGCTTGCCCCACTTCTCGTCCAGCTTGAAGCCGAAGGCTTTCGGGAACCAGAAGACGAAGCCGGCCAGGTAGCCGAACACCGCACCACCGATGATGGTGTTGTGGAAGTGGGCGATCAGGAACAGGCTGTTGTGCAGCAGGTAGTCAGCACCCGGAATGGCCAGCAGAACGCCGGTCATGCCACCGATGGTGAAGGTGATGATGAAGCCCAGGGTCCACAGGATCGGGGTGTCGAAGCGCAGGCGGCCACGGTAGATGGTGAACAGCCAGTTGAACAGCTTCACCCCGGTCGGGATCGAGATCAGCATGGTCGCAACGCCGAAGAAGCCGTTGACGTCGCCGCCCGAACCCATGGTGAAGAAGTGGTGCAGCCACACGGTGAAGCCGAGGAAGGTGATCGCGGCGCTCGCCCACACCATCGAGGTGTAGCCGAACATGCGCTTGCCGGCGAAGGTCGCGGTGACTTCGGAGAAGATACCGAAAGCCGGCAGGATCAGGATGTACACCTCAGGATGGCCCCAGGCCCAGAAGAGGTTGATGTACATCATGGCGTTGCCGCCCAGCTCGTTGGTGAAGAAGTGCATGTCGAAGTAGCGGTCCAGCGACAGCAGGCCCAGGGCCGCGGTCAGGATCGGGAACGACGCAACGATCAGGATGTTGGCGAAGGTGCAGGTCCAGGTGAAGATCGGCATCTGCATCAGCTTCATGCCGGGGGTGCGCATCTTGAACACGGTCACCAGGAAGTTGATACCCGTGAGCAAGGTACCCATACCCGATATCTGTAGCGCCCAGATGTAGTAGTCCACACCCACGCCCGGGCTGTAGGCCAGCTCGGACAGCGGCGGGTAAGCGACCCAGCCGGTACGGGCGAATTCACCCAGGCCCAGCGAGACGTTCACCAGCATGGCGCTGACGACCAGCAGCCAGAAGCTCAGGGAGTTCAGGAAGGGGAACGCCACGTCGCGTGCGCCGATCTGCAGCGGCACGGCCAGGTTCATCAGACCGGTCATGAAGGGCATGGCCATGAAGATGATCATGATCACGCCGTGAGCGGTGAAGATCTGGTCGTAGTGTTCCGGCGGCAGGTAGCCGTGGTTGGCGCCTTCAGCCAGCGCGAGTTGGCCGCGCATCATGATGGCGTCGGCAAAGCCGCGCAGGAGCATGACCAGGGCGACGATGATGTACATCACGCCGATTTTCTTGTGGTCGATGGACGTCAGCCATTCGGTCCACAGGTAGGTCCACTTGCGGTAGTAGGTAATCGCGCCGAACACACCGAGGCCCAACAGGGCGACGATGGCCAGCGTGATGACGATGATCGGCTCGTGATACGGCACGGCCGACAGTGTCAGTTTCCCGAACATCTGCGGTTACTCCTGGCTCGGATTCGATTGCATGCCAGGCATGCCTTGCATGTTGCTCATGTCGTGGCCCGCCATGGCGGTCTCGTCATGCGCTGCTTCGCCGTGCTCACCCTTCTCGGCCTGTTCTTTGGCTTCGTGGGCCTTGGCCATCGCGTGGCCAGCGTGTTCCCACTTGTTCAGCACGTGGGAGAACAGCTCGGGGCTGACGGTTGCGAAGTAGGTCGCCGGGACGTTCTCGGTCGGCTTCACCAGCTCCGGGTACTGATCCAGGTTCAGGGTCTGCTGCGAGGCCTTGACCTTCGCGACCCAATCCTGGAAGCCCTGCTCGGAGGTGGAGATGGCCTTGAACTTCATGCCCGAGAAGCCGCCGCCGCTGTAGTTCGCGGAGATGCCGTCGAACACGCCTTCTTCGTTGGCGATCAGGTGCAGCTTGGTCATCATTCCGGCCATGGAGTAGATCTGGCTACCCAGCTGCGGAATGAAGAACGAGTTCATCACCGAATCCGAGGTGATCTGGAAGTTCACCGGGGTGTCTTTCGGGAAGGCGATTTCGTTGACGGTGGCGATACCCTGTTCCGGGTAGATGAACAGCCACTTCCAGTCCAGCGAGATGGCCTGGATGGTCACCGGCTTGACCTCGGAGTCGAGCGGACGATACGGGTCCAGCTTGTGGGTGCTCTCCCAGGTGATCCAGCCGAGCACGGCGATGATCAGGCAGGGAACCAGCCATACCACCAGCTCGATCTTGGTCGAGTGAGACCAGTCCGGCATGTAGGTGGCCTTGGTGTTCGAAGCCCGGTATTTCCAGGCGAACCCGAGGGTCATCAGGATGACCGGCACCACCACGATCAGCATCAGCAGGGTTGCCGTGATGATCAGGGACTTCTCGTCAGCGCCGACCTGCCCTTTCGGGTCGAACAGCGCCATGTTGCAACCACCGAGCATCAGCATCGGCAGCCACGCAAGTCTCTTCAAAATTCCTGTGTACTGCTCTTTTTTCATCTTGCGGCCTTAGTGGATGAAAATCGCTTCACCGCCCACGAGCCTTCGCCACGCATTGCTCGACGACTCGTTACCCGCGACTTTTCCAAGCCGCCTGCCAGGGCTGTCATGGATTCACGAACGCGGCCGCACGGATTCCAGGCAAAGGGAGGTCGCCCGGTCTTCGCGATGCGAAACCGATTTCGTCAGCTGATTCGTTCCGTGTTATTCAGCGTGTGGTGTCTGGACTGGCGGCTCGTGAGAACACGCGCGTCGCACACCGGATGCACGAGCGGATTGCCCGACTCGTCTTGATGACAGGAGCCCACCGATGGCAGCCCCCTGTTGTTATGCCGCTGCACCGAAGGGTGAGCACTGGCTTTGATTCACGTCAGTGCGACTCAGCGATTTGGGGGTAGGAAATGGACGGCGGGTATTACAAAGCATTTCAGAAACCCCTTTCAAGGCCCCGACCCTCCATTTTTAACAAGATATTTTCTCACCCTGTGAAACAGTCCCGACGAGGATCGCTCACAAAACGATCAATTCACACATCCTGAGAAAGGCCTTTTCCACCCCACAAAGCCTTGCTTCCTGAAGCGAGGAAAATGTTTCAAATCCATGAACCACGGGGGTTACAGCGTCTTTCGGAAAGGCCATCTCAAGCTGTTGGAGCACCTGGCAAAGACCTTGCCATGACGGCGATCAAGAACTCTTTCAAAAGACCGGACATGCCCCTGCGCACCCTGCGACACATCGACGCAGTGGGATTTTTGCAAGAGGGAATGTGCGACGAAGTATGACGTTAGTGCCAGTTCTGGAGAGCAAAAAGCCGTGGCGTCAGGCAGTCGATTGGCGCCCGGCGACAGGGATATGGAGAGGCGATTATTGCGGAAAATGAAAAAACCCGCAGTCTCAATGAGGCTGCGGGTTTTTCATGGCTCTTGCGAGCCGAATATGGTGGGTCGTGTAGGATTCGAACCTACGACCAATTGGTTAAAAGCCAACTGCTCTACCGACTGAGCTAACGACCCAAAAGTTGGTCGGGGTAGGGGGATTCGAACTCCCGACATCTTGCTCCCAAAGCAAGCGCGCTACCGGACTGCGCTATACCCCGTTTGAAAGTTGGCTCCGCGACCTGGACTCGAACCAGGGACCCAATGATTAACAGTCATTTGCTCTACCGACTGAGCTATCGCGGAACTTAAGAACCTTTCAATCTCCTCTACTTTCTTCCGGCTTCACCGGTTTCCCGTATCAGAGGCGCGCCATTTTACGTATATCGAAACGCCTGTCAACACTCTGATCCAAAAAGTTTTTCTTCTCTTTGCAGGGAGCCGGGCTGGTTGCTATATCTGCATGGAAAAACACGAGTGATCCACCGCGGGTGTAAACGGATAGATCACGACGCACAGGACGGCCATGAGCAACAAGGACACCCCACCGCCCTCCCCCATCGCCAGCCGGATGATCCAGCCGCGCTTCGGCGAGCTGGTACAGGGCTGCCGCCAACTGGCGATGAACCGCCTCGCCGAGCTCCTGGGCAATGTCTTTGCCCAGGTCGACGACACGCTGTTCGAATGCGCGGAGAAAGCCGAGAACAACCAGGTCCAGGCGCTGTTCTTCGACAGCATGCGGGAAATCCGCCGCGAGCGGCCGAATCTGGAACGCTACTACCACCAGCGCATCGCCCAGGGCCTGAACGACTTCCTGGAGGGCAAGCTGCCACTCGCCGAGCCGCTGGAAGAGCTGGACATCGACCAGTTGACCCTGGTCGGCAACGAGGAATATGAGGAGACGCTGCTGGTCACCAACATGGTGAACCAGGTCCGCGCCCACTGCGCGCAGCTGCTGTTCGCCCTGGATCAGCGCCTGGCGCTGCTCAACAACGGCAGCAAGCTGGGCGAGGAGCGCA
The DNA here is from genome assembly GCF_030462585.1 of Pseudomonas sp. CAN1. GTDB lineage: Bacteria > Pseudomonadota > Gammaproteobacteria > Pseudomonadales > Pseudomonadaceae > Pseudomonas. Next base: position 343,295 of record NZ_JASMRU010000003.1, on the reverse strand, counting down.
ATCCCTTCGGCCCGCAGGCCATTGCCCAGGCGTTCCGCGACACCCTGGCGCGCAGCGCCTTCCCGCTGCGCATCAAGACCATCCTTTATGTCCTTTTCGATCAGCAGGTCATGCAGCACCTGCAACCTTTATATGAGCAGCTGAACCAGCGCCTGGCCGATGGCGGCATCCTGCCCAACCTCAAATACCGCCCCCAGGGCCAGCGCCCGGCGCAGGCGCAGCGCCCCGCCGCAACCGAAAAGGCCGCGGCCGGCATGCAAAGCCCACCGCCGCTGCAGCCCTATTACAATGTCGGCGAGCTGCCGGACGTTCCTCCCGCCGACCGTAACGCCCTGTTCGGCGGCCTCGCCGTGCTGCTCGCCGAGCACCGCCGGCGCGGCGACAAGGCCACGCTGTTCGGCAACAGCCAGAGCATCGTCAGCTTCGGCCCGGCGACCGCCACCACCACCTATAGCGCCAACGAGCTGCTGGAGGCGCTGAACCGCCTGCAACGCGAATCCGCCCAAGAGATGGCCCAGCGCCTGCGCCAGCCGCAGCCGGTGCAAGCGCTGAAAGCCGACCTGCAGCGCCAGCTCGAAGCCGCTTCCGCGCAGCCGGGCAATACCCGCCTGACCGAGCAGGAAGCCGATGTGATCGACCTGGTCGGCATGGTCTTCGACTTCATCCTCGACGACGAGAACCTGCCCGACAGTTGCAAAACCACCCTCTCCCACCTGCACACGCCGTTCCTCAAGGTCGCGCTGCTGGACAAGCAGCTATTCACCCAGCATCACCACCCGGCGCGCAAGCTGCTCAACGCCATGGCCCAGGCCGGTGTGCTGTATGGCGGCGAGGGCGAGGAGCGCAACCTGCTGGCGAAGATGCACTGGATAGTCGAGCGGGTGATCCAAGACTTCGCCGGCGACTTCAGCCTGTTCGACAAGCTGCTGGGCGAGTTCAACGAATACGTCGGCAACCTGCGACAGAAAGTCGAACTGCGCGAGCGCCGCGCCATGGAAGCCGCGCGTGGCCGCGATCGCCTGCTGGCGGCCCGCGAGCAGGCGCTGGAGGCGATCGCCAGGGTCACCCGCGAGCGCGAGCTGCCCGAGCTGGTGCGTAACTTCCTCGACATGAGCTGGTGCGATGCTCTGACCTTCATCGTCTTGCGCAGCGGTGAGCACAGCGACGAATGGAAGCGCGCTTGCGAAGTGGCCGAACAGCTGGCCTGGAGCGTCACGCCGCTGGACGAGGAAGGCCGCCTGCGCCTGCGCGAGATGCGCGTCAGCCTGCTGGACGACCTGCGCAAGGGCCTGGAAGTGCTTGGCGGCTACCACGAGGACGGCATCCGCCGACTGCTGCAGGACCTGGTGGCCTGCCAGCATGCGATCCAGGCCAAGCAGCCGCAGATCGCCGCGCAACTCAAGCAGGAACTGCCGGAAAGCCCGCTGGGCGCCATGCTTGGCGCCGAAGGCCACACCCTGGTGAAGCCCGGTAATGAGCCACTTTCGGAGCGGGTACGAGTCCTGATGAAGGAACTCGGTCACCTGGAGTTCGGCACCTGGTTCGAGTTCAGCGACACCACGCCGGCGCGCCGGCTCAAGCTTTCGTGGTTCAGCCCGACCACGCGCAACTACATGTTCGTCGACCACACCGGGCAGCGGGTGGCGGTCAAACCCATAGTGCAGTTGGCCCAGGAGATGGAAGCGGGCAAGGTCCGCCTGGTTCCGACGGAACAGTCCGCCCCGCTGATGGATCGTGCCCTGAGCGCGATCTACCGGGTCCTGCAACGCTTTACCGGGCGCGGCCCGGCACAGATCTGAAGGAGCAGTCGATGTCAGAACGTCGCCAGCACAGCCGGCAGCAGACCGGGCTGACCGTGGAAGTCTTCGACCGCCACTCCGGGCGCAGCCTGGGCCGGCTCGCCGACCTTTCCGCCGAGGGCTTCATGCTCTGTGGCGTGGACGTGCCGGAGGCCGACTCGGTGTGGGATTGCCAACTGGTACCGGCGCCGCCGCTGGACGAGATCGGCGTGATCCAGCTGGGTGCGGATTGCCTGTGGAGCCGCGCCGGCGTGGATGGCCAGCTGGGCTGGGCGGGCTTCCATATCATCGATATCGCCGAGGATCAGGCCGAGTTGATCGAGCAGTTGCTGGTGATGCTTGGAGGCGAGCAGCAGCCCGGATAGATAGAAGACATGAAAAAGCCCGCCAATTGGCGGGCTTTTTCGTGGAGCGTGGATCAGGAGAAGACGATCTCGTCGTTCTCGACCCGGGCGTGGATCTGCTGGCCGGGGAGGAACTTGCCGGCGAGGATCAGTTGCGCCAGCGGGTTCTCGATCCAGCGCTGGATCGCGCGCTTGAGCGGGCGAGCGCCATACACCGGGTCGAAACCGACGGCGATCAGCTTGTCCATGGCCTCGTCGCTCAGCTCCAGGCCCAGCTCGCGCTCGGCCAGCCGCTTGCGCAGGCGGCCCATCTGGATCAGGGCGATGCCGGCGATCTGCTCGCGGGCCAGCGGCTCGAACACCACCACTTCATCGATCCGGTTGATGAATTCCGGGCGGAAGTGGCTATTCACCGCATCCATGACGGCCGCACGCTGGGCCTCGCGATCGCCCACCAGTTCCTGGATCTGCGCCGAGCCCAGGTTGGAAGTCATCACCACCACGGTGTTGCGGAAGTCCACGGTACGCCCGTGGCTGTCGGTCAGGCGGCCGTCTTCCAGCACCTGCAGGAGCACGTTGAAGACGTCCGGATGAGCCTTCTCCACCTCGTCCAGCAGCACCACCGAGTACGGCTTGCGACGCACGGCCTCGGTCAGGTAGCCGCCTTCTTCATAGCCGACGTAGCCCGGCGGTGCGCCGATCAGGCGAGCCACGGAGTGCTTCTCCATGAACTCGGACATGTCGATGCGCACCAGCGCTTCCTCGGTATCGAAGAGGAACTCGGCCAGGGCCTTGCACAGCTCGGTCTTGCCCACCCCGGTCGGGCCGAGGAAGAGGAACGAGCCGCTGGGGCGATTCGGGTCTGCCAGGCCGGCGCGGGAACGGCGCACGGCGTTGGAGACGGCCACCACGGCCTCGTCCTGGCCAATGACGCGACGGTGCAACTCGTCTTCCATGCGCAGCAGCTTCTCGCGCTCGCCTTCGAGCATTTTCGATACCGGGATACCGGTCCACTTGGCGACGACTTCGGCGATTTCCTCGTCGGTCACCTTGTTGCGCAGCAGCTGCTTCTCGGTCTGGCCGTGCTGGTCGACCATCTGCAGGCTGCGTTCCAGGTCCGGAATGGTCTGGTACTGGATGCGCGCCATGGTTTCCAGGTCGCCCTTGCGCCGTGCGGTTTCCATTTCCTGCTTGGCCTGCTCGATCTTCTGCTGGATCTGCGCGGAACCCTGGACTTCGGCCTTCTCCGACTTCCAGATTTCCTCAAGATCGGCGTACTCGCGTTCGAGCTTGGCGATGTCTTCTTCGAGCTTGGCGAGGCGTTTCTTGGTGGCCTCGTCGTCTTCCTTCTTCAGCGCTTCGCGCTCGATCTTCAGCTGGATCAGGCGACGTTCCAGGCGATCCAGTGCCTCCGGCTTGGAGTCGATCTCCATGCGGATGCGGCTGGCGGCCTCATCGATCAGGTCGATGGCCTTGTCCGGCAGCTGGCGGTCGGTGATGTAGCGATGGCTGAGCTTGGCCGCGGCGATGATCGCACCATCGGTGATGGTGACGCCGTGGTGCACTTCGTAGCGCTCCTTCAGGCCACGCAGGATGGCGATGGTGTCTTCCTCGCTCGGCTCATCGACCAGCACTTTCTGGAAGCGGCGCTCCAGGGCGGCGTCCTTCTCGATGTACTGGCGGTACTCGTCCAGGGTGGTGGCGCCAACGCAGTGCAACTCGCCACGGGCCAGGGCCGGCTTGAGCATGTTGCCGGCATCCATGGCGCCCTCGGCCTTGCCGGCGCCGACCATGGTGTGCAGCTCGTCAATGAACAGGATGATCCGCCCTTCCTGCTTGGACAGCTCGTTGAGCACGGCTTTCAGGCGCTCCTCGAACTCGCCGCGGAACTTGGCGCCGGCGATCAGCGCGCCCATGTCCAGCGCCAGCAGGCGCTTGTCCTTCAGGCCGTCAGGCACTTCGCCATTGACGATACGCTGGGCCAGGCCTTCGACGATGGCGGTCTTGCCGACGCCGGGTTCGCCGATCAGCACGGGGTTGTTCTTGGTGCGGCGCTGCAGGACCTGGATGGTCCGGCGGATTTCGTCGTCACGGCCGATCACCGGATCGAGCTTGCCGTCCTCGGCGCGCTTGGTCATGTCGACGGTGTACTTGTCCAGCGCCTGGCGCGACTCCTCGGCGTTCGGGTCATTCACCGCTTCGCCGCCGCGCAGGTTGGCCACGGCGTTTTCCAGGGCCTTCTTGGACACACCCTGGCTGGTCAGCAGCTTGCCGAGCTTGGTGCTGTCGTCCATGGCCGCGAGCAGCACGAGCTCGCTGGAGATGAACTGGTCGCCCTTCTGCTGGGCCAGGCGGTCGGCCTGGTTGAGCATGCGCGCCAGGTCCTGCGACAGGTTCACGTCGCCGGTGGGGTTCTGGATCTTCGGCAGCGTATCCATCTCTTTATTCAGAGAGGCACGCAGCGCCGGGATGTCGAAGCCGACCTGCATCAGCAGGGGCTTGATGGAGCCACCCTGCTGGTCGATCAGCGCGGACAGCAGGTGTACCGGTTCGATGGCCGGGTGGTCATGTCCAACGGCCAGGGACTGGGCGTCGGAGAGTGCAAGCTGGAGCTTGCTGGTCAAACGGTCGATTCGCATGAGGGTCGTCCTTCCTTTCTATAGCGGGCCGGAGCGATGAGTGCCCCTGGTCACGACTAACCCGCCGGGATGCCAGATAGATAAGGACGATTTTGGCCGGTTCAAGCCATTTGGCCATGACACCCGTCAGATGATGCTGTCGGGATGTGTCTTGGCAGCGACTGTGGAGGCGGAGCTGAACCTGTAGGAGCGAGCTTGCTCGCGAACCGCTTGTTGCCGTCGTGCCAGGCGAGGTTCGCGAGCAAGCTCGCTCCTACGAAAAGCGGATCAGGCCAGCCAGATCAGGCTGGCCAGGCGGCCGGTGCGGGAGCTGCGGCGGTAGGAGTAGAAGCGCTCGGTGTCGCTGAAGGTGCAGAAGTCCCCGCCGTAGACGGCAGTCACGCCCTTCGCCGCCAGGCGGATACGCGCCAGCTCATAGATGTCGGCCATGAACTTGCCGGCATTGGCGCTGGGAATAAAGGCGCGTGCAGCTTCGGCATGCTCCGCCAGGAAGGCTTCGCGCACTTCCGGGCCTACTTCGAAAGCCTGCGGGCCAATGGACGGACCGAGCCAGACCAGCAGTTCGCCGGGGGCGACGCCCATGGCATCCACGGTCGCTTCCAGCACGCCACCCGCCAGGCCGCGCCAGCCGGCGTGGGCACCGGCTACGCGGGTGCCGGCGCGGTCGCAGAACAGCGCCGGCAGGCAATCGGCAGTCATGATGGTGCAGGCGATGCCAGGGGTGGCGCTCCAGCTGCCATCGGCGGTGGCGACCACGGTCGGATCGGCCTCGACCACTTCCACGCCATGCACCTGGCTCAGCCAGGCGGGCTGGCAGCCCAGCTCGGCGGTCAGCCGGCGGCGGTTCTCGGCCACGGCGACCGGGTCGTCACCAACATGGTCGCCGAGGTTGAAGCTGGCGAACGGCTCGACGCTGACGCCGCCGGCACGGGTAGTCACGCAGGCGCGGACATTCGCCGGAGCCGGCCAGTCGGGCGTCAGCCAGGAGGTCATACGAAGGACTCGTTGTCCTGCCGCAGCAGGCTGAGCAGCCAGGTGAAGTCGTCCGGCAGCGGCGATTCCCACTTCATGCGCACGTTGGTGGACGGGTGGTCCAACTCGAGGAAGCGCGCATGCAGCGCCTGGCGCGGGAAGTCGCGCAGCGACTCGACGAGGGTCGGGCTGGCCCCCGGCGGGATGCGGAAACGCCCGCCGTAGGTGGGGTCGCCCACCAGCGGGTGGCCGATGTGCGTCATATGGACGCGAATCTGGTGCGTGCGGCCGGTTTCCAGCTTCACCCGGGTGTGGGTGTGCGCGCGGAAGCGCTCCAGCACGCGGTAGTGGCTGATGGCGACCTTGCCGGTCTCGATCACTGCCATCTTCTGCCGCTGCACGCCGTGACGGCCGATGGGCGCATCGACGGTGCCGCCGGCAACGATCACGCCGGTGACGATGGCTTCATAGATGCGGCTGACGCTGCGCGCCTGCAGCTGGGCAACCAGGTTGGTGTGCGCTTCCAGGGTCTTGGCTACCACCATCAGGCCGGTGGTGTCCTTGTCCAGGCGGTGCACGATGCCTGCGCGCGGCACATTGGCCAGGTGCGGCACGTGGTGCAGCAGCGCATTGAGCAGGGTGCCATCCTGGTGGCCGGCGGCGGGGTGAACCACCAGCCCGGTCGGCTTGTCGATGACCAGGATGTGGTCATCCTCGTAGACGATGTCCAGCTCGATGTCCTGGGCAACCCATTCACCCTGGGCCTCCAGTGCGACATCCAGCTCCAGACGCGAGCCGGCATGGACGATATCGCGCGGGCGCAGCACGGCGCCATCGACCTTGAGACGGCCGTCCTTGATCCAGCCAGCCAGGCGGGAACGCGAGTGATCGGAGAAGAGCTGGGCGGCGACCTGGTCGAGACGCTGACCACCGAGGTCGAACGGCACTTCTGCCGCGAGTTGAATGATATCGGACATGACGGGACACGAAGGGCGCACGGCCTTTTGGTTCGACTGCGCGCTGTGGTTAAATACGGGGCCTTTGTCCCAGGGGTACCCCTGGGGCGCCAATCATAACAGACGGTGGCGGCCGCGACAGCCGACCGTCCAGGGACGCAACTCGCCATGCAAGTGAAACACCTGCTGCTGATCGCCACCCTCGCCTTTGTCACCGCCTGCTCCTCCAAGGGCGACAAGGTGGATGAGAACCTGAGCGAAAGCCAGCTGTACCAGCAGGCACAGGACGACCTCAACAACAAGAGCTACACCAACGCCGTTTCCAAACTGAAGGCGCTGGAGTCCCGCTATCCGTTCGGTCGCTATGCCGAGCAGGCCCAGTTGGAACTGATCTACGCCAACTACAAGAACATGGAGCCGGAGGCCGCCCGCGCCGCCGCCGAGCGCTTCATCCGCCTGCACCCGCAGCACCCGAACGTCGACTACGCCTACTACCTCAAGGGCCTGGCTTCCTTCGACCAGGACCGTGGCCTGCTCGCGCGCTTCCTGCCGCTGGACATGACCAAGCGTGACCCGGGCGCCGCCCGCGACTCGTTCAACGAGTTCGCCCAGTTGGTCAGCCGCTACCCCAACAGCCGCTACGCCCCGGACGCCAAGGCGCGCATGATCTACCTGCGCAACCTGCTGGCAGCCTACGAAGTACACGTCGGCCACTACTACCTGAAGCGCCAGGCCTACGTCGCCGCTGCCAACCGCGGCCGCTACGTGGTCGAGAACTTCCAGGAAACCCCGGCCGTCGGCGATGGCCTGGCGATCATGGTCGAGGCCTACCAGCGCCTGGGCCTGAACGACCTGGCCGATTCCAGCCTGGAAACCCTGAAGGCCAACTACCCGGATAACCCCAGCCTCAAGGATGGCCAGTTCGTTCCGCGTGAAGACGAGGCCGACAACCGCTCCTGGCTGGCCAAGGCCACCCTGGGCCTGATCGAAACCAACGATGCCCCGCCGCACATGGAAACCCAGGCATCCAAGGACGTGATCAAGCAGTACGAAGACGCCGAGCAGCAGATTCCGGCCGAGCTCAAGCCCGAGAACCAGAGCGACGTGCAGGAAGAACAGCACGAAGCCGAAGGTAACGCCGGCAACAACGACCGCTCCTGGTTCAGCTACATGACCTTCGGCATCTTCGACTGATACCGACCGGTTCGACGAAAAAGGGAGGCTTTGGCCTCCCTTTTTCATGGGCGCGAAACGCGGACGCTTTGTCGCGCCAGTACTGCTTCACTGTCCGCCATCGTCCAGCTTGGATAAACTGCCGCTCTTTATGCACAAGGGATTGCCATGACCCGTCTGCTGTTCTGGATCGCCCTCTTCGCCCTCGGCTGGTGGCTGTGGCGCAAGGCTACCCGCCCGGCACAGCCGGCCGGAAAAGCCAAGACCAAGGCCGACGAGCAGGCCGCACCGATGGTCCGCTGCGCCCAATGCGGCGTGCATGTGCCGCAGAGCCATGCCCTGCAGGACGAGCAGAAGTGGTACTGCAGCCGCGCCCACCTCGAGCAGGACCACGCCAACCGTGGCCGCTGAGGGCATCTCACTCACCGGCCAGGGCCTGCGGGTCCTGCGCCTGTATCACCTGTACCGGCTGACCATCGGCCTGGTGCTGGTGCTGCTGATCTCCAGCAGCCTGGACGACGATCTGCTGAAACTGGCCCACCCCGGCCTGTTCCACGCCGGCTGCTGGGTCTACCTGGTCCTCAACATCCTCATCGCGGTGCTGATGCCCACTCCGCGCCAGCTGCTGCCCTTGTTCATCCTGGCGGCGCTGGATGTGATCCTGCTCAGCGCGCTGTTCTATACCGCCGGTGGCATCCCCAGCGGCATCGGCAACCTGATGGTGGTCGCCGTGGCCATCGCCAACATCCTCCTGCGCGGCCGCATCGGCCTGCTGATCGCCGCCATCGCCGCCATCGGCCTGATCTACCTGACCTTCTACCTCAGCCTGAGCCAGCCCACGGCGCTCAACCACTACGTACAGGCCGGCGGCCTGGGCGCCCTGAGTTTCGCCTCGGCGCTGTTGATCCAGGCCCTGGCGCGGCGCCAGCAGATAGTCGAGAGCATTGCCGAACAGCGCGCGACTACTGTTGCCAACCTGGAAGAGCTCAACGCGCTGATCCTGCAGCGCATGCGCACCGGCATCCTGGTCCTTGGCGACCGCCAGCGCGTGCTGCTGGCCAACCAGAGCGCGACCGCCCTGCTCGGCGGCCATGAACTCGCCGGGCAACTGCTCGCCCAGTTCAGCCCGCAACTGGTCACCAGCCTGCAGCAGTGGCAGCAGAACCCTGCCCTGCGCCCGCCGAGCCTGCAGCCGCTGGAGTCCGGGCCGACCGTGCAGCCAAGCTTTATCCCGCTGCGCCGCGGCGACGAGCAGCACATCCTGATGTTCCTCGAAGACATCTCGCAGATCGCCCAACAAGCACAGCAGCTCAAGCTCGCCGCCCTGGGCCGGCTGACAGCAGGCATCGCCCACGAGATCCGCAACCCGCTGGGCGCCATCAGCCATGCCGCCCAGCTTTTGCTGGAATCCGAAGAACTCGACGCCCCGGACCGACGCCTGACGCAGATCATCCAGGACCAGTCGCGGCGCATGAACCTGGTGATCGAAAACGTGCTGCAGCTGTCACGCCGGCGCCAGTCCGAACCACAGCTGTTGGACCTGAAATATTGGCTGCATCGCTTCGCCGGCGAACTGCGCGAGGGCCTGCGCGACGGCCAGCAGGTGCACGTCGAGACCGGCGCCGGCACGGTGCAGACCCGCATGGACCCGCATCAGTTGACCCAGGTACTGACCAACCTGGTGCAGAATGGGTTACGGTACAGCACGCAGAAGAACGGCACCGGCCAGGTCTGGCTGCGTCTGTTCCGCGACCGCGAGACCGACCTGCCGGTACTGGAGGTGCTCGACGACGGTCCCGGCGTCAGCGGCGAACAGCGGGGGAAGCTGTTCGAGCCGTTCTTCACCACCGAAAGCAAGGGCACCGGCCTGGGCCTGTACATCTCCCGCGAGCTGTGCGAAAGCAACCAGGCACGGCTGGACTACAAGACGCGCGAAGAAGGAGGCAGCTGCTTCCGCATCACCTTCGCCCATCCGCGCAAACAAAGCTAAGAACACTCCATGAGCACGAGTCGCCAAAAAGCCCTGATCGTCGACGACGAACCCGATATCCGCGAGCTGCTGGAAATCACCCTCGGCCGCATGAAGCTGGATACCCGCAGCGCGCGCAACGTCAAGGAAGCCCGCGATTTCCTGGCCCGCGAGCCATTCGATTTCTGCCTGACCGACATGCGCCTGCCCGACGGCACCGGGCTGGACCTGGTGCAGTACATCCAGCAGCGCCACCCGCAGATGCCGGTCGCCATGATCACTGCCTTCGGCAGTCTGGATACCGCCGTGCAGGCGCTCAAGGCCGGCGCCTTCGACTTCCTCACCAAGCCGGTGGACCTCGGCCGCCTGCGCGAACTGGTGAATTCCGCCCTGCGCCTGCGCTCGCCGGAGGCCGAAGAGGCGCCGGTGGACAGCCGCCTGCTCGGCGACTCGCCGCCCATGCGCACCCTGCGCAACCAGGTGGCCAAGCTCGCGCGCAGCCAGGCGCCGGTGTACATCAGTGGCGAATCGGGCAGCGGCAAGGAACTGGTGGCCCGCCTGATCCACGAGCAGGGCCCGCGGGAGACCAGCACCTTCGTCCCGGTCAACTGCGGTGCCATTCCCTCGGAGCTGATGGAAAGCGAGTTCTTCGGCCACAAGAAGGGCAGTTTCACCGGCGCAGTGGAAGACAAGCTCGGCCTGTTTCAGGCGGCCAACGGTGGCACGCTGTTCCTCGACGAAGTCGCCGACCTGCCGCTACCGATGCAGGTCAAGCTGCTGCGCGTCATCCAGGAGAAGGCCGTGCGCGCCGTGGGTGGCCAGCAGGAGGTCGCGGTGGATGTGCGCGTCCTCTGCGCGACCCACAAGGACCTGGCCGCGGAAGTGGCCGCCGGGCGCTTCCGCCAGGACCTCTACTACCGCCTGAACGTCATCGAGCTACGGGTGCCGCCGCTGCGCGAACGCCGCGAGGACATTCCCCTGCTCACCGACCGCGTGCTCAAGCGCCTGGCCGGCGACAGCGGCCTGGCATCGGCAGCCGTCAGCGCCGACGCCCTGGAGAAGCTCAAGAGCTACCGCTTCCCCGGCAACGTGCGGGAACTGGAGAACATGCTGGAGCGCGCCTACACGCTCTGCGAGAACGACGTCATCCAGCCCCACGACCTGCGCCTGGCCGAAGTGACGGGAGCGGATGCCGGCGGTGAAGCGAACCTGGCGCAGATCGACAACCTGGAGGACTACCTCGAGGACATCGAGCGCAAGCTGATCATGCAGGCCCTGGAGGAAACCCGCTGGAACCGTACCGCCGCGGCGCAGCGCCTGGGCCTGACCTTCCGCTCCATGCGCTACCGCCTGAAGAAGCTGGGGATCGACTGATCCCCGCTCGACCTCAGACGATGGGCGTCGCCACCAGGCGCCCTTCGGGCGCGTAAGGCGCCGCCTCGATGATCGGCTGACGCTGCTGCATCAGGTCCGCCAGCAACTGGCAGGACGCCGGCGCCAGCACCAGCCCGTTGCGGTAATGCCCGGTGTTCAGCCACAGGCCGCGATGCCCCGGCACCTCGCCAATGAACGGAATCCCCTGGGGCGAGCCCGGACGCAGGCCGGCCCAGTGCTTGACCGGCTCCATCCCCGCCAGCGCGGGAATCAGCTCCTCCGCCGACGCTCGCAGGCTTGCCAGAGCCTCATCTGACGGCGTCTTGTCGAAACCGGCGTGCTCCAGAGTGCTGCCGATCAGGATGTGCCCGTCGCGGCGGGGAATCGCGTAACGCCCCTTCGCCAGGACCATGCTGGACAGGAAATCAGGCGCGCAGCGATAGAGAATCATCTGCCCCTTCACCGGCTCCACCGGCAGCTCCAGGCCGAGCTGTGCCAGCATCCGGCCGCTCCAGGCACCGGCAGCCAGCACCACGGCATCCGCGCTGAAATCACCCTGCGCCGTGCGTACGCCGCGCACCTGATCACCGTCCTGTACGAAGCCGGTCACCTCGGCCTGCTCGTGCACGCTGACATTCGGCAGCCGTACCAGCGCCTCGCGCAGCGACTTGGCCAGGCGCGGGTTGCGCACGTTGGCCACGCCAGACATGTAGACGGCGCGGCCGAAGCCTTCGCCCAGCACCGGAACGGCGTCGTGCACCGCCGAGATATCCACTTCGGCCAGCGGTCGACCGTGAGCCCGCGCCCAGGCCAGCGCCTCGACCTGATCGTCGAGATCGAGCCAGTACAGGCCGGTGACATGCACTTCCGGATCGAGGCCGGTATCGGCGAGCAGCCGCTCGCCCAGCAGCGGATAGAAGTCCTGCGACCAGTGCGCCAGGTTGGCCACGGCCGCGCTGTAGCGCCAGGGATAGAGCGGCGAAACGATACCGCCTCCGGCCCAGGACGCCTCGCGCCCGGTCTCGCCGCGCTCCAGCAGGACCACCTCGGCCCCCGCCTGTCCCAGCGTCCAGGCAGTCAGCATGCCGACTACCCCACCACCCACAACGATCACATCCGGCATACCACGCCCACCACTGAAGGAAATCCAAGGCCAATCGCCAGCCGCACACTATACCGGGCAAGAACCCACGACGGAGCACGACAGAAGTCGCTGCGGCATCGGACCGCTCCTACAAGCGCCGTCCAACTCGAATAAGGGCATTCGTCGCCTCCCGACCAATACTTCCCGGCACCTCACTCAACCGGGAGCCAGGCATGCCGAGGAATCGGGGCGTCACGCTGGTCGAACTGCTCTTCACCGTCGCGATCCTGGCCATCGCCCTGTCGATTGCCGCGCCGTCCTTCAGCGAACTGCTGAGCAACCACAAGGCGAGCACCGCCACCCAGGACTTGCGCAGCACACTGGATTTCGCCCGCGAATCCGCCGTGCACAGCGGGCAACCACTGACCATCGCACCGCTGGAAGGCAACTGGACCTCGGGCTGGGAGGTCTTCGTCGACCCGGACAATCGTGGTGTACGCGCTCCGGCCAATCCACCGCTCATCATCCATGGACCGCTGGGTATTCGACAGATCCAGACCGACAGCACCTCGCGCCGCTACATCCACTTCACCTCACGCGGCAACAGCATCCAGCCCAACGGCGCCTTTCACTCCGGCACGCTCACCCTCTGCGGCGACGGCGATAGCAGTTTTCGCATCGTGATCAACAAGGCCGGCCGCATTCGCACCGAGAGTGGCGCGACCGAGACTCTCTGCCCGCGCTGACCGACCTCTCACTCCCTCTGCGATGGGCTTCACACATCCTTCACAGCCGTGACCGGATATCGCCGTATCGCGAACGGTCATCCATAGAAAAAGGACATTTCCCACAAGAACGGGCAGCATTGCCGCTATCGAAAATGTGAGGAATGCGCCTATGTCGCGGCCCAAGGCATCGGCGGGGTTTACGCTGATAGAGTTGATGATTGTGGTAGTGCTACTGGCAATTTTTGCCAGCATCGCGCTGCCGAGCTTCAACACTTCTCTTACCAACTCCCGCCTGCAATCCGCCAGCAACGAGCTGGTTAGCCTGATTCAGTACGCGCGAAGCATCGCCGTCCAGAACAACCAGAGCATGAACATCTGTGTCAGCAGCGGTGTCTGGTCTGTGCGCAAGAGCTGCACTGACGCCAATGCAACCGTCCTCCGGTCGTTCACCCCCCCCAGCAGCGTGACCATATCCGCCACGGTGACCAGCCTCACTTTCCGATCCAACGGCACTGCCAGCGCCACCGCCAGCCTGGTTGCCTGCACCAACAACGCGGCAGCCACCGGCTACAAGCTGAGTGTCCAGACCAGCGGATTCGTTCGACTCAACGCCCAGGGCAAGGATGGCACTGCCGCCCTGAGCTCCTGCACTGCCTCGTGAGGTTCACGATGAAGAAAACACGCGGCTTCAGCATGATCGAAGTGCTGATTACGCTGGTGCTGGTCTGCATCGGCGTACTGGGCATGGTCGCCCTGCAAGGTCGGACCGTGAATTACACGCAGGACTCGGTGCAACGCAATACCGCTGCCGCACTGGCCAATGATTTGATGGAGATGATTCGCGCCAATCCCACCGGCCTGCCAGCCAGTTCGGGATTCTACAAGGCCGCCAACAGCGCATTCCCCGATGCCCCCTCCGCGGGATGCAGTAGCACGACCAACGTCCCAGCCGAGCAACTGGCCTGCTGGGGGCAGAAGGCCGGCAAGCTGCTGCCAGGGGCGAGTTCGCTGCTCACCAGCGACTTCTACGTCTGCCGCTCTCTCAATGCCAACAGCTGTGGCAACGGCTCGGCTGTGGAGATCCAACTGGCCTGGACGGTGAAGGCTGGTGAGTGCATGGATAACAGCACGGCCACCACCTGTTACTACCGCCTGCGTACGGAAATCTAGGAACTCGCGATGAATAATCGATACCTGCAGCGCGGCCTGTCGATGATCGAACTGATGGTGGCACTTGCCATCAGCAGCTTTCTGATCATCGGGGTGACGCAGATCTACATCGACAACAAGCGCAGCTACAGCTTCCAGCAGAGCCAGTCGGAGAACCAGGAGGGCTCGCGTTATGCGCTGATCTTCCTGCAACAGGAACTGGCCAAGGCGGGCTACCGTCGCCGCCCCGATGAGCCGATGGAAAATGCCTTCCCGGCCGAGAACCTGTCTGGCTGCAACTTCACCACCGGCCAGACCGTGATGCGCATCAGCGCCACATCGGTGTGCATCCGCTATCAGCCTCGCGATAGCAATGATCGTGACTGCCAGGGCACTGCCGTTGGTACGGCTGCCAATTTCACCTCGCCTTACACCAAGTCGACCGAGAACTTCATTGAGCGCATCTGGTTCGACAGCGCCAACAACAACCTCGTCTGCACGCGTCAGGTCAGCGGAGGCCAGCCCAAGGATGCGGTGATGATGGGCGGCCTGGCTGACCTGCGTTTCATCTTCGGCGTGGGCAGCGCAGCCAGTCCACGCAACGTCACGCAGTACCTGGCCAGTCCTACGACAACCCAGCCGATCCTGGCGGTACGCTTCGTCACCCTGACCCGCAGCACCGGCAACTATGTGCGTGATGCCAGTTCCGTCGACGACGCCCTGTTGAATTGGAAGAACTACAGCGGCGCCACTGCAGCCGAAGTTACTGCGCTGAAAAACGCCGACAAGAGCCAGCTCTACCAGTTCAGCCAGAACACCGTCACCCTCAGGAACCTTACGCCATGATGACCGCCCGGCCCCATCACACCTCTTCAGGCTCGCGGCAAAAGCAGAAAGGCGCGTCGTTGTTCATCGCGCTGATCATCCTCCTGCTGGTCACCATCCTGGCGCTCTCCAGCACTCGCGAAGTCGCGCTTGAGTCGCGCATCACCGCCAATTTCGTCGAGCAGCAACGCCTGGCCAACAGCGCCGAGGCTGGTTTGCGCGACGGTGAGTACTCCATGGTCAACCGGCTGCGGCCGCTGGAGCCGACCAGTACCTGCGCGGCGGCAGCGGCGGGCGCAGTGCCGGACCCGTGCTTGCTGACGCTTCGAAATAACGCCGCGACCTACTCGCTGTTGTTTGGCACTGCCAACCTCTCGCGCGCCTACTACCCCAAGGACGGTACCCAGCCAGACAGCACCGTCCCCGTGCTGTGGTACGCCCTGCCCGCTCCGGGCGGCGCCGAATCAGGCGAAGCGGAGAACCCCGAATACGGCAACATGATGAACCAGACCGGCACCTTCCGTTACGAAGTCAACGCCAAGGCCACCACCACGGCCACCAGCAACGCCACCTACCTGCGTTCGACCACCGCAAAACTCTTCGACAACGGTGACCGTTGATGAAAACCAGGACTTTCTCCCGCAAGGCCGCACTCAGCCTGCTGCTGAGCTCCGCTCTGTTCAGCGCCACGCAACAGGCCCAGGCCACGCTGCTGAGCATTGCGCAATCGCCACTGATCCTTTCGGAGTCGGTAGCGCCGAACCTGGTCCTCACCCTTGATGACTCCGGCAGCATGCGCTACGCCTTCGCGCCGGACAGCATGGGTGACAACGGCGCCTACCGCCGCTTCAAGGCAGCGGTGTTCAACCCGATGTACTACAACCCGGCCGTGACCTACCTGGTTCCCACCAAGGTCAACAGCGACGGCTCGCGCGCCAACCCCGGCTACAGCACCGCGTTCACCGCTGCCTACTCCAACGGGTTCAAGACCAGCACCGGGACCACGGACCTGAGCAGTTCGTATTGGGTGACGCGTAACTCCGATCCCGCGATTGCACCGAGCACCAGCTTCACCGCCACTGATGCGGTCTATGGATGGCGCCAGTATGTACAGAACCCGGACGCTGACTTCGCACCGAAAGTACTGAGCCAGAACAGCTCGACCTCACCGGCTACAACCAATAACAACTACGTTTACGACAGCAGCTCCCGGACCTGCCCTGGCAGTATTTCGCCGAGCAACTCGACGAACTCGAATACGACGACTGCCAACGACGGATCAACCACCACCACGGATACGAGCACCACGACGACGTACTCCAACATACGTTGCGATGCCTCCGGCAGTGGCACCCGCCTGCGCTACAAGGTGACGGTTGCCACCAGCACCACCACCACGACAACCGTTACGACCAAGAGCGCTGACAAGACTCAGGCCAGAGTGCCGGCTTACTACTACGTCTATGACACTACCCTGACCGGCTGCACCTCGAGCACCGCCGATGACAACTGCTATCGGCTGGTCACGGTGAGCGCAACCTCCGGCGTCGGCAACACTGACGAGCGCCTGAACTTCGCCATCTGGTACTCCTTCTACCGCACCCGTGCGCTGGCCACGCTGAGCGCCGCCAACCTGGCCTTCAACAGCCTGCCGAGCAGCATCCGCCTGACCTGGCAGACCCTGAACGACTGTACGACGCTGAACTCCAGCAGCTGCGGCACGAACTACTTCCGCAAGTTCTCCGACCAGCACCGCGGCAACTTCTTCACCTGGCTCTCTGGTGTCCCCTTCGTCAATGGTACCTCGCTGCGCCAGGCAATGAGCCGTGCCGGCGAGTTCCTCAAGAGCAACGATGCCTGGGCTTACGATCCCAACCCATTCACCGCCAATGGCGGACGTGGCACGACCGTGCAGAGCCCCACCTACGCATGCCGGCCGAGTTACCAGATCATGATGACCGACGGCATGTGGAACGGCGATAACGGCACAACCAGTGCAACGCTCAAACCTGACCAGAGCAACACCACGCTGCCCGACAGCAAGACCTACAGCAAGCAGGCACCGTTCAACGACTCCACACAGAACACCCTGGCGGATCTGGCATTCCATTATTGGGCAACCGACGCCAATACCAATCTGGACAACGATGTGAAACCGCTGCTGGTTGCCCCCAACACCAGCGATGCCACTGCCGAATACTGGGACCCCCGCAACGACCCGGCCACCTGGCAGCATCTGGTCAACTACACGATCGGGCTGGGCCTGACCAGCGCCCTGGACAAACCTGGCATTCCCTGGAGCGGCGATACTTATGGCGGTGCCGGCTATACGGCGCTGAAGAACGGTACGGCCTGGCCCGCTGCCAGCGCCGACAGCGCCAACAACGTCTACGACCTCTGGCACACCGCGATCAACTCCCGCGGCGAATTCTTCAGCGCCGACAGTCCGGACAAGATCGTCGAAGCCTTCCGCACCATCATCAACCGCATCAGTAACCGCACGGCCTCGGCCAGCGCCCCAGGCGTGACCGCCTCGGTGGTGGAGGACACCATCACTCGCGAGGTCTACGAGACCCAGTTCAACAGCGAGGACTGGTCCGGCAACCTGATCAAATACACCATCGACGGCAACGGCGCACGCACCCAGTCCTGGGACCTGGCGACTACCCTCAACGGCGTGCAGGCTTCCGGGCGCAATATCAAGATGTTCAGCAGCAGCGGCACCAGCAAGCTGAAGGACTTCACCTGGGACAACCTCAGCGCCGCGCAACAGACCCTGCTCAACCGCGACTACGACACTACCAACTCCACCGCCGATACCCGCGGTGCGCAACGCGTCGCCTACGTTCGCGGTGACCAGGGCAACGAGGGCAGCGCCAGCAACCAGTTCCGCGAGCGCAGCAGCGTGGTCGGCGACATCATCAACTCCTCGCCGGTCCTGGTCGGAACGCCCAAGTACCTGGCTTATCTGGCCGACGCCATCGATGGCGCCACCACGGACGGCACCAGCAAATACGCCGCCTTCCGCACCGCCAATAGCGCTGACGGCACCAACCCTGCACGCCGGCCAATGGTCTACGTAGGCGGCAACGACGGCATGCTGCACGGCTTCGATACCCGCACCGGCGCAGAAGTATTCGCTTACGTGCCTACGGCAGTGATCGAAAACCTCTACAAGCTGCCGGCCAAGAAGTACAAGGGCGGCGCTCACCAGTTCTATGTGGACGGCACTCCGGTGGTCTCGGACGTCTACTACGGCGATGCCTGGCATACCGTCCTGGTCGGCACCCTGCGCGCTGGCGGTCGTTCGATGTTCGCCCTGGACATCACCAATCCCAATGCCATCACCCTGCTCTGGGAGAAGAGCTTCGACACCAGCAGCACTTACACCAACATGGGCTACACCTTCCCGACGCCGTCCATCGCCCGCCTGCACAATGGCAAATGGGCAGTAGTCACTGGCAATGGTTACGGCAACCAGAGCGCCACCGACGCCGACAAGGCCTCGCTGATGATTCTCGACGTGCAGACCGGCGACATGATCAGGGAGCTGGTCGTCACCGGCGACAATACCAAGGCCAACGGCATGTCCAGCGTGAAGCTGGCCGACAACAACAGTGATGGCGTCGCTGACTATGCCTATGCAGGCGACCTGCAGGGCAACATGTGGCGCTTCGATCTGTTCCCGGCGAGTGCGCGGGACGGCACCGGAACCGATCCGTTCAAACGCGGCACGGGCGGCATCAGCGACTCGGCGAGCAATGCCAATGACTTCGCCATTTCCTATGGCGGCAAGCCGATCTACTCCGCCAAGGACAGTCGCGGCAGCGGCGCAACCGGGCAGACCATCATGGCTGCGCCGTCGCTGGTACGCCATCCGACGACCCTTGGCTATCTGGTGATCTTCGGCACTGGCAAGTATTTCGAGACCACCGACGGCAACGTCGACTCGACGCGTGCACAGAGCATCTACGGGATCTGGGACAGGAAAACCCGGGCTCAAAGCACTTCGGCGCCCTCCACGGTACTGGCTCGCACCAACCTCGTCAGCCAGACCATCACCGAAGAAGCCGCAAGCAATCCGTTTGCTGCCAACACCAACGTGGAAGGCATCCGCACTGTCAGCCAGAATTCGATCCAGTGGTATACCACTGGCGCCACTGACACTGCCGACAGCAGTGTGAGCAAGTGGGGTTGGGTGCTGGACCTGAAGATCGACGGTTCGAGTACCCTGAGCGGCGAGATGATGATCAACCCGATGGCGACCCGTGGCACCACGCTGCTGGCCAACACGCTGACTCCCAACGCCGACCCCTGCAAGGAAGGCGTCGACTCCTGGATCTACGGCCTTGATCCCTACACCGGTGGACGCACCCGCTACAACGTGTTCGACTTGAACAACGACAAGACGATCAGCGACGGCGACACCTATGGCAGCGGAAACGTCGTGGTATCCGGCTACAAGAAGCCCGGCGCCGGTGGCTTCACCACTAACAATGGCGAAATCTACACGTCCCCCGGCCTGGGCAGCGGCATGATGTACAGCTCCGGTCCCACCTCCACCGGGCGCCAGACCTGGCGAGTTATTCCCGAGGAAGCAAGATGAGAAACCAGTACGGCTTCACCCTGATTGAACTGATGGTCACTGCGGCCATTGTCGCCATCCTGGCAGCCGTCGCCTATCCGAGCTACCAGAGCTACATCTTGCGCGGGAATCGCGCAGAGGGGCAGGCGATGCTCAACGATGCTGCCGCCCGCCAGGAACGCTATTACGCCCAGAACTACGCTTACGTCACCAGCGCCGCAGATCTTGGCAAGCTGGGAATGCGCAATACCACCGGAACGGGTAGCTCCACATCAATTGCATCTGATACGGGCAAGTATGCACTGTCGGTCAGTGGCACCAACACCTACACGCTGACCGCAACGCCTCAGGGCGTTCAGGCCAAGGACACCAAGTGCGGCAACCTTACCCTCGACGCAGCAGGAACTAAGGGCGTCAGCGCGACAGGTGCCAGTGTCAACGACTGCTGGAGATAATTCCGCGAGCAACAAAAAAGCCCGATCAACCGATCGGGCTTTTTCTTGTCCGCTTGCGAGGCTCGGCTCAGATCGCCTTGACCCGCAGCTCCTTGGGCATCGAGAAAGTAATGTTCTCTTCGCGCCCATCCAGCTCCACTTCGGGTTCGGCGCCCCAGTCGCGCAGCTGCTGGATAACGCCACGCACCAGCACTTCCGGAGCTGACGCGCCGGCGGTGATGCCGATGCGTTGCACGCCGTCGAACCACTCCTTCTGCATGTCCTCGGCGCCATCGATCAGGTAGCCGGGGGTGCCCATGCGCTCGGCCAGCTCGCGCAGGCGGTTGGAGTTGGAGCTGTTCGGGCTGCCCACTACCAGCACCAGGTCGCACTGGTCGGCCAGTTCCTTCACCGCATCCTGGCGGTTCTGGGTGGCGTAGCAGATGTCGTTCTTGCGCGGGCCCATGATCGCAGGGAATTTTTCGCGCAGGGCGTCAATCACCTTGGAGGTGTCGTCCATCGACAGGGTGGTCTGGGTGACGAAGTGCAGCGCCTCGGGATTGCGCACTTCCAGCGCGGCAACGTCTGCCTCGTCTTCCACCAGGTAGATGGCGCCGCCGTTGGAGGCGTCGTACTGGCCCATGGTGCCTTCGACTTCCGGGTGGCCTTCGTGGCCGATCAGGATGCATTCATGACCGTCGCGGCTGTAGCGCACGACTTCCAGGTGCACCTTGGTCACCAGCGGGCAGGTGGCGTCGAAGACCTTCAGGCCGCGGCTCTCGGCTTCCTTGCGTACCGCCTGGGAAACGCCGTGGGCGCTGAAGATGACGATGGTGTCGTCCGGCACCTGGTCGAGTTCCTCGACGAACACGGCGCCACGGTTGCGCAGGTTCTCCACCACGAACTTGTTGTGCACCACTTCATGGCGCACGTAGATCGGCGGGCCGAAGACATCGAGGGCGCGGTTGACGATCTCGATCGCCCGGTCGACGCCGGCACAGAAGCCGCGGGGATTGGCGAGTTTGATTTGCATGGTGGCCTCGGGTGCTACGCAAGCCGGCCCACAAGGGGCCGGTAGGAATACTTCGCCTGGAGCGTAACGGCCCGCCAGCGGCGGGCCGCGCAGCCAATCAGGCTGGTTGTACGTCGATAATATCCACTTCAAACGCCAGCGTTTTACCGGCCAGCGGATGGTTGAAATCGATGGTGACGTGCTGCTCGTCGAACTCTTTCACAACACCTGGCAGCTCGGTCTTGGCGGCATCGTTGAAGATCACCAGCAGACCTTCGGCGAGTTCCATGTCCTGGAACTGGTCGCGCGGCATCACCTGCAGATTGGCCGGGTTCGGCTGGCCGAAGCCCTGCTCCGGCTCGATGGTCAGGGTGCGCTTGTCACCGGCCTTGAGGCCGAACAGCGCCTGCTCGAAGCCCGGCAGCAGGTTGCCGTCGCCGACCTTGAAGGTAGCCGGCTGCTTGTCGAAGGTGCTGTCGACGACGTTGCCGTCATCCAGTTTCAGGGCGAAGTGCAGGGTGACCCTGGAGTCGCTGCCGATGCGCTGAATGGTGTCAGAAGAATCAGCCATTGGCGGTCTCTCCGGATTTCTTCGATTTGAACATGTCCAGCGCCAGCATGATGGCACCGACGGTAATGGCGCTGTCGGCCAGGTTGAAGGCCGGGAAGCGCCAGCGGTCCTGCCAGTGCACGAGGATGAAGTCCACTACGTGCCCCAGGACCATGCGGTCGTACAGGTTGCCCAGCGCGCCGCCCAGCACCAGAGCCAGGGCGATGGCCAGCCAGGTCTCGCCACGCTTGAGGCGCTTGAGCCAGACCAGCAGCACGACGCTGACGACGATGGCGATCAGGGCGAACAGCCAGCGCTGCCAGCCCGAGCTGTCGGCCAGGAAGCTGAACGCGGCGCCGGTGTTGTAGGCCAGGGTCCAGCTGAACAGGTCAGGGATGACCACGATCTGCTGGTACATGCTCAATTCGGCCTGGAAGAAGGCCTTGCTGACCTGATCCAGGACGAACACCAGCACGGTGATCCACAGCCAGGGCAGGCGGCCGAAGCGATCGGCATTAGGCATAGTGACGCACCTCGCCCGCACCTTCGATGTTCTCGACGCAACGGCCGCACAGTTCCGGGTGCGCGGCATGGCTGCCAACGTCGGCGCGGAAGTGCCAGCAGCGGCCGCACTTGGCGTGGGCGGACTTGACCACCTTCAGCTTCAGGCCCGGCAGTTCGCTCTCGACCGCATCGGCCGGCGCATCGGCCAGCGGCGCCACGGTGGCGGCAGAGGTGATCAGCACGAAGCGCAGCTCGTTGCCCAGCTTCTCCAGGCGCTTGGCCAGGGAGTCTTCGGCGTAGAGGGTGATCTCGGCCTGCAGGTTGCCGCCGATGGTCTTGGCACTGCGCAGGTTTTCCAGTTCCTTGTTCACGGCAGCCTTGGCAGCCATGACTTCGTCCCAGTAGGCGCGATCCAGCTCGGCATCGGCCGGCAGCTCGGAGAGACCGTCGTACCAGGTGCTGAGCATCACCGACTCGGCGCGCTCGCCCGGCATGAAGCTCCAGATCTCTTCGGCGGTGAACGCCATGATCGGCGCGATCCAGCGCACCAGGGCCTCGGCGATGTGGAACAGCGCGGTCTGGCAGGAACGGCGGGCAACGCTGTTCTCCTGGGTGGTGTACTGGCGGTCCTTGATGATGTCCAGGTAGAAGCCGCCCAGCTCCTGCACGCAGAAGTTGTGCACCTTGGAGTAGACGTTCCAGAAGCGGTAGTCGCGGTAAGCCTCTTCCAGCTCGCGCTGCAGCTGCAGGGCGCGGTCGATGGCCCAGCGGTCCAGGGCCAGCAGCTGGTCGTTGGGCAGCAGGTCCTTGGCCGGATCGAAGCCGGACAGGTTGGACAGCAGGAAGCGCGTGGTATTGCGGATACGACGATAGGCGTCGGCGCTACGCTGGAGGATCTGCTGGGAAACGGCGATCTCACCGGAGTAGTCGGTGGACGCGACCCACAGGCGCAAAATGTCGGCGCCCATGCTGTCGATCACGGTCTGCGGCACCACGGTGTTACCCAGGGACTTGGACATCTTGCGGCCGGACTCATCGACGGTGAAGCCGTGGGTCAGCAGTTGGCGGTACGGCGCGTGGCCGTCGATGGCGCAGCCGGTCAACAGGGACGAGTGGAACCAGCCGCGGTGCTGGTCAGAGCCTTCCAGGTAGAGGTCGGCGACCGGACCGCTGGTGTGGCCGAGCTCGGCGTGGGAGCCACGCAGCACGTGCCAGTGAGTGGTGCCGGAGTCGAACCAGACGTCCAGGGTGTCGTTGATCTTGTCGTACTGCGCGGCTTCATCGCCCAGCAGTTCGGCAGCGTCGAGCTTGAACCAGGCCTCGATGCCTTCCTTCTCGACGCGCTGGGCGACGGCTTCCATCAGCTCGACGGTGCGCGGGTGCAGCTCGCCGGTGGCCTTGTGCAGGAAGAACGGGATCGGTACGCCCCAGTTGCGCTGACGCGAGATGCACCAGTCCGGACGACCGGCGATCATGCCGTGCAGGCGCGCCTGGCCCCAGTTGGGCACGAACTCGGTTTCGGTGATGGCTTCCAGCGCGCGCTCGCGCAGGGTGGCGCCGGTCTGCGGCTGCTTGTCCATGCCGACGAACCACTGCGCGGTGGCGCGGTAGATCAGCGGGGTCTTGTGGCGCCAGCAGTGCATGTAGCTGTGGCTGATGCTGGCGTGCTTGAGCAGCGCGCCGACTTCATCGAGCTTGGCGACGATATTCGGGTTGGCTTTCCAGATGAACTGGCCGCCGAAGAACGGCAGGTCGGCCACATAAACGCCATTGCTCTGCACCGGGCTGAGGATGTCGTCATTGCTCATGCCGTACTGCTTGCAGGTACGGAAGTCGTCCTCGCCGTAGGCCGGGGCGGAGTGAACCACGCCGGTGCCAGCGCCCAGCTCGACGTACTCGGCCAGGTAGACCGGCGAGAAGCGCTCGTAGAAAGGATGGCGGAAGCGGATCAGGTCCAGCGCCTCGCCCTGGGCGGTGGCGATGACCTGGCCTTCCAGGCCGTAGCGGGCCAGGCTCGACTCGACCAGTTCCTCGGCCAGCACCAGCAGGCGCTCGCCGGTGTCGACCAGCGCATAGGTGAATTCCGGGTGGACGTTCAGCGCCTGGTTGGCCGGGATGGTCCAGGGGGTGGTGGTCCAGATGACGATGGCGGTCGGCTTCGGCAGGCTGGCCAGGCCGAAGGCGGCGGCCAGTTTGCCTTCATCTTCCACCGGGAAGGCGACGTCGATGGCGTCGGACTTCTTGTCGGCGTACTCGACTTCCGCTTCGGCCAGGGCCGAACCGCAATCGAAGCACCAGTTCACCGGCTTCAGGCCCTTGAACACGAAGCCCTGCTTGACCATCTCGGCGAGCGCGCGGATTTCGCCGGCCTCGTTGGAGAAGTTCATGGTCTTGTAGGGGTTGTCCCACTCGCCCAGCACGCCCAGGCGGATGAAGTCGGCCTTCTGACCCTCGATCTGCTCGGCGGCGTATTCGCGGCACAGTTCGCGGGTCTTGTCCGCTGGCAGGTTCTTGCCGTGGGTGGTCTCGACCTTGTGCTCGATCGGCAGGCCGTGGCAGTCCCAGCCCGGCACATAGGGGGCGTCGTAGCCAGCCAGGGTCTTGGAGCGGACGATGATGTCCTTGAGGATCTTGTTGACCGCGTGACCGATGTGGATGCTGCCGTTGGCGTAGGGCGGGCCATCGTGCAGGATGAATTTCGGGCGACCTTCGCCAATCTTCCGCAGCTTCTGGTACAGGCCAATGTCGTTCCAGAGCTTGAGAGTTTGCGGCTCGCGCTGCGGCAGGCCGGCTTTCATCGGGAAGTCGGTTTCGGGAAGGTTCAGAGTGGCTTTGTAATCGGTCATCTCAGGGCCTGTTCAGGATCTTCAATCAAGCGGTTGGCCCAGCCAGAAGGCTCGGGCGGCGGCGATGTCGGCGAGGATGGCCGCCTTGAGTGCCTCGAGCGAGGCAAAGCGCTGCTCATCACGCAGCTTCTGGTGGAAAGTGATGTCCAGATGCTGGCCGTAGAGATCGCCAGCGAAATCCAGCAGATGCACTTCCAGGTGGGGCTGGCCGTCACCGTTCACGGACGGTCGGGTGCCAATGTTGGCAACCCCGTTGCGGCGCTGGCCAGCCACCATCGTGCTGACCAGGTAGACCCCATTGAGCGGCGCCTTGCGGCGCTTGAGCTGGATGTTCGCGGTGGGCGAACCCAGCGTACGACCCAGCTTCTGCCCGTGCAGCACGCGGCCGCTCAGGCGATACGGACGACCCAGCAGGCGCTCGACCCGGTGCAGGTCGCCATCGGCCAGGTCCTTGCGGATACGCGAGCTGCTCACGCGCATGCCGTCGACTTCCACGGTGGTCGCGGCTTCGACGGTGAAGCCCTGCTCCGCGCTGGCGTTGACCAGGAAGGTGAAGTCGCCGGAACGGTCGCAGCCGAAGCGGAAATCGTCGCCCACTTCCAGATGGCGGACCCGCAGGCCCTCCACCAGCACCTGGCGGACGAACTCGGCGGCCGACAGCTCGCGCAGGCGGCGGTTGAAGGCCAGGCAGAGAACGAAGTCGACGCCGTACTGGCGCAGCAGTTCGAGCTTCTCGCGCAGGCGCGTCAGGCGCACCGGGGCGGCATCGGGAGCGAAGTATTCGCGCGGCTGCGGCTCGAAGATCACCACGCAGCTGGGCACGCCCAGCTCCAGCGAGCGCTCGCGCAGACGCCCCAGGATCGCCTGGTGGCCAAGGTGGACGCCGTCGAAGTTACCGATGGTGGCGACACAGCCCCCGGACAGGGGCCGCAGGTTGTGAAGGCCTCGAAGCAGCTGCATAGCGCGCGTATTGCTCAGAAAGTGGTCGATTATACCTGCACCCGTTGCCATGCGACAGGCAAAATGCCGTCGCCGCAAACCGATGCAATGCTTTGTCCGGCGAAGGTTACAGCACCGCGCGGCGGGAGAAGTCCCGCAGGCGGAAGCCGAGGAGCGCCAGCATACCGAAATAGGCAAGCACACCGGCTACCACCAGCGCACCCAGGCGCACCAGGCGGATCGGCATACCGCCCTGATCCCAGGCCGGCATGAAATACATCATGCCGATCAGCACGGCGCACATCACCAGTACAGATACGACTAATTTGCCGATGAACTTGCCCCAGCCTGCTTGCGGCTCGAACAGTTGCTGCTTGCGCAACTGCCAGAACAGCAGGCCGGCATTCAGGCAGGCCGCCAGGCTGATCGCCAGGGCCAGGCCCGCATGCTTGAGCGGGCCGATGAACACCAGGTTCATCAACTGGGTGGAAACCAGGGTAAACAGCGCGATCTTCACCGGCGTCTTGATGTTCTGCCGCGCATAGAAGCCCGGCGCCAGCACCTTCACCAGGATGATGCCGAGCAGGCCGACCGCGTAGGCGATCAGCGCGCGCTGGGTCATCAGGGCGTCATGGGCACTGAACTTGCCGTACTGGAACAGCGCGACGGTCAGCGGCTCGGCGATCACCGCCAGCGCCAGGGAGCACGGCAGCACCAGCAGGAAGCACAGACGCAGGCCCCAGTCCATCAGCCGCGAGTACTCGTGGCGGTCGTCGCTGGCGTAGGTCTTGGCCAACGACGGCAGCAGGATGGTGCCCAGCGCGACGCCGAGCACGCCGGACGGCAGCTCCATCAGGCGGTCCGCGTAGTACATCCAGGACACCGAACCGGCGACCAGGAAGGAAGCGAAGATGGTGTTGATGATCAGCGAAATCTGGCTGACCGAGACGCCGAGGATCGCCGGGCCCATCTGCTTGAGCACACGCCAGACGCCGGAATCACGCAGATTGACGCGCGGCAGCACGAGCATGCCGATCTTCTTCAGGTGCGGCAGTTGGTAGAGCAGCTGCGCCAGGCCACCAGCGAGCACCGCCCAGCCCAGCGCCATGATCGGCGGGTCGAAGTACGGCGTCAGGAACAGCGCAAAGAGGATCATGCTGACGTTCAGCAGGGTCGGCACGAAGGCCGGCACCGAGAAGCGGTTCCAGGTATTGAGGATCGCCCCCGCCAGGGACGCCAGCGAGATCAGCAGGATATAAGGGAAGGTCACCCGCAGCAGGGAGCTGGTGAGCTCGAACTTCTCCGGCGAGTCGACGAAGCCGGGCGCCGTCACCCAGATCACCCAGGGCGCGGCGAGCATGCCCAGCGCGGTAACCAGCGCCAGGATCAGGGTCAGCAGGCCGGACACGTAGGCGATGAAGGTGCGGGTCGCCTCCTCGCCCTGCTGGGTCTTGTACTCGGCAAGGATCGGCACGAAAGCCTGGGAGAACGCGCCCTCGGCGAAGATGCGGCGCAGCAGGTTGGGCAGTTTGAAGGCAACGAAGAAGGCGTCGGTGGCCATGCCGGCACCGAACATGCGGGCGACAATCGTGTCGCGCACGAAGCCGAGCACCCGCGAGATCATGGTCATCGAGCTGACCGCGGCCAGCGACTTGAGTAGGTTCATAGCGTCCAGAACTGGTAGAATGGCCGCCCCTGCAAGGTGCAGCCCTGGCCTAGAGCGATTGCTCGACCGTCAGGCGAAGCGCAGCAGTGTAGGGCCGCGGGGCGAATAAATCACCCCATCCGCCGGACAGCGTGCGCCCGTCGCACCACTCGTCGGAGGCCGCGCATACCCTTGACAAGGCCCTGATGCAACGGCATTATTCGCGGCCTTAATTTATTCGCAACATCCCAAGTTTTTTTCGAGGAGCTCGACGGTGGCCAACACACCTTCCGCCAAAAAACGCGCCAAACAGGCTGAGAAGCGTCGCAGCCACAACGCCAGCCTGCGTTCCATGGTTCGTACCTACATCAAGAACGTAGTCAAAGCAGTCGACGCCAAGGACCTGCCGAAGGCCCAGGCCGCTCTGGTTGCTGCTGTACCGGTCATCGACCGTATGGCTGACAAAGGCATCATCCACAAGAACAAGGCCGCTCGCCACAAGAGCCGCCTGAACGCCCACGTGAAGGCCCTGGCCACCGCGTAAGCGTTCCGTTCTTGAAAAACCGGCCCCAGGGCCGGTTTTTTTATTGCCTGCGATTTGTTCAGCGCACCGTTATCCACAGGCGCACTTTTGCACAGGCAAAAAGAAAGGGCGGTCACCCGCCCTTCTCTTTTCTACTGCTCAGGCCACGGCATGATCGGAATCGCCGTCACCGCATTCTGCGGACTGCCCTCGATCACCCGGTCGCTGTAGACCAGATAGACCAGCGCGTTGCGCTTCTTGTCGAAGAAGCGCACCACCTGCATGGTCTTGAACACCAGCGAAGTGCGCTGCTGGAAGACCACCTCGCCATCCTTCAGCTCACCGGAGAAGCGGATCGGCCCGACCTGGCGACAGGAGATCGACGCCTCGGCGCGATCCTCCGCCARCCCCAGRCCRCCCTTSACMCCRCCCGTCTTGGCGCGGGACAGGTAACAACTGACACCCTGCACCTTCGGATCATCGAAGGCCTCGACGACGATCTTGTCGTTCGGCCCGACCCACTTGAACACCGTGGACACCTCGCCGACCACGTCGGCCCGGGCCAGCGCCGGCAGCAGCATCAGCGCCGCCATCCATCCCTTGCGCATGGAGAATCTCCTCAGACGAGCACCAGGTTGTCGCGATGCACCAGCTCGGGGCCATCGACATAGCCCAGCATGCCTTCGATGGCATCGGTCGGCTGACCAATGATCTTCTGCGCTTCGAGAGCGCTGTAGTTCGCCAGACCACGAGCAATCTCGCGACCCTGCTGATCCACACAGACCACCATCTCTCCGCGACGGAAGCCGCCCTGCACGGCCTTCACACCAACCGGCAACAGACTCTTGTGATCCTGGGCAATCGCCTTGACCGCACCATCGTCGAGCACCAGGGTGCCGCGCATCTGCAGGTGCCCCGCCAGCCACTGCTTGCGCGCCGCCTTGCGGCTTTGCTCAGGAGTCAGCAGCGTGCCGAGACGCTCACCGACACGCAGACGATCCAGCACGCGCTCGATACGGCCACCGACGATGACAGTGTGCGCACCAGAGCGCGCCGCCAGACGAGCCGCACGCAGCTTGGTCTGCATGCCACCACGACCCAGCGCACCACCGGTGCCGCCAGCCACCGCATCCAGGGCAGGGTCATCGGCGCGCGCCTCGAAGATCAGCTCGGCATCGGGGTTGTTGCGCGGGTCGGCATCGAACATGCCGTCGCGATCGGTAAGGATCACCAGCAGGTCGGCCTCGACCAGGTTGGCCACCAGCGCCGCCAGGGTGTCGTTGTCGCCGAAGCGGATTTCGTCGGTGACCACGGTGTCGTTCTCGTTGATCACCGGGATCACGCCGAGATCGACCAGCGTACGCAGAGTGTTGCGACCGTTCAGGTAGCGCTTGCGATCGGACAGGTCGTCATGGGTCAGCAGCACCTGCGCGGTCTGCAGGCCGTGCACGCCGAAGCTGGACTCCCAGGCCTGCACCAGACCCATTTGCCCCACCGCAGCAGCCGCCTGCAGCTCGTGCATATCACTCGGTCGGGAAACCCAACCTAGGCGACTCATGCCCGCCGCGACAGCGCCAGAGGACACCAGCACCAGCTCGACGCCCGCGCAGTGCAGCGCGACCATCTGCTCGACCCAAACCGCCATGGCATCGCGATCCAGACCGCGACCATCAGCGGTCAGCAACGCACTGCCAATCTTGACTACCCAGCGCTTGGCGCCAGTGACCTTCTCACGCATAGCCGCAACCTTAACAATCAGGCGGTTCGTCCCCGCATCCACGGGGAACACTGGAGGACCCGGCAACCAGGGTCGCCGGGCTACACGCTACAACCAGAGGACTGACAACGCGCCGGTCAGGGCACGTAGAAGATTTCCGGACCGTCGCCGTCGTCTTCGTCATCCTCGAAATCATCGTCATCCACATCGTCGACATTCTTCAGACCGGAACGACGCAGGGCACGCGCATCGTCCAGGGCCTGCAGACGAGCGCGAGCCTCGTCTTCGATGCGCTGATCCAGGGCCGCCAGGGCTTCGCCATAGGCCGGCTCTTCCTCGATACGCAGAGCGCGCTCGTCGAGGTACTTCATGATGTCCTGGCTCAGGGCCTCGGTGCCGTTGCGTTCCAGGGCGGAGATCACGTAGACCGGACCTTCCCAGCCCAGTCGCTCGACCACTGCCTGCTTGCGACGCTCCTGCTCCTCGGGCTCGAGGATCTGGTCCATCTTGTTCAGCACCAGCCAGCGGTCACGCTCGGTCAGCGCCGGGCTGAATTTCTCCAGCTCGTGGACGATGGTTTCCGCGGCATCGGCCGGATCGCTTTCGTCCAGCGGCGCCATGTCGACGATGTGCAGCAGCAGGCGGGTACGCGCCAGGTGCTTGAGGAAGCGGATACCCAGGCCGGCACCTTCGGCGGCACCTTCGATCAGGCCGGGAATGTCGGCAACCACGAAGCTCTTGAAGCGACCGACGCTGACCACGCCCAGGTTCGGCACCAGGGTGGTGAAGGGATAGTCGGCGACCTTCGGCTTGGCGGCAGACACCGAGCGGATAAAGGTGCTCTTGCCTGCGTTCGGCAGGCCCAGCAGACCGACGTCGGCCAGGACCTTCAGCTCCAGCTTGAGGTCACGCGCATCACCCGGCTTGCCCGGAGTGGTCTGGCGCGGCGCGCGGTTGGTGCTGGACTTGAAGCGGGTGTTACCCAGGCCGTGCCAACCGCCCTGGGCAACCATGATGCGCTGACCGGCAGTGGTCAGGTCACCGATGATTTCCTGGGTGTTGGCATCGATGATGGTGGTGCCGACCGGCACGGGCAGGACGAGATCGTCACCCTTGGCGCCAGTGCAGTCCTTGCTGCCGCCGTTCTCGCCGCGCTGGGCGTCGAAGCGACGGGTGTAGCGATAGTCCACCAGGGTATTCAGGTTCTCGTCGGCCTCGAGGTACACCGAGCCGCCGTCACCACCGTCACCGCCGTTGGGACCGCCTTTCTCAATGAACTTCTCGCGGCGGAAGCTCATGAGGCCGTTGCCGCCGTCACCGGCTTTCACGTGGATGGATACTTCGTCGACGAATTTCATTGCGAACGCCTCCCGCCGAACTGGCGGGTTGAAAATAAGAAAAGGAGCATAGGATACAGCCAAGTCCGCGCAAACGCCCGAACCGACAGCACCTCGCCTGGAAACGCCAGAAACAAAAAAGCCCCGTCGCGAGACAGGGCTTTTTCAGTGAGAGCTCGCTTAGGCAGCGACGACGCTTACATAGCGACGGCCAAAGGCGCCTTTCACTTCGAACTTGATCACGCCGTCGACTTTAGCGAACAGGGTGTGATCCTTGCCCATGCCAACGCCGTAGCCAGCGTGGAACTGGGTACCGCGCTGACGCACGATGATGTTGCCTGCTTTCACAGCCTGGCTACCGAACAGCTTCACGCCAAGGCGTTTGCTTTCTGAGTCGCGGCCGTTGCGGGTACTACCGCCAGCTTTTTTGTGTGCCATGAGTCAATTCTCCTGAAGAGGAATTAGGCCTGGATGCCGGTGATCTTGATTTCAGTGAACCACTGGCGGTGGCCCTGACGCTTCATGTGGTGCTTGCGGCGGCGGAACTTGATGATGCGGATTTTATCGTGACGACCGTGGGAAACCACTTCTGCAGTCACTTTCGCGCCTTCTACCACCGGCAGGCCGATCTTGACGTCATCGCCGTTGGCAACCAGCAGGATACGATCCAGGTTGATCGCTTCGCCGGTGGCAACGTCGAGTTTCTCGACCTTGAGGAATTCGCCTTCGGTGACTTTGTATTGCTTGCCACCAGTAACAATTACTGCGTACATCTGGATGTCTCCGTTAGACCTGCTCACCCGACGCTTTATAGAAAGAGGAATCGGTCGGCATGGCTGCATGGGGCCGGAAAGGACGCCCGTGCAATTGCGTAAGGCAGGATATGCCAGGGAAGTTCGGGGCCGCGATTGTACGCAAAGCCCCGGTGCGGATCAAGCC
The DNA here is from genome assembly GCF_030462585.1 of Pseudomonas sp. CAN1. Taxonomy (GTDB): domain Bacteria; phylum Pseudomonadota; class Gammaproteobacteria; order Pseudomonadales; family Pseudomonadaceae; genus Pseudomonas. Next base: position 311,252 of record NZ_JASMRU010000003.1, on the reverse strand, counting down.
CCATGGGGCCTTGCCTTGACAGCCCAAACAGCGCCACCTAGCATGCCGCGCAATCTACGAGGAGCGCTGTCTTTAATGCAACCCCAGGCTTTCTATCGCGTGGTGGCGGACGACTTCACCGCCGTCGACGGCATTATCCGTCGCCAACTCACTTCCCGCGTTCCCCTGGTGGAAAAGATCGGCGACTACATCATCTCCGCCGGCGGCAAGCGTCTTCGCCCGCTGCTGGTGCTCCTCTCCGGCAAGGCGCTGGGCTATTCGGGCGATGACCTGAAGCTGCTGGCCGCCACCATCGAATTCCTCCACACCTCCACCCTGCTGCACGACGACGTGGTCGACGCCTCCGGCCTGCGCCGCGGCCGCGCCACCGCCAATGCCCAGTGGGGCAACGCGCCGAGCGTGCTGGTGGGCGACTTCCTTTATGCGCGCTCCTTCGAAATGATGGTCGAGCTGGGCTCCATGCCGGTCATGCGCATCATTTCCCAGGCCACCCGCGTGATCGCCGAAGGCGAAGTGCTGCAGCTGTCCAAGGTCCGCGACGCCAGCACCACCGAAGAAACCTACATGGAAGTCATCCGCGGCAAGACCGCGATGCTCTTCGAAGCCTCCACCCACAGCGCCGCCGCGCTGGCCAACGCCCAGCCGGAGCAATCCGAAGCGCTGCGCCTGTTCGGTGATGCCTTAGGGGTAGCCTTCCAGTTGGTCGACGACCTGCTCGACTACCGCGGCGACGCCGCCAGCCTGGGCAAGAACGTCGGCGACGACCTGGCCGAAGGCAAGCCCACCCTGCCGCTGATCGCCACCATGCGCGACGGCACCCTGGAACAGGCCGCGCTGGTGCGCAAGGCCATCCAGCAGGGCGGCAGCCAGGACCTGGAAGGCATCCGCGCTGCCGTGGAAGCCGCCGGCGCGCTGGACTACACCGCCAACCTGGCCCGCGAGTACGCAGCCCGCGCCGTCGACTGCCTGAAGGCACTGCCGGACAACGAATACCGCGCCGCGCTGATCGAGCTGGCCGAGTTCGCCGTCGCCCGCACGCACTGATCCGCCGCTTCGCCAAAGCCCGCCCCGGTTCGCCGCGGCGGGCTTTTTGTTGCCCGTCTTTTGACCGGGAACAACGGATAGGCGCCCGCGTGAAAATTTTTCCAATTCAGGCTTGCTATTAAGATAATAAGAATTATTCTCATTAAACAGTCTGCACGGAGGAACATGCCATGACCTACATGATCGACGCCTGGCTGGATCGCCCGCACCCCTACCTGCGCATCCTGCATCGGGACACCGGGGAAGTCTGCGCGGTACTGGAAGAAGAAGCGCTGGACGAGCTGCGCGAACAGGGCGGCCTGGAGCTGTCCGAGCTCAATACCAGCGAGCCGCTGGTGCTCAAGGAGCTGGTGCGCAACCTGTTCCTGTTCTGTTACGCCCGCGCACTGCGCTAGACGCTGTTTACGATGGCGCAGGATGCGCCGTCGGTGCTCCGCCGCCCGGGAGGCGGATGCACAAAGGGGCGCCTGAGCGCCCCTCTTCCTGCGCAATCGACAAGGATGTCATTGCGCAGCGAACCTCTGGGAAATCAGAGGATTTCCAGCAGCTCGACGTCGAACACCAGCACGCTGTGCGGCGGGATGCTGCCGACGGCCTGGCCGCCATAGGCCAGCTCGCTCGGTACGTGCAGGCGCCACTTGCTACCGGCGTTCATCAGCTGCAGGGCCTCGACCCAGCCGGCGATCACGCCGCCCACCGGGAATTCGGCCGGCTGGCCGCGATCGTAGGAGCTGTCGAAGACAGTGCCGTCGACCAGGGTGCCGTGGTAGTGGGTACGCACGGTATCTTCGCGGGACGGCTTGGCGCCTTCGCCGCTGGTCAGTACTTCGTACTGCAGGCCGGATGGCAGGACGGTCACGCCTTCGCGCTTGGCGTTTTCCACCAGGTACTCGCGGCCGACGGCGGCGGCAGCTTCGGCTTTCGCCTGGGCTTCGGCCTGCATGCGCTCGCGGATCACCTGGAAGCTGGCGGAGAGGACTTCGCCCGGCACGCGGCTGTCAGCGCCGGCGTAGGCGTCGGACAGGCCGGCCACGATGGCGTCGAGGGTCATGCCCGGAACCGGGTTCTCGCGCAGCTGGTCGCCCAGCTGACGGCCGATACCGTAGCTGACGCGGGCTTCGTCGGTGGAAAGGTTGAGTTCGCTCATGGCGGCGCTCCGCTAGGGGGTTCAAAAAAGGGCCGCCAGCCTAGCACAGATGCCTCGCCTCCCCCACCGCCGGGGCTGCGGGCCTAACGCAGCGGCATGGTGACCCCGGCGCCGATGTCGCGCTCATCGAGCATGCCGCACATCTCGTCATGCACCACCGCATGCACCAGGTGGAACGGCAGCGGCGGCACCGCACGCAGTACCTCGCGGGCATGGGCCACCGAGCGCACGCTGACGACTTGCCCGCCCACATCGTGGACCGGGTAGAAGCGGTCGCCCATGCGCGCTTCGAGCACGTAGATATCGCCTTCCAGCGACACCAGGTTGATCTCGTCGATGTCGCCGGCGAGGGACCGATTGGTCAGTTCCTGCAGATTCATGTACAGCACCTCCTGCGGGTTGAGCCACGCGGGAAAGTCTTGTACAGCAGCCGCTCACCGCAAGCCCGAAACGCAACCGCCCGTCCGTTTTGCAACGGCCGGGCGGTGTGGATAACAGCCTGGAGGCCTTAGTGGTCGTGGCGTGTGAGCTTATCGAGGTAGCCCATGGCGAACGCCGACAGAACGAAAGTGAGGTGGATGATCACGTACCACATCAGCTTGTTGTCGGGGACGTTCTTGGCATCCATGAAGATGCGCAGCAGGTGGATCGAGGAGATCGCCACGATGGACGCGGCCACCTTGTTCTTCAGCGACCCGGCGTCCATCTTGCCCAGCCAGTTGAGCTTTTCCTTGCCTTCGTCGATGTCCAGCTGCGACACGAAGTTCTCGTAGCCGGAGAACATCACCATCACCAGCAGGCCGCCGACCAGCGCCATGTCGATCAGCGAGAGGATCACCAGCACCAGGTCCGCCTCGGCGATGGAGAAGATGCTCGGCAGGATGTGGATGATTTCCTGGAAGAATTTGATGGTCAGCGCCAGCAGGGCCAGCGACAGGCCGATGTAGATCGGCGCCAGCAGCCAGCGCGCGGCGTACAGGGAGTTCTCGATGAATCGTTCCATGGCTCTCGTAGGAAAAGTCTCAGAGGAAGGGCGGCGGCAGTATAGCGGATGGCTTTTGCCAGTTATCCCGGCTTTCTATAGATAAATATGTCTGTGGATAAATATCCGGGCGGCCACGGTATGAAACCGTAGCGACAAGGCGCCCCGCGGCCTTCAGCGGATTGTGCAGGGGCTGCGCAATCCCACTCTCGGCCCTGAAACCTCAGCCTTCGGGGCGGGACTGGAAGTTGCCCAGCGGGCGCGAGCGTTCGCCGTTGAGCCGGCGCAATTCGCCCTGCAAGTGCAGCTGCCAGATCGGGGGATCGTCTGCCACGATGTAGCCCTGCTGGGCCAGGCAGTCGGAGATCGCCTCAAGCACGCCCTCGGCAACGAAAGGCCCGAAGAACGGGCCCTGCGCCTTGATGGCGGTGGGCTGCGCACCGGACATGCCGGCGGCGCACAACAAGGTCCAGAGTCCATTCTCTCCGGCCAGCGGCCTGATCTCGCACTCGATGCGCGTGGTCAGCCCCAGACAGGGGCGGATAAGGCAGAGGTTACGCGGCATGGCGGCACCCTCGCGGTTGTCCTGAGTTCGAGACTACACCCAGGTTCTGACACGCGAAAGCACGGATTTATCCACCCAGCCTGTGGACAACTGTGTGAAAAGTGCGGGGGCAGGAGCGCCGCAGCGGCGCCCCGCCTGGGTTGCGAGCAGTTGCTCAGCTTCTGCTCAATCGGCGTCCTTCTTCTTGCGGGCGCGCTCCTTTTCCACAGGAGCCTTCTCCACCGGAGCTTTCTCCGCAGGAGCCTTTTCCGCTGGCGCCTTCTTCGGCTTGCTGGCGGGCTTGGCGGCAGCGGCTTCCTTGGCTGGCTTTTCCTTCTCCTCCTCGTCCATGCCCAGCTCGGAGATTTCCTTCAGGCGCTCGACGACACGGGCGTTGACGCTGCCCTTGGGGAAGTGCCCCTTGGCATCCGGCGCACCGGCCGGCTCACCGACCAGCAGGCTCAGTGCCTCGTCGGCCTGGCGCACGGCGTAGATGTGGAACTGGCCGTTGCGTACCGCCTGCAGCACGCGCTCGTCGAGCATCAGGGTGGCGACGTTGGCGCGCGGGATGATCACCCCCTGCTCGCCGGTCAGGCCCCGTGCCTCGCAAAGGCGGAAGAAGCCTTCGATCTTCTCGTTGACCCCGCCGACCGCCTGCACTTCACCGAACTGGTTGATCGAGCCAGTGATGGCGAAGCATTGCCGCAGCGGCGTGCGCGACAGCGCGGAGATCAGCGTGCAGACCTCGCCGAGGGAGGCGCTGTCGCCGTCGACGTAGCCGTAGGACTGTTCCAGGGCGATGCTCGCGGAAATCTCCAGGGGGAATTCCTGGGCGTAGCGGCTGCCGAGGTAGCCGGTGAGGATCATCACGCCCTTGGAGTGAATGGGCTGGCCGAGGTTGACCTCGCGCTCGATGTCGACGATGCCGCTGCCGCCCGGATAGACGGTGGCGGAGATGCGCGCGGGCATGCCGAAGGCGGAGTCGCCGACTTCCAGCACGGTCAGGCCGTTGCACTTGCCTACTGCCGCGCCTTCGCTGTCGATCAGGATGATGCCGGCGAGGATGTCGTCGAGAATTCGCGCCGACACGCGACCGGTACGGGTTTCCTTGGCCTTCAGGGCACGCTCGATGTGGCCCAGGTCGGTCACTTCCTGGCCGGCCAGCTGGCGGATGAAGTCCGCCTCGCTGACCAGCTGGAACAGATCACCGATGCGCGCCGAGAGGCGGCCCTGGTGTTCGGCCAGACGGGCGCTGTAGGTCGCCAGGCGCGCCACGGCCTCACGGCTGAGCGGTGCCAGGCCTTCCTCGGAAGTCCGGGTCTTGAGCAACTGGGCGAACTGTTCGAGGCTGTCCTCGGCCAGCGGGATGTCCTCGTCGAAGTCCACCAGCACGCGGAACATCTCCTGGAAGTCCGGGTCGAGGTCCTGCAGCGTGTAGTAGATCTGCCGCGAGCCGATGATGATCACCTTGAGATTCAGGGGGATCACCTGGGGCGTCAGGCTCATGGCGGTGAGGCGACCCAGTTCGGCCAGGGGCGACTCCATCTTCAGCTGGCGCGATTGCAGCGCGCGCTTGAGGGCGTCCCAGACGAAGGGTTCGCTCAGCAGCTTCTCCGCCTCCAGCACCAGGAAACCGCCGTTGGCGCGGTGCAGCGCACCGGGGCGCAGCTGGCGGTAGCTGGTGTAGAGCGCGCCCTGGTCGGAGGCGTATTCGATCCGGCCGAACAGGTTGTCGTAGGTCGGGTGCGACTCGAACACCACCGGCGCGCCACTGGTGGCGTGGTGAGCGATGGCCTGGTTCGGCGCGTACTGCTCTTCCAGGCCCTGCTTGCGCTGCGGGTCGGTGCGCTCGGAGTCCACCAACTGGTCGACCACGGTCTTCAGCAGGTTGAGCTGCATGGCCTGCAGGTAGGTATTGACCCCGGAGTTGTTGTTGTACTTCTCCACCAGCGGCGCCAGCAGCGGCTGCAGCGCCAGGGTGATGGTTTCTTCGTTGAGCTGGCGCAGCTGGTTGCTCGACTCGCGCTTCCACTGCGGCAGGCTGGAAAGCTCTTCGTTGAGGTGCTCCTCCAGGTCGGCGATGTCGGCATGGAAGCGCTCGCGCTCCTCTTCCGGCAACTGGGCGAATTCGGCTTCATCCAGCGCCTTGCCGTCCTTCATCGGGGTGAAGGCGATGTTGGCGCTGTCGCGGTACAGGGCGACTTCCTTCTCCAGCGCGAGGCGCTCGACGGTGTCCAGGGCCTTGTCGTAACGCTGGTTGAAGGCGCGGTCGATGGCGCTCTTCTTCTGCTGGTAGGCCGGGTTCTCGAATACCGAGGGGAAGGTCGAGAGCAGGTTGTCGATCAGGTGGTCGATATCGGCGCCGAACTCGGCGGCGCTGCCCGGCGGCAGCTCGATCACCCGCGGCTCGCGCGAATCATCGAAGTTGTTGACGTAGACCCAGTCGGCCGGCGTCGGCAGGCGCTTGCCCTCGGCCTTCAGGTAGCGCTGCACGAAGGAGAAGCGTCCGGTGCCCGGCTCGCCCATGACGAACACGTTGTAACCCGGACGCGGCATCGCCACGCCGAACTGCAGCGCCTCCACCGCGCGCTCCTGTCCGAGCACGCCCAGGAAAGGCTCCAGTTCTTCGGTGGTCTTGAAGGGAAACTGTTCGGGAGTGAAGGGGCGGGTCAGTTCATCGGGCGCCAGGCGCAGGCCGGCAGCAACGGAATCGGGCATTGGAAGTCCTTGCTTCGGGCGGCTCGAGGCCGCGGAGAGTCGCCCGCATTCTCGCGCCGCCCGCGCGCCACTGGCAAGGCAGTATTGGTGACAGTTTCAGTCCAGCGCATCGGCGCAGCGCAGGCAGTGCTCGGCTGCCGGCAACGCGCGCAGGCGGCGTTCCTCGATGGCCTCGCCACAACGCGCGCACTCGCCGTAGCTGCCATCGGCCAGGCGCAGGCGCGCCAGCCCCACCAGGCGCATGCCGGCCTCGGCTTCGGCCAGCAGCGCGCGCAGCACGTCATCGTTCTGCCGCTGCTGGGCCTGTTCGGCGAAGTCCGGCGAATGCGCCTGGCCCAGGTCGCGGCGGATGGCTTCGGCGCGCCGGGAATACTCCGCCGCCAGTTGGTCCAGAGCGGGCCGGGGATCGAAATCGACCATGGCAACTACCTCGCAGAGGGAACTGATTGAAGTGTGGCCGGTTCCAAGACTTCCGCCGCTGATGCCGATCAACTGCCCGTCATGCGGGCCAGGAGAGCCAGGCTGGACCATACTGCATGCGGCAGCAGTTGCCTTGACACCTTCAAGGCAATGGATGAAAGCTCTGACAGGCGCTGTTACTGCTGTCAGCGACTTTTCAACGGTCCCCGACCTCAAATAAATAAAGAGAGAAAAACGATGAAAAGGATTCTGCTCGGTACCCTCCTCGCCACCGCCTCCCTCAGCGCGCTCGCCGATGCACCCGGCAGCGACGGCTGCGGCTGGGGCAACATGCTGTTCAAGGGCCAGCGCGGCACGGCCACCCACGTGCTGGCCGCCACCACCAACGGCACCAGCGGCAACAACACCTTCGGCATGACCACCGGCACCAACGGCTGCCACACCAATGGCGCGCTGACCTATGGCGGCAAGCCGATGATCGTGCTCAGCAGCATGATGGACGAGCTCTCCGAAGACATGGCCAAGGGTGACGGCGAAGCGCTGACCACCTACGCCGTGGTACTGGGCGTGAAGCCGGAAGACCGCGCGCACTTCGCCCAGGTCACCCACCAGCACTTCGCGCAGATCTTCAACAAGTCCGACGTCACCGCCGAGGACGTCTACGCCAACACCCAGGCCGTCCTGAAACAGGACAGCACCCTGGCCAAGTACGCCGAACAGGCCTGATGGCCGACGCGAGCCCGCCCCGATCGGGCGGGCTCATCCTTCCCTTCCAGTAAGCCCACTCGATGCCCAAACGCCTGTTGCCCTGGATGGCGCTGTGCGCCTGCACCCCGCTCCTTGCCGCTCCACAGCCCGACCCGCAACGCCTGCAGCAACTGGCCGCCGAACCCTACTGGCTGGCCCTGGGGCACTACGAGCACGCCAAGCTGGGCGGTTGGCGCAGCTTTGTCGACGACCCGAAATTCTTCCTGGCCAAGGACGGCGAGAGCCATCCCGAAGCGGAACTGGCCGCCACCGTGAAGGCGCTCTACGCCCCCGCGAGCAAGGCCGGCAATCACGCCCAGTGCGTCTATCCGGCGCGCACCCGCTGGCTGCGCCAGCAACTGCAGCTCACCGACCTGCCGCAGGTGGAGTGCAAGGAATTCACCACCTGGTACCAGGACATCAACCCGCACAGCGCCGTGCTGGTGTTCCCGGCCGCCTACCTGAACAGCCCGTCGTCGATGTTCGGCCACACCCTGCTGCGCATCGACCAGGCCGATGTCGACTCCGACAACACCGCCCTGCTCAGCTACGCGCTCAACTTCGGCGCCTATATCGAGGGCATGGACAACAGCATCCTCTACGCCTGGAAGGGCCTGATGGGCGGCTACCCCGGCCTGTTCGCCCTGGTGCCCTACCGCGAGAAGCTCGCCGAATACAGCCGCCTGGAAAACCGCGACCTCTGGGAATACCGCCTGAACCTGACGCCGGAGGAAACCGCGCGGATGGTCGAGCACGTCTGGGAGCTGAAGCAGATCCGCTTCAAGTACTACTTCTTCGACGAGAACTGCTCCTTCCGCCTGCTGGAGCTGCTGGAGATCGCCCGCCCCGGTGTCGAACTGACCGACCACTTCCCGCTCACCGCCATCCCCACCGACACCGTGCGCGCAGTGAAGAACGCCGGGATGATCGACCGCGTCGACTACCGCCCCTCCCGCGAGCGCGAGTTGCTCGCCCGCAGCGAACCGCTGAGCCACGACGAGAAGGTCCTGGCGCGGCACCTCGCCGATGACGACAGCCTGCTGCAGAGCCCCGAATTCGCCGCCCTGCCCGCCGACCGCCAGGCGCTGGTGCAGGACACCGCCTTCCGCCTGGTGCGCTATCGCGCCACCGGCCAGGAGCGCGACCAGTCCACCGCCTCGCGCAGCTACAACCTGCTCAAGGCGATCAACCAGAACCCACCGCCAGCACTGCAAGTGGAGCGCCCCGGCCAGCCCGAGGAAGGCCACCAGTCACGTACCTGGCAGCTGGGCGCCGGCAGCCGCGATGGCCAGGCCTTCGCCCAGTACGGCCTGCGCATGGCCTACCACGACCTCGAAGACAACGCCTTCGGCTTCCCCCTCGGCGCGCAGATCGAGATCGGCCAGCTCAAGCTGCGCCAGTACGAAGGCAACCGCTGGCAGCTGCAGCAGCTCGACCTGGTCACCATCCGCTCCATGACGCCGCGCAACGAGCTGCTGCAACCGCTGTCCTGGCAGGTATCCGGCGGCTGGGAACGGGTGATCGGCAAGCACAGCGACAACGACCACGATACCCTGGCCGGCCATCTGAATGGCGGCGCCGGCGGCAGCTGGAAGCTCACCGACGACCTGCAGGCCTATGCCCTGGGCACCGCACGCATCGAGAACAACCCGGACTTCGCCGCCACCATCGCGCCAGCCATGGGTTTCGATACTGGCGTGCTGTGGAGCAACCCGCTGGGCAACCTCAGCCTCGAAGGCAAGGGTGACTTCTTCCACAACGGCGAGGTGCGCCGCAGCCTGAGCTTCGGCCAGCAGGTGGAACTGGGCCGCAACCTCGGCCTGCGCCTGTCGGCCCAGCGCGAGTTCAGCCACGAGGCCAGCCCGCGCAACGAAGTGATGCTGGAACTGCGCTGGTACCACTACTGATCGGAACCCGCGCGCCGCGGCCACTGCCGCGGCGCGCCCTTTCCAGTATCAGTCGAGGTAGGCCGCCACTTCTTCGGCGCTGAGGAAACGCACCAGCTCCACCGACGGTTGATGCGCGTCATGCAGACGGTCGGCGAAGCCCGACCAGGAGCGCGACACACCCTCCTCGGTATCCAGCGCGATCAGCACACAATGGCCGTGCTTGCGGCTATTGCTGCGCAGCGGCGCCTCACCCCAGGCCCAGGCCAGGCTGTTGACCAGCTCGCCCTTCTCGAAGGCAAAGGCCTGCAGCCACAGGTACTGCGCGCTGTCTTCCCGCGGCACTTCATCCGCTGCGACAGGCGCGGTGACTTGCAGCCCGAGCCGCTCACCATGGGCCGCCAGCAGCGGTTGCAGCAGGGAAAACGCGTGGAAGTTGCAGTTGATGCCCTGCGCGCTCACCACCAGCCCCGTGCGTGTCGTCGGCAGGACCACCACCAGTTCGTCGTCGTAGGTCAGCGCCGCGGCGTGGTCGAGAAAGTGCAAGTTGTCGAACGGCAGCGTGGTGTTGGATTTCACCATCGCATCGATGTCACGCAGTAGCTCGCCGCTGGCCAGGAAGTCGCGGTGATTTTCCCGCGAACGCATCAGCATGGTCATCAGCGGCAGCACCAGCAGATCGACCGCGGCGTGGGCACTGTCGACCTGCAATGACTGCGCCGGCGTCAGGCTGTCGAGTTGCGCACGGGCCAGCCCGGCCGCGGCTTGCGCTTCCTCGTCATCTTCCACGTCTTCATCGGCGCAATAGGGACGCACAACAGCCAGCGCGCGCCCCAACGCCTCCAGCACCGCTGCGAAGGCAATGCGCGGACTCGCGCCGCCCTCAACCCAACTGCCACAGAACAGCGCCAGCAGCGACGCGCGGTTGGGGTTGAGTTCGGCAAACAGCTCCGCGCAAAGGGCAAGCATCTCGTCTGCGCGGGGCGTCCCCAGGGTCCCGCGGTACAGTTCGCGCACGTCGGTACGGCGGACGAAATCCTGCGCCTCGACTCGATCCTCCGGCACCGCCACCGGCTGGCGCAGAAACTCCACCAGCGACTCCGGCAAACCTGTCGCCAGCGTCATGCCACGTCTCCGTCGAGTTGATACTCCGCGACGCCCTGCTTGGCGAACCAGCCGATCACCGCCTCGCGCTGCATCACCCGCGCATGCACCGGCCCATTGCCGCCACCGGTCAGCAACTGGCCCAGGTCGCAGCCCTGGGCGCGCAGCTGCTCCAGCAACTCGATATCACTGCTGCGCACCGCGTGGGTCAGCGCCAGGCGCTGCAACTCTCCCGCGCCAGCGATATTCCCCTGCTCCAGCGCCGCGCGCCAATCGCGTACCAGCGGCCGCAGCGAATCCTGCAGCTGTTGCGCCAGCGCTGCGCCCTCGGCGCCCGAGGCGGCCAGTTCATCCAGGGCCTCGAGCAATTCCTGCCCGGCATCCGCGCCCTCGACAAACGGGTCGTCATCGAAGCCCAGCAGCGCGAACAGGCCGTGCAGATCGTCGGCGATCCGGGTCAGCGCGTCCTGGTGCAGGCGCAGCGGCCAGGCCGGCGGCAGCGCACGGCTCCAGGCGTAGATGGCGCCGAACTCTTCCGGCTCGACGCAGACATACACTCGCTCCAGATACTCGAAGCCGCCGATAGGCAGGAAGCCGACACAACCGTCCCACTCCTGGCCATTCTCTTCCGCGACTTCCGCGGCGCACTCCTGCTCGTGCTCCAACCAGCCCCAGAGGTCGTGGTAGCCATCGCTGTCCGGGTAGAACAGCTCGTTGAACGAGTACGGATGCAAGTGGCCGTCGTAGTCCACGCACAGCTCGTAATCCAGGCGACCGCCGAAGGTGCAGCGCCACAGGGCGACCAGCTCCGGCGGCAGCTTGCTGCGCAGGCGCAACTCGACCTCCGCGAGCTGGGCGTCGCTGATCGGCGGCTGTGCGTCGTGGATGATGCGCCCGGCGAAGCAGGCCAGGCGGTGCTCGCGCAGCAGTTGCTGTTGTGCAGGAGTGAACTCAGGCATCGCCACTCTCCTGGCGTAGCGCATCACGCGCGCTCATCAGGGCGAAGCCCAGCAGGTTCAGCCCGCGCCAGCGCGCCGGGTTGCCCGCATCGGGGTGATCCAGCGCCAGGCCGATGCCCCAGATCGCATCCACCGGGCTGGCCTCGACCAGCACGCGGTCGCCAGTGCCCAGCAGGAATTCGCGCAGGGCCGGGTTCTGCCCGAACTTGGCGTGGTTGGCGCGGGTGACGATGGCCAGGCGCTCGGCATTCCAGGCCGCCTCGTCGAAGCCGAGGATCTCGCGGCCGATGGACTTTGCCTCGGCTGGCGTGCGCGCCGCGAGAATCCGCGCCAGCGCCGTCTCATCGCGGAACAGCCGGGCCTTGCCGGCCATCATGTAGTGCTCGGCGCTGCGGTAGGTCTCACCATCGATCACGAAGTCAGCCTCGAACCACTGGCTGAAGCAGCTCTTGTCGACCTCCCCGGAGCGCTTCGGACGGTGCCCCCAGAAATACACGTACTTGAAGGCCTCGCCCGCCTCGATGCGTCGGCACAGCTGCTCGACGCTCATCGGTTCTTCCATGATCGGCTCCTTGCCGCTGGTGCAAAACCCCGAGTCTACCGCACCCCTTCGATGATGCCGGCCCAATCCAGGCCGAAGCGCGCCAGGTACTTGCGCAGGCGGTCGGCGTCGTTGGGGTTCTGCTTGTCCTGGCGCGAAACGGCGAACAGCTGGCGGCCGGCATCGGATAGGCTGCGCGCCTGGCGACAGGCGCCGATCACTGCCTCCAGTTGCAGACGGTCGAACAGGTCCAGCGCTGCGGCGCCCTCCCCCAGCAAGTCATCCAAAAGGCTCTGCGCCTGGGTAGCGCCCCAGGAGCGGCGCAGCCGGCCAATCTCTTCCTCCACCAGCGCCTCGTCGATACGTCCGCTGTCGGCCAGGGTTGCCATGCGCGTGATCGATGCCGACAGCTCGCGGAAGTTGCCGCTCCATAGCGCCTGCGCCGAGTTGGCGAAAGCCAGGTAGCGCATGCGCGCCTCGCGGTTGAAACGCACCAGACGTCCCTGCTCGCGGGCGTGGCGCTCCAGCTCGAAATCGATGTTCGGCTCGATGTCCTCACGGCGGCCGGCGAGGCCCGGCAGGTCGAAGGTCCAGAGGTTGATGCGGGCGAACAGGTCCTCACGGAACAACCCCTCGGCGACGCGCTCGCGCAGATCACGGTGGGTGCCGGCGATCAGCTGGAAGTCGCTGCCCACCTCACGGTCCGAGCCCAGCGGGAAGAAGCGCTTCTCCTCGATGGCCTTGAGCAGCATGGCCTGTTCGTCCAGGCCCAGCTCACCGATCTCATCGAGGAACAGCATGCCGCCATCCGCTGCGCGCAGCAGGCCTTCGCGGGCGTTCTGCGCGCCAGTGAAGGCGCCCTTGATGTGGCCGAACAGCGCAGACATGGCACCGTCGCCGCGCAAGGTCGCGCAGTTCACTTCGACGAAGCGGCCCTGGAACTGGTGCCGCGCGCGCTTGAGTTCGTAGACGCGGCGAGCGAGGAACGACTTGCCCGCGCCGGTCGGGCCGATCAGCAGCATCGGCGCGCGGGAGCGCCCGGCGACCCGCTCGATCTGTTCGATGGAGCGGTTGAATTCGGCGTTGCGCGTGGCGATGCCGGACTTGAGGAAAGCCAGACTCTCTTCCTGCTCGCGGCGGAAGCGCGTGGCGATGCGGTCGTAGCGCGACAGGTCGAGGTCGATGACCGTGACCGTTCCTTCCGGCTGCCGCGCCTCGTCCTGGCGCCGCGACGGCGAAGCCTGCACCAGCCGCGCCGGCAGGTAGCGCGCCTCGGTGAGGAGGAACCAGCAGATCTGCGCGACGTGGGTCCCGGTGGTGATGTGCACCAGGTAGTCCTCGTGCTCGGTATCGAAGGCGTAGCCGCCGACGAAATCGTGCAGCGCGCCGTAGACCTCCTCGAAGTCCCACGGATTGCGCAGCGCCATGGGCTGCAGGCGCACCTCGGTCTCCGGCGAGACGAGTCGCACGTCGGCGGCAATGCGCTCGGCCAGCCCGACATCCCGCGCGTCCAGCCCGTGGATCAGCTCCAGGCGGTCGACCAGCAGGTCCTGCTGCTGGCACAAGCCGACCGTGGGCCGCCACTTCTGCCAGCGCGCTGCGCCCTTGCCGACGCGATCCAGGGTGGACCCGAGGAAGCCGATGGCGACGGTTTTCTTGGCTTTCATCTTTTATCCATAAAGATAAATAACGATCCCAGCATATCCATTAATCGCGCAATCGACCAATCAAAAAACACGGCCACTCGCTCATAAAATAAAATTAAATCGTTATTTATCAACAAGTTAAAAAATTCAGCACAAACCGAAAACAAACCTGGCACGCCCCTCGCTATATCTCCTTCGACCGCATCGCTGATGCAGCCCACGGGCAGGGACTTCAACTCCCGCCGGTGCCCGAGCCCACCCCTGGTGTCGGCTTCGTGCATGCCGCTGCAGCAGTCACGGTCGATGGCGCGGTAGCTCAGTCCGGTAGAGCACTCCACTTGGATGGAGCCGTCGCAGGTTCGAATCCTGCCCGCGCCGTTCGATAGCTCAGTCCGGTAGAGCAGCCATTTTCGGATGGCCTGTCGCGGGTTCGACTCCCGCTCGAACACTGCCCTGTTAAGGCAGCTACTCATGAATGCAACACCCCGCCGGTGGGCGACGGGACAGGCGCAAACAGGCCAGGAAGGCCGGAAACGCCAGGGACCCGAAGCCACCGCCGGCCCGCCCGGTACGAGGACCGGGCCCGCGACAAGGCAAGTGCTGGCCGATGGATTCGGCGTGATGGACAGGCAGTCCGCAGCACCTGGCTCTCGCAGGCCCCCGCCTCGCCACCCGACGGACTGGCGGACACCGGCACCCTGCACAACAGAAAAAGGAAGAGAGAAATGAAACTGCTGAAGCGCTTTACCGTGAAGAAGAACGAACGCGGCCTGCTGTACTCGGAGGGTGATTTCCTGGCGATCCTCGAACCGGGCATCCACCGCCATCTGGACCTGTACAACCGCCTGAGCGTGGAAACCTTCAGCCTCAACACCCCGCTGTTCGAGCACCGCCTGGCCGGCTACCTGCGCCAGTCCGAGCCTGCGCTGGTCGAACGCTACTTCACCCGCATGGACCTGGCCGAAAACGAGGCCGGCCTGCGCTTCGAGGACGGCGTGCTGGCGGAAATCCTCGCGCCGGGCAGCCGCCGCCTGTACTGGAAAGGCCAGACCGAACAGCGCCTGGAACGCATCGACCTGAGCCAGGAGTACCGCGTGGCTCCGGCACTGTTGCAGCAGATGCAGGGCAACCTGCGCGGCCGCAGCGTGATCGGCGTCGAGGCGCTGCTGGTGACCCTGGTCCCGGCGTACCAGGTCGGCGTGCTGAAGGTCGATGGCGCAGTGGTCGAGTTGCTGCCGGCAGGCCAGTACGGTTTCTGGCGCTACAACCGCCAGGTCAGCGTGGAGCTGATCGATACGCGGATCCAGGCGCTGGAAGTCAGCGGCCAGGAAATCCTCACCCGCGACAAGGTGAGCCTGCGCCTGAACCTGGCCGCCAACTGGCGTTACAGCGACGTGCTGACGGCGTTTTCCAGCCTGTCCAAGCCGCTGGAGCACCTCTACCGCGAGCTGCAGTTCGGCCTGCGCGCGGCGGTGGGCACCCGTTCGCTGGATGAGCTGCTGGAGAACAAGCAGCTCATCGACGACTCGGTCAGCGCCTACCTGAAGGAACGGCTGCCGGGCACCGGCATCGAGGTCAGCGGCCTGGGCGTGCGCGACATCATCCTGCCGGGCGAGATGAAGACCCTGCTGGCCCAGGTGGTGGAGGCGGAGAAGGCCGCGCAGGCGAACGTGATCCGTCGTCGCGAGGAGACCTCGGCGACCCGCTCGCTGCTGAACACGGCGAAGGTGATGGAAGACAACCCCACCGCCCTGCGCCTGAAGGAGCTGGAAACCCTGGAGCGGGTGGCCGAACGGATCGACCGCATCTCGGTATTCGGTGGCCTGGATCAGGTATTGAATGGACTGGTGACGCTGAAGCAGGCCTGACAAAGGCCTGCCCGGCGCAGGAGACAGCACGGTGAAGAGCAACAAGCAGCGCCGCCAGGAAATCCGCCAGAAGCGCGAGCGGCGCAAGGCCTGGAAGGCCGAACGGGCCAGGCAGCCGGAAAGCCGCCTGGCGCCGCCCGGCAGCTTGCCGGTGAACCGCTCGAACCTGGCGCCCTACAACAGCTACGGCGATCCGCATTTCGTGCGCCGCGGCTGGTACGAGGACCAGGACTTCACCTGCCACGACTGCGGCGCCGAGCAGACCTGGACCGCCGCCCAGCAGAAGTGGTGGTACGAAGACTGTAAGGGACAGGTGTTTTCCACGGCGATACGCTGCCGCACCTGTCGATTGAACAAACGAATTCGCGATGGCCGGGCACAACCCGCTACTGGCCAGCTCGCCACGCAACAGAAGAGAGACGAAACATGAGCACCAAGACCTTCCAACTGCTGGAAATCGCCAACGGCAAACCGATCAAGCTCTGGACCCAGGGCGTGCCGGTGGAAGACGACGCCAGGCAGCAACTGATGAACACCGCGAAGATGCCCTTCATCTTCAAGCACCTCGCCGTGATGCCGGACGTGCACCTGGGCAAGGGGTCGACCATCGGCAGCGTGATTCCCACCAAGGGCGCCATCATCCCGGCCGCCGTGGGTGTGGATATCGGCTGCGGGATGATCGCTGCGCGCACCTCGCTGGTGGCCGCCGACCTGCCGGATAACCTGCACGGCCTGCGTACCGCCATCGAGAAGGCCGTGCCGCACGGCCGCAGCAACACCCGAGCCGGGCGCGATAAAGGTGCCTGGGAAAACGTGCCCGAGCACGCCGACGACGCGTGGCGCGCACTGGCCGGCCGCTTCAAGGTGATCACCGACAAGCACCCGAAGCTTACGAAGACCAACAACCGCAAGCACCTGGGAACCCTCGGTACCGGCAACCACTTCATCGAGGTCTGCCTCGACGAAGCGGACCGCGTCTGGTTCATGCTGCACAGCGGCTCGCGCGGCGTGGGCAACGCCATCGGCAACCTGTTCATCGAACTGGCCCAGGCCGATATGCGCCAGCACATCGCCAACCTGCCGGACCGTGACCTGGCCTACTTCGAGGAAGGCAGCCAGCACTTCGACGACTACGTGGAAGCCGTCGGCTGGGCCCAGGACTTCGCCCGGCAGAACCGCGAGCTGATGATGCACTCGGTGATCGCGGCGGCGCGGCAGATCATCCGCAAGCCGTTCGAAGCGAGCCTGGAAGCGGTGAACTGCCACCACAACTACGTGCAGAAGGAGCGCCACTTCGGCGAAGAGGTACTGGTAACACGCAAAGGCGCGGTGTCTGCGCAGAAGGGCCAGCTCGGCATCATTCCGGGATCGATGGGCGCTCGCAGCTTCATCGTCCGCGGACTGGGCAACGAGGAAGCCTTCTGCTCGTGCAGCCACGGTGCCGGCCGCACCATGAGCCGTACCAAGGCGAAGAAGCTGTTCAGCGTCGAGGACCAGATTCGCGCCACCGCCCACGTCGAATGCCGCAAGGATGCCGACGTGATCGACGAGATCCCGATGGCCTACAAGGACATCGACGCCGTGATGGACGCCCAGCGCGAGCTGGTGGAAGTGCTGCATACCCTGCGTCAGGTGGTATGCGTGAAAGGATGAGGTGAGGACATGCTGCAACCCATGGAGAACCAGCGCATGCAGGAGCTGCGCAGCCGCCTGGAACAGGAGCGCTGCGTCTTCGACTTCCGCGTGCTGACGCTCGACCCGACCGCCACGCCCGGCGAGGCGGAACATCGCCTGGCGTTGCAGCTGCTGTTCGAATCCATCCAGGAACGCGCACGCAAGTGGCAAGCGGAAGTCATCGCCCGCCACCCGCAGTACGCCACCCACGAATGGGCGGACCTGACGCCGGACCTGGCCCAGGCCCGCCCGCAAGCTCTCAGCGCCGAAGCAGTGCGCGAACTGGCCCAGGACGACGGCCCGCTGTGCCGCGCCTTCCGCGATCCGCCCTATGGCACCCAGCTGCAGGTCGCGGACTTCCGCGAATGGCTGCAGGCGCTGCGGCTGCACCCGGACGAAGGCCTACAGGTGCTCGACTGGGTCGGCGACGGCGATGCCGAGCCGCACCGCAGCAGCTGGAGCTGCTACTTCGATGACGGCAAGGAGTGGTGGGGCATCTGGTGCCTCACCCTGTACAACCCGCGACGACGAACATTGTCCGCGCTGGCCGCCAGCGCGACGGACTGAAAGAACAAGGAACACCCGATGAACAGGGACGAACGCCATCCACTCCCCGCCGCCATGCGCGAACGGGTGCTGGAAGAACTGGCAAGACTGGAACAGGAGCGCGGCGTGACCGTGCTCTACGCATGCGAATCCGGCAGCCGCGCCTGGGGCTTCGCCTCACCGGACAGCGACTACGACGTGCGCTTCGTCTACGTGCACCAGCCGGACTGGTACCTGCGCGTAGAAGAGCCGCGCGACGTGCTGGAGCGCCCGCTGACCGACGAACTGGACCTCAGCGGCTGGGAACTGCGCAAGACGCTGCGGCTGCTGCGCAAGTCCAACCCGACGCTGCTGGAGTGGCTGGACTCGCCGCTGGTGTACCGCAGCGAACCAGCAGCGACCGAAGGCCTGCGCCAGCTGGCGCGGGATTTCTACTCGCCCGCCGCGGCAAGGGCGCACTACCTGTCGATGGCGAAGAAGAACTTCCGCGGCTATCTGCAGGGCGACGAGGTTCGCTACAAGAAGTACCTCTACGTGCTGCGCCCGCTGCTGGCGGTGCGCTGGATCGACCAGGGCCTCGGCATGCCGCCGATGGTCTTCGAGACACTGATGGAAGCGACCCTCGACGATGCCGCCCAGCGCGCCGAAGTCGAGGAACTGCTGGTGCTCAAGCGCCAGGCGGTCGAGGCCGAGTACGGCCCGGCGCGCCCGGCCCTGCACCGACTGATCGAGGAAGAACTGCAACGCGCGGAAACCCTCGGCGCACCCCGTGGCGGCTGTCACGACACGGAGCGCCTGGACCGTTTCCTGCGCGAGCAGGTGAGGAAATACGCCAGATGAACAAGCACCTGATCGAACTCGACGGCGCCGAAGGCGGCGGGCAGATACTGCGCAGCGCGCTGAGCCTGTCGATGATCACCGGCAAGGCGCTGCGCATCGTCAACATCCGTGGCCGCCGCTCGCGGCCGGGGCTGCTGCGCCAGCACCTGACGGCCGTACGCGCCGCAGCGGAAATCTGCGGCGCGGCAGTGGAAGGCGACGAGCTGGGCTCGCGCAGCCTGACCTTCCGCCCCGGCGCGATTCGCGGCGGTGACTACCGCTTCGCCATCGGTAGCGCGGGCAGTGCCGTGCTGGTGTTGCAGACGCTTCTGCCAGCACTGCTGTTCGCCGATGGGCCGAGCAGCCTGGCGATCAGCGGTGGCACGCACAACCCGCTGGCGCCGCCGGCGGACTTCATCGAGCGCAGCTGGCTGCCGTTGCTGCGGCGCATGGGCGCGAAGGTAGACTTCGAGCTGCTGCGCCATGGCTTCATGCCGGCCGGCGGCGGTGAGTTGCAGGTGCGCATCGAGCCCGGCGAGTTGCAGCCGCTGCACCTGCTGGAAGCTGGTGGCGAGCGCTCGCGCTCGGCCCGTGCGCTGCTGGCGGCGATCCCCGGCCACGTCGGGGATCGCGAGCTGGAGAAGGTGAAGCGGCACCAGGACTGGTATGCGGCGTCGACCCAGGTCGTCCGCCTACCGGAAGACCAGGGGCCGGGCAACGCCCTGCTGCTGGAGATCGAGTGCGAGCACTTGAGCCTGGTGTTCTGCGCCTTCGGCCAGTCCGGCGTCAGCGCCGAGCGCGTCGCCAGCCAGGCGCTGCGCCAGGCGGAGAACTGGCGCCGCAGTGGCACCAGCGTCGAGGAGCATCTCGCCGACCAGTTGCTGCTGCCCATGGCCCTGGCCGGCGGCGGCAGCTTCAGCACGCCGCTGCTGAGCGATCATCTGCTGAGCAACCGTGCGGTGATCGAAGCCTTCCTGCCGGTGTGCATCTCCTGCGAGGCGCGCGCGGCACAGGGCCAGCACATCCGCATCACGCCGGCTTGACGCTTTCCTCACGAGCCGCTGGCTAGATTGGCGCCAAGTCACCTCGAGTGGCGCCAACTCTTCCGGCGTGTGTGCCCGCCCATCGGCACACGGGAGCCCCCATGGCGCGCCGCGCCGCCCTCGTCCTGATCTGCGCCGCCCTGCTCGCCGGCTGTGAAACCACCCACGAAACCCTCATCGCCAAGGGCTACCCGCCGGCCTATGCCGACGGCTACGACGACGGCTGCGGCAGCGGTCGCCAGGCGGCCGGGGCGATCACCGGCGAATTCCGCAAGGACGTGCCGCGCTACCTCGGCGAAGCGAAATACGCCCTGGGCTGGAACGACGGCTTCCAGCAGTGCCAGGCCATGCGCGTCAGCCAGGAACGCCAGGAGTACGAAGAACAGCGCAACAGCGACCGGGACCGCGACTGGGAACAGCAGAAGGACCGCGCGCTGTCCCGTGCCCTGCGCGGCAACTGACCGCTGCGGCAACCATCCGCACCTGCATCGGGCCGCTCGCTTGATTTCGGTCAAGCCGACTGCCGCCCACCTGGCCTCTCCTTGAACTCAGAAGAAACCAAAGCCTGAGACAAGGAGACTCCACATGCAGCCCATCAAACTGGCCCTGGGCAGCCTGCTGCTGGCCGTGAGCACGGCGGCAGCGCACGCCAATGCCGACGTCCTGCGCGACAGCGCCAACAGCATCTTCAAACCGATCCCGGAGCAGGCCAGCGACAAGCTCGACCCCAACCAGGTCGACCTCGGCCGGCAGCTGTTCTTCGAGCCGCGCCTGTCCGCCAGTCACGTGATCAGCTGCAACACCTGCCACAACATCGGCACCGGCGGCGCAGATAACGTGCCCACCTCCAGTGGCCATGCCTGGCAGAAGGGTGCGCGCAACTCGCCCACCGTGTTCAACGCCGTGTTCAACGTCGCACAGTTCTGGGATGGCCGCGCCAAGGACCTGGAAGAACAGGCCAAGGGCCCGGTGCAGAACCCGGTGGAAATGCACAACACGCCGAAGAACGTCGAGGCCACGCTACAGAGCATGCCCGAGTACGTGGCCGCCTTCGAAAAGGCCTTCCCCGCCGACAAGCAGGCAGTCAGCTTCGACAACATGGCCCGCGCGCTGCAGGCCTTCGAGTCAACCCTGATCACCCCGGACTCGCGCTTCGACCTCTACCTCAAGGGCGACGACAAGGCCCTTGATGCCAGGGAGAAAAAGGGCCTGCAAACCTTCATGAGCTCGGGCTGCATCAGTTGCCACAACGGCGTGAACCTCGGCGGCCAGGCCTACTTCCCGTTCGGCCTGGTGAAGAAGCCCGATGGCAAGATCCTGCCCAGCGGCGACAAGGGCCGCTTCGAGGTGACCAAGACGCAGAATGACCAGTACGTGTTCCGCGCAGCGCCCCTGCGCAACATCGCGCTGACCGCGCCGTATTTCCACAGCGGGAAGGTCTGGGACCTGGAGGAAGCCGTGGCGATCATGGGCACCGCGCAGCTGGGCAAGCAGCTCAACGCCGAGGAAGTCGGCGATATCGTCGCCTTCCTCAAGAGCGTCACCGGCAAGCAGCCGAAGGTGGAGTACCCGCTGTTGCCGCCGAGCACCGCGGAAACCCCGCGCCCGGTGGATTGAACCACCCCGTAGGAGCGGACCTTGTCCGCGAACACCGCGACAGCGGTGCAGTCTGCGATCGCCGGCCTACCGGCCGGATCGCGGATAAGATCCGCTCCTACAAGGGTAATCCCTGCACACGCCCCTATCCCTTCAGTGGCAGCGCAATCAGATAAGGGCGGTTGCCCGACCAAAGCGATGTGTCATCAGCAGAAATGAAAAACGGGCCCGATGGGCCCGTTCTTCTTGCTGCGGGAACGGTCAGACCACGCCCTGGGCCAGCATCGCATCGGCGACTTTCACGAAGCCGGCGATGTTCGCGCCCTTCACGTAGTTGATCCGGCCATTCTCCTCGCCGTAGGCGACGCAGGCATGGTGGATGTTCTGCATGATGCCGTGCAGGCGCTGGTCCACTTCACCGGCGGTCCACAGCAGGCGCATGGCGTTCTGGCTCATTTCCAGGCCGCTGGTGGCGACGCCGCCGGCGTTGGAAGCCTTGCCCGGCGCGTAGAGGATGCCGGCCTCGATGAAGATATCCACAGCCTCCAGGGTCGATGGCATGTTCGCGCCCTCGGCCACGCAGATGCAGCCGTTGGCCAGCAGGGTGCGCGCGTCGTTGGCGTCCAGCTCGTTCTGGGTGGCGCAGGGCAGCGCGATGTCGCAGGCCAGCGACCACGGACGTTCACCGGCAATGAAGCGCAGGCCGGGGCCGGTCATTTCGCTGAGGCGGCCGCGACGGACGTTCTTCAGCTCCATCACTGCTTCCCACTGCTCGACGGTCAGGCCGGCCTCGAAGAACAGGGTGCCTTCGGAATCGGACAGCGAGATCACCTTGCCGCCCAGTTCCATGACCTTCTGCGCGGCGTACTGGGCCACATTGCCGGAGCCGGAGATGGCCACGCGCTGGCCGTCGAAGCCGCTGTCGCGGGCCTTGAGCATTTCCTGGGCGAAGTACACGCAGCCGTAGCCGGTGGCTTCCGGGCGGATCAGGCTGCCGCCGTAGGACATGCCCTTGCCGGTCAGCACCGAGGTGAACTCGTTGGACAGGCGCTTGTACTGGCCGAACATATAGCCGATCTCGCGGGCGCCCACGCCGATGTCGCCGGCCGGCACGTCGAGGTCAGCGCCGACGTGGCGGAACAGCTCGCTCATGAACGACTGGCAGAAGCGCATGACTTCGGCGTCGCTCTTGCCCTTCGGGTCGAAGTCCGAGCCGCCCTTGCCGCCGCCCATGGGCAGCGAGGTCAGCGAGTTCTTGAAGACCTGCTCGAAGGCGAGGAACTTCAGCACGCCCAGGTTCACCGATGGGTGGAAGCGCAGGCCGCCCTTGTACGGGCCGATGGCGCTGCTCATCTGGATGCGGAAACCACGGTTGACCCGCACTCGTCCGGCATCATCCACCCACGGTACGCGGAACAGGATCGCGCGTTCGGGCTCGACGATGCGTTCGACGATGCCGGCCTGCAGGTAATGCGGGTTGGCTTCGAGGAAGGGCCAGAGGGAGCGCAGCACCTCTTCCACCGCCTGGTGGAATTCGGGCTGATCGGGGTCGCGCCGCTTGAGGCGCTCGAGGAACGAGTCAACGGATTGCGTCATGTCTACACCGGTACTTTTCTGGTTATGTGATGCTTTTTTGCCGGCAGACTCTAACAACCCACGCCGCCCCGAGATAGTGCAGCGTGACGCTTTTATGAATCTTTATGGTGCAAAAATATAAATCCCACTTCTGCCGGACCGGCAGAAAAACAGATTTTTGTATACAAAATCAATAGAAAAAGCACTCAACCAGTGCAATAGCCTGAGGACGATTCATGCCCGCACGCACGCCAGCTCTCCTCGCCGCACTCACCTGCGCCCTCGCCCTGCCCGCCTACGGGGCCATGAAACTGGGTGACTTCACCGATTCCGGCGCACTGCTGGTGGCAGATAGATTCGACAGGGAAGTGATCCACAAGTCGGACTTCAGCAGCAGCGACCTACAGCGCATGTCGCGCCAGCTGGAAGACCAGCAACGCACCCTGCAGGACCAGGCGCGGCAAATCGACACACTGCAGCGCCAGCTGGAAGACCAGCGCCGCGCACTGGACGATCTCAAGCGCAGCCGCTGACTGCCGGCGGAAAAGCGCGCGCAAAAAAAACGGGGCCCGAAGGCCCCGTTTTCATGCAGAAGCGGCTTACGCCAGCTTCTTGTAACGCACGCGGTGCGGCTGCGAGGCAGCGTCGCCCAGGCGTTTTTTACGATCGGCTTCGAACTCGGTGTAGTTGCCTTCGAAGAAGGTCACCTTGCCGTCGTCCTCGTAGGAAAGGATGTGGGTCGCGATGCGGTCCAGGAACCAGCGATCGTGGGAAATCACGATGGCGGCGCCGGGGAAGTCCAGCAGCGCTTCTTCCAGCGCACGCAGGGTTTCCACGTCGAGGTCGTTGGACGGTTCGTCGAGCAGCAGCACGTTGCCGCCCTGCTTCAGGGTCAGGGCCAGGTGCAGACGGCCGCGCTCACCACCGGAGAGGTCCTTGACGAACTTCTGCTGGTCGCCGCCCTTGAAGTTGAAGCGACCGACGTAGCTGCGCGACGGGACTTCGTAGTTGCCGATCTTGATCTGCTCGAAGCCGTCGGACACCTGTTCCCACACGGTCTTGTTGCCTTCGAGGACTTCGCGGCTCTGGTCGACGCTGGCGATCTGCACGGTTTCGCCGATCTCGATGGTGCCCGAGTCCGGTTGCTCCTTGCCGGTCAGCATGCGGAACAGGGTGGATTTACCCGCACCGTTGCCGCCGATCACGCCGACGATGGCGCCCTTGGGAATGCTCAGCGACAGGTTGTCGATCAGCA
The DNA here is from genome assembly GCF_030462585.1 of Pseudomonas sp. CAN1. Classification (GTDB taxonomy): domain Bacteria; phylum Pseudomonadota; class Gammaproteobacteria; order Pseudomonadales; family Pseudomonadaceae; genus Pseudomonas. Next base: position 287,138 of record NZ_JASMRU010000003.1, on the reverse strand, counting down.
CGCGCTCGCCGTAGCCCTTGGTGACGTTGTGCAGCTCGATGACCTTGTCGCCCAGGCGCGGACCGGCCGGGATGTAGATCTCGTTGGTCTCGCTGCGCTTCTGGAATTCCTGCGATTGCAGTTCCTCGAAGCGCTGCAGACGGGCCTTGGACTTGGACTGGCGAGCCTTGGCGCCCTGGCGTACCCACTCCAGTTCGGCCTTCATGGCCTTGGCGTGGGAGGCTTCCTGCTTGGCTTCCTGGGCCAGGCGGTTGGCCTTGGATTCCAGCCAGCCGGAGTAGTTGCCTTCGAACGGGATGCCCTGGCCACGGTCGAGTTCGAGAATCCAGCCGGCGACGTTGTCGAGGAAGTAGCGGTCGTGGGTAATCGCTACCACGGTGCCGGGGAAGTCGTGGAGGAAGTGTTCCAGCCAGGCGACGGAGTCGGCGTCCAGGTGGTTGGTCGGTTCGTCCAGCAGCAGCATGTCGGGGGCGGACAGCAGCAGGCGGCACAGGGCCACGCGGCGCTTCTCGCCACCGGAGAGGTGCTCGATCTTGGCGTCCCAGGCCGGCAGACGCAGGGCGTCGGCGGCGACTTCCAGCTGACGCTCCAGGTTGTGGCCGTCGGAAGCCTGGAGGATGGCCTCCAGCTTGGCCTGCTCGGCGGCCAGGGCGTCGAAGTCGGCGTCCGGCTCGGCGTAGGCGGCGTAGACCTCGTCCAGGCGCGCCTGGGCGGCCTTGATCTGGCCAACGGCCTCTTCGACGATTTCGCGCACGGTGGCCTGCGGATCGAGGCGCGGCTCCTGCGGCAGGTAACCGACGTTGATGCCCGGCATCGGGCGGGCTTCACCTTCGATCTCGGTGTCGACGCCGGCCATGATGCGCAGCAGGGTGGATTTACCCGCGCCGTTCAGACCGAGCACGCCGATCTTGGCGCCGGGGAAGAACGACAGGGAGATGTTCTTGAGGATTTCACGCTTGGGCGGCACGACCTTGCCGACCCGGTGCATGGTGTAGACGTATTGAGCCATGGATACCTGACTTCTGGGATAAAGAGTGATCGGGATGGCCGGAACGGATGACTTCGGGTTCCGGGACGCCGGCATCTGGGCCGGAATCGGCAGCACGGCTGGCTGCCTGCGGGCGCGAACGGCCGATGGACGGCCCTTCGCGCGGGACTCTGCGGGGATGTACTTTATGCGTCGAACTTTTCGCTGCACATCACGCGCGCGTGCGGCAAAGCTACCGGAATGAGCCGGGAAGGGCAAACGACGCTCGTCGGCCATGCTGGCACTTCGCCGCCTTTCCGGGCATCCTAGCCTGCGCCGAATTCAGCCGTATCGCCCCAGGTCCTTAAGTCCTTGTCTATTTCCCCCCGCACTCCGCCGGAAGCACTGGCCAGGCCTGGCCGCGTCGCGACCCGGACAGCCCTGATGCTGCTGGTGCTGCTGATGCTCGGCCTGCTCGGCTGGCAACTGCATCAGGAGTTCCGCAATCAGGAGCGCTTCGAGCGTGAGCGGGTGGTCCTGCACGGTGAGCAGATGGCCCAGCGCCTGTCGCTGACCCTGGGCCTGAAGGCGGTGGCGGCCCAGGCCCTGCTCCAGCAGGAAGGCGAGCACAACGATGGCGAGGCGCGCACCGCGCTGACTGCCGGCCTCAAACACATCTACCCGTCCTTCCATAGCCTGGTGCGGCTGGATGCCGACGGCCGCGCCGTGCACGATACGACCAGTGGCATGAAGGACGCTGCCTTCATCGAGGCCCTGCGCCAGCGCAGCGCAAGCGAGGACTATCACTACGCCTTCAGCGAAGAGAATGGCGGCCACTTCTATGTCTGGCTGAAGGCGACCGAGCCCGACGAGGGCGACAGCGTCATCCGCCTCGACGAGAAGATCGCCCGGCGCGGCTGGGCCGAGCAGATCCGCCCGGAAACGCCCGGCTGGATCCTGGTCGACGAGGTGCAGCAGAAGGTCCTCGGCCGCTCCAGCGGCTACCGCCCTGGCCCGCTGTCTGCTGCCTCGCCGATGGAACAGGCGCAGAGCCTGGAAGGCCTGGAAATCCCCAATACCGACTGGCACCTGCGCCCGCAGTTCGACAGCCAGCAGATACGCGCCACCCTGCTGCCGCGCCTGGGCGGCGAACTGGCGCTGCTGCTGGTGCTCGCCGGGATCGCCGGTGGCGCCCTGCTGCGCCTGCAACGCGAACAGCAGAACCTGCGTGCGCTGACCGCCGAGTCCCAGCAGAGCCTGCGCCAGGCCGCGCAGGCGCTGGGCGCCATCGACGAGCGGGTGCTGGTGACCCGCGCCGACGGCCGCCTGGCCTATCTCAACCCGCAGGCCGAGCAGTTGTTCGGGATTTCCGCCGACAAGGCCGGCGAGCACCACCTGCTGGAGCTGCTGCCCGGCCTGGGGGCGCTGCTCAACGGCGCCGAGGGTGCAACGGACAACGGCTCCGAGCTGGTACGGGTCAACCACACCGGCCAGCCACGGCTGTTCGCCGTCAGCCAGCACTCGCTGGACGACAGCCCGCTGTCGCCGGAGCAGACCTGGGTGCTGCGTGGCAACCTGCCCCAGGGCGGGCAGGTCTGGGTGCTGCGTGACGTCACCGAGGAGCAGCAGGCGCTGCACATCCTCGAAGAGACCCGTCGGCGCTACCAGGACATCTTCGACGGCGTCGGCGTCGCGCTCTGCGTGCTCGACCTCTCCGCCCTGCGCCAGAGCCTGGTGGACCTCAACCTGCGCCGCCAGAGCGACCTGCGCGAGTGGATCGCCTCGCAGCCCGAGCGCCTGCCCTGGCTGCTGCGCCAGGCGCGGATCACCGAGATCAACAACGTCGCAAAGCGCCTGATGGGCGTGAGCAGCACCGAGCAGGCCTGGCAGGTGCTGATCGGCAACGCCGGCATGCGCCCGGACGGCGTGCGCAGCAAGGTGCTCGAAGCGGTGCTGCACGGCCACGGCATGGTCGAGCTGGAAGCCTGCATCCATACCCGCCAGGGCGAGCAGCGCCACCTCTGGCTGCAGCTGCGCGTGCCGGAGATGATCCAGGACTTCCACGCCGTCACCCTGAGCCTGTCGGACATCACCAGCCGCAAGCAGGTCGAGCTGTCGCTGATCGAACGCGAGAAGTTCTGGTCCGACGCGGTGCGCGCGGTGCCCGACACCCTGTACATCCACGACATCGCCGCACGCCGGGTGATCTTCAGCAACCACAACCTCGGCCACCAGCTCGGCTACGACAACGACGAGCTGCGCGAGATGGGCGAGCGCTTCTGGGAAAAGGTCCTGCACCCGGACGACGTCGAGTACTACTGGCGCGTACGCAACCTGCAGCAGGTGGTGGGCGATGGCCTGCTGCTGGACAGCCAGCTGCGCTGGCGCCATCGCGACGGCAGCTGGCACTGGTTCGACATCCGCGAGCAGGCCTTCACCCGCGACGCCGCCGGCCGCGTGGCGCGCCTGATCGGCGTGGCCAAGGACATCACCGACACCGTCGAGGCGCACAACTCCCTGCGCGAGAGCGGCCGCCGCTACCGCATGCTCGCCGAGAGCATCAGCGACGTGATCCTCTCCACCGACGCCCAGGTCAAGCTCAACTACCTCAGCCCGTCGATCCAGCAGGTGCTCGGCTACAGCCCCGAGTGGGTGCTCGCCAACGGTTTCCAGCAGGTGGCCGCCAACCCGGCGCAGCTGGAGCGCCTGGATGAACTGCTGAACCGCGTGCAGGGCGCCATCGGCGAGCCCAAGCGCCTCGCCGAGCTGCGCGAAAGCACCGAGCCGCAGCTGTTCAGCCTCGACTGCCTGCACGCCGACGGCCACAAGATTCCGGTGGAGCTGCGCATCGCCCTGATGTGGGACGACCACGGGCGCTTCGAGGGCCTGCTCGGCGTCGCCCGCGACGTCAGCCAGCAGCGCCGCGCCGAGCGCGAGATGCGCATGGCGGCGACGGTATTCGAGCACTCCACGGCGGCGATCATGGTCACCGACCCGGCCGGCTACATCGTGCAGATCAACGACTCGTTCAGCCGTCTTACCGGCTACTCCGACCGCGAAGTGCTGGACCAGCTGCCGCGCCTGCTCACCGCCGACCGCCAGGAAGCCAACCAGCTCAAGCATGTGATGGAAAGCCTGCTCAAGAGCGGCAGCTGGGAAGGCGAGATCCTGCAGAAGCGCAAGAGCGGCGAGCTGTACCCGAGCTGGGTCGGCATCACCGCAGTCCATGACGAGGAAGGTGACCTGGTCAGCTTCGTCTGCTTCTTCAGCGACATCAGCGAGCGCAAGGCCAGCGAACGGCGCATCCACCGCCTGGCCTACTACGACGCCCTGACCCACCTGCCCAACCGCACGCTGTTCCAGGACCGCCTGCACACCGCCCTGCTGCAGGCCGAACGGCACCAGCAGTGGGTGGTGCTGATGTTCCTCGACCTCGACCGCTTCAAGCCGATCAACGACTCCCTCGGCCACGCCGCGGGCGATCGCATGCTCAAGGAAGTGGCCGAGCGCCTGAGCCATTGCGTCAGTGACAACGACACCGTGGCGCGCATGGGCGGCGACGAATTCACCCTGCTGCTGCCCGGCCAGAAGGATCGCGAGAAGGCGCTGAAACAGGCGATCCAGGTTGCCGAGCAGATCCTCTCCAGCCTTGCCCGCCCCTTCACCCTGGAGGGCCGCGAGTTCTTCGTCACCGCCAGCATCGGCGTGGCGCTCTCGCCGCAGGACGGCGCCGAGCTCAGCCAACTGATGAAGAACGCCGACACGGCGATGTACCACGCCAAGGAGATGGGCAAGAACAACTTCCAGTTCTATCAGGCCGAGATGAACGCCCGCGCCCTGGAACGCCTGGAGCTGGAAAGCGACCTGCGCCGCGCCATCGAGCAGCACGAGTTCGTCCTGCACTACCAGCCGCAGTTCACCGGCGATGGCCGCCGCCTGACCGGCGCCGAGGCGCTGCTGCGCTGGCAGCACCCGCGCCGCGGGCTGATCCCGCCGGCCGAGTTCATCCCGGTGCTGGAAGAGCTCGGCCTGGTCGCCCAGGTCGGCGACTGGCTGCTGGAGCAGGCCTGCCTGCAACTGCGCGCCTGGCACCGCGACAAGGTGCGGGTGCCGAAGATCGCCGTGAACCTCTCGGCCCGGCAGTTCGCCGACGGCCAGCTGGGCGAGCGCATCGCCGGCATCCTCGAGGACACCGGCATCGCCCCGGCCTGCCTGGAGCTGGAGCTGACCGAAAGCATCCTGATGAGCGACGTTTCCCAGGCGATGCAGATACTGTCCGGGCTGAAACGCCTCGGTCTGGCGATTGCGGTGGACGACTTCGGCACCGGCTATTCCTCGCTCAACTACCTGAAGCAGTTCCCCATCGACGTGCTGAAGATCGACCGCAGCTTCGTCGACGGCCTGCCCCACGGCGAGCAGGACGCGCAGATCGCCCGCGCCATCATCGCCATGGCCCACAGCCTGAACCTGATGGTGATCGCCGAGGGCGTGGAGAGCCACGAGCAGCTGGAGTTCCTTCGCGAGCACGGCTGTGACGAGGTGCAGGGCTTCCTCTTCGGCCGCCCGGTACCGCCCGACCAGTTCGCCGCGCTGTTCGCCAGCAACGCGCTGTTCCTGCTCGGCTGACGCCGAGCGGCGCTGGGTTCCGGCTTAACGTAGGAGCGGACTCCGTCCGCGATGTGCCACCGGCCGGCTCGAAGCACCCGGGAATCGATCGCGGACGGAGTCCGCTCCTACGCGCGCGCCAATCTGCGCCTAATTCCGCGCCTCTCCTGGCCTTGAACCCCGCTTGTCCGCCACATGACCGCCTTTCATGTGCCAGCACCGGCGCCTTGGGTTAGAATGCGCGCCTTTCCCCCAGCACCCGATCCTTAAGAGGACCGCCATGTTCAGCCGTGATTTGACCCTCGCCCGCTACGATGCCGAACTCTTCGCCGCGATGGAGCAGGAAGCCCAGCGCCAGGAAGAGCACATCGAGCTCATCGCCTCCGAGAACTACACCAGCCCGGCGGTGATGGAAGCCCAGGGTTCGGTGCTGACCAACAAGTACGCCGAAGGCTACCCGGGCAAGCGCTACTACGGTGGTTGCGAGTACGTCGACGTCGTCGAGCAACTGGCCATCGACCGCGCCAAGGAACTGTTCGGCGCCGACTACGCCAACGTCCAGCCGCACGCCGGCTCCCAGGCCAACGCTGCCGTCTACCTGGCCCTGCTGTCGGCCGGTGACACCATCCTGGGCATGAGCCTGGCCCACGGCGGTCACCTGACCCACGGCGCCAGCGTTTCCTCCTCCGGCAAGCTGTACAACGCCGTGCAGTACGGCATCACCGACGCCGGCCTGATCGACTACGACGAAGTCGAGCGCCTGGCCGTCGAGCACAAGCCGAAGATGATCGTCGCCGGCTTCTCCGCCTACTCCCAGGTGCTGGACTTCGCCCGCTTCCGCGCCATCGCCGACAAGGTCGGTGCCTACCTGTTCGTCGACATGGCCCACGTGGCCGGTCTGGTCGCCGCTGGCGTCTACCCGAACCCGGTACCGTTCGCCGACGTGGTCACCACCACCACCCACAAGACCCTGCGCGGCCCGCGCGGCGGCCTGATCCTCGCTCGCAAGAACGAAGAGATCGAGAAGAAGCTGAACTCCGCTGTCTTCCCGGGTGCCCAGGGTGGCCCGCTGGAGCACGTGATCGCCGCCAAGGCCGTGTGCTTCAAGGAAGCCCTGCAGCCCGAGTTCAAGGCTTACCAGCAGCAGGTCCTGAAGAACGCCCAGACCATGGCCAGCGTGTTCATCGAGCGCGGCTTCGACGTGGTTTCCGGCGGTACCCAGAACCACCTGTTCCTGCTGTCCCTGATCAAGCAGGACATCACCGGTAAGGACGCCGACGCCGCCCTGGGCCGTGCCTTCATCACCGTGAACAAGAACAGCGTGCCGAACGACCCGCGTTCCCCGTTCGTCACCTCCGGCCTGCGCATCGGCACCCCCGCCGTGACCACCCGCGGCTTCAAGGAAGCCGAGTGCCGCGAGCTGGCCGGCTGGATCTGCGACATCCTGACCAACATGGGCGACGAGTCCGTGGTGGACGGCGTGCGCGAGAAGGTCAAGGCCATCTGCGCCAAGTTCCCGGTGTACGGCGCCTAAGCCGAACCCGCGAACCGCGAAAAGAAAAAGCCCGGCATCTGCCGGGCTTTTTCATTGGGGCCGAAGGCGGGCCAGACCATTAGGAGCGCGGGGACGCCATCGTTATTGCTCGCGAACGGATTCCAGCCTGGCGTCGGAGTTGTGCGGTTCGCGAGCAAGCTCGCTCCTACGAAAAGCATTCCGTGCCGATGTAGACCACGGGAGCGTGGCATATTCGTAGGGCGCATAACGCGCCAGCGTTATCCGCCACCGGGTAAGCGGCGGATAACCTGTTCCAGGTTATTCGCCCTACGCAGAGCCAGCTTTCTCAAGCCCCTATAAAGAAGCTACGGCTGCCCACCGGACTTCTGCTCCGGCTGCACCGGCACACCACGCAGCTCGTTGAGCCGCTGCACCAGCGTCTGCGCTTCGCTCTGGCTGGCAAAACCCTGCAGCATCACCTGCCCATCGGTTACTACCCGCGTCACCTTCGGCAGCAGGCGCAGTTGCCCATCGATGACCACCGCCAGCGCCTTGCCCTGCTCTTCCTGGGTCAGTTTCGCCAGGCGCTGGCTGGCCTCGGGGGTGAACAGCACGCGCACCGCCGGCTTGCCGTCGGCCACGCTGGCCAGCTCGGCGCGCTGTACATCGCGCTGGGTCAGGGCGGGATGGGTCGCCACCAGCACGGCCTTGCCCTGCGGATCGGCCAGGGTGCGGGTACTGGCCGTGGGCTTCTCGGCCACGGCGTGGACATCGAAGGTGTGCTGCGGAGCCGACGGCGGCGCACCGGCGCAGGCACTCAGCAATGAGGTGACCAGCAATGAGGTCAAGAGGATCGGAATAGAGCGTTTCATCGACTACGAATCGGACAGGATGGCCCGGTCAGGCCGGGGTTATGGCCAAGGTCATGAAGAGTCAGACCACCGCCAGCACACAAGTTGCACTCCCTTGGTCGGCGCTCGCGACTAAGCTTGCAGACGAACGGATGCTGCCGGTCCGGTCAGAAATTCTCCGGCACAGGGCAAGCTGGTATTATGCGCGCCTTTTGCCGGCCACAAGAATCGCACGCGCATGTGACATGCCTGTGCTTTGCTTTTCCCGGCCAGATCGACAACGGCGCGCAAAGCGTCACGGGGAGCCAAACATGCTGGAAAAGCTGTTCCAACTCAAAGCGCACAACACCAACGTGCGCACCGAGATCCTGGCGGGTATCACTACCTTCCTGACCATGGCCTACATCCTCTTCGTCAACCCGAGCATCCTCGGCGAGACGGGCATGGATAAAGGCGCGATCTTCGTGGCGACCTGCCTGGCCGCGGCCATCGGCTCGGCAGTGATGGGCCTGATCGCCAACTACCCGATCGCCCTGGCTCCCGGCATGGGCCTGAACGCCTTCTTCACCTACACCGTGGTCCTGCACATGGGCCACACCTGGCAGGTGGCCCTCGGCGCGGTGTTCCTCTCCGCGTGCATGTTCTTCATCATCTCGATCTTCCGCATCCGCGAGTGGATCATCAACAGCATCCCGCTGGCGCTGCGCTCGGCGATTGCCGCCGGCATCGGCCTGTTCCTAGCGCTGATCGCGCTGAAGGAATCGGGCATCGTCGTCGCCAACCAGGCCACCCTGGTGGGCATGGGTGACCTGGCCAAGCCCGCACCGCTGCTGGCGATCCTCGGCTTCATCCTGATCGTCGCCCTGGAAGCCCGCCGCGTGACCGGCGCGGTGATGATCGGCATCCTGGTCGTCACCTTCATCTCCATCGCCATCGGCGTCTCCCAGTTCGGTGGCGTGGTGTCGATGCCGCCGTCGCTGGCGCCAACCTTCCTGCAGCTGGATATCAAGGGCGCGCTGGACATCGGCCTGTTCAGCGTGATCTTCGCCTTCCTCTTCGTCGACCTGTTCGACAACTCCGGCACCCTGATCGGCGTGGCCAAGCGCGCCGGCCTGATGGGCAAGGACGGGCACATGCCGAAGATGGGCCGCGCACTGATCGCCGACAGCTCCGCCGCCATGGTCGGCTCGCTGCTGGGCACCTCCACCACCACCAGCTACATCGAGTCGGCAGCGGGCGTTTCCGCCGGTGGCCGTACCGGCCTGACCGCCATCGTGGTCGCGGTGATGTTCCTGCTGGCGCTGTTCTTCGCCCCGCTGGCGGGCAACGTGCCGGCCTTCGCCACCGCACCTGCACTGTTCTTCGTCGCCGTGCTGATGGCTTCGGGCCTGGCCGAGATCGACTGGGACGACCTGACTGTCGCCGCCCCCGTGGTAGTGACCGCCCTGGCCATGCCGCTGACCTTCTCCATCGCCAACGGCATCGCCTTCGGCTTCATCACCTGGACCGCCTGCAAGCTGCTGTCCGGCCGCTTCCGCGAGCTGAACCCGGCACTGGTCATCCTGTCGATTCTGTTCGTGATCAAGCTGGGCTGGTTCAACGCTTGAGTGAAGGGGCTGCTGCGCGTCGGCCATACTGCGTTGCCAGGTCAATCCGGAATGCTCATTTACAGTCGTAAACTCCGCTTCCGAATCGACCTGGCGCCTTGTCTGACCTAGCTCGCGAGCCCCGATGGTTCCGAGTTGTCATTAGATGAAAAGCGGCCCGGCAACTCCGGGCCCTTTGAAGAGTTTTCCCCATGAGCAGTCCGCGTTTCGATCCCGCCCAATACGACAGCCAGCTGGCCGACAAGGCCGCGCGCCTGCGCGAGCTGCTGGCGCCCTTCGCCGCGCCCGAGCCGGAAGTGTTCGATTCGCCCCGCGAGCATTACCGCCTGCGCGCCGAGTTCCGCCTGTGGCGCGAGGGTGAGGCACGCCACTACGCGATGTTCGAGCAGGGCGACAAGCACACGCCGATCCTGATCGAGGAATTCCCCATCGCCAGCCAGCGCATCAACGCGCTGATGCCGCGCCTGAAGGCCGCCTGGGCCGAGCCGACGCTGGGCCACAAGCTGTTCCAGGTGGAGTTCCTCACCACCCTGGCGGGCGACGCCATGATCACCCTGTGCTACCACCGCCCGGTGGATGCGACCTGGCAGGCCGCCGCCGAGAAGCTGGCCAGTGAGTTGGGCGTGAGCATCGTCGGCCGTTCCCGTGGCAAGCGCCTTGTCGTCGGCCGTGATTACGTCAGCGAAGAGCTCACCGTCGCCGGCCGCCTCTTCCGCTACCGCCAGCCGGAGGGCGCCTTCACCCAGCCCAACGGCGAGGTCTGCCAGAAGATGCTCAACTGGGCGTACGAAGCCCTCGGCCAGCGCGACGACGACCTGCTGGAGCTGTACTGCGGCAACGGCAACTTCACCCTGCCGCTGGCCACCCGTGTGCGCAAGGTGCTGGCCACCGAGATCAGCAAGACCTCGGTGAACGCAGCCCTGGCCAACCTGGCCGACAACGCCGTGGACAACGTCACCCTGGTACGCCTCTCCGCCGAGGAGCTGACCCAGGCGCTGAACGAGGTGCGCCCGTTCCGCCGCCTGGCCGATGTCGACCTGAAGTCCTACGAGTTCGGCAGCGTGTTCGTCGACCCGCCGCGCGCCGGCATGGACCCGGACACCTGCGAGCTGACCCGGCGCTTCGACAACATCCTGTACATCTCCTGCAACCCGGAGACCCTGGCGCAGAACATCGCCCAGCTGCACGACACCCACCAGGTGAGCCGTTGCGCCCTGTTCGACCAGTTCCCCTACACGCACCACATGGAAGCCGGCGTGCTGTTGACGCGCCGCTGACACAGCCTCACCGCCGCCCAACCAAGGGTTGGGCGGCGCGCCACTACACGGCGGCTACGCTTGCGGGACAATGACAAGAGGCACGTCCATGTCCCGGCTGATCCTTCCCCTGCTCTGCCTGCTGCTGGCCGCCTGCGCCGGCAGTGATCCCGCCAACATCAGCGTCTCGCCCGCCGCCAACGGCCGGCAAACCACGTTCTTCGTCCAGGCCGTGCGCGCCCAGGGCCACCGCGAGGACCTGGAAGACCGCTTCGATCTCGCCGTGCGCCGCGCGCTGGAAGCCAAGGGCTATCGCTATCAGGAAAACTCGGGAGAGCTGCGGGTGATCTATGCCGTCGGCCTGGAAAGCCAGACCGGCGTCATCCAGCGCCCGGTGGCGACCAGCTCCGGGGTGATCACCCAGACGCAGATCACCGACCAGGAACAGGCGCGCCTGGCGCTGCAGATTCTCGATGAGGCAAGCGGTACGCTGCTCTATCAGGCGCAGGTGGCGCGCCAGCTGCACGACCCGAAGATCACCCAGCAGGCCGTGGACGAAGGCATCGCCCGCCTGCTCAAGGATTTCCCCGCGCATGCGGGGCAATAGGGATCAGCTGTAGTTCGACGGCGACTTGCGCACGAACTTGATGCTGTAGCTGAAGTCGGCCTTGCGCGTGACGCTGATGGCGCGGCGGGTGACGGTGTCGATGGTGACGTTCCACACGCCGGTGCTGGGCACCTTGATCTTCGCCGGGAAACGGTCGAACGCGCCGCCGTGGTAGACGTGGCGGCCGCCGTTCTTGAAGCTGCGGAAGGCGGCGTCGGTCATCAGGCGGATGTTGCAGGTCATGGAGCACTCGATGACGACCAGGTCGCCTTCGTTCAGGTGTTCACGCTTGTGTACGAACTTCATGCTGGCTCCGCGCTGCATCTACCGCAAAATCAATACGATAGCACGGAGCGGGGGTAACCCGGCAGCGCCGCCGCCGGCCGGCAGGCTGCGCCGCTCTTGCACAGCTCATATCGTCCGCCGCTTACAGCCCTTCGAAGTCCGCCTTGCGCTGCTCCGGCTCTTCCGCCTCGCGCACCACCACCGCGCGATTGCGCGACTGCCGCTCCAGCCAATAGAGCGCGAAGATCGCCAGCGCCGAGATCACCCCGCGATAGACCACCCCGGCCAGCTGCGCATCCCACTCCATGCCGCCCTCGGTCCAGGCGATCAGCAGGCGCGACAATGTCAGGGTCAGCTGCACCAGGATCACCAGGATCAGCGCTGGCCGCACCAGCAGCCGGCGGCGCAGGGCGAACACCAGGAACAGCGCCAGGGCGAACTGGTGGCCGCCGTAGAACACCCGCGCATCGCTCACCGATGACGGCTCCATCAGCAGCATGCCGCTGAGGTTGGCCATCTCGTAGGGGCGAATCCAGTAGAGCAGTCCCAGGCCACCCCAGACCAGAGCCTGGACCAGCAGGACGAGACGGGCGAAGAGCATCCGATTTCTCCTTGGCCTTGCGGCCCTTGCCGAGCGTCCTCACCTGCGACCGGGAGTCGCGGACGCGCCACTGATCAGCAACAGACCCCGCACGGCGCGGCAAGTTCTGGCCGGCGCGTCATACGAGGAAACAAACGCCGGGTGGGGCCGGGGCAACCGCGGGAGTATGCTCGGTCGCGTTCGATTTTCGAGGCTTAGCCATGCGCACCCTGCTTCTGCTCACCGCCCTTGTCGCCGGCGCCGCCCAGGCCGCCGAACCGCTGACCATCGACGTGCACCGCGATGCCAACTGCGGCTGCTGCAAGGACTGGATCAAGCACCTGGAAAACAACGGCTTCACCGTCAACGATCACGTCGAAGCCGACATGAGTGCAGTGAAGACCAGATTGGGCGTGCCGCACAGCATGGGCTCGTGCCACACCGGCGTGATCGACGGCAAGTTCGTCGAGGGCCACGTGCCCGCAGCCGATGTGCTCAAGCTGCGCGAGCGTGCCGACCTGATCGGCGCAGCGGTACCGGGCATGCCCATGGGCTCGCCCGGCATGGAAATGGGCGACCGGCACGACGCCTACCAGGTGGTCGGGCTGAACAAGGCCGGCCAGCGCGAAGTGCTGGCGGACTACCCCGCCCACTGAACTGACAGCAAGGCACTCCCTCACCCCTGAAAGCTGGTGGAGGTGGGATGGGGCTTCCGGCGCGCGGGGCACTCTCCAGGTTCCCGCGTGCAATGCTCCGCGAGCAGGATGGGGTGAGGGACTCCACAACGAAAAGGGCGGCCAGTTGGCCGCCCTTTTCGTTATCGGTACCCGATCATTCCGCCTTGGCCGGCAACAGGCCGTCGGCGCGGAACATCGCCTTGATCCCGCGCACGGCCTGGCGCAGGCGGTCGCGGTTCTCGATCAGGGCGAAGCGCACGTGGTCGTCGCCGTAGTCGCCGAAGCCGATACCCGGCGATACCGAGACCTTGGCGTCCTTGAGCAGCTTCTTGGCGAACTCCAACGAGCCGAGGTGCGCATAGGCCGGCGGAATCTTCGCCCAGATGTACATCGACGCCTTGGGGTTCTCCACCATCCAGCCGGCCTCGTGCAGGCCCTTCACCAGCACATCGCGGCGCTTCTGGTACTGGTCAGCAATGTCGCGCACGCACTGCTGGTCGCCTTCCAGCGCGGCGATGGCCGCCACCTGCAGCGGGGTGAAGGTGCCGTAGTCGTGGTAGCTCTTGATCCGCGCCAGCGCCGAGACCAGCTCCGGGTTGCCGACCATGAAGCCGATGCGCCAGCCGGCCATGTTGTAGCTCTTGGACAGGGTGAAGAACTCCACCGCGATGTCCTTGGCGCCGGGCACCTGCATGATCGACGGGGCCTGCCAGCCATCGAAGGTGATGTCCGCGTAAGCCAGGTCGTGCACCACCAGCACGTCATAGCGCTTGGCGAGGTCGACCACGCGCTCGAAGAAGTCCAGCTCCACGCACTGCGCGGTGGGGTTGGAGGGGAAGCCGAGGATCATCATCTTCGGCTTGGGGATCGATTCGCGGATCGCCCGTTCCAGCTCGTTGAAGAAGTCGATCCCCGGCACCAGCGGCACCGAGCGCACCTGGGCGCCGGCGATCACCGCACCGTAGATGTGGATCGGGTAGCTGGGATTGGGTACCAGGATGGTGTCGCCGTGGTCCAGGGTGGCGAGCATCAGATGCGTCAGGCCTTCCTTGGAACCGATGGTGACGATGGCCTCGGCTTCCGGGTCGATCTGCACGTCGTAGCGGTCGCGGTACCAGTGCGAGATGGCGCGGCGCAGACGCGGGATGCCACGGGACGTGGAATAGCCGTGGGTGTCTTCGCGCTGGGCGACCTGGCAGAGTTTCTCGACGATGTGCGGCGGCGTGGCCCCGTCCGGGTTGCCCATGGACAGGTCGATGATGTCCTCGCCACGGCGGCGGGCGGCCATCTTCAGCTCGGCGGTGATGTTGAAAACGTAGGGGGGCAGGCGATCGATGCGCGCAAAGCGACGAGCTGAACGGGGTTCAGTCATGGTGTCCTCTGATGAACGTAGGCGCCCGGAACCGTCCGAGCGACGCCGGCCACTGCGGTGGCCTGGAAAGCGCGGCGCTGTGACCTGCGCTTTCTTGTCGGCGAACATATAGCTCGCTAGGCTGGCTGTCGAGTTTTTCTTTGCGCCGCTCAAGGGCGGCATCTGGAGGCCCATGTCCGCGCAACAGTACTGGCAGCTCGACGTCTTCGCCGACCAGCCGCTCACCGGCAACGGCCTGGCGGTGTTCCCCGACGCCCGTGGCATCCCCGCCCAGACCCTGCTGGCGCTGACCCAGGAGCTGCGCCAGTTCGAGTCGATCTTCCTGTTCCCGTCCGCCTCGCTGGACACCTACTCGGCGCGCATCTTCACCGTCGACGAGGAACTGCCCTTCGCCGGCCACCCGGTGCTGGGCGCGGCCGCACTGCTGCACCACCTGCACCAGCGCGGCGAGGAGGAGCACTGGACCCTGGAGCTGCCAGCCAAGCAGGTGAAGGTTGCCACCCGCCGGCGCGGCGCTGGCTTCCACGCCGAGATGAACCAGGGCGCCGCCGACTTCGGCAGCGTGCTCGACGATGAGGCGCGCCGCTGGTTCGCCGAGGCCTTCTCGCTGACCGCCAGCGACCTCGCCGACTACCCCGCCGCCGTGGTCAGTACCGGCCTGCCCTACCTGCTGCTGCCCGTACGCAGCGAGGCCCTGGACCGCGTGCGCCAGCGCACGGATCTGACAGACGAGCTGGCCAAGCTCAACGCCGCCTTCGTTTTCGTGCTGGATGTGGATAATCGCGAGGGCCGCACCTGGGACGGCGCCGGGATCATCGAGGACGTTGCCACCGGCAGCGCTGCCGGCCCCGTCGCCGCCTACCTGGTGGAGCTGGGCAAGGCTCGCCGTGGCGAGCTGTTCCAGCTGGCCCAGGGCCGCTTCGTCGGCCGCCCCAGCCGGCTCGACGTACAGGTCGGCCAGGACGACGACGTCCGCGTCGGCGGCGACGTGCAACTGCTGGCCCGCGCTGAACTGCTGCACCGCTTCGCCTGACGACCGGGCTGGCGGCCAGCCCCACTGAAGACAACACTGAACCCACCTGTTCGATGGAGATGCCGCCATGCTTTGGCGCAAAGGACGACGCAGCGACAACGTAGTGGATGCCCGCGATGAAACCGGCGCTGGCGGTGGCGGCGGCATGCGCATCGGCGGCCGCGGCCTGAGCCTGGGCGGCGTGGCCATCGTGGTGGTGATCGGCCTGCTCTCCGGGCAGGACCCGATGACCATCCTCGGCTCGCTGCTCGGCCAGATGGACGTCTCCCAGCAGCAGGCACCAGCTCGGCCGACCCAGGGCAAACCGGCGACCGGCGCCGATCCGCAGGTGGACTTCGTCCGCTCGATCCTCGGCGACACCGAGGACACCTGGGGCGAAATCTTCGCCCGCAGCAACCAGCAGTACGAGCAGCCCAAGCTGATCCTGTTCAACGGCGGGGTGAACTCGGCGTGCGGTTTCGCCTCCTCGGCGGTCGGGCCGTTCTACTGCCCGGGCGACCACCGCGTGTACCTCGACCTGGGTTTCTTCCGCGAAATGGAACAGAAGTTCTCCGCCGCCGGCGACTTCGCCCAGGCCTACGTGATCGCCCACGAAGTCGGCCACCACGTACAGAACCTGCTGGGCATCTCGGCGAAGATAAACGCCGCCCGCCAGCGCGGCGCACGCATGGAAGGCGCCAACGGTCTTTCGGTGCGCCAGGAACTGCAGGCCGACTGCTTCGCCGGGGTCTGGGCCAACCATGCCCAGCAGCGCCTGAACTGGCTGGAACCGGGCGACGTGGAAGAGGCGCTGAACGCCGCCAATGCCATCGGCGACGACCACCTGCAGCGCCAGGCGCGCGGTACGGTGATGCCCGATTCCTTCACCCACGGCTCGTCCGAGCAGCGCGTGCGCTGGTTCAAGATCGGCTTCGAGAGCGGCGCGCCAGGCAAGTGCGACACCTTCAAGGCACAGACGCTTTAGTCGGTTTCAGGTGGCGGGGTTCGCGAGCACGCTCGCTCCTACGAAGAGCACTCCGGTGCCAGGCGTAACTGTAGGAGCGAGCTTGCTCGCGAACCGCCCAGCACCTGCGCTCACAGGCAACGATTGAGCGAATGCAGAAAGCTCGCCGAATCCACCGGTTTCGCCAGGAAATCCAGCACGTTCAGCGGCGTTGTCGCATAAATCTCCCGCAGGTCATCCTGGCCGGACAACACGATGATCGGCAGGAAAGTGCCGATGCTGCTCAGCTCGCGGATCAGGTCCAGCCCCGCACCGTCACGCTCCACCCGCAGGCCGGTGACCAGCAGGTCGATGGTCTTCTCGTCACGACGGATGCGCCGCAACGCTGCCTCGGCGCTGCGCGCGGTCACGCAGCGCAGGTTCGCACCCTCGATCAGGCCACGTACTCGCCCCAGGCTTTCGCGGTTGTCGTCCACCAGCAGCACCAACGGCTTGCGCAGCGCCCGCGTGCTGACTTCGCGCAGAGCTTCAAGCTCCTCGGCGTCGAGAAGAAGGCGGTGGTTCATGGGCGCAATACTACCGATAGAGGCCAGGTGCCATTAGTTTAGCTGGCAACTGGCCGCATCAACTGCCGGTCCAAGGTTGGGCGATGTACGGCAGGTGTGGCGGCAGCTGGCGGATAAAAAAGGGCCGCAACGAGTGCGGCCCTGGAAATACGCCGGTAGTGCCGGCGTCGTGGGATATCAGCCGGCCTTGGCCAGCCCGGCCTGGCCGAGGCGCTCGGCGATCTCGCCGAGGATGGCCGGGTCATCGATGGTCGACGGCGGTGTGTAGCTCTCGCCATCGGCAATCTTGCGCAGCACCGCCCGGAGAATCTTGCCGGAGCGGGTCTTGGGCAGGCGCTTGACCACCACCGCACGCTGGAAGCACGCCAGCGCGCCGATGCGCTCGCGCACCAGCGCCACCAGGTCGCGCTGCAGGTTGGCTTCGCTGGTCTGCGCGCCATCCTTGAGCACCACCAGGCCCAGCGGTACATGGCCCTTGAGGTCGTCCTGCACGGCGATCACCGCGCACTCGGCCACTGCCTCATGCAACGCCAGCAGTTCCTCCATCTCGCCCGTGGAAAGGCGATGGCCGGAGACGTTAATCACATCATCGGTGCGGCCCATGATGTAGACGAAGCCCTCCTCGTCCACGTAGCCGCCGTCACCGGTGTGGTAGAAGCCGGGATAGGTCTTCAGGTAGGCCTGCAGGTAGCGCGGGTGATCGTTCCACAGGGTCTGCGCGCAACCGGGCGGCAGCGGCAGGGCGATGACGATGGAGCCCTGCTCGTTCGGCCCCAGCAGCCGACCTTCGTCGTCCACTACCTGCACGTGGTAGCCGGGCACCGCGCGGTTGGTAGAACCGGCGCGCAGGTCATGGTCGCCCAGCGCGGTGCAGGGCGCGGTCACCGGCCAGCCGGTCTCGGTCTGCCACCAATGGTCATGCACCGCCTTGCCGGTGAGTTCCTCCAGCCAGTGCTGGGTGCTGCTGTCGAGCTTTTCGCCGGCCAGGAACAGGTGACGCAGCGAGCTCAGGTCGTAGCGCTTGAGCAGCTCGCCCTGGGGGTCTTCCTTGCGAATGGCACGGATCGCCGTGGGCGCGCAGAACAGGCTGTTGACCTTGTGCTCCTCGACCACCCGCCAGTAGCTGCCGGCATCCGGCGTGCGCACCGGCTTGCCCTCGTAGAACACTGTGGTGCAGCCGTTCATCAACGGCCCGTAGACGATCAGCGTGTGCCCCACCACCCAGCCGACATCGGACACGCCCCACCAGACATCCCCCGGCTGCAGGCCGAAGATGGTCGGCAGCGCATAGCTCAGCGCCACGGCGTGGCCACCGTTGTCGCGGACGATGCCCTTGGGCTTTCCGGTGGTGCCGGAGGTGTACATGATGTACAGCGGATCGCCGCTGGCGACTTCCACCGGGTCTGCCGGTTGCGCGTGGGCCAGGGTTTCGCGCCAGTCCAGATCGCGGCCGGCGCGCAGCTCGGCCATCGCCTGCGGACGTTGCAGTACCAGCACATGGGCCGGCTGGTGCGTGGCCAGCTCCAGCGCCTTGTCCACCAGCGGCTTGTATTCGATGACCCGCTCGAACTCCAGCCCGCAGGACGCGGTGAGCACCAACTTGGGCCGAGCGTCGTCGATGCGCAGCGCCAGTTCATGGGCGGCGAAGCCGCCGAACACCACCGAGTGCACGGCACCGAGGCGCGCGCAGGCGAGCATGGCCATTGCAGCCTGCGGCACCATCGGCATGTAGATGATCACCCCGTCGCCCTTCTCCACCCCAAGTGCGCGCAGGGCGCCGGCCAGGCGCGCCACCTCGTCGCGCAGCTCGCTGTAGCTGAAGCGCTGCTGGGTATTGGTCACGGGGGAGTCGTAGATCAGCGCGGTCTGGTTGCCGCGGCCCAGTTCGATCTGGCGGTCGAGGGCGAGGTAACTGGTGTTCAGGCGGCCATCGGCGAACCAGCGGTGGCTGCCGTCGGGCAAGGCTTGCAGGGTCTGCTGCGGGGCGCGGTACCAGGCCACGCGGGACGCCTGCTCGGCCCAGAAGGCGGAAGGGTCCGCGATGGAGCGGTCGTGGGACTGCCGGTAACTCATCGTCATGCCTCTTATTGTTGTTATCGAGGTCGAACAACGAGTATGGACGGGGATCGGCCCCTCACCATCAACCTTTGGTCGTAGGCCGGCGACGGGGCGACGAATCCTTTTCAAGAGTTTTCGGCGCGATGCCGGCAAGCCTCGCGAACTAACTCGGAAGCCCCGTAATCAAGGCATTTCGCGGCAATTGCAGGAGCTTACGGCCGCACATCGGCGACTCTGGGTCGCACCCTTTACCGTCACGCTACAGGACTACACTGAGGGTCCCTTTTCAATGACCGTGCAGGGGTGAGCTTCATGAACATCCTCGTCCGTCCATCCAGCCTCCGCAAAGACCAGCCGTGGGAAGTCTGCCTCGACCAGCAGGCCGTGCGCTTCCGTAGCGAGCTCGAAGCGCGCAGCTTCGTCGCTACCCTGGAAGCGCGGCTGAAGGCACCGCACCAGTTGCCGGAGCTGGTGCAGCGCGCCGCCAGTTGATCAGGCGGCGCGTTCGCTGATCTGCCCGCTCAGCCAGCCCAACATGGCGGCGATCAGGCCGCAGACGGTGATCACCACGGCCATCGGCAGTGCAGTACCGTCGTGCAATGCACCGACCAGCGCGGAGGCGCCGGCCGCAACGGTGAACTGCAGGCTGCCCATCAGCGCCGAAGCACTGCCCGCATGCCGGCCCTGGCTGGCCATGGCGCAGGCCGAAGAATTGGGCATCAGGAAGCCCAGGCTGGCAATGGCGCCGAACAGCGGCACCAGCAGCGGCCACAGGTGCTCGGGCTTGGCCAGGGTGATCCCCAGCAGCAGCACGCCACAGGCGAAGTACACCCACACCGCCCGCCGCAACCAGAAGCCCGGCCCGCGATAGCGCAGCAGCCGTGCGTTGACCTGCGCCATCAGGATGAAGCCCGCGGCGTTGCTGCCGAAGATCCAGCCGTAGTGCTCGGCCGGGACGCCGTAGAGCTGGATGAACACGAAGGGCGAGCCGGCGATGTAAGAGAACATCCCGGCAATGGCCACCCCGCCGGTCAGCGCATAGGTAATGAAGGCGCGGTCGCGGAACAGCGCAGCGTATTGCCGTAGTGCCCCACGCAGCGGCGCACGCGGCCCGGCCGGAATGGTCTCCGGCAGCCACAGCGCGATGGCGCCGCCGGCCAGCGCGCTGAATACCGTCAGGGTGTAGAAGATCGACTGCCAGCCGGACAGACTGAGCAGCAGCCCACCGCCCAGCGGCGCGAGGATCGGCGCCAGCCCCATCACCAGCATCAGCTGCGAGAAGGCCTTGGCCGCTGCAATCGGGTCGCACAGGTCACGCACCACCGCCCGCGAGATCACCATCCCGGCACAACCGCCCAGCGCCTGGACGAAACGCGCAGCGATCAGCCACTCCAGGTTCGGCGCAAAGGCGCAGGCGATGGAAGCCAGGGTGAAGATACTCACCCCCAGCAGCAGCGGCATGCGCCGGCCGATGCGGTCGGCCAGCGGGCCGTAGAGCAACTGGCCAATGGCAAGCCCGGCGAAGTAGGCCGACAGGCTCAGCTGCACGTGCTCGACGTCGGTGCCGAAAGCCTGCGCCAGCGTCGGGAAGCTGGGCAGGTAGAAGTCGATGGCCATGGGCCCGAAGGCGCTCAGTGCGCCGAGGATCAGCAGGATGCGGAGGTTCATGGATCACCTGGGCGCACGGGGCCGCCCAGTGACGATGCAACGTGCGGGCAGACCGGTGGGCATGACGGATTGGCGCGCAGCGAGGGCGCGGCGAAGCCATGCATTTTGGCGTCCGCCGAAAAATTAGCAAGCTCGCTAAGCAACTGTCGAAGCTTGGGGAGACACGGGCCCGCCCGTGGCGAGCGGGCCCGTTGCACCGTCAGATTTCGTGCGCCCCGTCTGCGGCGGGCTTGTCCTTCGCCTTGCGGCCACTGACCTTGTCGGCGGCGGCTTCCACCAGCATGTAGAACATCGGGATGAGGAAGGTCGCCAGGAGGGTGGCGGCAAGCATGCCGCCGATCACCCCGGTGCCGATGGAGTGGCGGCTGGCGGAGCCGGCGCCGGTGCTGATGGCCAGCGGCACGCAACCGAGGATGAAGGCCAGGGAGGTCATCACGATCGGGCGGAAGCGCAGCTTGGCCGCCTCCAGCGCCGCTTCCACCGGGCCCATGCCCTGCTCCTCGCGGCACAGCACGGCGAACTCGATGATCAGGATGGCGTTCTTCGCCGCCAGGCCGATCAGGGTCACCAGGCCGACCTGGAAGTACACGTCGTTGTCCAGCCCGCGCAGCCAGATCGCCAGGATCGCGCCAAACACGGCGAAGGGCACCGCGGTGACCACCGCCAGCGGCAACGTCCAGCGCTCGTACTGGGCGGCGAGGATGAGGAACACCAGGATCAGGCCAAAGATGAATGCAGTACTGCCCGAACCCTGGGTCGCCAGTTCCTGGTAGGCCGAGCCGATCCAGGCCAGCGAGTACTCCTCGCCCAGCACCTGGTCGGCCACTTCCTGCATGGCCGCCAGCGACTGGCCGGAGCTGTAGCCCGGCGCCGGGCCGCCGAGCAGCTTGGCCGCCGGGAACACGTTGAAGCGCGCGTAGGAGTCCGGGCCGAGGATGCGCTTGACCGATACCAGCGTGGTCAGCGGGATCAGGTCGCCGGTGGAGGAGCGCACGAAGACCTGGCTGAGGTCATCCGGCTTGCGGCGGAACTCCGGCTCCGACTCCAGGGACACCTGCCAGGTGCGCCCGTAGAGGGTGAAGTCGTTGACGTAGTAGCTGCCGAAGGTGGACTGCATGGCGGTGAACACGTCGTTGATCGCCACGCCCAGCGAGCGCGCCTTCACGCGGTCCAGATCGACGTAGTACTGCGGCACGTTGGCGTTGAAGGTGGTGTTGACCCCCGCCAGTTCCGGGCGCTTGGCCGCGGCGGCGAGGAACTTCATGGTCACCTCTTCCAGTTGCTCGGAGGTGCCGCCGCTGCGGTCCTGGATGTACGCCTCGAAGCCACCGGTGGTACTCATGCCGGTGATCGGCGGCGGGTTGAAGGACATCACTACGCCGTCTTCCTGGCCGGCACCCATCTTCATGAATTCACGGGTCAGGTTGCGCGCGTCGAGCTCCGGCGTGGTGCGTTCCTTCCAGTCCTTGAGCGGGACGAAGGACACCCCGGCGTTGCTGCGGGTGCCGAAGGTGAGGATGTCGAATCCGGCGAAGGTCACCACGTCCTGCACCGCCGGGTGCTTCATCAGCTCGTGGGTGACTTCGTTGGTGAGCTTCTCGGTGCGGGTCAGCGAGGCGGCCGGCGGCAGGAAGTAGGCGTTGAGCACGTAGCCCTGGTCCTCGTCGGGCACCAGCGAGCCGGGCACGCGGCCGAACAGGATCACCAGCAGGGCGATCATGCCGCCGAACAGCACCAGCCCCAGGACCGCCCGCTTGAGGAAGAACTGCACCCCGGCGCCATAGCCGTTGGTGATGCGCTCGAAGGTGCGGTTGAACCAGCGGAACGGCGCGGCCGGTTCCTTGTGCTCGGGCTTGAGGATCAGCGCGCAGAGCGCCGGCGACAGGGTCAGCGCGACGATGCCGGAGATCACCACCGACACCGCGATGGTGATCGCGAACTGCTTGTACATCTGCCCCGCCAGGCCGCCGAGGAAGCCGACCGGGATGAACACGGCGCAGAGCACCAGGACGATGGCGACGATAGGCCCGGTCACCTCCTCCATGGCCTTGATCGCCGCCTCCTTGGGGCTCAGCTTCTCGGTGCGCATCACCCGCTCGACGTTCTCCAGCACCACGATGGCGTCGTCCACCACGATGCCGATGGCCAGCACCATGCCGAACAGCGACAACAGGTTGATCGAGAAGCCCATCAGGTACATGCCAGCGAAAGTGCCAACCAGCGACACCGGGATCGCCAGCACCGGGATCAGCGTGGCGCGGATGTTCTGCAGGAAGATGAAGACCACCACCATCACCAGGATCAGCGCCTCGATGAAGGTGTGGATCACCTCCTCGATGGAGACCTTCACGAAGGTCGTGGTGTCGTAGGGGATCTTGTAGGTGATGCCCTGCGGGAAGCGCTTGGCCATCGCATCCATGTGGTCACGCACGGCCTGGGCGGTGTCCAGCGCGTTGGCGCCCGGCTGCAGGTAGATACCGAAGGCGGCATTCTGCTGGCCGTTCAGGGAAGTCACCAGGGAGTAGTCCTGGGCACCCAGTTCGACCCGCGCCACATCCTTGAGCAACAGGCTGGCGCCGGTGGCATCGCTGCGCAGGATGACGTTCTCGAACTCCTTGGGATCGGTGAAGCGCCCCTGCGCCGTGGCCATGTAGGTGAAGTCCTGCGGCTCCTTCATCGGCTGCTGGCCGAAGCTGCCGGCGGCGAACTGCGAGTTCTGCTCGCGGATCGCGTTGACCACGTCAGTGGGCGTGAGGTTGTACTGCGCCAGCTTGTCCGGGCGCAGCCAGACACGCATGGCGTAGTCCTTGGAGCCGAACTGGCTGACATCGCCGACACCGGGAATCCGCTTGAGGTCGTCGATCACGTTGATCAGCGCATAGTTGCTGATGAAGATCGGATCGCGGGAGTTGTCCGGGGAGAACAGGGTCACCACCTGGAGGATGTCGGAGGATTTCTTCTCCACCTTCACGCCCTGCCGGCGGACTTCCTCGGGCAGCTTGGCGAGCGCCGCCTGCACCTTGTTGTTGACGTCGATGGTGGCCTGATCGGGGTCGGTGCCCACCTCGAAGTACACGGTCAGGCTCATGGCGCCGCTGGCGTCGGAGTTGGACAGTTGGTAGATCATGCCCTCCACGCCGTTGATTTCCTGCTCCAGCGGAGCCGCCACGGTTTCGGCGATGACCTGGGAACTGGCGCCGGGATAGGAGGCCGTCACCGAGACTTCCGGAGGGACGATCTCCGGGTACTGGGCGATGGGCAGCGCGCGCATGGCGACGAGGCCGGCGAGCAGGATCACGATGGAGATCACCATCGCGAACACGGGACGTTCGATGAAGAAGCGCGAGATCACGATGGGCGCTCCTTAGGACTGGGCCTGGGCGGGCTGTTCGGTCCCCTGCGGTGCCTCGCTGGCTTTCACCGGCTGGTCCGGGCGGACCTTGAGCACCCCGTCGACTATCACGTGATCACCATCGTCGACGCCGGCATCGATGATCCAGCGGCCGTTGACGGTCTGGTTGGTCGTGACCTGGCGCACGCGGGCGAAGCCGTCCTTGTCCACCACGTAGACGAAGGTGCCGCGCGGGCCTTGAGCCAGGGCGCGCTCGGGCACGGTCACTGCGGCCTTGCGGGTGATGCCCTTGATCAGCACGCGGACGAACTGGCCGGGGATCAGCTGGTTCTGCGGGTTGGGCACCACGGCGCGGGCATTCACGGTGCCGGTGCCGGTGTTGACGAAGCTGTCGGTGAAATCGACCACGCCATCGATGGCGTACTTGCTGCCGTCACCGAAGCGCAGCTCGGCGGCCAGCTTGCCGTTCTCGGGCAGGGACAGTTTGCCGCTCTGCACGCCGTCGCGCAGGCGCGCGGCCTCGGTGTCCGGGTAGGCGAAGTTGACGTAGACCGGGTCCAGCTGGGTGAGTTTGGTCAGCAGACTGGAGTTGGGGTCGGAGGCGGCCACCAGGCTGCCTTCGGAGCGCACTTCCTTGCTCGCCATGCCGGAAATCGGCGCGGTCACCGTGGTGTAGTTGAGGTCGATCTGCTTGGCCTGCACGTTGGCGCGCGCAGCTTCCACGTCGGCCTTGGCCTGTTCGAAGTTGGAGATGTAGCGATCCAGTTCACTTTCGCTGGCGTAGCCCTTCTTCTGCAGCTCGCGGATGCGGTGCAGGTCGCGATCGGTCTGACGATAGCGCGCCTGCGCCTGGGCCAGGGAACCCTGGGCCTGGCCGAGCGCCGCCTGGTACGGGCGCGGATCGATGCGGAACAGCACCTGGCCCTGCTTCACTGGCCGCCCCTCTTCGTAGGTGCGCCGCTGCAGGATGCCGCTGACCTGGGCGCGCACTTCCACTTCGCGGTAGCCAGCGGTGCGCGCGGCATATTCCAGTGTCAGAGGCACCGGCGCACTCTTCGCCACTTCGATGGTCACAGCCGGAGGAGGAGGCGCCGCCGCGGCGGGTTTGTCCTCTGCCCACGCCCACGAGGAGCACAGGGCGGAAAACCCAACGACAGCAAATGCGACGGGCAAACGGCGGGCAAACGGCATGTAACCTCTCCATGGAAATGACTGACTGCGTACGCGGGGGGATGACGACTGCGTGACGTTTACCTACGCCAGTGTCTGTAAAGCACTGTTCGCGCTATAAAATCAGTAAACTGCCCATCACTCAGTGATCCTAGCCTGTATAGCAGCAAGCGCCATGCGAAGAACTAAAGAAGATTCGGAACGTACACGTCAGACGATTCTTGACTCGGCTGAAGGCCTTTTCTTTACGAAAGGCGTCTCCCACACCAGCCTCGAAGAGATCGCCCGAGCCGCCGGAGTGACCCGCGGCGCGGTCTACTGGCACTTCCAGAACAAGGCGCACCTGTTCAACGACATGCTCAACCAGGTCCGCCTGCCGCCGGAGCAACTGGCCCAGCGCCTGTCCGGCTGCGACGGTCACGATCCCATCGAGTCGCTGTTCCAGCTCAGCGTGGAAGTGGTCGAGAACCTGGCCCGCGACGAGCAGCGCCGGCGCATCCTCACCATCCTCCTGCAACGCTGCGAGTTCACTGACGAATTGCGCGACGCCGAGGAGCGCCACAACCAGTTCGTCCACCAGTTCATCGAACTCTGCGAGCAGCTGTTCAGCCGCGAGGAATGCCGCGTGCGACTGATGCCTGGGGTGAATCCTAGGATCGCTTCCCGTGCGGTACACGCGATGATCTTCGGCCTGCTCAGCGACTGGCTGCGCGACCCGCAGCTGTTCGACCCGCTGGAGGAAACCCACCAGCTGTTCGATGCGGTATTCCGTGGCCTGGTGCGCGACTGGCACGCACCGCAGGCCTGAGGGCCGGCAGGACACCGGCCCGGAGGGATGACGGCTTACGCCGCCTCGGCTTCGTAGCCTTCCTCGCGGATCGCCGCGAGGATCGCCGTATCCTGCAGCCGGCTGGCCACGCGGACTTCACCGGCGCCCAGGTCGACCTGCACGTCTGCCGCCGCGTCCAGCGCCTGCACCGCCTGGGTGATGGCCCGCACGCAATGACCGCAGCTCATGCCTTTGACATTGAAGGTATGCATGGAATCTCTCCTCTGATGAATGAAACGTTGCGCACAGTGTCGACCTTGCCATCGTGGCAAGGTCAAGCGTCTCTCGTGGAAAGCGCTTCGGGCTTGTCCTACGTCAGCCTCTAAGCCAAGCTGCGGAAACTGCCGACACATCGGAGAACGCCCATGCGCCGTTCCCTCCTGCCCCTTGCCGCTTTCCTCGCTGCCTTGCCTTGCCTGGCATTGCCTGCCACGGCGTGGTCCGACGGCATGCCCGACTCCGCGCCCGCCCAGCCGTCCAGCCCGTCCTCGCAACCGCCCTCACCGGGCTCCTGGCCGGTACCGGATGCCCAGCCGGTGTCCTACGCCGTGCTGATCGTCAGCCGCGAACGGGTGGATACCGGAACCGCCTGCGACATCGATCTCTACGTGCAGGACCAGAAGGTCTCGCGCCTGCAACCCGAGGGCGAGGTGGCCCTCAACCTGCCGCCGGGCGAGGTTTCGCTACGCCTGCAGACCGCCAACTCCGGCCTCTGCCGCAGCGGCATCGAGCCGCTGCGCGCGCAGTCCGTGCAACTGCACGCCGGCGAGGTGCGCAAGTTCCGCATCGCCAACAGCGAGAGCGGCCTCTACCTGATGCCGGTTTCCAGCGGCAGCTGACATTCGGCCCAGCGGTTTGACCTGCGACAAACTGGCAGCGAACGAGGGTTGACCTTGCCCTCGTGTCAAGGTTGATGCTATCGGGGAACTTCAGGGAGAAAGCCCCATGAGCAGCGCCAACCCCATCGAACTCGACCTGCCCGTCTCCGGCATGACCTGCGCCAGCTGCGCCGGCCGCGTCGAGCGCGCCCTGCGCAAAGTGCCCGGCGTGCAGGACGCCAGCGTCAACCTCGCCAGCGAACAGGCCCGCGTGCAGCTCGCCGCACCGTCCGGCGGCAACACCCTGCCGGCGCTGGTTGCCGCTGTCGAACAGGCCGGCTACCAGGTACCGGCCCACAGCCTGGAACTGAGCATCGAAGGCATGACCTGCGCCAGCTGCGTCGGCCGCGTCGAACGCGCCCTGAACAAGGTCCCCGGCGTGCGCTTGGCCAGCGTCAACCTGGCCAGCGAGCGCGCCCACGTCGAGCTGCTCGGCGCGGTGGACACCGCTACGCTGATCGCCGCCGTCGACAAGGCCGGCTACCAGGCCCGCCCCATCGAATCCGACCAGCCTGCCGTGGACCCGGCCGTGGCGCGCCTGGCGCGTGAGCGCTGGTGGCTGGCCGCCGCCATCCTGCTGTCGCTGCCGTTGGTGCTGCCGATGGTGGGCGACTGGTTCGGCCAGCACTGGATGCTGCCGGCCTGGGCGCAATTCCTCCTCGCCACGCCCGTGCAGTTCCTCATCGGTGCGCGTTTCTATGTTTCCGCCTACAAGGCCGTGCGTGCCCGCAGCGGCAACATGGACCTGCTGGTCGCCCTCGGCACCAGCGCCGGCTACGGCCTGAGCCTTTACCTCTGGTACAGCGCGGCACCGGGACAGATGCCGCACCTGTACTTCGAAGCCAGCGCCGTGGTCATCACCCTGATCCTGCTCGGCAAGTACCTGGAAAGCCGCGCCAAGCGCCAGACCGCAGCGGCCATCCGCGCCCTCGAAGCCCTGCGCCCCGAGCGCGCCACCCGCCTGCGTGACGGCGTCGAGGAAGACGTCGCCATCGCCGAACTGCGCCTGGGTGACGAAGTGCTGGTGCGCCCCGGGGAACGCTTCCCGGTGGACGGCGAAGTGCTCGCCGGGCAGAGCCATGCCGACGAAGCCCTGATCACCGGCGAAAGCCTGCCGGTGCCCAAGGACGTCGGTGATCCTGTTACCGGCGGCGCCATCAATGGCGAAGGCGTGCTGCGCGTGAAGACCACCGCGCTGGGCGGCGAGACCGTTCTGGCACGCATCATCCGCCTGGTGGAAGACGCCCAGGCGGCCAAGGCGCCGATCCAGAAGCTGGTGGACAAGGTCAGCAACGTGTTCGTCCCGGTAGTCATCGGCATCGCCCTGCTCACCCTGGTCGGCTGGCTGCTCGCCGGCGCCGGCTGGGAACAGGCGCTGATCAATGCCGTGGCCGTGCTGGTCATCGCCTGTCCCTGTGCCCTCGGCCTCGCCACCCCGACCGCGATCATGGCCGGCACCGGCGTGGCAGCCAAACACGGCATCCTGATCAAGGATGCCGAGGCCCTGGAGGTCGCCCACGCGGTGACCGCCGTGGCCTTCGACAAGACCGGCACCCTCACCTCCGGCCAGCCGCGCATCACCAACCTCGCAGCGATCGGCGGCGAGGCCGAAGCCCTCGCCCTGGCCGGCGCCCTGCAACGCGGCAGCGAACACCCGCTGGCCCGCGCCGTGCTCGACGCCTGCGCCGAACGCAGCCTCAACCCCGTTGCCGCCGAGGCCACCCAGGCCCTCACCGGCCGCGGCATCCAGGGCCGCGTCGATGGCCGCCTGCTGGCCCTGGGCAACCGCCGCATGCTCGACGAAGCGCAGCTGCAACCGGGTGCACTCACCGACTCTGCCCAGCAATGGGAGACCGAGGGCCGCACCCTGTCCTGGCTCATCGAGCGTGAACCGCAAGCCCGGGTGATCGCCCTGTTCGCCTTCGGCGACAGCCTCAAGGAAGGCGCGAAAATCGCCATCGATGCCCTGCGCGAGCGCGGCATCGCCAGCCACCTGATCACCGGCGACAACCGTGGCAGCGCCAAGGTCGTCGCCGACGCCCTGGGCCTGGATGACGTACACGCCGAAGTGCTGCCCGGCGACAAGGCCGCTGTGGTCGGCGCGCTGCGCCAGCAAGGCAAGGTAGTGGCGATGGTCGGTGACGGCATCAACGACGCCCCGGCCCTGGCGGCGGCGGATGTGGGCATCGCCATGGGCGGCGGCACCGACGTCGCCATGCACGCCGCCGGCATCACCCTGATGCGCGGCGACCCGCGACTGGTTCCGGCGGCGCTGGACATCTCCCGGCGCACCTACGCGAAGATCCGCCAGAACCTGTTCTGGGCCTTCATCTACAACCTGGTGGGCATCCCGCTGGCCGCCTTCGGCCTGCTCAACCCCATGGTCGCCGGCGCGGCGATGGCCGCCTCCAGCGTCAGCGTGGTGAGCAATGCCCTGCTGCTCAAGCGCTGGAAACCCCAGGACCACCAATAAGCCCCGCGCCCGCGCCGAAAAGGCGCGGGCACTCGTTCAGGAGAGATCGGCATGAACATCGGCGAAGCGGCGAAGAAGAGCGGCCTGACCGCGAAGATGATCCGCTACTACGAATCCACCGGCCTGCTCGCCCCCGCCGGCCGCAGCGCCAGCGGCTACCGCCACTACAGCGAGCAGGACCTGCACACCCTGGCCTTCATCCGCCGCTCGCGGGACTTCGGCTTCTCCCTGGAGGAAGTCGGCCAGCTGCTCGCCCTCTGGCAGGACCGCGCCCGCGCCAGCGCCGACGTAAAGGCCCTGGCCGCCCGCCACATCGACGAACTGAACCGCAAGATCGCCGAGCTCAGCAGCCTGCGCGACACCCTGCAGGAACTGAGCGACCACTGCCAAGGCGACCACCGACCGGACTGCCCGATCCTCAAGGATCTGGAGTCAGGGAATTGCTGTCACTGAGGACTTTTCACACCGCGCTTGGCGAGGTGTCCGACATCTGGCTCACGGCACCGATGGGTAGCATAATCTGATACCAATCACCGGAGCACAGGATGAATGCCCGGCACCGCAGGACGCTGGAGCTGATCTTCACCCTCCCCGTCCCGGCGTCACTGGAATGGCTACGCATCGAGTCGCTGCTGATCGCGCTCGGTGCGCAGGTGATCGAGGGCAACGGCTCGCGGGTGCGCTTCGAGCTGAAGGGCATAGTCGCCACCTTCCATCGCCCGCACCCGATCAAGGAAGCCAAGCCCTACCAGGTGCGTGACGCACGCGCCTTGCTCGAACAGGCAGGAATCCACCCATGACCCCCATGAAATACCTAGGCTACGCCGCACGGATCGAGTACAGCGACGATGACCGGCTGTTCATTGGTCATATCGCCGGTATCCGCGATGTCATCGGCTTCCATGGCGAATCGGTCAGCGAGTTGCGCGGGGCGTTCGAAGAAGCAGTGGATGACTACCTGGCGACCTGCGCGAAACTCGGTCGCGAGCCGCAGCGGCCCTTCTCCGGCAAGCTCAGCCTGCGCCTCGACCCGCAACTGCATGCGCAGGTGGCGATCAAGGCCGAGCTGAGCAACCAGAGCATCAACCAGTGGGTGGTGGAACGCCTCGGCGAGGCGGTCTGACTACCTGATCGTAGGGCGCATAACACCGCAGGCGTTATCCGCCATGCCGGATAACGGCGGATAAAGCGCTCCGCTTTATCCGCCCTACGCGCTGGCTACAGCGCGGCGGCGCCACAGCGAGGCTGGCAGCACGGTCACGGCCAGGCCGATGAACACCAGCACGCAGGCCATCCAGTCCTGGGTGGTGAGGTCTTCGCCGAGGAACAGCCAGCCCGACAGCAGGCCCGATACCGGTACGGCCAGCGCGAAGGGCGTGACCTGACTGGCCGGGTAGCGGCGCAGCAGGAAGCTCCACAGGCCGAAGCCGACGGTGGTGGCGAGGAAGGCGATGTAGAGCAGCGCGCCSATCCCGCYCAAGCTSATGTTGAGCACCGCGYGCTCGATGGCCTCCGGGCCTTCGAATATCCACGACAGCACCAGCAGCGGCAGCGGCGGAATCAGGCTGACCCAGCTGATCAGGCGCAGCATGTCGCTGGCGCCGGAGCGTTTGGTGGCGATGTTGGAAAAGGCCCAGGCCAGCGCGGCGGCGATCACCAGCAGGAACGCCACCAGGCTGTCGCCCATGGGCCGTTCCAGGCCGATCAGCAGCAGGCCGCCGGCGGCCAGCGCCAGGCCGATCAGCGCGCGCGGGCTCGGGCGTTCGCCAAGGAAAGCGGCGGCGATCAGCACGGTGAAGAATACCTGGCTCTGCAGCACCAGCGACGACAGGCCGGCGGGCATGCCGATGTGCATGCCGACGAAGAGCAGGCCGAACTTGACCACGCCCAGCAGCACGCCGATCTGCACGATGCGCCAGAACGGCGCCGGCAGCGGGCCGCGCAGGAAGATCAGCGGCAGCGCCGCCAGGGCGAAGCGCAGGGCGCAGAACAGCAGCGGCGGGAAGTCGTGCAGGCCGACCTTGATCACGACGAAGTTGACGCCCCAGATCAGGGTGACCAACAGGGCGAGGAGAATGTGGCGGAGGGGCATGACAGAGCGCTCGGGGTGGGATGGGGCAAAACTAGCAGCCCACGTCTGAAATGTATGGATACAGTTGTGGCCTTACAGTTTTTTCGCAAGACAAGTCGGGAACCCAGACAGCCCCCAGGCCAAAGAAGGAACCGTACGTAGGATGGCGTGGAGCGCAGCGATACCCATCCGGCGCAGAGCGAACAGGACTATCCCTGTAGGAGCGAGCTTGCTCGCGAACCCGCATCACGCCGGACTCACCGGGGAATGCGTTCGCGAGCAAGCTCGCTCCTACAGAGGCTCGATACGCAGCTTCGGCCAGCGCGCCGGCCAGTTCTTGGCGGCGAGGCGTTCGCGGTAGAGGTGTGGCTTGGCGCGGAAATGCTCGGTCGGGCGGACGCGCAATTCCCAGATATCCAAGAGACCCAAAGGGGCCAGCAACTCCAGCTCGTTGCCACGCAGGCGCAGCGCAACGGCAGTGCAGACCTCAGGCCAATGGCACATTGCGTCACCGCAATCCCGGTAGGGCGAATCAGCGTTGCGCAAGTGCATGCGCGCCTGGTTACGCACGGACCAGGGCTGGTCCGGGCAAGCCGCCAGCAGCCGGCGCTCCCAGGTGTAATCCACCTCGGGCTCCAGGCTGTCAGCCGAGAAATACAGCACGTCGATATCGCTGAGCGGCGTGGGCTCGCTGTAGTCGTGCAGAGCGTCCCACACCGCATTGCGTACGCAGCCCGCGGCAATCCACGCATCCGCCGGGCCGTGATCACGCACGGCGCGCAGCAGCTGCATACGCTGGGGTTGCGCGGCGATCAGGGCGAGGAGCTCCGATTCGCCGGGCAATCGGCTCAGGCCTGTTCCCACGGCGGGGGCGGTGGCTCGTCACGCTGCTGCGGGGCGTCCTGGGCGGCGCGGCCGGCCTCGCGGCGTTCCTGCTCGCGCATGGCCTCGGCGATTTCACGCAACACCGAATCCACGTCCGCTTCGTCTTCCGGATCGTCGAAATGCCCGGTCAGCGGGGTGTCCGGCTGCAGCTTGCCATCCTCGTAGAGGGCCCACATTTCCTTGGCGTAGTGGGTGTATTTGAGCTCCGGGGCGAAGCGGCCGAAATAGGCGGCCATGTTGCCCACGTCGCGCTCCAGCATGCGGAAGGCGTGGTTGTTGCCGGCGGCGTCCACCGCCTGCGGCAGGTCGATGATCACCGGGCCGTCCGGGCCGACCAGCACGTTGAACTCCGACAGGTCGCCGTGCACGAGGCCCGCGCAGAGCATCATGACGATCTGGCGAATGAGGAATTCGTGGAAGTCGCGGGCCAGTTCCGGCTCCATCACCACGTCGTTCAGGCGCGGCGCGGCATCGCCCTCTTCGTCGGCGACCATTTCCATCAGCAGCACGCCGTCGAGGAAGTCGTACGGCTTGGGCACCCGCACACCGGCATTGGCCAGGCGGAACAGCGCGGCGACCTCGGCGTTCTGCCAGGCGTCCTCCTGCTCCTTGCGGCCGTACTTGGTGCCCTTGGCCATGGCACGGGCCTGGCGGCTGTTGCGCACCTTGCGGCCTTCCTGGTACTCGGCGGCCTGGCGGAAGCTGCGCTTGTTGGCTTCCTTGTAGACTTTCGCGCAGCGCAGTTCGGCGCCGCAGCGCACCACGTAGACCGCTGCTTCCTTGCCGCTCATCAGCGGGCGCAATACTTCGTCGATCAGGCCGTCTTCGATCAACGGCTCTAGGCGTTTCGGGGTCTTCATCAGGCTTCCTGGCGTACCTCTCTGGGGCGCTGCGCTCCTTATACGGCAAAGCCGCCCGAGCGCCCAGCGCGATCAGGGTTCGGGTGGAGTCAACTCGATACTTTCGGTCACCGCATCTTCCAGGCGCTGCAGCTCCAGGCCCAGCGCCTCGTCGCTGTCGGCGTAGCGCTGGGCGATGCTGGCGAAGCCTTCGGCCGCTTCGCTGAAGGCTTCCACCACGCGCGGGTCGAACTGGCTGCCGGCGCCAGCCTTGATCTGCACCGCCGCTTCCTCGGGCGTTTGCGACGCGCGGTAGGCATGCCGGCAGGTGAGTTCGTCGTAGCAGTCGATCAGCGTGAGCATTCGCGCGCCGAGGGGGATACGGTCGCCGGCCAGCCCTTCGGGGAAACCGCCGCCATCCCAGCGCTCGTGGTGGCTGTAGGCAATGTCCTTGGCGAATCGCAGAAATTCTGCCGGCGAGCCCAGCTTGCGCTCGGCCGCCGCCAGGGCGTCGCGGCCGACGGTGGTGTGGCTTTCCAGGATCAGCCGGTCCGCTTCTTCCAACTGGCCGGGGCTGTGCAGGATGCGGTCGGGCACGGCGACCTTGCCGATGTCGTGCAGCTGCGCCGAGCGCACCAGCAACTCGATGTTCTCCACCGACAGTTCGGCGGCGAAGTCGCTCTGCAGCGCCAGGGTTGTGCCGAGCAGGCGCATGTAGTGCTCGATGCGCACCAGGTGGTTGCTGTGCGGGTTGTCGCGCAGGTCGCAGAGGGTCGCCATGGCCTCCAGGGTGGCGTCCTGGATCGCCTGCAGCTCGCGAGAGCGGCGGCGCACTTCCAGTTCCAGGTACTCGCTCTTGTCGCGCAGGAAGTCGGCGTTGGCCTTGAGGTTGAGGTGCGCACGGATGCGCGCCAGGGTCACCGGCGGGCTGATCGGCTTGGTCAGGTAGTCCACCGCCCCCAGGTCCAGGCCCTTCTGCTCGTCGCTGGCGTTGACCATGCCGGTGAGGAAGATCACCGGGATGTCGCGGGTCGCCGGGTCGGCCTTCAACTGGCGGCAGACTTCGTAGCCGTCCATCTCCGGCATCATGATGTCGAGCAGCACCAGGTCCGGCCGCGGATCGCTCTGCACCAGGCGCAGCGCCTTGGCCCCGCTGGAGGCGACGCGCACCTGGTAGCGATCCATCAGCAGCTCGCTCATGAGCATCAGGTTGTCCGGCTGATCGTCCACCACCAGGATGGTTTCCTGTTCCGGCCGGTCCAGCATGCTATCCATCGCACCCCCTCACATCGGTCAGATTCGTGACATGGCATGGGGGATCGGACCTCAGCCCGACGCCCGCGTTCCTGCCCCGCCCCCAACGGCTAGCTAGATTCGAATGTCGCGCTCCCTCGCGAGATTCACCAGACTTTCCAGGGCCCGCTCGAACTCGAAGCGCTTGACGCTCGTGGCGATCCCTTCGTACCCCTCATTGAAGACGCTGCGCAGCAGGCTTGCACGCTCGCCGAGCAACCGCCCGGCGCGCGGATCGTCCGTTGCCAGCAGGTGCGCCAGGCGCCGGCAGACCTGCTCGACCTCAGCCTCGTTGCCGCCCTCCAGCAGCGCCGGTGCGGCGCTGGCCGATAGCAGGGCCGGCACCAGCAGCGGCGCATGGCTGATGTTCTGCAGGCTCAGGCTGGCCGAGTCATCCACCCGGCCCAGCGGCAGCCGGCACCAGAACAGGCTGCCGCGGCCCATTTCGCTTTCCACCCCGACGCTGCCGCCCATCGCCTCGGCCAGGCGCTTGCAGATGGCCAGGCCGAGGCCGGAACCACCGTAGCGGCGGGTGATCGAGCTGTCGGCCTGGCGGAACGTCTCGAACAGGCGTTCCTGCTGCGGCGCGGAAATGCCGATGCCGGTATCGCGGAAGCCGAAGTAGAGCTGCAGGCTGTCTTCGTCCTCGTCTTCCAGGCGGACGATCATCACCACCTCGCCCTGCTCGGTGAACTTCAGCGCGTTGTTGCCGTAGTTCATCAGGATCTGCCGCAGGCGCAGTGAATCGCCGACCACCTGGGCCGGCACCCGCGAGTCGATTTCGCAGCGCACGCTCAGGCCCTTGCTCGCCGCGCGGATGTTGAACAGGTCGAACAGCTCGCCGAGCATCCGCTCCAGGTCGAAGTCGATGCGCTCGAACTCCAGCTTGCCGGCCTCCACCCGCGACAGGTCGAGGATGTCGCTGATCAGCTCCAGCAGGTACTGCCCCGAGCCCTGGATCTTGCCCAGGTAGTCCACCTGCTGCGGGTCCAGGGTGGTTTCCTGGAGCAGGTGCGCCAGGCCGATGATGATGTTCAGCGGCGTGCGGATCTCGTGGCTCATGTTGGCGAGAAAGTCGCTCTTGAGCTGGGTGGCTTCCTCGGCCAGGTCGCGGGCCTGGGCCAGGGCCAGCTCGGTGGCCTTGCGCGCGGTGACATCGCGACTGACGCCAACGAGGCCGAGCAGCCGACCGTGGTCGTCGTGGAAGGCGCTGCGCAGGGTGTCGAAGAGCACCCGGCGGCCATCCGGATAAACCACCCAGCCCTCGCTGGCGTATGGCGTGCTGTCGGTCAGCGCCTGGCGGTCGCGCTCCTGGCGGCCGCCGCTGGCCTCGCGGCTGAACATCTGCGCGTCGCTGCGGCCGATGATCTCGTCGGGTTTGCGCCCCAGGCAGTCGGCGAAGGCCTGGTTCACGCCCAGGTAACGACCCTGGGTGTCCTTGAACCAGATCGGGTCGGGGATCGAGTTGATCAGCGCCAGCAGGGTGCTGCGCTGGCGGCGCTCCTCGGCCTCGGCGCGGGCGCGCTCGGCGACCTGGATCGACAGCCGGCGGTTCCACACCAGCACGAAGGTCAGCAACGCTAGGAAGCCCACCACCCAGGGCCAGGCGATCTGCAGCAGGTGCATCCAGTCGAACACGTCCAGCGACGGCAGCCAGCGCGCCTGGATCGCGTCCTGCTCGTTGCGGCCGATGCTGTCCAGCGCCCGGTCGAGCAGCGGCACCAGCGGCGCCAGCTGCTTGCGCAGGCCGAAGCGCACCTGGCTGTTGCCCAGGCCGCTGTCGCCGCGCACCTCCATGTTCGACAGGCCGAGCTGTTCGATGAGGTAGGTGGAAGTGATCAGGTTACCTATATAGGCATCCGCGCGGCCGCTGGAGACAGCCTTGAGCGCGCTGGGGGAATCCTCGCTGACGACGAAGTCGATGCCCGGAACCGCCTTGGCCAGCAGCTCGTGCACCGCGTACCCCTGCTCCACCGCCACGCGCCGCCCGGAAAGGTCGTCCAGGGTGCGGATGGTGCTGTCGCGGCGGGCGAAGATCAGGCTGCTGGTGGTCAGGTAGGGCTTGCTGAAGGCCAGGAAGGCCTCGCGCGTCGGGGTCGATGCCATGGATGGCAGCAGGTCGACCTCGCCGGCCTTCTCCGCCGCCAGCACTTCTTCCCAGGTGTTGTAGAGCACCGGCTGGAACTTCAGGCCGAGGCGCTCGGAGACCAGCTGCAGGTAGTCGGCGCTGATGCCGTGGAACTGGTCGAACTCGTCGATCACTTCGAAGGGTGGCCAGCCGGCGCGGAACAGGCCGACGCGAAGGGTCTGGTGGGCCTCGACAACAGCGCGTTCCTCGTCGGACAGCTCCAGGCTCGCTGCCCGGGCCTGGGCGCACAGCGCGAGGAACAGCAGGAGGCAGCTCAGGCAGAATCGGCGCAAGGGCATGGAGGTCTCTCTGGGAATACCCAGCAAGCGTAGCCGCTGACTCCACGTTTCGAGTTTGAAAACGCGATGCGGATTGCTGCACGACGTGTCGGGACGGAAACTCTGCCCATCAGCCATTGCCCCGGAGAGCGGCCATGAGCACTACCCGACTGGACCCCGAGCGCTGCTGGCAGGCGGTATGCGAGCGCGACGCGCACTTCGAGGGGCGTTTCGTCTTCAGCGTGCGCTCCACCGGCGTCTACTGCCGGCCCAACTGCCCGGCGCGTCGCCCCTCGCGTGGCAACGTGGCTTTCCATGTCGGCCCGGAGGCCGCCGAAGCCGCCGGCTTCCGCCCGTGCAAACGCTGCTCGCCGCGTGGCCCGAGCCCGCGCGAACAGCTCGATGCGCTGGTGGCCGCGGCCTGCGAGCTGCTCGACAAGGCCGAGAAGCCGCTGACGCTGGAGGAGCTGGCCACGCGCATCGGCCTGTCCGCCTCGCACCTGGCGCGCGCCTTCAAGGCCCG
Source organism: Pseudomonas sp. CAN1 (assembly GCF_030462585.1). Taxonomy (GTDB): domain Bacteria; phylum Pseudomonadota; class Gammaproteobacteria; order Pseudomonadales; family Pseudomonadaceae; genus Pseudomonas. Next base: position 249,849 of record NZ_JASMRU010000003.1, on the reverse strand, counting down.
CACCGGCCTCACGCCGCGGGCCTGGGCGGAATCCCGCCGCGAGCAGCGCCTGGCCGCCGCCCTGCCGCAATCGCGCTCGGTGCTCGACGCCGCGCTGGAGGCCGGTTACTCCGGCACCCGCGCGCTTTATGAAAGCGCCACGCCCCTGAGCCCCGCGCAGCGCCGCCTGAAAGGCGCCGGCGAGCGCCTGCGCTACAGCATCGCGCCCTGCCCGCTCGGGCTGGTGCTGCTGGCAGCCACCGACAAAGGCGTCTGCGCCCTGCTGTTCGCCGATGATGCCAGCGCACTGGAAAGCCAGTTGGCCGAACGCTTCGCCGCCGCCGAGCGGGTGCGCGACGATGCCGGCCTGGGCGACTGGCTGCGCGAAGTAATCGCCCAGTTGGAGGAACCCGAACAGGCCGCCCACCTGCCGCTGGACCTGCACGGCAGCGCCTTCCAGCTGCGCGTCTGGCGCGCACTCACGCGCATCCCCAGCGGCGAGACGCGGCGCTACGGCGAGCTGGCCGAGGAGCTGGGCACCCATCCCCGCGCCATCGCCCGCGCCTGCGCCAGCAACAACGTCGGCCTGCTGGTGCCTTGCCACCGGGTGGTCGGCGGCAACGGCGAGGGCGGTTATCGCTGGGGCCTGCCGCGCAAGCGCGAACTGCTGCGCCGCGAGGAAGATGCCATCGGTCAGCGCGCCGAGGCGGATTGAACCCGGTCACGCACGGCGCGCGGGGCGCCGTGCTATGTTGACGCACCGTCTCCCCCGCTCCTGTCGATACACCATGCCTGTCGATACACCATGAATGTCTGGCCCCTGATCACCCGCCTCGGCGACAGCTCCCTGCTGGCGCCCGCTGCCGTGTTCGTCCTGCTCTGGCTGCTGTATCGCCGCGAACCCGCCAAGGCCGGGCTGTGGGCGCTGCTGTTCGGTTTCTCGACCGCGCTGGTGGTGGCTTCGAAGCTGGCCTTCATGGGCTGGGGAATCGGGATTCCGAACCTGAACTTCACCGGCATCTCCGGCCACAGCATGATGGCCGGTGCGGTGCTGCCGACCCTCGCCGCGCAGCTGTTCAGCTCCCGGCGCGCCGGCCTTGCTGCAGCAGTCGTGGCCGCGCTGGTGGCGGTGCTGGTCGGCCTGTCACGGCTGGCGATCAATGTGCACTCGCCCGCCGAGGTCTACGCCGGCCTGGCACTGGGCCTGGGCACCAGCGCGGCCTTCCTCGGCGGCACGCGCGTCCGCCTGCCGGCCTTCAATCCGGCGCTGCTGGTGCTGGTGCTGGCCCTGGGCATGGCGCAGACGGTCACCGGCGTGCGCGCACCAACCCACCAGTTGCTGGAGCGCATCGCCGCTCACCTGGCCGACCGCGACCAGCCGTTCCAGCGTGGCCAATGGGCCGGCCAGCCGGACGTCTGAGCCCGCACTTCGTTCGGATATCCGAACGTCAGTAACGCAAAAATCCGAAAAGCCGAACGACACCCGACTTTCGAGCGCCCAGAAAAGGCTGAATACTCTTTTAAATTCAACAACTTAATAAAAATTGAACGCCTTGGCACGGAGACTGCTCTACACCTCTGGAACATGCGACCGGCCTGGAGTGAGCCTCGTCGGCGCAGGACTGAATAACAAACACAACCAGTCGAGGTAGTCTCCATGCGTTTCGCACCCCGTGCGTTGGGCGTCGCCATTGTCGCAGCCCTGCTCGCCACTCCCGTCGTCGCCGAAGAACTGACCGGTACCCTGAAGAAGATCAAGGACTCCGGTACCATCGTCCTCGGCCACCGTGACGCCTCCATCCCCTTCTCCTACCTCGGCAGCGATCCGCGTCAGCCGGAAGGTTATTCCCACGACCTGCAGATCAAGGTCGTCGAAGCCCTGAAGAAAGAGCTGAACGCTCCGGACCTGAAGGTTCGCTACAACCTGGTGACCTCCCAGACCCGTATCCCGCTGGTGCAGAACGGCACCGTGGACATCGAGTGCGGCTCCACCACCAACAACCTGGAGCGCCAGAAGCAGGTCGACTTCTCCGTCGGCATCTTCGAGGTCGGCACCCGCCTGCTGACCAAGACCAGCTCGGGCATCAACGACTTCCCGGACCTCAAGGGCAAGAACGTGGTGACCACCGCCGGCACCACCTCCGAGCGCCTGCTCAAGCAGATGAACGCCGAGCAGAAGATGGGCATGAACATCATCTCGGCCAAGGACCATGGCGAGTCCTTCCTGATGCTCGAGTCCGGCCGCGCCGTGGCCTTCATGATGGACGACGCGCTGCTCTACGGCGAAATGGCCAAGGCCAAGAAGCCGGACGACTGGCACGTGGTCGGCAAACCGCAGTCCTACGAGATCTACGCGTGCATGGTTCGCAAGGGCGACGCACCGTTCAAGAAGGTGGTCGACAAGGCCATCTCCGACACCTTCGCCTCGGGTGAAGTGAACAAGATCTATGACAAGTGGTTCATGCAGCCGATTCCGCCGAAGAACCTGAACCTCAACTTCCCGATGAGTGATGAGCTCAAGAAGCTGATCGCCAATCCGACCGACAAGTCTGCCGAGCAGATGTAACGGTCGCGCGTAGCTGCGCCCACAAGGCGTAGCCACGCGAGGGATCGGGAGCGCACGCCAGCGCTCCCGAGCCCATATTCCAATCAAGACGATGCCGGAACATCCGCTACCCGCGGGTGGCGGGCGGCCTTGCGCCCGCATCCGGCCCCGTACCGTACCAAGCAACCGTGCAAAGCAATCGAGGGGAAACCCGTCATGGATTACAACTGGGACTGGGGCGTGTTCTTCAAGTCCACCGGGATTGGCGATGAACGCTACCTGGACTGGTACATCACCGGCCTGGGCTGGACCATCGCCGTGTCGCTCGCGGCCTGGGTCATCGCCCTGGCGCTCGGCTCGCTGCTGGGGGTGATGCGCACCCTGCCCAACCGCTGGCTGTCGGGCATCGCCACCGCGTACGTCGAACTGTTCCGCAACGTACCGCTACTGGTGCAGCTGTTCCTCTGGTACTTCCTGGTGCCGGACTACCTGCCGCAGCCGATCCAGGACTGGTTCAAGCTGGGCATCGCCCCGGAAACCTCGGCCTTCATCAGCGTCGTCGTGTGCCTGGGCCTGTTCACCGCCGCGCGGGTCTGCGAACAGGTGCGCACCGGCATCCAGGCACTGCCCAAGGGCCAGCTCGCCGCCGCCAGCGCCGTGGGCTTCCGCCTGCCGGCGGTGTATCGCCACGTGCTGCTGCCGCAGGCCTTCCGGATCATCATTCCGCCGCTGACCTCGGAATTCCTCAACGTCTTCAAGAACTCCTCGGTGGCCTCGCTGATCGGTCTGATGGAGCTGCTGGCGCAGACCAAGCAGACCGCCGAATTCAGCGCCAACCTGTTCGAGGCGTTCACCCTCGCCACGGCGATCTACTTCACCCTGAACATGAGCCTGATGCTGATCATGCGCTTCGTCGAGCGCAAGGTAGCGGTGCCGGGCCTGATCTCCGTGGGAGGTAAATGATGGACTTCAGTCAGATCGTCCCCGCCCTCCCCGGCCTCTGGGAAGGCATGCTCACCACCCTGCAGCTAATGGTGCTGGGCGTGCTGGGCGGCGTGGTGCTGGGCACCATCCTCGCGCTGATGCGGCTGTCGAGCAGCAAGCTGCTGGCGAACATCGCCGGCTTCTACGTGAACTACTTCCGCTCGATCCCGCTGCTGCTGGTGATCACCTGGTTCTACTTCGCGGTGCCGTTCATCCTGCGCTGGATCACCGGCCAGGACACCCCCGTGGGCGCGTTCACCTCGTGCCTGGTGGCCTTCATGATGTTCGAGGCGGCGTACTACTGCGAGATCGTCCGCGCCGGCATCCAGGCCATCCCGAAAGGGCAGATCGGCGCCTCCTACGCGCTGGGCATGACCTACGGCCAGTCCATGCGCCTGATCATCCTGCCCCAGGCGTTCCGCAAGATGACCCCGCTGCTGCTGCAGCAGAGCATCATCCTGTTCCAGGACACCTCGCTGGTGTACTCGGTGGGCCTGATGGACTTCCTCAACGCCGCCCGTTCCCGCGGCGACATCATCGGCCAGCCCCATGAGTTCCTGATCTTCGCCGGTCTCGTCTACTTCGTCATCAGCTTCGCCGCGTCCCTCGGCGTGAAGCGCCTGCAGAAAAGGTTAACCGTATGATCTCCATCGACAACATCAGCAAGTGGTACGGCGACTTCCAGGTTCTCACCGACTGCAACACCAAGGTCGCCAAGGGTGAAGTGGTGGTGGTCTGTGGGCCGTCCGGTTCGGGCAAGTCGACCCTGATCAAGTGCGTCAACGCGCTGGAGCCCTTCCAGAAGGGCGACATCACCGTCGACGGCACCTCCATCGCCAACCCCAAGACCGACCTGCCGAAACTGCGCTCGCGGGTCGGCATGGTGTTCCAGCACTTCGAGCTGTTCCCGCACCTGACCATCACCGAGAACCTCACCATCGCCCAGCGCAAGGTGCTGGGGCGGAGCAAGGAAGAGGCGATGGACAAGGGCATGAAGCTGCTCGACCGCGTCGGCCTCAAGGCCCATGCGCACAAGCACCCCGGCCAGCTCTCCGGCGGCCAGCAGCAGCGCGTTGCCATCGCCCGTGCGCTGGCCATGGACCCGATCGTCATGCTGTTCGACGAACCGACCTCGGCGCTCGACCCGGAGATGGTCAACGAGGTGCTCGACGTGATGGTCCAGCTCGCCCACGAAGGCATGACCATGATGTGCGTGACCCACGAGATGGGCTTTGCGCGCAAGGTCGCTGACCGGGTGATTTTCATGGACCGCGGGCAGATCGTCGAGGACTGCCCGAAGGAAGAATTCTTCGGCGACCTGCAGAACCGCGCCGAGCGTACCCAGCAGTTCCTCGCCAAGATCCTGCCGCACTGATCCAGCGTTCGTGTCCAGAACCACAGCTCCACCCGAAGGCCCCGGTTCGCCGGGGCCTTCAACCTCACCGCCAGTACAAGAACAAATAAGGAAGTCCCATGCGCGTGTTCCACTTCAGCAAGCTGCCCCTGGGCGTCGCGATCCTCGCGGCGAGTTCTTCGGTCTTCGCCGTCACCCTCGACGGCGGCGCGGTAGCCGCACCCGACCAGTACGGTGCCAAGGTCGCCGCCGAGATCCTCAAGAAGGGCGGCAACGCCGTCGACGCCGCGGTCGCCACCGCCTTCACCCTCGCGGTCACCTATCCCGAGGCCGGCAACATCGGCGGCGGCGGCTTCATGACCCTGTACGTCGACGGCAAGCCGTACTTCCTCGACTACCGCGAGATCGCCCCCAAGGCCGCGACCAAGACCATGTACCTGAACGACAAGGGCGAGGTGATCGATAACCTCAGCCTGGTCGGCGCCAAGGCCGCCGGCGTGCCGGGTACCGTGATGGGCCTGTGGGAAGCGCACAAGCGCTTCGGCAAGCTGAAGTGGAGCGAACTGCTGACCCCGGCCATCGGCTACGCGCAGAGCGGCTTCCGGGTCGCCGACCAGCAGTACCAGTACCGCCAGGACGCCATCGCGCTGTTCAACGGCAAGACCAACTTCGGCGACTACTTCGGCACCATGAAGCCGGGCGAAACCTTCAAGCAGCCCGAGCTGGCCAAGACCCTGGAGCGCATCGCCGACGAGGGCCCGGACGACTTCTACAAGGGCGAGACCGCCAAGCTGCTGGTCGCCCAGATGAAACAGGACGGCGGCCTGGTCACCGCCGATGACCTCTCCACCTACGAAGCCAAGTGGCGCGAACCGATGCGCGTCGACTGGCAGGGCAACACCCTCTACACCGCGCCGCTGCCCAGCTCCGGCGGCATCGCCCTGGCCCAGCTGATCGGCATCAAGGAACAGCGCGCCGCCGACTTCAAGGGCGTCGAGCTGAACTCCGCCAAGTACATCCACCTGCTCGCCGAAATCGAAAAGCGCGTGTTCGCCGACCGCGCCGACTACCTGGGCGACCCGCAGTTCTCCAAGGTGCCGGTGGCCCAACTGACCGATGCGAAATACATCGCCAAGCGCGCCAAGGAAGTGAACCCCAACGCCATCTCGGCAACCGAGAAGGTCCGCCCCGGCCTTGAGCCGCACCAGACCACGCACTTCTCCATCGTCGACAAGGACGGCAACGCCGTCAGCAACACCTACACCCTCAACTGGGACTTCGGCAGCGGCGTGGTGGTCAAGGGTGCCGGCTTCCTGCTCAACGACGAGATGGACGACTTCAGCTCCAAGCCGGGCGTAGCCAACGCCTTCGGCGTAGTGGGCAGCGATGCCAACGCCATCGAGCCGGGCAAGCGCATGCTCTCCTCCATGAGCCCGAGCATCGTCACCCGCGACGGCCACGTCAGCCTGGTGCTGGGCACTCCCGGCGGCTCGCGGATCTTCACCTCGATCTTCCAGGTGCTGAACAACGTCTACGACTACAAGCTGCCCCTGGAGAAGGCCGTCGCCGCGCAGCGCGTACATCACCAACTGCTGCCCAAGGACACCATCTACTACGACGCTTACGCACCGCTCACCGGCAAGGTCGCCGACGAGCTCAAAGCCATGGGCTACACCCTGGAAGACCAGGGCTGGAACATGGGTGACATCCAGGCCATCCGTGTCAACGGCAAGGCGCTGGAAACCGCCTCCGATCCGCGCGGCCGCGGCGTCGGCATGGTGGTCAAACCCTAACCCCTGGCAGACGCACCGTGTGGTATCCGAGCCAGTCCATCGCCGCCCCCCGGCGTTGGGCTGGCTCGGCCCCGGCGACTGTGCTGCAATGCGCCTCCAGCCCATTGCCGCCGCCGCTCACCGTGAAGCCACGCCTCGTGCGCAACTACCTGTTGCCCTTCCTGCTGCTCCTGCTCACCCTGGGCTTCGGCTACGGCGGCTACCTGATCAGCGAAGGCGCCGGCACCCGCACCCTGATCGAGACCGGCGAACGCCAGCTCGAACTGCACGCCCGTGGCGTGGAAAGCGAGATCAGCCGCTACACCTACCTGCCCAGCCTGCTGGAACTCGAAGGCAGTGTCAGCCGCCTGCTGGTGGACCCGACGCCGCTGCACCGCGACCGCGTCAACCATTACCTGGAAGGCCTCAACCGCCGCGCCGGCAGCCGCGCCGTGTACCTGCTGGACACCTCCGGCCGCGTGCTGGCCACCAGCAACTGGCAGGACGCCGACAGCTACCTGGGTGAAGACCTGTCCTTCCGCGCCTATTTCCAGGAAGCGGTGAACGGCCGCCCCGGGCGTTTCTACGGCATCGGCAGCACCACCGGCGAACCCGGTTACTACCTCGCCCACGGCCTCGTGCATGGCGGCAAGATCGTCGGCGTGGCGGTGGTCAAGGTGCGCATGGAGGCCCTCGAAGAACGCTGGGAGAAGGCGCGCCTGCAAGCCTTCGTCAGCGACGAGAACGGCATCATCATCCTCTCCAGCGACCCGGCCCTGCGCCTGAAGGCCGTGCGCCCGCTCAGCGACCAGGACAAGGAACGCCTCGCCCGCAGCCTGCAGTACTACTGGTGGGCGCTCAACGAATGGCAACCGCTGTCGCGCAAACCACTGGGCGAGGGCGTCGAGGAAATCAGCTTCCCGCCGGGCGAGCATGCCGACAGCCACAAGCCGCTCAGCTACCTGATGCAGACGCGCCAGCTCAGCGACACGCCGTGGAACTTCACCCTGCTCACCCCGCTGGCCGACCTGCGCCGCGAAGCGCTGATCCACGGCATGCTCGCCGCACTGGGCTTCGCCCTGTTCGCCTTCCTGCTGATCGCCTGGAACGAACGGCGCAAGGTCATCGCCACCCGCCTCGCCGCCCGTGAGGCGCTGGAGCAGGCCAACAATGCCCTGGAGCGGCGCATCGCCGAGCGCACCGCCGACCTGCGTGCCAGCAACCAGCACCTGCGCGAACAGATCCGCGAACGCCGGCAGGCCGAGGACACCCTGCGCAAGGCCCAGGACCGTCTGGTACAGGCCGGCAAGCTGGCGGTGATCGGGCAGATGTCCACCAGCATCGCCCACGAACTCAACCAGCCGCTGGCAGCGCTGCGCACCCTGTCGAGCAACAGCGTGCGCTTCCTCGAACGCGGCAAGCTCGACGTCGCCAGCAGCAACCTCGAAGCCATCGCCGAAATGGTCGACCGCATGGGTCGCATCACTGCCAGCCTACGCGCCTTCGCCCGGCGCGCCGACGACCACGGCCAGGCGACCCTGAGCAAGGCGGTGGACGCCGCCGTGATGGTGCTGCAGGTGCGACTCGCCGAGGTGCCGGTGACCCTGCACCGCGACTACCCCGACGCGTGCCTGGCCATCGACCAGACGCGCCTGGAACAGATACTGGTCAACCTGATCGCCAACGCCCTCGACGCCATGCGCGCGCAGGACGACCGCCGCCTGTGGCTGGAAGGCCGCATCGAAAGCGACGGCCACTACCGCCTGGTGGTCCGCGACAACGGCCCCGGCATCCCGCAGGATCAGCGCCAGCACCTGTTCGAACCCTTCTTCACCACCAAGCCCGGCGAACTCGGCCTGGGCCTGGGCCTGACCCTTTCGGCCAGCCTCGCCACCGCCGCCGGCGGCAGCCTCGGCGTGGCCTATCCGGAGGCCGGCGGCACCGCCTTCGAGCTGCACCTGCCGCTGCTACCGGCCATGGAGACACCCGCATGAGCGACCCATCCCTGCGCGTCCTGATCGTCGAGGACGACCCCCACGTGCGCCTCGGCTGCCAGCAGGCGCTGGCCCTGGAAGACATCGAGACCGACAGCGTGGGCAGCGCCGAGGAAGCGCTGAAGAAGGTCGGCGCCGACTTCCCCGGCATCGTCGTCAGCGACATCCGCATGCCCGGCATGGACGGCCTGCAGCTGCTGGAAAAACTCAAGGCGCTCGACCCCAGCCTGCCAGTGGTGCTGATCACCGGCCATGGCGACATCGCCATGGCGGTCAAGGCCATGCGCGACGGCGCCTACGACTTCATGGAGAAACCCTTCTCCCCCGAAAAGCTGGTGGACACCGCGCGCCGCGCCCTCGCCCAGCGCGCGCTGACCCGCGAGGTCAGCCAACTGCGCCGCCAGCTCGCCGGCAAACAGGCCCTGGAGAGCCGGCTGATCGGCCGCTCGCCGGCCATGCAGGCGCTGCGCGAGCTGATCGCCAACGTCGCCGACACCTCCGCCAACGTGCTCATCGAAGGCGAGACCGGCACCGGCAAGGAACTGGTCGCGCGCTGCCTGCACGACTCCAGCCGGCGCCAGCCCAAGCCCTTCGTCGCGCTCAACTGCGGCGGCCTGCCGGAAAGCCTGATCGACAGCGAAATCTTCGGCCACGAAGCCCACGCCTTCACCGGCGCCGGCAAGCGGCGGATCGGCAAGATCGAGCACGCCGACGGCGGCAGCCTGTTCCTCGACGAGATCGAGAGCATGCCGCTGAACCTGCAGATCAAGCTGCTGCGCGTGCTGCAGGAGCAGCAGCTGGAACGCCTGGGCTCCAACGAACTGATCCGCGTGGACTGCCGGGTGATCGCCGCGACCAAGTCCGATCTCGCCGCCATGGGCCGCGACGGCAGCTTCCGCAGCGACCTCTACTACCGCCTCAACGTCATCACCCTCAACCTGCCGCCGCTGCGCGAGCGCCGCGAAGACATCCTGATGCTCTTCGAGCACTTCCTGCAGCAGTCCTCGCTGCGCTTCGACCGCCCGACGCCGCCCATCGACAACGCCACTGCCGCCACGCTGATGGCCCACGACTGGCCGGGCAACGTGCGCGAGCTGCGCAACGTCGCCGAACGCTTCGCCCTCGGCCTGCCAGTGCTGGCCGGCGGCAATCTCGGCCCGGAAGCCGGGGAACCGCGCTTCGCCGAGGCCGTCGAAGCCTTCGAGAAGAGCCTGCTGTCCACCGCCCTCGAACGCCACGCCGGCAACCTCAGCCAGGCCGCGCACGCACTGGGCATGGCCAAGACCACGCTGTTCGACAAGGTGAAGAAATACGGCCTGTGACGGCGGGCCTCGCACACCACTGACAGTCACTCGGAAAAGGATTGGCAATGACTGAAGAAGCTCTGCTGCAAGAACTCTGGAAGATCCTCGAACCCATCGAGATCGAGCACTTCGAGGTGGTGGCCGGCAAGGCCGAGGCCGCCGCCCTGGAGCGCTATGAAGCGGACCTGGGCTTCGCCCTGCCGGAGGTTTTCCGCCTGCTGACGCTGTCCAAGCTCGGCGGCCTGTACATCACCGCACGGGAAGAATCCTGGCCGGCCGCCAAGGCCTTCGACGTCGGCCCCGCCTGGACCTTCTGGCGCGGCCTGCTGGTGTTCGGGCTGGCCGAGGACATCCCCGAATGGCTGAGCCTGAGCGTGCAGCTGGCCGAAGTCCGCAGCCAGGGCATCGAGGACTTCGCGCCGGTGCTCAAGGTCGAGAGTGACCCGCGCTACTACGGCTTCCGCGCCGACGGCAGCCTGGCGCTGTACGACGGCTACGAGGTGGAAAGCTGCGAACAGAGCGATTTCCTCGAGCTGTTCAAGCAGGAAGTCGACAGCCTGATCGAACGCATGGAGCAGATGCGCGCCCGCATCAGCGCGCGCTGAGCGAATGGTGATGCGTCAGCGCGGCTTCAGTCGCGCTGACGCAGGGCGTTGATCTCTGCCCCGCCGTCCCGGACACTATCGGCCTTTGAACCGGCCGCACGAGCGGGAGCCACCATGTCCACCCAAGCCGAAACCCTCTGGAACCAGCTCTGCGCCGACGCCGGCGTCGACCCGCAGCAGCGCATGGCCGCACGCCAGGCCATCCTCGCCGACAGCAGCGCGCTGGACGCCACCGTCTACCGCCCCGACGACAACGACCCGGACGCGGAAGAACTCGACATGGGCGACGCCAAGGTGCTCTTCCTCGGCCCCTTCGAAGCCCCCATCGAATGGGACGCCGCCGAGCGCGAAGACTTCTTCGACGACGCCGACCCGGCGCTGTTCTTCAGCGCCCGCATCGAATGCGAAGCCCAGCCCGGCACCTCCGCCTTCTTCGTCCCGGAAGTCGGCGACTACCTGGCGGTAATGGACGGCGGCAAGATCCAGATGTACTTCCTCCACGACTGGCGCGAAGACGACGACGGCTGCACCTGCGTGCTGATCCGCGACGATATCCAGCTCTGATCGGACGCTTCCCGGAACCCGCCTCCTTACGCACGGACCATCGTGCCGTGCGGTTCGCGAGCAAGCTCGCTCCTACAGTTCCGCCCGACCGCGGCGCTCTTCGTAGGAGCGAGCTTGCTCGCGAACCCGCCCCCACGTCGTCACCAGCCCCACAGGGCCGACTCCGCCATTTCCCTTCGCGTAGGAGCGGACTCTGTCCGCGATGGGCCACCGGCCAGCTCGGAGTACCCGGGGATCGATCGCGGACGGAGTCCGCTCCTACGTATACGGCGACTTCCGCGTCGACTTGTGGAACGTAGGGCGCATAACCTGGAACAGGTTATCCGCCGCCCCTTAGCGGCGGATAACGCTGGCGCGTTATGCGCCACGGGGCTGACTCCGCCGATTTCCTTCGCGTAGGAGCGGACTTTGTCCGCGATGTGCCACCGGCCAGCTCAGAGCCGCCGGGGATCGATCGCGGACGGAGTCCGCTCCTACGTATACGGTGACTTCAGCGTCGACCTGTGGAACGTAGGCGCATAACCTGGAACAGGTTATCCGCCGGCCCTCAGCGGCGGATAACGCTGGCGCGTTATGCGCCACGGGGCTGACTCCGCCGATTCCCTTCGCGTAGGAGCGGACTCTGTCCGCGATGTGCCACCGGCCAGCTCGGAGCAGCCGGGGATCGATCGCGGACGGAGTCCGCTCCTACGCTCCATGGCACAACCTAGCTGCGCCGCACACTCCCCGGCGAAACGCCAATGAACCGCTTGAACGCTCGACTGAACGCCGCCTCGGACTGGTAGCCCAGCCGCTCCGCCAGCTCGGCTACCCCGATTTCTCTTTCCTGCAACCAGCTCAGCGCCACATGCATGCGCCAGCGGGTCACGTAGTGCATCGCCGGCATGCCGACCTTCTCGGCGAAGCGCGCGGCAAAGGCCGAGCGCGACATGGCCGCCACACCAGCCAGCGATGCGAGGCTCCAGTCCCGCTCCGGCTCGCGATGGATCAGGCTCAGCGCACGCCCCAACTGGCGGTCCTGCAGCGCGCCGAGCCAGCCGGTTTGCGCGGCCGGGTCCTGCTCGATCCAGGCGCGGATGGCCTGGATCACCAGGATGTCGGCCAGCCGGGTGATCACCGTTTCACCGCCGGGGCGCATGGCCCGCGCCTCGTTCTCCATCAGTTGTAGGGTGCTCATCAGCCAGTCGCGCTGGCCGGGGTCGCGCACCTGTGCTTCCAGCACACGCGGTAGCAGGCGCACCAGTTGCAGCGCAGCGGGGTGATCGAAGCGCACCGCGCCGCAGATCATCGCCGTCGATTCACCACCACCGCCCTGGCGCAGCACTTCGTAGCGGTCGCTGGCGTAAGCCCGCGGTAGATCGAACAGCCCCGTCGCCGCTTCTCCCGGCGCACTCGCCAGCCGGTGGCCTTCACCGTGCGGCACCAGTACCAGGTCGCCCGGCGCCAGCCGGCGCGGCTCGTCGCCCTCGGCTTCCAGCCAGCATTCGCCGACGGTCAGCACATGGAACATCAGACACTGCGGCATGGCCGGCAGGTCCAGCCCCCAGGGCGCAGTGAACTCGGAGCGGCAGTAGAAGGTGCCACTCATTCGCAGGAAATGCAGGGCCTCGCCCAGGGGATCGGTGGAAGCCCAGGCGTCGGTCAGGTCTGGCATGGCATGGCATGGCATGGCATGGCWTGGCATGGCATGGCATGGCAGTAGGAGTATTCATGGTCTTGAGACTGATCCGGCGATTCGGCGGCGTCCAGCACTCCTGGACGAATGAGCATGAAGCAGCGATTCCCAGGCATTAACCGTCCGGCAATTCAGCAGGAGACTGAATCCAGGCCAACGAACCCACGGCGGGCGCCGCGGGACGGCCAACAGCGAGGACATCGCCATGATCACCGTAATGGGAGCCACCGGCCGCACCGGTTCGAGAATCTGCCAGACCCTGCTGCAAGCCGGCGTGCCGGTCCATGCCCTTGGCCGCAACGCCGAGCGACTGGCGCCGCTGGCTGCCGCCGGCGCGCAGATTGCTGTGGGCGAACCCCATGACGCTGCCTTCCTCAGCGAGGCCTTCCGCGGCTCGGATGCGGTCTACACCCTGCTCGCCTACGGTCCGGATACCGAGGACTACCGCAACCAGCAGGCCGCCCAGGGCGAGGCGATCCTCGCCGCCATCCGCAGCAGCGGTGTTCGTCATGTGGTGTTCATCAGCAGCGTGGGCGCCGAGGTGCCTTCCGGCACCGGGCCGATCATCAGCATGCATGACCAGGAACAGCGCCTGGCGACTCTGCTGCCGGAAGTGAACGTACTGACGCTGCGTGTCGGCGCCCTGTTCGAGAACCTCTACGGCGCGCTGCCGATAGTCCGCGCCTGTGACTGCTACAGCGATGCAGTAGCGCCGGACGTGCCGGTGCCGATGATCGCCACGGCGGATGTGGCCGACGCCGCCAGCCGCGCCCTGCTCGCCCGCGACTGGCACGGCAGGGTGGTGCGGGAGCTGCTCGGCGAGCGTGACATCAGCTACGCCCAGGCCACCTGCGCGCTCGGCGCCGCGATCGGCAAACCGGACCTGCCGTACGTGCAGATGACGCCCGAGGAACTGATCGGCGCGCTGCGTGAAGGTGGCTGTTCAACCAGCGTCGCCGCCTGCTACGCGGAACTGGCCGAGGCGATCAACAGCGGCCTGGTGCATGCCCGCGAGGCCCGGTCGCCGGCCAACACCACGGCAACCTCCATCGAGACTTTCGCCCTGGAATGGGCGGAGGCCTACAAGACCATGCCGTAGGCAAAGCCTTCGGGCAGGACAAAATAAATTCCTACAAATTTCTCAGAGACCTCTGATGAATTCGGCGCTGGTCCGCTGTCTAGAGTACGCGCCCTTTTGCACTCAGCCGGACCATCCGCCATGCAGCACGATCCTGAAAGCCTCTGGGTGGAAGTGGAGACCTGGTCACCCTACCGCCCGCAACGCATCCTCCACGGCCGCATCAGCCTGGACGACTACCACGCCCTGCGCGCCGGCCACGGCCCCGCCATGGTGCGCCTGGAGGACTGCCAGAGCCGGCAGAACCCCAGCGGTGCAGTGCACGACCTGTTCCTCAGCAACTCGCACATCCTCAGCGTCACCCCCGCCGATCATCAGGTCGCCTGAGGCGCCAGCCCGGCGCCACGCAGGCAGCCGGCTTGCGACGCGGCCTGCCGCCGCGCCAGGGGATCAGAGGGGATAGTCGCACAGCGCATTCAGAGGAACCTGACAGAGACCGTAGAGGTTGGGCGCTAAGGTTTGCCACCTCTTCATCACCCTCTGCCGAGTGACGTTCCCATGAATGAACAACTGAAGGTCGAAGTCGTGGTTCGCGCCCACAACCGCGAGTCTTCCGTGCTCCAGGGCTGGATCAGCAATAGCGACTAACGCGCCCTGAGCGATGGGCACGCCCCCGCTGTGGTGCGCCTGAACGACTGCCAATCCGACTCGGGTTTCGTCCAGCGCCCGGAAGACCTGTTCCTGCGCAGCGCCTACATCCTCAGCATCGAGGTGCTGGATCGCCTGCCGGAACCTCAGTCGGCCATGCCGCGGTACACGTAAGTCATCGGCCGCGGGCCGGGCAGGTAATCCTGGATCAGCTCGCGCAGGTGGAATCCGCCGGATTCGATCAGCGCCGGCATGTCGCGGTCCAGGTGGCAGCCGCCGGCCAGGGGTTTCCATACAGGTGTCAGCCGGTGTTGCCAGGTGCGCACGCCAGCGTCCGGCGCCAGGCCGTGTTCGCAGAAGAGGAATTCGCCGCCGGGCTTGAGCACCCGGCGCATTTCCTTCAGCGCGGCTACTGCATCGGGGATGCTGCATAGCGTGAAGGTGCAGACGATGCTGTCAAAGCTACCGGCATCGGCACGAATCTGCCCCAGCTCCAGCGCCACCATGTCCACCGGGATGTGAATCGCCTCGGCGCGGCTGCGGGCGAGCTTCTGCATCTGTGCCGCAGGGTCGACGCCGACGATTGTCGACACTTTCGCCGGATCGTAGAACGCCAGGTTCAGCCCGGTGCCCATGCCGATCTCCAGCACCCGCCCGCGGGCGCGGGGCACCAGCAGCGAGCGCTGCTTCATCACATCGCCCATGCCGCAGGCGAAGTCGATCAGCCGGGGCAATGCATGACGGTCATACCAGCTGCGGATCATCGGTGTTCCTCCTGGCCGCCAGGGCCCAGCCGCCACCATAGACCAGAACGGCAACCAGCAGCGGCCCGCCACAGACCAGGGCCACCTCCGCCGCCAATTCGGCAAGGGAGTAGGTGCTCCAGCTCGCCACCCGGCTGTCGTACAGACAAAGATCCACCCAGAACCAGCCCAGCAGGGCGACTCCCGACGAAAGCGCGCCGCGCCAGCCCGCCGCCGCTCGCTGCGGCCAGGCCGCCAACGCGACCCACAGCGCCCAGAACAGCAGCAGCGGCGTCATCTCCTGCCACAGGCCGATCGGCTGCAGGTCCGCCGTCGGGTTGTCCCGGTACGGATGCAGGGCCCACAGTCCCTGCGCCCAGCCCAGCAGCAGAAAGCCCGCCACGCAGGCGACCATTCGTTTCATCCGTTCCCTCGATTGCACGACTCGCTCCCTGATAGTGCCGGCGAGCATCTTCGCATGTCCGCAGCAGTACTCGCCGGCCCGCTATAAGAAAACCGGCGGATTAGACGATTGTCGACAATTCATCAGATCTCGATTGACCCAGAGGGTTTCCAGGGGTAGCTTTCGCCGCACACCAAGAAGATTGTCGACACCATGAGCGATAGCCTGATTCTGCCCACCCCCGCCAGCGACGACGGCGAGACCCTCTCGGAACACGTGTTCCGCAAGATCCAGTCGGCCATCGTCAAGGGCGAGATCGCCCCCGGCAGCAAGATTTCCGAGCCGGAGCTGGCGCGCACCTACGGCATCAGCCGCGGCCCGCTGCGTGAGGCGATCCACCGCCTGGAAGGCCAGAAGCTTCTGGTGCGCGTACCCCACGTCGGCGCGCGGGTGGTTTCGCTCAGCCACGAGGAGCTGCTGGAGCTCTACGAGATCCGCGAATCCCTCGAAGGCATGGCCTGCCGCCTGGCCGCCGAGCGCATGAGCCAGGCCGAGATCGACGAGCTGCGCCGGGTGCTCGACACCCACGAGCGCGACGAGGCGTTTCAGGCCGGCCGCGGCTACTACCAGCAGGAAGGCGACTACGACTTCCACTACCGGATCATCCAGGGCAGCGGCAACCGCACCCTCACCCGCATGCTCTGCGGCGAGCTGTACCAGCTCGTGCGCATGTACCGCCTGCAGTTCTCGGCGACGCCCAACCGCCCGCGCCAGGCCTTCTCCGAGCACCACCGGATTCTCGATGCCATCGCCGACCGTGACGGCGAACTGGCCGAGTTGCTGATGCGCCGTCACATCGGCGCCTCGAAACGCAATATGGAGCGTCACTACCTGGACGCCCAAGCCAAGACAGCCAACGAACGAGGTGAACAATGAGCTACAAGACCGCCGGCCAACGTTTCCGTGAAGCCCTTGCCGAAGAAAAGCCGCTGCAGGTGATCGGCGCGATCAACGCCAACCACGCGCTGCTGGCCAAGCGCGCCGGCTTCAAGGCCATCTACCTCTCCGGTGGCGGCGTGGCGGCGGGTTCCCTCGGCCTGCCGGACCTGGGCATCAATACCCTGGACGACGTGCTCACCGACGTTCGCCGCATCACCGACGTCTGCGACCTGCCGCTGCTGGTGGACATCGACACCGGCTTCGGTCCCAGCGCCTTCAACATCGAGCGCACCGTCAAGAACCTGATCAAGGCTGGCGCCGCCGCTGCCCACATCGAGGACCAGGTTGGTGCCAAGCGCTGCGGTCACCGCCCGGGCAAGGAAATCGTCTCCACCCAGGAGATGGTCGACCGCGTAAAAGCTGCCGCCAACGCCAAGACCGACCCGGACTTCTTCCTCATCGCCCGCACCGACGCCATCCAGGCTGAAGGCGTGGACGCCGCCATCGAGCGCTGCCAGCGCTACGTCGAGGCCGGCGCCGATGCGATCTTCGCCGAAGCCGCCTACGACCTGCCGACCTACAAGCGCTTCGTCGATGCCCTGAACGTACCGATCCTGGCCAACATCACCGAGTTCGGCGCCACCCCGCTGTTCACCCGCGACGAGCTGGCCTCGGTCGGCGTGGCCATCCAGCTGTATCCGCTGTCCGCCTTCCGCGCTGCCAACAAGGCCGCCGAAGCCGTGTACACCGCGATCCGCCAGGAAGGTCACCAGCAGAACGTGATCGAACTGATGCAGACCCGTGCCGAGCTGTACGACCGCATCGGCTACCACGCCTTCGAGCAGAAGCTCGACGCGCTGTTCGCCGCTGGCAAGAAGTGAGCGCGCGAACCTGAACCTTATGTAGGGTGCATAACGCCCCAGGCGTTATCCACCATCGGCTGTGACGGCGAATAACGCTTCACGTTATTCGCCCTACGCCAGGGCCGACCTCCCGCACGGGGGGCGGCCAACCAGATTCGAACCGATATCCCGGCCGCGCCGGGGACAAGAACAAGCAACCGGATTTGATGAGGAGACACGCGATGAGCGCTACCGCAGAAACCACCACCGGCTTCAAGCCGAAGAAGTCCGTGGCCCTGAGTGGCACCGCCGCTGGCAATACCGCCCTGTGCACCGTCGGCCGTACCGGCAACGACCTGCACTACCGTGGCTATGACGTGCTGGATTTCGCCAACCGCTGCGACTTCGAGGAAATCGCCCACCTGCTGGTCCATGGCAAGCTGCCCAACGCCGCCGAACTGGCCGGCTACAAGGCCAAGCTGAAGGCCCTGCGCGGCCTGCCGGCCGGCGTGAAGGCTGCCCTGGAAACCCTGCCGCCGTCGGCCCACCCGATGGACGTGATGCGCACCGCCGTGTCCGTGCTCGGCTGCCTGTCGCCAGAGAAGGACGACCACAACCATCCGGGCGCCCGTGACATCGCCGACAAGCTGATGGCCTCCCTGGGCTCCGCGCTGCTGTACTGGTACCACTTCAGCCACAACGGCAAGCGCATCGACGTCGAGACCGACGACGACTCCATCGGCGGCCACTTCCTGCACCTGCTGCACGGCGAGAAGCCCCGCGAGTCCTGGGTGCGCGCCATGCACACCTCGCTCAACCTGTACGCCGAGCACGAGTTCAACGCCTCCACCTTCACCTCCCGCGTGATCGCCGGCACCGGCTCGGACATGTTCTCCTGCATCGCCGGCGCCATCGGCGCGCTGCGCGGCCCGAAACACGGCGGCGCCAACGAGGTGGCCTTCGAGATCCAGAAGCGCTACGACAACCCGGACGAAGCCGAGGCCGACATCCGCGCCCGCGTCGAGAGGAAGGAAGTGGTGATCGGCTTCGGCCACCCGGTCTACACCGTGTCCGACCCGCGCAACAAGGTGATCAAGGAAGTCGCCAACCAGCTGTCGCACGAGCAGTCCAACACCAAGATGTATGACATCGCCGAGCGCCTGGAAACCATCATGTGGGACATCAAGAAGATGTTCCCCAACCTCGATTGGTTCAGCGCCGTGAGCTACCACATGATGGGCGTGCCCACCGCGATGTTCACCCCGCTGTTCGTCATCGCCCGCACCGCCGGCTGGTCCGCCCACGTCATCGAGCAACGCATCGACGGCAAGATCATCCGCCCGAGCGCCAACTACACAGGCCCTGAAGACCTGAAGTTCGTGCCGCTCAAGGACCGCAAATAGTCTTCGTGGATAAAAAAATGACTACTTCCGTGAACAGCCAATTCCGCAAACGCCTGCCCGGCACCGCGCTGGATTACTTCGACGCCCGCGAGGCGGTCGAGGCGATCCAGGCCGGCGCCTGGGACAAGCTCCCCTACACCTCCCGCGTGCTGGCCGAACAGCTGGTGCGCCGCTGCGAGCCTGCGGACCTGACCGCCTCCCTGGAGCAACTGGTCTACCGCAAGCGCGACCTCGACTTCCCCTGGTACCCGGCGCGCGTGGTCTGCCACGACATCCTCGGCCAGACCGCGCTGGTCGACCTCGCCGGCCTGCGTGACGCCATCGCCGAGAAAGGTGGCGACCCGTCCAAGGTCAACCCGGTGGTGCCGACCCAGCTGATTGTCGACCACTCGCTGGCCGTGGAAGCCGCCGGTTTCGACCCGGACGCGTTCGAGAAGAACCGCGCCATCGAGGACCGCCGCAACGAGGATCGCTTCCACTTCATCGACTGGACCAAGACCGCGTTCAAGAACGTCGACGTGATCCCGGCCGGCAACGGCATCATGCACCAGATCAACCTGGAGAAAATGAGCCCGGTGATCCAGGCGCGCGGCGGCATCGCGTTCCCCGACACCTGCGTCGGCACCGACTCGCACACCCCGCACGTGGACGCCCTGGGTGTGATCGCCATCGGCGTCGGCGGCCTCGAAGCCGAGACCGTGATGCTCGGTCACCCTTCGATGATGCGCCTGCCCGACATCGTCGGCGTCAAGCTCACCGGCCAGCGCAAGCCGGGCATCACCGCCACCGACATCGTCCTGGCGATCACCGAGTTCCTGCGCAAGGAGCGTGTGGTCGGCGCCTACGTCGAATTCTTCGGCGAGGGTGCGGACAGCCTGTCCATCGGCGACCGCGCGACCATCTCCAACATGTGCCCGGAATACGGCGCCACCGCCTCGATGTTCTACATCGACGGCCAGACCATCGACTACCTCAAGCTCACCGGCCGCGAGCCGGAGCAGGTGGAGTTGGTGGAGAACTACGCGAAGACCCTCGGCCTGTGGAGCAGCGCCCTGGAGACCGCCGAGTACGAGCGCGTGCTGGAGTTCGACCTGGGCAGCGTCGTGCGCAACATGGCCGGCCCGTCCAACCCGCACCGCCGCCTGCCAACCTCGGCGCTGGCCGAGCGCGGCATCGCCGACGAAGCCAAGCTGCAGGAAGGCAAGGGTGAAGAAGCCCAAGGCCTGATGCCTGACGGCGCGGTGATCATCGCCGCCATCACCAGCTGCACCAACACCTCCAACCCGCGCAACGTGATCGCCGCCGGCCTGGTGGCGAAGAAGGCCAACGCACTGGGCATGATCCGCAAGCCGTGGGTGAAGACCTCCTTCGCGCCGGGTTCGAAGGTCGCCAAGCTGTACCTGGAAGAAGCCGGCCTGCTGCCGGAGCTGGAGAAGCTCGGCTTCGGCATCGTCGCCTATGCCTGCACCACCTGTAACGGCATGTCCGGCGCGCTGGACCCGGTGATCCAGAAAGAGATCATCGACCGCGACCTGTACGCCACTGCCGTGCTCTCGGGTAACCGCAACTTCGACGGCCGTATCCACCCCTACGCCAAGCAGGCCTTCCTCGCCTCGCCGCCGCTGGTGGTCGCCTACGCCATCGCCGGCACCGTGCGCTTCGACATCGAGCAGGACCCGCTGGGTACCGACCGGGACGGCAACCCCGTCACCCTGAAGGACCTCTGGCCGTCCGACGAAGAGATCGACGCCATCGTCGCCTCCAGCGTCAAGCCCGAGCAGTTCAAGCAGGTGTACATCCCGATGTTCGACCTGGGCAGCGTGCAGGAAGCGGAAAGCCCGCTGTACGACTGGCGCCCGATGTCCACCTACATCCGCCGTCCGCCCTACTGGGAAGGCGCGCTGGCCGGCGAGCGCACGCTCAAGGGCATGCTGCCGCTGGCGATCCTGCCGGACAACATCACCACCGATCACCTGTCGCCGTCCAACGCCATCCTGCTGGACAGCGCGGCCGGCGAATACCTGGCGAAAATGGGCCTGCCGGAGGAGGACTTCAACTCTTACGCCACCCACCGCGGCGACCACCTGACCGCCCAGCGCGCCACCTTCGCCAACCCGCAGCTGGTCAACGAAATGGCCGTGGTCAACGGGGAAGTGAAGAAGGGTTCGCTGGCTCGCGTCGAGCCGGAAGGCAAGGTGATGCGCATGTGGGAAGCCATCGAAACCTACATGAACCGCAAGCAGAACCTGATCATCGTGGCCGGCGCCGACTACGGCCAGGGCTCGTCCCGCGACTGGGCGGCCAAGGGCGTTCGCCTGGCGGGCGTGGAAGTGATCGTCGCCGAAGGCTTCGAGCGCATCCACCGCACCAACCTGGTGGGCATGGGCGTGCTGCCGGTGGAGTTCAAGCCGGGCACCACCCGACTGACCCTGGGCCTGGACGGCACCGAGACCTACGACATCAAGGGCGACGTGTCGCCGCGCTGCGACCTGACCCTGGTGGTCAATCGCCGCAACGGTGAAGTGGTCGAAGTCCCCGTTACCTGCCGCCTGGACACCGCCGCCGAAGTGAAGGTGTACAACGCCGGCGGCGTGCTGCAGCGCTTCGCCAAGGACTTCCTCGAGTCGTCCGTGGCGTGATGTAACGGCCGGCCCGCCTGGGCCGGCACCAATCCTGTAGGAGCGAGCTTGCTCGCGAACCAACCCCCGCTGCGGAGCTGTTCGCGAGCAAGCTCGCTCCTACGAAAAGCCGACAGGATCGAGACCCATGCCCCACGTACCCCAAGTGAAGATCCCCGCCACCTACATCCGTGGCGGCACCAGCAAGGGCGTGTTCTTCCGCCTGCAGGACCTGCCCGAGCGCTGCCAGGTGCCCGGCGCGGCCCGCGACAAGCTGTTCATGCGCGTGATCGGCAGCCCCGATCCGTACAGCGCGCACATCGACGGCATGGGCGGAGCGACCTCCAGCACCAGCAAGTGTGTGATCCTGTCGAAAAGTACCCAGCCGGACCACGACATCGACTATCTCTACGGGCAGATCTCCATCGACAAGGCCTTCGTCGACTGGAGCGGCAACTGCGGCAACCTCTCCACCGCCGCCGGCTCGTTCGCCATCCACGCAGGTCTCGTCGACCCGTCGCGCATCCCGGACAACGGCACCTGCGTGGTGCGTATCTGGCAGGCCAATATCCAGAAGACCATCATCGCCCACGTACCGGTCACCAATGGCCAGGTGCAGGAAACCGGCGACTTCGAGCTGGACGGCGTGACCTTCCCCGCCGCCGAGATCGTGCTGGAGTTCCTCGACCCGTCCGACGACGGTGAAGACGGCGGCGCCATGTTCCCCACCGGCAACCTGGTGGACGACCTGGAAGTCCCCGGCATCGGCACCTTCAAGGCGACCATGATCAGCGCCGGCATCCCGACCATCTTCGTCAACGCCCAGGACATCGGCTACACCGGCGCCGAGCTGCGCGAAGCGATCAATGGCGACCCCGAGCAACTGGCGCGCTTCGAGAAATTCCGCATCGCCGGCGCCCTGCGCATGGGCCTGATCAAGACCCCGGAAGAAGCCGCGACCCGCCAGCACACGCCGAAGATCGCCTTCGTCGCGCCGGCGAAAGACTACGTCACCTCCAGCGGCAAGCAGGTCCAGGCCGGCGATGTCGACCTGCTGGTGCGCGCGCTGTCCATGGGCAAGCTGCACCACGCCATGATGGGCACCGCCGCCGTGGCCATCGGCACCGCCGCGGCCATCCCCGGCACCCTGGTGAACCTCGCCGCCGGCGGTGGTGAGCGCAGCGCCGTACGCTTCGGCCATCCCTCCGGCACCCTGCGCGTAGGCGCGGAGGCGAAGCAGGTGAACGGCGAATGGACCGTGACCAAGGCCATCATGAGCCGCAGCTCGCGCATCCTCATGGAAGGCTGGGTGCGGGTGCCGGGCGATTCGTTCTGATCCCAGGCTCTGCCGTTGAAAGCACAAGGCCCGCATTCGCGGGCCTTGTTGCATCAAAGTCAGGGAAACGCCTGGAAGAATGAGCTTGCTCGCGAACCGCTTTTGCTCTCGTAGGAGCGGAGCTTCTCCGCGAACATCGGCGCGCGATGAACGATTCGCGGACAGGGTCCGCTCCTACAGGATGCGCCGTGGTGTCAGGCGACGAAGTCGCCCTGCAATTGCTCCAGCAGCACCTGGATGCGCGCCAGGCGCACGGTGGGGTCGTCCATCTCCAGCAGCACCTGCTTCTGGTCACGCTCGAACGGCAAGAGGTAGGCGAGCTGGCAGGCCAGTGCCTGCTGGCCGTTGACCTCACCGCCCATCTCCAGCGCAGAGACCATCGGGTGCATGGACAGCGCTTCGAGCAACGCGGCGAGGTCGTCGTGCTCCTTGGTCAGTGGCTGGTCAATCTGCTCGTCCAGCCACTGCACTTCGGCCACGGTCAGCTGGTCCGGCTGCACGTTGGCGGAGAGCACGCGGAAGCGCCGGCCGCCCTCGACACGGATACCCAGCAGGCCATTGGACTGCTGCTGAAAGTCACGGATATGCGCCTCGCAGCCGACCAGGCTGTAGCGCTCGGGCGCATCGCCAACTTCCTCGCCCTCGACGATGGCCACCACGCCGAACCCGCCGTTCTGCTTCATGCAGCGGCCGATCATGTCCAGGTAGCGCGCCTCGAAGATCTGCAGGTCGAGGCGGCAGCCGGGAAACAGCACGGTGTTGAGGGGGAACAGCGGCAAACTCATGGACACTCCATCGATTGATCAGGCAATCAGCGCTACCGCCAACGGTAGCAGCACAGCGGTGGCCACGCCCATCAGGCTCATGGCCAGGGCGGCGAAAGCGCCGCATTCCTCGCCCTCCTGCAGGGCGCGGGAGGTGCCCACGGCATGGGCGGTCATACCCAGCGCCATGCCCTGCGCGGCCGGGTGATGCACACCGAAACGGCGCAGCAGTTCCGGGCCGAGGATGGCGCCGAGCACGCCGGTGATCAGCACGAACACCGCCGCCAGCGCCGCCACGCCGCCGATCTGGCTGGCCACCAGCATGGCGATGGGCGAGGTCACCGACTTGGGCGCCAGGCTCATCAGCAACTCGTGATCGACGCCGAACAGCCAGCCCAGGCCGATGCCCAGCGCAGTGGCGAACAGGCCGCCGACCAGCAGGGTGATCAGCGTCGGCCAGAACAGCTGGCGGATGCGCTTCAGGTTGAGGAACAGCGGCACCGCCAGCGCCACGGTGGCGGGGCCGAGGAGGATGGTCAGCACCTTGGCGCTGTTGCTGTATTCGGCGTAGTCGATACCGCAGGCCAGCAGCACCGCGATGACGATCAGCATCGACACCAGTACCGGCTGCAGGAACACCCAGCGCGTCCGTTCATAGGCGGCCAGCGCCAGCTGGTAGGCGCCCAGGGTAACGCCGACGCAGAACAGCGGATGGTGGATGACGGAGTTCAGCGCGCCTTGCCAGTCGAACATCACGCGCCCTCCTTCTGCTTGCGCTGGCGGTCGATGAGCTTCTGCATCAGCCAGCCGGCGAACACGAAGGACACCAGCAGCGACAGCGCCAGGGCACCGGCGATGGCCCAGAAGTCCGCGGCGATCTGCTTCGCGTAGG
Organism: Pseudomonas sp. CAN1; assembly: GCF_030462585.1. GTDB lineage: Bacteria > Pseudomonadota > Gammaproteobacteria > Pseudomonadales > Pseudomonadaceae > Pseudomonas. The sequence continues at coordinate 225,407 of NZ_JASMRU010000003.1, read as the reverse complement.
CCATCACGCCCACCGCCGCCGGCACCAGCAGCAGCGGCAGGTAGCGCAGCAGCGAGGCGGCGGCTTCGTTGACCGGCTTGCTCACCTCGCCGTTCCACACCAGGAAGGCGAACAGCAGCACCAGCCCAATGATCGGGCCGGGAATCATGTGCAGGATGAGAGCATTCAGGCCCGTGCCGAGCAGTTGGAACAGCACCAGCCAGGTCAGGCCGCGTAACAACATCAGGGAAATCTCCAGCGCAACGAGGCGCCATTATGCCCGCCCGGCGCCCGCTATGGCGCGGCATTCGCCCAAAGCATGAATGCCGCTGCGGCTTGACCGACTGCAGGCCCCATGCTGATCTGTTGGCGGACTCTTACGCAGGCCGCATTAGAAGAACAACGATATCCCCGGAGGAAACATGGCATTCGTACCCGTAAGCGCACTGAAGGATTACATCGGCAAGGACCTGGGCCATTCGCAGTGGATCACCGTCGATCAACAGCGCATCAACCAGTTCGCCGAGTGCACCGAGGACCACCAGTTCATCCACGTCGACCCGGAGAAGGCGAAGAAGACGCCCTTCGGCGGCACCATCGCCCACGGCTTCCTGTCGCTGTCGCTGATCCCCAAGCTCTGCGAGGGCCTGCTGGTCCTGCCGGAGAACCCCAAGATGGTGGTCAACTACGGCCTGGACAGCGTGCGCTTCATCCAGCCGGTGCCGGTGGATTCGCGCGTGCGCCTGCAGGTGACCATCACCGACGTCACCGAGAAGAACCCCGGCCAGTGGCTGATCAAGGCGCGCTGCACCCTGGAGATCGAAGGCCTGCCCAAACCGGCCTACATCGCCGAATCGCTGAGCCTGTGCTTCGTCTGAAACATTTCCTAAAGGTTATGGATTAGAATGCCCGCGGCCGCCAAAAGGAGCGGCCGCGATCATTCACAAGGACTGTCCCATGACCGAAAAACGCATCCTCCCCGCCTTCCTGCTGTGCTTCTTCCTCGGCACCTTTGGCGCCCACCGCTTCTACGTCGGCAAGATCGGCACCGCCATCCTGCAGATCGTCACCCTGGGCGGCCTGGGCATCTGGACGCTGGTCGATTTCATCATGATCATCGTCGGCGCCTTCAAGGACAAGGAAGGCAACAAGCTGACCCAGTGGACCTGATCAGGCCCCGCTGAAAAAAGCCCGCGACCGCGGGCTTTTTTACGTCACACTCAATCCGCGCTCATCCGTCGATTCGAGAAGCCCATGCCACGCAAACTCCTGCCCTTGAGCCTCGTCCTGCTGCTCGCCGCCTGCGGCGAAGGCGAACCGCTGCTGCCTCCCGACGCCCGCCTGCCCGACGGCGCGCGCTACCGCGGTGCCCTGGTCAATGGCCAATTACAGGGTCAGGGGCGGCTGGATTACAGCAACGGCGCCTGGTACGAGGGCGGCTTCGACAAGGGCCTGCAGAGCGGCCAGGGCAAGTGGAACGACGGCCTGGGTACGGTCTACGAGGGCGGGTTCCTTGATGGCCAGTTCGAAGGCCACGGTCGCCTGCAGTACCCCGACGGAAGCGTCTACGAAGGCCAATTCAAGCGCAGCGAATTCGACGGCGAAGGCCGCCTTACCCAAGGTGGAACCACCTACAGCGGCGCCTTCCGCAAGGGTCGCTACGAAGGCCTGGGCAACCTCGAACAGGCCGATGGCACCCGCCACCAGGGCTTCTTCGCCAAGGGTGTGGCCAACGGCGAAGGCGCCCGTCAGGACAGCCTCGGCAACCAGTACGGCGGCCAGTTCAAGAATGGCGTGCTCGAAGGCAAGGGCACCTTCCGCGACGACGCTGGCGACTATTACAGCGGCGAGTTCCGCAACGACCAGTTCGACGGCGCCGGGCGCTTCCAGAACGCCAACGGCGACGTCTGGCTCGGCCGCTTCAAGCAGGGCGCGCTGAGCGGCCCGGGCGAATTCATCGGCGTCGACGGCAGCCGCTACAAGGGTGAATTCCGCTTCTGGCGCTTCGACGGCCAGGGCACGCTGACCAAGTCCGACGGCCAGACCTACAGCGGCGGTTTCGCCCGTGGCGAATACTCAGGCACGGGCACCCTCACCCGCCGCGACGGCAGCGAGCAGAAAGGCACCTGGAGCGCCGGCCAGTTGCGCCAGGACGCCAGCGGCAAGCGCGTGCCCAACCCGCTGGAAGTCGGCCTGCTGGAACAGGGCGCGTTGCTGGACAAGGCCCTGGCGGCCATTCCGCAGTCCACCCCAGCCATCGAACTCTACGGCGTCAGCCTCGGCGGCGACGGCAAGCAGAGCGTGTTCCTGCGCGAGGCCGACTACGTCGCCAACCTGCTCGGCGAGCGCTTCGGCGCGCGCGGCGTGGTACGCCTGGTGAACCACCGCGACCATCTCGCCGACCGCCCCATGGCCACCCGCGAAACCCTCGCCCGCACCCTGCGCACCATCGCCCAGCGCAGCGGCCCGGAAGACCTGGTGTTCATCTACCTCACCAGCCACGGCTCCCACGACCACCAGCTGGTGCTCGACATGCCGGGACTGAAGCTCGACGACCTGCCAGCCAGCGACCTGGCCAGCCTGCTCGAACCGCTGAAGGATCGCTACAAGGTGCTGGTGATCTCGGCCTGCTTCAGCGGCGGCTTCATCCCCGCCCTGAAGGACGACAAGACCCTGATCATGACCGCCGCGCGCAGCGACCGGGTGTCCTTCGGCTGCTCCGAGGAAGCCGACTTCACCTACTTCGGCGATGCACTTTTCGCCAAGGCCTTCCAGCAGACCGATGACCTCAGGCAGGCCTTCGCCCTGGCACGCGACACGGTCGCCAAGCGCGAAAAGGAAGAACAGTTCGAACCTTCGGAGCCGCAACTCTGGGCGCCGGACGCGGTCATTACTCGCTGGCAGGCCCTGCGTGCGCAACAGCCGCACACTGGCCTGGCGCTCAAGAACGACGATGCGCAGGCAAAACGGCAGGGCGAGAACTAAGCTGCAAAGTGTGTCAGTGGAGAAACACCGATGGTATTGAAACCGACGAACATCCTGCTTGCTGGCGCCACCGGGCTGACCGGTGAGCATCTGCTCGACCGCATGCTTAACGAGCCCACCGTCAAGCGCGTCATCGCCCCTGCCCGGCGCCAGCTGGCGGAGCACCCGCGCCTGGACAACCCGGTCGGCCCACTGGCCGAGCTGATCCCGCACCTGGTCCAGCCGGTGGATACGGTGTTCTGTTGCCTGGGCACCACGCTCAAGGAAGCCGGCTCGGAAGAGGCTTTCCGCAACGTCGACTTCGACCTGCCGCTGGCCCTGGGCGAGCGCGGCCTGGCCCTCGGCGCACGGCACTACATCGTGGTTAGCGCGCTGGGCGCGGACAGCCAGTCATCGATCTTTTACAGCCGGGTCAAGGGTGAACTGGAAGACGCCTTGCGCCAGCAGGGCTGGCAGCAACTGACCATCGCCCGGCCCTCGCTGCTGCTGGGCCAGCGCGAAGAAATCCGCCTCGCCGAACTGCTCGCCGCGCCCTTCTCGCGCATCCTGCCGGGCAAGCTGCATGGCATCGAAGCCATCGCCCTAGCCCGTGCGCTCTGGCGCCTGGCTCTGGAAACCGGCAAGGGCACCCGCGTCGTCGAGTCGGACGAACTGCGCAAGCTGGGCAAATAACCCCTCACGAACGCATGGCGTACAACCGTTCGCGGTTGTGCGCCGATGGCCGCTGCGTTGCGGCGAGTTTTTGGGTAGGAGTGAGCTTGCTCACGAACCTCCGAAGCTCACGAAAGCGCCGGTGTTCAGCATCGCCAGGGGTTCGCGAGCAAGCTCGCTCCTACAGGCAGGCCCACCGTTCTGCGCAGGACGCATGCTCTTCGTAGGATGGGTGGAGCGCAGCGATACCCATGCTGATCCGGCATGAGGCATTGATGGGTATCGCTGCGCTCCACGCCATCCTACGTAAGGTTATTCCTGAACGCTCAGCAGCAGCGGATCAGTTGCCGCCCCACACCTGCAGGCCGACGCCCAGTTCCGCGGCAATCGACAGCGGCAGCAGCAGGGTATCCAGCAGCGCGCTGCCGGGCAGGTCGAGGCCGGGGTAGGCCGGCGCGTCGGTGCCGAAGTGATCCTTCGGGCAACAGCCGCCATTGAGCGAATACCAGTCCAGCCGGGTGCCGGCATAGATCAGCGGGTCGCCGGGGCGGCTGTCGTTGAGGGTCTTCACGGTGGCGCAACCGCCCAGTTGCAACAGCAACAGGGCGGCGAGGAGCTTATTCGTCACTGACAAGATGGTGTTCGCCCCAGCGCGGCAGCATGTCCTGGGGAATGCCCAGCTGATTGAGGATGCGCGCGACGACGAAGTCGATCAGGTCGTCGACCGTCTGCGGCTGGTGGTAGAAGCCCGGAGCGGCCGGCAGGATCACCGCGCCCATGTTGGACAGCTTGAGCATGTTCTCCAGGTGGATGCTGGAGAACGGCGCCTCGCGCGGCACCAGGATCAGCTGGCGGCGCTCCTTCAGCGCCACGTCGGCGGCACGTTCGATCAGGTTGTTGCAGGCGCCGGTGGCAATCGCCGAGAGCGTCCCCGTCGAGCAGGGCACCACCACCATCGCACTGGGCGCGCCGGAACCGGAGGCCACCGGGGCCATCCAGTCTTCCTTGCCGTAGACGCGAATCTGCCCCGGCGCGGCGCCGGTGTATTCGCTGAGGAAAGCCTGCATCGCCTGCGGCTTGCTCGGCAGGGTCACGTCGGTCTCGGTGGCCACCACCAGTTGCGCAGCCTTGGAGATCAGGAAGTGCACCTCGCGGTCTTCCTGCACCAGGCAGTCGAGCAGGCGCAGGCCGTACTGGGCGCCCGATGCGCCGGTCATGGCCAGGGTGACGCGTTCGGCTCCGGCCATGCTCAGCCCTCCAGTGCCTTGGCCAACTTGCCGTGCAGACCGCCGAAGCCGCCATTGCTCATGACCACCACCTGGGTACCCGGCGCGGCGATGGCCTTCACGCCGTCGATGATGGCTTCCAGCGAATCGCACACTTGCGTGGGCACGGTGGAGCTGGCAACGGTGGCAGCCAGGTCCCAGCCGAGGTTCGGCGGCGCGTACCAGAACACGCTGTCGGCCTGCACCACGGACTCCGGCAGGCCGTCGCGGTGGGCGCCGAGCTTCATGGAGTTGGAGCGCGGCTCGACCACAGCGATCACCTTCGCAGCGCCGACGCGCTTGCGCAGGCCGTCGAGGGTGGTGGCGATGGCGGTCGGGTGGTGGGCGAAGTCGTCATAGATGGTCACGCCGTTGACCTCGGCGACCTTCTCCATGCGCCGCTTGACGCTCTTGAACGCCGACAACGCGGCGCAGCCCAGCTCCGGCACCACTCCAACGTGGCGGGCCGCCGCGAGGCAGGCCAGGGCGTTGGCGACGTTGTGCTGCCCGGTCAGCTCCCAGTCCACGGTGCCCTGGGCTTTGCCGTCGAACAGCACCTCGAAGTGCGAACCGTCTTCGCTGAGCAGGCGCGCCTGCCACTGGCCGCCTGCGCCGGTGGTCTGCACCGGGGTCCAGCAGCCCATGTCGATCACGCGCTTGAGCGCGGTCTCGGATGTGGGGTGGATAACCAGGCCTTCGCCGGGGATGGTCCGCACCAGGTGGTGGAACTGCCGTTCGATGGCCGCGAGGTCGGGGAAGATGTCCGCGTGGTCGAATTCCAGGTTGTTCAGGATCGCCGTGCGCGGGTGGTAGTGGACGAACTTGGAGCGCTTGTCGAAGAAGGCGCTGTCGTACTCGTCGGCCTCGACCACGAAGAACGGGGTGCCGCCCAGGCGCGCGGAGACGCCGAAGTTCTGCGGCACGCCACCGATCAGGAAGCCCGGGCTCATGCCGGCATGCTCCAGCACCCAGGCCAGCATGCTGCTGGTGGTGGTCTTGCCGTGGGTGCCGGCGGCCGCCAGGACCCAGCGCCCCTGCAGCACGTGGTCGGCCAGCCACTGCGGGCCGGAGACGTAGGGCAGGCCCTTGTTCAGCACGTATTCCACCGCCGGGTTGCCGCGCGACAGCGCGTTGCCGACCACCACCAGGTCCGGTGCCGGTTCCAGGTGCGCGGGATCGTAGCCCTGCATCAGCTCGATGCCCTGGGCTTGCAGCTGGGTGCTCATGGGCGGGTAGACGTTGGCGTCGGAGCCGGTCACGCGGTGGCCCAGTTCCTTGGCCAGGACGGCCAGCGACCCCATGAAGGTGCCGCAGATGCCGAGGATGTGGATGTGCATGCAGACTCCTGCAATCAAGCCTTTCCAGGCGCTTCGAATGGGCGGCAGAGTAGCACAGCGCGCCCCCGCGCGGCCCGCCGCCGGGGCATCAGACGACGAGGTGGGGAGGCGGTTCCCACGGGCCGGGGAAAGTCGTCACGGGAGTGAACCCTGGGGCGTACAACTGTTCGAGGGTGTACGCCGATGCACAGGTCATTATCTGCAACACCGAAGCCAAGCACTGAGCGGCTTCTTCCGCTGGGTGGGCGCTTGATCCTGTAGGAGCGGACCTTGTCCGCGAAAGGCTCGGTCCCTCGCCGGAGGTCATCGCGGACAAAGTCCGCTCCTACAAAGCCAGGCACTGCGATCCGACGGCTGAAACCCGGATAGCGTTCGCGAGCAAGCTCGCTCCTACGCAGAGCACGCACGTAGGAACTGTAGGAGCGAGCTTGCTCGCGAACCGCATGGCAGCGGGCCAATCGCGGACGAAGTCCGCTCCTACGAGAGGCTCTTCCTGCTCAGCCCGTGGCGGTTGAGCTTGCGGTACAGCGTATTGCGGCTGATGCCCAGTTGCTGCGCGGTGCGGCTGATGTGCCAGCGCTGCGCTTCGAGCACTTCCAGCAGCGCATTGCGCTCGGCGGCGCCAAGGGTGTCAGCGCCCTCCTCGGCCATGCCGGCGGGAGCCGCAGCAGGAGTCGGCGCGCGGCGCAGGTCCGGCGGCAGGTCGGCCATCTGGATGCGGCCACCGTCGCACAGCGCACAGAGCGTGCGCAGCACGTTGCGCAGCTGGCGCACGTTGCCCGGCCAGGGGAAGTCCAGCAGGTGCCGACGCACGTCGTCGTCCAGGCGCACGCTGCGGCCTTTGCTCTCCTCGGCCAGCAGGTGGTCGAGCAGCGCGCCGCGATCTTCGCGCTCGCGCAGGGGTGGCAGCGCGACGACCAGGCCGTTGAGGCGGTAGTAGAGGTCTTCGCGGAACTGCCCGGCAGCCACCAGCGCTTCCAGGTCACGGTGGCTGGCGCTGATCAGGCGGATATCCACATCCTGCGGCTCACCGCCGATGGGCACCACCTGGCGCTCTTCCAGTACGCGCAGCAGGCGGGTCTGCAGCGCCAGCGGCATGTCGCCGATCTCGTCGAGGAACAGCGTGCCGCCATCGGCCTGCTGCAGCTTGCCGCGCATGCCTTCCTTGCGCGCGCCGGTGAAGCTGCCGCCGCGGTAGCCGAACAGCTCGCTCTCGATCAGGGTCTCGGGAATCGCCGCGCAGTTCAGCGCGACGAAGCTCTTGCCGGCGCGCTCGCCGCCCAGGTGCACGGCGCGGGCGAATGCCTCCTTGCCGGTGCCGGTCTCGCCCTGCAGCAGCAGCGGCACGTCGTGGGCGTAGACCTTCAGCGCACGGCGGAAATCATGAGCCAGTTGCGGGTCGTCGATGCACAACCCTTTCGCCAGCGGTGCACGCGGCAGCACCGGTGCAGCGGCGATGGGCCGCTTGCCGCGCAGCAACGCATACAGGGTCCGCCCGGCGTGGGTGCGCAGCGGCCAGCTGGCATTGGGTTGCGGGTCGGCGCGGCTGAACAGGTCGTCCAGCCGGCAATCGAAGAACTGCTCCAGCGAGCGGCCGATCAGGCTTTCCCGGCGGCTGCCGAGCAGGTTGATGGCGCTCTGGTTCGCCGCGCGGATACGCCCGTCGCCACCGAAGGCCAGCATGCCTTCGCTGAACAGCCCGAGGCCGTCCGGTTGCAGGTGGAAGCGCAGCAGCCACTGGTCCTCGAAATGGCGCAGGAAGTAGCAGCTCTCGATGGCCTTGGCCGACAGGTTGACCAGCGCCATGGTGTGGAACTGGCTCTGCCGCGAGACGTCGCGGCGCGCCGAGGAAACGTCGAGCACCGCCAGCAGTTCGCCCTGCGGATCGAATACCGGGCTGGCCGAACAGGTCAGGCCGGTGTGGCGGCTGCGGAAGTGCTCGTCCTGGTGGATGGTCAGCGCCTGCCGTTCCACCAGGCAGGTGCCGATGCCGTTGGTGCCTTCGCGGGCCTCGCTCCAGTCGGCGCCGAGCCACAGCCCGGCCTGCTCGAAGGTGCGCCGCTCGGCGGCTTCGCTGACGCAGTTGAGGATCACCCCGCGGGAATCGGTGAGCAGCACCGCGTGGCCGGCGCCGGAGAGCTGCTGGTGCAGGCTGTTCATCTCGCCGCTGGCAATTTCCAGGACCTGGCGATGGCGCTCGCGGACTTCGAGCATGCGCGCGTGTTCCAGCACGGCCGGCGCCATGGGCTGCGCCGGGTCGAGGTGGTACTGCTCCAGGCAGCGCATCCAGGAGCGGGCGATCGACGGGTCGGCACCGGGGGCTCCGGCGCGGGCCTTGCCCTCGGCCACGGTCATGACCTGGCGGGCGTGGCGGCTCAAATCGTTGGCGCGCATTCTTGTTGTTCTCCGCTTGGGGACGGGGAGGCAGCCCCGAGGTCCTGCCGAATCCTGTAGGACAATTCAGCAGAACGCAGGACAGCATCCCCCACGCGCCAGCCCAATGCAACGTCCGGCCGACCGTCAGGTCACGACTGTCACGAATACGGGACAAAGTGTCACCCGGCACTGCGCCAGGTGCGTGACAGCGCACTTTCCGGCGCATCGCCAGCCACCCGCCCAGCCCATGCGCGGCGTGCCTTTCACTGGCATGGCCCGGCCCTTGCTCTACGCTTGATCAACGTCCTCCCCAACAAGCACAAGACCCAGGAGATCCGACCATGCGTTATGCCCATCCCGGTAGCGAAGGCGCCATCGTTTCGTTCAAGGCGCGCTACGGCAACTACATCGGCGGCGAATTCGTCGCGCCGGTGAAGGGTCAGTACTTCACCAACACCTCGCCGGTGAATGGCCAGCCCATCGCCGAATTCCCCCGCTCCACCGCCGAAGACATCGACAAGGCGCTGGACGCCGCCCACGCTGCCGCCGACGCCTGGGGCCGCACCTCGGTGCAGGACCGCTCGCTGGTGCTGCTGAAGATCGCCGACCGCATCGAACAGAACCTGGAGCTGCTGGCCGTCACCGAGACCTGGGACAACGGCAAACCGGTGCGCGAAACCCTCAACGCCGACATCCCGCTGGCCGCCGACCACTTCCGCTACTTCGCCGGCTGCATCCGTGCACAGGAAGGCAGCGCCGCCGAGATCAACGACAGCACCGTCGCGTACCACATCCATGAACCGCTGGGTGTGGTCGGGCAAATCATCCCGTGGAACTTCCCGCTGTTGATGGCTGCGTGGAAACTGGCCCCGGCCCTGGCCGCCGGCAACTGCATCGTGCTCAAGCCGGCCGAGCAGACTCCCCTGAGCATCTGCGTGCTGATGGAAGTGATCGGCGACCTGCTGCCCAAGGGCGTGCTCAACGTCGTCCAGGGCTTTGGTAAAGAGGCCGGCGAGGCGCTGGCCACCAGCAAGCGCATCGCCAAGATCGCCTTCACCGGCTCGACGCCAGTGGGCTCGCACATCCTCAAGTGCGCCGCCGAGAACATCATTCCGTCCACCGTGGAGCTGGGCGGCAAGAGCCCGAACATCTACTTCGAAGACATCATGCAGGCCGAGCCGACCTTCATCGAGAAGGCCGCCGAAGGCCTGGTGCTGGCCTTCTTCAACCAGGGCGAGGTGTGCACCTGCCCGTCCCGCGCTCTGGTGCAGGAGTCCATCTACCCGCAGTTCATGGACGTGGTGATGAAGAAGGTGAAGGCCATCAAGCGCGGCGACCCGCTGGACACCGACACCATGGTCGGCGCCCAGGCCTCGCAGCAGCAGTACGAGAAGATTCTTTCCTACCTCGACATCGCCCAGCAGGAAGGCGCGCAGATCCTGGTCGGCGGCTCGGTCGAGAAGCTCGATGGCAACCTCTCCACCGGCTATTACATCCAGCCGACCCTGCTCAAGGGCAGCAACAAGATGCGCGTGTTCCAGGAGGAAATCTTCGGCCCGGTGGTGGGCGTCACCACCTTCAAGGATGAAGCCGAAGCACTGGCCATCGCCAACGACACCGAGTACGGCCTCGGCGCTGGCGTCTGGACCCGCGACATCAACCGCGCGTATCGCATGGGCCGTGGCATCAAGGCCGGCCGCGTGTGGACCAACTGCTATCACCTGTACCCGGCGCACGCCGCCTTCGGTGGCTACAAGAAATCCGGCGTGGGCCGCGAGACCCACAAGATGATGCTCGACCACTATCAGCAGACCAAGAACCTGCTGGTGAGCTACGACATCAACCCGCTGGGCTTCTTCTAAATTTGTTCTGATCCACCCGCCCGGCTCGCGTCGGGCGGCCTCCCCCGAATCGATCTTTGCGCGGCCCACGGGCCGCGCTTTTTTATGCCTGGGGAAAAGCTATTGGCGGTCGGCTTTTCGTAGGAGCGGACTCCGTCCGCGATTGGTCCGCCACGCGCCGGATGCCATCGCGGACAGAGTCCGCTCCTACGCAGGGTTCAAGCCCGGAGCAAAACCTGTAGGAGCGGAGCTTCTCCGCGATCACCGCGACAGCGGTGCCTGCTGTGCCAGCCGGCGGGATTCGCGGACAAGGTCCGCTCCTACGGGGTGCCGCCTGCGCCGATGTGAATGTAGGAGCGAGCTTGCTCGCGAACCCGCCCAGCTACGGAGCCGCCGGGGAATCCGTTCGCGAGCAAGGGCTAGGCGCCCCCCTCGGTCCTACGAAAAGCGGGTCAGTGCGCGTCGCTACGCCACTGCCGGGGGCTCACGCCGAACCAGCGGCGGAAGGCGCGGGAGAAGGCGCTGGTCTCGGAGTACCCCAGCAACGGCGCCAGCTCGGAGATCGGCCGCTGCGGCTGCCGCAAGTAATGCAGCGCCAGTTCGCGACGGGTATTTTCCACCAGCTGACTGAAGCTCAGCCCGGCCTCGCGCAGGCGCCGTTGCAGGCCGGCGGTGGTGAGTTCGAGCTGCTCGGCGATGACCTCCAGCGAAGGCTCGCCGTCGCCCAGCGCCAGGCGAATCTGCGTGCCGGCGTCCTCCACCAGATTGGGCGCGCCGCCCTGTTCGCCCAGGCGACGGATCACGTCTTGCACCAGGAACAGCAGGTTGGCGTCGCGCTCGGGCATCTGCCGGCCGTAGAGGTCGCGCTTGGGAATCAGCATCGAGTTGCAGCCGCGCTGGAACAGCACCGGTGCGTCGAACACCCGGCCATGCTCCTGCCAGCCTTCAGGCCGCCCGTGCTCGAAGCTCACCGCGCGCGGCGCCCAGTCCGGGCCGAGCGCATGGCGCATCAGGTTCAGCGCCATGCCCAGAGTCAGCTCGGCGTCCTGGCGACGGTCGAGGATCGCACCGTGGCGCACCTGGTAGTCGAAGCGATAGCACTCGCCGCAATCCACCAGGCGGATCAGGGTGTCGTGCTGGTGATAGGGGAAGGCCGCGGCGAAGTTCTTCAGCGCCTCTTCCGGAGTCTCCGAGCACAGCCCGACGTAACCGAGCAGGCCCAGCTCGCGGGGCAGGAACTGCTGGCCGTAGCGCAGCCCGAAGTTATCGCAGCCCGACTGTCGCGCGGCCTCTTCCAGCACCTGGCAGTAGTTGGTCAGCGCCAGGCTCAGGGTCGGGTGCAACAGGCGTTCCGGGTCGATGCCGGCGCGGCCGAAGACGCGGTCAATATCGCCGCCCTGGCCGCCGATGAAGCGACCCAGGCCGCTGGCGGCGGCGGACAGCACGCCGATGTTGCTGGCCAGGGGCACACTCAGGCCGGACGGGGAAAACAGGGGCTGGCTCATGTCGGTTACCGATCTTGTTATGCAGCATGCAGGCACTTCGTGCCGATAAACAAAGCAAATCCCGTGCCTCGAATTGCCATCACCCAACCAGGCACACCCTGCGCAGCGCCTGGCCTGCAGCTGCCACAGCACGGGGCGTCGGGGCGAAATCCGGCACCAGAAGCGGGCACCGCGCGCCGCCTGGGGCGATGGGTAACAGCCAGTTGACCCTGCACGGCGAAAGGCGGTTCCAGCGGTCAAGTCTTGCCCGGCAACGCGCCACTACCATCGAGGCTCAGGTATCCGTCCAGGCCCTTGCGGCCCGCCCCGTTCCCTTTGCGGAGAGAGGAATAACAACAATGAGCGCATCACAACTCAAACCGACGCTTGGCACCCTGCACCTCTGGGGGCTCGCCGTGGGCCTGGTAATCTCCGGCGAGTACTTCGGCTGGAGCTACGGCTGGGCCGCCGCCGGCACCCTGGGCTTCCTCGTCACCACGCTGATCGTCGCGGTGATGTACACCTGCTTCATCTTCAGCTACACCGAGCTGACCACCGCCATTCCCCACGCCGGTGGCCCCTTCGCCTATAGCCTGCGGGCCTTCGGCAAGACCGGCGGGATGATCGCCGGCATCGCCACGCTGATCGAATTCGTCTTCGCCCCGCCGGCCATCGCCATGGCCATCGGCGCCTACCTCAACGTGCAGTTCCCCGGCCTCGATCCGAAGTGGGCCGCCACCGGCGCCTACGTGATCTTCATGACCCTGAACATCCTCGGCGTGAGCATCGCCGCCACCTTCGAACTGGTGGTGACCGTGCTGGCAGTGGCCGAGCTGCTGGTGTTCATGGGCGTGGTCGCGCCGGGGTTCAGCTTCAGCAACTTCGTGCTCAACGGCTGGGCCGGCTCGGATGTGTTCGGCTCCACCGCCATGGCCGGCATCTTCGCCGCCATCCCGTTCGCCATCTGGTTCTTCCTCGCCATCGAGGGCGCAGCCATGGCCGCCGAGGAAGCCAAGGACCCGAAACGCACCATCCCGCGCGCCTACATCGCCGGCATCCTGACCCTGGTGACCCTGGCCATCGGCGTGATGATCTTCGCTGGCGGCGTGGGCGACTGGCGCGCCCTGTCGAACATCAACGACCCGCTGCCGCAGGCGATGAAGGCCGTGGTGGGCAACAACTCGACCTGGATGCACATGCTGGTGTGGATCGGCCTGTTCGGCCTGGTGGCGAGCTTCCACGGCATCATCCTGGGCTACTCGCGGCAGTTCTTCGCCCTGGCCCGCGCCGGCTTCCTGCCCCGTGGCCTGGCCAAGCTGTCGCGCTTCCAGACCCCGCACCGCGCCATCCTCGCCGGTGGCGCCGTGGGCATCGCGGCGATCTTCAGCGACGGCCTGATCAGCCTGCAGGGCATGACCCTGACCGCGGCGATGATCACCATGAGCGTGTTCGGCGCCATCGTCATGTACATCATGAGCATGTTCAGCCTGTTCAAGCTGCGCCGCAGCGAGCCGGACCTGGAGCGCAGCTTCCGCGCGCCGGGCTACCCGCTGGTGCCGGCCATCGCGCTGGTGCTGGCGCTGGTCTGCCTGGCCGCGATGCTATGGTTCAATAGCGTGATCGCCTCGGTGTTCCTGGTGCTGATGATCGGCGGCTGCTCCATCTGCAGCATCGTCATCAGCCTCAATCGCGGCACCGACGCCTCGTTCGCCAGCCAGGGTTGAGGAGTAGCGCCATGTCCGGATTCGTCCACAGCGTCGGTGGCCAGACCTGGCGTTTCGACAGCCTGCGCGAGGTGATGGCCAAGGCCAGCCCGGCACGCTCCGGCGACCGCCTCGCCGGGGTCGCCGCTGGCAGCGACGCCGAGCGCGTCGCCGCGCAGATGGCGCTGGCCGACATCCCGCTCAAGCACTTCCTCGACGAGGCGCTGATCCCCTACGAGAGCGACGAAGTCACCCGGCTGATCATCGACAGCCACGACCGCCAGGCCTTCGCGCCAGTCAGCCACCTCACGGTGGGTGGCCTGCGCGACTGGCTGCTCGGCGATGCCGCCGACGAAGCCAGCCTGCGCACCCTGGCGCCGGGGCTGACGCCGGAAATGGCAGCCGCAGTGTCGAAGATCATGCGCGTGCAGGACCTGGTGCTGGTCGCGCAGAAAATCCGCGTGGTCACCCGCTTCCGCAACACCATGGGGCTGCGCGGGCGCATGTCCACGCGCCTGCAACCCAACCACCCCACGGACGACCCGGCCGGCATCGCCGCCAGCGTGCTCGACGGCCTGCTCTACGGCAACGGCGACGCCATGCTCGGCATCAACCCGGCCACCGACAGCCTGCAGTCGATCTGCACCCTGCTGGAGATGCTCGACGCGATCATCCAGCGCTACGAGATTCCCACCCAGTCCTGCGTGCTCACCCACGTCACCAGCTCCATCGAGGCGATCAACCGTGGCGCGCCGCTGGACCTGGTGTTCCAGTCCATCGCCGGCACCGAGGCGGCCAACGCGAGCTTCGGCGTGAGCCTGTCGATCCTCCAGGAAGGCTACGAGGCCGGCCTGTCGCAGAAGCGCGGCACCCTGGGCGACAACCTGATGTACTTCGAGACCGGCCAGGGCAGCGCGCTGTCGGCCAACGCTCACCACGGTGTCGACCAGCAGACCTGCGAGACCCGCGCCTACGCGGTGGCGCGGCACTTCAAGCCGTTCCTGGTGAACACCGTGGTCGGCTTCATCGGCCCGGAGTACCTGTACAACGGCAAGCAGATCATCCGTGCCGGCCTGGAAGACCACTTCTGCGCCAAGCTGCTCGGCGTGCCCATGGGTTGCGACATCTGCTACACCAACCACGCCGAGGCCGACCAGGACGACATGGACATGCTCCTGACCCTGCTGGGCGTGGCCGGCATCAACTTCATCATGGGCATCCCCGGGTCCGACGACGTGATGCTCAACTACCAGACCACCTCCTTCCACGACGCGCTCTACGCACGCCAGACGCTGGGCCTGCGGCCGGCGCCGGAATTCGAGGCGTGGCTGGAGCGCATGGAAATCCTCCGCCAGCGGGACGGCCATGTGCAGATGGCCGGCCAGTTGCCCGGCGCCTTCCGCCACGCGCTCGCGCAACTGTCCTGAGTTGAGGAGTCTTCAATGAGCGACAGCTTCACCCCCAACCCCTGGCAGGAACTGCGCCGCCTGACCTCCGCGCGCATCGCCCTGGGCCGCGCCGGCACCAGCCTGCCAACTGGGGCGCAACTGGACTTCCAGTTCGCCCACGCCCAGGCGCGCGATGCCGTGCACCTGCCCTTCGATCGCGACGGCCTGGCCGCACAACTGGCCGAACGCGGCCGCGACACCCTGCTGCTGCACAGCGCCGCTGCCGACCGCGACACCTACCTGCAGCGTCCCGACCTGGGCCGCCGGTTGAACGAAGAATCGGCGGACCTCCTGCGCCGCCACGCCGACCGCCATCCCCAGGGCTACGACCTCGCTGTGGTGATCGCCGACGGTCTCTCCTCGCTGGCGGTGCAGCGTCACAGCCTGCCCTTCCTCGAGCGCATGGAAGAACAGGCGCGCAACGAAGGCTGGAATCTGTCGCCGGTGGCGCTGGTGCAGCAGGGCCGGGTCGCCGTGGCCGACGAAGTCGCCGAGCTGCTGCGGGCGAAGATGGTGGTGATCCTGATCGGCGAACGCCCCGGCCTGTCCTCGCCGGACAGCCTCGGCCTGTACTTCACCTGGGCGCCGAAGGTCGGCCTCAACGACGCCTACCGCAACTGCATCTCCAACGTGCGCCTGGAAGGCCTTAGCTACGGCCTCGCCAGCCACCGCCTGCTCTACCTGATGCGCGAAGCCTGCCGCCGACAGCTGTCGGGGGTGAACCTGAAGGACGAGGCCGAGCTGCCGACCCTAGAAGGCGGCGGGCCAGGGGCGAATTTCCTGCTGACCTGAACACCCAGCCGCTGCGCAATGCTCTTTTGCAGGAGCGAGCTTGCTCGCGAACAGATTTCCCGGCGGCTCCGTCGCTGAGGCGGTTCGCGAGCAAGCTCGCTCCTACAGTTCTGCGCGGCACAAACCATCCCCGGCCTCCGGCACGATTCGGACCTAGCGCGGACGAAGTCCGCTCCTACGCCATCTGAAGCCCCGTCTGCCAACCCTTCCAGATCAAACGCTCGCTTTGATTGCGCTTTCAACAATTTCTGGTGCAGCATCGGACCGATGGCTATCCGCTGGCATAGCCCCTGCATTGCCATACCAGCCCATTCACTCCCGCCGAGGCCCGCTTATGCGCATCGTGCAAGCCACGCTCGACCACCTCGATCTGCTCGCGCCGCTGTTCGTCAAATACCGCGAGTTCTACGGCATGCTTCCCTACCCCGAATCCTCGCGCAAATTCCTCGAGAAGCGCCTGCGCCGCAAGGAATCGGTGATCTACCTGGCGCTGCCGGACGACGGCGACGACAAGATCCTCGGCTTCTGCCAGCTCTACCCGAGCTATTCCTCGCTGTCGCTCAAGCGCGTGTGGATCCTCAACGACATCTACGTCGCCGAAGAGGCCCGCCGCCAGCTGGTGGCCGACCACCTGCTGCAGACCGCCCGGCAGATGGCCCGCGAAACCCAGGCCGTGCGCATGCGCGTGTCCACCAGCGTCAACAACGAAGTGGCGCAGAAGGTCTACGAGTCCATCGGCTTCCGCGAGGACAGCGAGTTCAAGAACTACATCCTGCCGATCAGCGACGACCTCAACTGACGATCTGCCTCGAGCCCCGAACCGGTCCGCTGGCAGCGGCGGGCCGCGCGCACTAGAGTGCCATCAGCGAAACCCGCATGAAGGGATCCCATGCGTCATTCCCTGTCAGTTCTGCGTACTGCCTGCCTCTGCCTCGCGCTGCTGGGTGCCGCCAGCCAGGCGCAGACCCTGCGCATCGCCACCCTGGAGTGGTCGCCCTACGTCGGCAGCGACCTGCCGGGCAACGGTCTGGCCAGCCGCATCCTCAATGAAGCCCTGGCGCTCAACGGCGACAAGGCCGAGCTGGTCTTCCTGCCCTGGCAACGGGCGCTCAACGAAACCCGCGAAGGCCGCTTCGACGCGCTGATGCCGGCCTACCTGTCGCCGGACCGCAGCCAGGACTTCTACACCTCGATGCCGCTGCTGGACTCCCAGCTCGGCTTCTTCCGCCGCCGCGACCGCGCCCTGCCGATCAACCCTCGCGACCTCGATACCCTGCGTCCGTATCGCATCGGCGTGGTGCGTGGCTACGTCAACCAGGTCGGCTTCGATGCCGCCGACTTCCTCAACAAGGACGTGGTCAGCAGCGACTGGCAGAACCTGGAGAAACTCCTGCGCGGACGCATCGACCTGGCCGTGGTGGACCGCTACACCGGCTACCAGCTGCTCAGCCAGAACGCCCCCGCCCTGCGCGAGCAACTGGAGTTCGTCGACCCGCCGCTGGAGATCAAGCCGCTCTACGTGCTGGTGCCGAAGAAACGCGCCGAAGGCGAAGCCCTGGCCGCCAGCCTCGACCGTGGCCTGCGCACCCTGCGCCGCAGCGGCCGCCTGCAGCAGCTGATCGCCGAGGCGCACCTGGAAACCGTGATGAACACCCGCGAGGTCGCCGCCAACCCGCTGGCCGAACAGCTGCCGGCCAGCGGCGGAGAGTCCGGTGCGGTGTTGTCGCCGCGGGCCCCGGAGGGCCTTTTGAGCTGGCAGGCGAGCCTGTACTGAGGGCAGCGCCCTACCGTCGCCGGGCATTTGTCACAAGGCGTTGCCAGGCCATCGGCGACAGGATTTTCACGCAGAAGCTGTAATATCCTCCCGCGGACCTTCGTCGCAGGACTGACGCAAGGGCGCCACGGCAGCCCGGTCGCCCCCTATAATGGGCGGCCCGGCCGTTCACCTCGTTGTCACACAGGCTTCTCATGGAATTCAACCCGATCGACCTGATTCTCCACCTCGACACCTACCTGTCGCTGGCGGTAGCCAACTACGGCACCTGGATCTACGCCATCCTCTTCCTGGTGATCTTCTGCGAAACCGGCCTGGTGGTGACGCCCTTCCTGCCGGGCGACTCCCTGCTCTTCATCGCCGGCGCCATCTGCGCCACCGGCGGCATGGACCCGTGGATGCTCGGCAGCCTGCTGCTGGTGGCAGCGATTACCGGCGACAGCACCAACTACGTGATCGGTCGAACCCTGGGCAAACGCCTGTTCAGCAACCCTGACTCGAAGATCTTCCGCCGCGACTACCTCGACCAGACCCACGCCTTCTACGAACGCCACGGCGGCAAGACGGTGACCCTGGCGCGCTTCCTGCCCATCGTGCGGACCTTCGCGCCCTTCGTCGCCGGCATGGCCTACATGCCCTACGCGCGCTTCCTGTTCTTCAGCGTGGCCGGCAGCATCGCCTGGGTCGGCGGCCTGGTCGCCCTCGGCTTCTTCTTCGGCAACGTACCGTTCATCAAGCAGAACCTCTCGGTGATGATCATCGGCATCATCGCCTTCTCCCTGCTGCCCATGGTGATCGGCTTCCTCCGCCACAAGCTGCGTCCCTCGGCCAAGGCCCAGCCCGGCGAGCGCTGATCGCCGATGTGGTCGTTCAGCGCCTGGCGCCGCCGACGCTTCCTCGCCCGCCATCCGCTGGATCCGCAGCTGTGGGCGCAGGTGCGCAGCAGCCTGCCGATCCTCGATGGCCTGAGCGAAGCGGAACTGCAGCGGCTCGGTGAACGGGCGCTGCTGTTCCTGCGCGACAAGCGCCTCTCGCCGCTGCCCGGCATCGAACTGGACGACTACCGCCGCCTGCTTCTCGCCGTGCAGGCCGAGCTGCCGCTGCTGCACCTGCCGGACCTGAACTGGTACGGCGGCTTCCATGAGCTGGTGCTCTACCCCGACGACTTCGTCAGCCCGCAGAAGCACCGCGACCCGGCGGGCGTCATGCACGAATTCGACGACGAGCGCGCCGGCGAGACCTCGCTGCAGGGCCCGGTGATCCTCGCCTGGCCCGGCGTGGAAAGCGGCGGCGGCTGGGACGCCTACAACCTGGTGATCCATGAGCTGGCGCACAAGCTGGACATGCTCAACGGCGACGCCAACGGCCTGCCGCCCTTGCACCGCGACATGCGCGTAGCCGACTGGGCCGCCGCCATGCAGGCCGCCTACGACGAGATGAATCGCCAGCTCGACCACAACCCGCAGGCGCACACCGCCATCGACCCGTACGCGGCAGAGAATCCGGCAGAGTTCTTCGCCGTCACCAGCGAGTACTTCTTTACCGCTCCGGACCTCCTTCAGGCGGCCTATCCCAAAGTCTATGAACAGCTTTCGCTGTTCTACCGGCAAGATCCGCTCTCGCGCCTGCACAAGCTTCAGGCCGATCACCCCGAATATCAGGAAACTCACGCGCACTAGGCGATGTCTGTGGCTAGGCCACGGCAATCTGCCTATAATTCGCCGCACTTTTTTCGGCCCGACCACATCCTGGAGTCGTCCATGAGCTACAGCAGCATCCCGGCTGGCAAAGACCTGCCGAACGACATTTACGTCGCCATCGAGATCCCGGCCAACCACGCGCCGATCAAGTACGAGATCGACAAGGACACCGACTGCCTGTTCGTCGACCGTTTCATGGCTACCCCGATGTTCTACCCGGCCAACTACGGCTTCATCCCGAACACCCTGGCCGACGACGGTGACCCCCTCGACGTGCTGGTCGTGACTCCGTACCCGGTCGCTCCGGGCTCCGTGATCCGCGCCCGTCCGGTTGGCGTGCTGAACATGAGCGACGAAGCCGGCGGCGACGCCAAGCTGATCGCCGTGCCGCACGACAAGCTGAGCGTCCTGTACCACGACGTGAAGGAATACACCGACCTGCCGGCCCTGCTGCTGGAGCAGATCAAGCACTTCTTCGAGAACTACAAGGATCTCGAGAAGGGCAAGTGGGTGAAGGTCGAAGGCTGGGGCGACACCGCCCAGGCCCACGACTACATCAACAAGGCCGTCGCCGCCTTCCAGGCCAAGTGATGGTGGCGCGGCTTGTCCGCGCTGTGAAAAGCCCCGCCCCGGCGGGGCTTTTTCATGACCGGGATTAGGTTTTTCGTTCCGACTTTGCTACCATCTGCGCCCCCGCACGCAGCCCGCTGCGCTGCCACAGAATCAAGGCGGTCCGCCCTACCAGAAGTAAGGTTGGACCACCCCCTGAAAGCCGGCCACAAGCCGGCTTTTTTAATGCCCGCGATTTGCCCCTGTGCCGCCCGCGCAATCCCCTGCCAGACCGCTCGCCGGCCAATGCGCCGCTGTCACGAGCCAGGCATAAGATCGGACTATTCCCCCGCCGGTCCACCGCCATGAAACGCGCCTTGCACCTCCTGCTCGCCCTGCTGCTGACCTTCCCGCTGCTTGCTCATGCGCAGGCCGCGGAGTGGAAGCTGGCCAAGGACCAGGACGGCGTGCAGGTCTACCTGAGCGATGTGCCCGGCTCGCGCTACAAGAGCTTTCGCGGCGTCACGCTGGTGAAGGCCGACGTCGCCACCCTCGGCCACCTGCAGGAGAACCTGCGGGTGTCCTGCGCGTGGCTGTACTCCTGCGCGCAGATGCGCCTGCTCAAGTACAGCGACGAGGCCATCTGGGTCTACCTCGACACCAAGCTGCCCTGGCCCGCCGCCCCGCGCGACCTGGTGCTCAAGGTCAGCACCGAGGACACCTCGGACGGCGGCATGATCCGCCACCTGCAGGCCGCGCCGGACTACATCCCGCCAGTGCAGGACCGCATCCGCGTGCCCAGCGTTTCCGGCACCTGGCGGATGGTCCCCAAGGGCCCGAAGCTCACCGAGGTCACCTACGAGATGCGCGGCGAACCCGGCGGCAGCGTGCCGTCGTGGCTGGCGAACCAGTTCGTTGTGGATGCGCCGTTCGAGTCGCTGCGCATGCTCAAGGTGGTGGCGGAGCACCAGGGCGTGCGGGATGCAGGGTACTAGGTGAAAGTGCCGTCTACAGCACTGGCTGACTGACCGAAGATTTGCCCGCAAAGCCCGTCTCTGCTAGTGTCGCGAGGTTTCCGAATACCCCCGCCGAGATGTCCGCATGGCCCGCAAGAAAGCTTCCCTCGACTTCGAACAGTCTCTCGCCGAGCTGCAAACGCTGGTGGAGCGCCTGGAAAGCGGCGAGCTGTCGCTGGAGGACTCGCTGGGTGCCTTCGAGCAGGGCATCCGCCTGACCCGCGACTGCCAGGCAGCGCTGACCCAGGCCGAGCAGAAGGTGCAGATCCTGCTGGAACGCGACGGTGAGCTGAGCGAAGCGCCCTTCGATCCGGAAGGCGAAGACGCATGATCTCGGCTTACCAGGCGCGCTGCCAGGCGCGTGTCGATGCTGCGCTGGAAAAACTTTTCGTCGCCCCCCGTGAAGAACTCACCCGCATCTACGCCGCCATGCGTTACAGCGTGGTCAACGGCGGCAAGCGCGTGCGCCCGCTGCTGGCCTATGCGGCCTGCGAAGCACTGGGTGGCGAGGCCGAACGCGCCGATGGCGCGGCCTGTGCGGTGGAGCTGATCCACGCCTATTCCCTGGTGCACGACGACCTGCCGGCGATGGATGACGATGACCTGCGCCGCGGCCAGCCGACCACCCACATCGCCTTCGACGAAGCCTGCGCGATCCTTGCCGGCGACGGCCTGCAAACGCTGGCGTTCGAGGTGATCGGTAACGCCCAGCTCAATCCGCAGGATGCCCAGACCCGCCTGGACATGCTGCTGGCCCTGACCCGCGCCGCCGGTTCCGCCGGCATGGTTGGCGGCCAGGCCATCGACCTGGAATCCGTCGGCCGCAAGATCGACCAGGCGGCGCTGGAAACCATGCACCGGCACAAGACCGGCGCGCTGATCGAAGCCAGCGTGCAACTCGGCGCCCTGGCCAGCGGCCGCGCCGACGCCACCGCACTGGAAGCCCTGCGCCGCTACGCCGAGGCCGTGGGCCTGGCGTTCCAGGTGCAGGACGACATCCTCGACGTGGAAAGCGACACCGCCACCCTCGGCAAGACCCAGGGCAAGGATCAGGCCCACGACAAGCCGACCTACCCCGCCCTGCTCGGCCTCGACGCCGCCAAGGCCTACGCCCTGGCCCTGCGCGACCAGGCGCTCGCCGCGCTGGAAGGTTTCGGCGACAACGCAGAGCCGCTGCGCGCCCTCGCCCGCTACATCGTCGAACGCCGCAACTGATCCCTCCGGCACGCGCATTGCGTGTGCAAATCCCGTGATGCGCCCATTGCGATGACCGCTTGCCGGTGCTTCACTGCATCACAGGGATTTCGTATACCATATCCGACAACAGCCATCTGACCGGACTGCATCGTGCCGCTACGCAACGCCCCCAACCTGGGAATCGTCCCCTCCGCCTCGGAGACCATCGCCAAGCACCTGCGCGAAGCGATCATTTCCGGCCAGATGGCGGAACACGAGCCGATCCGCCAGGACGACATCGCGCAGATCTTCAACGTCAGCAAGATCCCCGTGCGCGAGGCGCTCAAGCGCCTGGAGGCCGAGGGGCTGGTGGAGTTCCAGCGCAACAAGGGCGCGCTGGTGACGAAGATTTCCGAACCGGAACTGGCGCAGATGTTCGAGGTGCGCGTGGTGCTGGAAGCCCAGGCGCTCCGCCTCGCCGTGCCCAACATGACCGCCGAGACCTTCGAGCGCGCCGAGCGTATCTGTGCCGAGTTCGTCGGCGAGGACGATGTCGGCCGCTGGGCAGAACTGAACTGGGAACTGCATGCCTGCCTCTATGAGCCAGCGCAACGGCCGTACCTGGTCGGCCTGATCCGCTCGATCCACGACAAGCTGGAGCGCTACCTGCGCATGCAGATGAGCCTGTCCTCCGGCAAGGAACGCGCCGACCACGAGCACCACGACATCCTCGACGCCTGCCGTGCCGGCGATGGCGAGCTGGCGGCGCGCCTGCTGGAAGAGCACATCAACGGCGTCTGCCGCACGCTCTACGAGCACCTGCCGAACCGGCCTACGCCGAGTTAGACAAAACTGCCTGCTGTGCCGATTTCATCATCGGCCCGGCGGAAAACCCTCAAGCTGCATTCCTCGCTCCGCGCCACCCTAGGGTCAATCACAAGACCACCCCAGGGGGCAGCATGAAACGCATCCAGGTTCTCGATTCCCACACCGGCGGCGAACCCACACGCCTGGTGCTCGAAGGCTTTCCCGATCTGGGCAAGGGCAGCATGGCCGAACGCCGCGCGCTGCTGGCCGAACAGCACGACAGCTGGCGTGCCGCGACCGTGCTCGAACCGCGTGGCAGCGACGTGCTGGTCGGCGCGCTGCTCTGCGAACCGGTGGACCCGAGCGCCTGTGCCGGGGTGATCTTCTTCAACAACACCGGCTACCTTGGGATGTGCGGCCACGGCACCATCGGCCTGGTGGTCTCGCTGGCGCACCTGGGGCGCATCGGCCCCGGCACGCACAAGATCGAGACGCCGGTGGGCACCGTCGAAGCGACCCTGCACGACGACCGCTCGGTGAGCGTGCGCAACGTTCCCTCCTACCGCTACCGCAAGCAGGTGCCGGTAGAAGTGCCCGGCCACGGGCTGGTGCACGGCGACATTGCCTGGGGCGGCAACTGGTTTTTCCTGATCTCCGATCACGGCCTGCGCGTCGCCGGCGACAACCTTGATGAGCTGACCGCGTACACCGTTGCCGTACAGAAGGCGCTGGAAGACCAGGGCATCCGCGGCGAAGACGGCGGGCTGATCGACCATATCGAACTGTTTGCCGACGACCCCGAAGCGGACAGCCGCAACTACGTGCTCTGCCCCGGCAAGGCCTACGACCGCTCGCCCTGTGGCACCGGCACCAGCGCCAAGCTGGCGTGCCTGGCGGCTGATGGCAAGCTCGCCGCCGGCGCCGCCTGGCGCCAGGCCAGCGTGATCGGCAGCCAGTTCGAGGGCCGTTTCGAGTGGGTCGGCGAGCCGGCCGAGGGGCGCATCATTCCGACCATCCGTGGCCGCGCCAACATCAGCGCCGAGGCCACCCTGCTGCTGGAAGAGGATGATCCCTTCGCCTGGGGCATCCGCCCGTGAGCGATGCGGACATCATCGTCATCGGCGCCGGCATAGTCGGCGCCGCCTGCGCCCACGCCCTCGCCCGCCGCGGGCTGGACGTGCTGGTGCTGGACGCGCGCCTGCCCGGCGCCACCGCCGTCGGCATGGGTCACCTGCTGGTGCTCGACGACAACGCCGCCGAACTGGCGCTGAGCAACTACTCGCTGCAACGCTGGCGCGAGTGGGGCCACGACATGCCCGCCGAGTGCGCCTACCGCAGCAACGGCACGATGTGGCTGGCCGCCAATGACGAAGAGATGGCCGAAGCCGAACGCAAGTTAGCCGTGCTGCGCGAGCACGGCGTCGCCGCGAAACTGCTGAACAGCGCCGAGTTGCTGCAGGAAGAACCCGAGCTGCGCAAGGACCTGCACGGCGGGCTGGAGATCACCGGCGACGGCATTCTCTACGCACCGCGCGCCGCCGCCTGGCTACTGGAATCGGCGCTGAAGCCGATCCGCCAGCGCCAGGCGAAAGTGGTGGAAATCGACGAACCCCGCGTGCGCCTCGACAACGGCCAGTGGCTGAGCGCCAAGGCCGTGGTACTGGCCAACGGCATCCAGGCCGGCGAGCTGTGCCCCGGCCTGCCCATCGAGCCGAAGAAAGGCCACCTGCTGATCACCGACCGCTACCCCGGCAAGGTGCGCCGTACCCTGGTCGAGCTCGGCTACGTGACCAGCGCGCACAACGCCAGCGGCCCCTCGGTGGCCTGCAACATCCAGCCGCGCCCCACCGGCCAACTGTTCATCGGCGCCTCGCGGCAGTTCGGCACCACCGATCCGCAGGTGGAAGGCTGGATGCTGGCGAAGATGCTGCGTCGCGCCGTGGACTACATGCCTGGCCTGGCCAACCTCAACGTGATCCGCAGCTGGGCCGGCTTCCGCGCCGCCAGCCCGGACGGCATGCCGCTGGTGGGCGAGCACCCGCAGCGCCCTGGCCTGTGGCTGGCGGTCGGCCACGAAGGCCTCGGCGTAACCACCGCGCCGGGCACCGCCGACCTGCTCGCCGCGCAGCTGTGCGATGAGCCGCTGCCGCTGCCGGCCGAACCCTATTCCCCGCGCCGCTTCCTCGGAGCCAACGTCCATGCCTGAGCTGATCCTCGACGGCCGCCCGCTGCAGGTCGCCGCCGGCACCACGGTTGCCGCCGCGCTCGCCCTCGGCGGTGACGGTACCTCCCGCACCTCGGTCAGCGGCCAGCGCCGCGCGCCGCTGTGCGGCATGGGCGTCTGCCAGGAATGCCGGGTGAGCATCGACGGCCAGCGCCGCCTGGCCTGCCAGACCCTGTGCCGCGACGGCATGCAGGTGGAGACCCGCCCATGAACGCTGCGGCCGATATCGTCATCATCGGCGCCGGCCCGGCCGGGCTGTCCGCCGCCCTCGCCGCCGCGCCGAGCGGCACCAGTATCGTCATCCTCGACGATAACCCGCTGCCCGGCGGGCAGATCTGGCGCGACGGGCCCAATGCACACCTGCCGCGTGCCGCCGTCGAACTGCGCGAGCAAGTCGCCGCCTGCGCCAACGTCCACATTCACAGTGGCACGCGCGTGGTCGCCCTGGCCGGCGAGCGCGGCCTGCTGCTGGAAGACTTCGAGCGCGGCTGGCGGCTGGATTACCGCAAGCTGATCCTCTGCACCGGCGCTCGCGAGCTGCTGCTGCCCTTCCCCGGCTGGACATTGCCCGGCGTCACCGGCGCGGGTGGCCTGCAGGCGCTGGTGAAAGGCGGTATGCCGGTAGATGGGCAACGCGTGGTGATTGCCGGCAGCGGCCCGCTGCTGCTCGCCAGCGCCGCCACGGCCCGCGCCAACGGCGCGAAAATCCTGCGCATCGCAGAGCAGGCGTCCTGGCCGGCGCTCGCACGTTTTGCCATGAAGCTGCCGCGCTGGCCGAACAAGCTGCTGCAGTCCTTCGGCCTGTACGACCTGGCCTACCGCGCCGACAGCCATGTGGTCGCCGCCCTGGGTAGCGATCGTCTGGAAGGAGTGCGTATCAGTCAGGGCGGCAAGCTCAGGGAAATCGCCTGCGACCGGCTGGCCTGCGGCTTCGGCCTGATCCCCAACGTGCAGCTCGGCCAGGCGCTGGGCTGCGCGGTGGACGACGGCGCGATCCGCGTCGATGCCTGGCAAGCGAGCAGTCGCGATGGCATCTACGCAGCAGGTGAGTGCACCAGCTTCGGCGGTTCGGAAAAGGCCCTGGTGGAAGGCCGCATCGCTGGCCACGCCGCCGTTGGTGAACACGATCGCGCCCGCGAGTTCTGGGCGCAACGCCAGCGCTGGCAGGGTTTTGCCGACGCACTGAAACGCGAGTTTGCCCTCAACCCGCGCCTGAACCAACTGGCCCAGCCGGACACCCTCGTCTGCCGCTGCGAAGACGTGCCCTACTCGGCGCTGGCCGGCAAAGCGGACTGGACCGCCGCCAAGCTCGCCAGCCGCTGCGGCATGGGCGCCTGCCAGGGTCGCGTGTGCGGCGCGGCGGCGAAGCAGCTGTTCGGCTGGCAACCGCCGGCGCCGCGCCCGCCGTTCAGCCCGGCGCGGGTGGAGACCCTGTTGCAGCTGGCCGAAGACTGAAAGAGCAGACGGCGGATAACGCTTGGAGCGTTATCCGCCCTACGCGCCGCACTCCGTAGGGCGCATAAAGCGGCACGCTTTATCCGCCGCCTTTGCCTCCCCGAATTGACTACGGCGGATAACGCCCGAGGCGTTATTCGCCCTACCACGAAGGCCCTTCGCCCCGTATTCTCCATGTTCCGACAGCCGACCCGCTTCCCGATGCACGACCTGATCCCCCAGGGCGCCCGCGACCTGGACAGCCTGCTGCAGACTTTCCGGCAGATAGCCCCGCTGCTCGATGCCATGCCTGGCGTGGTGTTCTTCATCAAGGACACCGCGGCGCGCTACGTGCTGGTCAACCAGACCCTCGCGCGGCGCTGCGGCGTGAAGGATGCCAGCGAATTGCTCGGGCGCACCGCCGAGGACGTCTTCCCCTCGCGCTTCGGCCCGGTCTACACCGAGCAGGATCGCCGCGTGCTGGAAACCGGCGGCCAGCTCAGCGACCAGCTGGAGCTGCACCTCTACCCCGGCCGCCAACCCGGCTGGTGCCTGACCCACAAGCTGGCGCTGCGCGATGCCAATGGCGCGGTGATCGGCATGGCAGGGATTTCCAGCGACCTGCAGGCAGCGCAATCCACGCACCCGGCTTACCAGCGCCTGGCAGCGGTGGACGCCTATATCCGCGAACACTTCGACAAGCCGATCAACCTTGGCGAGCTGACCGAACTGGCCGGGCTGTCGGTCGCCCAGCTGGAACGCCGCTGCAAGCGCATCTTCCAGCTCACCCCGCGGCAGATGATCCACAAGGCGCGCCTCGGTGCGGCCACCCGCCTGCTCGGCGAAGACCTGCCGATCACCGAGATCGCCCTGCGCTGCGGCTACACCGACCACAGCGCCTTCAGCCGGCAATTCCGCGCGCTGACCGGGCTGTCGCCGACGCAGTACCGCGAGTCGCAATCCGCTTCCAGCTGACAAGACGCCCGTAGGGCGCATAACGCCTACGGCGTTATCCGCCGTCAGCCCAGCCGCGGAAATGGCGGATAAAGCGTGCCGCTTTATGCGCCCTACGAGCTGCTGGTTGCGTTCGTCGCACATGTTCGGCCTGGCGTAGGAGCGGACTCCGTCCGCGATCGGTATCCGCCGCGCAAAAGCATCGCGGATGAATCCGCTCCTACGCGAAGTTACAGTCCGCGACCAGACCCCACCGGTGCTCCCTGCAGGAGCGCTGTCCCGCCGAGTGCTCCCATAAGGGGCAACGAAACGCATTCCTGCTTCATTTGGTAACAGCGCGCAGAACCCGCCTACAGTTAATTCGGAAGGCTCCCAGTAACCAATCCCCCGAACACCGGGCGCTGCGACCCATGGGTCACGCCCGAGTGGTTTCTGGCACATGCCTTGCTCTGAAAAATATCGTATACGAAATCCATAATACAAAAACTGCTGCACAACACTGACTCAGAGAGGCCCTCATGAAATTCTCCCGAATTGCGCTAGCCCTCACCGCTGTGTTCCTCGTCGGCCAGGCCCAGGCCGACAAGCTCGACGACATCATCGAGTCCGGCAAGCTGCGCTGCGCCGTAACCCTGGACTTCCCGCCGATGGGCTCGCGCGATGCGCAGAACAACCCGGTCGGCTTCGACGTGGACTACTGCAACGACCTAGCGAAAGTGCTGGGCGTCACCGCCGAAGTCGTCGAGACGCCCTTCCCGGATCGTATCCCTGCGCTGGTCTCCGGCCGCGCCGACGTGATCGTCGCCTCCACCTCCGACACCCTGGAGCGCGCCAAGACGGTCGCCATGACCATCCCCTACTTCGCCTTCCAGATGGTGGTGCTGACCCGCGACGACACCGGCATCACCAAGTACGACGACCTCAAGGACCGCCCGGTGGGCAACACCAGCGGCACCTATGAAGCCATTGCCCTGGAGAAGGACGTGAAGAAGTGGGCCGGCAAGGGCAGCTTCCGCGCCTACCAGAGCCAGAACGACACCATCCTCGCCGTCGCCCAGGGCCACATCGACGCTACCGTGGTGACCAACACCGTCGCCGCCTCCACCCTCAAGTCCGGCAAGTACAAGGGCCTGAAGGTCGTCGGTAACGCGCCCTACGTGATCGACTACGTGTCGCTGGCCGCCGCGCGCAACGAGTACGGCCTGATCCATTACCTCAACCTCTTCGTCAACCAGCAGGTCCGTACCGGCCGCTACGCCGAGCTGTACGAGAAGTGGGTCGGCGGCGCCCCGGTCGATCTCACCGTTCCCCACGTGTACTACTGACAGCGGGTGCGACATGTCTTCGATGCAGGCTTCAAGGGTGCGGGACTCACGCCTTACAGGGCGGGTCCTGATGGGGGGTAGCGCCGAAGGGGCGCTACTCCATGCCGACACCGGGCTGAGCTTCTGGGGAGGCGTCGAGCCTTTCACGGGCGAGGTCATCGACCGCCACCATCCGCTGTCGGGCAGCTTCCTGCCCGGCCGGGTGCTGGCGATTCCCAGCGGACGCGGCTCCTGCACCGGCAGCAGCGTGATGCTGGAAATACTGCTCAACGGCCACGCGCCGGCAGCCCTGCTGCTGGCCGAGCCGGATGAAATCCTTACCCTCGGTGTACTGGTGGCGCAGGCGCTGTTCGGCCGCTCCATCCCGGTGCTGTGCCTGGGTAGCGAGGGCTTCGAGCAGTTGTCCGCGGGCGGCTGGGCCCGTATCGAAGACGGTCAGGTAACACTCACCGCCGAGCGCCCTGCCGATGGCTGGCAGGGCGTGATGGCCAGCGACGCCGGCCCGCTGCCGGCAGGCCTGGCATTGAATGCCGGCGACCATGATTTGCTCGACGGCAAGCACGGCAAGGCCGCCCAGGCCGCCATGCAGATCGTCCTGCGCATGGCCGCGCTGCAAGGCGCGAAGGATCTGCTCGATGTCGCCCAGGCGCACATCGACGGCTGCATCTATACCGGCCCCGCGAGCCTGCGCTTCGCCCGCCAGCTGGCGGACTGGGGCGGCAAGGTGAAGGTGCCGACCACCCTCAATTCCATCTCCGTGGACCATCGCCGCTGGCGCGAGCTGGGCGTCGACAAGGCCTTCGGCGAACCCGCCGCCGCGCTGGGCGATGCCTACATGGAGATGGGCGCACAGATGAGTTACACCTGCGCGCCCTACCTGCTGGACAGCAAGCCGAGCCTCGGCGAACAGGTGGTCTGGGCCGAGTCCAACGCCGTGGTGTACGCCAACAGCGTACTCGGCGCGCGGACCCTGAAATACCCGGATTACCTCGACATCTGCATCGCCCTCACCGGCCGCGCGCCAAACGTCGGCAGCCACCGCGACGAGGGCCGGCTGGCCACGCTGCGGATCGATGTCGAGCTGCCGGCCGCCCACGACGAATCGATCTTCCCGCTGCTCGGCTATCACATCGGCGAGCTGTGCGGCTCGCGTATCCCGGTGGTCGACGGCCTGCAGTCGCTGGCCCCGGACAGCGACGCGTTGAAAGCCTTCGGCGCAGCCTTCGCCACCACTTCCGCCGCACCGATGTTCCACATTGCCGGCGTCACTCCGGAGGCGCCGGACGCCACCACCGCCCTGGGTAACAAGGCGCCGCTGCAACACCTGCGCGTCACCCCGGCGGACCTGATCGCCTCCTGGCGTGAGTTGGACCACGCCAGCGAGCCGACCGTGCAACTGGTGTCGCTGGGCAACCCGCACTTCTCCGCCAGCGAATGCGCGGACCTGGCGAAACTCGTCGCCGGGCGCCGCAAGCATCCAGGCGTCGCGCTGGTCATCGCCCTCGGCCGCGCCGTACAGGAAAAGGCCCGTGCCGCCGGTGACGTGAAGGTGCTGGAAGACTTCGGCGCGCAACTGCTCAACGACACCTGCTGGTGCATGATCGGCGAGCCGGTGATCCCGCCGGCCTGCACCACGCTGATGACCAACTCGGCGAAGTACGCCCACTACGGTCCGGGCCTGGCCGGGCGCC
The DNA here is from genome assembly GCF_030462585.1 of Pseudomonas sp. CAN1. Lineage (GTDB taxonomy): Bacteria > Pseudomonadota > Gammaproteobacteria > Pseudomonadales > Pseudomonadaceae > Pseudomonas. The sequence goes on along the minus strand of NZ_JASMRU010000003.1, from coordinate 194,896 downwards.
AGGTGCATTTCGGCAGCCTGGCTGCGTGCGTCGAGGCGGCCTGCAGCGGGCGCGGTGACGGCGGCGTGCCGCACTGGCTGAGCGAGGGGGTACGCTGATGTTCAACTACAGCTTCCACTGGCGTTCCGCGTTCAAGGCCCTGCCGGACATGCTCGGCGGCGCCTGGGTCACCCTGGAGACAGCCGCGCTGTCGATGATCCTCGGCGTGCTGATCGCGCTGCTGCTGACCGTCATGCGGCAGATGAAGAACCCGCTGCTCAAGGGCTTCGCCGACACCTGGGTGTCGATTGCGCGCAACACCCCGTCGCTGTTCCAGATCTACATCCTCTACTTCGGCCTGGGCTCCTTCGGCCTGCACGTCAGCTCCTGGGTGGCGCTGCTGGCGGGGATCACCTTCAACAACGCCGGCTACCTCGCGGAGAACTTCCGTGGCGGCCTCAAGGCCGTGCCGGACACCCAGATGCGCGCCGCGCGCTCGCTGGGCATGAGCGCCTTCCAGGCGTACCGGATGATCATCGTTCCGCAGCTGCTGCGCATCGTCTATTACCCGTTGACGAACCAGATGGTCTGGGCGGTGCTGATGACCTCGCTGGGCGTGGTGGTGGGCCTGAACAACGACCTCACCGGCGTGACCCAGGACTTCAACGTGCGCACCTTCCGCACCTTCGAGTACTTCGCCCTGGCCGCGGTGCTCTATTACATCATCGCCAAGGTCATCGTGGCGGTCGCCCGCCTGTTGAGCTGGCGACTGTTCCGCTACTAGGAGAAGCGCGCATGTTTTCCACGAGCTTCACCGTCAACGACCTGATGTTCCTGCTGCAAGGGGCCTGGGTCACCGTCAAGCTGACCGTCGGCGCCATGCTCATCGGCACCCTCGCCGGCATCGTGCTGGGCTGGCTGCGCGCCGCCCTGCCACGGGCCACGATGCCGGTCGGCTGGTTCCTCGACATCTTCCGCAGCGTGCCGCTGCTGATCCAGTTCGTGCTGTTCAACTCGCTGAAGAGCATCGTCGGCCTGAACTGGAGCGCCTTCACCGTCGGCTGCCTGGTACTGGGCGTGTACGCAGCGGCGTTCTGCACCGAGATCATCCGCAGCGGCATCCTCGCCGTCGGTCCGAGCATCCGGCGGGCGAGCCGCTCGCTGGGTCTGACCTACTGGCAGGACCTGCGCTACATCGTGCTGCCGCTGGCCGCGCGGGTGGCCTTCCCCGGCTGGCTGAACCTGGTGCTGGGGGTGATGAAGGACACCGCGCTGGTCATGTGGATCGGCATCGTCGAACTGCTCCGCGCCTCGCAGACCATCGTGACGCGCATCCAGGAACCCCTGCTGGTGCTGTGCGTCGCCGGGGTCATCTATTACCTCATGAGTTGGGTCGTGGCGCGCCTCGGTGCCCGGCTGGAAAAAAGGTGGCAGGAAAATGATTGAAATCGACAACGTGCACAAAGCCTACGGCGACCTGGAAGTGGTCAAGGGCGTGAGCCTGACCGTGAAGAAAGGCGAAGTGGTCTCGATCATCGGCGGCTCGGGTTCGGGCAAGTCCACCCTGCTGATGTGCATCAACGGCCTGGAGCCGATTCAGCGCGGCAAGATCCGCGTCGACGGTATCGAGGTCCACGCCAAGACCACCGACCTGAACAAGCTGCGGCAGAAGATCGGCATCGTCTTCCAGCAGTGGAACGCCTTCCCGCACCTCACCGTGCTGGAGAACGTCATGCTCGCCCCGCGCAAGGTGCTCGGCCTGTCCAAGGAAGAGGCCGAGGCGATGGCGGTGAAGCAGCTCAAGCACGTCGGCCTGGGCGACAAGCTCAAGGTGTTCCCGCAGAAGCTCTCCGGCGGGCAACAGCAGCGCATGGCGATCGCCCGCGCGCTGGCCATGTCGCCGGATTACATGCTGTTCGACGAAGCCACCTCGGCGCTCGACCCGCAGTTGGTGGGCGAGGTGCTCGACACCATGCGCCTGCTCGCCGAAGAGGGCATGACCATGGTCCTGGTGACCCACGAAATCCGCTTTGCCCGCGACGTATCCGACCGCGTGGCGTTCTTCCGCGACGGGCTGGTGCACGAGATCGGCACGCCGGACCAGGTGATTGTCAATCCGCAGCGGGCGGAGACGGCGGAGTTCCTTCGCTCGGTGAACTGACCGCGCGCCTATTGGCCCATTCGCACAGGAGACAGACATGCGTTCGAGCAAGATCATCCACGTGGTCAGCTGCCATGCCGAGGGCGAGGTCGGCGATGTCATCGTCGGCGGCGTCGCCCCGCCGCCGGGCGACACCGTGTGGGCGCAGTCGCGCTTCATCGCCAGCGACAACGTGCTGCGCAACTTCGTCCTCAACGAACCGCGCGGCGGCGTGTTCCGCCACGTGAACCTGCTGGTGCCGCCAAAGGACCCGCGGGCGCAGATGGCCTGGATCATCATGGAGCCGGCCGACGTGCCGCCGATGTCCGGCTCCAATTCGCTGTGCGTCAGCACCGTGCTGCTCGACAGCGGCATCCTGCCGATGCAGGAACCGCAGACGCGCCTGACCCTGGAAGCTCCCGGCGGGCTGATCGAGGCCGTGGCCGACTGCAAGGACGGCAAGGTGCAGCGCGTGGAAGTACGCAACCTGCCCTCCTTCGCCGACAAGCTCGACGCCTGGATCGAAGTGGAAGGCCTGGGCTCGCTGCAGGTGGATACCGCTTACGGCGGCGACAGCTTCGTGCTGACCGATGCTCATTCGCTGGGCTTCACCCTGCACGCCTCGGAGGCCGCCGACCTGGTCGCCACCGGCCTGAAGATCACCCAGGCGGCGAACCAGCAGCTGGGCTTCCAGCACCCGGAAAACCACGACTGGGCGCACATCTCTTTCTGCCAGCTGACCGCTCCGGTGGAGCGCGTCGACGGCGTACTGCACGGCCGCAACGCAGTGGTCATCCGCCCCGGCAAGATCGACCGCTCGCCCTGCGGCACCGGTTGCTCGGCGCGCATGGCGGTGCTGCATGCCAAGGGCCAGCTGAAGGACGGCGAGCGCTTCGTCGGCCACTCGATCATCGATTCCAAGTTCCACTGCCGCATCGACGGCCTCACCAGCGTCGCCGGCAAACCGGCAATCCACCCGTGCATATCCGGCCGTGCCTGGATCACCGGCACCCACCAGCACCTGCTCGACCCGTCCGACCCGTGGCCGGAAGGCTACCGGCTCTCGGACACCTGGCCGAACGGCTACTGATTTCCCCCTTTCAACCCTGATTCGCCGCGTAGCGGCACCCGACGACGAAATGCTGTGGGATTTCCTTCAGACGTTTCGTATACGAAATACGACAATTGGAGACAAACATGAGCAAGAAGGTCAATTGGAGTGGCGTGTTCCCCGCGGTGACCACTCAGTTCAACGCCGATTTCTCGGTCAACCTGGAAGCCACCCACAAGGTGATCTCCAACCTGGTGCGCGACGGCGTCTCGGGCCTGGTGGTGTGCGGCAGCGTCGGTGAGAACACCTCGCTGTCCATCGAGGAAAAGATGGCCGTCACCGAGGTCGCCAAGGACGCTTCCGGCGGCCGTGTGCCGGTGATCTGCGGTATCGCCGAGTTCACCAGCCACGGCGCCTCCCAGGTGGCCAAGGCGGTGCAGAAGGTCGGCGTCGACGGCATCATGGTGATGCCCGCGCTGGTCTACTCCTCCAAGCCCCACGAGACCGCCGCGCACTTCCGCAGCGTGGCCACCAGCACCGACCTGCCGGTGATGGTCTACAACAACCCGCCGATCTATAAAAACGACGTCACCCCGGACATCCTCATCTCCCTGGCCGACTGCGAGAACATCGTCTGCTTCAAGGACAGCTCCGGCGACACCCGCCGCTTCATCGACGTACGCAATGAAGTGGGCAACCGCTTCATCCTCTTCGCCGGCCTCGACGACGTGGTTCTGGAGAGCATCGCGGTGGGTGCCGAGGGCTGGATCTCCGGCATGTCCAACGTCTTCCCGCAGGAAGGCGAGACCATCTTCCGCCTGTGCAAGGCCGGCCGTTATGAAGAGGCCATGCCGATCTACGAATGGCTGATGCCGATCCTCCACCTCGACGCCCGTCCGGACCTGGTGCAGTGCATCAAGCTCTGCGAGGAGATCGCCGGCCGCGGCACCGCCCTCACCCGCCCGCCGCGCCTGGCGCTGCAGGGCGCTGATCGCGAGCATGTGGRGACGATCATGGCCAAGGCACTGGCCAATCGGCCGAAGCTGCCGGATGTGGGGCTCTGAGTCGCAGCCAGTGAGAAGAGCGAACGACCGTGCGCGGGGACGCATCATGGTTCCCCGGCATGTTCGGTTCCCTCTCCCTAACCCTCTCCCTGAAGGGAGAGGGGACTGGTTCGGCGTGAAGAGGCAACGCGTACTCTTCCTGATGCCATCCCCGAAGGAGAGCACGACCGCCCGAGCCACTCGGACACTCCCTCTCCCTTCAGGGAGAGGGCTGGGGAGAGGGGCTCTTCGCCGCACCGAAATCCAGCACCAGAGAGCCCGCCCATGACCGCCCACAACTTCATCGCCGGCCAGCGCATCGGCGCCGGCACTGTCCGCCTGCAGAGCCTCGACGCCAGCACTGGCGAAGCCCTGCCCCGGGAATTCCTCCAGGCCACCGAGGCCGAAGTCGACGCCGCCGCCCGCGCCGCCGAAGCCGCGTTCCCGGCCTACAACGCCCTGTCGCCGGAACGCCGCGCGCAGTTCCTCGACGCCATCGCCAGCGAACTCGAAAGCCTCGGCGACGACTTCATCGCTACCGTCTGCCGCGAGACCGCGCTGCCCGCCGCACGCATCCAGGGCGAACGTGGCCGCACCGCCAATCAGATGCGCCTGTTCGCCAAGGTCCTGCGCCGCGGCGACTTCCTCGGTGCGCGTATCGACAGCGCGCTGCCCGAGCGCCAGCCGCTGCCACGTCCGGATCTACGCCAGTACCGCACCGGCGTCGGCCCGGTGGCGGTGTTCGGCGCCAGCAACTTCCCGCTGGCCTTCTCCACCGCCGGTGGCGATACCGCCGCCGCACTGGCCGCCGGTTGCCCGGTGGTGGTGAAGGCCCACAGCGGCCACATGGCCACCGCCGAATTCGTCGGCGAGGCAATCACCCGCGCAGCCGAGTCCACCGGCATGCCGGCTGGCGTGTTCAACATGATCTACGGCGCCGGCGTCGGCGAGCCGCTGGTGAAGCACCCGGCGATCCAGGCAGTCGGCTTCACCGGTTCGCTCAAGGGCGGCCGCGCGCTGTGCGATCTGGCTGCCGCACGCCCGCAGCCGATCCCGGTATTCGCCGAGATGAGCAGCATCAACCCGGTCCTGGTGCTACCCGCCGCCCTGGAAACCCGCGGCGAGAAAATCGCCCGTGAGCTGATCGACTCGGTGGTCATGGGTTGCGGCCAGTTCTGCACCAACCCCGGCCTGGTGATCGGCATCGCCTCGCCGGCGTTCAGCCTGTTCGTCGCCAACCTGATCGCCGAGATCGGCCAGCGCCCGGCGCAGACCATGCTCAACGCCGGCACCCTGAAGAGCTACGAAAAAGGCATCGCCCGCCTGCTCACCCACCCCGCCGTGCGCCACCTCGCCGGCCAGCCGCAGGAGGGCAAGCAAGCGCTGCCGCAACTGTTCCAGGCCAAGGCCGAATTGCTGCTCCAGGGTGAGGAACTGTTGCAGGAAGAGGTCTTCGGTCCGACCACCATCGTCGTCGAGGTGGCCGATGAGGCTGAACTGCGCCGCGCGCTGGACGGCCTGCACGGCCAGCTCACCGCCACGCTGATCGCCGAAGCCGAGGACCTGTCACGCTTCGCCGCGCTGGTACCGGTGCTGGAGCGCAAGGCCGGGCGCCTGCTGATCAACGGCTACCCGACCGGCGTGGAAGTCTGCGATGCCATGGTCCACGGCGGCCCCTATCCGGCGACCTCCGACGCGCGCGGCACCTCGGTCGGCAGCCTGGCCATCGACCGCTTCCTGCGCCCGGTGTGCTACCAGAACTACCCCGACGCGCTGCTGCCCGACGCGCTGAAGGACGCCAACCCGCTGGGTATCGCACGGCTGGTGGATGGCGAGACGACGCGTGGTGCGGTGACTCGCTGAGGGTTCGTCGGCGCGGGAGTGAACTGTCGGCCAGTCCGCGCCGATGCTCAGCCCCGGCTTCGTGCCGGGGCTTTTTTATACCCAGGTGGTGGGTTTTGCGTACGAGCGGACTCTGTCCGCGATAGGTTCGCATCGCGCCGGAAACCATCGCGGATAAATCCGCTCCTACAATCGCCGCGCCGTTCCACGCTTTGGTAGGGCGCATAACGCGCCAGCGTTATCCGCCGAGCCGTGCTCTTCGTAGGAGCGAGCTTGCTCGCGAACCAAGCAAGCAATGGAGCAAAGCTGTTCGCGAGCAATAACGATGGCGTCCCCCTCGCTCCTACAAGGGCGTCGCGTTATTCCAGCAGCTTGCGCAAATCGGCATACAGCGAATCGCTGATCTCCACGCCCTCGGCGAGGCTGCGCTTTCGCGCCGCGAAGCGCCGCTGGGACGGCAAGCGCGCGCCCATGTCGACGATGGATTCGAATAGCTGCTCCGCCCGCGCCAGGTGCTGCGCAGCGTCGGCGCCGAGGAAGCGTGCCGGGTCCAGCGCGATCAGCAACTCGCCATGGTGTGGCGAGGACTTGGTGCCCTCGTCGAACACCGTGGATTCGGCGCTGGTCAGGTCGCCGATCAGCGGGCCGGCAATCAGCTCGACCATGGTCGCCAGCGCCGAGCCCTTGTGCCCGCCGAAAGTCAGCATGGCACCATCGAGCACCGCGCTCGGGTCGGTGCTGGGGTTGCCCTGGGCGTCGATGCCCCAGCCCAGCGGGATCGCCTTGCCCTCGCGCTCGTGCAGCTGGATTTCCCCGCGCGCCACGACGGTGGTGGCGAAATCGAAGACATAAGGATCGTTCTCGCCACGCGGCCAGCCGAAGGCGATGGGGTTGGTGCCGAACAGTGGTCGCGTCCCGCCAGCCGGCGCCACATAGGCCTGGGCCGGGGTAACCGCCAGCGCCACCAGGCCCTGGGCGGTGATCCGCTCGATCTCCACCCACAGCGCCGAGAAATGCACGCAATGGTTGATCGCCAGCGCCGCCAACCCCTGGCTGCGGGCCTTCTCCGCCAGTTTCGGCAGGCCCAGGTCGAAGGCACACTGCGAGAAGCTGCCCTTGGCATCCACCCGTACAATCGCCGGCGCGGGCTCGGACAGCTCCGGCACGGCATCGGCCACCACCTTGCCGGCGCGCACGGTGTGGATGCAGCCCAGTAGCCGCCAGACTCCGTGAGAGGTGCAACCATCGCGCTCGCCAGCCAGCACGGTGTCGGTCACCGCCTGCACGTGGGGTTCGCTGAAGCCGTTGTGGCGCAGGATCGCCACCGACAGTTCGCGCAGTTCATCCAGGCTCAGTCGGGCCACGCCATCCTCCTCAGATTGCAACAAAAGCCTGCGGCAAACCGCCGCCGGTCGGTGATCGGTCTACCATGGAGTCTCGCGCCTGGCCCCGCTTGCGCGCAATCGCCGGCAGCGACGACGATTTCGGCACAGCCTGACGACCACATCCCGACCATCCGGTCGTCCGAAGGATTGGCCCCACGTTGCTTGGGCCATTTCAGCGCATCAGGTAAACTTCCGCATCTTTGCCTTCTCATAACGATCAGCCTGATGCCCACGACGTTTCACGAGATTCCCCGCGCGCGCCCTGCCACGCCCCTGCTCGATCGCGCCAGCACGCCGGTCGAGCTGCGTCGCCTGGGCGAAGCGGAGCTGCTGACCCTCGCTGACGAACTGCGCCAGTACCTGCTGTACAGCGTCGGCCAGACCGGCGGCCACTTCGGCGCGGGCCTGGGCGTCATCGAACTGACGATTGCCCTGCACTACGTCTTCGACACCCCGGACGACCGACTGGTGTGGGACGTCGGCCACCAGGCCTACCCGCACAAGATCCTCACCGGTCGCCGCGAGCGCATGGGCAGCCTGCGCCAGAAGGACGGCCTGGCCGCCTTCCCGCGCCGCTCCGAGAGCGAGTACGACACCTTCGGCGTCGGTCATTCCAGCACCTCCATCAGCGCTGCACTGGGCATGGCCATCGCCGCGCGCATGCAGGGCTCGGGGCGCAAGTCGGTGGCAGTGATCGGCGACGGTGCACTGACCGCCGGCATGGCCTTCGAGGCGCTCAACCACGCGTCGGAGGTCAAGGCCGACATGCTGGTGATCCTCAACGACAACGACATGTCGATTTCGAACAACGTCGGCGGCCTGTCCAACTACCTGGCCAAGATCCTCTCCAGCCGCACCTACAGCAGCATGCGCGAAGGCAGCAAGAAGGTGCTCTCGCGCCTGCCCGGCGCCTGGGAGATCGCCCGCCGCACCGAGGAATACGCCAAGGGCATGCTGGTCCCCGGCACGCTCTTCGAGGAGCTGGGCTGGAACTACATCGGCCCCATCGACGGCCACGACCTGCCGACCCTGATCGCCACCCTGCGCAACATGCGTGACCTCAAGGGCCCGCAGTTCCTCCACGTGGTGACCAAGAAGGGCAAGGGCTTCGGCCCGGCCGAGATCGACCCGATCGGCTACCACGCCATCACCAAGCTCGAACCCGAGGGCGCCGCCGCCCACACCGCGCCGAAGAAGGCCGGCGGGCCGAAGTACTCCAGCGTGTTCGGCCAGTGGCTGTGCGACATGGCCGCCCAGGACCCGCGCCTGGTCGGCATCACCCCGGCGATGAAGGAAGGCTCCGATCTGGTCGCCTTCGCCGACAAGTTCCCGGAGCGCTACTTCGACGTTGCCATCGCCGAACAGCACGCCGTGACCCTGGCGGCCGGCATGGCCTGTGACGGCGCCAAGCCGGTGGTGGCGATCTACTCCACCTTCCTGCAGCGCGGCTACGACCAGCTGGTGCATGACGTCGCGGTGCAGAACCTCGACGTGCTGTTCGCCATCGACCGCGCTGGTCTCGTTGGCGAAGACGGCCCGACCCACGCCGGCAGCTTCGACCTCTCCTACCTGCGCTGCATCCCCGGCATGCTGGTGATGACCCCCAGCGACGAGAACGAACTGCGCAAGCTGCTCACCACCGGCCATCACTTCGAAGGCCCGGCGGCAGTACGCTACCCGCGCGGCACCGGCCCCAACGCGCCCATCGAGGCGGCGCTGGAACCGGTCGAGATCGGCAAGGGCGTGCTGCGCCGCGAAGGCAAGGCCGGCAAGGTCGCCTTCCTGGTGTTCGGCGTGCAACTGGCCGAAGCGCTGAAGGTGGCCGAGCAGTTCGACGCAACCGTCGCCGACATGCGCTTCGTCAAGCCGCTGGACGAAGAGCTGGTGCGCCAGCTGGCCGCCAGCCACGAGCTGCTGGTGACCATCGAGGAGAACTCGGTGATGGGTGGCGCCGGCGCCGCCGTCAGCGAATTCCTCGCCCGCGAGAACCTCCAGCAGCCGATCCTGCACCTGGGCCTGCCAGACCATTACGTCGAGCACGCCAAACCGGCGCAGATGCTCGCGGAGTGCGGTCTTGACGCTGCCGGCATCGAAGCTTCGGTGACGGCGCGCCTGGAGGCCCTCAGCCAACGCTGAGACCGATCGGCGCATCTCCCACCGGGAGTATTGCCAGTGACGGGCGCACCGACTAAGGTGCGCCCGTTTTCGTTCGAGGTAACGGGAAGCAGGTGAAAGACCTGCGCTGCCCCCGCAACGGTAACCGACGCGCTCCCTAAGGGAGTGCAGCATCGCCATCCGCCACTGCTTACGCGGGAAGGCGGCGATGTGACGTCGGCAGCCCGGAGACCGCCCTCGACACGCCCCGACAGGTGTTGCGGAGGGCCGCACCGTCAAGTGCGGCCTGCCGCCCTTGTCACGCCCTCCTCGAAAGTCATCCGACCGCTTTTGAGGACGCTCCATGAAACTGACCCGACTCGCCCTGGCCACCAGCCTGCTGCCCGGCATGGCTTTCGCCGCTGGCGACATCTACAAGCTTTCCGACCAGGTGATCACCTCCGCCCGCCAGGCCCAGCCGCGCGCCGATGCCACCTCGGCCAACAGCGTGTTCACCCGCGCCGACATCGAACGCCTGCAAGTGCGCAGCGTGCCTGCCCTGCTCGCCCGCGTGCCCGGCGTGCAGATGGGCAGCTCCGGCGGCGTGGTCTCCTACTCCGTGCGCGGCGCCAGTACCGCGCAGACCCTGGTGCTGGTGGACGGCCAGCGCGTCGCCTCGGCCAGCAGCGGCATCGCCCGCCTGGACTACCTGAGCATCGACAGCATCGAGCGCGTCGAAGTGACCCGTGGCCCGCGCTCCGCGTTGTACGGCGCGGACGCCATTGGTGGCGTCATCCAGATCTTCACCCGCCGCGGCGAAGCCGGCCTGCACCCGGAAGTGCGCCTGGCCGCCGGCAGCCACGGCACCTTCGAGCGCAGCCTGAGCCTCTCCGGCGGCAATGAGCAGACCCGCTACAACCTCGGCGGCAGCCTCGACGAAAGCCAGGGCTGGGACCGCACCAGCGACAACGTCGGCGCCGACAACGACCACGACGCCCAGCGCAACAAGGCCGTGCACCTGAACCTGGATCATCGCTTCAGCGAGGACTGGAAAGCCGGCCTGAACCTCAACGACCAGCGCGGCAAGAACGAATACGACGACGCCTACAACTTCGAACCGGGCTCGCCCCAGGACCAGTTCCGCGTCAGTAGCTACAGCGCCTACCTCGACGGCCAGATCACCCGGATGTGGAACAGCCGCCTGGAGCTGGGCCGCAGCTTCGACCGCAACAAGGCCGTGGGCGCCGCCGACAGCTGGAACAACGGCACCCTGGAAACCACCCGCCACTCGGCGAGCTGGATCAACCGCCTGCAACTGGACGAAGCCAACCAGTTGGCCCTGGGCGCGGACTGGTACGAAGACAAGGTCGACGGCAGCACCGCCTTCGCCGAAGACCAGCGCAGCAACCGTGCCTTCTTCGCCCAGCACAGTTTCAAGGGCGAGAGCTTCGGCACCGAACTGGGCATCCGCCACGACAACAACCAGGCCTACGGCAGCCAGAACAGCTGGAACGCCGCCTTCAGCCTGCCGGTGGGCGACAATCAGACCTGGATCGCCAGCTACGGCGAAGGCTTCCGCGCGCCGACCTTCAGCGACCTCTACTACCCAGGCGCGAGCAACCCGGACCTCAAGGCCGAGACCTCGAAGACCTACGAGCTGCAGTGGCGCGGCGACTTCTCCGGCACGCATCTGGAAGCCTCGCTGTACCGCACCGAGATCGACGACATGATTGCCTGGGACAGCAACAGCAATCAGCCGGAGAACATCAACAAGGCGCGCATCGACGGCTTCGAGGCCAGCGTCGCCCGCGAAGTGCTGGGCTGGCAGGCCGCCCTCGGCCTGAGTCTGATCGACCCGCGCGACCGCGACACCGGCCACACCCTGCCGTACCGCGCGCGCCGCACCCTGAGCCTGGACCTGGATCGCCAGTTCGGCGCCTTCGGCGTCGGCGGCACCTGGCGCGCAGTCAGCCAGCGCTACGACGACGCAGCCAACACCCGCGAGCTGTCCGGCTACGGCGTGCTCGACCTGCGCACCAGCTGGCTGGCCAGCAACGAGATTCGCTTCGACCTGAAGCTGGATAACGCCCTGGACCGCAACTACACCCTGGGCGACTACCTGCGCCCGACCAGCCCCAGCGACTACTTCGGCGAAGCCCGACCCTACCGCGAACCGGGCCGCACCGCGCTGCTGGCGGTGACCTGGACGCCGGAGCTGTAAGGCGAGGGACTTTTGTAGGATGGCGTGGAGCGAAGCGATACCCATCGCTCACTGCACCAACCGCATGGGTATCGCCTAGGCTCCACCCATCCTACATTCGAGGCTCCCTGCACCCGTAGGAGCGGCACCGGTGGCTGTTCGCGAGCAAGCACGGCAAGGGAGTAACGTAGGGCGGATAACGCTGGCGCGTTTTGCGCCCTACGCCCACCCGGTCATCGGTGTGGGAATGGACTCAGCCCAGAACCCCCGCCATCCGCCCCAGCTCCGCGCAGTCCTGCGCGTGCCAGTCGGTCAGCTCCGGCCAGGGGTTCTCCGCGAGGTTCACCAGCGCACTGTGCGCGCCCGCAGCACGGGCACAGTCGAGGTCGAAGCGGTAGTCGCCGACCATCAGCATCCGCTGCGGCTCCACTTCCCAGCGCGCGGCGAGGCGCAGCAGGCCGTCCGGGCTGGGCTTGGGATCGGCCTCGCCACGGCCGAGGACATCCTCGGTGAGGAAGCAGTCACCGATGCCGATGGCCGCCAGCGTGATCAGCGCCAGCTCGTGGGCATTGCGGGTGAGAATGCCCAGGCGGTAGCCGGCGCCATGCAGCGCGCGCACCAGTTCCACCGCACCCGGCGCGGCCCTGGAAGCCACCGCCAGCTCGCGCTCGTGCTCCAGCAGCCAGGCATGCTTGGCCGCCGCCTCGTCCTCCGGCAATGCGGCCAGATGGGTGAGGATGTCGTGCTCCTGGGGAATCCCAAGGGCCCGCTTGATCGCCGGGAAGTCGTGCACCGCCAGGGTCAGGGTGCCGTCCATGTCGAACACCCAGTGGCGCACTTCACCCAACGTCATGTCCAGCGTCATGCCCAGTCCTCGCGGTGGCGGATCAGGCCCTCCTGGGTCGAGGAGGCGACCAGCTGGCCGTCACGGTTGAAGATGCTGCCGCGCACGAAGCCGCGGCCGTTGCCGGCCCAGGGGCTGTCGATGGCGTAGAGCAGCCACTCGTCCGCGCGCAGGTCGCGGTGGAACCACACGGAATGGTCGATGGTGGCGACCTGCATGTCCTTCTGCCACACCGAGCGGCCGTGGGGCAGCAGCGAGGTGGTGAGGAAACCGAAGTCCGAGGCGTAGGCAAGGATGTACTTGTGCAGCGCCGGGATGTCCGGCAGCTTGCCGTCGGCGCGCAGCCAGAGGTACTTGATCGGCTCGCCGACCTCCGGGTCGTACGGGTCGTTCTCGGTGACCGGGCGGATTTCGATGGGCTTGGGGTAGAGCAGCTTGTCGCGGATGCGCTCGGGGAACTGCTCGGCGCTGCGCTTCTTCAGCTCCTGATCAGTGGGCAGGTTCTCCGGGCCGACCACGTCAGGCATGGCGATCTGGTGCTCGAAGCCGCCCTCGTCGGTCTGGAACGAGGTGCTCAGGGCGAAGATCGGCTGGCCCTTCTGGATCGCGGTGACGCGGCGGGTGCTGAAGGTGCCGCCATCGCGCACGCGGTCGACCTGGTAGACGACCGGCTTGCTGGCATCGCCCGGGCGCAGGAAGTAGCCGTGCATCGAGTGCACGTGGCGCTCCGGCTCCACCGTCTGGCTGGCCGCCGACAGCGCCTGGCCGAGCACCTGCCCGCCGTACAGCTGGCGGAACCCGAGGTCCTGGCTCGTGCCGCGGAACAGGTTCTCTTCGATCTGTTCCAGGCTCAGCAGAGCCACCAGGTTGTCCAGGATCTGGGTCATGCGCGTTGTTTCCTCAATTGCGGTCTTGCTGAAGTGGGAGTCGGCGTGGCGACGGATAGGCGGGAAGGCTGCTGAGCCGTTCATCCCAGACCGCGCGGCCGATGGTGAAATGATAGAGGCTGACCGGGCAGTCCGGACCACCGCCGAGCAATTCGTCCAGCGCCGGATCGAAATAGCAGCCGATGCCGGTGCCCGAGAGGCCCGCCGCTTCGGCTTCCAGGTAGAGCAGCTGGCCGACCTGGCCGGCTTCCCAGTACAGGYGCGGATAGGTCCAGGCGCCCTCGGTCAGCGCGGCGTCGAGGTCGGCGAGCATGGCGAAGGCGACACAGCCGTCGCTGGCGATGTCCTGCCCGCAGGACAGGAACGCCGACAGCCCGCGCGCGTCGCCGGACAGCAGGCGATACAGCGGCACGCCGCTCTCCTCGAGCGGCTGCCACAGGTAATCCTCGCGCAGCCCGCCCGCCTCGCGGCCGCTGCGGCCGAGCCAGTACAGGCCCGGCTCCAGGCCCTGGACGCGATGGACGAACAGCAGCAGGTCGATACGCGCCGGCTCGCCGGTGCAGGCGAAGGGCACGGGCGAGCGCTCCGGCATCAGGCGGCGCAGCCAGGCATACAGCAGGTCGGCCTGGATGCCGCTGCGACCATCCATGGATTGCGCGCTGCGCCGCCGGTGGAGGATCGGTCGCAGCGGCAGGCCGGGGTTATCCACAACAGCCTCGGTTTTCGGTGCGGACCAGCCGCGGGCCGGCAACGCGGGCGCGCGGCACAGCTGATGCACGCGCTCCAGCTCCGGCCAGTGGCGATAGTCCCGCGACAGGCGATTGGGCGTGCCGGCCAGCTGCAGCTCGGCGAGCCCCTTGAGCAGGGAGTTCGGCAGAGGGAATTCAGCAGGCTGTGCCGGGCCGATCCACAGCAGCGCATCGGCGAACTCGTGCTCGCTGAAGCCTTCGCGGTCGAGGCCGATCAGCGTATCCAGTTGCGCTTCGGCCACACCGCGCAGCAGGCGCACTTCCCAGCCCTGGATCGCCGCGGCGATGCCGAGACAGGCCAGCGCGTGGCCGAGGTCGTGATTGCAGTAGCGGTAGGCGCGCTCGCCGTACTTCCAGGCCTCGCGCCAGGGAATGCTCGCCAGCGCCAGCAGGAAGCCGCCCGCGGGCAGCGCGTCCTTCAGTTGCTCGGCCAGCGGCGCGGGCAGCTCGGCACGCACCTCCAGCACATGCTCGTCGGCGCTGTAGTGCGCCAGCAGCGCAGGGTTATCCACAGCCCCGGCAGGCAGCAGCAGATAAGCCTCGGTCGGGTGCAGGTTTCCGCTCGACGGGTTGACGCGCAGCGCCCAGCGGCTGCCGCCAGCGTCCTTCCAGGCGGACAGCGCCAGGCTGTCGTAGAGCAGCTGCGAGACGCTGGCGAGGTTCAGCGGCGCGGGCGCATCGAGTGGGCCGGCGAACACCTCGCCATAGCCCGGCGACTCTTCCTGCGGCCGGTGCAGCAGCTCGATGCAGCGCGCCCCGGCATAGTGGCGAAAGGCGGCCGGCTGGGTCGCCCAGTCGAGCTGGCCGGGGCCGGGAGCGAAACGCTCCGGGCGATGGCTGCTCAGCTCATGAAAGGCGCGTACGCCCTCGATCGGCGTCATGCTCGCGCAATCCGGTAGAGCACATGCTGGCGCAGTGCATGGCCCTCGGGCAGGCGCGGGTGCTCGAAGTCGCCGGCCTCATCACGCTGCATGCCCAGACGCTGCATCAGTCCCTGGGACGGCAGGTTGGCCGGCACGGTGAAGGCGACCACCTCTTCCAGCTGCAACTGCTCGAAGGCAAACCCCAGCACCGCGCGAGCCGCTTCCAGCGCATAGCCTTGCCGCCAATACGCCGTGTTGAAGCGCCAACCGATCTCCACCGCCGGGGTGAACGGCGCGTCGAACGACACCCGCTGCAAGCCGAGCACACCGATGAAGGCACCATCCTCACGACGCTCGACGACCCATTGGCCGAAGCCCTGCTCGTCGAAGTGCTTGAGGATGCGCGCGGCCAGCAGGTCGCTGTCCTCGCGGCTCATGCAGGCGGGGAAATGGCGCATCACCTCGGCGTCGGCGTTGAGCGCGGCGAAGGGCACCAGGTCGTCATGGCGCCACGGCCGCAGCAGCAGGCGCTCGGTGGTCAGGCTGGGAAAATCCATGGGAATCATCGCGGCTCAGCAGAGGTCACCATGATACCCGGCCACGGGCCTGTAGGACGCAATCCGTCAGACAAGGCGCAATCGATTCAGCACAGAGGCGCCTTCATCTGGTATTTTTCTCCTACCTTCGCTGTCGGTCACTGCCTTGACCGTGCTCACGCAGACAGCCGCGCCGCCATGGCGCACCTCAAAAAGACCAAGGAACCCCAATGACGACCTCCACCACCGGACTGCAACGCAGTACGGCCCTGGTGCTTTTCGCTTTGGCTGTCGGCGGCTTCGCCATCGGCACCACCGAATTCGCCACCATGAGCCTGCTGCCCTACTTCGCCCCGGCGCTGGGCATCGATGCCCCGACCGCCGGCCATGTGATCAGCGCCTACGCCCTGGGTGTGGTGGTCGGCGCACCGCTGCTGGCTGTGCTCGGCGCACGCCTGCCGCGACGCACCCTGCTGGTGCTGCTGATGGCGCTGTTCGCCGTCGGCAACGGCCTCAGCGCCCTGGCGCCGACCTACCACTGGATGCTGCTGTTCCGCTTCATCAGCGGCCTGCCCCATGGCGCCTACTTCGGCATCGCCGCGCTGGTCGCCGCCTCCATCGTGCCGCCGCACCGGCGCACCGTGGCAGTCGGGCGGATGTTCCTCGGCCTCACCGTCGCCACCATCATCGGCGTGCCGGTGGCCAACTGGCTGAGCCAGGCCGTGGGCTGGCGCTGGAGCTTCGCGCTGGTGGCCGCGCTGGGCGTGCTGACGATGATCTGCGTACGCGTCCTCGCGCCGCTGTCGCCGGCCGAGCCGGATTCCAGCCCGCTGCGCGAGCTGGGAGCGCTCAGGCGCGGTCAGGTCTGGCTGACCCTGGGCATCGGCGCCATCGGCTTCGGCGGGCTGTTCGCGGTGTACACCTACCTGGCCGATATCCTCGGCGCGGTGACCCACGTCTCGCCAAGCATCGTGCCGCTGATCATGGCGGTGTTCGGCATCGGCATGACCCTGGGCAACCTGTTCATCCCGGTGCTCGCCGACCGCGCCGTGATGCCCACCGCCGGCGGGCTGCTGGTGTGGAGCGCGGTGGTGCTGGCGATCTTCCCGTTCACTGCGGGGAACATCTGGGCCATCTCCATCTGCGTGTTCTTCGTCGGCTTCGGCGGCGCCCTGGGCACTGTGCTGCAGACCCGCCTGATGGACGTTGCCGAAGACGCCCAGGGCCTGGCCGCGGCGCTCAATCACTCGGCGTTCAACTTCGCCAACGCCCTGGGCCCGTACCTCGGCGGCCTGGCCCTGGCGGCCGGCTACGGCTGGACCTCGCCGGGCTGGGTCGGCAGCCTGCTGGCCATCGGCGGCTTCGTCCTGTGGTCGGTCTCGGTGGCCACCAGCCGCAGCTCGCAACGCACCGCGGCAGCTTCCAACGACTGCTGATAACCAAAGGGCCGGCGCAATGCCGGCCCTTTCGTCAGCGCATCGCGCCGACGTACCCTGTGCGGCACATCCCCGATCCGCCGACGCCATGCCGCTGCCCCTGGTCTACCACGACGACTACAGTCCGCCCTTCCCGGACAACCATCGCTTCCCCATGGAAAAGTTCCGCCTGCTGCGCGACCACCTGGTGGACAGCGGCCTGGTGCAGGACGCGCAATTGCTGCGCCCGGAACTCTGCCCGCCGGACGTCCTCGCCCTGGCCCACGACCGCGACTACATCGAGCGCTACTGCAGCGGCGCGATGAGCCGCGAGGAGTTGCGCCGCCTCGGTCTGCCCTGGACTGAAGCCTTGGCGCGGCGCACGGTGCGCGCGGTAGGCGGCTCGCTTTTGAGCGCCGAAATGGCGTTGCAGCACGGCCTGGCCTGCCACCTGGCGGGCGGCACGCATCACGCGCACCACGACCACGCCTCGGGCTTCTGCATCTTCAATGACCTGGCGGTGATCAGCCTGTACCTGCTGGAAAGCGGCAAGGCCAACCGCGTGCTGATCTTCGACTGCGACGTGCACCAGGGCGACGGCACCGCGCGCATCCTGGAGAACGTGCCGGATGCGGTGACGGTGTCCTTGCACTGCGAGAAGAACTTCCCCGCGCGCAAGGCGCAGAGCGACTGGGACATTCCCCTGCCGCTGCACCTGGGCGACGCGGAATACCTGAAGGTGGTGCAGGAGGCGCTGGACTATCTGCTGCCGCTGTACCAACCGGACATCGTGCTCTACGACGCCGGCGTCGACGTGCACAAGGACGACGCCCTGGGCTACCTGCAGCTCACCGATGCAGGGCTGGCCGCGCGCGACGAGCACGTCATCCGCCGCTGCCTGGCCAGCGATATCCCGGTGGTGGGCGTGATCGGCGGCGGCTACGACAAGGACCGCCACGCACTGGCGCGGCGCCATGGCATCCTGCACCACGCCGCCGCACGGGTGGCAGCGGACCTTCAGCTGGACCGATAACGCGAGTTGTTGGTGTCCATGCGCGAGGGCAGGCGCTGCTGTTCCCAGCGCGCCAGCTCGTGGTCGGAGAAGGCCAGCAGGGCTGCGGCACGTTGCCGGTAGTCCGCCGGGTAGTGCTTCTCGCAGAAGCGCATCACCTGCTCCGGCACGTGGTGCTGCAGCAGCTCCTGGGCACGCAACGGCCCCGCGTACTGCAGGTAGCGCGGCAGCAGGCGGCTCCAGTTGGTGAACACGTAGAGGTTGTGCAGCGCGATCTGGATCGACAGCAGCTCCAGTACCCGTTGCTCGAACTTCAGTTTCGAACCCTGCAGGTTCTTGTTCAGGCGCACCACCATGTGGGCCACCGCCTCGTTGAGCAGAGTGCGGATCTCCTCACTGGGCAGGCTGCGGACGACGATGTCGAGGCCGTTCACCCGAACCCGGGTGTCGCTGCCCTCCACCCACAGGTGGGCCTCATGGGAGCGAAGATAATCACGAACTTTCATTGGCAGTCGGACCGATGTTGCAAGAGCCCGGCATGCTGATGGATTCACAAAAGTGCCAACATCGGCGGAATCTCAATCGGCCGTCAGAATTCTCGCAAGCCCCCAGGGCTGAAGCCCCGACCAGGAGGTAACAGAAATCCCTCACCAGGCCGACAGCAGGCTGACAGACGCGAAGGTTCCGGCCAGCGCAATCCCACAACGTCTTGCCTGTTTTCCACCATCACTGTGGAGCAGCCTGTGGATAAGCTGCGGGAAAGCTTCCGCCACTCCCGCCCCTGCACGCTTAGCGAGAGCTGGACAGAAAATGAGCAACCGGCGTGCCGCGCCGCTGCGCTAGAATTGCGCCCTTCCCCGCACTCCTTTGCCTGGCCTCTGCATGACCGATCCCCGCCCGCTCGCCTCCCGTACCGCCCTCGTCATCGGCGGCGGCCCCGCCGGCCTGATGGCGGCCGAAGTACTGGCCGGCGCCGGCGTGCGCGTGGAGCTGTTCGATGCCATGCCCTCGGTCGGACGCAAATTCCTGCTGGCCGGCGTCGGCGGCATGAACATCACCCACTCCGAGGAGCGCGCTCCCTTCCTTTCGCGCTATGGCCAGCGCGCGCAGACCCTCGCGCCAGTGATCGACGCCTTCGACAACCAGGCGCTGTGCGCGTGGATTCACGGCCTGGGCATCGAGACCTTCGTCGGTACCTCCGGCCGGGTCTTCCCCTCCGACATGAAGGCTGCGCCGCTGCTGCGTGCCTGGCTCAAGCGCCTGCGCGAAGCCGGCGTGGTTATCCACACCCGCCACCGCTGGCTGGGCTGGGATGCCAACGGCGCGCTGCTGATCGACGGGCCGGAAGGCAGGCGCAGCCTGAGTGCTGACGTCACCGTGCTGGCCCTTGGCGGCGGCAGCTGGCAGCGCCTGGGCTCGGACGGCGCCTGGGTGCCGCTGCTGGCCGAACGCGCTGTGGATATCTCGCCACTGCGCCCGGCCAACTGCGGCTTCGAGGTGGCCGGCTGGAGCGAGTTCTTCCGCGACAAGTTCGCCGGCGCACCGGTCAAGCCGGTCGCGCTCGCACTGGCAGGCGGCACGCCGCGCCAGGGCGAGTTCGTGGTCACCGCTGGGGGCATCGAGGGCAGCCTGGTCTATGCGCTGTCCGCCGGGATTCGTGAATGTATCGAGCAAACCGGCAGCGCCACCGTGCACCTCGACCTGCTACCCAACCGCAGCCTGGAGCAGGTCGCCAAGGCCGTTGCCCAGCCGCGCGGCTCCAAGTCCATGGCCAATCATCTGCGCGGCCGCCTGGGGCTGGACGGCGTGCGTGCCGGGCTGTTGCGTGAGTTGTCCACAGCCGCCGACTACACCGATCCGCAGCGTCTTGCCCAATTGATCAAGGCGTTGCCGCTGACCGTGGTGCGCCCCCGCCCGCTGGACGAAGCCATCAGCAGTGCGGGCGGCGTGACCTTCGAGGCGCTGGACGAGCAACTGATGCTCAAGGCCCTGCCCGGCGTGTTCTGCGCCGGGGAGATGCTCGACTGGGAAGCGCCCACCGGCGGCTACCTGCTCACCGCCTGCTTCGCCAGCGGCCGCGCCGCCGGGCTCGGCGCAGTGCAGTGGCTCGAAAGACAAGGCTGAGCGCTGCACATCCTGGAACCATGGTGCTAGATTCTCGATTCCCACCCAGGAGTCGCCTGCATGCCGCTCACCTTTCGCCGCGCCCACCCCGCTGATGTCGACGCCGCTGTCCCGCTGATCTACAGCTCCGGTCCCGATGCCTTCGACTATGCCTTCGCCCGCCCCGGCCGCAACAGCGCCCAGGATTTCCTGCGTTACGCCTTCGTCCAGGGCGGTGGGCAGTTCGGCTGGCGCCAGCACTGGGTCGGCGAACAGGACGGCCGCGTAGTAGCAGCTGGCACGGTGTTCGGCGGCGAGGTGAACCTGGGCTACATGCTGGCGGCCACGCGGCAGATCCTCGGCTACTTCGGCCTGGGTTCGGCTGGCGTGATGCGTCGCGGCCTGCAACTGGAAAAGATCATCTGCCCGCCGCCACGCAAGACCCTGTACCTCGCGCACCTGGGCGTCACCCCGACACTGCGCGGCGAAGGCCTGGGCAGCCAATTGATCGACCACTTCCTGCAAATCGGCCGCAGCAGCGGCCTGCCCATGGCGGCGCTGGACGTCTCGACGGCCAACCCCAAGGCCCAGGCGCTTTATGAGCGGCTGGGCTTCAGCGTGCAGGTAGAGCGCACCTCGACCCTGCAGGGCGTGGCCGGCAGTCGCTACATGCAGCGCCCACTCTGAGCTAGACTCGCGGCCAGCCGCCCGCCAGAGGTGGCCTGCTCCGTCGCCGTCGTGAAAGCCTGCTCACGCATTAACCAGGAAGGTTGCCCATGAGCACTGCCAGCGTTGAACTGAAAGTCTTCGTCCCCGCCCGCGATTTCGCGCTCTCCCAGCAGTTCTACAAGGACCTGGGATTCCTCTCGCCGTGGAGTTCCGAAGAGCTCGCCTACTTCCACCATGGCGACCACTGCGCCTTCCTGCTGCAGAACTACTACGTCAGGGAATTCGCCGAGAACCTGATGCTGCACCTGCTGGTGGAAGATGCCGACGCCTGGTACGCGAACGTGCGCGACTCCGGCCTCGCCGAACGCTATGGCGTGCGCCTGGGGGAGCTGGCAGACCAGCCGTGGAAGATGCGCGACTTCACCCTGCATGACCCGAGCGGGGTGCTCTGGCGGATCGGGCATAACCTCGATTGAGGCGTTTGCGCAGGAAGTTTCCGTAGGAGCGGATTCATCCGCGATCCGGCCGCGAGGCCGGCCTGGAAGCGATCGCGGACGGAGTCCGCTCCTACGCGAGGGGCAATACCGGAGCCGCCCCTCACCCTGAAAAAAACGAGCCCCGTTCGACTCAGGGCCGACGAGCGCCCTTGCCTCCGGGCTTTCCAGCCGGTGTCTTGCCAGCAGCAGGTTTGCCGCCAGCCGGCTTACCGCCCAGACCAAAGCCCGGCGCCTTGCGCACTGCCTTGACCTGCGGCTTGTCGTCCAGCAGCGAACCGAGATGAACCTTGCCCGGCTTGCCTTCAGGCACCTTGGGTTGCTTGGGCTTCTTCGGCTTTTTGGTGATCTGCCCGCCAGGAGCGGTAACGGGCACCCGGTGCTCGGCCTCGAAGCCGTCTTCTTCCTGGCGTTGCAGGGTCTGGCCGATCAACGTCTCGATGGCCGCCAGCTGCTGCACTTCATCGGCGCAGACCAGCGAGATCGCCTGCCCGCTTGCGCCGGCGCGGCCGGTACGGCCGATGCGGTGCACGTAATCCTCGGGGACGATGGGCAGGTCGAAGTTGACCACCAGCGGCATCTCCTCGATATCCAGGCCGCGGGCGGCGACGTCGGTGGCGATGAGGAAGTCCACCTCGCCAGCCTTGAACCGCGCCAGGGCACGCAGACGCGAGGGCTGCGGCTTGTCGCCGTGGATCGAATCGGCGCGGATGCCTTCGCGCAGCAGCAGGTCGACCAGTTCGTCGACGCCCTTGCGGGTCTTGGCGAACACCAGCGCCTGGCGCCAGCCCTGCTCGCGCAGCAGGTGCAGGAACAGTTCGGCCTTGCGCTTCTTGTCGACGGTGAGCAGGTGCTGCTTCACCGTCTTCGCCGCCGTGTTGCGCGGCGCCACGTCGATGGTCAGCGGGTCGCGCAGCAGGGTGCGGGCCATCTGGCGGATGGCGTCGGAGAAGGTCGCGGAGAACAGCAGGGTCTGCCGCCGCCGGGGCAGCGCGGCGAAGACTTCGTCCAGCTCGCGGGCGAAGCCCAGGTCGAGCATGCGGTCGGCCTCATCCAGCACCAGCACCTGCAGCTGTGTGAATTTCAGCGCGTTCTGCCGGTACAGGTCGAGCAGGCGGCCGGGGGTGGCCACCAGCACGTCGACGCCCTTGCGCAGCTTCATCATCTGCGGGTTGATGCTGACCCCGCCGTACGCCACGGCAGTGCGCAGCGGCACGTGCTGGCCGTAGGCGCGGAAGCTCTCGTGCACCTGCTCGGCCAGCTCGCGGGTCGGCACCAGCACCAGCGCGCGGATCGAGTTGGCCGCCACCTGCGGGCCTTCCTGCAGCAGCTTCTGCAACAGCGGCAGGGCAAAGCCGGCGGTCTTGCCGGTGCCGGTCTGGGCGGCGGCCAGCAGGTCGCGCCCCTTGAGCACGGCCGGGATGGCCTGGGCCTGCACCGCCGTCGGGTTCTGGTAGCCGAGCCCGTCGAGGGCGTGCAGGAGGGGATCGATCAGGCCGAGATTGGCGAAGGTCATGGAGCGCTCGCAGAAACGATTCGGAATGGGCGGCATTGTAGCCGCAAGGGTCAGGAGCGCAGCAGCAGCGCGCCTTCGATGGGGACGTAGCGGCTGGCCGCGCGGATCAGCGCCTGGGCGGTGAGGCCCGGTACGCCGTAGGCGGTGGCGTCGCTGCCGCCGGCACGGACGCGGTCGAGCAGCAGGTCGAAATCGCCGTCGCCGGAGGCCAGGACGATCTCGTCCACGTTCGGCGCGGCGTCGAGGATGTCGATGGTGATGCCCACGTCCCAGTCCCCCTTGGCCGAGCCGTCGGCGCGCTGGATGTAGGGCTTGAGCTTCACGGTGAAGCCGAGCTTGCGCAGGATCTGCTGGAACTGCTGCTGCCTGGCATCACCACGGTCGATGGCATAGGCGTAGGCCTGGACGATGGTGCCCTGGGCACTCAGCTCGGCCCACAGCGCGGCGTAGTTGAAGTGGCAGCCGTAGGCCTGACGCACGGTGTAGTAGAGGTTCTGCACGTCGGCGAACAGGGCGATGGTCTTCAACGGTGACTCCGGGACTCGAACAGCGGGGGCGCATTATCGGCACAGCGGCGCGCCCCCGCCAGTCCCGGCGGGCGGGACAGCTTCGCGGGTGGCTCAGCTGAACATGTCGCCGTCGTCACCACCGAAGAAGCCGGAGTCGTCGCCGAAGCTGCCGCCGTCGTCGTAATTGCTGTCGCTGAAGGTGTTGTCGGCATAGCGGTCGCCGCCGCCAAAGGAGTCATCG
Source organism: Pseudomonas sp. CAN1 (assembly GCF_030462585.1). GTDB lineage: Bacteria > Pseudomonadota > Gammaproteobacteria > Pseudomonadales > Pseudomonadaceae > Pseudomonas. The sequence goes on along the minus strand of NZ_JASMRU010000003.1, from coordinate 171,324 downwards.
CTGCGCGAGTCGTCGAAGCTGGAAGGCTCCGGCTGAACCGGCTGTTCCTGGATCACCTCGACGATTTCCTGCGGCTGGTTGTGGTGGAACATGCTGGTCAGCAGGTCGGCGACCATCACGCCGCCAGCCACGCCTGCGGCAGTCTGCAGGGCACCGCGCATGAAGCCGCCGCCCTGGGGCGCAGCCTGGGCCGGCTGGGCAGGACGGAAGTCGTTCGGGTTGCTGGCAGCGGGGTTGTTCGCATAGGCCGCATTGTTGCCGGCCGGTTGCGAGAAGCGCGTCTGGCCCCAGCCATCCGGGCGCTGCTGCGCCGGTTCCTGGCGCGGTTGCTGGCTCTGGCCGCCGCCGAACAGCCCGGCGAGGAAGCCGCCGCTGCTCGGACGCTGCTCCTGGGCCCTGGCCTGCTGCGCCTCCAGCTCCTTGACGCGCTGGTCCAGGCGCTTGATCGCCGCTTCCTGGATCAGCATCGCCTGGGCCATGTAGTACGGCGCGGCCGGCTGCTGCACCAGGTGCCGGTTGATCTGCGCCTCGGCATCGGCATCGCGCGGGGCGGTCTGCGCCTCGGCGTCGCGCAGGCGGGCGAACAGACCATCGATCAGGGATTGCTCTTCGGAATTCATGACAGGCCTCAAATGAGCGGATGGATCACAGCGGGTGGATCGTCTACTGACTGGAACATTGGATCGGGTGGAGAAAAAACAAGTTCCGGTCACAGAATTCTCGCGCCTTCTGTCTGAGGGTTTGCTTAAGTTAGAGTCGAAGCCCACCGACAGTATCGGGTTACTGATGAATCCCCTTTCCATCCTGCGCGACACCTGGTTCTTCTTCTCCCGCCATCTGGGCACCCTGCTGCCGCTGTGCCTGCCGTGGATCGTCATCGAGACGCTGGTGCAGCAGCAGATCAACATCGCCGCCGGCTCGCAGAACTTCGCCCCCTGGGGCATGGCCGCCGGCCTGGTGTTCTACCCGATCTACACCGCCAGCCTGATCCTCTTCATGATCGACGCCGGCAATGGCGAGGAGCGCACGGTGCGCGAGCTGTGGAGCGCATCGCTGCGGCTGTGGCCGGCGTTCGCCCTGCTCTCGGCGATCACCTCGCTGCTGATCGTGATCGGCCTGTACTTGATGGTACTGCCGGGTATCTTCGTGATGATCAAGCTGGCCTTCGCCGAATTCAATCTGGTGCAGCGCGGGCGCGCGCCCATCGACGCGATGCGCGAGAGCTTCGCCATGACCACCGGGCACTTCTTCCTGCTGCTGGTGACCTCCCTGGCGATCCTCACGCCGGTGTGGATCGCCGAAGGCTGGATCGCGGAGGCAGGCCAGGACGCGCCGGTGCTCAGCGTCGCACTGCACTCGCTGAGCGGGTTCTTCCAGCTGCTGCTGACGGTGGCCGCCTACCGCATCTTCATCCTCCTCGGCCGCGAGGCCGGCTGAGCGGCAGCAAGTCGCAACAAATCCCCCGGCACAACACGCGCCGGGGTTCTACGCTGGAGTCTCCTTCCCGCCCCCGAAAATCCCGAGTAAGGAGACTCCCGTGAGCGACTTCCCGCCCAGCTGCCTTTCGCACATTTCCATCGGCACCAACGACTACCCGCGCGCCAAGGCTTTCTACGACGCAGTGCTGGCAACCCTGGGCTGCCGGCAGATCATGGAGCACCCCGGCGCCGTGGCCTACGGCCGCGAGTTCCCCGAGTTCTGGCTGCAGACGCCGATCGACGGGCGCCCGGCCAGCGTCGGCAACGGCACCCACTTCGGCTTCATGGCCAGCTCCCGCGAGCAGGTGGATGCCTTCTACCGCGCCGCGATTGCCGCCGGCGCCAGCGACGACGGCGCTCCCGGCCCGCGCCCGCTGTATGGCGAGCCGTACTACGGCTGCTTCGTCCGCGACCTGGACGGGCACAAGATCGAGGCTTCGTTCTGGGACATGGCCTTGGCCGGCAGCGGGTTCGATACCCATTCCCACTGACGCCCCTGTCGGGCGCATAACCCGGAACGGGTTATCCGCCAAAACGGCGGATAACGCCGCGAGCGTTATGCGCCCTACGTCGCTGTGTTCGCGAGCAAGCTCGCTCCTACGAAGAGCTAATGCCCTGGCCTGAGCCCCGACATCTTCGGCACCAGCAGCTTCTCGAACAGCCGCGGGAAGAAGCGCGCGAGCACCCGTGCGCGCCAGTTGACGTTGGACAGCACCAGCAGCCGGCGCCTCCGCCTCGCGCCCTGGTAGATCGCCTCGGCCACGTCGCGCGGAGAAGCCACTTCGGCGCCCAGCACCACGGCCGGCTGGCGGATCACCGAGCCATCGCCCACCAGGGCGTTGCGCCGCAGGTCGGTCGCGGTGAAGCCGGGGCACGCCAGGGTGATCGCCGTGCCGGTGCCCTCCAGCTCCATGCGCAAGGTATCGAACAGGCCATGCAACGCGTGCTTGCTGGCGTTGTAGGCGCTGCGATAGAGCAGCGGCGCGAAGCCGGTCAGCGAGCTGAGCACGACGATCTGCCCGTGCCGCGCCAGCAGGCTGGGCAGCGCCGCCTGGGTGCAGTGCAGCGCACCGTAGAAGTTCACCGCCATCACCCGACGGAACACCGTCAGCTCGGTCTCGATGAACAGGCTGCGGTGGGTGATACCGGCGTTGTTCACCAGCACGTCGATACCGCCGAAACGCTCGATGGCCAGCGCCACGCTGCGCTGCACCGCCTCGGCGTCGGCGATGTCGCAGCGCAGGCCGAGGGCCTCGACGTTGAGGTGTTCGCGCAGGTGCTGCACCAGGGCATCGAGCGCCGCCTGGTCGAGATCGAGGATCACCGGATGCGCACCCGCCTGGGCAAAGCGCAGCACCAGGGCGCGGCCGATGCCGGAGCAGCCGCCACTGACCAGCACCACCTTATGCCGGTAGGCCGAAGACGAGAACCACTTGCTGGGCATGACGACCTCCCGGCATGACGCCGTGGGCCTCGCAGCTCCCCGCGCAACCCGCCAGAAGGTTGCCGGATGCTTCCCGAGGCAAATGCGCAGGTGAAATGCGCGGTCACAGCCACTATCCTCTGGACCCAACAAGCATAGCCCCTGGTCACCCATGAGCCTCTCGCTTCGCCGTCGCATCCTCTTCGTGCTGTTCATCGCCCTGCTGCTCATCGCCACCGCTGCCGCCTGGCTGCTGGCCTGGCACCCCGCCGAACGCGAAGCGGTGGCCGCGCAGTGCCGCACCCCGGCGCCGCAGCTGCAACCGGGCCAGGCGCTGAAGGTGATGACCTGGAACGTCCAGTACCTGGCCGGCAAGCGCTACATCTTCTGGGACGACCTGCCCGACACCACCGGCCCGGACGACCGCCCCAGTTCCGCGGACATCGCCAACAGCCTCGACGAAGTGGTGCGGGTGATCCGCGACGAAGCGCCGGATATCGTCCTGCTGCAGGAAGTCGACGACGGCGCCGCCGCCACCGGCAAGGTGGACCAGCAGGCGCTGATCGGCGACCGCCTGACCGACCTCTACCCCTGCTCCGCCGCCGCCTTCGACTGGAAGGCGCGCTTCGACCCGAACCCCCACGTGTTCGGCAGCGCCGGGCGCAAGCTGGTGACTTTCAGTCGCTTCCAGATCGCCAGCGCCGAGCGCATCGCCCTGCCGCAGCGCTCCTCCATCCCGCTGCTGCGCCTGTTCGCCCCGCAACCGGCACTGCTGCAGAGCGACCTGCCGATCCGCGGTGGCGGCCAGCTCAGCGTGATCAACACGCGCCTGGAACGCCCCAATGGCGACGACACCCCGCAGCGCCAGGTCGAAGCCCTGGAAGCCCAGCTCAGCACCCTGCAGGCCGCCGGCCGGCCCTGGCTGATGGGCGGCGACCTCGGCCTGCTGCCGCTGGGCCAGTACCCCTATCTGCCGGAAGTGCTGCGCGCGCCCTACCGCGCCAACAGCGAGCTGAACCTGCTGGCGGCACGTTTCCCGGTGATCCCGGCGGTGGAGGAATCCAGCGGCGCCGACCAGCAAACCTGGTACACCCACTTCCCCAATGACCCGCGCGTGCACAAGCCCGACCGCACCCTCGACTACCTGTTCCACAGCCCCAGCCTGAGCCGCGTCGAAGCCGCCGTGCGCCGCCACGACACCCTGCGCATCTCCAACCACCTGCCGCTCACCGCGCGCTTCCTGCTGCCCCACTGAGGGCTGCGGCACATCGCCACTGCACTGCGCTGGACAATCCCGGCGCGGCGGCCCCATGCTCGCCCGACAACGAACAATAACGACAACACGCACTTCGGGTATCCATGCACTTTCGCCGTCTCGCCGGGCTGCTAGTCGCCCTGCTCTGCCACGTCACCGCCTTTGCTGTAGACCGCCCCACGCTGGCCGACCGCCTGCCACACCCGCTGCCGGCGCTGACCGTGGGCTACTACGAGTTCCCGCCCTACACCTACACCGCGCCCGATGGCAGCACCCGCGGCAGCGGCGCCGAGATGGTCCGGCGCATCCTGCTCAAGGCCGGCTACCGCGCCGACTTCCGCGCACTGCCCAGCGCCCGCGTCTACCTCGGCCTGCAGGATGGCAGCGTGCAGGTCTGGGCCGGCGCACCGGGCAAAGTGGAACTGGCAGGCGCAACACTGGAATGCGAACGCACCCTCGGCCATGTCGAGCTGAACCTCTATCACCTGCCCTCGCGCGCCTCGCCGAAACTGCCCGAAGGCCTGAGCGGCAGCCGGGTGATCCTGATCAGTGGCTACAGCTACTGGCGGCCCATCACCGAGCTGCTGGCCGACACCCGCCTGAACCTCGAACTGCACCGCACCAGCACCCACACTGCCGCCCTGCAGATGCTCGAACGCGGCCGCGGCGACTTCCTGATCGACTACCAGACCCCGGTGGAGCAGGCGCGACGCGAGCTGAACATGGAGTCGCTGGCCTACGACCGCCTTTACAGCGTGCCGACCAAACTCATCATCTCGCGCCGCGCACCCGACGCCGAAGGCCTGCGCGCACGGCTGGACCGCGCCTATGACGAATTGCAGGCCGCCGGTTACGAGATGAAGTTGCCCTGATCCCAGAGAGATGGCATCGCGTAGGAGCGGACTCCGTCCGCGATAGGCCCGCATCGCGCAGGACATCATCGCGGATGAATCCGCTCCTACAAGAACCAGCCCTCTCCGCGATCAGGTCTTGCGCGGCTTGGCCCGCGCCGTCGGTTCGGCGATCAGCGGATCGTCCGGCCAGTAGTGCTTCGGATAGCGCCCCTTGAGGTCCTTCTTCACTTCCGCATAGGTACTGCGCCAGAAGTTGGCCAGGTCCTGGGTCACCTGCACTGGCCGCTGCGCCGGGGACAGCAGGTGCAGCTTCACTGCCACCCGCCCACCGGCAATGCGCGGCGTATCGGCCAGGCCGAACAGCTCCTGCAGACGCACCGCCAGCACCGGCGGGAACTCGCTGTAATCCAGGCGGATGTTGGAGCCGGACGGTACCTGCAAAGTGCGCGGCGCCAGCTCATCCAGCCGTTGCGGCAGTGGCCAGGGCAGCAGCGCGTGGAGAATCCCGCTCAGTTCCAGGTTGGCGAAGTGCGACAGCCGCGAGACCTTGCCCAGGTACGGCAGCAGCCAGTCCTCCAGCGAAGCCAGCAAGGCAGCGTCGCTGACGTCCGGCCACTCGCTCTCGCCCTTGCCTTCCAGATCGAGCCGGCGCAGCAGGGCAATACGCGCTTGCCACTGGCGCAGCTCAGGCGTCCACGGCAGCAACTCCAGGCCCTTGCGTCGCACCAGGCCGAGCAGTGCACGGCTGCGGGCCTCGGCGTCGAGGTTGGGTAGCGCCTCGGTGGACAGCACCAGCTCGCCGACCTTGCGCTGACGCTCCGCGCGCAGCACGCCTTCGCGCTCATCCCACTCCAGCTCGCCGTGGACGCTGACCTGCTCGGCGAGGATCGTCTCGAACAGTGCCGGCTCCAGCGCCGCCGCCAGATAGATGCGCTCCTCGCGCTGGCCCTGGCGGCTGCCCAGATCAGCGATCACCAGCCAGCCTTCCTTCATCAGCGCATCCGGCTCGCCGAACAGCGCGGCACGGCCATTGGCGAGACGATATTCCCCGCCACCGGCACGACGCTGACGGGCGATGCGATCCGGATAGGCGAAAGCCAGCAGGCCGCCCAGCCAGCGCGGATGATCCGGGTCGGCAACCGGCTCGCGGGCCGGGCCACGCAGGTAGCCCTTGAACTGTCGCGCCAGCTGGCGAACCCGCTGCACCGCGCCGCGGCTGGCGCGCGGGCCGTTCTGCTCGCCGGCCAGCAGGGCGATGCGGTGGTGCAGGTCGGCGTCGTTACCGCGCAGGATGTCGCGCTCGCCCAACAGCGCGGCGAGATCGCAAGCCAACTGCCCCAACCCCAGCGCATGGCCGCGCAGCAGCAGATGGGCGATGCGCGGGTGCGCCGGCACTTCAGCCATCGCCTGGCCATGGGGGGTGAGGCTGCCGCCACCAGTGCGGGAAGCCAGCGCGCCAAGGCGCTCCAGCAGGTCCTGGGCCTGTGCATAAGCGGCGGCCGGGGGCAGGTCGAGCCAGGCCAGCTCCTGCGGCGCGACGCCCCAGCGCGCCAGTTGCAGGGAGAGGCCGGCGAGGTCGGCCTGGAGGATTTCCGCCGCGCCATAGGCCGGCAGCTGATCGTGCTGCGCCTCGGACCACAGGCGGTAGCAGGCGCCCGGCTCCAGGCGCCCGGCACGGCCGGCGCGCTGGGTGGCCGAAGCACGGGAGATGCGCTGGGTGTCCAGGCGGGTCATGCCGCTGCCCGGATCGAAGCGCGGCACCCGCGCCAGCCCGGCGTCCACCACGACGCGCACGCCGTCGATGGTCAGGCTGGTCTCGGCGAGGTTGGTCGCCAGCACCACCTTGCGCTTGCCGACCGGCGCAGGCTCGATGGCGGCGCGCTGGGCGTCGAGGTCGAGTTCGCCGTGCAGCGGGCAGATGAGTATTTCGGGGCGGCCTGCCAGCGCCTCGCCCAGTTGCTCGGCAACGCGGCGAATCTCCGCCTGGCCGGGCAGGAACACCAGCAGGCTGCCGGGCTCGTCGGCCAGCGCCTGCTGCACCGTCTGCACCACGCGCGGCTCGATGAACTCGCCGGCCTGCCACGGCCGGCCCCAGCGGATATCCACCGGGAACATGCGGCCCTCGCTGCGCACCACCGGCGCATCGTCGAGCAAGGCGGAGAGCCGCTCGCCCTCCAGCGTCGCCGACATCACCAGCACCTTCAGCGCCGGCTCGTCACGCAGCAGCGCGCGGCCGTTGAGGGTCAGCGCCAGCGCGAGATCAGCATCCAGGGAGCGCTCGTGGAATTCGTCGAAGATCACCAGCCCCACGCCTTCCAGCGCCGGGTCGTCCTGCAGGCGGCGGGCGAGGATGCCCTCGGTGACCACTTCGATGCGGGTCTTCGGGCCAACCCTGCTGTCCAGGCGAATGCGGTAGCCAACGGTCTCGCCGACCTTCTCGCCCAGCTCCGCGGCCAGCCTTTCGGCGGCAGCGCGGGCGGCCAGCCGGCGCGGCTCCAGCATCAGGATCGACTGCCCGGCCAGCCACGCCTCGTCCAGCAGCGCCAGTGGCACGCGGGTGGTCTTGCCGGCGCCGGGCGGCGCTTCGAGCACCACCTCGTGGCGCTCGGCCAGGGCCTGGCGCAGGAGCGGCAGAACATCGTCGATCGGCAGTGATTTCATGGCGCCCCCCGGAATGGCCGCGGAGTATAACCGCCTCGCCGCTCGGCCCCCATAGCCCGGCCCCACGGTCTGACTGCCGCGACCTGATCGCCGCGACAAGGCCACTTGCCATTATTGTGGTGGCAGTGCACAACAGCTGGAGGGAGAAGCAGCTAGAGTCTGCCAATCAGAGTCGGCCATGGAACAGGCATGCAAGGCACCCCACGAAAGCTCCGCAGCTGGCTGGTTGGCTGGCTCTATCTGATCGCCCTGGTTCACCTGCTGGTCAGCCTGACGCTGACCTGGGCGGGCCATTCGGGCCTCCTCGACCACTACCTGAGCACACTGGAAAGCGCCTTCTGGCCCGGTGCCGCCCCGCCGCCGGCCCGCGAGCAACAGATCTGGTGGATCGCGCTGTTCGGCGCCACCCTGCAGAGCTATTCGATCTTCATGCTGGCACTGGTCCACCTGGGCAACCGTCTGCGCGCGCCGATGGCCTGGGCCGGGATCGGCGCCGGCGTCCTCCTCTGGGCGCCGCAGGACATGCTGATTTCCGCACGCCACGAAATCTGGTCGCATCTGGGCGCCGATCTGGTCGCGTTGCTGGTGCTGCTACCGCCGCTGCTCTGGCTGTACTGGCATGACCGAGCTTCCAATCTGCAAGAGCCTGCACCATGACCGAACTGTCCCTGCTGGACTGGGCGTTGACCCTGCTGATCATCCAGGCGCTTCTCGGCGCCCTGGATGTGGTTTACCACCACGAGCTGACGGTAGCGCTGCCCTACCGGCGCGCCGCCAGGCTGGAGCTGTCGATCCATGCTGWGCGCGCCTGCATCTATGGCGTGCTGTTCCTGGGTATCGCTCACCTGGGCTTCCACGGCAACTGGTCGCTGGTCGTGGCGCTGCTGTTCGCGCTGGAGATCGTCCTGACCCTGTGGGATTTCACGGTGGAGGACCGGACCCGCAAACTGCCGCCGCTCGAACGTGTGATGCATACCGTGCTGGCGATCAACGGCGGCGCCTTCCTTGCCGTCTACGGCCTGCAGTTGCTGCAGTGGGCGGAGCAACCGACGGCGCTGGTATCCATCGATTCGGGATGGCGCGGCTGGCTGCTGACCCTCGCCGCGCTCGGTGTCATCGCTTCCGGAATCCGCGACGCGCTGGCCGCCCTGAAGCTGAAGCGGCGGGCCAGTCCGGACAATCCGTTCCTCGGCAGCACGCCTCGGCGCGTGCTGGTCACCGGCGGCACCGGGTTCATCGGCGAGCTCCTGGTCAACCAGCTGCTCGACAGCGGCCACCAGATCACCCTGCTGGCTCGCGACCCGGTCAAGGCGGCCTATCAGTTTGCCGGGCGTGCGCGCTGTGTCGGCTCCCTGGAGCAACTGGGCCAGTTCGACCTCTTCGATGGGGTGATCAACCTGGCGGGTGCGCCGGTCGCAGGTCCTCGATGGACGGCTCGGCGGCAGGAACAACTGCTGGCCAGCCGCGTCGGTGTAACCCAGGCGCTGCTGCACTGGTTGAACAGCACGCCGCACAAGCCGGCGCTATGGATCCAGGCATCGGCCATCGGCTTCTACGGCGTGCGCCCCCCGGAGGAGCAACTGGATGAAGACGCGCTCCAGGGGCAGGGATTCATGACCGAACTCTGCTCGCGCTGGGAAGCATCGGCTCAGCCGGTCCGCGCCCAGGGGATACGCCAGGTGGTATTGCGCCTGGGCGTGGTGCTGGGTCCAGGTGGCCCACTGGTGGCCTTGCTGCTGCCCTTCCGACTTGGGCTTGGCGGGCGGATAGGCAATGGCCATCAGGTCCTCAGCTGGATACACATCGACGACGTACTGCGAGTATTCGCCCGCTGCTTCGAGGATGAACAACTGCAAGGGACCTACAACCTCGTGGCCCCCGAAGCAGTCACCCAGAGCGAATTCGCCGAGCAGGCCGGCCGGCAGCTCAGGCGGCCGGTCTGGCTGCACATACCTGAGAGACCGATGCGCAGACTGGCGGGAGAAATGGCCGAATTGTTCCTCGACGGCCAACGGGTCGTTCCGCGGCGCCTGGCCGAAGCCGGCTTTGTCTTCCGCTTCGCCACGCTGGATACCGCCCTGCACGACCTGGCCTGAAGGCGTGCAGCAGCGGAAGACAAAGGTCACAGGACGGTAATGCGGACTACGCGGGCTGCGACGACCATGGCAGGCGAACCGCGATGCCAACTCGGCAGTCATAGAAGCAACGAGAACGCTGACTAGTGCGAATCTGCCAGCAGCGCTTCAGGACTCGTTGATATAGTTGTCCGCATCATCCTCCCGGAGGTTTTCCATGCGTCTTGCCACCCGAGTGTCCTGTGCCGTTCTGAGCGCCGCCCTGTTCAGCCAGCTGACCGCTTGCGGCACCCTGTTCTACCCCGATCGTCGCGGCCAGATCGACGGCCGCATCGACCCGGCGGTCGTCGCCTTCGACGCCATCGGTCTGTTGTTCTACATCATCCCGGGCCTGATCGCCTTCGGCGTAGACTTCGCCACCGGCGCGATCTACCTGCCCGATGCGAAGTACTCGGTCGCGCCGGAAAAACTCAAGGATGCGGTGAGTGAAGACGGCACCGTGGACAAGGCTAAACTCAAGGCCATCCTTGAACGGGAAACCGGCCGCAAGCTGCCCTTGGATGATCCGCGTCTGATCCAGCGCAGCGGCGACCTCCAACAACTCGCCAGCCTGGGCCTGCGCCCGGAGGCCTGATATGCACGGCGCTCTCGTTTCACACCTGCAACAACTCCTGGCGTACCACCAGTGGGCCTACGAACGCATCCTGGAGGCCGTCGCGCCACTGGATGAAGAGGCCTACCGCGCACCGCGCGGGCTGTTCTTCGACAGCCTGCACGGCACCCTCAACCACCTCGCGGTGGTCGATCGCATCTGGTTCGCCCGTGTGCAGCGAGAGCCCTGGCAGTTCGAACGGCTCGACGCCGAGGCCGCGCCGGATCGCGCCGGCCTCGGCGACTTCATCAACGACGGGGTCGGCGCCTGGCGCCTGTGGCTGAGCAAGCAGAGCGACGCCACCCTCGGCACCCAGCTGGACTACCGCAACATGGCCGGACAGCAACATCGCCAGACCCTGGCCAATATCGTCCAGCACCTGGTCAATCACGGCACCCACCACCGAGGGCAGATGAGCGCCGCGCTCACCGCACTGGGCCAGAAGGCGCCGCTGCTGGACTACATCTACTTCCTGCCCAACCGCCTGGAAACCTGATGCTCAAGCACGCCAGCCACGCCCATCTGATGCGGCTGGCGACTTTTGCGTCGCTCGGCGTCGCCATTACCCTGGTGGTAGCCAAGGCCATCGCCTGGTGGCTCAGCGGCTCGGTCAGCCTGCTGGCCGGCCTCACCGATTCGCTGCTCGACGGCGCCGCCTCCTTCCTCAACCTGCTGGCGGTGCACTACGCCATCCGCCCGGCGGACGACGACCACCGCTACGGCCACGGCAAGGCGGAATCGCTGTCGGGGCTGGCCCAGGCGCTGTTCATCGCGGTCAGCGCCGTGCTGATCGGCGCCCAGGCCATCGACCGCCTGCAGCACCCCGAGCCGGTGGAAGCCGTCGGCTGGGGCATCGCGGTGATGATCCTGTCGTTGGTGCTCACCGCCGGCCTGCTGGCGGTGCAGGGCTACGTGGTGAAGATCACCGGCTCCAACGCCATCCGCGCCGACTCGCTGCACTACCGCTCCGACCTGCTGCTCAACAGCAGCATCCTGGTCGCCCTGTTGCTGGCGCAGTTCGGCTGGCACCAGATGGACGCCTTCTTCGGCCTGGGCATCGCCCTCTACATCCTCTGGAGTTCGTTCCAGATCGCCCGCGAATCGGTTGCCGTGCTGATGGACGAGGAACTGCCGCCGGACGTCAGCACGCGCATGCTCGAACTGGTGCGCGAGGTACCCGGCGTGCTCGGCGCCCACGACCTGCGCACGCGGATTTCCGGCACCCACTGGTTCGTCCAGCTGCACCTGGAGCTGCCCGGCGAGCTGTCACTGTCGAAGGCGCATCACCTGTGCGACGAAGCGGTGCTGGCAATCCACAAGGAATTCCCGCGGGCCGAGGTGCTGGTGCACGCCGACCCGCAGGAAGTGGTGGGCAAGGAAACCATCAGCTAGTGAGCGTCAGTTGACGCTGTAGCCGCGCCCGCTCAGGCACGCGGCCAGCGCGCGGCGGTAGTTGTCGGCGACGTAGGCCGGCGGCGCATAGCTTGCCGAGGCCGGGTCGAAACCACTCTGCTGCACCGCCCAGCCATGGCATTCGTAACGATCGCGGGCCTGCTGGTCCGGCCCCTGGTTGTACATGGGGTAGGCGATCACGTCGTAGCCCGTCTGCGCCACGGCAACCGGTTGCGGCTGCTGCGGCGGTGCCACCACTTCATAGTCCTGCGAGCCGGCCTGCCACAGGTAGTAGGTGCCGGCGGCGAGGAAGTAGCCGATGCTGCCGATCCACACCTGCTCCGCGTAGGACGGCAGGTAGCGCACACGCACGCCGTAGGGCGGCGTCACCACCACGTAGCGCCCGCCATAGGGGCGATACCAGTAGCCGTCGTTGAAGAAATAGTCGCTGCCGCGATAGGGCACGCGGTAATGCCCCGGCGGCATGCTGTTCACCACATAGCCGGGACGCCAGTAGGACGGATGCGGCCCCCAGTTGCCCTGGGGCGGCGGTCGACCCTGCCAGTTGCCGGACGGTGGGCGCACCTCGTGGGAGCCGAACTTGCCGCCATCGTTATGGCCGTTGTTGGCCGGCGGGCGGTTCTGCCACTGGCTGTCGCCATACCCCGGCGGACGCCCCTGGCCACCCTGCCACTGGTTGCCGCCATTCTGGCCCGGCGGCCGGCCATGACCATTGTCGTTGCCGCCCGGAGGGCGACCTTGCCACTGGCCGTTGTTGTTGCCGTTGTTGCCTGGGGGATGGCCCTGCCATTGGCCATTGTTGTTGCCACCGCTGGGCGGACGACCCTGCCATTGGCCGCCGTTATTCCCGCCACCGGGCGGACGCCCCTGCCAGCCGCCACCGGAATTGCCCGGCACCTCGTGGGAGCCGAACTTGCCCCCGCCGGAATTGCCCTGGTTGCCCGAGTTACCGTGCCCGGAATTGTTCGAGCCACCGGACGGCCGCCCCTGGCCGCCGCCCTGGCCGGGCTGCTGTTGCCCCTGCCCGCCCTGCACCTCCGCCCCGCCAAAACCGGCGGCCGTGGCCGTCTGCACGGCCAGCGCCAGCGAAAGCACTGCAAACGAGGCGAACTGCCAGATGCCCGACTTCATGGATTCCTCACTTCGGCGCAGGCCGAAAACAGTGATGTGACAATGCCATAGACCACGGCGAAACGCCCGCATTGCAAGGCGCTGGGTAAAGTCAGGGTAAAGATGGGAGGGCAAATCGCGGGCAAGAAAAAAGGGAGGCTCGTCAGCCTCCCTTTCGGAATCTCGTCCTGCTCGTCGCTGTTGGCGCCGGCTCACCTCGCTCCGCCTTCTGGGCAGTGCGTAGCCCGGTGGCCGGCGCGATCCTGTGGGGTCGGCGGGCCGCGAAGCGCCTGATTGGGCGGATCGCAGGGGACGTGATGTCCGGGCTGTGAATCTGGAAGAAATAGTACGGCGACAACGCGGGGAAATGATTGCTAAGATTGCTCATACAGGCACCACCTGAGCAACAAATACCTAAAAATTACGCCACAAGCGCAATTAAATTGAAATACGAGGCTTTCATGGACAAGCTGGACCGCTACGACCTGCGAATTCTTGCCGAACTGCAACGCGACGCGCGCATCTCCAACCAGGAACTGGCCGAACGCATCGGCCTGTCGCCCTCGCCCTGCTCGCGGCGGGTCAAGCAACTGGAAGACGACGGCTACATCGTCCGCCAGGTCGCCCTGCTGGACAGCAAGAAGCTGGGCCTGAGCCTCACCGCTTTCGTGCTGATCGGCATGGACCGGCACACGCCGGAGCGTTTCGAGCACTTCCAGCAGATCATCGGCAAGTGCCCCGAGGTGCTGGAATGCAGCCTGGTCACCGGGATGGACGCGGACTACCAGCTCAAGGTGATGGTGCCGGACATGGAACATTACCAGCACTTCCTGCTCGGTACGCTGACCCGTATCGAAGGTGTGACCAGCGTGCGGTCGAGCTTCGTGCTGCGCAATGTGATGGCGAGTACCGAGTTGCCGCTGGATCACTTGCGGGTCTGAGCCTGCTCACGATCCGCGCGATGCCGAGCCAATCGCGGACGGAGTCCGCTCCTACGCACGCGCCGTGCCCAATGTGCTCTCTGTAGGTGCGGACTCATCCGCGATGGATTTCGCGGACAAGGTCCGCTCCTACAGAGGAATACCTGTGCCATGCGGTTCGCGAGCAAGCTCGCTCCTACGAAGAGCCCACCTACGTCGATCCAGCTTTGGCTTTGGCTTTGGCTTTGGCTTTGGCTTTGGCTTTGGCTTTGGCTTTGGCTTTGGCTTTGGCTTTGGCTTTGGCTTTGGCTTTGGCTCGAAAGTCTTCCAGAGAAACATCCGCACACTCCGACTGCCCCGTTCAGGAGGCCTCGTTGAAGCGCAGTTTCAGGGGTTGAGCGACATGGATGTCGCGAGAGCCGCGATGGGCCAGGGATGGCCCTTCGCGGCGTGCCCCTGAAACTGCGCTTCAACGAGGGAATTTTTCGCCTAGGCGAAAAACCGGATGTCCGGGGCAAGACCTTTGCCTACTTTGGGGCGTTTGCCAAAGTAGGTCGCCCGAGGGGGCGAAACCAGAAGTCCGCGCGTACTCCAAAGCGACGCAGTACACCCAGACAGAACGCAGCCCCGCTTTGACGAAAACACCTCCTGCGACACAGCACCGCACCCCGCCTCCCGTCAAACGAAATCGATACCGCAGATTTCCCCCGCCAGCCGGCGCGCCGCGGCAATTTCCGGGGCAATCCGCCCATCCCTCAGCAGGAACTGATCATTTTATGAACGGCTCTGAACGACCAAGCGCCGCATGCGTATAATGCGCGCCTTCTTCACCACCACCGCGCCCCGGCGTCCCTCGGACAACCTCCGCACCGGGCAGGAGCTGTAATGAACGAAAGTTTCGAAGACTGGATGATGTATGGCCTGGTGACCGGCCTGATCCTGTTCATGGCCTTCATCGTCTGGGACCTCGCCAAGAAGTCCAAGGCCGGCCGCATGGGCACCATGGTGCTGTTCTTCGCACTGGGCCTGGGCGTACTCGGCTTCCTGATCAAGTCCGTGGTCGTCGCCGGGCTCGAAGGCGGCTTCTGACGCCAACGCCCCCCCCCCGAGATTCAAAGCTCGGGGCTGACTTCCCGCCACTGTCCCGGCTGCAGCCCATCCAGCTGCCACGGCCCGATGCGCACGCGCACCAGGCGCAGCGTGGGCAGGCCGACGGCCGCCGTCATCCGCCGCACCTGGCGGTTGCGCCCTTCGCGGATCACCAGTTCCAGCCAGGCCGTGGGCACCGACTTGCGGAAGCGCACCGGCGGGTCGCGCTCCCATAGCTGCGGCTCATCCAGTCGCCGCGCCTCGGCCGGCAGCGTCGGGCCGTCATTGAGTTGCACGCCCTTGCGCAGCTGGTCGAGTTGTTCGTCGCTCGGCTCGCCCTCTACCTGCACCCAATAGGTCTTCGGCAGCTTGTGCTTCGGATCGGCAATGCGCGCCTGCAGGCGGCCGTCGTTGGTCAGCAGCAGCAGGCCCTCGCTGTCGCGGTCCAGGCGACCGGCCGGGTAGACGCCCGGCACATCGACGAAGTCCTTCAGCGTCGCGCGGCCGTCGGTGTCGTTGAACTGCGTCAGCACGTCGAACGGCTTGTTCAGCACAATCAGTTTCGGTTGCGCCGGCGGCGCCTTGGCCACGCGGCGCGGCGCGGGGCGGGCGGTGGGACGGCGATTGGCTGGGCGCGGAGGACGAGGCATGGCGAAAAGACTGGTAACCGAGGATGGGGGTGAAGCGAATGCCCGGCATGCTAGGTTGTGCCGAGTCCCCACTGCAATAGCAGGCAAGCATGCCCATGAGCCACCCCACCTGGCTGATCACCTTGCAGAACCTCAGCGGCCGCATCGGCGCGCGTTATCGCGGCCCGCAGAGCGCACACTTCGACGGCGCCCGCTTCCACAACCTCGACCGTCAGCCACACAACGGCCTGCGCGCCTTCCTCAAGTGGCAGCGCGAACGCGGCCGCCAGCAGGAGTGGCTGGCCCAGCCCGGCCGCGACGCCCGTGCAGAGACACCGGCACGCGTCGAAGGCGACGAACTGCGCGTCACCTACATCAACCACGCCACCCTGCTGATCCAGCACCGCGGCCTGAACATCCTCACCGACCCGCTCTGGTGCGAGCGCCCCAGCCCGTTCAGCTTCGTCGGCCCCAAGCGCGTGCATCCGCCGGGCCTGGCGCTGGACGAGCTGCCGCCGATCAACCTGATCCTGGTCAGCCACAACCACTACGACCACCTGGATATCCACAGCCTGCGCGAACTGGCGCGGCGTTTCCCGGCGGCCAAGGTAGTGACCGGCCTGGGCAACGGCGAGCTGATCCGCGCCTGCGGCTTCGATGATGTGGCTGAGCTGGACTGGTGGCAGAGCCTGCCGATGCCCGAAGGCATGCTGCTGACCGGCGTGCCGGCGCAGCACTGGTCGGCACGCTCGCGGCGCGATACCAACCGCACGCTGTGGATGGGCTTCGTGCTGGAGTCGCCGGACGGCCCGCTGCTGTTCCCCGGCGATACCGGCCTGGGCGAGGAGTTCGGCCTGATGCACCAGCGCTTCGGCCCGATGCGTTTCGCCGCCCTGCCCATCGGCGCCTACGAACCGCGCTGGTTCATGCGCCACCACCACATGAACCCGGACGACGCGGTGCAGGCGCACCAGCACCTCGATTCGCAGTGCAGCATGGCGATCCACTTCGGCACCTTCCGCCTGAGCGACGAAGGGCAGTTCACCCCGGTCAGCGACCTGGCAGCGGCGCTGCAGCAACGGGGCGTGGCGGCGGAGCGTTTCCGCGCGCCCAAGCCGGGCGAGCAGTGGCTGGTTCCACCGATGCCGGACGCTTCCCTGTAGAAACAAGCCATCGCGGACAAAGTCCGCTCCTACGGTCGGCACTGGGTAGGAGCGGACTTCGTCCGCGATTGGTCGGCGCCAGCGCCGTCACTTCGGAAGATCGCGCTACCGGCAAAGTCAGGCCGAGAGCTCGCGCAGCAAATCGTCCAGCAGCGCCGAAGCACCAAAGCGCAGGTGCTCCGGGGTCACCCAGGCTGCGCCGAAACGCTCCTCCACCAACGCCCGATAGGCCAGCGCATCGGCCAGCGTGCGCAGCCCACCGGAAACTTTCAGGCCGACCTTGCCGCCCTCCTCCTGGATGGTTTCGAGCATCACCTGCACCGCTTCGGGGGTGGCATTCACCGCCGCCTTGCCGGTACTGGTCTTGAGGAAGTCGGCGCCGCCGGCGATGGCTTCGCGGCAGGCCGTGCGGATCAATTCCGGGTCGGCCAGCTCGCCGGTTTCCAGGATCACCTTGAGCCGGTGGTACGGCCCGCAGAGCGTCTTGCAGGCACGGATCAGCTCCACCGCACCGGTGTCCTGGCCGGCCTTGAGCTTGCGCCAGGGATAGACCAGATCGATCTCGTCGGCGCCCTCGGCGAGGGTCTTGCGTACCTCTTCCACCACATCGGCCAGCAGCGCGTCGCCGCCGGGGAAGTTGCATACGCTGGCAACCTTCACGCCGCGCCCGCCCAGGGTGTTCAACGTGCGCCGGGCAACGTGGGTCAGCTTCGGCCACACGCACACCGCCGCGACTTCGCCATAGGGTGTCAGCGCGCGACGGCAGAGGTCCACGGTGCTTTGCAGGTCATCGCCGGCATTCAGCGAAGTCAGGTCCAGCAGGGCGAGCACGCGGCCCGCCGGGGTCTTGCGAGGATCGGTCATCGGCAACACTCTCCATCGGCTTTCGTCAGGCAGCCAGGGCGATCACCATCGCCCCGGCAGGCGCTCCGCGCCCTGTCGCAGATCAGCGGAACGGCGGCTCGTCGAAGCTGCGCAGCTTGCGCGAGTGCAGCGAGTTGAGCTGGGTGCGCAGCAGGTCGACGGCGGCAACGCCGATGGACAGGTGCTGGCTCACCGCGCGCTGGTAGAAGGCCGTGGCGGCGCCGGGCAGCTTGATCTCGCTGTGCAGCGGTTTGTCCGACACGCACAGCAGCGTGCCGTAAGGCACCCGCAGGCGGTAACCCTGGGCAGCGATGGTGCCGCTCTCCATGTCCACCGCAATCGCCCGCGCCAGGTTGATCAGCGGGCGCTCCTGGGCCCAGTGCAGCTCCCAGTTGCGGTCGTCGTAGGTCAGCACGGTGCCAGTACGCAGGCGCCGCTTGAGCTGGTCGCCGCGCTCGCCGGTCACCAGCGCGGCGGCTTCCTGCAGCGCCAGCTGCACCTCGGCCAGCGCCGGGATCGGGATGTGCGGCGGCAACACGCGGTCGAGAATGCCGTCGCGGCGCATGTAGGCGTGGGCCAGCACGTAGTCGCCGATGGTCTGCGACTGACGCAGGCCGCCGCAGTGGCCGACCATCAGCCAGCAGTGCGGACGCAGCACGGCGAGGTGGTCGGTGATGTTCTTCGCGTTGGACGGCCCGACGCCGATGTTCACCAGGGTCACACCGTCGCCATCTTCGGCTTGCAGGTGGTAGGCGGGCATCTGGAAGCGGTGCCACTCGACGCTGGCGACGATGGCGTTGGCCTCACCCTCGTCGGTGCCGCGCTCGATGATCACGTTACCCGGCAGGACCATGCGCACGAAGCGCGGGTCATCGCGCAGGCGCTCCAGGCCCAGGTGGATGAACTGGTCGACGTAGCGGTGGTAGTTGGTCAGCAGGATCCACGGCTGCACGTGGCGCCAGTCGCTGCCGGTGTAATGCACCATGCGGCGCAGCGAGAAGTCGGTGCGCGCGGCATCGAACAGCGCCAGCGGCATCGGGTCGGCGTTCTCCCATTCGTACAGGCCGTCGGCAACACCGTCGGAGGTAGCCGACAGATCGGTGCTGGGGAACACCCGCGCCAGCTCGGCGGCGGTCACCCCCGAGCCACCCAGCTCGTCGCCGCCTTCCACCACGTAGGGGTACGGAATGTTCTGCGCGCTGACGCCGACTTCCACCCGCACGGTGAAGTCCTCCATCAGCGGGCGCAGCTGCTCCAGCAGGTATTTGCGGAAGGCCTTGGGCTGGGTGATGGTCACGGCGTAGGTGCCGGGCACCTGGACCTTGGCGTAGGCGCGGGTGGTCGAGGGCACTTCGCCCTGGCACAGGTAGGTCACCCGCAGCAGCGGGTAGCGGAATTGTTCGCGCTGATGCGCGTCGGGAACTTCGCGGTCCTTCAGGTACTGCTTGAGCGCCTGCCTTAGAGCGCCGGTGGCGCGCTCGTGCAGCACGGCCAGTTGATCGACGGCCTCTTCGGCGGTCTGGGCGACGAAGAACTCGTCACCGGTCGATTGCGTCATGGTGGGCATCCTGTCTGAACGATCAGCTCCATCTTGCCTGCTTCCGTCACAGAAAGGGATGACAGATTCCGCGCTGGCAGGATGAGCGGAAGGGTTGAAGAAAGCCTATGACAGAATCCGCGACCGCGAGTGCGGATGACAGCCGAAAGGAATCGACTGCATTCCATTTTCTTATATCGCTTGTCAGGTCGTCCCAAGCTGCTGGAAGCGTCTTGTTTATCGAGGTGCCGCCGCTAGATTGGCCGCGCTGCGGTCAATCCCGCAGCCGGGTTTGACGGCCTGAGATAGCACGGACGCATTTGCGTCTTGCGATGCGCGTAAAGGTGCCGAGCACCTTTGCACGCCATTGTGCATCTGCATTTCATGCAGCCCCGCTCAATGGCCGGTCGCGCAGGGAGATCCATTCCTCGAATGGGTCTGCCGGTTTGTCCGTCTGCCGGTCCGTCAACCCCGCGCGATCTGCCACCCTTCGATTGACGGCGACGGGCGGCAGGTACCTTCACTTCAAATCGAATGGGTACCTATATGAACGAAGACGGCTACACCCCTTTAGTATTCATACGCCATCAGCGCTCCCTCCGCGCCCTGATGCTCGAAAACCAGCCATGGTTCGCCGCCCGCGATCTGGGCACGCTGATGAGCTGTCCAGCAGAGCATTTCACCCAGCACCGCCTTGATGCCGACCTGCGCCGCCAGGTGCGCCTGCAAACCCAAAGCGGTGAAGAAGACACCTGGCTGGTCAGCGAGGCCGGCTTCTTCACGTTGCTCACTCGCTACCGGCACGCAGAAAACCGCAGCCTGCGGCAGTGGATCACCAACGAGGTCATCCCCGCCCTCCGCGGCCCCACCCTCCCCGCCCAGCAGCCACGCTGCTCCCTGCTGCGCTGGGAAAGCCGCGACATCGCCCTGCTGGAATGGAACGACCAGCTCTGGGTCCGCTACAGCGACGTGCCGCAGCTCCTGCAACCCAAGCCCGGCGCATCCCCACGTGCCGGCTGGTGGCGCGCCTTGCGCTGGCGCCTGACGTTCCCGTAGGGCGCATAACCTGGAACAGGTTATCCGCCGGAACCTCCCCGGCGGATAACGCTGACGCGTTATCCGCCCTACTAAACCGAGTACACGTCGCCCCTGAGGAGCCCGAAGTCATGTCACTACGCGATCTCATCGACGATATAACGCGATACGTATTACGCATTGCGTTATACGCACACCATGATACCGTATCTCCATGATCACGTCGTTCGCCTGCAAACACACGCAAGCGCTGTTCGAAGGGGCCTGTCCGAAAGCTTTCAGAGCCTTTCAGGCTCAGGCGGAACGGAAGCTGCAGATGCTGGATGCCGCTGCGACGCTGGACTTTCTCAGGTCGCCACCGGGCAATCGCCTGGAAGGGCTGCAGGGTAGCAGGGCCGGCCAGTACAGCATCCGCATCAACGGGCAATGGAGAATCTGCTTTCGCTGGGTCGATGGCAACGTGCACGACGTTGAGATAGTGGACTACCACTGAAGGTAAACAGACATGACGCAAAATCGCATGCGCCCGGTTCACCCGGGCGAAATCCTCCGGGAGGAATATCTGGCACCGCTGGAAATGTCGGCCAACGCCTTGGCCACAGCCCTGCGAGTTCCCGCTACCCGAATCCACGAGATCGTCAACGAACGTCGCAGCATCACGGCAGACACTGCGCTGCGCCTGGCACGCTACTTCGGAGGTGACGCTCAATCGTGGGTCAACCTGCAGACAGCCTTCGATCTACGCGTCGCGGAGATGGAATCGGGACAGCAGATCATCGACGAGATCAAGCCAAGGGCGGCATAGCACCGCCCTGAGCCCATGGTTCAACTTCACGCCAGATGCGGCGTCGCCCGCGCCACCAGGGCTTCCACCTCCACCCCGCGCGGCAGGGTCCCGTAGACGCGGCCGCCGTCGTCGAGGCGGCTGGCGATGAAGGCGTCGGAAACCACCGAGTTGCCCGCCTCCAGCAACAGCTTGGCCTGCAGGGCGATGGCGACGTTTTCGGTGAGCTGGCGGGCGCGGTACTGGATGTCCTGGGTGTCGGCGAAGGAGGCCTTGAGGTTGCCGATGAACGAAGCCAGGCGCGCGTCGCCGTGGCCGTCGCCGAGCTCGGTGAATAGTGCATCGAGCACGCCCGGCTCCTTCGACAGCGCGCGCAGCACGTCCAGGCACTGCACGTTGCCGGAGCCTTCCCAGGTGGAGTTGACCGGCGCTTCGCGGTACAGGCGCGGGAGGATGGTGTCCTCGACGTAGCCGGCGCCGCCCAGGCATTCGGCGGCCTCGTTGATCATCGCGGGGGCGCGTTTGCAGATCCAGTACTTGCCCACGGCGGTGACCAGGCGGGCGAACTTGTCTTCCTGCTCGTCGTGCAGATTGTCCAGCGCGCGGCCCATGCGCATGGTCAGGGCCAGCGCGGCTTCGCTTTCCAGGGCGAGGTCAGCCAGCACGTTCTGCATCAGTGGCTGCTCGGCCAGCACACGGCCGCCGACCTGGCGGTAGGCGCAGTGGTGCGCGGCCTGGGTCAGCGCCTGGCGCATCAGCGAGCTGGAGCCGACCATGCAGTCGAAGCGGGTCATGGCGACCATCTCGATGATGGTGGGCACGCCACGACCTTCCTCGCCGACCATCCAGGCCAGCGCGCCGCGGTATTCCACTTCGCTGGAGGCGTTCGACCAGTTGCCCAGCTTGTTCTTCAGGCGCTGGATGTAGAACTCGTTGCGGCTGCCGTCCGGGCGGTGGCGCGGCAGCAGGAAGCAGGTCAGGCCCTTGTCGGTGTAGGCCAGGGTGAGGAAGGCGTCGCACATGGGCGCCGAGCAGAACCATTTGTGCCCGACCAGTTCGTAGGCCTGGCCCGGGCCGGGGATGCCCACCGGGTAGGCGCGCGTGGTGTTGGCGCGCACGTCGGTGCCGCCCTGCTTCTCGGTCATGGCCATGCCGATGGTAGCGCCGGTCTTCTGCTCGATGGGCAGGTTGCGCGGGTCGTATTCGGTGGAGAGGATCTTCGGCAGCCACTTCTCGGCGAGGTCCGGCTGCAGGCGCAGGGCGGGCACGCTGGCGAAGGTCATGGTCAGCGGGCAGCCGGTGCCGGCTTCGGCCTGGCTGTGCAGGTAGCTCATGCCGGCGCGGGCGACGTGGGCGCCGGCGCGCGGGTCGGTCCAGGGCATGGAGGGCAGGCCGGCTTCGACGGCCGCGCGCATCAGCTCGTGGTAGGCCGGGTGGAACTCCACCAGGTCGACGCGGTGACCGAAGCGGTCGTGGGACTTGAATACCGGCTTGTTCTCGTTGGCGAGGAAGCCCGCCGCCATCAGCGGCCCGCCGGCCAGCGCGCCATAGGCGTCGAGTTTCTGTTCGGCCCAGCCGCCGCCGTAACGGCGCACCCATTCCTGCAGCGGCACGTCGACGCGATAGAGGTTGGCGCCGTCCAGCGGCGGCACCTGGTTGGTCACTTCGTGGGTTTCGGCGTACTGGTGCGGGATCATGGCTGGTCCTCCATAACAGGCGTGGGCGAGGCAGATGTGGATGCGCCGACGGCGCGCAGGCAGAAGCTGGCGAGGGCGTCGCTGACGTCCTCCAGGGAAACGCTGGATTGGCCGGCATCCCGCGCGGCGCGGGCGGGCGGCGAAAGCGGGCCGATCAGGGCTTCGGCGATGGCGCCAACCAGGCAGGCGGCGGTGAGCTGCACCGGCTGGGGCTGGAATTCGCCGGCGGCGATGCCCTGCTCCAGCAGGGTGACGAACAGTGCGGCGTAGGCTTCGCGGTAGATCAGGCGCTGCTCGTCCACTTCCGGGTCGACCGGTTCGGCGATCAGCGCAAAGGCCAGGCGGCGGCTGCCCCAGGCGCGGGCGGCGAACTGATGCAGGCCGCGACTCAGGCGTTCGGACGGGCTGCCAGTGGCTTTCAGCTGCGCACCGAGGGAATCGACCTCTCGCTGGCTGGCGCGAGCGAAGACCTCGGCGGCCAGTTCGCCCTTGCCGCTGAAGTACCGGTAGAGGCTGCCGGTGGCGATGCCGGCGTCGTCCGCCAGGCTCTGCATGGTCAGGGCGGCGAATCCGCCGTCGGCGACCCGCGCCAGCGCCAGCTTGAGGATGCGTTCGCGCAGCTCGCCGTCCTTTTGCAGCCGCGCTGGGGAGTGTCGGTAGGCCATGATCTGAATCCGGATTCACTGCATGAAATTCAGTGAATCACGGTTCAGACCTTTGCTGAAAGGGACATTCCCGCCACGGGCGGAGCGATTCTGGCCAAACCGCCGCCAATAGCGTAATGCTGGTCACTGAACTCCTCGAACTGCAAGAGCCCCTCACCCTAACCCTGGCTGCGCGCCCCGCTCCCCAAACGGGAGAGGGGAGCGTTGGGTGCAGGATGAAACCACCACGTCAGCCGGCACGGACAGCCCCCTCTCCCCTTGGGAGAGGGATGGGGTGAGGGGATGCGCAGGTACGGACCTCTCAGAAAGACCGATAGAAACACCGCAGATCCAGTTAGAACTGCGGTGTTCTTTCAATGAACAGCATTACGCCCAGGGCGAGGTCTACCAGAGCGGCATCTGATAGCTGACGATCACCCGCGTCTCGTCGATGTCGTTGCCGAAGTCGCTGCGGAAGGCGCCGTTGCGCACCTTGAAGCCGAGGTTCTTCAGCGGCCCGGTCTGCACCACGTAGCCGATGTCGGTGTCGCGCTCCCATTCCTTGCCGCGCCCCTGCCCGTTCAGCAGGTCGATGTGGTCGCCCTGCAGGTAGCGGGTCATGAAGGTCAGGCCGGGCAGCCCGAGGCCGGCGAAGTCGTAGTCGTAGCGCGCCTGCCAGGAGCGTTCGTCCTTGTTGGCGAAGTCGCCGATCTGCACGAAGTTGGTCAGGTACGGGTCGGTGCCGCTGAGGTAGGCGAAGCCGGTGTCGCCGGACATGCGCTGGTAGCCGACGCCGAAACCGCTGCCGCCGATGCGGTAGGTGAACAGCGCGTTGAACGCGCGGTTGTCGACGTTGCTGCCGCCGTCATCGGTGGAGCGCGCCCAGCGGATATCCGACTTGAGCGACTGGCCCTCGGCGATCGACAGGGTGTGCACCACGCTCAGGTAGTGCTGGCGGTAGAAGTTTTCCAGGCCGCCGTAGTGGTAGCTGGTGCTGAGGTTGTCGGTCCAGCGGTAGGTGCCGCCGGCGAGGTTGAAGCGGTCGCTGCTGGTGTGGCTGCCGAGCACGATGTTGCGCTTGTTGCCGCGGGTCATCGACAGGTCTTCGTCGTTGGTCGAGTCGCGCTGCTTGACCTGGCGCAGCTGGCCGAGTTGCGCGGTGAGGCCGTCGATCTCGTTCACCTCGGCGAGGCCGCCAGTGAAGGTCTGCGGCGCCAGGCGGGTGTCGTTGTACTGCACCACCGGCAGCTTGGGCAGCAGGGTGCCGACCTTCAGCGTGCTTTTCGAGGCGCGCAGCTTGGCGGTCACGCCCAGGGAGCTGTAATCGTCGGCGGCGCGCTTGTCGCTGGCCGAGTACGGCAGCAGGCCGGAGCCGGTGCGGTCGGGGCTGGAGTCCAGCTTGAGCCCCAGCAGGCCGAGCGCGTCGACGCCCACGCCCACCGTGCCTTCGGTGTAACCCGACTCGAAGCGCAGCAGGAAACCCTGCGCCCATTCCTCGGATTTCGACTGCGCGGCACCGCTCTGGCGGTAGTCGCGGTTGAAGTAGAAATTGCGCAGTTCCAGGCTCGCCTTGCTGTCCGCGATGGAGTCCGCGTGGGCGAACAGGGGCAGGCAGGCGAAGCTCGAAACGAGCGCCCGTACGGGAAGATTTTTCATTGTTGTTGTCTCTTCTTCAGGTGAGGTGAAGGCGGCGCCGCTCTGCCTGAGAATCTGTGCCTGGGCCTGCCCTCTCCCCCGCCCTCTCCCTGAAGGGAGAGGGAGCTGACCGTGCCGGCTGATGCAGTGGTGTCATCCTGCACCGGACGGTCCCCTCTCCCTTCAGGGAGAGGGTTAGGGAGAGGGAGAACCCCGCTACAGTCCCCCAGACGTTCGCGGTTGCTCCCACGCCGCCACATTGAAAATCACTGGGTGAGCAACCCCTCCAGTCGCTGGCGGATCAGTTGCCGCGCCTGTTCAACAATGTCGCGCAGCAGTTCCTCGCAGCTGGGTTCGTCATCGATCAGGCCCTGGACCATGCCCGCCGACCAGATGCCGAGATCGGTGTCGCCCTGCTCGTAGACGGTGCGCCCGCGCAGGCCGCTGACCAGTGTGGCGATGTCGGCGTAGGTGGCGTTGCCGCGCGCCTCGATGGCCAGCACTTCCTGGCTGATGGCGTTGCGCGCGACCCGCGCGCTGTTGCGCAGCGAACGCATGATCACGTCCGTGGAGCGCTCGTCCGCCGCGCGGATGGCTGCCTTGACCTGCGGGTGGATCGGGCACTCGCGGGTGCTGAGGAAGCGTGTGCCCATGTTGATCGCATCGGCCCCCAGCGCCAGCGCCGCCACCAGCCCGCGGCCGTCGGCGAAGCCACCGGAGGCGATGATCGGCACGCGCAGCCGGTTGGCTGCGGCGGGCAGCAGAACCAGGCCGGGAATGTCGTCCTCGCCCGGATGGCCGGCGCACTCGAAGCCGTCGATTGACACCGCATCCACACCCAGCTGCTCGGCCTTGAGCGCATGGCGCACGGCAGTGCATTTGTGGATCACCTTGATGCCGTGCTGGCGGAACTCGGCGATGTGCTCGCCGGGATTGTTGCCAGCGGTTTCGACCACGCCGATACCGCCCTCGATGATTGCCGCGCGGTACTCGGCATAGGGGATCGGCTTCTGCGTCGGCAGCAGCGTGAGGTTGACACCGAAGGGCTTGTCGGTGAGTTCGCGGCAGCGCGCGATCTCGTCGGCCAGCGCCTGCGGGGTCGGCTGGGTCAGCGCCGAGAGCGTTGCCAGCCCGCCGGCGTTGGCCACCGCCGCGGCCATCTCGGCGCGCCCCACCCACTGCATGCCGCCCTGCATGATCGGGTGTTCGACGCCGAAGGTTTCGGTGAATCGGGTCTTGAACATGCGCCTGCCCTCCGCCGGGTCAGATCGGGTCCCAGGAGAACACGTCCGGGCTGCGCGCCAGGTCCATGAAGCTGCCACGCAGCGCGGGCATGCCGTGCTCGGCGATGCTCTGCGGCGTCCAGCCGTTGTCGCTGTGCACGCTGCGCAACGGGCGGCTCTGGCTCATCAGGAAGATCTCGTGGTTGCGCGCGGCGAACACCTGGCCGTTGACCGCACTGGCGGCGTCGGAAGCGAGGTAGACGGCCAGCGGCGCGTTCTTGTCCGGGGTCATGCGCTGCAGGTTTTCCACCCGCGCCTTCTGCTCCGGTGTCTCGGCCGGAATGGAGTCGGTCATGCGGCTCCAGGCGAACGGCGCGATGCAGTTGGAGCGCACGTTGTAGCGCTGCATGTCGAGGGCGATGGACTTGCTCAGCGCGACGATGCCGAGCTTGGCCGCCGAGTAGTTGGCCTGGCCGAAGTTGCCGATCAGCCCCGAGGTGCTGGTCATGTGCACGAAGGCGCCGCTGTTCTGCGCGCGGAAGTGCTCGGCGGCGGCGCGGCTGACGAAGAAGCTGCCGTTGAGGTGCACGTTGATCACCGACAGCCAGTCCTCGGCGCTCATCTTGTGGAAGATGGTGTCGCGCAGGATGCCGGCGTTGTTCACCACGATGTCGACGCGGCCGAAGGCGTCGATGGCGCTGGAGACGATGCGCCGGGCGCTGTCCCAGTCCGACACGCTGTCGGTGTTGATGGCGCCATCGCCGCCGCGCTGGCGGATCAGCCCGAGGGTTTCCTCGGCCGGGGACGCCGAGCCGCCCTCGCCCTGCAGGGACACGCCGATATCGTTGATCAGTACCCGCGCGCCGCTGTCGGCCAGGGCCAGGGCGATCTCGCGGCCGATGCCACCACCGGCGCCGGTGACGATCGCTACCTTGCCTTCGTTGAGTCGTTGGGTCATTGCTGATTCCTTACTGTTCGTTCAATCAGGGAGTTGGATGCGCGCACGATCAGCTCGGCAGGCCGAGCACGGCCTTGGCCAGGATGTTGCGCTGGATTTCGTTGGTGCCGCCGTAGATGGTGGTCGGCCGCGACTGGATGAAGATGCCCGCCGGATGCAGCTCGGCATCGTCGGCGAAGGGGTTGAGCAGCGCCGAGTCCGCCCCGGCGATCTCCAGTCCCAGCTCGCTGATGCGCTGGTACAGCTCGGACTGGTGGATCTTCAGCAGGGAAACGTCCGGGCCCAGTTCCTCGCCGCGCCGCAGGCGTTCGGCGAAGCGCTCGTAGAGCGCCTTGTGGCAGTCCAGGTCCATGCTCAGCGCGGCGAAGCGCTGGGCGAACACCGGGTCGTCCCACAGGCCCTGGTGACGGGCCAGGCGTACCAGGCGTTCGAGGGCGAAGGTGGCCTGTTTTGGCGAGCCGAGGAAGATGCGCTCGAAGCCGAGCAGCGCCTTGGCCATGCCCCAGCCGTGGTTGACCGCGCCGACGAGGTTCTCTTCCGGCACACGCACGTCGTTGAAGAACACCTCGCAGAACTCGCCCTGCAGTTCCAGGTTGAGGATCGGCCGCACCTCGACGCCGGGGCTGTCCATCGGCACCAGCAGGAAGCTGATGCCCTGCTGCGCCTTGGCGCTGCGCTCGGTGCGCGCCAGCACGAAGATCCAGTTGGCCTCGGTGCCCATGGTGGTCCAGGTCTTCTGGCCGTTGATCACCCACTCGCCGTCACGCAGCACCGCCTCGGTCCGCAGGCTGGCGAGGTCGGAGCCGGCATTGGGTTCGCTGTAGCCCTGGCACCAGATGTCTTCGCCGCTGAGGATGCGCGGCAGGAAGCGCTCGCGCTGGGCGTCGCTGCCGTAGCGGATCAGCAGCGGGCCGAGCATGGTGATGCCGCTGTCGGGCAGGCGCGCGCAGCCGTAGTTCTCCATCTCCTCGATCATGATCAGCTGCTTGCCGGCGGCGAGGCCCATGCCGCCGAACTGCACCGGCCAGCCGGGGCACAGCCAGCCTTTTTTCGACAGCGCCTGGTACCACTCCCAGGTGTCGTCGCGGCCCAGGCGGTGGGCCGGGTTGCGGATGCGCTGCGGGTAGTTGGCGGCGACCCAGTCGCGCACCTGATGGCGGAATTCGTCATCGCTCAGGGCGTTGTAATCGGTCATGTCACGGCTCTCTGGATTACTGGCCCCGAAAATTCGGGGAACGTTTGTCGAGGAAGGCCGCCTTGCCTTCGGCATGGTCGGCGCTGAGGAACAGCTGGCTCTGGAAATCGCCTTCGCGTTCGAGCAGCAGCTCCAGGCCGTCGGCCAGCAGGGCCTTGGTCAGGGCCAGTGGCAGCGGTGCCTGTTGCTCGACCTTGGCGGCCAGCGCGAGGGCGGCGTCCAGCGCGGCACCCGGTGCGGTGAGCTGGTCCACCAGGCCGATGCGCTGCGCTTCCTCGGCTTCGATGACCTGGCCGAACATCAGCACCTGCCGCGCACGGCCGATGCCGATGCGCGCCGGCAGGGTGTGCAGCTGGCCGAGATCGGCGATCAGTCCGACCTTGCCGAAGCCGGCAGCGAAGCGCGCCGTGCCGCCGCACACCAGGCTGTCGCAGGCCAGCGCCACCGACAGCCCGGCACCCACCGCCCAGCCTTCGATGGCGGCGATGATCGGCTTGCCCATGCGCAGCATCTGGCGGATCAGGTCGGCGTTCTTCTGCATGCGTACGCGGCCGGCGTTGAGGTCGGTGACGTGCATGTCGCTGAGGTCGCCGCCGGCGCTGAAGACTTCCGCGGAACCGGTAAGGACCACGCTGCGCACGACGGGATCGGCGTCCGCTTCGCGCAGCGCTTCGAGCAGCTCGGCGCGCAGGGCGGGAGACAGCGCATTGCGCCGCGCCGGATTGTTGAAGCGCAGCAGGCGCACCGAGCCGAGGGTCTCCTGAATCAGCATCTCGCTCATCACGCCACCTCCGCATGCAGCAGGCCGATGTAGCGCGCCCGGTGGAAGGCCAGCGAACCCTGGCTGTTGAGCAGCACCATGGCGCGGCGCAGGAACAGGCCGATGTCGGCCTCGTCGGTGTAGCCGATGCCGCCGTGCAGCTGGATCGCCTGGCGGGTCACCAGCATGGCCGCTTCGGCGGCGCGCACCTTGGCGGTGGACACCAGGCGCTGCACCTGTGCGGCCGGCGCGCCTTCGTCCAGCGCTGCGGCCGCTTCGCCGACGATGGCGCGGGCCAGTTCGATCTGCAGTTTCAGGTCGACCATGCGGTGCTGCAGCGACTGGAAGCTGCCGATCTCGCGGCCGAACTGGCGGCGCACACCGAGGTAGTCGCGGGTCTGTTCGAAGGCTGCGTCCATCAGCCCGACCAGGTAGGCCGCGCAAGCCAGTGCCGATTCGTCGAGGGCAGCGGGAGAGGCTTCGACCACTTGCGCGGGCGTGCCGTCGAAGCGCAGGCGCGCCAGGTGGCCGCCGTCCTGGGTCGGCTCCTGATGCACGCTCAGCCCTTCGGCATTGCGCTGCACCAGCGCGAGGCCGGCGTTGCAAGCCACCAGCCACGCATCAGCGGCAGCCCCCTGAGCCACATGGGCGATCTCGCCGCGCAGTTGGCCGTCATGCAGCACCGGCAAGGCGGCGCCAGCTTCATAGCCGATGCCCGCAGGCAGGATCAGCCGCTCGCCAGCCAGCAATGCATCGCGCTCAGCGGCGGGCAGCAGGGGCGCGACCAGGCTCGCCTCGATCAGTGGTTCGGGCAGCAGGCCGCGGCCGAGTTCTTCCAGCAGCGCGGTGTACTCGCTCATGCCCAGGCCACTGCCGCCCAGTTCCTCGGCCAGGCGCAGGCCCGGCCAGCCCATGGCGCAGACTTCGGCCCAGGCGTCGCGGTCGAGACCCTGTTGCTGGAAGCGCAGGCGGCGCACCCGGCCCATATCGCCGCCACGCGGCACCAGGGAGGCGGCGCTGTCACGGATCATCCGCAGGCGCTCCTCGCGCTCCTCGGCCATCGCGGTGTTGTCGGTCATTTCGTCATTCCCGTGTCGGTTGAACAGTGCCGGCCGCAGCGGGCCGGTACTTGAAACTGCCGGTGGCGCTGGCAACCAGCTCGCCGGCTTCGTCGAAGATTTCCGCCGCGCAGAAACACAGCGTGCGGGTGCGCCGCAGTACCCGGCCGACGGCGTTGATCTCGCCGCTGGTGCTGCCCATGAAATGGGTGGCCATGTCGATGGTGACCATCGAGCAGCCCGGCATCTGCGCGCGGATCGCCCCGGCCATGGCGGCGTCGAGCACACTCATCAGCACGCCGCCGTGGAAGCTGCCGATGTAGTTCATCAGCTCCGGGCGATGGCCCAGTCGCACCCGCACCACGTCGCCGTCGACCCAGCGCTCCAGGCCGAGGAATTCCTGGAAGGTGAAGCGGTCGCTGGGGAACATCTCCAGTCCACTGGCCGGCTGGGTAGCAGCCGGGGTGGCAGTCAGATCGGTCATCGAACGCTTTCCTCCGTGACGGGTTGGCCCAGCGGGCGAGCAGCGCCCTGCACCGCCGTGCGCGTCGGAGCCGCGGCGGGTTGCGGGCTGCGCGCCTCGCGGTTCGGGTCATACAGGCGGTTGGGGATCATCAGTGCGGGGATCAGGCCGGTGATGACGTAGGTGATGCCCATCACCAGGAAGCCCGCGCCGATGGACACGTGCGAGGCCAGCAGGCCGATGGCCGCCGGGGCCACTGCCGCGCCGATGCGGCCGAGGTTGTAGGAGGTGCCCACGGCAGCGCCGCGCACCTGGGTGGAGAAGCTCTCGGTCATGTAGGTGGCCAGCACGCCCACCGGCACGCCGTAGATGAAGCCGAACAGCGCGAGGATCCAGACGATGTTGTCCGGCGTGTGCCAGAACACGATCACCGGCATGAAGATCGCAGTGCCGATGGCGCCGGCGGCGAAGGTGGCGCGACGGCCGAAGCGGTCCGAGGCGATGCCGGCGAGCACCTTGCCGAGGATCATCGCGGTGTAGGTGCCGACCATGTAGCCGGTCATGGACTTGAAGTTCATGCCCAGCTCGCTTTCCAGGTACGAGGGCATCCAGTTGTTGGTGCCGTAGTAGCCGAACAGCAGGAAGCACGAAGTGATGCTCCAGAGCAGGAACATGCGCCGCGTCGACGGATCGACCAGCAGCTGGCGCATGCCGCCGCTGGGCGCGCTCTGCTGACGACTGCCGGCCTGCTGTACCCGTTGCGCGCGGGCTGCGAGCCAGGACGGCGACTCCGGCACCCAGGGCCGCAGCGCCAGGCAGATCAGCGCCGCACCGATGGCGGTGAAGAACAGCGCGCGCCAGCCGTAGTCCGGGATGATCTGCCCGGCGAGGATGGTCGCCACCAGGTAGCCCACGGTCCAGCCGGCCTGCATGGTCGCCAGGATGGTGGTGCGGTACTTGGCGGTGACGAACTCGGACATCAGGATGTTGCAGGCCACGAACAGCGAACCCAGGCCCAGCGAGGAGACGAAGCGGATCAGCGCGAAGGCCCAGAAGTTGTGCGCCATCCCCAGCAGCGCGGTGCCCACGGAGAACACCAGGATGGTCCAGGTGACCACGCGCACCCGGCCGAAGCGGTCGCACGCCCAGCCACCGTAGATGCCGCCGATGGCCATGCCGGCCAGGGTGATGCTGCCCAGCGAGCCGGCCTCGAAGTTGCTCAGGCCGAACTCGGCCTTGAGGCTGTTGAGGCTGTAGGCGAGGAACATCAGGTCGGCGCCGTCGGCGAGCAGACCCAGGAAGCAGAAGAGGAAGGCGATCACCAGGGTCCGCCGCGGTATCGCGGTGCCCTGGGCCAAGCTGTCGGGTGCGTTCATTGTTGTTGTTCTCGCAGGTTGGTTGAGGTCTTCGTCGCGCTAGGCCCGCCCGGCTGGTTCTCCAATGTCCGGGGTCAGGCTCACGCGGCCGTTGTCCAGCACCACCACGTCGCGCTCGACGACGCGGGTGCGGAAGGAGCCGTCATTCCAGATTTCCGTACGCAGGGTTTCGCCGGGGAACACCGGTGCGGAAAAGCGCACCTGCAGGTGAGCGAAGCGCTCCGCGCGGTAGTCGGCGAAGCCGCGCAGCAGCGCGTGGAAGGCCACGCCAAGGGTGCACAGGCCATGCAGGATCGGCCGCGGGAAACCACCGCGAGCAGCCGCCGCCGGGCTGGCATGGATCGGGTTGTCGTCGCCGTTCAAGCGGTAGTGCAGTGCCTGTTCCGGGCGCGTCGGCAGGTCGATGACCAGGTCCGGCACCTGCTCAGGCAGGCGGTGCGGCTGGCTCAGCGACTGGCTGTCGCCGCCGAAGCCGCCATCACCACGCAGGAAGGTGGTGCCGCGGGCAATCGCCAGCACTTCGCCGCTCTGCGCGTCGCTGACGACCTTCTCGCTGTAGAGCAGCGCGCCCTTGCCGGCGCCCTTGTCGACCAGGCCGGTGACGCGGGTGCGGCCGATCACTTCGCCTTCCACCGGCAGCGGTTTCAGCCACTCGATGCTCTGCTCGCCGTGGACCAGACGCAGGGCATCGACGCCGGTGTCCGGGTTACCCAGCCAGAAGCCGGGATGGCCGAGTACCACGGCCATGCAGGGCAGCGCCTGGAGCTCGCGATTGGCATCGACGAAGGTCAGCTGGTGCTCGTCCATCGGGTCCGCACCGAGACCCACCGACAGCGCGTAGAAGGCGCTGTCATGGCGGCTGAAACGCTGCCGCACTTCCGGAATCGGGTAGTTCAGCAGGTGCTCAGGATTCAGCGCCATGGGTCACCTCCTCCACTTCCAGCACCGCGTCGGCGGCCCAGGCGCCCTGCCCCTCGGGCATGGCGAAGACCGGGTTGAGGTCCACCGAACGCAGGCGCGGGCCGGCCTCGGCAGCGAACTGCGAGAGCTGCGCGAGCACCCGCGACAGCGCCTTGATGTCCGTCACCGGACGGCCACGGGCGCCCAGCAGCAGCGGTGCGCCCTTGATGCTGCGGATCATCTGCTCGGCCTCGTCGACGCCGAACGGGCAGCGGCGGAACACCACGTCCTTGAGCACTTCGACGAAGATGCCGCCGAGACCGAACACCGCCACCGGGCCGAACTGCGGGTCGCGCTGGATGCCCATGAAGCACTCGACGCCGCCCTGCAGTTGACGGGCCACCAGCACGCCGTCGAGACGGGCATTCGGCGCATGTTCAGCTGCTCGCTGGAGCAGCAGGTCGTAGCCCTCGCGTACTGCCTGAGCGCTGCTGACGTTGAGCAGCACGCCGCCGATTTCCGACTTGTGCAGGATGTCTGCCGAGGCGATTTTCAGCACCACCGGGAAGCCGATCTGCTCGGCGAACGCGGCGGCTTCCACAGCGTTTTTCAGCACGCGCTCGGGCGCGGATTCGATGCCGGCGCGCGCCAGCAGTTGCTTGGCTTCGGCCTCACCGGGCGTGCTGGTCGGCAGCTCGACGCCGCCGGGTACGGGAATCTTGCGCAACGGTCGGGCGAAGGCTTCGCCCAGCTGCCCCATGGCCTGGATCGCGCGAACCGCGCGGGTCGGGTCCTCGAACAGGGCGAAGCCGGCCTTCTGGTACGGCGCCAGCTCCTCCCCCTCACCCATCACCGAGACCACGAACAGGCGGTCCGGGTGATCGGCCTTGATCCGCGCGAACTGCTCGGCCAGGCGCGGGCCGATGGAGGCAGCGGTGCCGGCCTGGGTGAAGAAGGCGATCAGCGAGCGGTAGCCGCCGTCCACCACCATGGATTCGGTGAAGTCGTGCACCAGGCTCAGGTCGTTCAGCGCCTGGGCGGTGCAATCCACCGGATTCAACGGCGAGGCGTAGTGCAGGCGCTGCTTCAGGCGCGCCTGGGCCGCTTCGGGCATCGGCGGCATGGCCAGGCCGACGTCCTCGGCAGCGTCGCTGACGATGATGCCGGCACCGCCGCTGACGGTGATCATCCCCAGGCTGTTGTTCACCGGGTAGATGCGCTGGGTGGCGAGGTAGGCGATGTCCACCAGTTCCTCGGTGGTGCGCGCACGCACCACCGCATAGTCGGCCAGCACTGCGTCGAGCACCTTGTCGTCACCGGCCAGGGAGGCGGTGTGCGACATGGCGGCGCGGCCGCCCAGTTCGCTGCGTCCGACCTTGTGCAGGATCACCGGCTTGCCCGCGCGGTGGGCCGCTTCGAGGGCGGCGAGGAAGCTGTCGACGTTGCGGATGGATTCGGCGTAGGCCATCACCACGTCGATCTCCGGCGACTCCACCAGCCAGCCGATGGCGTCGCCCAGGGTGACGTCGGCCTCGTTGCCGGTGGCGACGCAGATCGGCGTGCCCAGCCCGCGCTGCCGCGACAGGCCGAGCAGGTGTGCGCCGTAGGCGCCGGACTGGGTGGCGATGCCGACCCGCCCGGCCAGCGGAATGCCGCGTTCCAGGCTGGTGGAGAAGAAGGCGTAGTAGCCCAGGTTGGCGTTAAACACGCCCAGTGCGTTCGGCCCCAGCAGGCGCATGTTGGCCACACGGGCGGCTTCGACGATGGCGTCCTGCATGGCCACGCCCTCCTCGCCGACTTCACTGAAACCGGAGGAGAACACGATGGCGCTGCGCGCGCCCTTGCGACCCAGCGCCTGGACGGTCTCCAGCACCTGCGGCGCCGGCACCGCGATGATCGCCACGTCCGGCGCCTCGGGCAGCGCGTCGACGCTGGCGTAGGCCGGCAGGCCCTGGATTTCGGTACGGTTGGGGTTCACCGGCAGGATGCGTCCGGAAAAGCCGTTGCGCAGCATGTAGGCAATGGGGCGGCCGCCGATGCGGTGCGGGTCGCTGGAGGCACCGACCACGGCCACCGAGCGCGGCTGCACCAGGGGGGTGAGGCTGGAGAAACCGGTGTGTTGCAAGTGACTCACTGACATGACGTTCCACCTGAACAGATTGCGGGTGCCGGGAGCTTGTCTGCCGGCGCGAGGGCGAGCGCGTCCACGGCGTGCTGCGCGAAGCAGCCACCGGGAGCGTTGTGCCCGAATGTCAAAGCACCGCTTGGGTGCCGAGCAGCGCGGTGACCTGGCTGGACAAGGTCCCGCCGTTGCCGTGCAGCAGTGCCACGTCGGCCTTCTTCAACTGGCGCTCACCGGCCTGGCGGCGCAACTGGGTGACCGCCTCGATGATCAGGAACATGCCGTACATGCCCGGATGCACACAGGACAGCCCGCCGCCGTTGGTGTTCACCGCCAGCTTGCCGCCGGGGGCGATACGCCCGCCCTGGACGAAGCGACCGCCCTCGCCCTTCGGGCAGAAGCCGAGGTCTTCGAGGAACAGGATCGTATTGATGGTGAAGGCGTCGTAGACCATCACCAGGTCGATGTCCGAGTGCTTCACCCCGGCCATCTGCATGGCCCGCGGGCCACTCTCGGAGGCAGCGGTGACGGTGAGGTCGGGCATCGACACGATGGAGCGATGCCACTGCGCACCGGCGGCGCCGAGGAAGTAGATCGGCGCCCTGGGCAGGTCGCGCGCACGGTCGGCGCGGACCATCACGCAGGCGCCGCCGCCATCGGTGACCAGGCAGCAGTCGGCCTTGCTCAGCGGGTCGCTGATCATCCGCGCGGCGAGCACTTCGTCGATGCTCAGCGGGCCACGGGCGAAGGCTTCCGGGTTGAGGTTGGCCCAGCCCCGAGCGGCAACGGCCACTTCGGCCAGGTGCTCACGGGTGGTGCCGTACTGGTGCATGTGGCGGCTGGCAGCGAGGCCGTAGGCGGTGATCGGATGGCGCGGCTGGTAGGGCGTCTCGTGCCACTGCGGCTCGCTCATCGATACCAGCTTGCCGCCGGCGGTGCGCTGGTTGGAGCCGTAGCAGATCAGTGCCGCGTCGCACAGGCCGGCCTCCAGGGCCAGGGTCGCCTGCAACAGATGCAGTTCGAAGCTGGAGCCGCCGACGTTGGTGCCATCGACGAACTTCGGCTTGATGCCCAGGTACTCGCAGACCGAGAGGGTCGGGAAGGCGTGGGAGCTGGTGGCCGAGAACACCGCGTCGATGTCCGAGAGTTTCAGCCCGGCATCGGCGATGGCCTTCAGCGAGGCCTGGCCGAGCAGTTCCATGGCGCTGTAGCCGTGGGCTTCGCCGATACCGGCGCTGCCGATGCCGACGATGGCGGTCTTGCCGCGTAGAACCTGGCTCATGCCTGCACCTCCGCCAGCGGCTCGAAGACCACGGCGGGGCCGCTGTCCTGCTGGGCGATGCGCGCCTTGACGCGGGTGCCGATGGGCAGGCTGAGATGACCTTCGATGCGCGACATCATGCGCACACCTTCGTCGAGGTCGATCAGGGCGATGTTGTAGTCACCGCTGCGGGCGCGGTTGACGGTCAGGGCATAAAGGGTGCCCAGGCCACTGGCGGGGACCCATTCCAGGTCCGTCTCGCCGCTGCCCGGCACCTGGGTGCGCGGGTAGAACACGTGCTGGCCGGTGGAGGCGCTGCGCTGCAACATGAAGCGACCCTGGGCGAGGAAGGCAAGGTACTGCGCCTCTGGCCCTGGCATGTTGCGGTCGGGGAAATCCACCATCGAGGTTTCTCCTTTGTTCTTGTTCTGCCTTTGTTGCAAAGTGCGTTACCGCCCATGCCAAGCCAGCTTGAAAGAAGCCGTTGCAGGCGTCGCAGGGTCAGAATACATTCACAATACTGAATGTCAATCAGAATACAGAATATGACCACTGAAAAGACCGTCGAAGAAGCCAGCAGCAAACGCACCGGCAGCGCCAAGGATGTCGGCGCCGTGGTGAACGCCATCCAGATCCTCCGCCACCTGGCCAACGCCGAAGGCCCCGAGGGCGCGACCGCCATCGCCCGCGCTACCGGTATCAGCCCGAGCACCACCTTCAATATCCTGCGCACGCTGAGCAACGAGCAGCTGACCTCGTTCGACAACGAGACCAAGACCTACCGCCTGGGCCTGGGCCTGTCGGAGCTGGCGGTGAGCTTCATCGGCCGCAGCTACGCCGACCTGATCCAGCCGGAACTGGAGCGACTGAGCACCAGCCACCAGATACTGATCACCCTGTGGCAGGTGACCGATGACGCACACATCCGCGTGATCGCCGTGTCCGCGCCCACCGTGGCCCACGTCAACGTCGCCATCGGCTCGCGCCTGCCGGAGCTGGTAGGCGCCGCCGGCCGCTGCATCGCCGGCCTGCGCAATCTTCCGGACGACGAACTGCGCCGCCGCCTGACCCGCGTACGCTGGGAAAGTCCGCCGAGCTTCGAGGAATACCACCGCGACGCCGCCGGCGCCCTGGAGCACGGCTGGGCCATCGACCAGGACCATCTCTATCGCGGCGTCAGCATGGTCGCCAGCGCCATCACCGACCACGAACGGCAGCCGCGCTTCATCATTTCCGGCATCGGCATCAGCGCCCAGCACGAGCGCGAGAAGCTGGAGCAGATCGGCGCCAGCCTGCATGAAACCGCGCGATTCATCAGTCGCTCGCTGTTCCCGCAGAAGCCGGTCGAATCGCCGGAATAAGACGAACAACATTCAGCATAGGAAAAGGCATTCACAAATTAATGCCAATTCCTGGGTGGCACCTCCCTATATAGGAAGGCGACGCGCGCAGCAGCGGAAGGAACAGGCTGTCAGCCGTCGCCCTGTC
Source organism: Pseudomonas sp. CAN1 (assembly GCF_030462585.1). Lineage (GTDB taxonomy): Bacteria > Pseudomonadota > Gammaproteobacteria > Pseudomonadales > Pseudomonadaceae > Pseudomonas. The sequence continues at coordinate 133,602 of NZ_JASMRU010000003.1, read as the reverse complement.
GCTCGGTTCCCGAAGCGACTGATGGCAGCGATATTCGCGGGCCGGTGCCCACAGCCGCGAATATCGCCGGTATCATGGCAGGTCTTGATGGAGTCCTGGCGGTGACCATCCCGCGGCGAACGATCGTTCCCGCCCCGCAGCCGAATCCCTGGTCGATTCAGCCCGCGCCCGCTGCCAGAGCCCGCCAAACCCTCTGCCCGGATGTTCGCCGGCCTCGCATGGCTCGCGGCAGCCGCAGGTAATCCCTTTGAATGAGGCAACCATGGAACAGAAAGACATCGATTGGGGCACGCTCGGATTCGATTACATCAAGACCGACTTCCGCTACATCTCCCACTGGCGCGATGGTCTGTGGGACGACGGCAAGCTGACCGAAGACAACACCCTGCACATCAGTGAAGGCTCCTCGGCCCTGCACTACGGCCAGCAGTGCTTCGAAGGTCTGAAGGCCTACCGCTGCAAGGACGGCTCGATCAACCTGTTCCGCCCGGACCAGAACGCCGCGCGCATGGCCCGCAGCTGCGCCCGCGTACTGATGCCGCAAGTTTCCGAGGCGCAGTTCATCGAGGCCTGCAAGCAGGTCGTGCGCGCCAACGAGCGCTTCATTCCGCCGTACGGCTCCGGCGGCGCGCTGTACCTGCGCCCGTTCGTGATCGGCGTGGGCGACAACATCGGCGTGCGCCCGGCTCCGGAATTCATCTTCTCGGTGTTCTGCATCCCCGTCGGCGCCTACTTCAAGGGCGGCATGAAGCCCCATGACTTCGTGATCTCCACCTACGACCGCGCCGCCCCCAACGGCACCGGCGCCGCCAAGGTCGGCGGCAACTACGCCGCCAGCCTGATGCCCGGCGCCCAGGCCAAGAAAGACGGCTTCGCCGACTGCATCTACCTCGACCCGGCCACCCACAGCCGCATCGAGGAAGTGGGCTCGGCGAACTTCTTCGCCATCACCCAGGACAACGAGTTCGTCACCCCGCGCTCCAGCTCCGTGCTGCCGGGCATCACCCGCCTGTCGCTGATGCAGCTGGCCGAACAGCGCCTGGGCCTGAAAGTGGTCGAAGGCGACGTGCACATCGACGACCTGGCGCGCTTCAAGGAAGCCGGCGCCTGCGGTACCGCCGCGGTGATCACCCCGATCGGCGGCATCCAGTACAAGGACAACCTGCACGTGTTCTTCAGCCGCGACGACGTCGGCCCGGTGACCCGCCGCCTCTACGAAGAGCTGACCGGCATCCAGAAGGGTGACGTGGAAGGCCCGGAGGGCTGGGTCGTCAAGGTCTGAGCCTGACAGCCCGCTAAAGAACGAACGCCGCGATGCCGCAAGGGATCGCGGCGTTTTTCTTTGGGGTTCGATAGAGGTGAGCCCGGCGCCAGAACGGTTCGCGAGCAAGCTCGCTCCTACAGGTCAGCCGCGACACGCTCTTCGTAGGAGCGAGCTTGCTCGCGAACCGAACCGAACCGCGCAGAAGCATCACGGACGAACTCCGCCGGCACGCACTACGCCCCCAGCGGGACGTGGCGATCAGGCCGAACTGGGCAGCGCCGGCTGGCACAGCAACCAGTCATGCAGCAGGGTCTGCAGTTCCTCGAACTTCACCGGCTTGGCCATGTAGTCGCTCATCCCGGCGGCCAGGCAGCGCTCGCGGTCGCCACTGTGACTGTGAGCGGTGATGGCCAGTACCGGCAGGTCCGCGCAACGCGGCAAAGTGCGGATCGCCCGGCAGGTGGCGAAGCCATCCATCACCGGCATCTGGCAGTCCAGCAGCACGGTGTCGACGGTCTCCCGGCGCAGCAGCTCGATGGCCTCGGCGCCGTTGTCGGCGGTGCGCACGCGGTAGCCGAGCTTGAGCAGCATGCCGCGGATCACCAACTGGTTGATGGCGTTGTCCTCCACCACCAGCACGGTGCACTGGTCCGGGCTGCGCATTGCCTGGCCACCGGCACGCCGAGGCGGCGGCGCGATGCCCTGGGCTGGCTGGCCGACCTGCAGGGTCAGCGTGAAGCGGCTGCCCTGCCCCGGCACCGATTCGTGAACCAGCTCGCCGCCCAGCAACGCCACCAGCTTGCGACACAGCGCCAGGCCGATGCCGAGACCGCCGTATTCGCGGGTCAGCGAACCGTCGAGCTGGAAGAAGCGCTGGTACAGCGCCCCGTCCGCCGGCGTGGAGAAACCGATGCCGCTGTCCTGCACTTCGATGCGCAGCGCCAGCCCTTCGGCATTCGGCGTGCCGTTGACGCGCAGGTTGACGCCACCCTGGTGGGTGAACTTGATGGCGTTGTCGATCAGGTAGTTCAGCGCCTGAGCCAGCTTGCCGGCGTCGCCTTCGAGGGTATCGGGCAGGCTTTCGTCCAGCTGCAGGACGAAGCGCAACCCGCGCTCCTCGGCGCGCGGCGCGTACTGCGCGCGCAGCCCGTCGCACAGGCCGCGCAGGCTGAACGGCTCGCGGCGCGGGTAGAGCTTGCCGGCCTGCAGCTCGATCAGCGCGAGGATGTCGTTGACCATGCGCATCATGTCGCGCGCCGAGCCGCTGGCGGTCTTGTGGTACTGGGCCAGTTCGACGTCCATGGGCACCGTCTGCATCAGCTCCAGCGAACCGATCACCCCGCTCATCGGTGTGCGCAGTTCGTGGGTGACGGTGGCAAGGAATTCGTCCTTCAGGCGGTTGCTGCTGGCCAGCTCCAGGTTCAGTTGCTCCAGCTTGCGGCTGGTTTCCTGGAGGATGCGCGTACGCTCTTCCTTCATGGCGTTGATGCGGTCGGCCAGCGCCAGCGACAGCAGGCCGACCTCCAGCGCCGAGCCGATCTGGCTGGCGTACATGGTCAGGAAGACGTTCGGCAGCAGGCCCAGCACCATCAGCGTGTTGATGATGCCGCCGAGCAGGAAGGCGCTCCAGGCGAAGATGAAGTAGCGCGCCACGCGCATGCCGCGCAGCCAGGCGAGGATGCCGGCAGTGAAGATCACCACGGTGAAGGCCAGCGCCAGGTAGGTAGCCAGACGCAGGGCGATGGCATAGCTGACGGTCAGCGCCAGCACCATCACCAGCGCGCCCACGCCCATCAGCACGCGCAGGATGCGGTCGATCCACAGGCTGTGTTCGCGGGTGTGCAGGAAACTGCGGGCGAACTGACAGCCGAACAGCCCCGCCGAGCCGATCAGGAACGGCGTGGAAGCATTTGCCCACCAGGGATTGTTCGGCCAGAAGTACTCGATGCCGGCGCCGTTCACCGAGATCTGGTAGAGGCCGAACGAGGCGATATAGAGGATGTAGTAGAGGTAGCTGGTATCGCGGACGCTGAGGAAGATGAACAGGTTGTAGATCAGCATCACCAGCAGCACGCCGTAGATGATGCCCAGCACGTAGATGCGCCCCGGCTGCTCTTCCAGGTAGGCCTTGGACGACCAGAGCGTCAGCGGCGCCTGGATCGAGCCCTGGCTTTCCAGGCGCAGGTAGACGCGCAACGGCTTGCCCGGCTCCAGCTTGAGGTCGAACAGGTAGTTGTTCTGGCGGATCGGCCGGCTGTCGAACGGCAGCGTGTCGCCGGTGCGCTGGGCGAGCTTGAAGCCGCCCTGGCCGTCGGGCAGGTAGAGGTCGAGCTTGTCCAGCGGCGGGTAGGCCAGCTCCAGCAGCCAGTTGGCCGGGTCGCGCGAAGGCTTCGGTTGATAGTCGAGGTCCAGGCGCAGCCAGAACACCGAGCGCGAATAGCCGGCATTCAGTACGTCGCGCTCATGACGGCGGAAGCTGGCAGCCAGCGCGGGCGAGCTGATCTCGGCGATGTCGGCGGTGCCGCGCACGTCCTCGAAGACATCCATCGCCCGCCCCAGGGGCAATTGCCCGACGTGCTCGTCGAAGCTGATGGCGCTCGCCACTGGCGAGAGAATGAGAAGGATCAGGAAGATCAGCCAGTGCCGCATGGTGCCCCGCAGTGCCGCCGACAGCCGCGCCGGAGATCCCCATCTCCCGCTTTGGCGCCCTGTGGTGGCGTTGTGTTGGAATCGGCGAACTCTAGCACAGGCCTTGTGCCCCGTGGCATTCGACCATCCGGGCAGGCCCTGGCCGGGCGGCGCCAATCGGACCGTTCGGTCAGCTCAGCGGCGCATTTTGGTGATAAGCTCCCGCGCCATGAAAACACCTGCCTCCCGACCCGTAGTGCTCTGCCTGTCCGGCCACGACCCCAGTGGCGGTGCCGGCCTGCAGGCCGATATCGAAGCCCTGATCGCCCAAGGCTGCCACGCGGCGCCCGCCGTCACCGCGCTGACCGTTCAGGATACCGTCAACGTTTCCGACTTCCGCGTGCTCGACCGCGAATGGGTGCTGGCCCAGGCCAACGCGGTGATCGCCGACCTGTCGGTGGCCGCGGTCAAGCTGGGCATGCTCGGCTCGGTGCAGATGGTCGACACGGTGGTCGAGATCATGCAATCCCTGCCGGGCATCCCGCTGGTCTGCGACCCGGTACTGCGCGCCGGCGGCGGCGGTTCGCTGGGCAAGGACGATGTCGGCTACGCCATGCGCGAACGCCTGCTGCCGATTGCCGCGGTGGCCACGCCTAACCTGCCCGAGGCGCGCATCCTCGCCGAACTGCCCGAAGGCACGGCGGACGAATGCGCCGACAAGCTGCTGCCTTATATACAGACCCTGCTGATCACCGGCGGCCACGGCGACGAATCCGAAGTGCACAATCGCCTGTACACCCGTGACGGCCAGCGCCACACCTTCACCTGCCAGCGCCTGCCCGGCAGCTACCACGGTTCGGGCTGCACCCTGGCGAGCACCCTCGCCGGCCGCCTGGCCCTGGGCGAGGAACTGGTAAGCGCGGTACGCAGCGCCCTGGACTACACCTGGCGCACCCTGCGCGACGCGGAAGCGCCCGGCCACGGCCAGTACGTGCCGCGCCGCCTGCCGCTGGACTTCTGCTCTTAATACGCAAGGCGCCCGCCGCAGCGGGCGCGTGAAATCGAGGTAGTGATGAAACTGCGCGGACTCTACGCCATCACCGACAGCCAGCTGCTCGACGGCGGCCGTCTGCTGCCCTACGTCGAAGCCGCCCTCAAGGGCGGAGCGAAACTGCTGCAGTACCGCGACAAGTCCGACGACGCCTCGCGCCGCCTGCGCGAAGCCGAGGCGCTGCGCGAGCTTTGCGCACGCCATGGCGCCACGCTGCTGATCAACGACGACGCCGAACTGGCCGCGCGCCTGGGCGTCAGCGTGCACCTGGGGCAGACCGACGGCTCGCTGGCCGCCGCCCGCGCCCTGCTCGGCCGCAACGCGGTCATCGGCGGCACCTGCCACGCCAGCCTCGATATGGCCGAAAAAGCCATCGCCGAGGGCGCCAGCTACGTCGCCTTCGGCCGCTTCTTCGCCTCCCAGACCAAACCCGGCGCCTCCGCCGCCAGCGTCGAACTGCTGGAACAGGCCAAGGCCCGCTTCAACGTGCCGCTGGTAGCCATCGGCGGTGTGACCCTGGATAACGCGCCCGAGCTGATCGCCCGCGGCGCCGACATGATCGCCGTGATCCACGCCCTGTTCGCCGCCGACTCTCCGGCCGAAGTCGAACAGCGTGCGCGCGCCTTCAGCCAACTCTTCGAAACCCGCTGAGCGCCACGCGCCCGGCCCTTCACAGCTTCGCGAGGTACACCATGTCCCGTTCCGAAACGCTTTTCGCCAATGCCCAGAAACACATCCCCGGTGGCGTGAACTCGCCGGTGCGCGCGTTCAAGAGCGTCGGAGGCACCCCGCTGTTCTTCAAGCACGCGGAAGGCGCCTACGTGGTGGACGAGGATGACAAGCGCTACGTCGACTACGTCGGCTCCTGGGGCCCGATGATCCTCGGCCACAGCCACCCGGATGTGCTCGACGCGGTGCGCAAGCAGCTCGACCACGGCCTGTCCTACGGCGCGCCGACCGCGCTGGAAGTGGAAATGGCCGACCTGGTCTGCTCCCTGGTGCCGTCCATGGACATGGTGCGCATGGTCAGCTCCGGCACCGAAGCCACCATGAGCGCCATCCGCCTGGCCCGTGGCTACACCGGCCGCGACAGCATCATCAAGTTCGAGGGCTGCTACCACGGTCACTCGGACAGCCTGCTGGTAAAAGCCGGCTCCGGCGCCCTGACCTTCGGCGTACCGAACTCCCCGGGCGTGCCGGCAGCCTTCGCCAAACACACCCTGACCCTGCCCTACAACGACATCGCCGCCGTCGAGAAGACCCTGGCCGAAGTCGGCAAGGACGTGGCCTGCATCATCGTCGAGCCGGTCGCCGGCAACATGAACTGCGTGCCGCCGGCGCCGGGCTTCCTCGAAGGCCTGCGCAGCCTGTGCGACAAGCACGGCGTGGTGCTGATCTTCGACGAAGTGATGACCGGCTTCCGCGTGGCCCTGGGCGGCGCCCAGGCGCACTACGGCATCATCCCGGACCTGTCGACCTTCGGCAAGATCATCGGCGGCGGCATGCCGGTGGGCGCCTTCGGTGGCAAGCGCGAGATCATGGAGCAGATCTCCCCGCTCGGCCCGGTCTACCAGGCCGGTACCCTGTCAGGTAACCCGCTGGCCATGGCCGCCGGCCTGACCACCCTGCGCCTGATCAGCCGCGCCGGCTTCCACGACGAGCTGACCACCTACACCACCCGCATGCTGCAGGGCCTGCAGGAGCGCGCCGACGCTGCCGGTATTCCGTTCGTGACCACCCAGGCGGGCGCCGCGATGTTCGGCCTGTACTTCACCGGCGCCGATGCCATCGTCACCTTCGATGACGTGATGACCAGCGATGCGGAACGCTTCAAGCGCTTCTTCCACCTGATGCTGGACGCTGGAGTCTACCTCGCGCCGAGCGCCTTCGAGGCCGGCTTCACCTCCATCGCCCACGGCGAAACCGAGCTGAAGCTGACTCTGGACGCCGCCGAGCGCGCCTTCGCCGCGCTGAAGTAACTGCGCCAGGCGGCACCCTCGCGAAGGCGCCCATCCGGGCGCCTTCCGCTCTGCGCTGGTACTTTCAGCGCTTTATTCGTACTTTACGCCGAGCATCCGCTGTCGCTGCCTTCTGACGAAAGAACAGAAAAGAAGGTAAAGACTTTGTAAGGAAGCGCCTGCTTATTTCATAATGTGAAGGCCGGCGCATTTCGCTGGCCGGGCCATGCCCGCCCTCGATTCTGGAGGCCGTTGTCCCCCATGTACCGTTCCGGTCGCGCCCTGCTGGGCTGCCTGCTGCTTGCGCTGCCCCTGTTCACTCAGGCGGGCGGCAACTCGCTGCTGATTCCAGCCACCGGACGCTGCACCCTGAACACCGTGCCCGAACAGTTGCAGCAGGCCCTCGCCAGTTGCCAGCAGGCCGCCAACAGCGGCGATGCGCAGGCCCAGTTCGAACTGGGGGAGTTCTTCTACACCGGTGAACGCGCGCCGCGCGACTTCCAGGCCGCCCTGCACTGGTACGAAAAGGCTTCGCTGCAAGGCCACGCTGACGCACAGCTGCGCCTGGGCACCATGTTCTTCCGTGGCGAAGGCGTGAAGGCCAACAACGTACAGGCCTACATCGTGCTGAAGATGGCCGCGGTCAACGGCGCCGAAGACGCCATGGACAGCGCCGACCTGGTCGCCGAGCAGATGAACAAGGACGAGCTGGACATCGCCACCAAGGTGCTCGGGCAGATCTTCCGCAACTACCTGATCGAACTGCAGACCGCCGGCAACTCGCCGTTCTCGCCGCTGCCCTGAGAGCGGCTACAGGCTACAGGCCAAGAGCTTGGGCGCCACGCAAGGCTCCAGCTCTTTCTTTTCGCCTGCAGCCTGCCGCCTGAAGCCTTCAGCTGTTCTTATCCGGCATCGGCATGGGGAACGGCATCACGTTGCCGCTGGGCTTGGCGTCGCTGATCTTCGCGGTGCCCAGGCGCTCCACTTCGTCGATGCGGATGATCGAATGCAGGGGCACGAAGCTGCGGATGACGCCGTCGAACTGCGCCTTGAGCTTCTCCTCGCTGGGGTCCACCACCACCTGGGTGCGCTCGCCGAAGACGAACTCCTCGATCTCCAGGAAGCCCCACAGATCGCTCTGGTAGATCTGCTTGGCGTACATCTCGTACACCTGGCCCTGGTTGAGGAAGACCACCTTGTAGATCGGGTTCTCGCGCTTGCTCATGAACGAAGGATGACAGCTTTGCAAAAAGGGCACGCAGCATAGCACAGAGAGCCGCGCTTCAAGCCCGCCGCTGGTAGACACCTGCCTCGGGGCTTATAATGCGCGGTCATTTTTTAACCAGAACAAGACAGGTTCCATGGCCAAGAAGCTTTTCATCCAGACCCACGGCTGCCAGATGAACGAGTACGACAGCTCGCGCATGGCCGACCTGCTGGGTGAGCACCAGGCCATGGAAATCACCGAGAAGGCCGAAGACGCCGACGTCATCCTGCTCAACACCTGTTCGATCCGCGAGAAGGCCCAGGAGAAGGTGTTCTCCGAGCTGGGCGCCTGGCGCACGCTGAAGCAGCAGAACCCGAACCTGGTGATCGGCGTCGGTGGCTGCGTGGCCAGCCAGGAAGGCGCGGCGATTCGCGAGCGCGCACCCTACGTCGACGTGGTGTTCGGCCCGCAAACCCTGCACCGCCTGCCGGAGATGATTGACGCCGCCCGCACCACGCGCAAACCGCAGGTGGACGTGTCCTTCCCGGAGATCGAGAAGTTCGACCGCCTGCCCGAGCCCCGCGTCGACGGCCCCACCGCCTTCGTCTCGGTGATGGAAGGTTGCAGCAAGTACTGCACCTTCTGCGTGGTGCCCTACACCCGCGGCGAGGAAGTCAGCCGGCCGTTCGATGATGTGCTCGCCGAGGTGATCCACCTGGCCGAGAACGGCGTGAAGGAAGTCACCCTGCTCGGCCAGAACGTCAACGGCTACCGCGGCCCGACCCATGACGGACGCATCGCCGACTTTGCCGAGCTGATCCGCGTGGTGGCCGAGGTCGATGGCATCGAGCGCATCCGCTACACCACCTCGCACCCGCTGGAATTCTCCGACTCGCTGATCGCCGCCCACGCCGAAGTGCCGCAGCTGGTGAAGTTCGTCCACCTGCCGGTGCAGGCCGGCTCCGACCGCATCCTGGCGGCGATGAAGCGCAACCACACGGCGCTGGAGTTCAAGTCGCGCATCCGCAAGCTGAAGGCCGCGGTGCCGGACATCTGCATCAGTTCGGACTTCATCATCGGCTTCCCCGGCGAGACCGAGAAGGACTTCGAGCAGACCCTGAAGCTGGTGGAGAATGTCGGCTTCGACTACTCCTTCTCCTTCATCTACAGCTCGCGCCCGGGCACACCGGCTGCCGACCTGGTGGACGACACCCCGGACGAAGTGAAGAAGCAGCGCCTGCTGACGCTCAACAGCCGCCTCAATCACCAGGGCTTCGAGATCAGCCGACGGATGGTCGGCACCATTCAGCGCATCCTCGTCACTGACTACGCCAAGCGCGACCCTGGCCAGCTGCAGGGCCGCACCGAGAACAACCGCGTGGTCAACTTCCGCTGCGACAACCCGCGCCTGATCGGCCAGTTCGTCGACGTGGAAATCTACGAAGCACTGCCCAACTCCCTGCGTGCCACCCTGGTGGAAGCGCTTCACTGACTGTGGAAACACGTCACTGACAACCGACCGTTGACGATCCCGATGGCGACTGAACTTTCGTACTCAGTCGCCTGGGGTTATTCTTCGACCAACTCCCTTTGCAGCACGGCGACTTAGACAACACCTTGAACGCCCCCCTGGATATCCATCGTTTCATGCTCGAGCCCTTCGAGGCCCGCAGCTTCGCCAACCTGTGCGGTCAGTTCGACGAACACCTGCACCAGATCGAGAAGCGCCTCGGCATCGAGATCCGCAACCGCGGCAACCAGTTCGAACTGGTCGGTGACGCCGAGCGCACCCAAGCGGCCGAAAACCTGCTCAAGCGCCTCTACCGCGAAGTGCAGAACGGCACCGAGCTGACCCCCGACATGGTCCACCTGTTCCTGCAGGAGTCCGGCCTGGAAGACCTCGCCGTCGAGCCCGTCGGCCCGCTGGTAACGCTCAAGACCCGCCAGGCGCACATCCGCCCGCGCGGCGCCAACCAGCAGCGCTACGTCAAGGCGATCCTCGACCACGACATCAACTTCGGCATCGGCCCGGCCGGCACCGGCAAGACCTACCTTGCCGTGGCCTGCGCCGTGGACGCCCTGGAGCGCGAGCAGATTCGCCGCATCCTGCTGGTGCGCCCGGCAGTCGAGGCCGGCGAGAAACTCGGCTTCCTGCCCGGCGACCTGTCGCAGAAGATCGACCCCTACCTGCGCCCACTGTACGACGCGCTGTACGAGATGCTCGGCTTCGAGACCGTGGCCAAGCTGATCGAACGCCAGGTGATCGAAGTCGCGCCGCTGGCCTACATGCGCGGCCGCACGCTGAGCAACAGCTTCATCATCCTCGACGAAAGCCAGAACACCACGATGGAACAGATGAAGATGTTCCTCACCCGGATCGGCTTCGGCTCCACCGCGGTGATCACCGGCGACGTCACCCAGGTCGACCTGCCCAAGGGCACGCGCTCGGGCCTCAAGCACGTGATGGAAGTGCTGCGCGACGTGCCCGGCATCAGCTTCACCCACTTCAAGTCCAAGGACGTCGTGCGCCACCCGCTGGTGCAGCGCATCGTCGACGCCTACGACAACTACGAGAACCGTCTGCACGGCAACGCCGAAGGCCAGGGCAACAAGCATGCTTGAACTGGACCTGCAGCTGGCCTCCGAAGCGCCTGGCCTGCCCAGCGAAGCGCAGTTTCGAAAATGGTGCGAACTGGCCCTGCGTCAGCGCCAGAATGATTCGGAACTGACCATCCGCCTGGTGGACGAACCTGAAGGGCGCGAACTGAACAAGACCTGGCGACACAAGGACTACGCCACCAACGTACTGTCCTTCCCCGCCGACGTTCCCGATGAACTGCTGGACATCCCGCTGCTCGGCGACCTGGTGATCTGCGCCCCCGTAGTCACCCGCGAAGCCGCCGAACAGGGCAAGTCCGCCGAGGCCCACTGGGCCCACCTGGTCATCCATGGCTGTCTCCATCTGCTCGGCTACGATCACATCGAAGATGCCGAAGCCGAGGAAATGGAAGGCTTGGAACGCGAATTGCTGGCTGAATTGGGTCACCCCGACCCGTACGCGGCCGACGAAGAATAAAAGCCAACGAGCAAGGAAAGATGAGCGAAGACCGATCGAGCAATGGGCACAAGTCGTGGTTGGACAAGATCACCCAGGCTTTTGCCCATGAGCCGAGAAACCGCCAGGAGCTGCTTGAACTCCTGCGCGAAGCCCATGACAACAAGCTGCTGGACAGCGAAGCGCTGGCCATAGTCGAAGGCGCGATCCAGGTAGCGGACCTCCAGGTTCGCGACATCATGATCCCGCGTTCGCAGATGATCTCCATCAAGTCGACGCAGAAGCCCGTCGACTTCCTCCCCGCCATCATCGAAGCGGCGCACTCGCGCTATCCGGTGATCGGCGAGAGCCTGGACGACATCATGGGCGTGCTGCTGGCCAAGGACCTGCTGCCGCTGGTCCTTCACGACCAGAATCACGCCTTCAACATCAAGGACCTGCTGCGCCCGGCCACCTTCGTGCCCGAGTCCAAGCGCCTGAACGTGCTGCTGCGCGAGTTCCGCGCCAACCGTAACCACATGGCCATCGTCATCGACGAGTACGGCGGCGTCGCCGGGCTGGTGACCATCGAGGACGTGCTGGAGCAGATCGTCGGCGACATCGAGGACGAACACGACGTCGAGGAAGACAGCTACATCAAGCCGCTGCCCAGCGGTGACTTCATCGTCAAGGCGCTGACCCCGGTGGAGGCCTTCAACGACTTCTTCGGCGCGGACTTCTCCGACGAGGAATTCGATACCGTCGGCGGCGTGGTGATGAGCGCCTTCGGCCACCTGCCCAAGCGCAACGAGACCACCGAACTGGGCGGCTTCCGCTTCCGCGTGCTCAACGCGGACAGCCGCCGGCTGCACCTGCTGCGCCTGACCCCGCTGCAGGACTGAGCCACCGCGCACCCTGTAGGAGCGGGCCATGCCCGCGATCGCGGACCCAGTCCGCTCCTACCAGATAGTCCTGCGTTGGGATCTGCCCTCTCCCCCGCCCTGGCTGCGCGCCCCGCTCCGAAGGGAGAGGGAGCCGCCAGGCATGGCCGGGAGGCACGGAGTTCCGCTTGATGCCGTTCAGTCCCCTCTCCCTTCAGGGAGAGGGTTAGGGAGAGGGAAAACCCCGGCAGAGACTTTCAGAAGAAGTCAGTTGCTCCTACAGGCTTGCGTGTATCCCTCCGGATAATTCCCACACCCAAACCCTCCCTGCCCTGCAACATCCCGCCGCAGTCAGCTCATGGCTTTTGGCTTGCATCCCCATAGCCTACCGTTCATCTCTCCATTACTCTTGCGCATCGCTTAACCGCCACAAGGATTCCCGATGCGCTGGATCACCCGCCCCGGCCTGCCAGGCCATTTGCTCGCCCTGGCCGCCGGCGCGCTCACGCCGCTGACCCTGGCCCCGTACGGCTACTGGCCGCTGGCGGTGCTGTCGCTGGCCCTGTTCTACCTCGGCCTGCGCGGCACGACCCCGCGCTCGGCGCTGTGGCGTGGTTGGTGGTACGGCTTTGGCGCCTTCATCGCCGGCACCAGCTGGATCTACTTCAGCATCCACGACTTCGGCGGCGCCTCCGGGCCGCTCGCCGCCTTCCTGGTGATCGGCTTCAGCGCTGGCGTGGCGTTCTTCTTCGGCCTGCCGGCCTGGGTCTGGGCGAAGTTCTTCCGCCGCAACAACGCTCCGGTCAGTGACGCCCTGGCGTTCGCCGCCCTGTGGGTGGTGCTGGAGCTGTTCCGCAGCTGGTTCCTCACCGGCTTCCCCTGGCTCTACGCCGGCTACAGCCAACTGGACGGCCCGCTCGCCGGCCTCGCCCCGCTGGGCGGCGTGTGGCTAGTGTCGTTCGGCATCGCCCTCTCCGCCGCGCTGATCATCAACCTCCCGGCGCTGAGCCGCCGCCCCGGCCGCCTGGTCGCCGGCCTGCTCCTGCTGATCGCGCCCTGGGCCGTCGGCCTGTTCTACAAGGGCCACGCCTGGACCACCCCGGCCGGCACGCCGCTCAAGGTCGCTGCCATCCAGGGCAACATCGCCCAGGAAATGAAGTGGGACCCCAAGGCCATCACCCACCAGCTGGAGCTGTACCGCGACCTGACCGCCGAGCAGAACGGCTTCGACCTGATCGTCTGGCCGGAAACCGCCGTGCCCGTGCTCAAGGACCAGGCCACCGGCTACCTGGAAATGATCAACGGCGTCGCCACTGCCAAGAAGGCCGCGTTGATCACCGGCGTGCCGGTGCGCGAGAAGACTACCGACGGCGTGCGCTACTACAACGGCATCACCGTGGTCGGCGAAGGCAGCGGCAACTACCTCAAGCAGAAGCTGGTGCCCTTCGGCGAGTACGTCCCGCTGCAGGATGTGCTGCGCGGGCTGATCGCCTTCTTCGACCTGCCGATGTCCGACTTTGCCCGCGGCCCGGCCGACCAGCCGCTGCTCAAGGCCAAGGGCTACAGCGTGGCGCCGTTCATCTGCTACGAAGTGGTCTACCCGGAGTTCGCCGCTGAACTGGCGGCGCAGAGCCAACTGTTGCTGACCATCAGCAACGACACCTGGTTCGGCAAGTCCATCGGCCCGCTGCAGCACCTGCAGATGGCGCAGATGCGCGCCCTCGAAGCCGGCCGTTGGATGGTGCGCGGCACCAACAACGGCGTCACTGCGCTGATCGACCCGTTCGGCAAGCTGGCGGTGCAGATTCCGCAGTTCCAGCAGGGCGTTCTGCACGGCGAAGTCGTCCCGATGCAGGGCCTGACGCCCTACCTGAAGTGGCGCGTCTGGCCGCTGGCGATCCTCAGTGCGGTGCTGATGGTCTGGGCGCTGGTACGCCGCCGGACGCATCCGGAAGAGCGCCGGCTGTTCGGCTGACCCATGAAAAAGGGCCTCATCGTGAGGCCCTTTTTCGTTCGCGTGCCGAGAAACTCCCGTAGGAGCGGACTCCGTCCGCGATAGGCCCGCATCGCGCCGGATATCATCGCGGACGGAGTCCGCTCCTACAAAAGCCCACTAACGGTAGAACAACCGATACCCGACCAGCCCGATCGCCTCGTTGAGCAGCTGCCCGCTCTGCCAGATCGAGCGCCCGTCCGGCAGCCAGCCGCCCAGGGGCACGGCATCGTCCGTGCCGATATAGCCCGCCGGCGCCGGTACGACCTCGAAGCCGGCCTTCTCGAAACTCCAGACCGAGCGCGGCATGTGAATGGCGCTGGTGACCACTACCACCCGCCTGATTCCGGCCTCATGCAGCACCTGCGCGCTGAACTGCGCATTCTCCCAGGTCGTGCGGCTGCGGCCTTCTTCCCAGCGCGCCGGCACGCCGTAATCGTCCAGCAGGCTGCGGGCCATGATCCGCGCCTCCGAAGGCGGCGTGCCGTAATGCAGGCCGCCGGACATCAGCACCGGCAGGCCGCTGGCCTTGGCCAGCCGCGCGGCATAGCGGATGCGCTCGCGGGCCATCAGGCCAGGCTGGTCCTCGTCCCAGGCGCGATCACCGCGCACCCGCCCGGCGCCCAGCACCACGATGGCATCGGCACGCTGCGCCAGGGTCGCCCACTCGGCCTGCTTCAACGCCTCCTGCGGCTCCAGCTGGCGTGCGCCCCACTCCACGGTCACCGGCAGGCTCATCAGCAGCAGGCCGAGGAAACCGGAAAAGAAGCAGGCGATGGAAAAACGCGGATAACGCCGGCGCAGCACGAAGCCCAGCAGCAACAGCAGAAGCAGCAGTCCCGGCGGCATGAAAATCTGTTTGAGAATGAAGCGGATGGGCATTGGCGACTCCTTGTCGAGCGCCAAGCCTAACGGATGGAGGGGATGTCAGCGCGCCTTCGCGTTGCGGAACAGCTGGGATCCACAGGAATTGCAGGGCAGCACGCCCTGGGTGCGACTCCAGGCCACCGGCGCTCCGCAGAGCGCGCATTGCAGCTGCTGCGGTCGCGGCACCAGGCGCGGGCGGCTGGGCGGCACCGGATGACGGGCCGGGCGCGGCGCGCGGTTGGGCGCACGCTCCAGCAGGGCAAGCTCCTCCGCGGCGGCATGCCAGCCGCGCAGCCAGTTCACATCCTGGTCGAGATAAGCCCGGATCAGCTCCATCTCCGCACTGCTCAAACCGCGCAACTCCAGTTCCACGGGGCATTCGTCACGTAATCGCTCGGCGGTATCGGCCTCATCCAGGGCCAGCGCGAGCCGTTGCAGCAACCGTTCATACAGACCGGAACCCGAAGCACTTGCGCGATGCAGCTCAGCCATCAGTCACCTCAAGACAGGCGGAAACCTCCCGCCTTCAGGCAAAGCTTAGCGGTCCGCTCCAGCGCGGGCCGAGCGTGCGACAAACGGCGCGGGCTACCGGCTGGGGGTGGGGTCATGTATGCTACGAGGCTTTCTGTAGCCGCCCGGCCCGTGCTTTCTCAGGGGTCGGCGAAGCGGAGGGCCACTCGACCTCCCCGGCCGCACAATTATCTTCCGTACAGGTTCAAATCGCGCCATGCACGAGCAATACCAGCCTCTCGAGATCGAATCCCAGGCCCAGAACTTCTGGAACGAACACAACTCCTTCCGCGTCGACGAAGTCGCCGGCAAGGAGAAGTTCTACTGCCTGTCGATGTTCCCGTATCCGAGCGGCAAGCTACACATGGGGCACGTGCGCAACTACACCATCGGTGACGTGATCAGCCGCTACCACCGCATGCAGGGCAAGAACGTCCTGCAGCCGATGGGCTGGGACGCCTTCGGCATGCCGGCGGAAAACGCCGCCATGAAGAACAACGTCGCCCCGGCGGCCTGGACCTACGACAACATCGCCTACATGAAGTCCCAGCTCAACAGCCTGGGCCTGGCGATCGACTGGTCCCGCGAAGTCACCACCTGCAAGCCGGACTACTACCGCTGGGAACAGTGGCTGTTCACCCGCCTGTTCGAAAAAGGCGTGATCTACCGCAAGAACGGTACCGTGAACTGGGACCCGGCCGACCAGACCGTACTGGCCAACGAGCAGGTCATCGACGGCCGTGGCTGGCGTTCGGGCGCGCTGATCGAAAAGCGCGAAATCCCGATGTACTACTTCAAGATCACCGCCTACGCCGAAGAGCTGCTGTCCAGCCTCGACGACCTGCCGGGCTGGCCGGAACAGGTCAAGACCATGCAGCGCAACTGGATCGGCAAGTCCCGAGGCATGGAGATCGCCTTCCCCTATGACCAGGCTTCCATTGGTGAAGCCGGCCAGCTGAAGGTCTTCACCACCCGCCCGGACACCCTGATGGGCGCTACCTACGTCGCCGTGGCCGCCGAGCATCCGCTGGCCACCCTGGCCGCCGAGCGCGATCCGTCGCTGCAGGCGTTCATCGACGAGTGCAAGCGCGGCGGCGTTGCCGAAGCCGACATCGCCACCCAGGAGAAGAAAGGCGTCGCCACTTCCCTGTTCGTCGAGCACCCGCTGACCGGCGACAAGCTGCCGGTGTGGATCGCCAACTACGTCCTGATGACCTACGGCGAAGGCGCCGTGATGGCCGTGCCGGGTCACGACGAGCGCGATTTCGAGTTCTCCAACAAGTACGGCCTGCCGATCGTCCAGGTCATCGCCAAGGCAGAAGGCGACAACGACTTCGAAGCCGGCACCTGGAAAGAGTGGTACGGCCTGAAGGACGAGAGCGTCATCACCGTCAACTCCGGCAAGTACGACGGCCTCGGCTACCAGGCTGCATTCGACGCCATCGGCGCCGACCTCGCCGCCAAGAGCCTCGGCCAGCAGCGCACGCAGTTCCGCCTGCGCGACTGGGGCATCAGCCGCCAGCGCTACTGGGGCTGCCCGATCCCGATCATCCATTGCGATACCTGCGGCGACGTGCCGGTCCCGGCCGACCAGCTGCCGGTAGTCCTGCCCGAAGACGTGGTGCCGGACGGCGCCGGCTCGCCCCTGGCCAAGCTGCCGTCGTTCTACGAATGCAGCTGCCCGAAATGCGGCCAGCCGGCCAAGCGCGAAACCGACACCATGGACACCTTCGTCGAGTCGTCCTGGTACTTCGCCCGCTACGCCTGCCCGCAGTTCGAGGAAGGCATGCTGGACAAGAAGGCTGCCAACTACTGGCTGCCGGTCGACCAGTACATCGGCGGCATCGAGCACGCCATCCTCCACCTGCTCTACGCGCGCTTCTTCCACAAGCTGATGCGCGACGAAGGCCTGATCGACTCCGACGAGCCGTTCAAGAACCTGCTGACCCAGGGCATGGTGGTCGCCGAGACCTACTACCGCGTCGCCGCGAACGGCGGCAAAGAGTGGTTCAACCCCGCCGACGTCGAAGTCGAGCGTGATGCCAAGGCCAAGGTCATCGGCGCGCGCCTGAAGACCGACGGCCTGCCGGTGGAAATCGGCGGCACCGAGAAGATGTCCAAGTCCAAGAACAACGGCGTGGACCCGCAGGCCATGATCGACGCCTACGGCGCCGACACCTGCCGCCTGTTCATGATGTTCGCCTCGCCGCCGGACATGAGCTGCGAATGGTCCGACTCCGGCATCGAAGGCGCCAACCGCTTCCTGCGCCGCGTCTGGCGCCTGGCCCAGGCCCACGTCAACGCAGGCCCGGCCGGTGCCGTGGACAAGTCCGCCCTGGACGACGCGCAGAAGGCCATTCACCGCGCCATCCACCTGGCCATCCGCCAGGCCAGCCAGGACGTCGGCCAGCACCACAAGTTCAACACCGCCATCGCTGCCGTGATGACCCTGATGAACGTGCTGGAAAAGGCCCCGACCGACTCCGCCGCCGACCGCGCCCTGCTGCAGGAAGGCCTGGAGACCGTCACCCTGCTGCTCGCCCCGATCACCCCGCACATCTGCCACGTGGTCTGGCAGGAGCTGGGCAAGGACGGCGCCGTCATCGACGCCAGCTGGCCACAAGTCGACGAAGCTGCCCTGGTGCAGGACAGCCTGCAACTGGTGGTACAGGTCAACGGCAAGCTGCGCGGCCACATCGACATGCCCGCCAGCGCCAGCCGCGAAGAGGTTGAAGCCGCCGCCCGCGCCAACGAGAACGTGCTGCGCTTCACCGACGGCCTGACCATCCGCAAGGTGATCGTGGTACCGGGCAAGCTGGTCAACATCGTCGCCAACTGAAAACAACGCTGGAAAAGACCTATTCGCCCGTGGCACCTTCGCCACGGGCATATTGGATCAACAGGAGTGAGGGAAGCTTGATGAAACGTATCCTGACCAGCCTCGCGCTGATCGGCCTGGCCAGCGTGCTGACCGCCTGCGGCTTCCACCTGCGCGGCATGGGCGATACGAACTTTGCGCTCAAGGAAATCGACCTGACGGCGCGCAACGCCTATGGCGACACCGTCAAGCAGCTCCAGCAGGTGCTCGAAGGCAGCGGCGTGAAGGTCGTTTCCCGTGCGCCGTACCACGTCATTCTCGCCAGCGAGAACGTGACCCAGCGGACCGTCAGCTACACCAGTTCGGCGCGTAGTGCGGAAAACCAGCTGACCAACACCCTGGATTACGAAATCCGCGGCAGCGACAACCTGCTGCTGATGAATGGCCAGGTGCAGGTGCGCAAGGTCTACGTCCAGGACGAGAACAACCTGATCGGTTCCGACCAGGAAGCCGAGCAGATCCGCAACGAGATGCGCCGCGACCTGGTCCAGCAGATGGCCATGCGCCTGCAGATCATCACTCCGGCCCAGCTGGATGACCTGCAAGCCAAGGCAGAAGCCAAGGCCAAGGCTGAGGCCGACGCGGCGAAGGCCGCCGACGAGGCCCGCAAGGCCGAGCCGCAGCAGTCGCCGATCGAATTCCCGAAAGCGCAATAAGAGACAGGGGCCGGCAAAACCGGCCCCTTCTTCATCATGAAGCTCAATCCCGGACAACTCGCCAAGCACCTGCAAGGCAACCTGGCTTCCGTCTACGTAGTCAGCGGCGACGAGCCGCTGCTCTGCCAGGAAGCCTGCGACGCCATTCGCGCGGCCTGTCGCCAGCGCGATTTCGGCGAACGCCAGGTGTTCAACGCCGAAGCCAACTTCGACTGGGGCCAGCTGCTCGAAGCCGGCGCCAGCCTCTCGCTGTTCGCTGAAAAGCGCCTGATCGAGCTACGCCTGCCCTCGGGCAAGCCCGGCGACAAGGGTGGCGCCATTCTTCAGGAATACCTCAAGCGCCCGCCGGAAGACACCGTCCTGCTGGTCAGCCTGCCCAAGCTCGACGGCAGCACGCAGAAGACCAAGTGGGCCAAGGCCCTGATCGACGGCGACGTCGCCCAGTTCATCCAGATCTGGCCCATCGACGCCCACCAGTTGCCGCAGTGGATTCGCCAGCGCCTGTCCCAGGCCGGCCTCGCCGCCAGCCAGGAAGCGGTTGACCTGATCGCCGCGCGCGTCGAAGGCAACCTGCTGGCCGCCGCCCAGGAAATCGAAAAGCTCAAGCTGCTCGCCGAAGGCCAGCAGATTGACGTCGACACCGTGCAGGCAGCCGTTGCCGACAGCGCGCGCTTTGACGTGTTCGGCCTGATCGATGCCGCCTTGAATGGCGAAGCCGCCCACTGCCTGCGCATGCTTGAAGGCCTGCGCGGCGAAGGCGTCGAACCACCGGTGATCCTCTGGGCCCTGGCCCGGGAAATCCGCGTGCTCGCCAGCCTCGCCCAGCAGTTCAGCCAGGGTGTGCCACTGGACAAGGCCTTCAGCCAGGCCCGCCCACCGATCTGGGACAAGCGCCGCCCGCTGATGAGCAAGGCCCTGCAACGCCACACCGCGCCGCGCTGGAACCAGATGCTCCAGGACGCCCAACTGATCGACGCACAGATCAAGGGCCAGGCCGCCGGCAACGTCTGGGCCAGCCTCGCCCGCCTCGCCCTGCTGGTCGCCGGCCAGCGCATCAACCTGCCCGCTGCCTGACGCCTACGCTGCCCCCGTAGGGCGGATAACCTGGAACAGGTTATCCGCCGACAACTCTCCCGGCGTATAACGCTGGCGCGTTATACGCCCTACGAATCAGCGGGCACATGGGCGGAGCTCCCTGTAGGAGCGAGCTTGCTCGCGAACCCGCGTCACTCCCCCTCACGAGCGCATCGGCGCCGCCCGACGCGTCTGCCCTTCGGCCCGATCCAGCGCCACCCCGCGAGTATCCCGCCCCGTACTGATCAGCACGCAAATGAGCACCGCCACGGTGCCGGCGACAATCGCCATCGCCGTGCCATAGCTGTAGCTCTTGGCAATCTCCGCCTGCAGCGGCGCGTTCACCGAAGCGATCAGGTTGCCCAACTGATAGACGAACCCCGGCAACACCGCGCGGGTGCCCACCGGCGCCAGTTCGTTGAGGTAAGCCGGAATCACGCCCCACGCGCCCTGCACCATGAACTGCATGAGAAATGCGCCGACGCCCAGCGCCACCGCCCCATGGCTGAAAGCCCACAGCGGCAGCACCGGCAGCGCCAGCAGAGAGCCGGCGATGATCGCCTTCTTACGCCCGATGCGCTCGGACAGACTGCCGAACAGGATGCCGCCGAGGATCGCCGCAATGTTGTAGGCCACCGCGATCAGGCTCACCGTGTGCGGATCGAAGCCATGCTGCACCTTCAGGAAGGTCGGGTAGAGGTCCTGCGTGCCATGGCTGAAGAAGTTGAAGCAGGCCATCAGCAGCACCGCATACAGGCACAGCTGCCACTGGCTGCGGATCACCGGCCACAGCGGCGTCGAGTCCTTGCGCTCGCGTGCCGCCAGCCAGATCGGCGACTCCGGCACCTTGAACCAGATGAACGCCACCAGCACCACCGGCAGGCAACCGACAATGAACATCCCGCGCCAGCCCAGCACCTCGAAGAACAGCCCGTAGATGATCGAAGCGATCAGGTAGCCCGCCGGGTAGCCGGCCTGGAACAGCCCGGAGACCATGCCGCGCGAGCGCTCCGGGATGGTCTCCATCGCCAGCGACGAAGCCACGCCCCAGATGCCGCCCATGGCCACGCCGTAGACCACCCGCAGGATCAGGAAGGTCGTCAGGTTCGGCGAAAACGCCGAAGCCAGCTCCAGCAGCGAATAGATCAGGATATTGATCATCAGCACCGGCCGCCGCCCATAGCGTTCGGCCGCGCGGCCGAACAGCAGCGCACCGATGGGCCGCACCGCCAGGGTCAGCAGAATCGCCAACGACACCTGTGGCAGATCGACGTGAAAAGTCTGGGCGATATCGGTAAGGACGAAGACCAGGAGGAAGAAGTCGAAAGCATCCAGCGTCCAGGCGAGCACCGAAGCGATCACCACGTTGCGCTGAGTCGGGGACCATTGCTGCATGACGTATCTCCAGCCAGCGGCGCCGCGGTCCCTGCACGCCGGAGCGATAGTTAGCCAGCTATTAAGCTAGCCGAGCTCCAGTACGCGCCACAGCCGTGGAACTGAAAAGGTCTGTTACAAAATTTGCGACAAAGCGTCGCAGGCGGCCCGTAGGGCGTATGACCCGGAATGGGTATACGCCGGCCAACCCCATGGCCCGCTTCGCGAGCAAGCTCGCTCCTACGAAGAGCCAGTGTTCCCGGTATCTGTAGGAGCGAGCTTGCAAACGAATCGCACGGCACCGCCGCAGCCGGTTCACTCCCAATCGCGCACCTGGCGTACCTCCACACACCCCAGCCGCCCCGGCGGAATCTTCGCGGCGATGCGCTCGGCCTCCTCCAGGCTCTGCGCCTCGATCAGGTAGAAGCCGCCCAGTTGCTCGCGGGTTTCGGCAAACGGCCCGTCGGTCGCCGCCAACTTGTCGCCCTGCCCGCGCAGCGTCCGCCCGGTAGCCGTCGGCAGCAGCGCATTGGCGGCAATGTAGTTGCCGCTGCGGCGCAACTGCTCGCTGTAGGTCATGCACTCATCGACTATGCCGCGCAGCTCGGCCTCCGGCAGTTCCGCCGCCTTGCGCTCGTCGAAGTAGATCATGCAAAGAAACTTCATCACCCTTGTCCTCGCTCCGTCAGAAAGCTCCGTCGACCCAGCGTAGCCCCGAAAGCGGCACGCCGGCCCTGGCCCGCCCGCCGGTAGACCAGTGGCATGGACAAGCGTGCCAGATAGGCGGAAGATGCGCGCGCCGGCACTGGGCCGGTAGCCACGAGGCAAGCCAGACGAGGTAAAGACAGATGGCGAAGAAATCCAAACGGCCGAACAAGGCCAAGTCCCTGGTCGCGCAACCACTGTTCCGCACCCGCCAGGAACAGCCGCTCAAAGGCAAAGGCAGCTACCGCCGCGAAGCCTCCCGAAATTGGGAGGCTTCTTCGCTTCTGGCGGCCTGAAAACCTCAGAAAACCTGAACCACCCCCGCCCTTTCGTTTTCAACCGGACAGCCAAGCCCTGGAGGTCCACCATGAAAGCGCCCCTGCTAGTCGCCATCCTCGCCCTACCCTTCAGCCTTTCCGCCCATGCGTTCTGCTCCGACCAGGAAGCCGAAGCCAAGGGCAAGCAGGTCGCCGCCAAGGTCACCGAAGTCACCCGCAGCGATCCCCAGCGCGCACAGAAGCTCAACCAGAAGCTCGCCGAGATGAACAAGTCCCGCTCCAGCGAACAGCGCCCCGACGACTGCGCCGCCTATGACGACATGCTCAAGGAACTGAACCAGAGCGCGCCCAAGGTCGACCAGGAAACCGGCGCGAAGCCGAAGCAGTGAACCGGCGCGCGACGCCACCCTCTGCGTAGGAGCGGACTTCGTCCGCGATGGCCCAGGCGTGCCTCGGGTGTCCGACGGATCGCGGATAAATCCGCTCCCATCAGTGAACCACTCGACGGGCGCCTCTCTACACCGGGAATTTTCCCCAGCCAGCGCCATCGAATCTGCAAACCCTTCGTCCGCCCTCAACGCAGACGCGTCACAGTGGCCATGGTATGGTGGCCCCTCCCCTGCCAGTTCCCGAGGAGAGCAATGCGCAAGCCTGTTTCATCTGTTGTCGGCCAACGCTGCCTGCTCGCCGTCACCCTGTCCCTGATCTCGTTCGGCCTGCTGACTTCCTGCACCGAGCCGCCGCCCAAGGGCGCCGCGGCAGAGCACGTGCAGCCGACGCAAAGCTTCGCCCAATGGCGCGATGGCTTCCGCGCCCAGGCACTGGCCGCCGGTATCCGTGCCGAAGTCTTTGACGCTGCCTTCTCCGGCATCGAACCTGACGATTCGGTCGTCACCGCCGACCGCAGCCAGCCCGAGTTCACCCGCCCGGTCTGGCAGTACCTGGAAAGCGCCGTCTCCCCCGCGCGAGTACGCAACGGCCAGGATCGTTTGCTGCAGAACGCCGAGGTCCTGCAACGCATCGACAGCACCTATGGCGTCGAGCGCGAGGCCGTGGTGGCGATCTGGGGCATGGAAAGCAACTTCGGCCAGCAGATGGGCAGCAAGAACGTCATCCGCTCCCTGGCAACCCTGGCCTACGAGGGCCGTCGCCCTGACTTCGGCCGCGACCAGTTGATCGCCGCGCTGCAGATCATCCAGCACGGCGATGTACCGCCGGCCAACATGATCGGCTCCTGGGCCGGCGCCATGGGCCAGACCCAGTTCATCCCGACCACCTACAACCGCTACGCCGTGGACTTCGACGGCGACGGCCGGCGCGATATCTGGGGCTCTTCCCCCGATGCCCTCGCCTCCACCGCCAACTACCTGAAGACTTCCGGCTGGCAACGCGGCCAGAGCTGGGGCTTCGAGGTGCGTCTGCCGCAGGGCTTCGACTACGCCCAGGCCGACATGGACATCCGCAAGCCGATGAACGAGTGGTTGCGCCAGGGCATCAAGGTGGCCAGCGGGAACCTGCCCAGCGACCCGCAAGCCAGCGTTTCGCTGCTGCTGCCGGCCGGCTATCGCGGCCCTGCCTTCCTGGTGACGGACAACTTCCGCGCCATCCTCAAGTACAACAACTCGACGTCCTACGCCCTGGCCGTTGGCCTGCTGGCTGACAGCTTCAAGGGCGGCGGACAGCTGGCGGGAAGCTGGCCGGTAGGCGAAACGCCGCTGAGCCGCTCGGAACGTATCGAGCTGCAGGAGCTGCTGGTCAAGCGCGGTTACCAGCCGGGCACTGCGGACGGAATCATCGGCGCCAATACGCGCAAGGCGATCCGCGCCTTCCAGCAATCGGTCGGCTCGCCGGCGGACGGCTACCCCACGCAGGACTTGCTGGGCCTGCTCCGACAGAAGACCTGAATGAAAAAGGCGCCCCAAGGCGCCTTTTTCAATTCAAGGACCAGCTGTTCAGCCGATCTTGGTCCCGTGCGCCTGCTGGTCGGCATGGTACGAGGAGCGTACCAGCGGGCCGGAAGCGACGTTCTTGAAGCCCATCTTCGCGCCTTCCTCGGCGAACCAGGCGAAGGTGTCCGGGTGGACGAAGCGCTGCACCGGCAGGTGGTTGCGCGAGGGCTGCAGGTACTGGCCGAGGGTCAGCATGTCGATGTCGTGCTCGCGCATGCGGTGCATGACTTCGATGACTTCCTCGTCGGTCTCGCCCAGGCCGAGCATCAGGCCGGACTTGGTCGGTACGTGGGGGACCATCTGCTTGAACTTCTGCAGCAGGTCGAGCGACCACTCGAAATCGGAGCCCGGACGCGAGGACTTGTACAGGCGCGGGACGGTTTCCAGGTTGTGGTTGAACACGTCCGGCGGCTCGTTGGCGGTGATTTCCAGGGCGATGTCCATGCGGCCGCGGTAGTCCGGGACCAGGGTTTCCAGCTGCACGCCGGGGGACAGCTTGCGGATTTCACGCAGGCAGTCGGCGAAGTGCTGGGCGCCGCCGTCGCGCAGGTCGTCGCGGTCTACCGAGGTGATCACCACGTACTTCAGGCGCAGGTCGGCGATGGCGATGGCCAGGTTGGTCGGCTCATCGGTATCCAGCGGTTTCGGACGGCCGTGGCCGACGTCGCAGAACGGGCAGCGGCGGGTGCAGATGTCGCCCATGATCATGAAGGTGGCGGTACCGCCGGAGAAGCACTCGCCCAGGTTCGGGCAGGAGGCTTCTTCGCAGACGCTGTGCAGCTTGTGCTTGCGCAGCAGTTGCTTGATGCGGTCGACCTCGGGGGAGACCGGGATGCGCACGCGAATCCAGTCGGGCTTCTTCGGCAATTCGTCGGTGGGGATGATCTTCACCGGAATGCGCGCGACCTTCTCGGCGCCGCGCAGCTTGACGCCGACTTCGACCTTGCCAGGCTTTGCGGCCGGGGCAGCGGTACCTGCATTCTCCACAACAGTGCTCATCTGGGTTGGATCCCGCCCGTTAGGGTCTTCTGTGCCGCGTAGCCAAGGCGTTCGACGAGCTCGCCACGCAGGCGCTCGCGCACATCGGCCAATGCGATGGGGCCGGCCAGCTGGGTCAGCTGGGTCATGGCCATGCCTGCGTAACCGCAGGGATTGATGCGTCGAAAGGGTTCCAGGTCCATGTCCACATTCAGGGCCAGGCCATGGAAGGAGCGGCCGTTGCGGATGCGCAGGCCGAGGGATGCGATCTTCGCGCCGTCCACATAGACGCCCGGAGCGTCGGGTTTGGACACAGCGTTGACGCCGTAGCTGTCGAGCAGGCCGATGAGGCTCTGCTCGATGCGCGAAACCAGGTCGCGCACGCCGATGCCCGAGCGGCGCACGTCGAGCATCAGGTAAGCCACCAGCTGGCCGGGGCCGTGGTAGGTCACCTGGCCGCCGCGGTCCACCTGGACCACCGGGATGTCGCCGGGAAACAGCACGTGTTCGGCCTTGCCGGCCTGGCCCTGGGTGAACACGCGTTCGTGTTCGAGCAGCCAGACTTCATCGGGCGTGACCGGGCCGCGCTCGGCGGTGAAGCGCTGCATGGCGTGCCAGGTCGGCTCGTAAGGGAGGATGCCCAGCTCACGAAAGCCCAGCGTTTCGCCCATCAGAGCACCATGTGGACGCGGCCGGTGGCGCGCAGGTCTTTATGGATGTTCTGCAGTTGGTCGACGCCGGTCGCGGTGATCAGCAGTTGCACGGAGAGAAAGCGGCCGTTGCGGCTGTCACGGGTGACCAGGGTGGTGATGTCGAGATCCGGAGCGTGGCGCTGGATGACTTCGACGACCAGGTCGGGGAAGCCTTCGCCGGCGTCGCCGATGACCTTGATCGGGTAGCGTTCGCAGGGGAACTCGATCTTCGGTGCGGGCTGTTCGCTGGTGTCGATGGATTCGGGGGTATCAGTCATGGCATTCGCGGGCGGGTGGCCCGCCTCCGCATGAGCGTCCGGGATGGGGACGCTCCGGGTGGATCGGACGACGGCTGCCGGGCCACGGGGGGACCGTGCAGTCGCAGGCGGGGCATTTTACCCGAGTTTGCGACCGCGCGGGCAGGTCAATCCCGGTCTTGTATACAAAAGTGCAAGACCGGGATCGGCGGTCAGTTGAACAGACCGTAGAAGAACAGGCGGATGCTATCCCAGATACGGCGGAAGAAGCCGCCCTCTTCCACAGCGTTCAGTGCGACCAGGTCGGAGGTGCGGACGACCTTGTCACCCAGCTTGACCTCGACCTTGCCGATCACCTGGCCCTGCTGGATCGGCGCCATCAGGTTCGGCTCGACGACCATGTTGGCCTGCAGCTGCTTGAGCTGGCCGCGCGGCACGGTCATGGTCAGGTCTTCGGACAGGCCGGCTTTGACTTCGTGCTCGGAGCCTTTCCAGACCATGGCCTTGGTCAGCTCGGCGCCCTTCTTGTAGAAGGTCTGCGATTCGAAGAAGCGGAAGCCGTAGGTCAGCAGCTTCTGGGTCTCGGCGGCGCGGGCCTGCTCGCTGTTGGTGCCGAACACCACGGCGATCATGCGCTGGCCGTCACGCACGGCGGAAGCCACCAGGCAGTAGCCGGCTTCGTCGGTGTGGCCGGTCTTCAGGCCGTCGACGGTCTTGTCGCGCCACAGCAGCAGGTTGCGGTTGGGCTGCTTGATGTTGTTCCAGAAGAACTCTTTCTGCGCGTAGATGGCGTAGTGGGTCGGCTCGCCGTAGATGATGGCGCGGGCCAGGATCGCCATGTCCTTGGCGGACGAGTAGTGGTCCGGGTTGGGCAGGCCGGTGGCGTCCATGAAGTGGGAATTGCTCATGCCCAGCTTCTGCGCGGTGGTGTTCATCATGTCGGCGAAGGCGTCTTCGCTGCCGGCGATGTGCTCGGCCAGGGCGACCGAGGCGTCGTTGCCGGACTGGATGATGATGCCGTGCAGCAGGTCGCTCACCGATACCTGGGAGCCGACCTTGATGAACATGCGCGAACCACCGGTGCGCCAGGCGTGTTCGCTGACGGTAACCAGGTCGGATTCGGCGATGCGGCCGCCTTCGATTTCCTTGGTGGCGATGTAGGCGGTCATCAGCTTGGTCAGGCTGGCGGGCGGCAGGCGCTCGTCACCGGCGTTCTCGACCAGGATGTTGCCGCTGGCGCCGTCCATCAGCACCCAGGCCTTGGCGGCGAGCTGCGGGGCGGCTGGAACGACTTCCGCTGCCCAGCTAGCCACGGGGGCGCTGAACAACACGAGCAAGGACAGGCGTTTGGCGAAGTTGAAGATGTTCATCCGTCTCTCTGGGGTTCACTAATGGTCAAACAATCCCCTGGGGGGACACTCGTTGCCGCGGCCTCTGCGTGCCGCTGCGGCGCGTGCGGTGGAATCTCAGTCCAGGCGCACGAGCTTGGGTTGGCCAAGATTGGCCACGCGGATGCTGTCCTGCATCCGGCTTGCTTCAACCGGCGTTCCGATCGGCCCCAGGCGTACCCGGTACAAGGTCTGCTGGTTGACCACGACCGAGCTGATAAAGGATTTCGCCCCCGTCAGGCCGCCGACCTTCTCCTTGAGAAGTTCCGCAGCGTCCGGGTTGGCGAAGGCACCCACCTGGAGATACAGGCCATCGGCTGGTAATGAAGCGTTTTTTTTTGAGTCGATCTGGACCGGCGCCATGGGCGCTGCGTGCTGCGCAGGCGGCGGGGTGTAGGTTTCGATCGGCTGGGCCATGGCCACACCCTGCGTCTGCACGCCGGACGCCGGCGCGGCAGCGGGCGGTGTAGCCATCTTCGGCAGGGCCATGATCATCGGCGGCTGCTTGTTCTGCGCGGCCCACCAGCGATCCGGGTCGATGCCCTCGACCTTGACGTGGGCGGTGCCAGTCTCGGCGTAGCCGAGCTTCTTGGCGGCGGCGAAGGACAGGTCGATCACCCGGTCGGAGTAGAACGGGCCGCGGTCGTTGACGCGGACGATGACGCTCTTGCCGTTGTCCAGGTTGGTGACGCGCACGTAGCTGGGCAGCGGCAGGGTCTTGTGCGCGGCGGTCATGCCGTACAGGTCGTACTGCTCGCCGTTGGCGGTGGCCTGGCCGTGGAACTTGGTGCCGTACCAGGAGGCGGTGCCGACGACGTTGTACGCGCTCGCGTTGTTCAGCGGGTAGTAGGTCTTGCCCAGCACGGTGTAGGGGTTGTTCTTGAACGGCCCGTTGTGCGGCATCGGCACGGCATCGGGGATGCGCGAGACGTCGACGTCCCACCAGGGCGCGCCGTCGCGGTGCGGGCGGTTGTAGTCATAGGGCCCGGAAATGCCGCTGCTGGCCACCGGCTGCTGCTGTTGCGGCGCGCGGTTGCCGGTACAGCTGGCGAGGAACACGGTGCTCAGGCCAACGCAGGCGGCCAGCGACCAGAGGCCGGGACTTGCGATTCGCTTGTTCAATGGACACCTCGTGCCTTGGCGATCTCGCCGGCCAGCTGATGGACCGCCATGGCGTACATGGCGCTGCGGTTGTAACGGGTGATCACGTAGAAGTTCGGCAGGCCGACCCAGTACTCGGTGCCCTGGGCACCTTCCAGGCGCATGGCGGTCACCATCAGGTCATCGCGGATCACGTCGTGGGTGCGCCAGCCCTGGGCACGCAGCTGACCGAGGTTCATCTGCGGGTCCAGGCCCTGGGTCAGGGCGTCCTCGGCGGTCGAGGTGCCGATCTCGGCCTGCGACACCACCGGCTCGCCGGTGTGCCAGCCGTGCTGCTTGAAGTAGTTGGCGACGCTGCCGATGGCATCGGTGGGGTCGCTCCAGATATTGATGTGGCCGTCGCCGTCGAAGTCCACGGCGTAGGCGCGGAAGCTGCTCGGCATGAACTGCGGCAGGCCCATGGCGCCGGCGTAGGAGCCGGTCAGGCTGAGCGGGTCGACCTGCTGCTCGCGGGCCAGCAGGAGGAACTGCTTGAGCTCCTTGCGGAAGAATTCGGCGCGCGGCGGGTAGTCGAAGCCCAGGGTGGACAGTGCGTCCATCACCTTGAAGTTGCCGGTATTGCGGCCGAAGAAGGTCTCCACGCCGATGATCGAGACTATGTACTGGGCCGGCACGCCGTATTCCTGCTCGGCGCGGGCCAGGGCCTCGGCATTCTGGTTCCAGAAGTCCACGCCGCGGTTGATGCGCGCGTCGGTGACGAAGATCGGCCGGTATTCCTTCCAGGTCTTCACCCGCTCGGCCGGGCGGGAAATGGCGTCGAGGATGGACTGCTTGCGCTCCACATCGTGGAAGAGGCCCATGAGCTGTTCGCCGGCGAAGCCGTAGTCACGGGTCATCTCGCTGACGAACTCGGCCACCTGGGGCGAACCATCGTAGTCGCCCGCATGGGCAGCACCGGACATGCCGATCGCCCCCGCGATTCCGACCCAATGCACCCCCCTGGAAGCCCAGGCGCGCAGTACTTGCATTCCTTTCTTCACTCTTGTCATCAAACCTGGGCGATCCACTTCCGATGGGTGTGGATCGACATCAAGACGCCGAACCCTGACATCAGGGTCACCAGCGAAGTTCCGCCGTAACTAATGAAGGGCAGCGGTACCCCCACCACTGGCAACAATCCGCTGACCATACCAATGTTGACGAATACATACACGAAGAAGGTCATGGTGATACTGCCGGCAAGCAGCTTGCCGAACAGCGTCTGGGCCTGAGCGGTGATCACCAGCCCCCGGTAGATCACCAGCAGGTACAGCACCAGCAGGAGGCATACCCCGACCAGGCCGAACTCTTCGCCGAGCACCGCAATGATAAAGTCCGTATGGCTTTCGGGCAAAAAATCCAGATGGGACTGCGTGCCGAGCAGCCAGCCCTTGCCGAATACGCCGCCGGAACCGATGGCCGCTTTTGACTGGATGATGTTCCAGCCGCTGCCCAGCGGGTCGCTTTCCGGGTCGAGGAAGGTCAGTACGCGCTGCTTCTGGTAGTCGTGCATGACGAAGTACCACATGCCCACCGCGACCGGCACCGCCGCCGATACCGCCATGATGATCCAGCGCCAGCGCAGGCCGCCGACGAACAGCACGAAGGCGCCGGAGGCCAGCACCAGCATGGCGGTACCCAGGTCCGGCTGCTTGAGGATCAGCACGAAGGGCACCACGATCAGCGCCAGGCCCACCACGCTGTGCTTGAAGCCGGGCGGCAGCGAGCGCTTGGACAGGTACCATGCGATGGTCATGGGCATCAGCAGCTTCATGAATTCCGCCGGCTGGAAGCGGATCACCCCGGGGATGTTGATCCAGCGGGTGGCGCCCATGGCGTTGTGGCCCATCACGTCCACCACCACCAGCAGGGCGACGCCGATCAGGTAGCCCAGCGGCACCCAGCGCGCGAGGAAGCGCGGCTCGATCTGCGCCAGCACGAACATCGCGCCCAGGCCCATGCCGAAGGACGACGCCTGCTTGATCAGCAGGTCCCAGCTCTTGCCGCTGGCGGAATACAGGACGAACAGGCCGGCCGAGCCCAGGGTCAGCAGCAGCAGGAGCAGCAGGCCATCGATGTGCAGACGCTGCAGCAGGCTGGAGCGCCGCTTCATCACGTCCTCGTTGGACAGGGTGCGGTCGAAATTGCCGTTCATGGTCATGGTCTGGGCGCCTCCGCCGTGGTCTGCGGTGCGTATTCGGGCTTGAGCTTGCCGCTCTCGTCGAGCAGCCAGGCATCGAGCACCTGCTTGAGTACGGGGGCGGCGACGCCGGAGCCGGACTCGCCGTTCTCCACCATCACCGCCACGGCGATCTGCGGGTTGTCCGCCGGGGCAAAGCCGACGAACAGCGCGTGGTCGCGGTGACGCTCGTTGAGCTTGGAGCGATCGTATTTCTCGCCCTGCTTGATCGCCACCACCTGCGCGGT
This sequence comes from Pseudomonas sp. CAN1, assembly GCF_030462585.1. Taxonomy (GTDB): domain Bacteria; phylum Pseudomonadota; class Gammaproteobacteria; order Pseudomonadales; family Pseudomonadaceae; genus Pseudomonas. The sequence goes on along the minus strand of NZ_JASMRU010000003.1, from coordinate 102,413 downwards.
ACCGGACTTGCCGGCGATCCGATAGGCGGCCGTGGCGCCGACCCGGTGCGCGGTGCCGCGGGCGCCGTGGACCACCTGCTGCATGCCGTTGTCCACCAGGTTCCAGTTGTTCGGGTCCTTGAGCAGGATGTTCGGCATCGGATCGGGGTCGGTTGGCGGCTTGCCGTCGATGGTCTTGGCCAGGTGTGGACGAATCCACTTACCCTTGTTGGCGATCAGCGCGACCATCTGCGCCAGCTGCAGCGGCGTGGATTGCATGTAGCCCTGGCCGATGCCGAGGATCAGCGTCTCGCCGGGGTACCAGACCTGCCGGCGCACCGCGCGCTTCCACTGGCGCGAGGGCATCAGGCCTTCGGCCTCGCCGTACATGTCCAGGGCGACGCGCTGGCCGAAGCCGAACTCGCTCATGTAGTCGTGCAGGCGGTCGATCCCCAGCTTATGCGCCAGGTCGTAGAAGTAGGTGTCGTTGGAGCGCATGATCGCGGTTTCCAGGTTCACCCAGCCGTCGCCCATGCGGTTCCAGTTGCGGTACTTGTGGTCGTAGTTCGGCAACTGGTAGTAGCCGGGGTCGAACACCCGGCTCGCCGGGGTCACCACACCGGCATCGAGACCGGCGATGGCCACCGCCGGCTTCACCGTCGAGCCCGGCGGGTACAGGCCGCGCAGTACGCGGTTGTACAGCGGGCGGTCCTCGGAATCGCGCAGGGCTGCGTAATCCTTGAAGCTGATGCCGGTGACGAACAGGTTCGGGTCATAACTCGGCTGGCTGACCATCGCCAGCACATCGCCGGTGGACGGCTGGATCGCCACGATGGCGCCACGGCGGCCGGCCAGTGCGGTCTCGGCGGCAGCCTGCAGCTTGCTGTCGATGCTCAGCACGATGTCGCGGCCGGAAATCGGCTCGGTGCGCTTGAGCACGCGCAGGACGCGGCCACGGGCGTTGGTCTCGACTTCCTCGTAGCCCACGGTGCCGTGCAGCGAGTCCTCGTAGAACTTTTCCACGCCGGTCTTGCCGATGTGGTGGGTGCCGGAATAGGCCACCGGGTCGAGCTTCTTCAGCTCCGCCTCGTTGATCCGCCCGACGTAACCGACCGAGTGGGCGAAGTGTTCGCCCAGCGGGTAGTGGCGGACGAACTGCGCGGCCACGTCCACGCCATTGAGGCGGTACTGGTTGACCGCAATGCGGGCGATCTGCTCCTCGGACAGCTCGAACATGATCGGCACCGGCTCGAACGGCCGGCGACCCTGCTTCATGCGCTTCTCGAAGATGGCCTTGTCTTCCTCGGTGAGGCCGAGGATATCCACCAGGGTCTTGAGCGTTTCCTGCAGGTTCTCGGTGCGCTCGCGGGTGATGGTCAGGCTGAAGCTGGGGCGGTTGTCGGCGATGATCACCCCGTTGCGGTCGAAGATCAGCCCGCGATTGGGCGGAATCGGCTGCACGTGGACGCGGTTGTTCTCCGACAGCGTCGAGTGATAGTCGTACTGCGTCACCTGCAGATGGAACATGCGCGCAACCAGCACCAGCGCGAGCAGGAAGATCGCCACCCCGCCGACGATGACGCGGGTACGGACCTGACGGGCGTCCTTCTCGTGGTCCTTGAGCTGTATCGGCTGCGGCATCGAAAGCGGCTACGACTACTTGTGGTAGGGGTGCCCGGACAGGACCGTCCAGGCGCGGTAGATCTGCTCGCCGACCAGGATCCGCACCAGCGGGTGCGGCAGGGTCAGCGGCGACAGCGACCAGCGCTGTTCGCTACGCGCGCAGACCTCCGGCGCCAGGCCTTCCGGCCCGCCGACCATGAGGTTGACGGTGCGCGCGTCCAGGCGCCAGCGGTCGAGTTCCTGCGCCAGCTGGGGGGTGCTCCAGGGCTTGCCTTCGACTTCCAGGGTGACGATGCGTTCCCCAGGCTGGACCTTGCTCAGCATGGCCTCGCCTTCCTGGCGGATCAGCCGTGCCACGTCGGCATTCTTGCCGCGCGTGTTCAACGGGATTTCCACCAGCTCCAGGGACAGCTCCGAGGGCAGGCGCTTGACGTACTCCGCCCAGCCCTCTTCCACCCAGCGCGGCATGCGCGAGCCGACCGCGATCAGACGCAGACGCACGACAGGCTTACTCGGCGCTGTGCTGGGCGCGGCTCTGCTCGGCGCCCTGCCACAGGCGCTCGAGGTCGTAGAACTGGCGGGTGGCCGGCTGCATGACGTGGACCACGACGTTGGCGAGGTCGATCAGGACCCACTCACCGCCTTCCTGGCCTTCGCTGCCGATCGGGCGCACGCCCTGTTCCTTGACCTTCTCCAGGACGTTGTCGGCCAGCGACTTGACCTGACGGCTGGAGGCGCCGGTGGCGATCACCATGGTGTCGGTGATGCTGGTCTTCTCGCGCACGTCGATGACGACGATGTCTTGCGCCTTGAGATCTTCCAGGGCAGCGATGGTCAGTTCGACCAGTTGTTCGGTTTGCATGTATGACTCTCTAGCTTGATCAGTGGGGCGCCTGGTACAGGCCGTGCGCCTCGATATAGTTCAATACCGCGTCCGGCACCAGGTAGCGCACCGAGCGCCCCTGCGACAGGAGTTGGCGGATCTGGGTGGCGGATACTGCCAGCGGCGTCTGCCAGACGAAGGTGATCTGCCCGGCGGGGCCGGACATCGCCTTCGGGTCGGCAACACTGCGCGCCGCCAGCAGGTCGCGCAGGTCTTCCGGCGGCTCGCTGTCGGCATCCGGGCGCTGCAGCACGACGATATGACAGTGCTCCAGCAACTCTTCCCAGCGATGCCAGGCCGGCAGGCCGCAGAATGCGTCCCAGCCGACCAGCAGGAACAACTGGTCCTGCTCATCCAGCTCCCCACGCAGCGACTCCAGGGTGTCGATGGTGTAGGAGGGTTTGTCGCGCTTCAGCTCGCGGTCATCGACCACCAGCGGGGTCACCCCGGCTACCGCCAGTTCGACCATCGCCAGCCGCTGCTCCGGTTTCACCTGGGGGGTGTCGCGGTGCGGCGGGCGGAAGTTGGGGATCAGGCGCAACTCGTCGAAGTCGAACTGCTCGACCATCTCCACCGCACTGCGCAGGTGGCCGATGTGCACCGGATCGAAGGTGCCGCCGAACAGACCGATCCGCCGGGAACGCGCCTTGTTCATCAGGTCCGCACGTGTCCGTCGCCGAACACTACGTATTTCTCGCTGGTCAGGCCTTCCAGGCCGACCGGGCCGCGGGCGTGCAGCTTGTCGGTGGAAATGCCGATCTCGGCGCCCAGACCGTACTCGAAGCCATCGGCGAAGCGGGTCGAGGCGTTGACCATGACCGAGGCCGAGTCCACTTCGGTGAGGAAGCGGCGGGCGTCGGTGAAGTTCTCGGTGACGATCGCGTCGGTGTGCTGCGAGCCGTAGGTGTTGATGTGCTCGATGGCGGCAGCGAGGCCGTCGACGATACGGATCGACAGGATCGGTGCGTTGTACTCGGTGCGCCAGTCTTCCTCGGTGGCTTCCAGCACATCGGCGCCCAGCAGCGCGCGGGTGGCGGCATCGCCGCGCAGCTCCACGCCCTTGTCGCGGTAGATGGCGGCCAGCGGCGGCAGCACGCGGTCAGCGATGCCGGCGTGAACCAGCAGCGTCTCCATGGCGTTGCACGGGGCGTAGCGATGGGTCTTGGCGTTGTCGGCGACGCGGATGGCCTTGTCGAGGTCGGCGGCGACGTCGATGTAGACGTGGCAGATGCCGTCCAGGTGCTTGATCACCGGGACCTTGGCGTCACGGCTGATGCGCTCGATCAGGCCCTTGCCGCCGCGCGGGACGATGACGTCGACGAACTCGGGCATGGTGATCAGCGCGCCGACGGCGGCGCGGTCGGTGGTTTCCACCACCTGCACGACGCTGGCCGGCAGGCCAGCTGCGGCCAGGCCGGTCTGGATGCACGCGGCAATCGCCTGGTTGGAGTGGATCGCCTCGGAGCCACCGCGCAGGATGGTCGCGTTGCCCGACTTCAGGCACAGGCTGGCGGCGTCGATGGTCACGTTCGGACGGGATTCGTAGATGATCCCGACCACGCCCAGGGGCACGCGCATCTTGCCCAGCTGGATGCCGGATGGCACGTAGCGCATGTCGCGGATCTCGCCGATCGGGTCGGGCAGCGTAGCGACCTGGCGCAGGCCTTCGATCATGTCGTCGATGCGCGCCGGGGTCAGGGCCAGGCGGTCGAGCATGGCTGGCTCCAGACCGTTGGCACGGCCGTTGGCCAGATCCTGTTCGTTGGCTTCGGTCAGCTGGGCGCGAGCGGCGTCCAGGGCATCGGCTGCAGCCAGCAGGGCCTTGTTCTTCTGCGCGGTCGTGGCGCGCGCGATGACGCGCGACGCTTCACGGGCGGCGCGGCCCAGGCGGCTCATATAGTCGAGAACGGACTCGGTCATGATCAAACGCGTCTGCGTGAGGGAAATGCGCAAGTATAGCGGGAGCGCGCCTCCAGCGGCCAGCCACAGCAGCCGGCCGGTCAGCGACGCGCTTCGCGTAACGCTCCAGCCCGCAATCCCCCGTCCGCCGGTGACAGTCGCCGCTCCCCGCCCCTGTTTGCCGCCCGAAGGTTGGGTGAACAAATTCGTATCGGCTGGTTACCTTGCCCGGGGGCCGTTGCCACTTTCCTTGGCCATGAATAAAGGGCAACGGACCACGCGGCTTATTGCCCCCGCAGTACTCGCGTTGCCAGGGAGCCACGCCAGGGAAGAACAACAAGAGGCGGCCACCGCCGGAGAACTGCCATGCGCTATCGCACCGATTACAGCGCCCAGTCCCTGACCGCCGCCCCGGCGGTGCTGGAACTGGACGGTTGGCAACTGCACTACCAGGCCTTTTCCTCCAGGGAAGATGATCCACGCCCGCCCGTCTTGCTGCTGGGCGGCGCATTCCAGAGCTTCCGCTCGTTCGCCAGCGAGGTCTCCGAGCTGCTCGCCGGGCACCCGGTGATCCTGCTCGACCTGCCCAGCCAGGGCGGCAACCTGCAACTGGCGCCGCAGCTGAGCCTGGAGGACCTGGCTGACCTGATAGCTGCCTTTGCCGAAACCCTGCAGCTGCCGCCGCTGATGCCCATCGGGCTGTCCTACGGCTCGGCCCTGGCCGCGCTGTTCGCCGCCCGCCACCCGGCGCGCTGCGGGCGCCTGCTGCTGGCCGGCATCACCGCCTTCGGCCGCCCCGGCGCCCGCGCCCTGCTGGTGGAAGCCCTGGCGCGCCTGGAACTGGGCGAGCAGACGCCTTTCGCCCATGGCGTACTGACCGGGCTGATCAACCCGCTGCGGCTGGCCGATACCGGCGTATCCCCGGTGTTCCGCAAGGCCCTGCTGCGCCAGCTGCAACGCCTGACTCCAGCGGAAATCGAGCGCTACCGGCAGAACAGCCAGCGCCTGCTGGCCTTCGGCGGCTTCGACCGCCACCCGCAGTGCCCGACCCTGGTGCTGGCTGGCGAATACGACCACTTCACCCAGCCGTGGGAACACGCCGAATTCGCCCACGCCTGCGCCGACGCCGAGTTCGCGCTGATCCACAACGCCGACCATCTGGCCCAGTTCGAACGCCGCGACGCCTGCGCGCGGCTGTACAACCCGTTCCTCCTTGGCGAACCGCTGCCGCGCAGCGCCGCCGGCAGCACGCGCTTCCAGCGCCAGCAACTGCTGCACCTGGAGCGTCGCTTCGAACCACGCCTGGCACCAGCGGACACCCGCGCCATGTTGCGCAACGAAGAAGGCGGCGAATGGCGCTGCGAGCTGGCGGAGCTGGGGTATTTCGGCGGACTGATCCGCGTCGAGCTGCCGACCGAGCGTCCGTCGCGCGGCTGGAAGCTGGCCGCCGCCGGCCTGCCGGAACTGGATATCCTGCCGCTGCGCTACAGCGGCGACGGCCTGGCCTTCATCTTCGCCCACGGCGACCCGCAGGCCAGCGCGGCGCTGGCGGCGATGGTGGTGCCGATGCAGCAGGGGGCTTGTGCGGCTTGAGCGCGTGATCGGCGAATCCTGCGCTCTGTCGCATTCCCTCTCCCTAACCCTCTCCCTGAAGGGCGAGGGGGCCGTTCGGCGCGAGATGAAACTGCAGCGTCAGCCGGCACGGACAGCTCCCTCTCCCTTCGGAGCGGGGCGCGCAGCCAGGGCGGGAGGAGAGGGAAGCCCCAGCACCCTCACCACGCATTGGCACGAAGCCCGACTGTTCGCGAGCAAGCTCGCTCCTACAAAAAGCAGCTCCGGCGTATCCGCTGACCTGTAGGAGCGAGGGGGACGCCATCGTTATTGCTCGCGAACCGCCCAACTCGGGAGCTAAACCCGCGCCTCGATCACCCGCACCAGGCTCGGCATCCGCCCCCTGGGCAAGCCCAGCCCCGCGCCATCCACCTGCGGATCGAGCACCCCTACCCGGCCGAACCCGCAGTCGACAAACGCCTGCTCGATCTCCTCGGCACTGCGGTAATGCAGCGGATAACCACCACGGGTAAGCCGGCCGATCAGCCCGACGCCCCAGCGGATCTGGCGGTAGCGCGGGTGCTCGCGCAGGTCGGGATAGAGTTCGGTCAGGTAGGTCGCCTCCGGGAACACCCGCAGGCCCGCCGCCAGCCGGCGCCAGAAGCCCTCGATGACCGGGCGCTGGAAGTAATTCACCAGCCCCTCGGTGATCACCGCCACCGGGCGATCCGGGTCCAGTTCGGAAAGCAGCGCCGCCAGGCTCTGCTCGCCCTGCTCTGCGAGGATATCCACAGCCCGCACGCGGTGCTTGCCGTCCAGCCAGCCCTGCTCCTGCAGCAGCGCCGACTTGCGCGCAGCCATCGGCGGCAGGTCGGCTTCGAGGTAGGTCAGCTGGGGATAGCGCTCACGGAAGCGCCGGCCACGGGGCGAAAGCCCGCAGGCGATCTCCACCACCTGGGTAACACCGCGCGATTCGATGGCCTGGGTCAGCCGGGCATCGATCAGCAGGTGGCGTTGTAACAGGAAGTCTTCGATATTCAGGCCGAAGCCGATCCGCGCGCCCCAGTTGATTGGCGCCACGCAGCCGTGCACCCAGCGGCCGAGCGTGGTGGCGAAGGCCGGATCAGCCAGCTGGTGGCGGTACCAGACGTAACCGGTGTAGTGCGCGCTGGGGGTGATGTGGGCGCTGTCGGCCCGGATCCGTTCAGCCATGCTTAAGAATCTTGTTGTTATGATTCCCCAGCCTAAGACCGGCCCGAGAAGCACGACAATCCGATGCCCGCCGAACCCAACCTAAGTTTGCCCTGGCCCGACGCCCGTCCCCTGCCCGACGCCTTCTTCAACCGCGACGCCCTGACCGTCGCCCGCGAGCTGCTAGGCAAGGTGATCCGTCACCGGGTCGGCGACCTCTGGCTATCCGCACGAATCATCGAGACCGAAGCCTATTACCTCGCCGAGAAAGGCAGCCACGCCTCGCTGGGCTATACCGAGAAACGCAAGGCGCTGTTCCTCGATGGCGGGCACATCTACATGTATTACGCGCGCGGCGGCGACTCGCTGAACTTCAGCGCCGGCGGGCCGGGCAACGCGGTGCTGATCAAGTCCGGCCACCCCTGGCTCGACCGCATCTCCGGTGACGCCGCCCTGGCCTGCATGCGCCAGCTCAACCCCGCCGCCGACGGCAGCGAACGTCCACTGGGCAAGCTGTGCTCCGGCCAGACCCTGCTCTGCCGCTCGCTCGGCCTGAAAGTGCCGGACTGGGACGCCCGGCGCTTCGACCCGCAGCGGCTGTTCGTCGACGACCTCGACGAGCAGCCCTCGCTGGTCATCCAGGCCGCGCGCCTGGGCATTCCCCACGGCCGCGACGAACACCTGCAATACCGCTTCGTCGATGCCGCCTTCGCCAGCTTCTGCACGCGCAACCCACTGCGCCGCGGGCAGGTCGAAGGCCATGACTACCACCTGCTCGGAACCCAGGACGCCACCTTCCGATGATCGATCTCGCCGCCTTCAACACCTGGATGGCCACCCATCCGCAATGGCTCGCCCTGACCCTCTTCCTGGTCGCCTTCCTCGAATGCGCCGCCGTGGTCGGGATCCTCCTGCCCGGTGTGGTGATGCTCTTCGCCATCGCCGTGCTGGCCGGCAGCGGCGCCCTGGGCCTGGGGGAAACCCTGGCGCTGGCATTCTTCGGCGGCCTGCTGGGCGACCTGTCGTCGTACTGGATCGGCCGCCACTTCCACCAGGACATCCGCCGCCTGCCGGTGCTGCGCCACCATCCGGAATGGATGGCCAGTGCCGAGGGCTTCTTCCACCGCTACGGCGTCGCCAGCCTGCTGGTGGGCCGCTTCATCGGCGCGCTGCGGCCGTTCCTGCCGATGGTCGCCGGCATGCTCGACATGCCTTTCGGGCGCTTCCTGGCGGTCTCCATCGTCGCTGCTGCCGGCTGGTCGATTGCCTACCTGGTGCCCGGCTGGGCCACCGGTGCGGCCATGCGCCTGCCACTGCCGGAAGGCTTCTGGCCCGAGGCCGGGGTAGTTGCTGCCTGTGTCGCCGCCGTGTTCGCGCTGATCATCCACGCCGAGCTGCGCAAGGAACGCAACGCCGCGCTGATCGGCGCCGTCGGCTGCTTTGCCCTGTTGATCGCCATGCTGATCGGCTGGCCGCACCTCGACGCCCTGGACAAGGGCCTGATGGCTCTGGTGCAGGAGCACCGCCAGGGCTGGCTGAACGATGTGATGGTAGCCGTGACCCGCATCGGTGACTTCCGCACCCAGTTCATCGCCGGCGCCCTGCTGGCCGTGCTGCTGGCGGCGTTGCGACTGTGGCGCCACGCCTTCTTCGCCGCCGGCACCATGGTCGGTACCGCGCTGCTGAACAACACACTCAAGCACCTGTTCAGCCGCGCGCGCCCGGAAGTGATCGCCGACCCGCTGTCCGCCTTCAGCATGCCCAGCGGCCACAGCTCGGCGTCCTTCGCCTTCTTCCTGGTGCTTGGCGTACTGGCCAGCCGCGAGAAATCCCCGCGCGTACGGCTGACCTGGATGCTGCTGGCGGTGATCCCCGCCGCCAGCATCGCCATGTCCCGCGTGTACCTGGGTGCCCACTGGCCCAGCGACATCATCGCCGGCGCCCTGCTCGGCGCGTCGGTGTGTGCTGCCAGCCTGTGGATAAGCCAGCGCCGCAGCGAACTGCCGGCCCTGGCGCCGCGCATCTGGTGGAGCCTGCTGCCGACCGCCATGGTGCTGCTGGCCGTAGCCAGCGCCTGGGGCCTGTCGGCGGCGATCCACCGCTACACGCCGCTCTGACGCGGCATCAGGCCCAGGGGCGCTCGCGCATCAGCTCGGCGCAGCGCAACTGGACGAACTCGCGCAGCTGGGTCACCGCCCGGCTGAGCTGGGCGCGGTGGGTGCAGAACAGGTTCATCGGCGTGGCTTCACCCAGGTAGTCCGTCAGCGCCACTTCCAGCCTGCCGGCGCGCACGTCGGCCGCGACGTCCAGCCAGGACTTGTAGACCAGCCCCTGCCCTGCCACGGCCCAGCGCCGCACCACGTCTGCGTCGTCGCAGAGGCGGTCGCCGCGCACCGTCACCACGTGCTGCTTGCGGCTGTCACTGAAGCTCCAGCGTTCATGGGCGCGCCCGCCCAGCATGTAGAGCAGGCAATTGTGCTTTTGCAGCTCGTCCGGGTGCGTCGGCCTGCCGTGGCGGGCGAAGTATTCCGGCGCGGCGCAGAGCACGCGGCGGTTGTCCGGGGCCAACGGCAGCGCCACCAGGTTCGAATCACCCGGCTGGCCGAGACGGAAGGCCACATCCACCGGCTGCCGGTAGAGATCGGCCTGGCGGTCGCTGATCAGCAGGCGCAGGTTCATCCGTGGGTGCAGCGACTGGAACTCGTCGAGCCAGGGCAGCAGCACGTTGCGGCCGAAGTCCGAAGGTGCGGAGACCTGGAAGTTGCCGGCAATCTCGCTCTTGCCACCGGCCAGCAGCTGGCGGCCGTCGTCCAGGCTCTGCAAGGCGGCGCGGGCATGGGCCAGGTACAGCTCGCCCTCGGCGGTCAGCCGCAGGCTGCGGGTGGAGCGGGCGAACAGGCGCACATCCAGCTCGCTTTCCAGACGTTTGAGCGCCGCACTGGCCACCGCCGGCGACAGTTCCAGTTCGCGGGCGGCGGCCGAGAGGCTGCCACGCTCGGCGGTGCGAACGAAGATCTGCAGGTCGTCGAAACGCAGCATTTTCAAAAATCCTTTGAAAGAGACTCTCTACTTACGCGGTTTTTCTTCCTGGCGAAAGAGAGCAGCATGCCCTCACCTTCCCCGCCCTACTGGAGATACCCGGATGAGCCTGACCCTGATCGCCATCATTCGCGCCAAGCCCGGCCGCGCCGACAGCCTGCAGGAGCGCCTGCACGGCATGCTCGCGCCGTCCCGCGCCGAAGCCGGCTGCCTGCAGTACGACCTGCATCGCGACATCAAGGACGCCGAGCTGATCTACATGATCGAGCAGTGGCGCGATGAGGAAGCCCTGGCCGAGCACGAGGCCAGCCCGCATTTCCAGGCCTTCGTGAAGGCTGCCCAAGCTGACCTGGCGGAACTCGATATCCGCCTGATGAACCGAATTGATTAAGGAAATCCCATGAAAGCCATCGGCTACACCCAGAGCCTGCCCAGCAGCGACGCCAACTCCCTGCTCGACATCCAGCTGCCCGAGCCCACGCCCGGCCCGCGCGACCTGCTGGTGGAAGTGCGTGCCATCTCCGTCAACCCGGTCGACACCAAGGTGCGCCAGCGCGCCCAGCCCGCCGAAGGCCAGCACAAGGTGCTCGGCTGGGACGCCGCCGGCGTGGTCCGCGCGGTGGGCAGCGAAGTCAGCCTGTTCAAGCCGGGCGACAAGGTCTGGTACGCCGGTGACCTGACCCGCCCCGGCAGCAACGCCGAGCTGCAACTGGTGGACGAGCGCATCGTCGGGCCGATGCCGCAGAGCCTGGACTTCGCCAACGCCGCCGCGCTGCCGCTGACCACCATCACCGCCTGGGAACTGCTGTTCGACCGCCTGCAGGTGGCCGAGGGCAAGGCCAGCGCCGGGCAGAGCCTGCTGATCGTCGGCGCCGCCGGCGGTGTCGGCTCGATCCTCACCCAGCTGGCGCGCCAGCTCACCGGCATGACCGTGATCGGCACCGCCTCGCGCCCGGAAACCCAGGAGTGGGTACGCAAGCTCGGCGCGCACCATGTGATCGACCACCGCCAGCCGCTGAGTGAAGAGCTCAAGCGCATTGGCATCTCCGAGGTCACCCACGTGGCCAGCCTCAACCAGACCGAGGAGCACCTCGCCGAGATCGTCGCCAGCCTGCGTCCGCAGGGCCGCCTGGCGCTGATCGACGACCCGCTGAACCTCGACGTGCGCCTGCTCAAGCAGAAGAGCCTGTCGCTGCACTGGGAGTTCATGTACACCCGCTCGATGTTCCAGACCGACGACATGATCGAGCAGCACAAGCTGCTGCAGCGCGTGGCCGGGCTGATCGACAGCGGCGTACTGAAGACCACCCTGGGCGAGCACTTCGGCAGGATCGACGCCGCCAACCTGCGCCGTGCCCACGCGCTGCTGGAAAGCAACACGGCCAAGGGCAAGATCGTGCTGGAAGGCTTCTGAGCCGCCGCCTCGTAGGGCGCATAACCCGGCACGGGTTATCCGCCGCCGCCGCGGCGGATAACGCCTTAGGCGTTATCCGCCCTACAGGGTGGCGTCAGGGGAAGCACCTGGGCACGGCTGTTCGCGAGCAAGCTCGCTCCTACAGTCTGCCGGGCGCACCGGAGTGGCTTTTGGTAGGAGCGAGCTTGCTCGCGAACCCCGGCCAGCTCAGTCGCCAGCCTTGGCCCCGGCCAGCAACCGGCAGAGCTTCCCGGTAGCTGCGAGCATCGCAAAGCTCGGCTTCTCCAGATTTCGATCCGGCACCACCCACAACTGCCCAAGCCGCGTAGCGCTGAGCTGCTGCATGCCGCTCCAGCTGCGCAGTTGGTCTTCGCTGGCTGCCAGGATCACCTGCGGATCGCGCGCCAGCACGGCCTCCTGGCCAACCTGCGGCGCCGGCAGGTCGAGATCGGCGAACAGGTTCACGCCGCCGCAGACGTCCAGCGCTTCGCTGATGATCTGCCGCCCACCGACGGTATACAGCGGGCGATCCCAGACCTGATAGAACACCTTGAGCGGCTGCTCGCGGCGATACTGCGCCCGCAGCTGCGCCATGCCCGTATCGAAGTTTTCCGCCAGTTCACGGCCCTTCTCCGCTTGCCCCAGGCGCTCGCCCAGTTCACGGAACTGCCGGGAGATGTCCTCCAGACGGTGCGGATCGGTCACATAAACCGGAATGCCCACGGCCTTCAGGCGCTGCAATTGCGCGTCCGGCACGGCACCGGGCCAAACCAGCAGCAGGTCGGGCCGCAGGGCCAGAATCTGTTCGAGGTTGACCTGTCCGTAATGACCGACGGACGGCAGGCCTTCCAGCGGCTTCGGGCGCGGGCCGCCATCGAGCACGCCCACCAGCCGGTCGGCAGCGCCCAGTTCGAGGACCATGTCGGTTAGCGAAGGCGCAAGACTGACCACCCGCTCCGCTGCGGCGACGGGCAGACCGGCAAGCAGCAGAAGCAGGCAGAGGAAGCGGCGCATCAGGCCAGTTGGCGCGGCAGGCGATACAGCCAGAGGATGACCAGGCTGGCGAAGCCCAGCAGCAGGATCGGCACGCCATGCAGGTCAACCAGCACCGCCAGGGCGCCGATCCAGGCCGGCAGGCTGCCGACCAGCGCACCGCGGCGCTGCGCTGCGCCCAGGGCCTGCCAGGCGGCGGGCTCATCCGCGCTGTCGCGGGCCTTGCCGGTGGCAATCAGCGCGTGCTTGTAGCGGCGGAACAGCGGCAGGGTGAGGAACATCGACAGCAGGCCGACGACGAACACCGGCGTGGCCAGCGATTCCGGCCAGGGCGCATCACCCACCAGCGCCAGCATCAGGTGCTGCGGCGCCAGCGCGAGGGCCAGCAGCAGCCACCAGAGCAGATTCAGCCGGCGCCGGGCAGCGGCGCGATTCACGAAGCAGATGCCTCGGCCTCGGCTTCGCCCTGGTGCATGTTGCCCAGCATGTGGCCGAGCTTGCCGGCCTTGGTCTGCAGGTAACGCTTGTTGTGCGGGTTCAGACCCTTCTGCAGCGGCACGCGCTCGGCGACGGTCAGGCCGTAGCTTTCCAGCGCCTTCACCTTGCGCGGGTTGTTGGTCATCAGCTTCAGCGAGCAGACACCCAGGTGCTGCAGCATCGGCAGGCACATGGCGTAGTCGCGCTGGTCGGCGCCAAAGCCCAGGGCCAGGTTGGCCTCCACGGTATCCGCGCCTTCATCCTGCAGGGCGTAGGCGCGAATCTTGTTGAGCAGGCCGATGCCACGGCCTTCCTGGCGCAGGTACAGGAGCACGCCGCGACCTTCCTTGGCGATGGCCGAGAGCGCGCCTTCGAGCTGGAAGCCGCAGTCGCAGCGCAGGCTGAACAGCGCATCGCCCGTGAGGCATTCGGAATGCAGACGCCCGAGCGCCGGCAGGCCGTCGTCGAGCTTGCCCATGGTCAGGGCGACGTGTTCCTTGCCGGTTTCCTCGTCGAGGAAGCCATGCATGGTGAATTCGCCGAAGGGGGTGGGCAGCTTGGAGGCGGCGACGAAAACGACAGACACCGGAAACTCCTGAAAGATTTATCTATGGAAGGAGGACCGGGATTGTAACAGCTGCGCCGGCCGCACCGTCATTGCGAATTCTGCAAGATAAGCATCGATGCGGTTGATAGAAGTCACGGGGAGTGCAGGCTGGCGGCTCAGTGCTTGGCCTGGATGTACATCATGCCCTGGTCCTCGCGCCAGCCGACGCGATTGAGGTAGCTCATGCCGAGAAGAATTTCGGTAGGGAAGTCGCCTTCCAGGACGATGCCCTCGACGCCCAGCACCTCGACGCCACCGAGCTTGACGCTGTTGAGCGTGACCCGCCAACCCTTGGCCGTGCCGCTGGCGGTGGAAGCCATCATCGGCGTGCCGCCGACCCGGTAGTCGATGCCCAGGCGGCGGGCCTGGCCTTCGTTCATCGCCACGGTGGTAGCGCCGGTGTCGACCAGGAACTGCGCGTTCTGGTTGTTGATGCTGCCGGCCACCCAGTAATGGCCGCCGGTGCCGCGGGCGATGCTCATTTCCGTGCGGGCCGAGGGCGCGGCATAGCCACCGCTGCTGTACTCGCGACTCAGCTCGTAGGTCTGCTCGACGCCGCCGACTCGCAGCACCGCCTTGTGGCTGTCAGCACTGACCACCTGCACGCCTTCCGGGCCGGTCTGGCCGACCTTCACCAGCTTGCGCTGGCCGTCGATGTTGAGCACCGCAGCGCCAGGGAACAGCCCGACCACCTGCACCTGCGGCGCTGCCATGGCAGCAGAGGCGCACAAGCTCAGGCTCAGAAGCACGGACAGGCGCAGCATCGGGTCACTCCTTGGGCGGCAGCAGCGGTTTCAACGGGGCGTAGGGCCAGTGCCAGCGGGCGAAGATGCGCTCCAGCTCGCCGGAGCGGTAGAGCATCTGCATGCGCGCGTCATAGATCCGCGCCAGGGCGCGGCCATGTTCGCTGTTGGCGAAGCCAAGATACAGGGGAATCGAGCCGACATCGGTGATGCGGTAGACGCTGGCGTCGACGCCCTTGGCCTCGATCATTTCCTCCAGCTCCGGACGCGCGTCGATGAAGTAGTCGATGCGGTGACCGTCGAGCATCGGCAGCGCCGAACTGCGCCGCTGCAGCTCGTTGCGCTGCTTGAGGTGATCCAGGTAGCGGTCGAAGGCGTAGCCGCGCATCCAGGCCAGGCGGTAGCCGTCGAGGGCGGCCAGGGTCGGCGCGGGCGAGGTCTTCAGGCCCAGTGCGCCGATGGGATCGACGTCGTAGGGCCAGCGGGGATAGACGATGTTGTCGATTTCATTGCGGTAGGAGCCGACCCAGGCGTCGGCTTCGCCGCGCTGCACCAGGCCGACCGAGCGCACATAGGGCTCGCTGCGCAGACTCAGGCGCACGCCTTCGGGCTCGTAGATGGCCCGCAGCAGGTCCCAGGCCAGGCCGCGGCCGTCGGCCTGCGTGTAGTTGACCCAGACTTCGCTGGCGACGCGGATTTCGCTGGGCTTTTCAGCGGGCTTGTCGGCAGGCTTTTCAGCAGCGAAGGCCGTTAGACCCCACACGCAACAGAGCAGGCACAGCAGTCGGCGCATCGATCTTCCTCAGATCAGCCAGTGGGCCCAACCCCATGTCAGGCCCTGCATGACCAGCCAGGCGAACACCCCGGCCAGCACGTCGTCGAGCATGATGCCGACGCCGCCATGGACGTTGCGGTCGATCCAGCTGATCGGCCAGGGCTTGGAGATGTCGACGATGCGGAACACCACGAAACCGACCAGCAGCCACCACCAGCCTTCCGGCACCAGCCAGAGGGTGATCCACATGCCGACCATCTCGTCCCAGACGATCCCTTCGTGGTCATGGACCCGCAGGTCGTCGGCGACCTTGCCGCACAGCCAGAAGCCGAACAGCATGGTGACGCCCAGCATCAGCCAGTAACCCCAGTCCGGCAGCATCTGCCAGAGTGGTATGAAGGGTAGCGCAACCAGCGAACCCCAGGTGCCCGGCGCCTTGGGCAGGGTGCCCGAGCCGAAGCCGAAGGCCAGAAAGTGCCAGGGGTTGCTCCATACCGAATGGGGTACGGGTTGGGCCGGGGCCTGGTTGGGGTGTTCTGTCACGGTCACTCCATGAAATGCAGGTAGCCGCCCTGACGCGGCGTGATGTCGGCGCCGGCGCCATCGAGCACGCGCACGCCGCAGCCAGCTTCCACCCTACCGACCACGCACAGTTGCGGCCAGTTCGCCGAAAGTACCGGCAGGTGCTCGGGTGGCAGGGTAAAGGCCAGGACGTAATCATCGCCCGCGCCCAGTTTCAGTTGCTGCGCGCGCTCGGCACCGAGCAAGGCTTCCAGGGCGGGACTGGCGGGCAGCCTGTCGGCCTCGACGACGAGCGCCACGCCTGAGGCGCGGGCGATGTGCCCGCAGTCGGCGAGCAGCCCGTCGGAGATATCCAGCGCCGCACTGGCCTTGCCGCGCAGCGCCTGGCCGAAGTCCAACTGCGGCTGCGGCGACCAGTAGCGCGCCAGCAGCGGCTCGGCGACGGCCGGCTCGGCAGTCATTTCGCCCAGCACCAGCGGCAGCGCCCCGCCCGCCTCGCCCAGCGGGCCACCGACGCAGAGCAGGTCGCCCGGTCGCGCACCGGCGCGGGTCAGCGCTTGCCCGGCGGGCACGCCGCCGAACACGGTAACGGTCATCGCCAGTGGGCCACGGGTGGTATCGCCGCCGATCAGCGCCAGCGCGCATTCCTGCGCCTTCTGGTTCAGGCCACGGGCGAAGCCTTCCAGCCAGGCCGGATCGGCTTCGGGCAGGGTCAGGGCGAGGGTGAAACCGATAGGCGCGGCACCCATGGCTGCCAGGTCGCTGGCGGACACCGCCAGGGCGCGCTGGCCGAGCAGGAAGGGATCGCAGGCGGCGGGGAAATGCACGCCGACAACCAGGGTATCGGTGGAGATCGCCAGCTGTTCGCCGGCTTTGGGCGCCAGCAGTGCACAGTCGTCGCCGATCCCCAATGCCACTGCCTCGCCGCCGGCCGCACAGGCGGCCGAGGCGAAGTAGCGACGGATCAGCTCGAACTCACCCATGCCTCAGCGCTTGGCGCCACGCAGTTCGGCGGCGCGCAGGCGCGGAGCGAGCTTGTCCAGCACGCCGTTGACGAACTTGTGTCCGTCGGTGGCGCCGAAGGTCTTGGCCAGCTCGATACCTTCGTTGATGACGACCTTGTACGGCACGTCCAGGCGGTTGCGCAGCTCGTAGGTGGCCAGGCGCAGAATGGCCAGCTCCACCGGATCGACCTCTTCCAGCGCGCGGTCCAGGCAGGGAGTGAACTCCTCGTCCAGATCGGTCTTCAGACGCGGTACGCCGTGCAGGATCTCGTGGAAGTAGGCGCCGTCGACATCGCTGAAATCGTTCTCGGTGCGGAAGCTCGCCTCGATCTCGTTGAGCGGCTGGCCGGCCATCTGCCAGGAATACAGGGCCTGCACCGCGAGGCTGCGGGCCTTGCGACGCATGGCGATCTTGTTCGGCTTGGCGGGCTTGGCCGGGGTGTTGTTGCCGTCCTGGGTGCTCACTTGGCCTCCAGCTGCGACAGCAGGCTCACCATTTCCAGGGCGGACAGGGCAGCTTCGGCGCCTTTGTTGCCGGCCTTGGTGCCGGAGCGCTCGATGGCTTGTTCGATGGAGTCGACGGTCAGCACGCCGAAGGCAACCGGCACGCCGAACTGCAGGGAAACCTGTGCCAGACCCTTGGTGCACTCACCCGCCACATATTCGAAGTGCGGGGTGCCGCCACGGATCACCGCGCCGAGGGCGATGATGGCGTCGAACTCACCGCGCTGGGCGACTTTCTGCGCTACCAGCGGGATTTCGAAGGCGCCCGGAGCGCGGATCACGGTGATGTCGCTCTGGGCAACGCCGTGGCGTACCAGCGCGTCAACGGCGCCTTCCACCAGGCTTTCCACCACGAAGCTGTTGAAGCGGCCAACCACCAGGGCAAAGCGGCCTTTGGGGGCGATGAAGGTACCTTCGATGGTCTTCAGGGTCATGGACAAGTCTCACTGTTAAAGAGCCGGAGCGTCACAGTGGCGCTCCGCAAATAGGGTAGAAGAACGGCACCGCCGTGCCAGGGCACGGCGGCGAGGTTCATTCAGCGGGCAGGTATTCTACAACTTCCAGGTCGAAACCGGATATCGCGTTGAAGCGCATCGGTGCCGACATCAGGCGCATCTTGCGTACGCCCAGGTCGCGCAGGATCTGCGAACCGGCACCCACGGTGCTGTAGGTGGTGGTCGGCTTCTGTGCCGGCGCCGGGGCGTTGGTGATCTCGCGCACATGCGCCAGCAGGTCGTCGCCGCCGACCTGATGGCCCAGCAGCAGGACCACGCCAGTGCCGGCCTCGGCCACCTTGGCCATGGCCGCGCGCAGGCTCCAGCGGCCCGCCTGGTTGACCATCAGCAGGTCGCGCAGCGGGTCGGGGTTGTGCACGCGCACCAGGGTCGGCTCTTCCGGGCAGACGTTGCCCAGGGTCAGCGCCAGGTGCACGTCGCCTTCCACGGAGTCGCGGTAGGTGATCAGGTTGAACTGGCCCAGTTCGGTATCCAGCGGCTGCTCGGCGAGGCGCTCGACGGTGCGCTCGTGGATCAGGCGGTAGTGGATCAGGTCGGCGATGGTGCCGATCTTGATGCCGTGCTGCTGGGCGAACTCTTCCAGTTCCGGACGACGGGCCATGGTGCCGTCGTCGTTCATGATCTCGCAGATCACCCCGGACGGCTCGAAGCCGGCCATGCGCGCCAGGTCACAGGCCGCTTCGGTATGGCCGGCGCGAGCCAGTACGCCGCCGGGCTGGGACATCAGCGGGAAGATGTGACCGGGGCTGACGATGTCGGCAGCGACGGCGTTCTTCGCCGCGGCGGCCTGCACGGTGCGGGCGCGGTCAGCGGCGGAGATGCCGGTGGTGACGCCTTCGGCGGCCTCGATGGAGACGGTGAACTTGGTGCCGAAGCCGGAACCGTTGCGCTGCACCATCAGCGGGATGCCGAGGCGCTCGCAGCGCTCGCGGGTCATCGGCATGCAGATCAGGCCGCGGGCGAAGCGGGCCATGAAGTTGATGTCTTCGGTGCGGACACACTCGGAGGCGATGATCAGGTCGCCTTCGTTCTCGCGGTCCTCGTCATCCATGAGGATGACCATCTTGCCCTGACGCATGTCGTCGAGCAGTTCTTCAATGCTGTTGAGTGCCATACGGGGAAGAGCCTTATCAGTGTTTCATGAAGCCGTTGTCGGCCAGGAATGCTTCGGTGATGCCGCCAGCGCCGGCCGCGGGGTCCGCCGCCTTGTCGCCGAGCAGCAGACGCTCCAGGTAGCGCGCCAGCAGGTCGACTTCGAGGTTGACCAGGCGACCACCGCGGTAGTCCGCCATGATCGTCTCCTGCACGGTGTGCGGGACGATGGTCAGCTCGAACTCGGCGCCGTTGACCGCGTTCACCGTCAGGCTGGTGCCGTCCACGGTGATCGAGCCCTTGAGCGCGATGTACTTGGCCAGCTCGCGCGGGGCGCGCACGGTGAACTGGATGGCGCGGGCGTTTTCCTCACGCTTGACGATCTCGCCGACGCCGTCGACATGGCCGCTGACCAGATGGCCGCCCAGGCGGGTGGTCGGGGTCAGGGCTTTTTCCAGGTTCACCCGGCTGCCGATCTTGAGCTGGGCGAAGGCGGTGCGCGCCAGGGTCTCGCGGCTGACGTCGGCCCAGAAGCCGTCGCCGGGCAGTTCCACCGCGGTCAGGCAGATGCCGTTGACGGCGATGCTGTCGCCGAGCTTGACGTCGGCAAGGTCGAGCTTGCCGGTCTTCACGTACAGACGTACGTCACCGCCTTTCGGAGTGATGGCGGCGATAGTGCCGATGGATTCGATTATGCCGGTGAACATGGGGCCTCCCGCACGGCGAAGGCCGCTGGCCGGGTAGGCCGCGTAGCCAACTGGGAAAGATGATGCATGTGGCGAACTCCTGTTTTGGTTAAAAAACAGGGCGTATCGATCGAAGGGATTTCACGGACGCGCGCAGGCACGCCCCGATGGCTCATCCCGTTCTCTCTTCATCCGGACTATGACCGTCGGCCCCGGAATCACACCGGGTCTGCTGACCCTGACCATCCGGCGAACCGGTCTGGACAGGCGCTCGCGGGCTAGACGCATTGCGCGCCATTACCGCCGGTGGGGACTTGCACCCCGCCCTGAGAACGTCAATCGCGGTCGTTACAGCGTCGACCGCGTGTGGCGTTTTACCACAGGCCGGCGCAACTCGGAAGCTTCCTATTGATCGCTCCGCGCCCGCCGGCAGGCACAAAACGCCAGCGCCAGCGCGCCATCACAGCGGTCTGGCGGTGACCAGCCAGTCGTCTCCGACCGCGCGGATGTCGACGATCTTCAGTTCGCGGGATTCGCTCATGCGCTCCAGCGGCAGCTCCAGCAACGGGCGCGCGGAGGAGCCGAGCAGCTTGGGCGCCATGAAGATGCTGTATTCGTCCACCAGCCCGAGGCGGGCGAAGGCGCCGGCCAGGCGCGGGCCGGCTTCCACCAGCACTTCGTTGACGCCACGGCGGCCGAGTTCGGTCAGCAGCGCCATCAGGTCGACCTGGCCGTCGAGGCCGGCAAGGTTGAGCAATTCGTGGCCGACCACGGCGTAGTTCGGGTCGTCCTGGGTGCTCACCACCAGCGCAGCGCCGGCCTGGAAGAAGGTGGCGGTCAGCGGCACGCGCAGGCGGCCGTCGATCAGCACGCGCAGCGGCTGGCGCTGCGAGGCCAGCTCGGTCTGTTCGGCATCCAGGCCCAGCTCGTCCGCGCGCACGGTCAAGCGGGCGTCATCGGTCAGCACGGTATCGGCGCCGGAAAGCACCACGCTGGACTGCGCGCGCAGGCGCTGCACGGCGCTGCGCGCGGCCGGGCCGGTGATCCACTGGCTTTCGCCGCTGGCCATGGCGGTGCGGCCGTCCAGGCTCATCGCCAGCTTCACGCGGACGAACGGCAGGCCAGTTTCCATGCGCTTGAGGAAGCCGACGTTCAGCGCGCGGGCTTCGTTCTCCAGCACGCCGGAGCGTATTTCGATGCCAGCTTCAGCGATGCGCTTCATCCCGCTACCGGCAACCTGCGGGTTCGGGTCCTGCATGGCCGCGACCACGCGGGCGAGGCCAGCGCCGATCAGCGCATCGGCGCAGGGCGGCGTGCGGCCGAAGTGGCTGCAGGGTTCCAGGGTGACGTAGGCGGTGGCGCCACGGGCCTTGTCACCGGCCTGGCGCAGGGCGTGGACTTCCGCGTGAGGCTCGCCGGCGCGCACGTGCCAGCCTTCGCCGACCACCTCGCCATCACGGACGATGACGCAGCCGACGCGGGGGTTGGGATGGGTGCTGTACCAGCCCTTGCGCGCCAGTTCGATGGCGCGGGCCATCCACAGCTCGTCCACGCCGCTCATTCCTTCGCCGGCTCGCGGGCCAGGCGCTCGATTTCCTCGCGGAATTCGTTGAGGTCCTGGAAGCGGCGGTAGACCGAGGCGAAGCGGATATAGGCGACTTCATCGAGCTTCTGCAGCTCGGCCATCACCAGCTCACCGAGCACCCGCGACTTGATCTCGCGCTCGCCGGTGGCGCGCAGCTTGTGCTTGATGTGCGCCATGGCTTCCTCCAGCCGCTCGATGCTCACCGGGCGCTTCTCCAGCGCGCGCTGCATGCCGGCGCGCAGCTTGTCCTCGTCGAAGGGCTGGCGGCTGCCGTCCTGCTTGATCAGCCGCGGCATGACCAGCTCGGCGGTCTCGAAGGTGGTGAAACGCTCGCCGCAGGCCAGGCACTCACGGCGCCGGCGGACCTGGTCGCCCTCGGCGACCAGGCGCGAATCGATGACTTTGGTGTCGTGGGCGCCGCAGAAAGGACAGTGCATGGCGAGTCTTGGGCAGTCTTGTCGGAAGAAAGGGTAAGAGGCTTATGGTAGCGCATCGACTGGCCGAAGAAACCCCGCTCCCACGAGACAAGCCGCAGGCATTAGGCTATACAGGCGCCCGCCTGGAACCTGCCGCGATGGAGTCCGCCATGTTCGCCCGCCTGCTCTGCCTGTCCCTCACCGTCCTGCTGGCCGCCTGCGCCAGCGAGAAGCCCGCGCCAGCCACCCAGCCGGTCGCCGTGGCAAAGCCATCGACCTCCAGGCTCGACGAGCCGGTGCCGGCCAACCTGCGCGCCCTCACCGGCCAGATCAGCAGCGCCCAGGGCTTCCTGCCGGCAGGCAGCGAAGTGGAGCTGGCGCTGCTGGTGATCGACCAGCGTGATCGCCCGCAGCAGCTGCTCTCCAGCGAGAAATTCACCGCCACCGGCCAGGCCCTGCCGTTCCGCGTGGTGTTCAACCCGGAAGCCTTCCCGGCCGGCGCCCGCGTCGAACTGCACGGCCGCGTCTCGCAGTCCGGCCAACTGGCCTGGCGCCTGCCGCCGGTGCGCATCACCCAGCCGGACAACCGCGCCCTCGGCGAACTGCACCTGGTGCGCGCGCCGTGATGCCGCCGCTGTCCCTGCAGCAGGCGCTGGGAGAACTGCTGGGCGATGCACGCCTGAGCGCGGAAACCCTGCCCGGCACCGATATCCGCCTGTGGCTGATCGACGCGCAGAACATGGACCGCGAGTTCAGCCCCGACGAAACCCGGCGCATCCTCGAAGAACCGCCCTACTGGTGCTTCTGCTGGGCCAGCGGCCTGGTGCTGGCGCACTGGCTGGCCGAGAAGCCCGAATGGGTGCGCGGCAAGCGCGTGCTGGATTTCGGCGCGGGCTCAGGCATCGCCGCCATCGCCGCGGCCAAGGCCGGCGCCGCCGAAGTGGTGGCCTGCGACCTCGACCCGCTGGCACTGGACGCCTGCCGCGCCAACGCCGAACTGAACGGCGTGGAGCTGAGCTATTCGGCGGACTTCTTCCAGGAAACAGATCGTTTCGATCTGATCATCGTCGCCGACGTGCTCTACGACCGTGCCAACCTGCCGCTGCTGGACGAATTCCTCAGCCGCGGCCGCGAAGCCCTGGTGGCCGACTCGCGGGTCCGCGACTTCCGCCATCCGCTGTACCAGCGCCTGGGAATTCTCGACGGCTGCACCTGGCCGGACCTGGCCGAGCCGGCCGAATTCCGCCATGTCAGCCTGTACCACGCGCGCCGCGGGTGACATCGGCGCATTGGGTGGGACGATCGCGGACGGAGTCCGCTCCTACGTAACCGGCGAGCGCGACGCGGGACGCGCGTAGGAGCGGACTCCGTCCGCGATGGCTTTCCGGCCACACCACAGCCTGGCCGGATTGGGTTGTTTCCGTTCCAGAGCGCCCCCACTTATAGTGGCAACCACCTTCATCGCCCCACTCGATTCGAGATTCCCCATGAGCGATACGCCCTACATCTTCGACGCCAGCATCGCCAACTTCGATCAGGTCGTCATCGAGAACTCCTTCCACAAGCCGGTCCTGGTGGACTTCTGGGCCGACTGGTGCGCCCCGTGCAAGGCGCTGATGCCGCTGCTGACGCAGATCACCGAGTCCTACCAGGGCGAGCTGCTGCTGGCCAAGGTCAACTGCGACGTCGAGCAGGACATCGTGATGCGCTTCGGCATCCGCAGCCTGCCCACCGTGGTGCTGTTCAAGGACGGCCAGCCGGTCGACGGCTTCGCCGGTGCGCAGCCCGAATCGGCGATTCGCCAGATGCTCGAACAGCACGTGCAACCGCCCGCCCCCGCCGCCGGCAACCCGCTGGAACTGGCGCAGGCCGCCTTCAACGAAGGCCGCTTCGCCGAAGCCGAGGCGCAGCTGAAAGCGCTGCTGGGCGAGGACAACACCAACGCCGCCGCGCTGATCCTCTACGCCCGCTGCCTCGCCGAGCGCGGCGAGCTGGGTGAAGCCGAGACCGTGCTCGACGCGGTGAAAGGCGCTGATCACAAGCAGGCGCTGGCCGCCGCCAAGGCCCAGCTGACCTTCCTCCGCCAGGCCGCCGACCTGCCCGACGCCGCCACGCTGAAGACCCGCCTGGCCGCTGACGCCAACGACGACGAAGCCACCTACCAGCTGGCCGTCCAGCAACTGGCCCGCCAGCAGTACGAGGCGGCGCTGGACGCCCTGCTCAAGCTGTTCGTGCGCAACCGCAGCTACGGCGAAGACCTGCCGCGCAAGACGCTGGTGCAAGTGTTCGACCTGCTGGGCAACGACCATCCGCTGGTGCTTGCCTACCGGCGCAAGCTGGCGAACGTTCTCTACTGATCGCCGGCCATACGCGGGCCACGCCCGCATGTTCGCGAGCAAGCTCGCTCCTACGAAGAGCCGTGCGGCATTCGGCCAAGCTGAAACCTGTAGGAGCGAGCTTGCTCGCGAACCGCACGGCAGAGGAGCTGGTTTCGTAGGGCGGATAACCTGGAACAGGTTATCCGCCGTATCCGCTCGCGGTGGATAACCCTGGCGCGCTATTTGCCCTACCAGGGCGAGCCGAGACGGCTTCTACTCCTCGACCCAGTTGAACAGCTGCACGCCGTCGCGCACCTCGATCTTCACCTTCGGGCTGTGCCGCAAGCGCACCAGCAAGCCCTTCGCCGCCCCGGAACTGCCCGCCAGCGCCGCCAGCTCATCCAGCAACTGCGGCCCTTCACTGCTGCCACTTCGGCGCAGCAGGTCCTGCGCCGCGAGCCACAGCTGATCCACCGGCGCGCCCGCAACAGGCGCCGGTGCAGCCACGCTCGCCGGCGCTGCGCCAGCAGCAGCCGGCAGGTTCTGCGCCAGCCGCGCCCAGTCGGCGTCATCCATCTCCACGGTGAGGTCCACCGGCCAGTCGCCGATGGTGCCCTTGATTCTCAGCATCGCCCTTCTCCTCGCGGCCTTTCGCGCATGCTCCCACGGCCCCTGGGCAAACGCACGCTAAGCTGGCGTTAATATTTCATCTGTTATAACGTAACAAATTAATCCAACCGACCGGAGTTCCTCCATGCGCCCCCTGCTCCTCGCTGTCGCCCTGCTGCCTCTCGCCGCCCAAGCCCACGACGAACATGAACACGGCAGCCTCGGCAAGCACGAGCATGGCGTCGCCCAGCTCAACGTCGCCCTCGACGGCAAGACCCTGGAGCTGGAGATGGACAGCCCGGCGATGAACTTCGTCGGCTTCGAGCACGCCGCCACCAGCGACGCCGACAAGGCCACCGTCGCCGCCGCCCAGGCCCAGCTCAAGCAGCCGCTGCAACTGCTCGCCCTGCCCGCCTCCGCCAAGTGCAGCGTGCAGTCGGTGGAGCTTTCCAGCCCGCTGTTCGGCGATGCGCCGAAGGCCGACGACGGCAATGATCACGAGCATGATCATGACCACGAGCACGCCGATGGCGACCACGACGAGCACGAAGGCCATCACCACGCCGACATCGACGCCCACTACCAGCTGAGCTGCGAACAGCCGCAGGACCTCGCCAGCGTCGATTTCGCGCCGCTGTTCAAGCGTTTCCCGGGAACCCAGAAAATTCAGGTACAACTGATCGGCCCGAGCGGTCAGCAAGGTGCAGAATTGACCGCTGCCAACCCGACCCTGACATTCTGATATCGACCCGTTGAAATGACCGCACTGCTCGAACTCGACAACCTCGGCTTCGCCTGGCCCGGCCAGGGGGAGCTGCTGGATATCCCTGCCTTCACGCTGGCCCGTGGCGAAACCCTGTTCCTCAAGGGCCCGTCCGGCAGCGGCAAGACCACCCTGCTCGGCCTGCTCGGCGGCGTGCAGCGCCCGCAGCGTGGCAGCGTGAAGCTGCTCGGCGAGGACATCGCGCAGATGAAGTCGGCGCGCCGCGATCATTTTCGCGTCGACCACACCGGCTACATCTTCCAGCAGTTCAACCTGCTGCCGTTCCTCTCGGTGCGCGAGAACGTCGAGCTGCCCTGTCATTTCTCCCACAGCCGCGCCGAGCGCGCGACCCTGCGCCACGGCAGCGTGGCCAAGGCCGCCGAGGCGCTGCTGGGGCACCTGGGGCTGGGCGATGCGGCGCTGATCGAGCGCCGCGCCGACAGCCTCTCCATCGGCCAGCAACAGCGCGTCGCCGCCGCCCGCGCGCTGATCGGCCAGCCGGAACTGGTGATCGCCGACGAGCCAACCTCGGCGCTCGACGCCGACGCCCGTGAAGCCTTCCTCCAGCTGCTGTTCGCCGAATGCCGCGAGGCCGGCGCCAGCCTGCTGTTCGTCAGCCATGACCAGAGCCTTGCCACCCTGTTCGACCGCAGCCTGTCGCTGAGCGACCTCAACCGCGCCGCCCGCGCTCCGGGAATCTGAGCATGTACCTGTTGCGCCTGGCGCTGGCCAGCCTGTCCAACCGCCGCTTCACCGCCCTGCTGACGATCTTCGCCATCGCCCTCTCCGCCTGCCTGCTGCTGGCGGTGGAGCGCGTGCGCACCGAAGCCAAGGCCAGCTTCGCCAGCACCATCTCCGGCACCGACCTGATCGTCGGCGCCCGCTCCGGTTCGGTGAACCTGCTGCTCTACTCGGTGTTCCGCATCGGCAACGCCACCAACAACATCCGCTGGGAAAGCTACGAGACGGTCACCCACAGCCCGCTGGTGAAATGGGCCATCCCGATTTCCCTGGGCGACTCGCACCGCGGCTACCGCGTCATGGGTACCGACACCGGCTACTTCGAGCACTACCGCTTCGGCCGTGGCCAGGAACTGGAGCTGGCCGAGGGCAAGCCCTTCGGCCAGGACCTGTTCGACGTGGTGCTCGGCGCCGAAGTCGCGCAGGCGCTGCATTACAAGCTCGGCGACAAGATCGTCCTCGCCCACGGCGTCAGCACCATCAGCCTGGTGCAGCACGACGACAAGCCGTTCACCGTGGTCGGCATCCTCAAGCGCACCGGCACCCCGGTGGACCGCACCCTGCACATCTCGTTGCAGGGCATGGAAGCGCTGCACGTCGACTGGAAGAACGGCGTCCCGGCCCGTGGCGCCGGGCGCATCAGCGAAGACCAGGCGCGCAGCATGGACCTGCAGCCCAAGGCGATCACCGCCTTCCTGCTCGGCCTCAAGAGCAAGGTAGCGACCTTCACCCTGCAGCGGCAGATCAACGAATACGACGGTGAGCCACTGATGGCGATCCTGCCGGGTGTGGCACTGCAGGAGTTGTGGGGGCTGATGGGCACGGCGGAGAAGGCACTGTTCGTGGTTTCGCTGTTCGTCGTGCTGACCGGCCTGATCGGCATGCTCACGGCGATCCTCACCAGCCTCAATGAACGCCGCCGCGAAATGGCCATCCTGCGCTCGGTGGGCGCGCGGCCCTGGCACATCTTCAGCCTGCTGGTGGCCGAAGCCTTCGCCCTGGCGCTGGCTGGGGTGGCACTGGGCGTCGGCCTGCTCTACGCCGGTATCGCCGGCAGCCAGGCCTACGTACAGGCGAACTACGGCATATTCCTGCCGCTGGCGCTGCCCAGCGCCTATGAATGGTCCCTGCTCGGCGGCATACTCCTGGCCGCGTTGCTGATCGGCTGTGTGCCGGCCTGGCGCGCCTATCGGCAGTCGCTGGCCGATGGCCTGTCGATCCGTCTCTGAGCCAGCCCCCTGCGAGCCAGCCTCATGAAAGAAAGCCCCCTGCGCCGTCTGCTGTTCCTCCTGCTGATGCTCGCCAGCGCCGCCGCCTGGGCTGCGCCGCGCGAACTGACCTGGCCCGAGCTGATCCCCGAAGGCGCACCGCCGCCCCCGCCGCCGGTGCCGCTGCACGACATGTCCAAGCTTTCCGATGTACTCAATTCGGAGAGCGGTCCGGCAGTGAAGCAGCAGATACCCAACGCACCCGTGGTACAGCAGCTGGACGGCCAGGAAGTGAAGATGCCGGGCTACATCGTGCCGCTGGAAGTCGAGGAAGACGGCCAGACCGTGCGCGACTTCCTGCTGGTACCCTATTACGGCGCCTGCATCCACGTGCCAGCACCGCCGTCCAACCAGATCGTCTATGTTCGAGGCGGCAAGGGCGTAAAGGTCGATGAGCTTTATCAGCCCTTCTGGATCACCGGCAGGATGAGCGTGAAGGCGATGGAAAGCGACCTCGCCGACGCCGGCTACCAGATGCAGGCCAGCAGCATCGAACCCTACGAATACACCGGGCAGTGATCGGGCGCGGCGCTTTGCCGCACCCCCGATTCCTACAAAGCCTGGGGGCTTTATTGAGCCAGGTCAAAAGAGCTCTTTTAGTGCTGTCTACTATTCTGGGCACCAACACTTATACCAAAGAGATATTGGAGCTCATCATGCGTAAGTCCTGGATCGCCCCCTCGCTTCTCGCACTCGCCGCAGCCATTCCCGCCGTGACCCAGGCCGCCGACATCCGCGGCCACCAGGCTGGCGACTTCCTGGTACGCGGCGGTATCGCCACCGTTGCGCCCGACGATAGCAGCAGCGCCCTCAAGTTCGACGGCGTGAAAGCCAGCGGCACCAAGGCCACCGTGGACAGCGACACCCAGCTGGGCCTGACCTTCGCCTACCTGCTCACCGACAAGATCGGTATCGAGCTGGTCGCCGCCACTCCGTTCAAGCACCAGGTCGACGTCAAGGGTCTGGGCGGCGGTCTGGACGGCAAGCTCGCCGACATCAAGCAGCTGCCGCCGACCGTGCTGCTGCAGTACTACCCCATGGGTGGTACCAACTCCGCCTTCCAGCCCTACGGCGGCATCGGCGTCAACTACACCACCTTCTTCGACGAAGACCTCACCGGCTCCCGCAAGGACCAGGGCTTCAGCAACCTGAAGCTGCAGGATTCCTGGGGCCTGGCCGCCGAACTGGGCATGGACTACATGCTCAACGAGCACGCCTTCGTCAACGCCGCGGTCTGGTACATGGACATCGACACCAAGGCCAGCGTCGACGGCCCGTCCGCACTGGGCATCCAGAAGACCAAGGTCGATGTTGACGTCGACCCCTGGGTTTACATGGTCGGTTTCGGCTACCGTTTCTGACGGAGCAAACGTGAAAAGGCGCCCAAGGGCGCCTTTTTCATTTTCAGGGAACCGGTATGTATCTCGAACTCAAAGCACTGCACGTCAGCCTCGCCATCATCAGCACCGCCCTTTTCCTGCTGCGCCTGGGGCTCAGCTGGTGGGGCAGGCGCCCCTCCGGCTGGCAGCGCGGGCTGCCCCATCTGATCGACACCCTGCTGCTGCTCAGCGCCCTGGGCCTGGTGCACCTGGCGATGCCCTGGCCGCTGCCGGTGTGGCTGCAGGTGAAGATCGGCCTGCTGGTGCTCTACATCGTGCTGGCCGCCTTTGCCATGCGCAGCGCCGCGCGGGCACCCAAGGCGATTTTCAGCGTCCTGGCGCTGACCTCGCTGGCCGGCGTTTTCTACCTGGCGCTCAACAAACCCTGGTGGTGATCAGCTGCGCCAGGCCTTCGGCCAGCGGCGTCGGCTCATCCAGGCTGTAGCGCGCCAGCAGGCGGCGGTTGTCGGCGCGGGAATGACGGATATCGCCATGGCGTGCCGGCTGGTAGGTAATCTCCGGCAGGCCGCCCGTCAGCTTGCCGATCTCGGCCAGCAACTGGTTGAGGCTGGTGGACTGGTCGAGGCCGACGTTGATCGCCGACTCGGCCACTTCGTCCGCCAGCAGCGCGGTCACCAGCAGCTTGACCAGGTCACCGACGTAGATGAAATCACGGGTCTGCTCGCCATCGCCGAACACGGTGATCGGCAGGCCCTGCTCGGCGCGCCGGGCGAAGATGCTGATCACCCCGGAGTACGGCGAGGACGGGTCCTGGCGCGGGCCATAGACGTTGAAGAAGCGGAAGATCGCCGGCTCCAGGCCATGCTCGCGACGGTAGAAATCGAGGTAGTACTCACTGGCCAGCTTGTCCGCGGCATAGGGCGTCAGCGGCGCCTTGACCACGTCTTCGTCGATGGCGCTGCCTTCGCCGTTCTGCCCGTAGACCGCCGCGCTGGAAGCGAACAGCACCCGCTGGATGCCTTCCTGGCGCATGGCCTCGCAGAGGTTCAGGGTGCCGATGAAGTTGGCGCGGTGGGTGCCCACCGGGTCTTCCACCGAAGCCTGCACCGAGGCGATGGCGGCCAGGTGCACGACGCCCTGGCAGCCGCTCAGCGCGCCGCGCAGGGCGGCTTCATCGGCGACGTTGCCGACGATCAGCTCGACGCGCGGATCGAGGTGTTCGCGCTTGCCGGTGGACAGGTCGTCCAGCACGCGCACGGCAAAGCCCTGCGCCAGCAGCGCATCCGCCAGGTGGGAACCGATGAACCCCGCGCCGCCGGTGATGAGGATGGGCTGCGCAGAGGGGGAAAGACGATCAGACATGGCGGTAGTAACGGTCCAGCAGGGCGGGCAGGCCGGCGCGCCAGGCGCGCGGCTTGATGCCGAAGGTATGGAGGATTTTCTTGCAGGCGAGCACCGCGTGCTGCGGTTCGTCGCCGGCGTCCGGGCGCGCGGCGTGGGCCTGCGGGCTCGGTTCCTGGACGGCCAGGGTGTGGAAGGCGCGAGCCTCTCCGAGTACCACCTGGCCCAGGGACAGGGTGGTGGTCGCCTCCAGGCCGCCGTAGTGATAGGTGCCCCACAGCGGCGCCTGGCAGTCGAGCTGCTTGAGCACGGAGAGGATTACCCGCGCGGCGTCGTCTATCGGGGTCGGGTTGCCGCGGCGGTCGTCGGCGAGGAACAGCACCTGCTCCTTCTCGGCCCGTTCGAGGAAGCGCCCGAGCACGCCCTCGGCGCTGTCATCCAGCAGCCAGCCAAAGCGCAGCAGCACATGCCGCGGGCAGGTCGCCCGCACCCACTGCTCCATGCGCCACAGAGCCTGGCCACGCGGGCCCAGAGGCAGCGGCTCGTCCTTCTCGCTGTAGGCGGTGGCGCGGGCGCCATCGAACACGCGGTAGCTGGACGGTTGGATCAGCAGGATTTCGTGGTGCTGGCAGAGTTCGGCCAGACGCTCGACCGCACGCTCCTGGCTGGCCAGGCGGGCCGCGTCGACGGCTTCGGCCTGGAACCAGTCGTAGTAGTAGGCGAGGTTGATCACCGCGTCGGGGCGGGTCTCGTCCAGCAGGACGGTGAGGCTGGAAGCGTCCCAGCCCTGGTCGGGCGGCCGGGGGGCGAGGAAGCCGATGTCTTCCTCGGCGCCGAGGCGGATCAGCGCCTGTCCAAGGGCATTACCGCCACCCAGCAGCATCAGGCGCATGCGCATATTCGGGGGGTCACTCGAATCCGTGGGTTACCGCCGGCGCGCACGGCGCCGGGGATGATGCCCGCATTTTTCCTGTGCCCCGGCACAGCGTCAAGCTTGGCCGACCCGCTGCAGCCTTTGCCGCTCGCGGCAGTGACGCTTCAGGAGCGCCGGCGGAACAGCGGGCGCGGCTCTATCACCGAACGGCCGTAGAGCACGCTGAGGCCGGCCAGGCCCTTCAGGGCGTCCTCCACGGACTTGTCCTCGCGCACGGCGAAGGCGTCGAAACCGCACTGGCGCAGGTGCGCCAACTGGTCGCGCAGCACATCGCCCACCGCGCGCAACTCGCCGCGCCAGCCGAGGCGACTGCGCAGCAGGTAGGCCAGGCTGTAGCCACGACCGTCGCGGAAGCTGGGGAAGTCGATGGCGATCAGGGGCAGTTGGTCCATCAGCCCCTCCAGTTGGTACGGATCATCATCCGGCCCCAACCAGACGCCGCTTTTCTGTAGGAGCGAGCTTGCTCGCGAACCGTCCCCCAGCTCCGGCGCCTCTGGGAATTTCTGTTCGCGAGCAATAACGATGGCGTCCCCCTCGCTCCTACAAGGCGCATCAGCCAACCACGATCCCAGCGGCAGGATCAGCTGGCCCTCGGGTAACGTCTCGGGCACCTCGCGCAGCAGCATCCATGCATCCTCGGCGTCGAACTGCGCCACGCCATCGCGCAGACGAATCAGGTTCTTCATGCCGGCACCTCCGCCTGGCGGTAGACCCGCGCCTTGAACGGTTCCAGGCCGATGCGCTCGACCGTTTCGACGAAGCGCTCACCGGCGCCGCGCTGCTCCACATAGGTATGCACCAGCGCCTCGATCACATCCGGCACTTCGGCGGCGCTGAACGACGGGCCGATTACCTTGCCCAGCGCGCTCTTCACGCCCTGCGCGCCGCCGAGGGTGATCTGGTACCACTCGCTGCCGTTCTTGTCGACGCCGAGGATGCCGATGTTGCCGATGTGGTGGTGGCCGCAGGCGTTCATGCAGCCGGAGATGTTCAGGCTGAGGTCGCCCAGGTCGTGCAGGTAGTCGAGGTCCTCGAAGCGCTGCTGGATGCCCTGGGCGATGGGGATCGACTTGGCGTTGGCCAGCGCGCAGAAGTCGCCGCCGGGGCAGGCGATGATATCAGTCAGCAGGCCCTGGTTCGGCGTGCCCAAACCGGCCGCGCAGGCTTCCAGCCAGAGCGCATGCAGATCGGACTTGCGCACGTCCGGCAGCACCAGGTTCTGTTCGTGGGCGACGCGGATTTCGCCGAAGCCGAAGCGCTCGGCCCAATCAGCCACCTGCTCCATCTGTTCGGCGGTGGCATCCCCCGGCGGCGCCTCGGCGCCCGGTTTGGTGGACAGCACCACGCTGGCATAGCCGGGCACCCGATGCGGGCGCACGTTGCGCGAAACCCAGCGGGCGAAGGCGGGGTCGGCCGCCAGTGCGCTGCCGTAGGCCAACTCGTCGGCTGCCTCATAAACAGGCGGATCGAACGCCGCCGCAACCCGCTGGTACTCATCGAGGGTCAGCTGCGCCTCGCCATCGCGCAGGTGTTGCCACTCCTCCTCCACTTCGCGGGAGAACGCCTCGATGCCCAGCGCCTTCACCAGGATCTTGATCCGCGCCTTGTACTTGTTGTCACGCCGGCCGTGGCGGTTATACACGCGCAGGATGGCCTCGACATAGGACAGCAGGTGCCACCAGGGCAGGYCCTCGCGAATCACCTGGCCGAGCATCGGCGTGCGCCCCAGCCCACCACCCACCAGCACCTTCAGGCGCAGCTCGCCGTCTTCGGCGCGGCGCAGGTAGAGGCCGATGTCGTGCATCATCACCGCCGCGCGGTCTTCCTCGGCGGCGCAGATCGCGATCTTGAACTTGCGCGGCAGGAAGAGGAATTCGGGGTTCACCGTCGACCACTGGCGGAGGATTTCCGCCAGCGGGCGCGGGTCGAGGAATTCGTCGGCGGCGACGCCGGCGAAGGCCTCGGTGGTGATGTTGCGTACGCAGTTGCCGGAGGTCTGGATGGCGTGCATCTCGACCTCCGCCAGGCGCTCGAGGATGTCCGGCACCCGCGCCAGCTCCACCCAGTTGAACTGGATGTTCTGCCGCGTGGTGAAGTGGCCGTAGCCACGATCGTGCTCGCGGGCGATCCAGGCCAGGGTACGCATCTGTTCACTGGACAGGGTGCCGTAGGGAATCGCCACCCGCAGCATGTAGGCATGCTTCTGCAGGTACAGGCCGTTCTGCAGGCGCAGCGGCAGGAATTCCTCTTCGCTCAGCTCGTCACTCAGGCGCCGCTGCACCTGGTCGCGGAACTGCGCCACCCGTTCGCGCACCAGGGCGCGGTCGTAATCATCGTATCGGTACATCGCCAGGCCACCTTCGGGACGTTGCGTAGCGGCCTGCTTCTGTCGTCGAGCGCGCTACTTCAGGGATGACCGAACTATGGCCGGCGCCTGCTGTGCAAAACAGCGGCAGATCACGCGGGAAAAACCGGATCAGATGCGCCCCACCCCTGCCCCGGCAGGCCTGCGACCGGTTGCCGCAACAGGCCCGATCAGCCGTTCCATCGCGCAGGACGCCAGGCCTGTGGCGACGCGGGGCGGAGCATTTTTAGCCATCTGATATGGTTTTTTCCGGCGAACCTGAATCTGTTTCGGGTGCAGACCGATTCGTACAGTCGCGGCGCCTCTTCTGCCTGATGGGCCACGACAATGAGCGAAAGAATCCAAGCGAAGATCATCGAGATCGACGCCCCGCAACGTTTCACCCCGCCGCCCAAACCGCTGTCGGCGGTGACCCCGACGGTCTACACCAAGCGCTTCGCCGGTCGCTTCCGCGATCTGCGGCGCCTCGGCGGCGGCCTGCTGTTCCTGCTGTTCTTCGGCACCCTGTGGCTGCAGTGGAACGGCCGCCAGGCGGTGCTCTGGGACCTGCCCGAGCGCAAGTTCTACATCTTCGGCGCGACCTTCTGGCCGCAGGATTTCATCCTGCTGTCGGCGATCCTGATCATCGCCGCCTTCGGCCTGTTCTTCATCACGGTGTTCGCCGGCCGCGTCTGGTGCGGCTATACCTGCCCGCAGAGCGTGTGGACCTGGGTGTTCATGTGGGCCGAGCAGGTCACCGAGGGCGACCGCAACCAGCGCATCAAGCGCGACCAGGGCCCGGTGAGTACCGAGAAAGTCCTGCGCAAGGGCGCCAAGCACGGCCTCTGGCTGCTGATCAGCCTGGTCACGGCGATCACCTTCATCGGCTATTTCACCCCGGTGCGGCCGCTGGTGGCGGACCTGTTCACCTTCAGGCTCGACCTGGAAAGCGCCTTCTGGGTCGCCTTCTTCGCCGCCGCCACCTACGCCAACGCCGGCTGGCTGCGCGAGCAGGTGTGCATCCACATGTGCCCGTACTCGCGCTTCCAGAGCGTGATGTTCGACAAGGACACCCTGATCATTTCCTACGACGCGGCGCGCGGTGAATCCCGCGGCGCGCGCAAGAAGGACGCCGATCCCAAGGCCCTCGGCCTGGGCGACTGCATCGACTGCCAGCAGTGCGTGCAGGTCTGCCCTACCGGCATCGATATCCGCGACGGCCTGCAGATCGCCTGCATCGGCTGCGCCGCCTGCATCGACGCCTGCGACTCGGTGATGGACAAGATGGGCTACGACCGTGGTCTGGTGCGCTACACCTCGGAAAGCGCGCTGGAAGGCGGCAAGACCCACCTGCTGCGCCCGCGCCTGATCGGCTACGCGGCGGTGCTGCTGGTGATGATCGGTGCGTTCATCTGGGCGCTGGAGGCACGGCCGCTGATCAACCTCGACGTCGCCCGCGACCGGGGCCTGTTCCGCGAGAACGCCGCCGGCGAGATCGAGAACATCTACAACCTCAAGCTGATCAACAAGACCCAGCAGCCGCAGCACTACCACCTGAGCCTCGCCGACGACGCCGGCTACCGCCTGCAGGGCGTGCCGGAGCTGATGCTGCAGCCGGGCGAGATCCGCGACTTCGCCATCTCGGTGGCAAGCCTGGCGCAGAGCAGCGCCGGGGGTTCGGTGCCGCTGCACTTCAGGGTCAGTGACGGCAACGAGGAGCTCGACGCCGCCAGCACCTTCGTCTCGCCGAGGCGCTGAGCATGGCCAGGGAGCTTGGCGTGACCTCGGCGCAGCGCCTAGAGTGGGCGGATTCTTCCGCCCCTCAGGCCGCCGTGCAGGACAAGATGAAGCGCTACGAGAAATTCGCCGACGAGATCGCCGGCCTGATCCGCAGCGGCGTGCTCGCTCCCGGCCAGAAAGTCCCCTCGGTGCGGCACGCCAGCCGCACCTACGGGGTCAGCGCTTCCACGGTGTTCCAGGCCTATTACCTGCTGGAGGATCGCGGGCTGATCGTCGCCCGCGCGCGCTCCGGCTACTTCGTCCGCGAGCACGTGCAGCGCGCCCTGGCCGAACCGGAAATCGCCCGCCACGACGCGCAGACCACCGAGGTGGACGTCAGCGAACTGGTGTTCTCGGTGCTCAGCTCGATCAAGGACCCGGACACCGTACCCTTCGGCTCGGCCTTCCCGGCGCCGGAGCTGTTCCCTCTGCCGCGCCTGGCGCGCTCCATGGCCCACGCGGTGCGCGACATGGACCCGCGTGCGACGATTTCCGACCTCGCACCCGGCAGCCACTCGCTGCGCCGGCAGATCGCCCTGCGCTACATGGTCGGCGGCATGCCGCTGCCAGTGGAGGAGCTGGTGGTCACCAATGGCGCGCTGGAAGCGCTGAACCTGTGCCTGCAGGTGGTCACCCGCCCTGGCGATCTCGTCGCCATCGAGGCGCCAGCCTTCTACGCCAGCCTGCAGGTGCTCGAACGCCTGAAACTCAAGGCGGTGGAAATCCCTGTGCACCCGCGCGAAGGGATCGATCTCGACGTGCTCGCCGACAGCCTGGCGCGCCTGCCGATCAAGGCCTGCTGGTTCATGAGCAACTTCCAGAACCCGCTGGGCGCCAGCATGGCCGAGGACAAGAAGCGCGCCCTCGCTGGCCTGCTGGCCAAGCACCAGGTGCCACTGATCGAGGATGACGTCTACGCCGAGCTGTACTTCGCCGCCCAGGCGCCCAAGCCGGTGAAGGCCTTCGACAGCGAAGGGCTGGTGATGCACTGCAGTTCCTTCTCCAAGAGCCTGGCGCCGGGCTACCGGGTCGGCTGGGTGGCGGGTGGGCGCTACGCCGAGCAGATCGAGCGACTCAAGCTGATGACCAGCCTGTCGGCCTCGGTGCCGGCCCAGGCGGCCATCGCCGACTACCTGCAGCACGGCGGCTACGACCGCCACCTGCGCAAGCTGCGCCACGCGCTGGAAAGCCAGCAGCACGCGATGCTCGCCGCCGTGGCCCGGCACTTCCCCGCCGCCACCCGCGTCACCCGCCCCAGCGGCGGCTACTTCCTGTGGCTGGAACTGCCCGAGCACATCGACGCGCTCAAGCTGTTCCAGCTTGCCCTGGCCCAGGGCATCAGCCTCGCGCCGGGGCCGATCTTCTCGGCCACCCGGCGCTTCGGCCACTGCCTGCGGCTGAACCACGGCCACCCGTGGACCACCACCAGCGAGCAGGCCATGGAAACCCTCGGGCGGATCATTCATTCGCTGTAGAAGGGCCGCAGGACTGATCCGCACATTCGGAAACGCTCTGTATCTATGCGGCAAGTTGTCGCAGGAATACCCTGTCAGGCAGGAAACCCGGACGAGGGAAGCTGCCATGGAAGCGGAAGGCCTGACGATCCTCCTGACGGTGTGCGCTGCACTCGGCGTGCACCTGTGGGTGCGCTGGTACCTGCGCCGAGGGATGACACCGCGCGCGGAGCCCTGGCTGGCCTGAAAATACTGGGCGCGGCGAGCGGCGGTTGCTATACAGACAGCGATCACCGCCCACCATGGAAGGCCCGATGAACCTCTGGCAGCGCGACCTCAGCCACTCCCCCTACGCCGAAGCGGTGCGCGCCGAACAGTTCGACGTGCTGCGGCGCAACTCGCCGTTCTCCATCATCGCCGCCTACCTCGTCGCCGGCCTGACCACCTGGGTACTCAGCGATGCCCAGCCGCTGCCACTCCTGCTCGCCTGGTTCGCCGCACAGACCGTGCTCGGCGCCCTGCGTTTGTGGCTGCTGCGCCGCCATGACCAGCTGCGAAACGACGATACCGGTGCCCGGCGCCGCTGGCTGATCCAGGTGATGGTTACCACCGGGGTCTCGGGCCTGCTCTGGGGGCTGCCGGCCGCCTACTGGGTGACGGTGCTGCCGGCGTCGCTGCAGATGTACGTGGTGGTCGTCCTGCTGGGCCTGGGCACTGGCGTGATGAACGCCTACAGCATCGTCCTGCCACTGTTCTACCTGTTCATCGTGCCGGCCTTCACCCTGCCCTTCGCCAGCCTGCTGGTGCTGCTGCCGGACGCGCTGAGCAAGACCCTCGGCGCGGCGGCGCTGGTCTACGCCTTCACCATCTGCGCCTTCGCCTACCGCTTCCACGCGACCCTGGTGGATTCGCTGCTGCTGCGTTTCGAGAACATCGAACTGCTGCAGAAACTCAGCGTCGAGAAGGAAGCCGCCGAGCGTAGCGACCAGGCCAAGACCCGCTTCCTCGCCTCCGCCAGCCACGACCTGCGCCAGCCCACCTATGCCCTCGGCCTGTACCTCGGCGCACTGCAGAAACAGCCGCTGGACGAGGCCAGCCGCAACCTCGTCGAGCACATCTCCCGCGCCCTGGCGGCGCAGGGTTCACTGTTCGATGCGCTGCTGAACATCTCGCGGCTGGACGCCGGCATCGTCCAGCCCAGCCTGCAGCCCTTCTCCCTCGCCGAACTACTGGAACGCATCGCCGAGGACTGCCGCGTACAGGCCACCGATAAGGGCTTGAAGCTGCGCGTACATGCCGGCGCGCCTTTCGTGAAATCCGACCCGGCACTGCTCGAACGCATCCTGCGCAACCTGGTGGAAAACGCCATCCGCTACACCGACCGCGGCGGCGTGCTGATCGGCTGGCGCCGCCGTGGCCGGCAGGTGCGGGTGGAAGTCTGGGACAGCGGCCCGGGGATTCCCGCCAGCGAACGGCAAAAGGTGTTCTGGGAATTCCACCAGTTGAACAACCCCGAGCGCGACCGCAGCAAGGGTCTCGGTCTGGGCCTGGCCATTGTCCAGCGCACCTCCGCCCTGCTCGACCATCCCCTGGTGCTGCATTCGCGCGAAGGCCACGGCAGTGCCTTCATGCTCAGCCTGCCGCGCGCCACCGCCGTGCAGCCGCGTCAGGTGGAAATCCCCGCGCTGCGCAGCGTGGTGGGCAGCGACAAGCTGATCTACGTGATCGAGGACGACGCCGAGAACCGCGAAGGCCTGCGCCTGCTGTTCCACAGCTGGGACTACCGCCACCGCATCGTCGCCGACGTGGCTGACCTGCTGAACGACCCGGCGGCAGCGCGCGAGAAGCCCGACTTGATCATCAGCGACTACCGCCTGCGCGACCACCAGACCGGCCTCGACGCCATCGAGCGCCTGCACCGGCACTACGAGGACGACTGGATCGCCGCCATGCTGGTCACCGGCGACACCGACCCGC
The DNA here is from genome assembly GCF_030462585.1 of Pseudomonas sp. CAN1. Lineage (GTDB taxonomy): Bacteria > Pseudomonadota > Gammaproteobacteria > Pseudomonadales > Pseudomonadaceae > Pseudomonas. The sequence goes on along the minus strand of NZ_JASMRU010000003.1, from coordinate 64,047 downwards.
GCCTGCTCGCCCAGGCCGCCGCCCACGGCTGGCCGCTGCTGCACAAGCCGCTGGCGGCGGAGCAGTTGAAGGCGATGATCGATGAGCAGCTGAGCGAGCTGGAACCGCTGGACGACTGAGGCCAAGTCTTGCCTGTAGGAGCGAGCTTGCTCGCGAACTGAGTTACCCGGCGATACCGAAGCTGAGGCGGTTCGCGAGCAAGGACTGGGCGTCCCCCTCGGTCCTACGAAAAGCTGCTCCTCACTCTGTTGAAGAGCTGCTCCGATACAGATGCGCATGCCCCGCGCTGTACAGCGACGAATCGGCAAAGCCCTCCGCCCCCAACACTTTGCCCACCAGGATCAGCGCCGTGCGTTTGAAGCCCTTGGCCTGCGCCTTCGGCAGGATATCGCCGAGGGTGCCGGTGACCTGGTCCTGGTCCGGCCAGCTGGCGCGGTGGATCACCGCGATGGGGCAGTCCGCGCCATAGTGGGGTAGCAACTCGGCGACGATGTTCGCCAACTGGCCGACGCCCAGGTGAATCGCCAGGGTCGCGCGGTGCTGCGCCAGTTCGGCCAGCGACTCACCTTCGGGCATCCGCGTCTTGCTGGCATAGCGAGTGAGGATCAGCGTCTGGGAAATATCCGGCAGGGTCAGCTCGCAGCCGAGGATTGCCGCGCAGGCCGAAGTCGCGGTGACACCGGGGACGATCTCGTAAGCGATGCCGCGTTCGCGCAGGTGGCGAATCTGCTCGCCGATGGCGCCGTAAAGCGAAGGGTCGCCGGAGTGCACCCGCGCCACGTCCTTGCCCTCGCCGTGGGCCTGCGCCAGCAGCGCGACGATCTCGTCCAGGTTCAGTTCGGCGGTGTTCACCACGCGCTCGGCGCTGTGGCCTTCCAGCACCGCCGGCGGCACCAGCGAGCCGGCGTAGAGGATCACCGGGCAGCTGCGGATCAGCCGCTGGCCCTTGACCGTGATGAGCTCGGGATCGCCGGGGCCGGCGCCGATGAAGTAGACGGTCATGACGGCTCCTGTGCGGATTCGACGGGAATGAAGGCCAGCGCGCAGGTGGCCTGCTCGCTGCGCCGCTTGCCCACCAGCAGACGCGCCGAGGCGCCGCCCTGGACATCGGCCTGCAGCAGCGCGGCGGCCTCGGCTACGCTGGCGCTGCCGGTGGCCGTGCGCACCCTTTCCGAGGGCTCGCCCAGGCGCTTTTCGCAGGCAGCCAGCTGTTGTGGAGTGAACAGCGCCAGCGGCAGATCGAGGGCGGCGGCCAGGGCCGTCAGCCCTTCCTCGTCGGCCTTCAGCGTGGCGCTGGCCAGCGCGGTGAGGTTCGACTCGTCCAGCCCGGCTTCGGCCAGCGTATCGCGCAGCAGGGCGCGCAGTTCATCGAGCGGGCAACCCCGGCGGCAACCGAGGCCGGCAACCAGTGTCATGGTCGCTCTCCTTGCAGATCCAAATAAAAACCCCGCAGACGGTCGGGCCGGCTGCGGGGTCGAGCATAGCGGCGAATCAGGTCGACGGCGCGAAGCGGCGGAACAGCCAGGCGGCGACCAGGCCCAGGGCGGCCCAGAATACGGCGTTGGTGACCAGCGAGGCGACGATGAACTCGTGGGCGATGCTTTCCGGCGCCAGGCTGGAATGCACTTCCGGCTGCGGCGCGCCGATCAAGTGCGGCACCACCAGCAGGGCGAGGCCGACGATGCGCAGCGCCCAGTGGCGGCCGAACACCAGCAGCGCGAGGCCGGCGGCGGTGGCCGCAGCAGTGCCGATCCACCAGGTCTGCCGCAGGCTCAGGTCGGCGGCGGCGGTACCGGGGACTTCCGGTGGCAGGCCGAGGGACGGCGCCAAGGTGAACACGGCGAAACCGGCCAGGCCCCAGAGCAGGCCCTCGGAGGTCCTGCCCGGCTCGCGCAGGGTGAACAGGCCGGCCAGCATCAGCGCGAAGCCCACCGCGACCACCAGGTTGCCACCGGTGGTGGAGAGGATGCGCTGCCAGCCGTCTTCCGGCTCCCAGGCTTCCGCGTCATGGTGATGCCCGGCGGCGGCGCCATCGGCATGCTCGTGGGCGTGCTCCTCAACCAGTGCAGCGGCCGGCTCGGCCTTCTCGTAGGTTTCCGCCTTGAGGATCAGCGGGGATACCCACAGCAGCTGGACCACGGTGAGCACCAGCGCGGCAATCAGACCGGCGAAACCGGCGGTCTGGGCGATACGTTTGATCATGAGTTCTTTCCTTTCCGTCTCCGAGCCATCGAATCGAGCGAGCTAGAGCCAGGCAAGGCGGAGGATCGCCGGGGACGCGGAGTGGACTGTTGTCCATGAGCAGTCCACGGCGATTCTCCAACGCAGCCTGGCCGACGCGCAGCCGATTGGACTCAGAACCGCATCAGTGGCAGGGGAAGCCGGCGCTGTGACGCGTGTCATGGGCGGCGTTGTGTACCGCGTCGATGTGCGAGAAGCCGGCGAAATACACCAGCAGCGCACCGAGCAGGCTGGCGCCAACGGCCAGGCTGATGCGCTTGGAAAGGGGAATGGAAGTGCTCGACGCCGGTTGCGTCAGGATGCTGCTGGACATGAACGTTCCCTCTGAAAAGAGTGAGAACGCAGAGGTTGAACGCATTCGAACGCGCCGGATCGGTCGCGCCACGGCCTGCGCCCGCCCACCGCGGGTTTGCCAAAATATGAGGATTCCAGGCCGGTCTCCGGGCTTGCGACGCCAGCGAGAAACTCTCGCCGGATGGGTCAGCCTTCCCATGCCTAGGCACAGTGGCTACTGACGACCCTCGATGCGCTTACCGTTGCGGGGGCAGCGCCGGACTGGTCCTTGCGGACGCACCGGCTTCCCGTTTCACCTCGCGCGCGTCGGCGCGAGACACCTGAAACCGCGCTAGCTGACCACGGCTTCCGGCAGGCGTCAACCGATCCCCGGCGATTGACCGCCCCGGCCGCGCTGCGTAGCCTTCCTCACTTCGAGGTTCTCCGGCGCTGGCCGGAGCTAAGAGGGAACGTGGAAATCTTCGGATGCGCCACGGCTGCCCCCGCAACTGTGAACAGCCTGTCTCTTCACGCGCCACTGCCGATTCGGGCGGGAAGGCGAAGAGACGACAAAGGGCTGTGAGCCAGGAGACCTGCCTCGAGCAGCATCAAGACAACCGGGCGGGGTGATCCGGTGGCGACCTTCGTTGCGCGGCGAACCCGCGCGCGCGCCCTTCATCCGCCCGCCCTAATTCGCTTGCGAGGCGCGCATGAAAACCCTGGCCAAACTCCCCGTCACCATCGTCACCGGCTTCCTCGGTGCCGGTAAGACCACCCTACTCCGGCACATGCTGGACAACGCCGAAGGCCGCCGCATCGCGGTGATCGTCAACGAGTTCGGCGAGCTGGGCATCGACGGCGAAATCCTCAAGCAGTGCTCCATCGGTTGCAGCGAAGAAGAAGCGGTCGGCCGCGTCTTCGAGCTGGCCAACGGCTGCCTGTGCTGCACCGTGCAGGAGGAATTCTTCCCGGTGATGCGCGAGCTGGTGGCGCGCCGTGGCGACCTCGACCAGATCCTCATCGAGACCTCCGGCCTGGCCCTGCCCAAGCCGCTGGTGCAGGCCTTCCAGTGGCCGGAAATCCGCAACGCCTGCACCGTCGACGCGGTGATCACCGTGGTCGACAGCCCGGCGGTAGCCGCCGGTACCTTCGCCGCCCACCCCGAGCAGGTGGACGAGCAGCGCAAGCAGGACCCGAACCTGGACCACGAATCGCCGCTGCACGAACTCTTCGAAGACCAGCTGGCCAGCGCCGACCTGGTGGTGCTGAACAAGGCCGACCTGCTCGATGCCGAAGCGCTGGCCCGCGTGCGCGCCGAAGTCGCCGAGGAGCTGCCGCCGGCGGTGAAGATCGTCGAAGCCAATTCCGGTCAGCTGCCGCTCTCGGTACTGCTGGGGCTGAACGCCGAGGCCGAGCTGCACATCGACAGCCGTCCGACTCATCACGACCACGAAGGCCATGAAGATCACGACCACGACGAGTTCGACTCCTTCCACGTCGACCTGCCGGAAGTGGAAGAGCGTGCCCTGTTCGATGCACTGAACGCGCTGGTCGAACGTCACGCCGTGCTGCGCATCAAGGGCTTCGTCGCCATCCCCGGCAAGCCCATGCGCCTGCTGGTGCAGGGCGTCGGCAAGCGCTTCGACAAGCACTTCGACCGCGCCTGGCGCAGCGACGAAACCCGCAGCACCCGTCTGGTGGTGATCGGCCAGGAGCTGGACCAGGCCACCATCGCCAACGAGCTGCACACCGCCCTGGCGTAAGCACCAGACCTGTAGGAGCGAGCTTGCTCGCGAACCTGGCCCCGCTGCGGAGGTTGGTTCGCGAGCAAGCTCGCTCCTACGAAGAACCTAAACCGAGCACGCCCATGCACCTGCTGCGCACCCAACCCGGCGGCTTCGTCCCCGACGACGGCATCGCCCACCTGGCCCAGACGCCCGCCGAACTGGTGATCCTCTGCAGCGGCGACTCGCACCTGGCGCTGCTCGCCGAGGCCGCGCGCGAGTTGCCGGAGGACTACCCGAGCCTGCGCCTGGCCAACCCCATGCAGCTGCAGAACCACGCCTCGGTGGACCTCTACGTCGACGAGGTGCTGCAACACGCCAAAGTCATCCTGATCTCGGTGCACGGCGGAGTCGGCTACTGGCGCTACGGCATGGAGCAACTGGCGGCGCTGGCCGAGCGCGACGTCACGCTGATCGCGGTGCCCGGCGACGACAAGCCCGACCCCGAACTCAGCGCCCTGTGCAGCGTCCCGCCGCAGGATGCCGAGCGCCTCTGGCAGTACCTGCGCCAGGGCGGCATGGACAACGCCCGGCAGTTCTTCGCCTGCCTGGCCAACCGTCACCTGCAGCGCAACTACGCCTGGAGCGAGCCACAGACCTTGCCGCGCGTGGCGGTCTATCACCCGCAAGTTGGCAGTTGTGAGCTCGCCCGCTGGCAGGCCGACTGGAACCCCGAGTGCCCGGTCGCCGCGCTGCTGTTCTATCGCACCCACCTGCAGGCGGCGAACACCGGCTTCATCGACACCTTCTGCGAACGCCTGCAGGCCCAGGGCATCAACCCGCTGCCCATCGCCGTGGCCAGCCTCAAGGAAGCCGCCTGCCTGGAAGCGGTGGAAAGCCTGCTGGACAGCGCTGACACCGAGCTGATCATCAACACCACCGGCTTCGCCCAGTCGAACCCGGAGGCGCCGCAGGACCGGCCGTTCCGCCGCGACGTGCCGGTGCTGCAAGCCATCTGCTCGCTGGACAACCACGACCTCTGGCGTGCCAACCCGCAGGGCCTCGGCCCGCGCGACCTGGCCATGCACATCGCGCTGCCGGAGCTGGACGGCCGCATCATCACCCGGCCGATCAGCTTCAAGGGCCTGGCCTGGCGCAGCGAGCGCAGCCAGAGCGACGTGGTCTGCTACCTGCCGCACCTGCCAGGCATGGACTTCGTCGCCGAGCTGGCGCGACGCTGGATGCTGCTCGCGCGCAAGGCCAACGCCGACAAGCGCGTGGCGCTGATCCTGGCCAATTACCCGACCCGCGACGGGCGCATCGGCAACGGTGTCGGCCTCGACACGCCGGCCGCCGCGCTGAACATCCTGCGCGCGCTGGAGACCCAGGGTTATCCGGTCGCCGGCCTGCCCGATTCCGGCACCGCGCTGATCCAGCAACTACTCGGCGGCGTCAGCAACGACCTCGACAGCCTCGACCTGCGCCCCTGCGCGCAGAGCCTGGCGCTGGACGACTACCTCGCCTGCTTCGCACGCCTGCCCGAAGCCAACCAGCAGGCGGTACGCGAACGCTGGGGCGAACCGCAGCAGGACCCGATGTTCCGCAGCGGCCGCATGATGGTCGCCGGCCTGCGCTTCGGCCTCGGCTTCGTCGGTATCCAGCCGGCGCGCGGCTACCAGCTCGACGCCGCGGCGATCTACCACGACCCGTCGCTGGTGCCGCCCCACGGCTACCTCGCCTTCTACTTCTGGCTGCGCGAAGTGTTCGGCGCCGACGCGGTGATCCACGTCGGCAAGCACGGCAACCTCGAATGGCTGCCGGGCAAGGGTGTCGGGCTCTCCGAGGAATGCTGGCCGGACGCGATCCTCGGCGCGCTGCCGAACCTCTACCCGTTCATCGTCAATGACCCCGGCGAAGGCGCGCAGGCCAAGCGTCGCGCCCAGGCGGTGATCATCGACCACCTGATGCCGCCGCTGACCCGCGCGGAAAACTACGGCCCGCTGCGCGACCTCGAACGCCTGGCCGACGAGTACTACGACGCCTCCCTGCTCGACCCGCGCCGCGCCGCCGAATTGCGCGGCGACATCCTCACGCTGGTGCGCGAAACCGCGCTGGACCGCGAGCTGGGCCTGCAGCTGAGCGACGATGCAGAAAGCTGGCTGCCGCAGCTGGACGCCTACCTGTGCGACCTCAAGGAATCACAGATTCGCGATGGCCTGCATGTGTTCGGCGAGTCGCCCTTGGGCGAGCTGCGCCGCGACACGCTGCTCTCTCTGGTGCGCCTCCCGCGCGGCGATGGGCGTGGCAGCAACGCCAGCCTGCTGCGCGCACTGGGCGAGGACCTGCAACTGGGGCGCGATCCGCTGGACGAAGCCTTCGCCGAAGCCTGGCAAGGTCCGCGCCCGGACGTGCTGCTCGGCGTGAGCGACGAACCCTGGCGCAGCAATGGCGACACCCGCGAGCGCCTGGAACTGTTCGCCCTGCGCCTGATCGACGGCTCGGCCGGCGCGCCGGGCAGCGCCAGCGCGGCGGTTCTCGCGCAACTTCACCAGCAGATCGCTCCGACCCTGGACGCCTGCGGCGCCAGCGAAATCGGCCACCTGCTTGCCGGCCTCGACGGTCGCTTCGTCCCGCCCGGCCCCAGCGGCGCGCCCAGCCGCGGGCGGGTCGACGTGCTGCCCACCGGGCGCAACTTCTTCACCGTGGACGTGCGCAACCTGCCCACGCCCACCGCCTTCCGCCTCGGCTTCCAGTCCGCCAGCCGCCTGCTCGAACGYCACCTGCAGGACCACGGCGACCACCTGCGCCAGCTCGGCCTGTCGGTGTGGGGCACGGCGACCATGCGCACCGGCGGCGACGACATTGCCCAGGCCCTGGCGCTGCTCGGCGTGCGCCCGGTGTGGCAGGCCGGCAGCCAGCGCGTGGAAGACTTCGAGATCCTGCCGATCACCCTGCTCGACCGCCCGCGGGTCGACGTGACGCTGCGCGTCTCGGGCTTCTTCCGCGATGCCTTCGCCAACCTGATCCGCCTGTTCGACGCCGCCGTGCAGGCCGTCGCCGCGCTGGATGAGCCGGACGACCTGAACCCGCTGGCCGCTCGCGTACGCGCCGACCAGTCACGCTTGCAGTCCGAGGGACTGGAGCGGGATGAAGCCCGCCGCCAGGCCGGCTGGCGCATCTTCGGCGCCCAGCCCGGCGCCTACGGTGCCGGCGTGCAGGGCGTGATCGAATCACGCCAGTGGGACAGCCGCGCCGATCTCGCAGAGGCCTACCTGAACTGGGGCGGCTACGCCTATGGCGCCAGCGACGACGGTACTCCGGCGCGCGAACGCTTCGCCCAGCGCCTGTCCGGCCTGCAGGCGGTGCTGCACAACCAGGACAACCGCGAGCACGACATCCTCGATTCCAACGACTACTACCAGTTCCAGGGCGGCATGCTCGCCGCCGCCGAGGTCATCCAGGGGCAATCGCTGGCCAGCTACCACGGCGACCACAGCCAGCCGGACAACCCGCGCATCCGCACCCTGAAGGAAGAACTCGGCCGCGTGGTACGCGCCCGCGCGGTGAACCCGAAATGGATCGCCGGCATGAAGCGCCACGGCTACAAGGGCGCCTTCGAACTGGCGGCGACGGTGGACTACCTGTTCGCCTTCGACGCTACCAGCGAACTGGTGGACGACCACCAGTACCGCCTGCTGGCCGACGCCTATCTGCTCGACGACGACACCCGCGAGTTCATCCGCCAGCACAACCCCGAAGCCCTGCACGACATCGCCGAACGCCTGGTGGAAGCGCAGCAGCGTGGGTTGTGGGAAGAACCGGGGGAGTACCGCGAGACGCTGGAAAACCTGCTGGTGGATAGCGAAGAACAGTGACGGAATTCCAGCGCGCGTAGGAGCGGACTTCGTCCGCGATGGTGTCCGGCGCGATGCAGACCTATCGAGGACAGAGTCCGCTCCTACATTGTCTCCGCACCCTGCGACAGGGTTGCGTGTAGGAGCGAGCTTGCTCGCGAACCCGCCTCAGCAGCGGAGCAATGTTCGCGAGCAAGCTCGCTCCTACGAAAAGCGCCAGACGCTCGGCGTCAGCCCCTGCGCAGGCGCTCCGCCGCATTCAGCAGCAGCGCCTCGGTGCCGGTCCAGCCCAGGCAACCATCGGTGATCGATACACCGTAGCGCAGCTCGCCGGTCAGCGGCTGACAGCCGTCGAACAGGTGACTCTCCAGCATCACGCCGCGCAGCGCGGCATCGCCGGCCAGGCGCTGGTCGAGCACGCTGTCCAGCACGGCCGGCTGGCGCAGCGGGTCCTTGCCGCTGTTGGCGTGGCTGCAGTCCACCATGATGCTCGGGTCAAGACCGAGCTTCTCCAGCCCCTGGCGAATCTGCTGCACGCTGGCCGCGTCGAAGTTCGGGCCGGCATGGCCGCCGCGCAATACCAGATGAGTGTCCGGGTTGCCCTGGGTCTGCACCAGCGACGGGCGACCCAGCGCATCGATGCCGAAGTGCTGGTGCGGGTGCGCCGCCGAACGCATGGCGTCGGTAGCGATGCCGATGCTGCCGTCGGTGCCGTTCTTGAAGCCCACCGGCAGGTCGAGGCCGCTGACCATCTCGCGGTGCACCTGGGATTCACTGGTGCGCGCGCCGATGGCGGCCCAGCCCAGCAGGTCGTCGAAGTAGCCGGCCACCAGCGGTTGCAGCAGCTCGGTGGCAATCGGCAGGCCGCGTTCGAGCATGCCCAGCATCAGCCGGCGCGACAGCTCCAGGCCGCCAGCCATGTCGCCCGTGCCGTCCAGCTGCGGGTCGTAGACCAGGCCTTTCCAGCCTATGGTGGTGCGCGGCTTCTCGACGTAGGCGCGCATCACCAGCAGCAGCTGGTCGCTCACCTGCGGCGCCAGTTCGGCGAGGCGGTCGGCGTATTCGAGGGCGGAGACGGGGTCGTGCAGCGAGCACGGGCCGATGACGACCAGCAGGCGCGAGTCGCGGCCATCGAGGACTGCGCGGATCGCCTCGCGGCCTTCGCGGACGCGGTGGGCCATGGCGGCGGACAGCGGCAGGCGCTGGCGCAGTTCGGCGGGGCTCGGCAGCGGCTGTTCGCGGCGGCGGGCGGAGGGCAGCGGCAGGTCGAGGACTTCGGCGGAGGCTGCGTGTTCGGGGCGGATCAGGGCGGAGGTGGAAGCGTTCATCTGACTGGCATCCTTGGCCGGCGCGGTAGTCTTTCCGCGCTCGGCGCTCTATCTAGGTGTTCGTGGCAAGGCTCGTTGGGTGGCACGCAGCGCGCTGCTAAATCGCCAGTCGGAGTTGCGGTAATAGCGGTAATCAGTGGTGTAAGCAGTCATGTCTCGATCCTCTGTCCGGGCGTTTTCGCCCGATTCAATTCGTTGGCAATGTGTTGGCCTTGTGGGCCGGAAAAACAAAAACCCCGGTCGGGTTGCCGACCGGGGTTTTAGGAAACTGTCTGGTTGGCGACCCTGCTTGCTAGGGCGCCTGTGGGGTATCAGGCGCGCCTTTGGCTAAACCAATACCCATAGAAGCAATAGCCGGCAGCAGCGGCCAGAACCTGCGCGCGAGCAGCTGCGGAGCCGATGGCACCGAGGCAGGCGAGGGACWGGATGGACAGGCTGGACGGCATGATGTTCTCCGTGGAAGTGGAGCCAAGGTACTGCATCGCGCAGCGCCGATCAATGACTTGAGTCTATCGATCCGATGGACATTGGTCGCACCTCCTTCATCCGGTTCGCTACCATGCACGGACGAAATCCGCAGGAAATCCCTATGAGCGCCCTTACCCATTTCCCACTGGCAGCCGTCGTCGGCGCCGATGAGCTGAAGCTGGCCCTGTGCCTGGCGGCCATCGACCCGGCCATCGGCGGCGTGCTGATCGAAGGGCCGCGCGGCATGGCCAAGTCCACCCTGGCGCGCGGCGTCGCCGACCTGCTGGACGGCGGGCGTTTCGTCACCCTGCCACTGGGCGCCAGCGAGGAACGCATCGTCGGCACCCTCGACCTGGACGCCGCGCTGGGCGAAGGCCGCGCGCAGTTCTCCCCCGGCGTGCTGGCCCATGCCCACGGCGGCGTGCTCTATGTGGATGAAGTGAACCTGCTGCCCGACCACCTCGTCGACCTGCTGCTCGACGTCGCCGCCAGCGGGGTCAACCTGATCGAGCGCGACGGCCTGTCCCAAAGCCACCCGGCGCGCTTCGTGCTGATCGGCACGATGAACCCCGAGGAAGGCGAGCTGCGCCCGCAACTGCTGGACCGTTTCGGCCTCAAGGTGCAGCTGGAAGGAACGCCCGCGCCGAGCGAACGCGCCGAGATCGTCCGCCGCCGGCTGGCCTTCGATGCCGATCCACAGGCGTTCCTCGCGCACTGGCAAGCCACGCAGCAGGCCCTGCAACAACGCTGCGGTGATGCACGCCTGCAACTGGCTGCAATTCCCCTGGACGATGCCGCGCTGGAAACCATCGCCGAGCGCTGCCACGCCGCCGGCGTCGACGGCCTGCGCGCCGACCTCGTCTGGCTGCGCGCCGCTCGCGCCCATGCTGCCTGGCGCGGCGCCAACGCCATCGAGGCGCAGGACATCGATGCGGTCGAGCACTTCGCCCTCGCCCATCGCCGTCGCCATGCGCCACCGCAATCGAGCACGCCGCCGCAGTCTTCTTCCAGCCAATCCAAGGCACCGTCCAACGCCCCCAACGGCGAGGGCCAGTGGGGCGAACTGCCCGCGCAGAGCGTCGCCATGGGCGAGCGCCGGCAACTGACGGGCTGGCCAAAAAAGCCCTGAGCATCCGCCCGCGCCCGGCCCCTGGCGCGGATGCCAACCCCCGACCCGGCCAGCTCGCCGGCGGCCGCAGCGGCGCCCGCCAGGCGGGTGCACATGGCCGCATCGACTGGCCCGCCAGCCTGCGCAACGGCCGCCCACAACGCCGCGCCGACCTGGTGCTGCGCGCCCGCAGCCGCAAGCCCGGTGAACTCTGGCTGGTGATAGTCGACGCCTCCGCCAGCACCCGCCGCCACGGCGCCCTCACCCAGGCCAAGGGCCTGCTCGCCGACACTTTCGAACAGGCCTACCGGCAACGCACACGCCTCGCCGTGCTGCACGCCACCGGCGCACAACCGCGCTGGTTTTGGCAGGGCCAGAAGGTTTCGAGTCAATTGCAGGATTGGCTGGAGCAACTCGGCGCCGGCGGCGGCACCCCACTGATCGAGGCGCTGCAACAAGCCCGCGAATGGTTGGGCAAGCGCCAGCGCCAGAAGCCGGGCGAACACCAGCGCCTGCTAGTGCTGACCGACGGCCGCCTGCGCGACTGGCCGGCGCTGCAGCCACTGAACTGCCCGACGGTGCTGGTGGATATCGAGGGTGGAGCCGTACGGCTTGGCAGGGCCAGGAAGCTGGCGGAAGAGCTCGACGCCGACTATCGGCAGATCGGCGAGATCTGAGAATCGACCTACCCGCGCCTTGCATAGCCCCATCAGGATTCTTTGGCAACCGGCAGATTTGTCCGACTTGACCCCGTCCGGGTGGAAACTTACTCTCACCCCATCCCGCCCATGGCAGTAAGCCGTCCAACTCATCCCGGACGCGCCGAACCCTTGGGCGTTTTGCTTTCAGGAGGCCGGGGATGTCGACTGCGATCCTTGTGGACGGGGCCTATTTCATCAAACGCTTCCGCCAGATCGAACCGGATAACGCCTACGACGCCGAGCGCGCCGCTGACCTGGTGCACCGCTGGGCGACCGCGCWCCTCCTCCCGTCGATGCGTCCGGCACAAAGCGGCACGCCTCGCCCGGACAGCCGCCCCCGCCGCGAGCTTTACCGGATTTTCTTCTACGATTGCCCGCCACTGCTGCTCAAGCACCACAATCCGATCAGCAAGCTGGCCATCGATTTCTCCAAATCGCGAGAAGCCACCTTCCGAGTCGAACTGCATAAGCGCCTGCGCAGCAAACGAAAACTCGCCCTGCGCCTGGGGCATCTTTCCAAGGACGTCCGCTGGACGATCAAGCCGGACAGGATTGCCCTGCTGCTGCGCGGGCAGCTGCAGATTGCTGACCTCACGGAAGACGACGTGCGCATAGACACCAAGCAGAAAGGCGTCGATATGCGCATCGGCATCGACGTCGCGTCACTGGCCTTCAAACAGCAGGTGGATCAGATAGTCCTGTTCGCCGGCGACGCCGACTTCGTTCCAGCGGCCAAGATGGCGCGGCGCGAGGGTATCGACTTTGTCCTCGACCCGATGTGGCAATCCATCCCCGATGGCCTCATGGAACACATCGACGGATTGCGCTCCACCTGCCCGAAACCAACGCCCAGAAAGGTATCCCTCCCCAGCCCGACAGCCTGATCGAGCGAACCTCAAGGCTCCCCATTGCGCCCATGCAACAAAAATCCCGGCCGCTCGCTGAGCCGCTCGTAGTAAGCCGCCACGGCCGGGAGCTCCGGGCGCTGCATGGGCGTCAGATACCAGCGGTTCACAGACAGGCCGAGCACCACGTCGGCGAGGCTGAAGCAGGCGCCGGTAACGAACGCGCCGGTGTGCGCCAGCTGTCGATCCAGCAGGGCCATGCAGTGGTTCCACTGCGCCTCGCTCAGGGCGATGGCGGAGGCATCGGTGTGGCTCGGGCTGTTGCGCACCCTGGCCATGAACGCGTAGCGCCAGGCGTTGTTCAATTCGGTGGCCTGCCAGCCCATCCACTGCTCCACCAGCGCGCGCTCGCGGGGTGCGCTGGGTAGCAGTTCGCCCTGCGGGTACTGGGTGGAGAGATAGCTGCAGATGGCGTTGGATTCCCAGAGCACGAAGTCGCCGTCGACCAGGACCGGCACCATGGCATTGGGGTTGAGCGCGATGAACTCCGCCGAGGCGGTGGAGCGAAAGCCCGTACCCCAGTCTTCCCGTTCGTAGGGCAGGTTCAGTTCGGCGCAGGTCCAGAGCACCTTGCGCACGTTGATCGATGAAGCGCGGCCGAGGATTCGCAGCATGGTGGTCACTCCCTGTGAAAACCGGGGCTCAGCATAGAGCCTGGCAAGACGGCGGAGAAGCGCGTTCTTGACGCAATCGCGAGCTTGCCCGCAAAGCGCTACGAAGCTATGAACAGCGGCTACACAGGACGTTCCGTCAATCGGCTGCGAGGGGCTCCAGCGCCTGCCAGAGCGAGTCGATACTGGCGAACTCGCGGTCCACTTCGGGCAGCGCCGGACGCGCCAGGATCAGCACCGGCACACCGCGCTCGCGGGCGACCTGCAACTTCGGTTCGGTGGCCTGGCTGCCGCTGTTCTTGCTGACCAGCACGTCGGTGCCCAGGCGGGTGAACAGCTCGCGCTCGCCCTCCAGGGTGAACGGCCCGCGCGCGCCGAGCACGTCGGCTCGCGCGTTGCCGGGCAGGCTTTGCAGGCAGCGGACGGTCCAGTGCTGGTGGGCGGGGATTTCTTCGAGATGTTCCAGCGGCTCACGGCCCATCGTGAACAGCGGATTCCCGAATGGCTCCAGCGCCGCGATCAGTTCCGGCCAGCCGGCCACCTCGCGCCAGTCATCATCGATACCTGCCTGCCAACCGGGACGACGCAACGCCCAGCAGGGCACGCCAGCCAATTGCGCGGCGCGGGCTGCATTGGCGCTGATCTGCGCGGCGTAGGGATGGGTGGCGTCGAGCAACAGGTCGAAACCGCGTTCGCGGATGAACTGCGCAAGGCCTTCGGCGCCGCCGTAACCACCCACCCGAACTTCACAGGCGAGGTCATCCGGCACCTTGCCGAGGCCGGCGAGGCTGTACAGGTGTTGCGGACCGAGACGGCGTGCGATGGCCAGTGCCTCGCCGATGCCGCCCAGCAGCAATACACGTTTCATCGCACCTCCAGCGCCTCGCCCACCAGGTTGCCCTGGCGGTCGATGGCGAAGACTTCCAGCGTCACTTCAGGGGGCACGATGCGCCGGGCGAAGGCCAGCGCGCGGGCGCAGACAGCATCCCCGAGAGCGATGCCCTCGGCGCGGCACAGCGCTAGCGCCTGCTGGCTGGTGTTGGCCTCGCGCATGCGTTGTTGCAGATCCGCCGTCGCGCCAATGTCCGCTGCCCACTCGGCCAGCTGCGGCAGGTCGATGCTGGAGTGGCGGCTGTGCAGGTCCATGTGGCCGGCGGCGAGCTTGCTGATCTTGCCGAAGCCGCCGCAGACGCTGAAGCGCTCCACCGGCACCTTGCGCAGGTGCTTGAGCGCGGCGCCGGCAAAGTCGCCCATCTCGATCAGCGCGGTGTCGTCGAAGCCGTAACGACGGCGCATGGCGTCCTCGCTGGCGTTGCCGGTGCACGCCGCCAGGTGGCGAAAGCCGTTGGCGCGGGCGACGTCGATGCCCTGCTGGATCGAGGCGATGTACGCCGAGCAGGAAAACGGCCGGACGATGCCGGTAGTGCCGAGGATCGACAGGCCGCCAAGGATGCCCAGGCGCGGGTTCATGGTCTTGAGCGCGAGCTCGGCGCCACGCTCGATATTGATGGTGACATCGAAGCCGCCGGCATAGCCGCACTCGGCCGCCAGCGCAGCGAGGTTGCCCTGCATCATCTGTCGCGGTACCGGGTTGATCGCCGGCTCGCCCACCGCGAGCACCAGCCCCGGCTTGGTGACAGTGCCGACGCCCTCCCCCGCGTGGAAGCGCACGCCGGGCTCGTCGCTCAGCGCTACGCGGGCGAAGACCAGCGCACCGTGGGTCACGTCCGGGTCATCGCCGGCATCCTTCAGCGTGCCGGCTTCGGCGCCTTCAGCGGTGAGCCGGCAGAACTCCAGGCGCAGGGTCGCGCGGCGCTCTTTCGGCAGGGCGATCTGCGCGGCGTCCAGCGCTTCGCCGGTGAGCAGCAGGCGCGCCGCCGCCAGACTGGTGGCGGTGGCGCAGCTGCCGGTGGTGTAGCCACTGCGCAGCGGGCGGGGTTCCTCGGAGGTCTCTTCGCGCATCGTCAGTCGGCCAGGGGCTTGCGCACTTCCAGCAGGGTGATCGGCAACGCCGCGCGCCAGGTATCGAAGCCGCCCAGCGGCTGGGCCTGGGACACCGACAAGCGGGTCAGCTCGCCGCCGATGCGGGCGCGCCAGCTCAGCAGCATGGACTCGCTCTGCAGGGTAACGGCGTTGGCCATCAGTCGGCCGCCGGGCTTGAGTTGCTCCCAGCATTGCTCGAACACGCCGGGCAGGGTCACGCCGCCGCCGATGAAGATCGCGTCGGGGCGCTCCAGCCCCTGCAAGGCTTCCGGCGCGGCGCCGCAGACCAGTTGCAGCGCCGGCACGCCGAGGGCGTCGCGGTTGAAGCGGATGTGTTCCTGGCGCCCGTCGTTGGCTTCGATGGCCAGCGTGCGGCAGCTCGGATGCGCGCGCATCCACTCGATACCGATGGAGCCACAGCCGGCGCCGACGTCCCACAGCAGCTCGCCAGGCTTCGGCGCCAGCCGCGCCAGCGTCACGGCGCGCACGTCGCGCTTGGTCAGCTGGCCGTCATGGCGGTAGGCATCGTCCGGCAGGCCGATGGTCAGGGGCAGGCGAACGGCGTCGGCACCCGCCACGCAGTGCACCGCAACGAGATTCAGCGCGGCGGTCTCGCTCGGCGACCAGTCGCTGGCGAGCCCGTCGATACGGCGCTCCGCCTCGCCGCCCAGGTGCTCCAGCACGCTGAGGCGACTCGCGCCGAAGCCCCGCTCGCGCAGCAACGCAGCAATGGCGACCGGGCTGCTGCCATCGTTGCTGAGGACCAGCAGCTTCGCGCCGTCGTGGATCTGCGCATTGAGGGCGGCCAATGGGCGCGCCACCAGCGACAGCAGCGTGCAGTCCTGCAACGCCCAGCCCATTCGTGCCGCCGCGAGCGAGGCGGACGACGGCGCGGAAAGCACGAGCATTTCCTCGGACGGAATCTGCCGGGCAAGGCTCGCGCCGACGCCGAACAGCATCGGGTCACCGCTGGCCAGTACGCAGGTCGGCTCACCACGGCGGCGCAGTACCGGCTCCAGGCTGAACGGGCTCGGCCAGGCCTGGCGCCGGGCGCCCAGGCAGTGCGGCAGCAGCTCCAGCTGGCGTGGCGCGCCAATCACTTCGCTGGCGGCGAGCAGTGCGCGGCGTGCGGCCTTGCCGAGGCCGGCATAGCCGTCCTCGCCGATGCCGACGATGGTCAGCCAGGGCGTCATGAAATGTCCTCAGGGGTGCGACGATCGATCCGACGGGCAGGCTTTTCCTGACCTCGGGCAAAGCAGGCATAATACCCGCTTCGTCGGTGCTCGTAGGACGCTTCGCCTTTTACGGTGAGGTTTCTCAGAGCCGAAGAGGGAACACGGTTAAGCCGTGGCTGCCCCCGCAACTGTAAGCAGCGAGTCCGCGCAATGCGGCGACACGAGAACGAGGTTCCGTGCCGCCGGCCAGGCCACTGGGCAACCGGGAAGGCCGCGCTGGATGAGGACCTGCCAGCCAGGAGACCTGCCGACGAAACCAGTCGCGCGTGCAGACATCGAGCGGGGTGTATCGGTGTCGTGAAATCCCCTTTCTGGGGGATTCGCAGGTCACCGCGACCCAGCCCTGGTGACCTCCGTGCAAGACTCCTCAGCCCTGCCCGTTCGCCCGCATGCCTGCCCCGGCCTGCTGCGCATCGTGGCCTCCCGCGATGGCGGCATCTGCCGCATCAAGCTGCCCTGTGGGCAACTCGACGCCCGCGCCGCGCGCGCCATCGCGATGGCTGCCGAACGGCATGCCGACGGCGTGCTGGAAGCGACCAACCGCGCCAATCTGCAGATTCGCGGCGTGCATGCCGGTGCCGAAAATGCGCTGAGCCGGGAACTGCTGGCCGCCGGCCTCGGCCCGCGCGAACTGGCGTCGGATGACGTGCGCAACCTGCTGGTCAGCCCGGCAATGGGCCTGGGCACTGGCAGTGCTTTCGATGCGGGCTCGCTGGCGCGCCAGTTGCTCGAGCTGCTGGAACGCACCCCACGCTTCCACGACCTGTCACCCAAGTTCGGCATCCAGCTGGACGCCGGCGAAGCACTGGCGATGCTGGAGCACCCCAACGACCTCTGGCTGTCAGCCATGTCCGACGAAGCGACGCCACGGTTCGCCTTCGGCCTGGCCGGCTGCCCGCCGCAACGCGAGACCGATCGCCCCGCCCTTGCCGCCGTGTCCGCCGAGCAGGTACCGCTGCTGGTGGAAACCCTGCTGCACCTGTTCCTCGACCTCGCCGGCGACGGCCAGACACGCATGCGCCACCTGCGCGAGATGCTTCGCGATGAAGTGCTGCTGGAGCGCCTGCAGCAACGCCTGCCCTTCCCGCTGCAACACGGGGCGGTTGTGGATAACTGGCGACGTCCTGCACCACAGGCTTTCGGCCATCTCGGGATTCATCCCCAGCGCCAGCCGGAACGCGCCATGGTCGGTGCAGGATTCGTCCTCGGACGCCTGGACAGCGCCACGTTGTTCGGCCTAGCCGATCTCGCCGAGCGCTTCAGCGGCGGACAGCTGCGTCTGACGCCCTGGCAGAGTCTGATCTTCCCTGATGTGGCACAAACCGATGCCGCCGTCGTGCTCGGCGCGCTGGCCAACCTCGGTCTGGTGATCGACGCCGCGCAGCCGCTTTCGCGCCTGGTCGCGTGCAGCGGTTCCAGCGGGTGCGCGCGCGGGCTGGCCGACACCAAGGCAGATGCCCTGCCTCTGGCCGAACGCCTGCGCCACGCGCCGCCGGCCGGCGTGCATCTGTGCGGCTGTCCGCGTTCCTGCGCCGCCGCCCACATCGCCCCCTACACCCTGCTGGCCGTCGCCGACGGCCGCTATGACCTGTTCCGTCGCGCCGATGGCGTGGCCGGCTTCGGCCAGCCGCTGGCGCGCAACCTTTCCCTCGATGCCGCCGGCGACCTGCTGGCCGCACCCGGAGTCTCCACTGATGCTTGATTACATCCGCGACGGCCAGGCGATCTACCGCCAGTCGTTTGCCACCATCCGCGCCGAAGCCGACCTGTCCGGCATCCCCGCCGATCTCGAGAAACTCGCCGTGCGGGTGATCCACGCCTGCGGCATGGTCGACGTCGTGCAGGACCTGCGCTTCTCCGCCGGCGCCGGGGCCATCGGCCGTGCCGCGCTGGCCGCTGGCGCGCCGATCCTCTGCGATGCGCGGATGGTCGCCGAGGGCATCACCCGCGCTCGCCTGCCGGCGAACAACGAGGTGATCTGCACGCTCAACAATGCAGATGTCCCGGAGCTTGCCCGCGAGCTGGGCAACACCCGCTCGGCGGTGGCGCTGGAGCACTGGCGCGAGCACCTGGAAGGCAGCGTGGTGGTGATCGGCAACGCGCCGACCGCGCTCTTCTACCTGCTGGAAATGCTCGATGCCGGCGCACCGAAACCGGCGCTGATCCTCGGCTTCCCGGTGGGCTTCGTCGGCGCCATGGAATCCAAGGACGCCCTCGCCGCCGACAGCCGTGGCGTGCCCTACGTGATCGTCCGCGGCCGCCGTGGCGGCAGCGCGATGGCCGCCGCCGCGGTGAACGCCCTGGCCACGGAGGTGGAGTGATGACCGGCCGCCTCATCGGCCTGGGCGTCGGCCCCGGCGACCCGGAACTGCTGACCCTCAAGGCCCTGCGCCTGCTGCGCGCATCCCCGGTGATCGGCTACTTCGTGGCCAAGGCCAAGCACCACGCCGGCCAGGGCGGCAACGCCTTCGCCATCATCGAGCAGCACCTGCTCGATGAGCAGCAGCGCCTGCCGCTGGTCTACCCGGTGACCACCGAAAAGCTGGAGCCGCCGCTGACCTACGAAGGCGTGATCAGCGACTTCTACGACACCGCTGCCGAGCAGGTGGCGATGCACCTGGATGCCGGCCGTGATGTGGCAGTGATCTGCGAGGGCGACCCGTTCTTCTACGGCTCCTACATGTACCTGCATGACCGTCTTGCGCACCGCTACGACACCGAAGTCGTACCCGGCGTCTGCTCGATGCTCGGCAGCGCGGCGGTGCTCGGCGTGCCGCTGGTGTACCGCAATCAGAGCCTTTCGGTGCTCTCGGGTGTGCTGCCGGAGGACGAACTCAAGCGCCGCCTGGCCGACGCCGATGCGGCGGTGGTGATGAAGCTCGGCCGCAACTTCGACAAGGTCCGCCGCGTGCTGCGCGAGCTGGGTCGTGACGGCGGCGCCCACTACGTCGAGCGCGCGACCATGCGCGAGCAGCGCATCGTCGCACTGGACGAGGTCGATCCGATGGCCTCGCCGTACTTCTCGATGATCGTCATCCCCGGCCAGCGGTGGAACGGCTGATGCGCGCTGCCATCGTCATTCTCGGCCAGGGTGCGCTGGTCACGGCGCGACGCCTGCAGGGGATTTATCCACAGGCGCGCGTGCTGGGTCTGAAGGACCGCGTCGAAGGCGCCGATGAGTCCTACGCGAACTTCGGCGACACCCTGCGCCAGCTCTACCGCGACGACACCCCGATCATCGCCCTGTGCGCCGCCGGCATCGTCATCCGCACCCTCGCCCCGCTGCTGGTCCCCTCAATGGCAGACAAGGGCGCGGAGCCGCCGGTGCTGGCCATCGCCGAAGACGGCAGCGCCGTGGTGCCGCTGCTCGGCGGGCTGGGCGGGGTGAACCGCATCGCCCGCGAGCTGGCCGCCGCACTGGAGGTGGCACCCGCCATCACCACCAGTGGCGAACTGCGTTTCGGCGCCTGCCTGCTCGACCCGCCGCCGGGCTATGCGCTGGCGGACATCGAACAGGGCAAGCGCTTCGTCTCCGACCTGCTGGGCGGCGATACCCTGCGCATCGAAGGCGACGCGCCCTGGCTGGACAAACTGGACCTGCCGCTGGCCGATGATGCCGCGCACACTCTGCGCATCGACGCCCGTGCCGAGGGCATCGCGCAGAACGAACTGCGCATCCATCCGCGCATCGTCCTCGCCCACATCACGCTGGTGGACTCGCAACTGCCCGAGCGCATCCGCCAGGGCCTGGCGCAGGCCGGACTGGCCGCCGCATCGCTGGCCGCGCTGGTAGCACCGCGCTGCCGCATGGCCGATCCGGCACTCGCAGAGGCCGCCCGTGAACTAGGTGTGCCGCTGCGATTTATCCACAGCGATGACGAGCTGCCGGCGGCGGTGCTGCATGGCGACTCCTTCCACCTGCACCGCGCCGCCACGCCAGCTGAAGCCGAAGGCATAGGCCGCCCGCGCGGGCGACTCAGCGTGATCGGTCTGGGCCCCGGCGCGAGCGACTTCATGATCCCCGCCGTGCGCCACGCGCTGGACGAAGCCCAGGACCTGCTCGGCTACGAGACCTACGTGAAGATGGCCGAACCGCTGCGCGACGACCAGGTGCGCCACTGCACCGACAATCGCGAGGAAATGCAGCGCGCCCGCCACGCCTTCGAACTGGCCGCGAGCGGCCGCCGCGTGGTGGTGATTTCCTCTGGCGACCCTGGCGTGTTCGCCATGGCCGCCGCCGTGATGGAGGCCCTGCACGAAAGCAGCGACCCACACTGGCATGGTGTGGAGCTGGAGGTGCTGCCGGGGGTTTCCGCCGCGCTGGCCGCCGCCGCCAAGGCCGGCGCGCCGCTGGGGCATGATTTCTGTCTGATTTCCCTGTCGGACAACCTCAAGCCCTGGGAAACCATCGAGAAGCGCCTGGACCATGCCGGCGCCGCCGACCTGGCCATGGCCTTCTACAACCCGATCTCCAGGGCCCGCCCCTGGCAGCTCGGGCGCGCGCTGGAGATCGTCCGCCGCCACCGCACACCGGAAACCCTGGTGGTGCTCGGCCGCGACATCGGCCGCCCGGCGGAAGCGCTGCGCGTCGTCACCCTTGGCGAGCTGGTGCCGGAGATGGTCGACATGCGCACCCTGGTGATCATCGGCTCGTCCCTGACCCGGCGCTTCCCCCGTGCCGGCGGCGGTGACTGGGTGTACACGCCGCGCTGGTATCGCTGACCAGACAATTCTCACGCCGGAATCGCCTGCGAATGCCGACGTCGGATGGCGTGGAGCGAAGCGATATCCATCCGACGAACCGAGCGACCTGTAGGAACGCCCCATGGGCGTGATCGCGGGCATGGCCCGCTCCTACAGGAAACACCGGAGCTTCAGACATATCTTGCAAATGGCCATCGCCTTGTTGAAAATGCGATAAATTATCATTTGCAAGCTTCGCGCGCCCATGTCCTCGACCTTCGACGTCCAGTCGCTCTACAGCGACCATCACGGCTGGCTGCACAACTGGCTTCGCGGCCGGCTGGGCAATGCCGCCGATGCCGCCGACCTGGCCCAGGACACCTTCCTGCGCGTGTTGCTCAGACCCGAGCGCGTCGAACTGCACACCCCGCGTGCCTTCCTGCGTACCGTCGCCCGTGGCCTGGTGATCGACCACTGGCGCCGCCAGGAGCTGGAGCGCGCCTACCTCGACTCCATCGCCCATCTGCCGGAAGCGCAGGTGCCTTCGGCGGAAGAGCGGCACACCATCCTGCAGTTGCTTGAGAACATCGCCCGCCTGCTCGACGGCCTCAAGCCGAAGGTGCGCAGCGCGTTCCTGCTGGCCCAGTGCGAAGGCATGCCCCATGCGCGGATCGCCGAAGAACTGGGCGTCTCGGTGCGCTCGGTGGAGCGTTACATCGCTGAAGCGCTGTTCCACTGCTACCAGCTGCGGTACGCCGAGTGAGCGGCGCCAGCGCCACGCCCGATCCGCGGGTGGTGAAGCAGGCGATCCAGTGGACCCTGCGCCTGAGCGGCAATGCCGATCCCGAATTGCTCAGTGCCTGCGAGCATTGGCGCCAGGCCAGCCCCGAGAACGAAACCGCCTGGCTGCGGGTGCAGGCGTTGAACAGCGAACTGGCCGCCGGCTACCAGGCCGTGCCCGGCGCCCGCGTGGCGCTGGAGACGCTGGAGAACACCAGCCAGCGCCTGCAGCGGCGCCAGGCGCTCAAGCTGCTCTCGACCTTCGCCATCGGCGCCTCTGCGCTATGGCTGGCCCGCGACGTCGCGCCCTGGCAAAGCTGGATGGCTGACTACCGCACTGCCACCGGCGAGCGCCAGCGCTTCACCCTGGCCGACGGCAGCCTGCTGCAGCTGAACACCGACAGCGCAGTGAACGTGCGCTTCGATCCGCGCCAGCGCCTGCTGGTACTGGAGCGCGGCGAGATTCTCGTCAGCACCGCCAGGGACGCCACGCGCCCGTTACGGGTGCGCAACCGCGATGGCCTGTTCGAAGCCCTGGGCACCCGCTTCGTGCTGCGCCAGGACGAACGCTCCACGCGTCTGAGCGTCGAGGACGGTTCGGTGGCCATCGCCCCGCGCGTACGCGGCCAGACCACCGCCATCGCCGAAGCCGGGCAGAGCTACGAGATCAACGGCGACAGCGCGCTGCTGGCCGAGCCTGGCAACATGGACAGCGCCGCCTGGGCCGACGGCCTGATCGTCACCCGCGACATGCGCCTGGCGGACTTCCTCGCCGAGATCGGCCGCTATCGTCACGGCCACCTGCATTGCGATGCCAGCGTGGCTGACCTGCGCCTCTCCGGCGTGTTCCGCCTGGACGACACCGACAAGCTGCTGGCCCTGCTGCCGCAGACCTTGCCGGTGCGGGTGGAGAAGCGCACGGACTGGTGGGTGACGGTGAGCGCCCGAGGCTGACGGCCGTATCCACCTGTAGGAGCGCCCCATGGGTGCAATCGCGGGCGTGGCCCGCTCCTCCAAATCAGCGCCAAACAGTTTTATTTCTCAAACGAGAATTATTTTTGTCGGGTTTCGCCGCCCGGTCCGGCAAGGAGGAATAACCCGATCATTTCCCCTGCCCACGGAAGCCCCCGCATGCCAGCCGCCCACGCCCCGAAGCCCTCCCCCGCCCTGCCCCGTGCCAGCCGGCTGGCCCATGCCGTGCGCGGCGCGCTGCTGTGCGCCAGCCTGGGAGCCAGCCTGCCGCTGAGCGCCTTTGCTGCTGACGCCGCCGCCATTACCAGCAGCCGCGCCTACGCGATTCCCGCCGGGCCCCTGGGCGAGGTGCTGAACAGCTTCGCCCGCGAGGCCGGCATCACCCTGTCGGCCACACCGGAGCAGACCCGGGGCCTGAACTCGGCCGGGCTGAACGGCACCTACTCGGTGGACCAGGGCCTGTCGCGCCTGCTGGTGGACACTCCGCTGGAAGCCCTGGACCAGGGCGACGGCAACTACGTGCTGCGCGCGGCCGCGCCGAGCGACGTGCTGGCCATGCCGTCCAGCGACGTGTTCGCCCTCGGCAACGCGCTGGGCGAGGAAGACGGCTACCTGGCGACTCACAGCCAGATCGCCACCAAGACTTCCAAGTCCCTGCTGGAAACCAGCCAGAGCGTCTCGGTGATCACCCGCGAGCAGATCGACGACACCGCCTCCAAGACCGTGCAGCAAGCCATGCGCTACACCCCCGGTATCTTCACCGGCCAGGTCGGTGCCTCGAACCGCTACGACTACGTGGTGATGCGCGGCTTCGCCGACAACAGCGTGGACAACATCTACCTCGACGGCCTGAAGGCCATGGGCGACAGCGGCACTTTCAGCTCGATGCAGATCGACCCGTACTTCCTTGAACGCATCGACGTGCTCAAGGGCCCGTCCTCGGTGCTCTACGGCCGCAGCCTGCCCGGCGGCCTGGTGGCGCTGACCAGCAAGAAGCCGCTGTACGAGGACTACCACCAGATCACCGGCACCGTCGGCAACATGGGCCAGAAGGAAATGGGCTTCGACTTCAGCGGTCCGCTGGATGAGGAGAAGCGCATCGCCTACCGCCTGGTCGGCCTCGGCAAGGGTTCGGACACCCAGTTCGACCACGTCAAGGAAGAGCGCTACGCCATCGCCCCGACCCTGGCCATCGACTTCACCGACGACACCACCCTGACCCTGCAGGGCTACCTGCAGCACGACCCGAACGGCGGCTACCACGGCGGCGTGCCGGCGGACGGCGCACTGTTCCACCACAACGGCCAGAAGATCTCCCGCGAGTTCTTCGACGGCGAGCCGAGCAAGGACGACTTCGACCGCACCCAGCGCATGTTCGGCTACCAGCTGGAGCACCGCTTCGACGACGTCTGGACCGCGCGGCAGAACTTCCGCTACCTGGATTCCGACGTCGATCTCTCGCAGGTCTATGCCTACGGCTGGACCGCGCCGGACGAGAACACCCTGAACCGCTACTTCTCCGGCGCCCGCGAGCACCTGCAGGCGTACATCGTGGATAACATGGCGCAGGCCGAGTTCGATACCGGCGCGGCGAAACACACCCTGCTGATGGGCCTCGACTACCAGCGCCGCCGCACCACCGTGGACTGGCGCTCCGGCTCGGCGCAGCCGCTGGACGCGTTCGACCCGCACTACGGCAACGACGCCATCAGCTACTACCCCGACGACAACCACACCCGTCGCCTGGAACAGACCGGCGTCTACCTGCAGGACCTGATCGACATCGACAACTGGCGCTTCTCCCTGGGCATGCGCGAGGACTGGGTGACGGTCGAGGACAAGAACCGCAGCAGCGGCAGCAAGGCCGACGACGACTGGAAGAAATTCACCGGCCGCATCGGCGCGCTGTACCTCTTCGACAACGGCATCGCGCCGTACATCAGCTACTCCGAGTCGTTCAACCCCAACGCCTACTCCGACCAGTCCGGCACGCCGCTGGAGCCGACCGAGGGCAAGCAGTGGGAAGCCGGCCTGAAGTTCCAGCCCGAGGGCAGCCGCAGCCTGTACACCGCGTCGATCTTCCACATCACCCAGGAGAACGTCGCCTCGAAGGAACCGCAGGACAACTTCTACACCTCCGTGGGTGAAGTGCGCTCCCAGGGCCTGGAGCTGGAAGCCCACACCCAGGTCACCGACAACCTCAAGGTGCTCGGCAGCTACACCTACACCGACATCACCTACACCAAGTCGCTGGACGGCAACCAAGGCCATACCCCGAACCAGGCGCCCAAGCACATGGCCTCGCTGTGGGCCGACTACGGCTTCAACGCCGGCCCGCTGGACGGCCTGACACTCGGCGGTGGCGCCCGCTACGTCGGCGAGACCTGGGCGGACAAGGAAAATACCCTGCGCGTGCCGGACTACACCCTGGTGGATGCCCGCATCGGCTACGACCTGTCCCGCGTCGGCCTGAAGGGCCTGGACGTCAGCCTCAACGCCAACAACCTGCTGGACAAGGACTACGTGGCGTCCTGCTACAGCCTGGACTTCTGCTACTTCGGCGAGAAGCGCAACGTCACCGCGACGGTGAACTACCAGTTCTGATCGCCATCCGGACAGCGCTTTTTCGTAGGAGCGAGCTTGCTCGCGAACAGACTTGCCGAAAGCTACGTAGGGCGCATAACGCGCCAGCGTTATCCGCCGCAAAAGAGGCCGGCGGATAACCTGTTCCAGGTTATTCGCCCTACCGACAATCCAAACTGAAAAGCCCCGTGGCGCGGCCGTCGCCACGGGGCTTTCTCGTATTAGAAGTCCGCCGCGTGGCGGTAGCGCGCCTCCAGCTCCAGGGAAACACGGTAGGCCTGCGCCTCGCCTTCGGTATGGAAGATGCCGACCAGCTGGCCTTCCTGGTGCACATCCCAGCAACGCCCGCCATGGGCGCGGAACTCGCGGGATTTATGGTCGTCGTCACGCTCGGTCACTGTAATGCTCATGTCTTTTCTTCTCCGGTTTTGCCGTACATCAAGGCAATTCCAGAATCATTTAATTAGCTAGCTAATTAAATACTCGCTTTCGATAAAGACTTTTACCGGCATTCGCCAAAACGAGCGTCCCAGAAACGCAAAAGCGCAGCTCGAAGGCTGCGCTCTTGGTGACGATCCGTTCGGCTTAGAACGGGATATCGTCGTCGAAGCTGTCGTAGTCCGGAGCCGGTTGCGGCGCGGGCTGGGACTGCTGCTGCGGCGCAGGACGCTGGGCCTGCTGCGGACGCTGCTGCTGCGGCTCGCGGGGAGCGCGCGGGGCGTCGTCACCACCGGCGCCCGGACGGCCGCCCAGCAGCTGCATGTTGCCGTTGATGTCGACCACGATTTCGGTGGTGTACTTGTCCTGGCCGTCCTGACCCTGCCACTTGCGGGTGCGCAGGCTGCCTTCGACGTAGATCTGCGAACCCTTGCGCACGTACTCGGCGACGATTTCCGCCAGGCGACCGAAGAACACCACGCGGTGCCACTCGGTACGCTCCTGCTGCTGGCCGGTCTGCTTGTCCTTCCAGCTCTCGCTGGTGGCCAGGGTGACGTTGGTCACCGCGTTGCCGTTGGGCATGTAGCGGGTTTCCGGATCGCCACCAACGTTACCGACCAGAATGACTTTGTTAACCCCACGGGCCATGACGCTCTCCTAAAGGCTTCAGCACGTCGCCTGCTCGGCGCCGGCGAGGCGCTCGAGGGACGTGCGATCAACTTGTTGGGAATCCACTTTGACATAAGCGGCCGCTTCTTCAGCGACCACCATCACATCGCTCACACCGGGCAATGCCTTGAAACGCTCAACCAACGAAGCATCGCGCAGCGCCTCATCGGACAGAGGCAGGCGAATACTTGTTACATAAGGCGGTTCGCGCATGGTAACAGCAATCGCCAGCCAGATGGCAGCCAGCACCGCGCAGCCGATGAACACCCCGTCGAGCCCGCCGTGCTGGAACATCCAGCCGCCCAGGATGCCGCCTACGGCGGCGCCGAGGAACTGGCTGGTGGAGTACACGCCCATCGCCGTGCCCTTGCCGCCGGCCGGCGAAACCTTGCTCACCAGCGAAGGCAGCGAGGCCTCCAGCAGGTTGAACGCGGTGAAGTAGACGATGATGCCGAACACCAGTTCCTTGAGGCTGTTGCCGAACTCCCAGAAGAACAGTTCGCAGAGCATCAGGGTCGCCACGGCGCCGGTCAGCACGCGCTTCATCTGACGCTTCTTCTCGGCGTAGATGATGAACGGAACCATGCCGAAGAAGCCCACCAGCAGTGCGGTCAGGTAGACCCACCAGTGTTCTTCCTTGGGCAGCCCGGCGCGCTCCACCAGTGCCAGCGGCAGGGCGACGAAGCTGGCCATGAGGATCGCGTGGAGCACCAGGATGCCGGCATCCAGGCGCAGCAGCTCGCCGTTCTTCAGGGTCGGCAGCAGCGACTGCTTGGCGACGCTGGATTCGCGATGCTGCATGCGGTGGTCGGGCGTCGGCACGAAGAACAGGATGATCAGCATGCCCACCAGGGCCATGCCGGCGGTGAACCAGAACAGCCCGTGCAGGCCGAACCAGTGGGTCAGCACCGGCCCTGCGACCATCGCTACCGCGAAGGACACACCAATGCTCATGCCAATCATGGCCATGGCCTTGGTGCGGTGCTGCTCGCGGGTGAGGTCGGAAAGCATCGCCATCACCGCCGCGGAGATCGCCCCGGCGCCCTGCAGGACGCGGCCGGCGATGATGCCCCAGATGGAGTCGGCGTTGGCCGCCAGCGCGGCACCGGCGGCGAACACCAGCAGGCCGACGACGATGATCGGCCGGCGGCCGATGCGGTCGGACAGGGTGCCCAGCGGAATCTGCAGGATAGCCTGGGTCAGGCCGTAGGCACCGATGGCCAGGCCGATCAGTGCCGGGGTGGCGCCGGCCAGGTCCTGGCCGTAGGTGGCGAGCACCGGCAGGACCATGAACATGCCGAGCATGCGGAATGCGAAGACCAGGGACAGGCCAGCGGCCGCGCGGGTTTCGGTGCCACTCATGCGCTCAGTGTGGGAATCGTGCATAGGCCCCTCATGAAAAGACGAATAACGGGAATGCGCTGGATTGCCCCCGTGGCATCGCGCCATCCGGGCCTTGCAGGGCCGGTTGTCGCCAACGCCGAAAAATAGCCGCGCATTCTACCAGCCCAACGGTCCAAGGGCACACACGCGCTACTTTGCCGCGTGCCGGAAACGCCCCGTATAATCGATAGTTTTCGCCCGCCATGCGAGGCCGCAGTGGACAAGATCCTCATCCGTGGGGCACGTACCCACAACCTGAAGAACATCGACCTGACCCTGCCGCGCGACAAGCTGATCGTGATCACCGGCCTGTCGGGTTCCGGCAAATCTTCCCTGGCTTTCGACACCCTCTACGCCGAGGGCCAGCGCCGCTACGTGGAATCCCTGTCGGCCTACGCCCGGCAGTTCCTCTCGATGATGGAAAAGCCCGACGTCGACACCATCGAAGGCCTGTCGCCGGCCATCTCCATCGAGCAGAAATCCACCTCCCACAACCCGCGCTCCACTGTGGGCACCATCACCGAGATCTACGACTACCTGCGCCTGCTCTATGCCCGCGTGGGTATTCCGCGCTGCCCGGACCACGACATCCCGCTGGAAGCCCAGACCGTCAGCCAGATGGTCGACCAGGTGCTGGCCCTGCCCGAAGGCCGCAAGCTGATGCTGCTGGCCCCGGTGATCCGCGAGCGCAAGGGCGAGCACCTGGCGGTGTTCGAGGAAATGCGCGCCCAGGGCTTCGTCCGCGCCCGCGTCAACGGCAAGCTCTACGAGCTGGATGAAGTGCCCAAGCTGGACAAGAAGTTCAAGCACTCCATCGACATCGTGGTCGACCGCTTCAAGGTGCGTGGCGACCTGCAGCAGCGCCTGGCGGAATCGTTCGAGACGGCGATCAACCTGGCTGACGGCATCGCTCTCGTCGCCCCGATGGATGATGAAGAAGGCGAAGAGATGATCTTCTCCGCCCGCTTCGCCTGCCCGATCTGCGGCCACTCCATCAGCGAGCTGGAACCCAAGCTGTTCTCCTTCAACAACCCGGCCGGCGCCTGCCCGACCTGCGATGGCCTGGGCGTGAAGCAGTTCTTCGACGCGCGTCGGGTGGTCAACGGCGAGCTGACCCTGGCCGAAGGCGCGATCCGCGGCTGGGACCGGCGCAACGTCTACTACTTCCAGATGCTCGGCTCGCTGGCCGCGCACTTCGGCTTCAGCCTCGAAGAGCCCTTCCAGGACATCGATGCGGATCACCAGAAGTTCATCCTCAACGGCTCGGGCCGCGAGAACGTCGAGTTCCGCTACCTCAACGACCGCGGCGACATCGTCAAGCGCGCGCACCCGTTCGAGGGCATTCTGCCGAACCTGGAACGCCGCTACCGCGAAACCGAGTCGGCCACCGTACGCGAGGAACTGGCCAAGTTCCTCAGCACCCAGCCCTGTCCGGACTGCCACGGCACCCGCCTGCGCCGCGAAGCGCGCCACGTGTGGGTCGGCGACAAGACCCTGCCGGCGATCACCTCGATGCCGGTGGGCACCGCCTGTGAGTACGCCGAGAGCCTGACCCTCACCGGCCGCCGCGGCGAGATCGCCTCGAAGATCCTCAAGGAGATCCGCGAGCGCCTGCAGTTCCTGGTCAACGTCGGCCTGGATTATCTGACCCTGGACCGCAGCGCCGACACCCTGTCCGGCGGCGAGGCCCAGCGCATCCGCCTGGCCAGCCAGATTGGCGCCGGCCTGGTGGGCGTCATGTACATCCTCGACGAACCCTCCATCGGCCTGCACCAGCGCGACAACGAGCGCCTGCTGGGCACCCTCACCCACCTGCGCAACCTGGGCAACACGGTGATCGTGGTCGAGCACGACGAGGACGCCATCCGCCTCGCCGACTACGTCGTCGACATCGGTCCCGGCGCCGGCGTGCACGGCGGGCAGATTGTTGCCGAAGGCACGCCGCAACAGGTCATGGACCATCCGGACTCGGTCACCGGCGCCTACCTGTCAGGCCGCACCAAGATCGTCGTACCCGCCGAGCGCACCCCGCGCAACAAGAAGCAGCTGCTCAAGCTCAAGGGCGCCCGCGGCAACAACCTGCAGAACGTCAACCTGGAAATCCCGGTCGGCCTGTTCACCTGCATCACCGGCGTGTCCGGCTCGGGCAAGTCGACGCTGATCAACAACACCCTGTTCCCGATCACCGCCACCGCGCTGAACGGCGCCACCACCCTGGAAGTCGCGCCCTACGACTCGTTCGACGGCCTGCAGCACCTGGACAAGGTGGTGGACATCGACCAGAGCCCGATCGGCCGCACCCCGCGCTCCAACCCGGCGACCTACACCGGGCTGTTCACGCCGATCCGCGAGCTGTTCGCCGGCGTGCCGGAAGCCCGCTCGCGCGGCTACGGTCCGGGGCGCTTCTCGTTCAACGTCAAGGGTGGCCGCTGCGAGGCCTGCCAGGGCGATGGCGTGATCAAGGTGGAAATGCACTTCCTGCCGGACATCTACGTCCCCTGCGACGTCTGCAAGGGCAAGCGTTACAACCGCGAGACCCTGGAAGTCCGCTACAAGGGCAAGAGCATCACCGAGGTGCTGGACATGACCATCGAGGACGCCCGCGCGTTCTTCGACGCCGTGCCGGCCATCGCCCGCAAGCTGCAGACGCTGATGGACGTCGGTCTGTCGTACATCAAGCTGGGGCAAAGCGCGACCACGCTGTCCGGCGGCGAGGCCCAGCGGGTCAAGCTGTCCCGCGAGCTGTCCAAGCGCGATACCGGCAAGACCCTGTACATCCTCGACGAACCGACCACCGGCCTGCACTTCGCGGATATCCAGCAACTGCTCGACGTGCTGCACCGCCTGCGCGACCACGGCAACACCGTGGTGGTGATCGAGCACAACCTGGACGTGATCAAGACCGCCGACTGGCTGGTCGACCTCGGCCCCGAGGGCGGCTCCAAGGGCGGCCAGATCATCGCCACCGGCACGCCGGAGCAGGTCGCGGAGCTGGCGGTGTCGCACACCGGGCACTTCCTCAAGCCGCTGCTGGAGCGCGATCGGGCCTGATCCGTACCGGTATGAAAAAAGCCCCTGCTGCCCACACCGGCGCAGGGGCTTTTTTGTGGGCTCTTCGTAGGAGCGAGCTTGCTCGCGAACAGCTCCAAGCTGGAGTTACCGGATAACTCTGTTCGCGAGCAAGGACTGGGCGTCCCCCTCCCTCCTACAAAAAGCAAAAGCCCCCGGAGCACGAGCGCCGGGGGCTTTGACGAAGCGGAGCTATGGATCAGATCTGCGATTGCAGATAGTTCTCCAGGCCCATCTTCTGGATCAGACCGAGCTGCTGCTCCAGCCAGTACGCGTGGTCTTCCTCGGTATCGGTCAGCTGCACGCGCAGGATGTCGCGGGTGACGAAGTCCTTGTGCTTCTCGCACAGGGCGATGCCCTTGGCCAGGGCGGCGCGTACGTGGCGCTCCAGCTTCAGGTCGGCTTCCAGCATCTCCGGCACGGTCTTGCCCGGGTGGATGTCGTCCGGGCGCATGCGCGGGGTGCCTTCGAGCAGCAGGATGCGGCGCAGCAGTGCGTCGGCGTGCTGGGTTTCCTCTTCCATTTCATGGTTGAGGCGCTCGTAGAGCTTGGTGAAGCCCCAGTCCTCGTACATGCGCGAGTGGATGAAGTACTGGTCGCGAGCGGCCAGCTCACCGGTCAGCAGCGTGTTGAGATAATCGATAACCTCGGCGTGGCCTTGCATCAGCCTTCTCCCTGGGACGTGACAGCGAATTAAACGGCGCTATGGTCGCGACTGGCCATGACCGAGGTCAAGCACCGGAAACACAACCGCCCTCCGAAGAGGGCGGCTGGTGGTGCGTTTTGAGCTTAGTCGAGCTTCAGACCCAGCGCCTTGGCGACGCCTTCGCCGTAGGCCGGGTCGATCTGCAGGAACAGGCCGAGTTGGCGACGCTGGATGCTTTCAGGCACGCCCGCCATGTCACCGGCGATGTTCTCGTACAGACGCTGGCGCTGGGCTTCGTCGAACAGGCGGAACAGCGCGGCGGGCTGGCTGAAGTAGTCGCCGTCGACGCGGTGGTTCCAGTGATCCGCGCTGCCTTCCAGGGTCAGCGGCGGCTCGGAGTAATCCGGCTGCTCCTGCCACTGGTTGAAGCTGTTCGGTTCGTAGGTGACGGTCATGTCGCCGTTGTTGCCGTCCACCCGCATGGCGCCGTCGCGGTGGTAGATGCGCGGGTTGTTGCGCGCGGCGTTCACCGGGATCTGGTGGTGGTTCACGCCCAGGCGGTAGCGGTGCGCGTCGCCGTAGGAGAACAGGCGGCCCTGGAGCATCTTGTCCGGCGAGAAGCCAATACCGGGGACGATGTTCGCCGGGCTGAAGGCGGACTGCTCGACCTCGGCGAAGTAGTTCGCCGGATTACGGTTGAGCTCGAAGTAGCCCACTTCGATCAGCGGGTAGTCGCCGTGCGGCCAGACCTTGGTCAGGTCGAACGGATTGAAGCGGTAGGTCGCCGCTTCCTTCTCCGGCATCACCTGCACGTACATCTTCCAGCGCGGGAAATCACCGCGCTCGATGGCGTCGTAGAGGTCACGCTGCGAGCTTTCGCGGTCGGCACCGACCAGCTTGGCAGCTTCTTCGTTGCTCAGGTTCTCGATGCCCTGCTGAGTCTTGAAGTGGAACTTGACCCAGAAGCGCTCGTTGCCGGAGTTGATGAAGCTGAAGGTATGGCTACCGAAGCCATGCACGTGACGGTAGCTGCGCGGCAGGCCTCGGTCGCCGAAGTCGATGGTCAGCTGGTGCAGCGCTTCTGGCAGGTGCGAGAAGAAGTCCCACTTCAGCGTGGCGTTGCGCAGGTTGGTGCGCGGATCGCGTTTCACCACGTGGTTCAGGTCGGGGAATTTCAACGGGTCACGGAAGTAGAAGACCGGGGTGTTGTTGCCCACCAGGTCCCAGTTGCCTTCCTCGGTGTAGAACTTCATGGCGAAGCCGCGGATATCGCGCTCGGCATCCGCCGCACCGCGCTCGCCAGCCACGGTGGAGAAGCGCAAGAACAGCGGGGTCTGCTTGCCGACCTCGGAGAACAGCTTGGCGCGGCTGTACCGGGTGATGTCGTGGGTGACGGTGAAGGTGCCGTAGGCGGCGGAGCCTTTGGCATGCATGCGGCGCTCAGGAATCACTTCGCGATCGAAGTGCGCCAGTTTCTCCAGAAACCAGACGTCCTGCAGCAGCATCGGGCCCCGCGGGCCGGCGGTCTGGACGTTCTGGTTATCGGCGACCGGCGCTCCGGCAGCGGTCGTCAGGCGGGTGTTGTCGCTCATCGTTACTCTCCTCAACGGCGGGGTGTTCGAAGGCCGGCGGATCACCATGGCGGTGAGCGCGGCCCGACATCCCAATCGGACAATTAAGCGCCTCCATCGGCTTGGTGGCTGTTGATCCAGCTCAGCAAGCAGTAGAAGTCGACGTCGTTAAGGATCGGTGACAAGGGCATGGATCAGCCAATTAATTGATTCGGGCTGATCGATAGAGAAAAACTTTTCAATAGGCGATAAAAAACCGGGCACAAGGCCCGGTTTCTTATAAGTAAGGGGTAAACCTTACTCTGCAGCTTCTACTGCTTGGCCGCCAACAGCGCGGTCAATCAGTTCGACGTATGCCATGGGGGCATTGTCGCCGGCACGGAAGCCGCACTTCAGGATGCGCAGGTAGCCGCCCGGACGGTTGGCGTAGCGCTTGCCCAGTTCGTTGAACAGCTTGCCTACGGCTTCTTTCGAACGGGTACGGTCGAAAGCGAGACGACGGTTGGCAACGCTATCCACTTTAGCCAGGGTGATCAGCGGCTCGGCAACGCGACGCAGTTCCTTGGCCTTGGGCAGGGTGGTTTTGATCAGTTCGTGTTCGAAGAGCGACACAGCCATGTTCTGGAACATAGCCTTGCGGTGCGCGCTGGTGCGGCTCAGGTGACGACCACTTTTACGATGGCGCATGGTTCAATTCCTTTCCAAACTTTACGTTCGGTAGCTACGACGATCAGGCAGTAGCCTTGTCGTCTTTCTTGAGACTTGCCGGCGGCCAGTTGTCGAGGCGCATACCGAGGGACAGACCGCGAGAGGCCAGAACGTCCTTGATTTCGGTCAGGGACTTCTTACCCAGGTTCGGCGTTTTGAGCAGCTCTACTTCGGTGCGCTGAATCAGGTCACCGATGTAGTAGATGTTCTCTGCCTTCAGGCAGTTGGCCGAACGGACGGTCAGCTCAAGGTCATCGACCGGACGCAGCAGGATCGGATCGATCTCGTCTTCCTGCTCTTCAACAACAGGCTCGCTGTCGCCTTTGAGGTCCACGAACGCTGCCAGCTGCTGTTGCAGGATGGTAGCGGCGCGACGAATAGCCTCTTCAGGGTCCAGGGTGCCGTTGGTTTCCAGATCGAGGACCAGCTTGTCCAGGTTGGTACGCTGTTCGACACGGGCGTTCTCGACCACGTAGGCAACACGACGTACGGGGCTGAACGAGGCATCGAGCTGAAGACGGCCAATGCTACGGCTTTCGTCTTCATCGCTCGAGCGGGCATCAGCCGGCTCGTAGCCACGGCCACGAGCGACTTTCAGCTTCATGTTCAGCGCGCCGTTATCGGCCAGGTGGGCGATAACATGGTCACCGTTGACGATCTCGACATCATGATCCAGCTGAATATCGGCAGCGGTCACCACACCCGAGCCCTTTTTCGCCAGGGTCAGCGTCACTTCGTCACGACCGTGCAGCTTGATAGCCAGGCCTTTCAGGTTGAGCAGGATCTCGATGACGTCTTCCTGTACACCTTCGATGGCGGAGTACTCGTGGAGTACGCCGTCGATCTCGGCCTCGACTACTGCGCAGCCGGGCATGGAGGACAACAGGATGCGACGCAGCGCGTTGCCCAGGGTATGGCCGAAACCACGCTCGAGGGGCTCGAGGGTGATCTTGGCGCGGGTTTGGCTGACCACCTGCACATCGATGTGGCGGGGGGTCAGGAACTCATTTACCGAACTCTGCATGGATGCACCTATTTTCTAGCCCTTACTTGGAGTAGAGCTCGACAATCAGGTTTTCGTTGATGTCGGCGGACAGATCGGCACGAGCCGGGACACTTTTGAAGGTGCCAGCTTTCTTGTCGGTGTCCACGTCGACCCACTCAACGCGACCGCGCTGGGCGCACAGGTCCAGAGCTTGGGCGATACGCAGCTGGTTCTTCGATTTCTCGCGAACAGCAACCACATCACCAGCTTTGACCTGGTAGGACGGTACGTTTACGGTCTGACCGTTGACGCTGATGGTCTTGTGGGACACCAGCTGACGGGATTCGGAACGAGTGGAACCGAAGCCCATACGGTAGACGACGTTGTCCAGACGGCACTCAAGCAGCTGCAGCAGGTTTTCACCTGTGGAGCCCTTGCGGCGGGACGCTTCCTGATAGTAGCCACGGAATTGACGTTCCAGAACGCCGTAGATGCGGCGAACTTTTTGTTTCTCGCGCAGCTGCAGACCGTAGTCGGACAGGCGACCACGACGCTGACCATGCTGGCCGGGAACTTGTTCTGCCTTGCACTTCGAGTCGAGGGCACGAACGCCGCTCTTCAGGAAGAGGTCAGTGCCTTCGCGGCGGGACAGTTTGCACTTGGGACCAATGTAACGAGCCATTTCTCACTGTCTCCTATTACACGCGACGCTTTTTCGGCGGACGGCAGCCGTTATGCGGGATCGGGGTTACGTCGGTGATGCTGGCGATCTTGTAACCGCAGGCATTCAGCGCACGAACAGCCGACTCGCGACCCGGGCCCGGGCCTTTGACGTTTACGTCAAGGTTCTTCAGACCGTATTCCAGAGCAGCCTGGCCGGCACGCTCGGCCGCTACCTGGGCAGCGAACGGGGTGCTCTTACGCGAGCCGCGGAAGCCCGAACCACCGGAGGTAGCCCAGGACAGAGCGTTGCCCTGACGATCAGTGATGGTAACGATGGTGTTGTTGAAGGACGCGTGGATATGCGCGATCCCGTCGACCACCGTCTTTTTGACTTTCTTGCGAGGACGAGCAGCAGGTTTTGCCATGACTAGATTCCTAAGCGATTACTTGCGGATCGGCTTACGCGGGCCCTTACGGGTGCGCGCGTTGGTCTTGGTGCGCTGACCGCGAACCGGCAGACCACGACGATGACGCAGACCGCGGTAGCAACCGAGGTCCATCAGACGCTTGATGTTCATGTTGATTTCGCGACGCAGGTCACCTTCGGTGGTCAGCTTGGCCACCTCGGTACGCAGCGAATCAATCTGCTCTTCGCTCAGCTCTTTGATCTTTACAGCCGGGCTGATGCCGGTGGCTGCACAGATGCTCTGTGCGGTAGTGCGACCAACACCATAGATGTAGGTCAGCGAGATAACAGTGTGCTTGTTATCCGGAATGTTTACGCCTGCAATACGGGCCATTCAGAAAAACTCCAATTGACAGCTACCCGGCGCCCAGGGAGCCAAGAAAGGGCGCGGATATTAGCGCTGTAAAAACAAATAATCAACCCGGCAGCACACTAGCTGCCGGGTTATAACGCGTGGTTCACACTCAGCCTTGGCGCTGCTTGTGACGCGGCTCCGAGCTGCAGATCACACGAACGACGCCTTCGCGACGGACGATCTTGCAGTTACGGCACAGCTTCTTAACCGATGCACGAACTTTCATCAGTGACTCCTCGAACCTTACGGGTCAGCGCAGCAGACCGCTGCCATAGCCCTTCAGGTTGGCTTTCTTCATGAGGGATTCGTACTGGTGCGAAACGAGGTGCGATTGTACTTGAGCCATAAAGTCCATCACAACCACGACCACGATCAGCAACGAGGTCCCGCCAAGGTAGAACGGTACGTGGGCAGCTACGACCAGGAACTGGGGCAGCAGGCACACAGCCGTCATGTACAGGGCACCGAACATGGTCAAACGGGTCAGAACGCCATCAATGTAGCGAGCCGACTGTTCGCCCGGACGAATACCCGGAATAAATGCACCGGACTTCTTGAGGTTTTCCGCCACGTCCTTCGGGTTGAACATCAGCGCTGTGTAGAAGAAGCAGAAGAAAACGATCCCTGCACTAAACAGCAGAATGTTCAGCGGCTGACCAGGAGCGATCGCTTGCGCGACGTCCTGCAGCCAACCCAGGCCTTCCGACTGACCGAACCAGGCACCCAGGGATGCCGGGAACAGCAGGATGCTGCTGGCGAAGATCGCAGGGATTACACCCGCCATGTTCACTTTCAGCGGCAGATGGCTCGTTTGGGCGGCAAACACCTTGCGACCTTGCTGGCGCTTGGCGTAATGCACGGCGATACGACGCTGACCACGCTCGATGAACACCACGAACGCGATGATGGCCACGGCCAGCAGGCCGATGGCGATCAGGGCGAAGATGTTGATGTCACCTTGACGCGCGGACTCGAAGGACTGACCGATTGCTCGGGGCAGGCCTGCGACGATACCGGAGAAGATCAACATGGAGATGCCGTTGCCGACACCCCGCTCGGTGATCTGCTCACCCAGCCACATCATGAACAGTGCACCCGCCACGAAGGTGGTGACCGACACGAAGTAGAAGCCGAAGTCGTTGGAGAAGGCCACGCCCTGGCTACCCAGACCAATGGACATGCCAATGGCCTGGACGAGTGCCAGGACGAGAGTTGCGTAGCGGGTGTACTGGCTGATCTTGCGACGCCCAGACTCACCCTCTTTCTTCAACTGCTCCAGCTGCGGGCTGATAGCGGTCATGAGCTGCATGATGATCGATGCCGAGATGTACGGCATGATCCCCAGTGCAAAGATACTCATGCGCTCCAGCGCGCCGCCGGAAAACATGTTGAAGAGGCTAAGAATGGTCCCCTCGTTCTGCCGGAACAGTGCCGCCAAGCGATCGGGGTTGATGCCCGGGACTGGGATATGCGCGCCGATCCGATAGACGATGATCGCCAGGAACAGGAAACGCAGACGTGCCCAGAGCTCGGACAAACCACCACCGTTGCTCAGCGCAGAGAGAGCACCTTGCTTAGCCATTTAGTCCTCGATTTTGCCGCCAGCTGCTTCGATAGCCGCACGAGCGCCCTTGGTGGCGCCGATGCCTTTCAGGGTGACTGCGCGAGTAACGTCGCCCGACAGCATGACTTTCACACGCTGTACGTTCTGGTTAATCACGTTGGCATCCTTCAGGGACTGCACGGTTACGACATCACCCTCGACCTTGGCCAGTTCGGAAGTGCGCACTTCTGCGCGATCCATGGCTTTCAGCGAGTTGAAGCCGAACTTCGGCAGACGACGGTGCAGCGGTTGCTGACCACCCTCGAAGCCCGGAGCGATGGAGCCACCGGAGCGGGAGGTTTGACCTTTGTGACCACGGCCACCAGTCTTGCCCAGACCGCTACCGATGCCACGGCCCGGACGGTGCTTTTCGCGACGGGCACCCGGCGCGGAACGCAGATCGTTCAGTTGCATGGATTAACCCTCCACACGCAGCAGGTAGTAGGCCTTGTTAATCATGCCGCGGTTTTCAGGAGTGTCCTGAACTTCGACGGTGTGATTAATGCGACGCAGGCCGAGGCCTTTGACGCAAGCCTTGTGATTGGCCAGACGGCCGTTCAGGCTCTTGATCAGGGTAACTTTGACAGTTGCCATGGTTAGAGAATCTCCTCGACGCTCTTGCCACGCTTGGCCGCTACCGACTCAGGGGACTGCATGTTCTTCAGGCCCTTGAAGGTTGCGTAGACCACGTTCACCGGATTGGTGGAGCCGTAGCACTTCGCCAGAACGTTCTGCACACCAGCAACTTCCAGGACAGCGCGCATGGCGCCGCCGGCGATGATGCCGGTACCTTCGGAAGCCGGCTGCATGTACACCTTGGAGGCGCCATGGGCGGACTTGGTCGGGTACTGCAGGGTAGTGCCGTTCAGATCAACCTGGATCATGTTGCGGCGAGCAGCTTCCATTGCCTTCTGGATAGCGGCAGGCACTTCCCGCGCCTTGCCACGACCGAAGCCAACACGGCCCTTGCCATCGCCAACCACGGTCAGCGCGGTGAAGGCGAAGATACGGCCACCTTTTACGGTTTTGGCGACGCGGTTCACTTGAACCAGCTTCTCGATGTAGCCTTCGTCGCGCTTTTGATCGTTGTTTGCCATAACTTAGAACTCCAGACCGCCTTCACGAGCGGCATCAGCCAGGGCCTTGATACGACCGTGGTACTTGAAGCCAGAACGGTCGAACGCCACCTGAGTGACGCCGGCAGCCTTGGCGCGTTCCGCGACCAGTTGACCAACTTTCTTGGCTGCGTCGACGTTGCCGGTGGCAGCTTCGCGCAGTTCTTTGTCCAGGGTCGAGGCGCTGGCCAGGACCTTGCCGCCGTCGGCTGCAATGACCTGGGCGTAGATGTGCTGGGAGGAGCGGTACACGCAGAGGCGTACGGCTTCCAGTTCGCGCATCTTCAGGCGAGCCTTGCGAGCGCGGCGCAGACGGGTTTCTTTCTTGACGCTCATTTGCTATGCCCTACTTCTTCTTGGCTTCTTTACGAAGGACGACTTCGTCGGCGTAACGCACGCCCTTGCCTTTGTACGGCTCCGGCGGACGGAAGTCGCGGATTTCCGCGGCAACCTGGCCGACCAGCTGCTTGTCGATACCCTTGATCAGGATGTCGGTCTGGCTGGGGGTTTCCGCGACGATGCCGGCAGGCAGTTCGTAATCAACCGGGTGGGAGAAGCCGAGAGCCAGGGACAGCACTTGGCCTTTGGCCTGCGCCTTGTAACCAACACCAACCAGCTGGAGCTTGCGCTCGAAGCCCTGGCTGACGCCGATTACCATGTTGTTGACCAGAGCACGGGTAGTACCGGCCATGGCACGGGTCTGCTGGTCGCCGTTACGCGCAGCGAAACGCAGCTCACCGTTGTCCTGAATGACTTCGACGGACGGATGTACTTTCAGCTCGAGAGCGCCTTTGGCACCCTTGATCGAAAGTTCCTGACCAGCCAGCTTGATTTCAACGCCAGCGGGCAGAATGACGGGGTTCTTAGCAACGCGAGACATGCTGATTCCCCTTAGAACACAGTGCAGAGCACTTCGCCACCGACGCCAGCGGCACGGGCAGCACGGTCAGTCATCACACCTTTGTTGGTGGAGACGATCGAAACGCCCAGGCCGCCACGAACTTTCGGCAGCTGGTCTACGGATTTGTACTGGCGCAGGCCAGGACGGCTGATTCGCTTCACTTCCTCGATGACAGGCTTGCCTTCGAAGTACTTCAGCTCGATCGACAGCAGAGGCTTGGCCTCGGCGGTGACTTGGAAATCCGCAATGTAGCCTTCGTCCTTGAGGACTTT
Organism: Pseudomonas sp. CAN1; assembly: GCF_030462585.1. Taxonomy (GTDB): domain Bacteria; phylum Pseudomonadota; class Gammaproteobacteria; order Pseudomonadales; family Pseudomonadaceae; genus Pseudomonas. The sequence goes on along the minus strand of NZ_JASMRU010000003.1, from coordinate 23,754 downwards.
GGCGACTGCCGCTTTCAGCTTGGAAGACGGCATGCTCACGACGGTCTTCTCAGCCATCTGGGCATTACGGATGCGAGTTAGCATGTCTGCTAACGGGTCCTGCATACTCATGGGCTTAATGCTCCTGATACAAAAGATAAGCCTTCAACTTCACAACTCGCCCTCAAAACGCCGGACGAACTAAAACCCGGACTCGGGGGAGCCGGGTATTCTAGAGATCGCTTAAAAACGAATCAAGCCCCACATGGGGGCTTGCTTCGCAAAGCGATCAACGGAGTCGTTGCCGACCCCGTCTAGCACTTACCAGCTGGCTTTCACCAGGCCCGGTACGTCACCGCGCATTGCTGCTTCACGCAGCTTGTTACGGCTCAGGCCGAACTTGCGGTAGTAACCGTGCGGACGACCGGTCAGGCGGCAACGGTTACGCAGGCGGCTGGCGCTCGCGTCACGCGGTTGCTTCTGAAGGGCGACCTGGGCATTCCAACGGTCTTCTGCGGAAGTGCTCGGATTAGCGATGATCGCTTTCAGCTCGGCACGCTTTTTGGCGTACTTGGCTACCGTTTGCTGACGCTTCAGCTCACGGTTCTTCATGCTCTCTTTAGCCATGGTCCTACTCCAATCAGTTGCGGAACGGGAATTTGAAGGCGCGCAGCAGTGCACGACCCTCATCATCCGAACGCGCGGTGGTGGTCAGAGTGATATCCATACCGCGGAGGGCATCGATCTTGTCGTAATCGATTTCCGGGAAGATGATCTGCTCTTTGACGCCCATGCTGTAGTTGCCACGGCCGTCGAAGGACTTGGCGTTCAGACCGCGGAAGTCACGAACGCGCGGCAGAGAGATCGACAGCAGACGGTCCAGGAACTCGTACATGCGATCGCCACGCAGGGTGACTTTCACGCCGATCGGCCAGCCTTCACGAATCTTGAAACCAGCGATGGACTTACGAGCGTAAGTCACAACCGGCTTCTGACCCGCGATCTTTTCCAGATCAGCTACGGCGCTCTCGATGACTTTCTTGTCGCCGACAGCTTCGCCAAGACCCATGTTCAGGGTGATTTTGGTAACGCGCGGAACTTCCATCACGTTCGCCAGCTGAAGCTCTTGCTTCAGCTTGGGAGCGATTTCCTTCCGATAAATTTCTTTCAATCGTGCCATGGTGATCTACCTAGCTCCCTCAAGCCTGAACCGGTTTCTGGGTCGACTTGAAGACACGAATCTTCTTGCCGTCTTCGACTTTGAAACCAACGCGGTCAGCCTTGTTGGTTTCAGCGTTGAAGATGGCGACGTTGGAGACGTGCAGAGGCGCCTCCTTCTCGACGATCCCGCCTTGCTGGTTGAGCATGGGGTTGGGCTTGGTGTGGCGCTTGACCAGGTTCACACCACCAACGACCAGACGGTCATCAGCCAGAACCTTGATCACTTTGCCACGCTTGCCCTTGTCCTTGCCGGCAATGACGATGACTTCGTCGTCACGACGAATTTTTTGCATGACGGCTACTCCTTACAGCACTTCTGGGGCAAGGGAGACGATCTTCATGAACTTCTCAGTACGAAGTTCACGAGTCACGGGCCCGAAGATACGGGTGCCGATCGGCTCCTGCTTGTTGTTCAGCAGGACGGCGGCGTTGCCGTCGAAGCGAATGATGGAACCGTCGGTACGACGTACGCCGTGCTTGGTGCGAACGACCACGGCAGTCATTACCTGGCCCTTCTTCACCTTGCCACGCGGAATTGCTTCCTTGACGGTGACCTTGATGATGTCGCCAATGCCGGCGTAGCGGCGGTGGGAACCGCCGAGCACCTTGATGCACATTACGCGACGCGCGCCGCTGTTATCAGCGACTTCGAGCATGGATTGAGTCTGAATCATCTTCTATCTCCGATCCTTAGACTTCAACCGCGCGCTCGACGATATCAACCAGAGTCCAGGCCTTGGTCTTGGCCAGAGGACGGGTCTCGCGAATGGTGACCAGGTCACCAATGCGGCACTGATTGGTTTCGTCGTGGGCGTGCAGCTTGGTCGAACGCTTCACGTATTTGCCGTAGATCGGGTGCTTTACGCGGCGCTCGATCAGAACGGTGACGGTCTTGTCCATCTTGTCGCTGACGACGCGGCCAGTCAGCGTACGGACGGTTTTCTGAGCTTCAGCCATGATTACTTACCTGCTTGCTGGTTGAGCACAGTTTTCACGCGAGCGATGTCGCGCTTAACCTGCGAGAGCAGGTGAGACTGCCCCAACTGGCCAGTTGCTTTCTGCATGCGCAGATTGAACTGGTCGCGCAGCAGGCCGAGCAGTTGCTCGTTCAGCTGCTCAACGGATTTTTCACGAAGTTCATTCGCTTTCATCACATCACCGTCCGCTTAACAAAGGAGGTGGCGAGCGGCAGCTTTGCAGCAGCCAGGGCGAATGCCTCACGCGCCAGCTCTTCGGATACACCCTCGATCTCGTACAGGACCTTGCCCGGTTGAATCTGGGCTACCCAGTACTCGACGCCGCCCTTACCTTTACCCATACGTACTTCCAGGGGCTTCTTGGTAACAGGCTTGTCGGGGAATACGCGAATCCAGATCTTGCCGCCACGCTTAACGTGACGGGTCAGCGCACGACGTGCGGACTCGATCTGACGCGCGGTGAGACGGCCGCGGCTGGTTGCCTTGAGGGCGAACTCGCCGAAGCTGACTTTGGAACCGCGATGAGCCAGGCCACGGTTGTGACCGGTCATTTGCTTGCGGAACTTCGTACGCTTAGGTTGCAGCATTTGCGTACTCCTTACTTAGCAGCTTTTTTACGAGGAGCGGGCGCTACAGGCTTCAGCTCTTCCTGGCGGCCACCAATGACCTCGCCTTTGAAGATCCAAACCTTCACACCGATCACACCGTAGGTGGTGTGCGCTTCGTAGGTTGCATAGTCGATGTCGGCACGCAGGGTGTGCAGGGGCACACGACCTTCGCGATACCATTCGGTACGAGCGATTTCAGCGCCGCCCAGACGACCGCTTACCTGGATCTTGATGCCTTTGGCACCAATGCGCATGGCGTTCTGTACAGCGCGCTTCATGGCGCGACGGAACATAACGCGACGCTCCAGCTGCTGAGCTACGCTCTGCGCAACCAGCATACCGTCGAGCTCCGGCTTGCGGATCTCTTCGATGTTGATGTGCACCGGCACACCCATTTGCTTGGTCAGGTCCTGACGCAGTTTCTCAACATCTTCACCTTTCTTGCCGATCACGATGCCGGGACGAGCGGTGTGGATGGTGATACGTGCAGTCTGAGCCGGACGATGGATGTCGATACGGCTGACGGACGCGCTTTTTAGTTTGTCTTGGAGATACTCACGTACCTTCAGGTCGGCAAACAGATAATCGGCGTAAGTGCGCTTATCTGCGTACCAAACGGAGGTGTGCTCCTTGACGATACCCAGGCGGATGCCATTGGGATGTACTTTCTGACCCATCTGATCGACTCCGTTACTTGTCCGCAACCTTGACAGTGATATGGCAAGACCGCTTGACGATGCGATCAGCACGGCCTTTGGCACGCGGCATGATGCGCTTGAGCGAACGACCTTCGTTGACGAAGACGGTGGAGACTTTGAGATCGTCTACATCGGCGCCTTCGTTGTGCTCGGCGTTGGCAACGGCCGACTCCAGCACTTTCTTCATGATCTCGGCGGCTTTCTTGTTGCTGAAAGCCAGGAGGTTGAGCGCGTCGCCCACCTTCTTCCCGCGGATCTGGTCGGCGACCAAGCGGGCTTTCTGGGCGGAGATACGAGCGCCCGAGAGCTTAGCGGCTACTTCCATCTTCCTTACCCCTTAACGCTTGGCTTTCTTGTCCGCAGCGTGCCCACGATAAGTGCGGGTAGCAGCGAACTCGCCGAGTTTGTGACCGACCATATCTTCGTTGACCAGAACGGGCACGTGTTGACGGCCGTTGTGGACAGCGATGGTCAGACCAACCATGTGCGGCATGATCATAGAACGGCGCGACCAGGTCTTGATCGGCTTGCGGTCGTTCTTTTCCACCGCCACTTCGATCTTCTTCAGCAGGTGAAGATCGATAAAAGGACCTTTTTTCAGAGAACGTGGCACTGTCGTATCCCTCTATTTACTTGCGGCGACGGACGATCATGTTGTCGGTACGCTTGTTCGCGCGAGTCTTCTTACCCTTGGTCTGAAGACCCCACGGCGACACCGGATGACGACCAGCAGAGGTACGACCTTCACCACCACCGTGCGGGTGGTCGACCGGGTTCATGGCAACACCACGAACGGTCGGGCGAACGCCACGCCAGCGTTTGGCACCGGCTTTACCCAGCGAACGCAGGCTGTGCTCGGAGTTCGAGACTTCACCCAGGGTCGCACGGCAGTCAGCCAGGACTTTGCGCATCTCACCGGAACGCAGACGTACGGTTACGTAGGCACCTTCACGGGCAACCAGCTGAGCCGAAGCGCCAGCGGAGCGAGCGATCTGAGCGCCTTTGCCAGGCTTCAGTTCGATACCGTGGATGGTGCTACCAACCGGAATGTTGCGCAGCGGCATGTTGTTGCCGGCCTTGATCGGAGCGCCGATACCGGAGATCAGTTGATCGCCAGCCACCACGCCTTTGGGGGCGATGATGTAACGACGCTCGCCGTCCGCGTATTTCAGCAGAGCGATGTGAGCAGTACGGTTCGGATCGTATTCGACGCGTTCAACGATGGCAGGAATGCCATCCTTGTTGCGACGGAAGTCGACCAGACGATAGTGCTGCTTGTGACCACCACCGATGTGGCGGGTGGTGATGCGACCGTTGTTGTTACGGCCGCCCGACTTGGACTTCTTCTCGAGCAGGGGAGCGAACGGAGCACCTTTGTGCAGGTCCTGGTTCACTACCTTGACGACGAAACGACGACCAGCGGAAGTCGGTTTGCATTTAACGATTGCCATGATGCACCCCTTTACTCAGCGCCAGCTGCGAAATCGAGATCCTGGCCCGGCTGGAGAGCGATGTACGCTTTTTTCCAGTCGTTACGCTTGCCCAGGCCGCGAACGGTACGCTTGGTCTTGCCCTGAACGTTCAGGGTGGTGACGCGACGTACTTTCACGCCGAACAGGCTTTCTACGGCCTTCTTGATTTCCAGCTTGGTTGCATCAGTGGCAACCTTGAAAACGAATTGGCTGTTGCCGTCCGCCAGGCCAGTGGCCTTCTCGGAGATATGCGGGCCCAGCAGCACTTTGAATACGCGTTCCTGGTTCATGCCAGCAGCTCCTCGAACTTCTTCACGGCGGACACGGTGACCAGCACCTTGTCGTAGGCGATGAGGCTGACCGGATCGGAAGCCTGGACGTCACGTACATCGACGTGGGCCAGGTTGCGAGCTGCCAGGTACAGGTTCTCATCGACGCCTTCGGTGACGATCAGTACATCTTTCAGGCCCAGGCCTTCCAGCTTGCTGACCAGACCTTTGGTCTTCGGTGCGTCGACAGCGAAGTCGGCAACGACAACCAGACGGTCCAGACGAACCAGCTCGGAGAGGATGGAGCGCAGAGCTGCGCGGTACATCTTCTTGTTGAGCTTCTGGGAGTGATCCTGGGGCTTGGCCGCGAAGGTCGCGCCGCCGCCACGCCAGATGGGGCTACGAATGGTGCCAGCACGAGCACGACCAGTGCCCTTCTGACGCCACGGCTTCTTGCCACCACCGGAGACTTCGGAACGAGTCTTCTGAGCCTTGGTGCCCTGACGGCCGCCAGCCATGTAGGCCACGACTGCCTGGTGAACCAGGGTCTCGTTGAATTCGCTACCAAAGGTACGCTCGGAAACCTCGATCGCCTGAGCGCCATTTACATTCAGTTGCATCTCAGCTTCCTCTCTTAACCGCGAGCCTTGGCTGCCGGACGCACCAGCACATCACCACCGGTAGCGCCGGGAACGGCACCTTTGACCAGCAGCAGATTGCGCTCTGCATCGACACGCACGACCTCAAGGGATTGAACGGTTACGCGCTCAGCACCCATGTGGCCCGACATTTTTTTGCCCTTGAACACTCGACCAGGAGTCTGGCACTGGCCGATGGAACCCGGGACGCGGTGGGAAACGGAGTTACCGTGGGTGTTATCTTGACCACGGAAGTTCCAGCGCTTGATGGTACCGGCGAAGCCTTTACCCTTGGACTCACCGGTAACGTCTACCAGCTGGCCTGCCTGGAACAGATCGACAGAGATGGAATCGCCTGCCTTGAACTCCTCTTCGCCCAGACGGAACTCCCACACGCCGCGACCGGCGGCGACATTCGCCTTGGCAAAGTGACCGGCTTGCGCCTTGGTCACGCGAGAAGCACGGCGCTCGCCAGCAGTTACCTGCACAGCGCGATAGCCATCGCTTTCTTCGTTTTTGAACTGGGTGACGCGATTCGGCTCGACCTCAATGACCGTGACCGGAATGGAGACACCATCTTCGGTGAAGATGCGGGTCATGCCGCACTTACGACCGACAACACCAATTGTCATCTTTAGAACCTCTTTAGTGTACGGGGCTTTCACCCGCTATGGCCGCCCATTTCAGAGCGTTACACGACCAATGCCGAAGGCATTAGCCGAGGCTGATCTGTACTTCGACGCCAGCAGCAAGGTCGAGCTTCATCAGCGCGTCGACAGTTTTGTCGGTCGGCTGAACGATGTCGAGAACACGCTTGTGGGTACGAATTTCGTACTGGTCACGAGCGTCCTTGTTGACGTGCGGGGAAATCAGCACGGTGTAACGTTCCTTGCGGGTCGGCAGAGGAATCGGACCACGCACCTGAGCCCCAGTACGTTTCGCGGTTTCCACGATTTCCTGGGTAGATTGGTCGATCAGGCGGTGATCAAAAGCCTTCAACCGAATACGGATTTGTTGATTTTGCATTTGACCTCAGACTCCAAGTTGCCATTCCCAACGGACGGACTCCGCCCGTTAAAAGGAGGCGCAATTGTACGGATGAGCCTGAAGGGTGTCAATATTTAACCAACTCAACGAAAAAGGGACCCCGAAGGGTCCCTTTTCCTGGAGCGGATCAGCGATTAYTCGATGATCTTGGCAACCACRCCGGCGCCAACGGTACGGCCGCCTTCGCGGATCGCGAAGCGCAGGCCATCTTCCATGGCGATCGGAGCGATCAGGGTGACAACCATTTTCACGTTGTCGCCCGGCATTACCATCTCAACGCCTTCCGGCAGTTCGCAGTTGCCGGTTACGTCGGTGGTACGGAAGTAGAACTGYGGGCGGTAGCCTTTGAAGAAYGGGGTGTGACGACCACCTTCTTCTTTGGACAGCACGTACACTTCGCATTCGAACTTGGTGTGCGGCTTGATGGTGCCCGGCTTGGCCAGAACCTGGCCACGCTCTACGTCTTCACGCTTGGTGCCACGCAGCAGAACGCCRACGTTCTCACCAGCACGACCTTCGTCGAGCAGCTTGCGGAACATTTCAACGCCGGTGCAGGTAGTTTTGGTAGTCGCCTTGATACCGACGATTTCCACTTCTTCCTGGATCTTGACGATGCCACGCTCAACACGGCCAGTTACCACGGTGCCACGGCCGGAGATCGAGAATACGTCTTCGATCGGCATCAGGAACGGCTTGTCGATGGCGCGCTCGGGCTCAGGRATGTACGAGTCCAGGGTTTCYACCAGCTTGCGCACGGCGGAAACGCCCATCTCGTTGTCGTCCTGGCCGTTSAGGGCCATCAGAGCGGAACCGATCACGATCGGAGTGTCGTCGCCCGGGAAGTCGTAGGTGTTCAGCAGATCGCGAACTTCCATTTCGACCAGTTCCAGCAGCTCGGCGTCGTCAACCATGTCRGCCTTGTTCAGGAACACGACRATGTAAGGAACGCCTACCTGACGGGACAGCAGGATGTGCTCGCGGGTCTGCGGCATGGGGCCGTCAGCAGCGGAGCAAACCAGGATCGCGCCGTCCATCTGGGCAGCACCGGTGATCATGTTCTTCACGTAGTCGGCGTGACCCGGGCAGTCTACGTGAGCGTAGTGGCGTACCGGCGAGTCGTATTCAACGTGAGAGGTGTTGATGGTGATACCACGAGCTTTCTCTTCCGGCGCGTTGTCGATCTGGTCGAAAGCGCGAGCGGAACCACCCCAGGTCTCGGAGCAGACCTTGGTCAGAGCAGCGGTCAGAGTGGTTTTGCCGTGGTCAACGTGACCGATGGTGCCGACGTTGACGTGCGGTTTGTTACGTTCAAATTTTTCTTTAGCCACGAGAGTAACCTCTTACTAAAAGAGCTGAATCAAGCTTGTTTTTTGGCCAGAGCTTCGACGACGTTCGCCGGAGCTTCAGCATACTTGGAGAATTCCATGGAGTAGCTAGCGCGACCCTGGGACATGGAACGCACGTCGGTTGCATAACCGAACATCTCGCCCAGCGGAACCTCGGCACGGATAACCTTACCGGAAACCGAGTCTTCCATCCCCTGAATCAGACCACGACGACGGTTCAGGTCACCCATCACGTCACCCATGTAGTCCTCAGGAGTCACCACTTCCACCTTCATGATCGGCTCCAGAACCTTGCCGCCGCCCTTCTGGGCCAGCTGCTTGGTCGCCATGGAAGCAGCGATCTTGAACGCCATCTCGTTGGAGTCGACGTCGTGGTAGGAACCATCGAAGACGGTCGCCTTCAGGCCGATCAGCGGATAGCCGGCAACAACGCCGTTCTTCATCTGCTCTTCGATGCCTTTCTGGATGGCCGGGATGTATTCCTTCGGAACCACACCGCCCACGACTTCGTTGGTGAAGACCAGGCCTTCGGTGATGTTGCCCTTGTCGTCCACGTCCGGAGTCGAGAAACGAATCCAGCAGTGACCGAACTGACCACGACCACCGGACTGACGAACGAACTTGCCTTCGATCTCGATGTTGTCCTTCGAGATGGTTTCGCGGTACGAAACCTGCGGCTTGCCGATGTTCGCCTCAACGCCGAATTCACGCTTCATGCGGTCGACGAGGATGTCCAGGTGCAGCTCACCCATACCGGAGATGATGGTCTGGCCGGTTTCTTCGTCGGTCTTGACGCGGAACGACGGGTCTTCCTGAGCCAGCTTGCCGAGGGCGATGCCCATCTTCTCCTGGTCAGCCTTGGTCTTCGGCTCAACGGCTACCGAGATTACCGGCTCCGGGAAGTCCATACGCTCGAGGATGATCGGCTTGTCGATGTCGCACAGAGTGTCACCGGTGGTGACGTCCTTCATGCCGATCAGAGCAGCGATGTCGCCAGCGCGTACTTCTTTGATCTCGTCACGCTGGTTGGCGTGCATCTGCACCATACGACCAACGCGCTCTTTCTTGCCTTTCACGGAGTTGATAACCGAGTTACCGGACTCCAGAACGCCCGAGTAGACGCGAACGAAGGTCAGAGTACCTACGAACGGGTCGGTAGCGATCTTGAATGCCAGAGCCGAGAACGGAGCATTGTCGTCAGCCGGACGCTCGTCTTTCGGAGCATCGTCGCCGTCGTCAATGTGATCCGGGTGGATACCCTGGATCGCCGGAATCTCGGTCGGAGCAGGCAGGAAGTCGATGACGGCGTCGAGAACCAGGGGCACGCCCTTGTTCTTGAACGACGAGCCGCAGACAGCCGGTACGATTTCGCAGGCGATGGTACGCAGACGCAGGCCAGCCTTGATCTCTTCGATCGACAGCTCACCCTCTTCCAGGTACTTGTTCATCAGCTCTTCGTTGGCTTCGGCAGCAGCCTCGACCATGTTGTTGCGCCACTCGGTGGCCAGCTCGACCATATCAGCAGGAATTTCTTCCTCGCGATAGGAAGTGCCTTTGTCGTCTTCGTTCCAGTAGATGGCCTTCATCTTCAGCAGGTCAACCTGACCCTGGAAGTCATCTTCTGCACCGATGGCCAGCTGAACCGGAACCGGGGTGTGACCCAGGCGGTTCTTGATCTGACCGACGACGCGCAGGAAGTTGGCGCCAGCGCGGTCCATCTTGTTCACGTAAACGATACGCGGAACGCCGTACTTGTTGGCCTGGCGCCATACGGTTTCGGACTGCGGCTCAACGCCGGAAGTGCCGCAGAACACAACGACGGCGCCGTCCAGTACGCGCAGGGAGCGCTCAACTTCAATGGTGAAGTCTACGTGGCCGGGGGTGTCGATGACGTTTACGCGGTACTTGTCGTACTGGCCGCGCGAACCTTCCCAGAAGGTGGTGATCGCAGCAGAGGTGATGGTAATACCACGCTCCTGCTCCTGCACCATCCAGTCGGTAGTGGCAGCGCCGTCATGCACCTCACCCATCTTGTGGCTGAGACCTGTGTAGAACAGGATCCGCTCGGTGGTGGTGGTCTTGCCCGCGTCAACGTGGGCACAGATACCAATGTTCCGGTAGCGGTTGATTGCTGTGTTACGAGCCATAAAGCCCTCGCAGAAGTAGTGTTGCCGTAATTAGAAGCGGTAGTGCGAGAACGCTTTGTTGGCCTCGGCCATACGGTGTACGTCTTCACGCTTCTTGACAGCGGCGCCTTTACCTTCAGCGGCGTCCATCAGTTCGCCAGCGAGACGCAGAGCCATGGACTTCTCGCCACGCTTGCGGGCGAAGTCCACCAGCCAGCGCATGGCCAGTGCATTACGACGGGACGGACGTACTTCGACCGGAACCTGGTAGGTAGCACCGCCGACACGGCGGGACTTCACTTCGACCAGCGGAGCGATGGCGTCGAGTGCTTTTTCGAAGAGTTCCAGGGGGTCGCCTTTACCGCGCTCTTTGACCTTGTCCAGAGCACCGTAAACGATACGCTCGGCAACGGCTTTCTTGCCGCTTTCCATCACGTGGTTCATGAACTTCGCCAGAATCTGGCTTCCGTATTTAGGATCGGCCAGGATCTCACGTTTGGCCGCTACACGACGTCTTGGCATTGATAAGCCCTCAAACGGTCTTCAGGTAATCCGGGACTCGATGCCCGACCTTACTCTTATCGACTCAGCAAATAGGAAAACAAAATTACTTCGGACGCTTCGCGCCGTACTTCGAACGACCCTGCTTACGGTCTTTAACGCCGGAGGTATCCAGCGAACCGCGCACGGTGTGGTAACGCACACCCGGAAGGTCCTTTACACGACCGCCACGGATCAGCACGACGCTGTGTTCCTGCAGGTTGTGACCTTCACCACCGATGTACGAGGAAACCTCGAAACCGTTGGTCAGACGAACACGGCACACTTTACGCAGTGCGGAGTTCGGCTTCTTCGGGGTGGTGGTGTATACGCGGGTGCATACGCCGCGACGCTGAGGGCAGTTCTGCAGGGCAGGAACGCCGCTCTTGTCTACCAGGCGCTTGCGCGGTTTGCGCACCAGCTGGTTGATAGTTGCCATCTATAGCTCCACTGATTGTCTTACGACACTTAAAAACGAAAATGGGCAGAGCATGCGCCCTGCCAATTTTCGGGGTACAAGATACTAAAGAGCTTACGGATTCCAGTCAAGACAAAGCCCCGGTTGTCAAGACAACCGGGGCTTCGTTTGAGGCTTAGTTACCGCTCAGATTGAGCGCTTCGGCCAGTGCTGCTTCGGCCTCGCTCGCGCTCACACGCTGCGGTTTGCCGAGTTCGCGCTGACGCTTGCGCTCGCTGTGGTAAGCCAGACCGGTACCCGCCGGGATCAGACGACCCACGACCACGTTCTCCTTCAGGCCGCGCAGGAAGTCGCGCTTGCCGGTGACCGCCGCCTCGGTGAGGACACGGGTGGTCTCCTGGAAGGATGCAGCCGAGATGAACGACTCGGTGGACAGCGAGGCCTTGGTGATACCCAGCAGAACGCGCTCGTACTTGGCCGGGAACTTGTCCTGGGTGCCCAGTACTTCGTTCTCTTCCAGCACGTGAACCAGTTCGACCTGGTCGCCCTTGATGAAGGACGAATCGCCCGACTCGGCCACTTCGACCTTGCGCAGCATCTGGCGCAGGATGGTCTCGATGTGCTTGTCGTTGATCTTCACGCCCTGCAGACGGTAAACGTCCTGGATCTCGTTGACGATGTACTTGGCCAGCGAGCTGACGCCCAGCAGACGGAGGATGTCGTGCGGGTTGCTCGGGCCGTCGGAGATCACTTCACCACGGCTTACCTGTTCACCTTCGAACACGTTCAGGTGACGCCACTTCGGAATCAGCTCCTCGTACGGATCGCTACCGTCGGTGGGAGTGATGACCAGGCGACGCTTGCCCTTGGTTTCCTTGCCGAAGGAAATGGTGCCGCTGATTTCCGCCAGGATCGAAGGCTCTTTCGGACGACGAGCTTCGAACAGGTCGGCAACGCGCGGCAGACCACCGGTGATGTCGCGGGTCTTCGAGGTTTCCTGCGGGATACGCGCGATAACGTCACCGATACGCACTTTCGCGCCATCGTTGAGGTTGACCAGGGCGTTCGCCGGCAGGAAGTACTGGGCCGGTACGTCGGTACCCGGCAGCAGCAGATCCTTGCCTGCGGCGTCGATCAGCTTCACGGCCGGACGAATGTCCTTGCCGGCAGCCGGACGATCCTTCGGATCCATCACTTCAATGTTGGTCAGACCGGTCAGTTCGTCGGTCTGGCGCTTGATGGTGATGCCCTCTTCCATGCCCACGAAGGCCACGGTGCCGTCCATCTCGGTGACGATCGGGTGGGTGTGCGGGTCCCACTTGGCGACGATGGCGCCCGGATCGACCTTGTCACCTTCCTTCACGGAAATCACCGCACCGTACGGCAGCTTGTAGCGCTCGCGCTCACGACCGAAGTCGTCGGCTACCGCCAGCTCACCGGAACGGGAAACCGCTACCAGGGCGCCGTCGGCACGCTCTACGTGCTTCAGGTTGTGCAGGCGAATGGTGCCGCCGTTCTTGACCTGTACGTTGTCCACGGCAGAAGTACGGCTGGCCGCACCACCGATGTGGAAGGTACGCATGGTCAGCTGGGTACCCGGCTCACCGATCGACTGGGCAGCGATAACGCCGACAGCCTCACCGATGTTCACGCGGTGACCACGGGCCAGATCGCGGCCGTAGCACATGGCGCAGATGCCGTGACGGGTTTCGCAGGTGATCGGCGAACGCACAACGACTTCGTCGACGCTCATCTGCTCGAGGAAATCGACCCACTTCTCGTCGATCAGGGTACCGGCTTCGACGATCACGTCGTCGCTGCCCGGCTTGAGCACGTCGCGAGCCATCACGCGGCCGAGTACACGCTCGCCCAGCGGCTCAACCACGTCGCCGCCTTCGATGTGCGGGGACATGAACAGGCCACGGTCGGTGCCGCAATCGATCTCGGTCACTACCAGGTCCTGGGCCACGTCGACGAGACGACGAGTCAGGTAACCGGAGTTCGCGGTCTTCAGTGCGGTATCCGCCAGACCTTTACGAGCACCGTGAGTGGAGATGAAGTACTGGAGTACGTTCAGGCCTTCACGGAAGTTCGCGGTGATCGGGGTCTCGATGATGGAGCCATCTGGCTTGGCCATCAGGCCACGCATACCGGCCAGCTGACGGATCTGGGCCGCGGAACCCCGCGCACCGGAGTCCGCCATCATGTACATGGAGTTGAAGGACTCCTGGTCGACCTGCTTGCCTTCGCGATCGGTCACCTTCTCTTTCGAGAGGTTGGCCATCATCGCCTTGGAGACTTCGTCGTTGGCCTTGGACCAGAGGTCGATCACCTTGTTGTACTTCTCGCCCTGGGTTACCAGGCCGGAGGCGTACTGGCTCTCGATCTCCTTCACTTCCTCGGTGGCGGCATCGATGATGCGAGCCTTTTCGTCCGGGATGACGAAGTCGTTCACGCCGATCGACACACCGGAGATGGTCGAGTAGGCGAAGCCGGTGTACATCAGCTGGTCAGCGAAGATGACGGTGTCCTTCAGACCCACCACGCGGTAGCAGTGGTTGATCAGCTTGGAGATCGCCTTCTTCTTCATCGACTGGTTGACCACGTCGTACGGCAGACCTGCGGGTACAACCTGGAACAGCAGCGCACGGCCGACGGTGGAATCGACGATACGAGTGTTGGCGGTCAGACTGCCGTCTTCGTTCTTGATCTTCTCGTTGATGCGCACTTTTACGCGGGCGTGCAGGGATACCTGGCCGCTGCGGTAGGCGCGGTCAACTTCCTGCAGGTCTGCGAAAGCCATGCCCTCGCCCTTCGCATTGATCGCTTCACGGGTCATGTAGTACAGACCCATTACCACGTCCTGCGACGGAACGATGATCGGCTCGCCGTTGGCGGGCGACAGGATGTTGTTGGTCGACATCATCAGCGCGCGCGCTTCCAGCTGGGCCTCAAGGGTCAGCGGGACGTGCACGGCCATCTGGTCACCGTCGAAGTCGGCGTTGTACGCGGCGCAGACCAGCGGGTGCAGCTGGATGGCTTTACCTTCGATCAGTACCGGTTCGAACGCCTGGATGCCCAGACGGTGCAGGGTCGGCGCACGGTTCAGCAGTACGGGGTGTTCGCGGATCACTTCAGCGAGAACGTCCCACACTTCCGGCAGCTCGCGCTCGACCATCTTCTTGGCGGCCTTGATGGTGGTGGCCATGCCACGACCTTCCAGCTTGCCGAATATGAACGGCTTGAACAGCTCCAGGGCCATTTTCTTCGGCAGACCGCACTGGTGCAGACGCAGGGTCGGACCTACGGTAATTACCGAACGGCCGGAGTAGTCCACGCGCTTGCCGAGCAGGTTCTGACGGAAGCGACCCTGCTTGCCCTTGATCATGTCGGCCAGGGACTTCAGCGGGCGCTTGTTCGAGCCGGTGATGGCACGGCCGCGACGGCCGTTGTCCAGCAGGGCATCGACGGCTTCCTGCAGCATGCGCTTTTCGTTGCGCACGATGATGTCCGGAGCGGCCAGGTCGAGCAGGCGCTTCAGACGGTTGTTACGGTTGATCACGCGGCGATACAGATCGTTCAGATCCGAAGTCGCGAAGCGGCCGCCATCGAGCGGAACCAGCGGACGCAGGTCCGGCGGCAGCACCGGCAGGACGGTCAGCACCATCCACTCGGGATGGTTGCCGGAGCCCTGGAAGGCTTCCATCAGCTTCAGGCGCTTGGACAGCTTCTTGATCTTGGTTTCCGAGTTGGTCTGCGGAATCTCTTCGCGCAGGCGGCCAATCTCGTGTTCCAGATCGATAGCGTTGAGCAGCTCGCGAACGGCTTCCGCACCCATGCGGGCGTCGAAGTCGTCACCGAACTCTTCGAGGGCTTCGAAGTACTGCTCGTCGTTCAGCAGCTGACCCTTCTCGAGGGTGGTCATGCCCGGATCGATCACCACGTAGCTCTCGAAGTAGAGCACGCGTTCGATGTCACGCAGGGTCATGTCCAGCAGCAGGCCGATACGGGACGGCAGGGACTTCAGGAACCAGATGTGGGCGACCGGCGAGGCCAGCTCGATGTGGCCCATGCGCTCACGGCGCACCTTGGCCAGAGCGACTTCCACGCCGCACTTCTCGCAGATCACACCGCGGTGCTTCAGGCGCTTGTACTTACCGCACAGGCACTCGTAGTCCTTCACCGGGCCGAAGATCTTGGCGCAGAACAGGCCATCGCGCTCCGGCTTGAAGGTACGGTAGTTGATGGTCTCCGGCTTCTTGACTTCGCCGAAGGACCAGGAACGGATCATCTCGGGCGAGGCCAGGCCAATACGGATGGCATCGAACTCTTCGATCTGACCCTGGTTTTTCAACAGATTAAGCAAGTCTTTCAAGGCCTTTCCTCCTCACGGACCCGGTGCGACCGGCCTTGACCAGCCGCACCGTTCTGACGTCACGTGTTATTCGGTTTCCAGTTCGATATCGATGCCGAGCGAGCGGATCTCTTTGATCAGCACGTTGAAGGACTCGGGCATGCCGGCCTCCATGCGGTGATCCCCGTCCACGATGTTCTTGTACATCTTGGTACGGCCGTTCACGTCGTCCGACTTCACGGTCAGCATTTCCTGCAGGGTGTAGGCGGCACCGTAGGCTTCCAGCGCCCAGACCTCCATCTCCCCGAAACGCTGGCCACCGAACTGCGCCTTACCACCCAGCGGCTGCTGGGTAACCAGGCTGTAAGAGCCGGTGGAACGTGCGTGCATCTTGTCATCGACCAGGTGGTTCAGCTTGAGCATGTACATGTAACCAACAGTGGTCGTACGCTCGAACTGGTTGCCGGTGCGGCCGTCATACAGACGCATCTGACCGCTCTCCGGCAGATCAGCCAGCTTCAGCATGGCCTTGATCTCGCGCTCCTTGGCACCGTCGAACACCGGGGTAGCCATGGGCACGCCGCCCTTGAGGTTGTTGGCCAGAGCGAGGATCTCGTTATCGTTCAGCTCGTCCAGGCTTTCCTGGCGGCCGCCGATCTCGTTGTAGATCTCGTTCAGGAACACACGCAGCTCGGCGATCTTGCGCTGCTCTTCGAGCATGCGGTTGATCTTCTCGCCCAGGCCCTTGGCCGCGAGGCCCAGGTGGGTTTCGAGGATCTGACCGACGTTCATGCGCGAAGGTACGCCCAGCGGGTTCAGAACGATGTCGACCGGAGTGCCATGCACGTCGTGCGGCATGTCTTCGACCGGCATGATCACCGAGACCACACCCTTGTTACCGTGGCGGCCTGCCATCTTGTCGCCCGGCTGGATGCGGCGCTTGATAGCGAGGTAGACCTTGACGATCTTCAGTACGCCCGGCGCCAGGTCATCGCCCTGCTGCAGCTTGCGCTTCTTGTCTTCGAACTTGTCGTCGAGCATCTGACGGCGATCGCTGATGTAGGCCTGGGCCTTCTCCAGCTGCTCGTTCAGAGGATCTTCCGCCATGCGCAGCTTGAACCACTGGCCGCGCTCGAGGCCGTCCAGGTACTCGTCGGTGATCTCTGCGCCTTTCTTCAGGGCAGGACCGCCGTCGGCCTTGGCACCGACCAGAGCGGAACGCAGACGCTCGAAGGTTGCGCCTTCGACGATGCGGAACTCTTCGTTCAGGTCCTTGCGGATCTCGTCCAGCTGCATCTTCTCGATGGACAGGGCACGGCTGTCGCGCTCTACGCCATCGCGGGTGAAGACCTGTACGTCGATGACGGTGCCCTTGGTGCCGGTCGGCACGCGCAGGGAGGTGTCCTTCACGTCGGACGCCTTCTCACCGAAGATCGCGCGCAGCAACTTCTCTTCCGGAGTCAGCTGGGTCTCGCCTTTCGGGGTGACCTTGCCGACCAGGATGTCGCCAGCCTGTACTTCGGCGCCGACGTAGACGATGCCGGCTTCGTCCAGCTTGTTCAGCGCAGCTTCACCCACGTTCGGGATGTCCGCGGTGATTTCCTCTGGGCCGAGCTTGGTGTCACGGGCAACGCAGGTCAGTTCCTGGATGTGGATCGTGGTGAAACGATCTTCCTGGACCACGCGCTCGGACAGGCAGATGGAGTCTTCGAAGTTGAAGCCGTTCCAGGGCATGAACGCTACGCGCATGTTCTGACCCAGAGCCAGTTCACCCATGTCGGTGGACGGGCCGTCGGCCAGGATGTCGCTGCGCGAAACCTGGTCACCCTTCTGCACCAGCGGACGCTGGTTGATGCAGGTGTTCTGGTTCGAACGGGTGTACTTGGTCAGGTTGTAGATGTCGACACCGGCTTCGCCAGTCTCGACTTCGTCGTCGTTCACACGAACCACGATACGGCTGGCATCGACGGAGTCGATCACGCCACCACGACGGGCAACCACGCAGACACCGGAGTCACGGGCGACGTTGCGCTCCATGCCGGTACCTACCAGCGGCTTGTCGGCGCGCAGGGTCGGAACAGCCTGACGCTGCATGTTCGAACCCATGAGCGCACGGTTGGCGTCGTCGTGCTCGAGGAACGGAATCAGCGAGGCAGCGACGGAAACGACCTGCTTCGGCGACACGTCCATGAGGGTGACGTCTTCCGGCGCCTTCACGGTGAATTCGTTCAGGTGACGTACGGCTACCAGTTCGTCGATCAGCTCGCCCTTTTCGTTCAGGGTTGCCGAAGCCTGGGCGATCACGTGATCAGCTTCTTCGATCGCGGACAGGAAGACGATGTCGTCGCTGACCAGACCTTCCTTCACCACGCGGTACGGGCTTTCGAGGAAGCCGTACTTGTTGGTGCGGGCGTAGGTGGCCAGGGAGTTGATCAGACCGATGTTCGGACCTTCAGGGGTTTCGATCGGGCACACGCGGCCGTAGTGGGTCGGGTGTACGTCACGAACCTCGAAGCCCGCGCGCTCACGGGTCAGACCGCCCGGGCCGAGTGCGGAGACGCGGCGCTTGTGGGTGATCTCGGAGAGCGGGTTGTTCTGGTCCATGAACTGCGACAGCTGGCTGGAACCGAAGAACTCCTTGATCGCGGCAGCCACCGGCTTGGCGTTGATCAGGTCCTGCGGCATCAAGCCTTCGCTTTCGGCCATCGACAGACGTTCCTTGACCGCGCGCTCTACACGCACCAGGCCAACACGGAACTGGTTCTCGGCCATCTCGCCGACGCAACGGACGCGACGGTTACCCAGGTGGTCGATGTCGTCGACGATGCCTTTGCCGTTACGGATGGCAACGAGGGTCTTGAGGACCTCGACGATGTCTTCCTTGCTCAGGACGCCAGCGCCTTCGATCTCGGTACGACCGATACGACGGTTGAACTTCATGCGGCCAACGGCGGACAGGTCGTAACGCTCGGCGCTGAAGAACAGGTTGCCGAACAGGGTCTCGGCAGCTTCCTTGGTCGGCGGCTCGCCGGGACGCATCATGCGATAGATCTCGACCAGCGCTTCCAGTTGGTTGCTGGTGGAGTCGATCTTCAGCGTGTCGGAGATGAACGGACCGCAGTCGATGTCGTTGGTGTACAGGGTTTCCAGGCGGGCAACCTGGGCCTTGGCGATCTTCGCCAGGGCATCGACGGTCAGCTCGGTGTTGCACTCGGCGATGATCTCGCCGGTAGCCGGGTGCACGACAGCCTTGGCCACGGTACGGCCAATCAGGTAGTCGAACGGCACTTCCAGCTGGCTGATGCCGGCCTTCTCGAGCTGGTTGATGTGACGCGCGGTGATACGGCGGCCCGCTTCAACGATGACCTTGCCGGCAGCATCCTTGATGTCGAAGCTGGCGATCTCGCCACGCAGACGCGACGGCACCAGCTCCAGATTCAGGGTCTCGCCCTTGATCTCGTAGACGTTGGTGTCATAGAACGCGTTGAGGATTTCCTCGGTGCTGTAGTTAAGCGCACGCAGCAGTACCGAGGCCGGCAGCTTGCGGCGACGGTCGATACGAACGAACACGCAGTCCTTCGGGTCGAACTCGAAGTCGAGCCAGGAACCGCGGTAAGGAATGATGCGAGCGGAGTACAGCAGCTTGCCGGAGCTGTGAGTCTTGCCACGGTCGTGGTCGAAGAACACACCCGGGGAGCGGTGCAGCTGGGAAACGATGACGCGCTCGGTACCGTTGATGATGAAGGTACCGTTCTCGGTCATCAGGGGGATTTCCCCCATGTAGACTTCTTGTTCCTTGATGTCCTTGATCGCTTTGTTCGACGATTCCTTGTCGAAAATGATCAGGCGCACTTTCACACGCAGCGGGACCGCGAAGGTCACACCGCGCAGCACGCATTCCTTGACATCAAAGGCCGGCTCGCCCAGACGGTAGCCGACGTATTCCAGGGCAGCATTGCCGGAATAGCTGATAATCGGGAAAACGGACTTGAAGGCCGCATGCAGGCCGATGTCTCGAACCTGGTCCTTGCTCGCGCCGGCCTGCAGGAATTCGCGATAGGAATCCAGCTGGATGGCCAGCAAATACGGCACATCCATGACGTCCGGCAACTTGCTAAAGTCCTTGCGGATACGTTTTTTCTCAGTGTATGAGTAAGCCATCAGCGTTCCCCAGCTTGGTCACCTGCTTGTTTGGCCTCTCCCGCACAGGGGAGCAGCCCAAAAATCGTGCAAACCCTAGGTTTGCGCCGCCACTCGTGGCGGGATTTTCACGTCCTGGGAGGCACCTACGGCACCCCACCCAGAACGGAAAAAGGCCGGTGGCAATTGCCACCAGCCATCAGCCTGTCGCTTAACGCTCGGGCTGTCGACGCAAGGTACGAACTTACTTGAGCTCGACCTTGGCGCCTGCTTCTTCCAGGGCTTTCTTGGCAGCTTCGGCTTCTTCTTTCGAAGCGCCTTCCTTGACCACGCCCGGGGCGCCGTCAACGACAGCCTTGGCTTCTTTCAGGCCCAGGCCGGTCAGTTCACGAACGACCTTGATCACGTTCACTTTCTTGTCGCCAGCTTCGGCCAGGACGATGGTGAACTCGGTCTGCTCTTCAGCAGCGGCAGCAGCCGGGCCGGCAGCAGCAACGGTAGCGGCAGCAGCGGTAACGCCGAACTTCTCTTCCATCGCCTTGATCAGTTCAACGATCTGCATGACGGACATTTCGGATACGGCGGAGATGATGTCTTCGTTGGTCAGAGCCATGACTCTAATTCCTGTATTGGGTGACGGCCTAAGGCCATCGAATTAAACAAAAAAGGTTGAAAGGAGTTGCCGAGCCTTAGGCTGCGGTAGCTTCTTTCTGATCGCGAATTGCCGCCAGAGTACGAGCCAGCTTGCTGGTAGCGCCTTGGATCACGCTCATCAGCTGTGCAACAGCTTCGTTGTAGGTCGGCAGGGTCGCCAGCACGTCGATCTGATTGGCTGCGAGGAACTGACCCTCGAACGCGGCCGCCTTGATCTCGAACTTGTCCTGACCCTTGGCAAACTCCTTGAAGATACGAGCGGCAGCGCCCGGATGTTCGTTGGAGAAAGCAATCAGGGTCGGGCCCTTGAACGTGTCGTTGAGCACTTCAAACTGAGTGCCTTCAACGGCGCGCTTGAGCAGGGTGTTACGTACGACTTTCACGTACACACCAGCTGCGCGGGCCTCTTTACGGAGTCCGGTCATAGCGCCGACAGTCACGCCGCGTGCATCAACCACGACAGCGGACAGACCGGCTTTGGCAGCCTCGTTGACTTCAGCGACGATGGCCTTCTTGTCTTCGAGTTTAATTGCCACGGGTTTACTCCTGGATGTTACCGATTCGTCCAGCCGGAGCCGGACGGCGTTTTGGTGTCTGATTCGGTAAACGAATCGGGAGCACCATCTGCGTAGGCTTGAGGTTTAAGGCTTGCGCCGCCTACGGTCTTGGATAGCCCCCGCCAGGCAGGGACCCCAATACCTGCGAGCAGCGGGCGAACCCACTGCTCGACTTAGTTCATCAGCCTTCCAGCGAAGCCTGATCGATCTGCAGACCCGGGCCCATGGTGGTGCTCAGGGTTACGCGCTGAACGTACACGCCCTTCGAGGAGGACGGCTTCAGGCGCTTCAGATCGCTCAGCAGCGCTTCCACGTTCTGCTTCAGCTTGACCGGCTCGAAGTCGATCTTGCCAACGGAGGCGTGGATGATGCCGTTCTTGTCGGTACGGAAACGTACCTGACCGGCCTTGGCGTTCTTGACAGCGGTAGCGACGTCCGGAGTCACGGTGCCGACTTTCGGGTTCGGCATCAGACCGCGCGGGCCCAGTACCTGGCCCAACTGGCCAACAACACGCATGGCGTCCGGGGAAGCGATGACGACGTCGTAGTTCAGGTCGCCGGCTTTCATTTCGGCAGCCAGCTCGTCCATGCCAACCTTGTCTGCACCAGCAGCCAGGGCAGCTTCAACACCAGGACCCTGGGTGAAGACGGCAACGCGTACGGATTTGCCGGTACCGTTCGGCAGAACGGTGGCGCCACGTACGACCTGATCGGATTTACGCGGATCAACGCCCAGATTGATGGCGATGTCTACGGATTCCTTGAACTTGATGGTCGACAGCTCAGCCAGCAGCTTGGCGGCATCTTCGAAGCCGTATTGCTTGCCTGCTTCGATCTTCTCGGCGATAGCCTTTTGACGCTTGGTCAGCTTAGCCATTACACACCCTCCACGTTCAGGCCCATGCTGCGCGCGGAGCCAGCGATGGTGCGTACGGCAGCGTCCATGTCAGCAGCGGTCAGGTCAGCCTGCTTCGCCTTGGCGATCTCTTCCAGCTGAGCACGGGTAACAGTGCCGACTTTCTGAGAGTTAGGACGAGCGGAACCGCTGGTGATGCCAGCTGCTTTTTTCAGCAGGACGGCAGCCGGGGTGCTCTTGGTTTCGAAGGTGAAGCTACGGTCGCTGTAAACGGTGATGATCACAGGAGTCGGCAGACCCGGCTCTTGGCCTTGGGTCTTGGCGTTGAACGCCTTGCAGAATTCCATGATGTTCACGCCGTGCTGACCCAGAGCAGGGCCTACGGGCGGCGACGGGTTGGCCTGGCCGGCCTTAACTTGCAGCTTGATATAAGCCGTGATTTTCTTAGCCATTTGCTACTCCAAATGCGGGTCAAGCGCCCTTTCGGGCTCCCCGGTTGCTATCGCGTTTATCCCAATGACGACAAAACCCCGCAGCCTATGGCTGCGGGGTGGGGGATTCATTGTGCCGGTTAGACTTTCTCTACCTGGCTGAACTCCAGCTCTACCGGAGTAGAGCGACCGAAAATGAGCACAGCGACCTGGATGCGGCTCTTTTCGTAGTTAACTTCTTCGACGACGCCATTGAAGTCAGCGAACGGACCATCGATGACACGGACGGTTTCGCCCGGCTCGAACAGAGTCTTCGGCTTCGGTTTGTCGCCGCTATCGGCAACGCGACGCAGGATAGCATCAGCTTCTTTATCGGTGATCGGCGCCGGCTTGTCGGCAGTACCACCAATGAAACCCATGACGCGAGGAGTATCCTTGACCAGGTGCCAGGTACCCTCGTTCATATCCATCTGCACCAGGACATAGCCCGGGAAGAATTTGCGCTCGCTCTTGCGTTTCTGGCCGTTCCGCATCTCCACCACTTCTTCGGTGGGGACCAGAATCTCACCAAACCCGTCTTCCATGCCGGCCAGTTTGACCCGCTCGATCAGCGAGCGCATGACATGCTTCTCGTAACCCGAGTAGGCATGCACAACGTACCAACGCTTAGCCACGGAACACCCTTAACCTACGATCATGGAAACCAGCCAACCCAGCAGGGAGTCGAGCCCCCAAAGCACCAGCGCCATTACCAGCACTACTGCCACTACGATCAGCGTGGTCTGAGTTGTCTCTTGACGAGACGGCCATACAACCTTGCGAATCTCGGCGCGAGCTTCTTTAGCCAGAGTAAAGAACGCACGCCCCTTGACGGTCTGCAGCGCGATAAAGCCTGCGGCAGCCGCCATGACGAGGATACCGAGAACGCGATAGAAGATCGGTTGCGCGGAATAATACTGGTTGGCAACCACAGCCACCACCACCAGCACTGCAACCACAAGCCACTTCAAGAGATCAAGACGCGACTCTTTGGCTTCTACCTTCGCATTCATCTGCTAGGAATCCCGTTTAAAGAAGTGCCAGATCTTGAGGAATCTGGCAGGCCAGGAGGGAATCGAACCCCCAACCTGCGGTTTTGGAGACCGCCGCTCTGCCAATTGAGCTACTGGCCTAGAACAAAGTCAGGCCGACCATTATGCCGGCCTGATAGGGAAAGATCAATCGATTATTCGATGATCTTGGCAAC
The DNA here is from genome assembly GCF_030462585.1 of Pseudomonas sp. CAN1. GTDB lineage: Bacteria > Pseudomonadota > Gammaproteobacteria > Pseudomonadales > Pseudomonadaceae > Pseudomonas. The sequence continues at coordinate 177 of NZ_JASMRU010000003.1, read as the reverse complement.
CACACCGGCGCCAACGGTACGGCCGCCTTCGCGGATCGCGAAGCGCAGGCCATCTTCCATGGCGATCGGAGCGATCAGGGTGACAACCATTTTCACGTTGTCGCCCGGCATTACCATCTCAACGCCTTCCGGCAGTTCGCAGTTGCCGGTTACGTCGGTGGTACGGAAGTAGAACTG
>NZ_JASMRU010000029.1 GCF_030462585.1 Pseudomonas sp. CAN1 | reverse complement strand
GGTTCTGCACCGGAAGCTGGGCGATGACGCCCTCGAACGGCGCGGTCAGGCGCGCATAGCCGAGTTCCTGGCGGGCCAGCTTCAACGCGGCCTCGGCGGAGTCCAGCTGGGCCTTGCGCTGGTCCAGTTCGGCGCGTGCCACCAGTTGCCGCTCGTTGAGCGTGGCGACGCGCTGGTACTGGGCGCGGGCCAGGTTGAAGGTGGCTTCGCGATCACGCAGGCGCAGGCGCAGGTCGGCATCGTCCAGTTCGGCGATCAGCTGGCCGCGCTCCACGCGCTGGCCGGTCTTCACCGCCAGGGTCTTGAGATGCCCGGCGAGGCGGAAGGACAGGTCGACTTCATCCGAGGCCACCAGCTGGCCGGGGAACTGACGCACACCTTCGGCGGCCGCGGCGGGCACGCTGTAGAGCTTCACCGGGCGCACGCTGTCGACGGGCGCCGAGGGACTCGGGCCGCAACCGACGAGCAGGCTGGCGAGCAGAAGGCAGGCGGGGGTTTTCACGGAAGATTCCTCGTCATCGAGTGGGATGCGACAAGGCTGCGCGCCCACCGGAAAAGCCCGCCTGACATACATCAAGGGCTACCAGGCGGCCCTGGGAAAGTTCAGCGGCGGTACAGGAATCGTTCAGAAACGACCTACAACGAGTCGACCGTCAAACCTTCAGCACGCCACGGAAGCCCCGCGCGGCGTAATACGACTGCACACCGTTGTGGTAGGTGAAGGCCCGCTCGTAGCGGCGGTCGCCGAACAGGGCGCCGTCCAGCTTGCGCATGGAACCGGGGGTGCGCAGCCAACTGGAAGTCTTCTGGTCGAAGCTGCCCAGCTCCTGCAACTGGCGGTACTGCGTCTCGTCGAGCAGCTCGATGCCGATCTGCGCGGCCAGCTCGGTGGCGCAGCCGGCGGGCTTGTCCTTCTTGCGCGCGTCCAGCGCCTCGCGGTCGTAGCACAGGCTGCGGCGGCCGGCTGGGGTTTCGGCAGAGCAGTCGAAGAACAGGATGGCGCCGCTGGCGCTTTCGCGGCCGACCACGTCGGGTTCGCCGCCGGTGTCTTCCATCTGCGCCAGGGCCTTGAGCTTGGCCGGAGCGGCCGTTAGGCGCGCCTGGACGTCGGCCCAGTCGATGCCCTGGTGGCGTTCGGGGTGCTGCTCGAAGCGCGCCTGCAGGGTCGCCAGCAGGGTGTCGTGCTGTTTCGCATTCATCTTGCTTACTCTCGGCAGGGGTGAAGGTCAGAGAGTAAAGCAGGAATTGCGCGGGCCGCCGCTCAGCCGGCGTCGGCCCAGCGCTCGCGTACGGCGAGGATGTCGGGCAGGCAACCGAGGAACAGCTCCACCAGCTCGGGATCGAACTGGCTGCCTTTCTCCCGGCGCAGCAGCTCCACTGCGTCCTCGACGCTCCACGCCGGCTTGTAGGGGCGCACGCTGGTCAGCGCGTCGAACACGTCGGCGATGGCGACGATGCGGCCTTCCACGGGAATCTCCTCGCCGCGCAGGCCGTTGGGGTAGCCGGTGCCGTCCCAGCGTTCGTGGTGGGTGAGGGCGATGCTGCGGGCCAGGGTCAGCAGCGGCGAATCATGCTCGCCGATGATCCGCGCGCCGATCTCCGGGTGCTGGCGCATCACCGCCCATTCATCCTCTTCCAGGCGTCCCGGCTTCTGCAGGATGGCGTCGGGGATGCCGATCTTGCCCACGTCGTGCATGGGCGCAGCGTTGAGCAGGTCGTCGGCGGCCTTCTCGGCGAAGCCGGCGGCACGGGCGAGAATCTGCGCGTAGTGGCTCATGCGGATGACGTGCAGGCCCGTCTCGTTGTCCTTGTATTCCGAGGCCTTGCCCAGGCGCTGGACGATCTGCAGGCGGGTCTCGCGCAGCTCCTCCACGCGCACCAGCGACAGGTGCGTGCGCACCCGCGCCTTGACGATGGGCGGGCTCACCGGCTTGGTGATGTAGTCCACCGCGCCGACCTCGAAGCCCTTGGCCTCGTCCGGCACGTCCGTCAGGGCGGTGACGAAGATCACCGGGATGCCGCGCGTGGCCTGCTCGGCCTTGAACCGCTGGCACACCTCGAAGCCGGTCATGCCGGGCATCATCACGTCCAGCAGGACCAGGTCGGGGCGCTCGCGGTTGGCCAGCTCCAGCGCCTTGTCGCCGTCCTTGGCGAACAGCAGGCGGTAGTCGTCCTGGAGGATGTGGCGCAGCACCTGGAGGTTGGTGGCTTCGTCGTCCACCAGCAGCAGGCAGGGGCGATGATCTTGGGCGCTCAGGTTCATGCTTGCTCCAGACGGTGGCCGAGGGTGCGGACCCAGTGCAGGGCCTGGTCGAAGTCGAAATCGTCGATGGCCAGGTTCAGCGAGGCGAAGGCGTCGCGGTGCTCGCCCACGGCCGTGCCGGCGCGCAGGCGCTCCAGCGCAGCGTCGTCCAGGCCGCCGCGGGACAGCGCCAGTTCCAGGGCTTGCAGCGCTTCGCGCAGGTCTTCGGAGGCCGCCACGCCGACCAGCTGGCCGACCGTTTCGGTAATCGCCTCGGGCACCAGTGGCACCGACTCGCGGACGATGACGAACTCGGCGCGGGCGCGGTCCAGGGCGGTGCCCAGCTGTTCGGCGCTGCCATGATCCGCTGCGCTTTCCAGCGCGCCGATGGCCCCGGCCAGGCGCGGCAACGCTAGGTTGGCGGCGGCGCCGCGCAGGCGGTGGGCGAGGGCGGTGATGGCGGTGCGGTCGCCGCTGTCGACGGCCTGTTCGAGGGTAACGAAGCTGCCTTCCTGCTCATCGAGGAAGCGCACGATGGCCCGCGCCATGGGCAGCGGCCCGCCCCACAGGTGCGAGCCGGCGGTCCAGTCGAGGGTTGCCAGCGTTGCCGGCGCGGCAGCCTTCTTCCCAGGCGCGGCGGGTGCGGTGCCGAGCAGGCGGGCAATCTCGTCAAGCAGGCCGTTGAGTTCCAGCGGCTTGCTGGCGAAGCCGTTCATACCGGAATCGAGGGCGTTCTGCCGGTCGCGGTCGAGCACGCTGGCGGTGAGGGCAATGATCGGCACCGCCGCCGCGCCGCGCTGCTGTTCGATGGCGCGGATGCGCCGGGTGGCTTCCAGGCCATCCATGCCGGGCATCTGCACGTCCATCAGGATCAGGTCGAAGGCCTGGACGCTGTAGGCGTCCACCGCGGCCTGCCCGTCGCCGACGCTGTGCGGCTGGTGGCCGAGGCGGCGCAGGTTGAGTTCCAGCAGCTCGACGTTCTGCGGCACGTCATCCGCCACCAGGATGCGCAGCGGCGGCAGGCTCGGCGCGTGGCTGCGGGTGGTCGGTTGCACGCTGTGGCCGGCCGGCAGCGGCAGGTCGACGGTGAACACGCTGCCCTGGCCGACCTGGCTTTCCACGCTGAGGCGGCCGCCCATCAGTTCCACCAGCTGGCGCGAGATRGTGGTGCCCAGCCCGGTGCCGCCGAAGCGCCGGCTCATGGAGGCGTCGGCCTGGGCGAAGGGATCGAAGATGCGCTCCAGGCGGTCGGCGGCGATGCCGATACCGGTGTCGCGGATGGCCAGGCGCAGGGCGCCCGGTTCGCCCGTGATCACCAGGCGCACTTCGCCGCGCTCGGTGAACTTCACCGCGTTGCCCAGCAGGTTGGTCAGCACCTGCTGCAGGCGCAGCGGGTCGCCGCGGAAGTACTCGCCGGCGCGCTGGCCGTAGTCGATCAGCAGGTTCAGGCCCTTGCGCTCGGCGGACAGCCGCAGCGCTGCGCAGACCTGTTCGCACAGCTCCGGCAGGGAGAAATCGATGGCTTCCAGCTCGATGGCGCCGCGGTCGAGCTTGGCGGTATCGAGGATGTCGTTGAGCAGCCCCAGCAGCGAGCGCGAGGCGCTCTGCACGGTGTTCAGGTGGCGGCGCTGGTTCGGTTCCAGCGGCGAATCCAGCAGCAGCTCGGTGAAGCCCATGATGGCGTTCATCGGCGTACGGATTTCGTGACTCATGTTGGCGAGGAAGCTGCTGCGCGCGGCGGCGGCCTGCTCGGCGCGGTCGCGGGCGCTGCGCAGCTCCTGCTCCATGACCCGGCGCGGGGTCAGGTCGGTGGCCAGTTTCACCACCTTCACCGGCTTGCCGTCGAAATCCAGGATGGGGTTGTAGGTGGCATGAATCCACACTTCGCGCCCGTCCTTGGCCAGGCGGCGGTATTCGCCGACGCTGAACTCGCCCTTGCGCAGCTCCTGCCAGAACGCCTGGTATTCCTCGCTGTTGGCGTAGCCGGGCGGGCAGAACAGGCTGTGGTGCTGGCCGAGCAGCTCGTCCTCGCGGTAGCCGAAGAGTTCGAGGAAGTGCTCGTTGGCGGCCAGGACGCGGCCGTCCAGGTCGAACTCGATCAGCGCCATGGCGCGGCCGATGGCGGTGAACTTGCCTTCGTACTCGTTGCTCAGCAGCTTGGTTTCGGTGTGGTCGAGCAGCACGCCGTCGATCCACTGCGGGGTACCGGCCTCGTCGTAGCAGGCGCTGCCGCCTTCCCAGATCCAGTGCTCGGCGCCGCTGCGGTCGAACATGCGGTACTCGACGACGTAGCTGCGGCGCTCGGCGATGGCGCGGCGGACTTCCTCGTTCACCGCCGGTTGGTCATCGGGGTGGTACAGATCGCCGAAGGTGATGCGCCGGTCGATGAAATCCTGCGCCGACCAGCCGGTGACGGCCTCGACCGCCTCGCTGACGAACAGGGTGCTCCAGCCGGCGTCCGGGAGGACGCGGAAGGCGATGCCGGGCATGTTGCGGATCAGCGAGCGGTACTGTTCCTCGCTGGTGCGCAGGGCCTGCTCCATCTCGCGGCGCTCGCTGATGTCGGCGACGAACACGACGAACCACGGCTTGCCGTTGTGATCGGTGACGCCCAGGCTGACCCGCACTGGGAACTCGCGGCCGTCGCGGGTCAGGCCTTCGAGCTCCAGCTCCGAGCTGGTGAACTGGCGCTGGCCGCTGCGCTTGTAGTTCTCCAGCGCCAGGCGGAACTGGTGGCCGTAGGCCTCGTTCATCAGCACCTGCATGGACTGGCCGACCAGCTCGTGGGGGTGCCAGCCGAACAGGCGCAGCACGGCGTGGTTGACCGAGCGGATCACGCCGCTGTGGTCGATGGTGAGGATCGCCTCGACGGCAGCGTCGAGCAGCGAATCGAGGTGCTTGCGCCGCCGCTCCAGTTCCTGGAACAACTGGCGATAGCGCAGCAGGCCGTTCACCGCCGCCACGCAGATGCTCAGGCTGATGGTCGCCATGGATATCGCCAGCGCCAGGTAGAAGCTGCCCTGCACGCCCTGGGGCATGCCGAACTCTTCCGTGCCGACGAAGCGCGCGGCGGCCATCCCGGTGTAGTGCATGCCGGCGACCGCCAGGCCCATCACCGCACCGCTGACCAGGATCGCCAGGTTCGGCCGCATGTGCCCGCGCAGGCCGAAGCGAACCCATAGCGCGACGATCGCCAGCACCACGGCAACGATGATCGACAGGGCGAACATCTGCGGGTCGTAGCGCAGCAACGGTGCCATCTGCATCGCTGCCATGCCGCTGTAGTGCATGGCGCCGATGCCGGCGCCGACCAGCACGCCGCCGCCGATGAACTGCAGCTTGCTGACGTTGCGCTGGGCCAGCAGGTTCAGGGCGATCCACGAGGCGAACAGGCTCGGCAGGCTGGACAGCAGGGTGACCACCGGGTCGTAGCGCACCGAGGCGCAGAGCTGGAAGGACAACATGCCGATGAAGTGCATCGACCAGACGCCGCCGCCCAGCGCCACCGCGCCGGTACCAATAGCCAGCTGGCGATAGAAGCGGTTACGCGACATCCGCGCCACGCCCGCCAGTTGCAGGGCCATGGTCGAGGTGAAAATGGCGATGAGGATGGAGAGCAGCACCAGCACATCGTTGTGCTCGCCGAAGACCAGCAGGGAAGGCGTGTCGCCCGTGTAGAAGTAGCGCTGCAGATCGAGCATTGAACGTTGACCGTACTGCGTGCCGAAGGCCCGGTGGATGACGTGACTGGGTAGTCGGTGCAAAGCAGAGCACAGGATGACTTCAAATTGCCATCATTGTCGGTCGCTGCTCACGCGAAAATCGGCCCGCAGAACGGGAATCGGACGAGTGGGCGGCGCGTTTTCGGAAACGAAGCTGAATCGATCCAGCAGGTGAGGCACCCGACAAGCTTCTATCGGCGGGGAGGGCGGGAAATTGAGCGGCTGCCGACGGCTGGCAGTACAACGGAAAAGCCCGGCGCGGGGCCGGGCTTTTCGGGTGGTGCCGAACTGCGGATCAGGCAGGCATGTGCCATTCCTGCAGACGGTGGCCTTCCCGGTTGAGCTCGTCGCGGGCCTGGTTCAGCAGGCCTTCGAGCTGCTCCGGGTCGGAGTAGGCGGAGCTGGGAATGCGGGTGAGGCCCAGCAGTCGAGCACCGGTACGATCGAGGACGGACAGGTCGAGGCTGCCGTCGCCCCCCTGGTCAACCCAGGTGACGCAATTGAAGGGTTGGAAGGCTCGTCCGGTGATCAGCAGAGCCTCGTTGAAACGAAGAGTCGCATGCATGGTTGTGATCTCTCTGCGTGGTAATCCATTGCGAAGGTGGCGAAAGCGGTTCATCCACTTTCGTGTTCGTTCACGCAATTGATGTTTTCAGACCCGAAGAAAGTCACAGCCCATGTCGCGTTTGTACACAAAGTAGTCGCAATTTAATCCGCTGAAAATCCTGCAGGCCCCGTCATCCGTGGCCTGCAGGGCGCTCTGGGGTGCGCCATCGCGCCGCATATACCGTTCGTCAGGCTCGATCAGCGGTCAGGCCTGCATGGCCCAGCCGTCGACGTTCATCGCCGCCTGGCGCAGCGCCTCGGAACGCGTCGGGTGCGGGTGGCAGGTACGCGCGATGTCCTCGGCGGCGCCGCGGAATTCCATGGCCACGCAGTACTCCGCGATCATGTCGCCGACGTTCGGGCCGATCATGTGCACGCCGAGGATTTCGTCGCTGCGCTCGTCCGCCAGCACCTTCACGAAGCCTTCGGTCTCGTGGTTGATCTTCGCCCGGCTGTTGGCGCTGAAGGGGAACTTGCCCACCTTGTAGGCGCGGCCCTCGGCCTTGAGCTGCTCCTCGGTCCTGCCCACGGTGGCGACTTCCGGGTGGGTGTAGATCACGCTGGGGATGACGTCGTAGTTCACTTCCCCAGCCTTGCCGGCGATCAGCTCGACGCAGGAGATGGCCTCGTCCTCGGCCTTGTGCGCGAGCATCGGGCCGGAGGTCACGTCGCCAATCACCCAGATGCCCGGCACGCTGCTGCGGTGCTCGTGGTTCTCCAGCATGCCGCGCTTGTCGGTGGCCAGGCCCACGCTTTCCAGGCCGAGGCCCTGGGTGTAGGGGCGGCGGCCGATGGCGAGCAGCACGTAATCGGCCTCTATTGTCTCCGCCGCGCCGCCGGCGGCCGGTTCCACGCTCAGGGTCACCTGCTTGCCGCTGAGCTTGGCCTGGGTGACCTTAGAGCCGAGCTTGAAGCTCATGCCCTGCTTGGTCAGCGCACGCTGGAAGGTCTTGGCGGTTTCCAGGTCCATGCCGGGGCAGATGCGGTCGAGGTACTCGATCACCGTGACCTCCGCGCCCAGGCGGCGCCACACCGAGCCCAGTTCCAGGCCGATGACGCCGGCACCGATCACCACCAGGTGCTTGGGCACCTCGGGGATGGACAGTGCGCCGGTGGAGTCGAGGATGCGTTTGTTGTCGACCTCGACGCCCGGCAGCGGCGAGGGCTCGGAGCCGGTGGCGATGATGATGTCCTTGGCGGTCAGCGTGCTCTTGCTGCCATCGGCGGCGCTCACCTCGACCTTGCCCGGCCCGTCGATGCGGCCCCAGCCCTTGACCCAGTCCACCTTGTTCTTGCGGAACAGGAATTCGACGCCCTTGGTCAGCGCGGTCACGCTCTCGGCCTTCTGCTTCATCATCTGCGCCAGGTCGAGCTTGGGCTTGACCTGGATGCCGAGGTTGGCGAACTCGCCGCCGGCCGCCGCTTCATACAGCTCGGAGGCGTGCAGCAGCGCCTTGGACGGCATGCAGCCGACGTTCAGGCAGGTGCCGCCGAGGGTTTCGCGGCCCTCGACGCAGGCCACCTTCAGGCCCAGCTGGCCGGCGCGAATCGCAGCGTTATAGCCACCGGGGCCGCCGCCAATGACGATCACATCGTAAGCGCTCATGCAGTGTTCTCCTCAGTTGGGAAACGGGCAGTAGGAAAAGGGTGAAACGAGGTTAGTCGGTGGTCGCGGGATGGCCAGCGCAGAGCCCCGGCAATCCGTTACCTGATTTATATTACATACATAATATATTTGCCCGGGCAAGTGGCCGGCACATGACAGGCGCGGCGGGGAGGGCGAAAATGCAGGGCTTTGGCGCCCCAGGTTCGTGCGCCTACGGAGAATTCATGAAGATCGACTGCGATTTCGACAGCGGCAACATCCAGCTCATCGACGCCAGCGACCCGCGCCACGTGCGCCTGGCGCTGCGCCCGGACACCAGAAGCCCGCACTTCCAGTGGTTCCACTTCAAGGCCGAGGGCCTCGAACCCGGCCAGCAGTACCAGTTCAGCCTGACCAACACCCCCGGCTCCAGCTACACCGGCGGTTGGCCGGGCTACAACGCGGTGGCGTCCTACGATCAGCGCGAGTGGTTCCGTGTGCCCAGCACCTACGACTCCAACGGCCTGCACTTCAGCCTCGACGCCGAGCAGCCCCAGGCCTGGTTCGCCTACTTCGAGCCTTACAGCCGCGCACGGCACGCCGAGCTGGTGCAGCGCGCCCAGGCCAACGGTGCCGAGCTGCTCGCCACCGGCCACAGCCTCGAAGGCCGCGAACTGCCCCTGTTGCGCATCGGCAAGGGTGCGGCGGGCGCAAGGAAGATCTGGCTGATCGCCCAGCAGCACCCCGGCGAGCACATGGCCGAATGGTTCATGGAAGGTCTCATCGAGCGCCTGCAATCGGGGGATGCGGACATCCAGCGCCTGCTGCAGCGCGCCGACTTCTACCTGGTGCCGAACATGAACCCGGACGGTGCCTTCCACGGCCACCTGCGCACCAACGCCGCCGGCAAGGACCTCAACCGCGCCTGGGCCGCGCCCAGCGCCGAGGAAAGCCCGGAGGTGCTGTTCGTCCAGCAGCAGATGGCCCAGTACGGCGCGGACTTGTTCCTCGACGTGCACGGCGACGAGGAAATCCCCTTCGTGTTCGCCGCCGGCTGCGAAGGCAACCCGGAATACACCCCGCGCCTGGATCGCCTGGAAAGCCTGTTCCGCGAACGCCTGGAGGCCAACGGCGAATTCCAGAGCGTGCATGGCTACCCGAAGAACGCCCCCGGCAAGGCCAACCTCACCCTGGCCTGCAACCACGTCGGCCGCACCTACGACTGCCTGTCGCTGACCCTGGAAATGCCGTTCAAGGACCACAACCTCTCGCCCAACGCCCGCACCGGATGGAACGGGGCGCGCTCCAAGGCGCTGGCCGGCGCGGTGCTGGTGACGGTGGCGAGCCTGGTGGACGAGTTGCGTGGCTGATTCGGAATGACCCGCTTTTTGTAGGAGCGAGCTTGCTCGCGAACGAGATATCCGGCAGCACCTTCGCTGGGCGGTTCGCGAGCAAGCTCGCTCCTACAGGTCAACTCCCCGTGTCCCGCTCAGCCCCTGCGGGCCTGAACCGGCCACCGCCGGTCCGGCCTCGCACCGCGTTAATCCCCCGCTAATCCACTTCGTCGGACTGTATTCCGTATCCCGGAGCCTCCGCTGCGCTTCCTTCATCCCTTTCCCTGCGGGAAGCGGCATCCCAGAGCGGTCGGCTTCTGTAACTTCGGGCTTACCCAGTAGCCGTTGTCTTACAAAAAACAGACTGAAAACTTGAACTGCTTCACATAAAATCGACCTATCCGCTTAGTGCATTTCGCTCTATCCGCAGTCGCCAGTCAGCAGTAGAAGTCGCCCATGGAAAACCACAGCACCCCCCTGGGGCCGGTCCCCACTCATTTGCTCCGCGAGGCCGCGGCAAAGAAGACGGGCCTGGGCTGGGTCGTCGAATTCAACATCGCGACCTGGCTCAACCTCGCCGTGCGCGCTGCCACCCCCATCGTCCTCAAGGTCAGCTACCTGGACGGCGACAAGCCACGCGAAGTGCTGGTCGACAAGGGCACCCTGCACGGCGCCCAGCGCATCCTCCTGTGCGGCATCGCCCGCCTGGGGGTGAACCAGAAGCTCGAATCCATGAGTCTGTCGCTGGAAACCCAGGCGCCGATCCAGTCGCTGCTGGTCGAGGAACTGTTCGTCCAGGCCCTGGAAAAGCAGGTGGTGAAGAAGGACGGCGTGCGCAAGTCGCGCTGACTACCCGCCGCGAGGGGCGCCGCCTGCCGGCGCGCACGCTGCAATCGGCAGGCATTCCCGCCATGCATGACGCAGCGCCGGGCTTGCGATTCGACGGCCGGAGCGGGGAACATCGCCTGGCCCCACCCGTAAGCCAGGAAAGCCCATGCCCCTCGATATCGACCAGCTCAAGCTCTACACCGCCCACCGTGGCGTCGCCATCCCCATGCTCGACCACCTGCAGTTCCGCCATGCCCCCGCCGCCGATGGCAAAGGGCCGGGCTGCCTGGTGGTACGGATCGAGCCGCACTTCCTCAATGGCTGGGCCAACGCCCACGGCGGGCTGATCATGACCCTGCTCGACGTTGCCATGGCCCTGAGCGCCAGCGATGCCGACGAAGCCTATCGCGGCGTGGTGACCGTGGAGATGAAGACCAACTTCCTGCGCCCCGGCGGCGAAGCGGGGGAAATCCTCGAAGCCCACGGCAAGGTCCAGCACCACACCCGCTCCATCGCCTTCTGCGAGGGCGAGTTGCGCAACAGCCAGGGCGTGGTGGTGGCCACTTCCAGCGGCACCTTCAAGTACGTCAACAAGCCGCGCCCGCTGGCCGACGCCTGACCCGTTCCGTTCCCCTCCTGTTAGCGGCCGTGGACGGAAATTCGCGGCCGTTTCCCTGCGCTGATATCGCCTTGCTGGCAGCCCCATTCATCGGTGCGCTGGCGCCGTTAAGACCTTCTTAATTCATCGGGTGTCCTATCGAGGAACGCTCTAGCACGGGCTTTGTAAGAAATTTCTTTCACTGGCTGTCATGAATTCGTCACAAAGCATGACTACATTTTTCTGTCATGAAAGTGTCACGCGATGTGACTGAGCCAGTGACGGCACAAGGCAAACCACCATGCTGCTCGATGACAAGAACTTCCCACGACGCGTCCAGCGCGACCTGCTGGATGACCGCGACGAAGAGCTCGAACTCGAACTGTTCGACGAACTCTACGACTTCGAAGGGCTGCGCCACGGCAGCCTGCAGACCCATGAGGAACGCCTGGCGCGCCAGCGTTACTTCCACACCCTGTTCAGCCTGCAGGCCGAGCTGGTCAAGCTGCAGAACTGGGTGGTAAAGACCGGCCACAAGGTGGTCATCCTCTTCGAAGGGCGCGATGCCGCCGGCAAGGGCGGGGTGATCAAGCGCATCACCCAGCGCCTCAACCCGCGCGTCTGCCGGGTTGCCGCGCTGCCCGCGCCGAACGACCGCGAACGCACCCAGTGGTACTTCCAGCGCTACGTCTCGCACCTGCCGGCGGCGGGGGAGATCGTCCTGTTCGACCGCAGCTGGTACAACCGCGCCGGTGTTGAGCGGGTCATGGGCTTCTGCACCGACGCCCAGTACGAGGAATTCTTCCGCAGCGTGCCCGAGTTCGAACGCATGCTCGTGCGCTCCGGCGTGCAGGTGCTCAAGTACTGGTTCTCGATCTCCGACGAGGAACAGCACTACCGCTTCCTCAGCCGCATCCACGACCCGCTCAAGCAGTGGAAGCTCAGCCCGATGGACCTGGAATCCCGCCGCCGCTGGGAGTCCTACACCAAGGCCAAGGAAACCATGCTCGAACGCACCCACATCGCCGAAGCGCCCTGGTGGATCGTCCAGGCCGACGACAAGAAGCGCGCGCGGCTCAACTGCATCAGCCACCTGTTGAGCCAGATTCCCTACCAGGAAGTGCAACAGCCTGCTGTCGATTTGCCCGAGCGGCAACGCCACGAAGGCTACCGCCGGCATCCCACACCGTCGGAGCTGCAGGTGCCGGAAGTCTACTGAGCCGCCGCCGCGGACAACTTTTGTAGGATGGGTGGAGCGCAGCGATACCCATGCTGACCTTGCGCGGAGCAATCGATGGGTATCGCTGCGCTCCACCCATCCTACGTTCGAGGCTCTGCCTGTAATTCCGGAGCGGCCCATCACCTCGGTTCGCGAGCAAGCTCGCTCCTACAGTCGCAGCCATGCTCTTCGTAGGAGCGAGCTTGCTCGCGAACCCGCCTCACCTCCGAACCCCTCCCGCCACAAAAAAGCCGCCCCGAAGGGCGGCTTTTTGCTGCGCAACTGGCCGCAATCAGTGCCAGAACAGCGCGATCAGGATGATGATCGGGATCGGTACGCCGAGGAAGTACAGAAGAATCGAGCGCATGGTGTGCCTCCAGTCAGTGGGCGGGACGGGAATGGGACGAGACGTGTGCGGGCGTGCGGTTCACCAGCACCACCGCATCGCGACGGCGGCCGCCGTGGATGGCCAGGAAGCTGGCGAAGAACGCACCGCACAGCAGCGCGACGAACATCCACAGTGCCGAGCCGGCGGCCACCTTGCGCGCGGTGTCGGCGGCCTGCTGGGCCTTCAGCTTGGCCTGCTGCGCGGCGCCGAATACCTGGTCGATGCGCTGCTCGGCTTCCGCCTGGCTGATCTCGGTACGCTGCGCCACCACGCGGGCGAGGTAGGTGCGGTCGTCCGCATTGAGCTGACCTTCGGCGAGGCTGCGCACGAAGATGCGAGTGGCGATGGCATGGGCTGCGTCATCGCTCACCGCCACCGGACGGTTGTCGCGGAACAGCATGTCGATGAAGTAGCCCGAGCCATCATTGGAACGGTTGGCGCCGTGGGTCGAACCCGCCGCGGCGGCAGCGCTGGTGGCCGCCGAAGCACTGGCCTGCAGGCCGCCGCCGACGATACTGCTCACCGAGCCCACCACCAGCGTGGCCGTCACCAGCGTGGCCACGGCCCAGGCGAGGAAGCCATGGGCGGTATCGCGGAAATACACCTCGTCGTCATGCAGACTGGCCCAGCGCACCCGCAGGCGCCCGGCGACGTAGCCGCCCAGGCCGGAAGCGAGAATCTGCGTCAGCATCAGCCAGATGACGGTGGATATCCCCATCTGTTTCAACGTCGCGCCATCGCCCGGCCAGGGCGACACCGCGGAAAAGCCCAGGCCGAAGCCCAGGAGAATCAGGATCAGGGACAGCGCCGCCGCTCCAGCGGCCCCGGCGAACACCGCCGCCCAGGACACCCCCGAATGGTCGGCGGTATCCACGGCAGTGGCTGCGTAGGCATCAGTGGTTGTCATCATCTTGGCTGCTCCGTGGCGAGAGGGTGGAAACCTCGATGAGAGCTGCTGCAGCCGTTGTGCCAAATGTTACAAAATAATAAAGTCAGCCTTATCAACGGCTTGCAAAAGCTGATCGAGCTGCCGCCATGCAGCCTGCAAGATCGGCCGTTTTGCGCCTTGGCAGATTGCATGACTGCCGCGCCGTGCTCCCTTCGCCATGCCGGCCGCATGCAGCATGGCGGAAGACGGCGCCGCCACGGTGCCTACCTTCAACCCACGCAGGACGCCACGCCATGAGCCTCGACCCCTTGACCCTGCTGTGGAGCGCACCGCTGGTGATGCTGCTCGGCGGCTACCTGCTGATCCGCTGCATCGGCGGGCTGCGCCGGGTGATCGCACCCGACGTCCGCTACCGCTGGGCCGACCCCGCCCGCTCGGAAGTGGTGTCACTGCCGCAGCCGGGGCGCTACGTGGTCAACATCGTCTTCCCGCCGTTCACTGTCGTCACCGGTACCGCCCACTTCAACGCCGATTTCGCCATCACCGCCTGTGCCACCGACAAGCCCGTGCCCTACCAGGCGTACAGCCGCTTCAACGTCTTCACCGTGCGCCGCAGCGACATGGGCGGCAACTCCAGCAATCCCCTGGGCGAATTCCACTGCAGCGAGCCCGGCGACTACCGGATCACCTGCCTGACCCCGCAGCACATCCGCCCCGGCTTCCTGCTGGAAGTGACGCCCTACGTCTCGCCGGCCGGCGTCGTCCCGCTGATCCTCGGCACACTGCTCGCGTCCTTCATGACCATCGGCGGGCTGATCATGACCCTGCTCAAGCTGGCCGGCACGCTCTGACGCCACCGTACTGCGGCTTCTGCAGGGCGAATAACCGTGAAGCGGTTATCCGCCGCCACACCGCCACGGCGGATAACGCGTGCCGCGTTATCCGCCCTACGACCTGACTTCACGACGCCGGGTCCGGCCCTGACGCACCAGTAGGATGGGTGGAGCGCAGCGATACCCATGCTGTTGGCGCGCAGGCATTGATGGGTATCGCTGCGCTCCACGCCATCCTACGAACGGCATTTCCCGGTGGCCTCGTATGGCCTACAACCGCCGCGCCATGCTTCCGGGGTTCTTGCCGAATCGACGCTCAGGCTCAAGGCATTGAGCTAGCAATCAGTGAAAGTCGCCCAGACGGAAGCTGGTGTGGGCGAGAAGATAGGCATCCACCTCGGCCAATGAGGTGAGATCCACATGCCGGGCGTCCGCACCGTCCAGCGACAAGGTCAGTGCGCTGCCGGCGCTCGAGAGGGATGCACGGAATTGATGACCGTCTTCCTCGATCAAGGCCGAAAGCGGACGCTGCGCCAACTGACGTTCAATCTCTGCATAGAGCGCCACTTGATTTGCTTCGCGCCCGCTTGATCGTATGGCTTTGGCTGCGTACCAGATGGCCGCTGGTATCAGCAGCCATAGCAACTCCGTTACAAACCACTGCTGCATGGCCAACTCGCTTTCCCTGTAGACCAGGCAAGCGTGGCAGGACAGGGCAGGGCGTACAACCGTACGCGGTTGTACGCCCTGCCTCGCGCCATTGTGGTTCGGTGTCCGGCCAAACGGCGGATAACGCGTGCCGCGTTATGCGCCCTACGTCCGCAACCTTTTCGCCCAACCGCGCCAGCCGCTGCGCCCGGCGAGGGGCGAGCGGCCGCTCAGTACGCGGGGCAGGTCGCCGAAGCGCACCCAGAGATCATCCTGCCAATCCAGCACCCGCAGGCATTGCCGTTCGAATTGCAGCTCCACGTGGCGCGGGCCGCTGGCGTTGAACTGGCTGCGCACCTGCGGCACCACCGTGCCGCTGATCCAGCGCCGCAGCGCGCCATAGTCCGGCACGTTGAACAGCACCATCGCCTGGTACACGGCGGATTCGCTCAGCAGCACGTAATCGAGTTCCAGGCCGTCTTCGGTCAGCAGCCGCTCCTGGCGAATCTGGTCGTCCGCCAGGCGCATGGCCAGGCGGTCTTCGTGCGTATAGCCGGTCACGCGGCAGAAGTCGGAGAGGATGAACCAGACCTGATCGTCGATCAGCAGGGCGCGCAGGGTGCGGCGGTTACGGAGGAAGGGGAGTGGGGTGGGTAAGGGTAAATCGTCCATGGAGTAAGTCCTTGCTCTGAAGTCAAAGACCGTCATCCCGCTGCTAATCGGTGGTGACGGAACCGTGCAGGGTTAGCAGACCGGCAGAGCACCGGCAGACCCGAAGGTCTCCCCACACGGCCCGTCATAGCGGCAAATTCAAGGCGAACGAACTCGCCGGGAATCGCTATGGCGTTACCGATGCTCTGAAACGGGCTGCTAAACCCGGCCCGCGCGTGCGGGCAGTGCGGCAAGCTACTTACGCTACATGTATAAGTCAAGCTCGCATACTTAAAGCTTCTTGAATTTCTGGATGTTCCTTTGCTTGTGGTAATAAAATGGCGTCCTTTGCAAGAACAAGAAATTTGGTTTCGTTAAAGTTTGATGATCCTTGTATTTTTGCTTTCGCAAGTGCTTGCGCATATGCTACGAAAGCGAGAGGGTGAAGTTCGTGAATGTCTCGAATGTCCTCTGAAGTTAGTGTGTTAAATAGGTTGATGGCTGCATCTATTTCGTTGAAGTATAGTAATGTTATTCCGTAGTTGCCTTTGATTATTAAATTGTCTGGTTCCATGTTGTAAGCATTTTTATAGTGGCTGTAGGCTTGCTTGTATTTTCCTAGTCCATCAGAAATAAGGGCGGCTAGGTTCTCAGTCGCGGCAGATTTAATGCCAAGTAGTATAAGGTGTTCGTAATCGGCGTACGCTGTTTCAAAGGATCTTGAGAGTCTTAGTGCCTGAAGAACGCTTGTTGCAGTGTCATGAGAAAAATGGCGGATCCTAGTTGCTTCTGATCTTCCCAGTTCGGATGCTGCAAATCTTGAATACTCTATTGAGTTGGTTGCTGCAATTTCAGTCTTTATTTCGGCTTCCAGTCCGGCTCTGTCTTGCTCGGAAAAAACTCCGGCGACTGTCCCTGTTTCAGGGAATTCATTTGCAAATTCATCTGCAAAGCTTGATATAAATGGCTCGTTGTAGGATTGGTTTGGACCAATGATACATATTGATCCTCTATCCAGTATTTCTGTCTTTTGTGTGGTGTGAAACTTTATTTGCGCTGATCTATACAGTTTGGCAAGTGCAATGTTTAATGCAGCTGTGCCGTATTTTTTTATGTATTCCTGTTCGTTTGAAAATCTTATTACAGCGGAGTAGGGCTCTCTCTTCTGCTCAATTAGTGAGTCTAGAAAATTTTGCGCTGCTTGGAGGCCGCCGCTGCTAAGAGAGTCGGGGGCTGCAGGGAAGTATCTCGATGCGTTCGGGAGTAAGTGTCCGATGCTGCCTGCAGGTATTGCTTCAAGATGAGACTCTCTCTCTATGCTCTTTTCTGTATCCTCTGGAGACGATATGTATGCGAAAGAAATTTCAGCCTGCACGTCGAAAACAACTATCCTTGCACTTTCCACTCTAGGGTAAAGGCCAAGGGTGCGAGTGGTTCTCCCGTCATTTATGATGAAGCTTCTCGTTCCTGAGAAGGTTGGAAGATATACTTTGAATTCTTGGCCGAGAGATACGCCTACATTTGCACCTATATCAATTGCAATTATTCTGGCGTTCTGGTCTTGCTCAAGCACGCGGCCGCAAGTTGAAAGAATGTCATCGTAGGCTATTACCTGATTTCGCCCTGATGCCTTGGCTCGGTATAGAGCAGTATCCGCTCTATCTAATAGTGTGGATGAGATATCTGTGATGGACTCTGATTTTGAAGTGTTACTATGAATGGTTAAGCCTATACTGGTGCTTACTCTTCTTTCTGGGATGGGAGGGGGAATTATTGTGCTGAGATTTTCAGATGAGGATAGGATTGTCCATTCATCCTCAAGCGGCAGGATCTGCTCGCAGATGCATAACCGAAATTCATTGCCCCACTCTATAAATGTCTCCCTTGTGGCTCTGGCGAGGATCAGTATTAGGAACTCTTCACCTGATGGGTGACCTAAGTGGATTGAGAGCGGGGCGCTGAGGCCGTCTTTTATTTTGTTGGCGCAAGCCTCTAGTCGCATTCCGAATGTTTTGAGAACTTGATCGCCGTAGAGATGTCCCCAAGTGTCATTTATTTGTTTGAAGTGATCAATGTCCAATGCCAGGATGGCAAGGGTTTTGGGTAGATTTATTTCTTGTGTGTCGGACTTGTTGCTAGAGTCTTGGTTGACCTCTTTAAGTGCATCGCTGAGCTTTTCCTTGAAAGCGTCTTTTGCTAATAAATTTGTTAGATGGTGATGGGCTACTCTATATGCGTTGGTAGAGTTCTCCTTGATTCTGAGTATTTTATTCCTATACCTCAGTCGAGTGCCCTTTTGTGGGGATTTGTTGAATCTCAGTCTTACTGTGGCGTCGACGTCCTCAAGATAAAACCACGCACTATAGCTGCTGGAGGTATGTAGGGAGATTTCTTCTTGTTTTGATTTTTGAAGGTTGATAGTTGTCTGTGCGTTTACGGGGGAGCTGGTTATGTCGTTCCATAACTCGTTGTGGTAGTAATATAGAAAAATGTCTATTCCGTCGGGCTCTAGTTCTATCTTTAATTCTTCATATAGGGATACAAGTCTGTCTATCTTCATGGTTTGTGGGTCCGTTTTTTATGCACGGTTAAAACTTTTTTAGGTGGTAATATTTATCCGGCGACGATTGGCTCGTAGCGTGCCTACTTGCCGCCCACCCCATTGCGCTCATGCCGATAAACACTCACCGCCTCATAAACCGCCTTGCGCAGTCGGTTGATGCCGCCAATCGGGCGGTGTTCGGGGAGGGCGTGCCAGGGGTTGTAGGAGAGGTTGTCGCAGGCGAGGTTCTGCTCGCGGCTGTCGAAGTCCTGGGGTGGGATGCTGACGGTGGCGACGGTCTGGAAGGGGGCGTCCTTCTCGCTCCATTCGACGCTGACGTCTTCGATGGGCATGTACTTGCTCGGGTCCTGTTTCTGCACTTGCAGGGCGAAGCAGGCGGGGACGCGGTCGACCGAAAGTTGCTGGTACATGGCGGTGCGCAGGAAGTTCGGCAGTTTCTCGTTGAGCTTGGGCAACTGGTAGGCCGGGCAGCCTTCACTCAGTGGGATGACGCGGTACTTGATGTTGTTGGCGTCGCCCAGCTTGTAGGGGGCGATGCCGTTGTAGCCGGCCTGCAGGGGGCTGTCCGGGGCGGGGGCGAGGGTCTGCAGGGCGATGACCAGGTGGCGGATTTCCCAGGTGCTGGGCTTCCAGCTGGGGAAGAACGCGGCGACCTTCTGGCCGCTGGCCTGGGCAGCGAAGTTCTGCCGGTATTCGGCGACGTCGCGGACGAAGAACACCGGGTGGTTGAACATGACGAAGTCCTGTTCGGTGTCGTGGCCCTTGCCGGGCATCAGCTTGGCGCCGGGCACGTCGAGCAGTTTGATGGCCATGCCGCGGGCGTCGCGAGCGCTGTCGAACTGTGGGTACGCGTTGCCGTTGGAGAAGCGGACCATGGCCTCCCATTTGTGCCCCGGTTCGGCGAACACGCCCTGGCGCAGGCCGGGGGCGAGGTCGCCAGCGACTGTGACTTCGGCCTTCACGCAGCCGTGGGCCTTGGCGTGGGCGTCACGCAATACGCGGGTGTTGTCGCGGTGCTGTTCGACGATGCGCACGGCGTCTTCGATGATGGCCTGGGTGAGCTGGGCTTCGCCCGGCGGGATTTCTTCCTGGGCGGAGACCGGGCCGGAGAATTTCCACGCGTAGTAGAGGCTGCCGATGCCCCAGCCGAACAGGCCGATGGCGGCGATGGCGAGCAGCAGACGGCCGAGCCATTTGCCGAGGAAGAGCCAGATGCGGGTTAGCAGGGATTGCATGGCACGGGGTCCTTTCGTGTTCTTTTTATGGAGGGGACCCCAGGAGCTTCCCTCTCCCTGACCCTCTCTCTGGGGAGAGGGGACTGCTTGGCGGATCGGTGTTGCGGGGAGGGAGTGGTGGTGGGTGTTTCCCTCTTCCTAACCCTGGCTACGCGCCCCGCTCCGAAGGGAGAGGGGACTGGATTGGCGTTTCGATGGTGCTGCGGAGCAAGGCTTGTCTGTAGGAGCGAGCTTGCTCGCGAACCCGCCCAGCGCCGGAGCTGTCGGGGGATCTGTTCGCGAGCAAGCTCGCTCCTACGAAGAACAGCGGCTCACTCGCACTTCGGCCCCGGCGTCCACGGCGGGGTGGGTACGTTCGGGTCGAGGCGGGTTTCGTACTCGGGGTTGCCCAGCACTTTGAGGTATTCCACCAGCGCCCAGCGTTCTTCCGGCGACAGGGCGCGGCCGATGACGCCGTCCTGGCGGCAGCCGTCGCGGAATTCGTGGCCGCGGTTGCTGTTGCCGGTGACGCTGGTCTTGTAGAGGAAGCCGCCGGGGAAGCGCTCGCTGCGGTAGCCGGCGAATTTCGGGTCGTACTCGAAGCTGCCGACCCAGAACTGGCTGTCGCGCTCGGCCACCGGGGAGAGCATCTGGAACAGGTTGGGCACCGAGCCGTTGTGCAGGAACGGCGGGGTCGCCCAGATGCCGTCCAGCGGGCGGGCCTTGTAGGCGCGCAGTTCGCGTACGCCGATGTCGAGGCCGTAGCCGTTCATTTCCTTCTGCTGCTCGGGGCTGACGTGGGCGTCACGGTAGCCGCGCTGCTCGACGAACGCGGTGACATAGGCCAGGCCCTTGGCGGCGGAGATCTTCGACAGGTCCAGCGGTTCGTCGCTCTTGGGGTAGAGGCGCACGTTCATGTTCTTCAGTTCTTCGGGGTTCCACTTCAGCGAGCGCACGTCGAAGGTGTGGTCGGCGATGTTGTCGGCGGTGGTGGGGTCGGTGCCGATCTCGCTGGTGGGGACCATCTTCATGCGCCACTCGGGCACGCGGGCCGGGGCGATGTAGTCCGCGGCGCCGGGCTCCTTCACGTGCGGGCCGTGGCAGTAGACGCAGTTGGCCTGGAACAGGGCGCGGCCCTGGGAGGCCTTCTTCAGGTCGATCTCGCCGAAGACTTCCTTCGGCCAGGCCGGCGGCTTGAGCTGCTTGAGGGCTTCTTCGAGGGTGTAGAGGTCGCGCAGGCGCACACTGGAGGCGTAGCGCTCATCGCCCATCACCGGTTTGCCGTCGCTCTCGAACATGCGCAGGGTGGCGCCCACGCCGAGGGCTTCGCCGATGTTGCGGGCCATGGGCTGCATGGCCGAGCCGTTCCATTGCACCCAGTCGAATTTCCAGATGTCCCACAGCTGCGGGTAGTTCACCGGGGCGTTGGCGACGCGGTAGTTGGCGGCGTCGATACCGTCGCCGAACACGCCGTTGGCGATGCGCCCGAAGGCGTCGGCGCGGCCGGGGCCTTCCAGGGTCGGGTAGAGGCCGCGGTGGGTGTCGTTCCAGGCGGTGCCGACGAGAGTGCCGATGACGTTGCGCACGTCGCGCTTGAGCGCGGCCTTGCCCTTGGGATAGCGGTCGCCCAGCACGCCCTTGGCGAAGCGGTCGAACTTCCACGGCGTGTAGTAGGTGGCGGCCAGGCTGGCGCCGAGCGCCTGGCCGAACGCTCCGCCGCGCAGGGTCGGCACGGTGGAGGCAATGGAGTGCATGGCTGCGCCGCCGTCGATACGCACGGCGGTGCCTTTGTAGCGCAGCTCGCCGGTGTGGCAGGCGGAGCAGGTGATGTCGAGGTACCAGGCGCCGGTCTCGCCGTCCTGGTGGCGGGCGAAGCCGACTGGCAGGTTGCCCGGGTTCTTAACCGTGGCGGCCAGTGTGTCGTCGGCGTCGCGGCCGATCTGTTCGGGCTCGATGAGGAAGCCGAAGCGCGCGAGGTTTTCCGGGCTGGCGAACTTGTCGCTGGAGAACGGCTGTTCCAGATGGGTGAACCAGTCGTAGCGCAGGCCTTTCACCTGGGTGCCCTGGGGCGTGTAGTAGTAGAGCTCGCGATCCGCCTTGGACCATTGGTCCAGGTGGACCATCTTTTCCGGCTTGGTGTATTCGGGGAGGTTGGGATGCGCGATGTACCAGGCGATGACGCCGCCGACGAGCAGGAGCAACAGCAGGACCGCAAGTAGGACGCGTCCGAAAATGCGCATCGAAACTTCCTTGTTATTTGTACGAAAAGATTCGGACGTTTATGCCAACTGTGCGGCGGCTTGGCAAGGTGATGCCGTACGGAATTCAGGGTTTTTATGTTGGGTTACGCGGCTGGGCGGGGTATTTGCGGTTTCGCGGGGAAGTGCTGGTGTGGCAACAGCATGGGTATCGCTGCGCTCCACCACATCCTACGGAGAGTTCCGAGGCGAGTAGGTGGCAAGTCGTAGGATGGCATGGAGCGCAGCGATACCCATCGCCTTTCAGGCGGACACCTAGGACGCCGGCCGCAGCTCCAGCAGCAGGCTCAGGCAGATCGCCGCACCGATCAGCACGCCAACCAGGCTGGCGATGATCAGCGGCCAGCGCAGACCGGGGCTGTCGCCTTCGTCATCGGGGATGTGCGCGTGGATGGCCGGCCACAGGTCGTCCGGTGGCGGCAGCTCCGGCCAGGGCTCGTCGATTGGGAGCGGCGGCGGCTGGTCGGCGAGCCGGTAGAGCAGGGCGACCATCCAGTCCAGCGCCGCGCTGCGCGTGGGGTGGTAGCGGTCGGCGTCGGTCCAGACGTGGAGGAAGGTGTCGATCAGCAGGGTGTCGGCGGCTTTCTGTTCGGGCTTCAGTTTCAGCGCCAGCGGGTAGAGGCGCGGGGCGGTGCAGCGGTACAACGTGGCGAAGGCGCGCGCGTCGCCGTCGCCGCTTTCGGCGAGCAGGTGGCTGAGGAAGTCTTCTTCGCCCGGTTCGATGATGGCCTCCGGCGGTGTCGCGGCGAGCGGCGTGGCTGGGAGGGTAAGGATAGTTGGTGGTGCTTTTCGTAGGAGCGAGCTTGCTCGCGAACAGATGTGCAGGTGACTCCGCTGTTGGGCGGTTCGCGAGCAAGCTCGCTCCTACAGGTTGGGCTTCGGAGTGCGGGCTATTGTAGGAGCGGAGCTTCTCCGCGAAATCCCGGCGCAGCCGGGACAGCCGGAACACGGAGAGCACCGGCCTGTCGGCCGGATCGCGGACAAGGTCCGCTCCTACAGGCTGGGCTTCGGCGTGCGGGCTTTTGTAGGAGCGGAGCTTCTCCGCGAAATCCCGATGCAGAATCGTAGGGCGAATAACCTGGAACAGGTTATCCGCCGGCTCTTGAGCGGCGGATAACGCTGGCGCGTTGTGCGCCCTACGGGACTGGGGAAAACCCCTCAGGCCACGTCCTCGAACGGCAAACCGACATAGTTCTCCGCAATGGTCGTGCGGCCGGCCTCGGAGTCGAGGAAGTAGTCCAGCTCGGTCTCCAGCATGCGCCGGGTGAAGGCGTCGTTCTCCGGGAACTGGTGCAGCATCGAGGTCATCCACCAGGAGAAGCGCTCGGCCTTCCAGATGCGCCGCAGGGCGATGGGCGAGTAACGCTCCAGCAGGTCGGTGCGGCCTTCGCCGTAGACCTTCACCAGAATGCGGTGCAGCGCGTCGACGTCGCTGGCGGCAAGGTTCAGGCCCTTGGCGCCGGTGGGCGGGACGATGTGGCCGGCGTCGCCGACGAGGAACAGCCGGCCGTACTGCAGCGGCTCCACCACGAAGCTGCGCAGCGGGGCGATGCTCTTTTCCAGCGCCGGGCCGGTGACCAGCTGGCGTGCGGTGTCCTCGGGGATGCGGCGCTTGAGTTCCTCCCAGAAGCGCTCGTCGGACCAGTCCTCCACCTTCTCTTCCAGCCCCACCTGCAGGTAGTAGCGGCTGCGGGTGGCGCTGCGCTGGCTGCACAGGCTGAAGCCGCGTTCGCTGCTGGCATAGATGAGCTCGTGGTTGACCGGTGGGGTGTCGCTGAGCAGCCCGAGCCAGCCGAACGGGTAGACGCGCTCGAAGACGCTCAGGCGCTCGGCTGGGATGCTGCGCCGGGCCACGCCGTGGAAGCCGTCGCAGCCGGCGATGTAGTCGCAATCCAGGCGCACGTGCTCGCCCTGGTGGGTGAAGGTGACGTAGGGCTTTTCGCTGGTGACGTCGTGCAGCTCCACGTCGGCCGCTTCGTACACGCTCATGGCGCCGCTGGCCGCGCGGGCCTGCATCAGGTCGCGGGTGACTTCGGTCTGGCCGTAGACCATCACCTGCTTGCCGCCGGTGAGGGCCTTGAGATCGATGCGCTCGCGGCGGCCGTTGAGTACCAGTTCGAAGCCGTCGTGCAGCAGGCCTTCGGCGTCCATCCGCGCGCCTGCTCCGGCTTCACGCAGCAGGTCGGCGCAACCTTGTTCGAGCACGCCGGCACGGATGCGGCCGAGCACGTAGTCAGGCGTCTGGCGTTCGAGGATGACGTTGTCGATGCCGGCCTTGTGCAGCAGCTGGCCCAGCAGGAGGCCGGCAGGGCCGGCGCCGATAATGGCAATCTGAGTCTTCATGGGGTGGCTCCTTGGAGAGCGCTGTTGTTTTTGTCTCCTGCATTTTTTGTGGATAGGATCGGCCTTTGAAGGTAATTTCCAACAGTCTTCTTGGACTTTTCATGGATGTGGGCGGTGATCGAACAACGTGCTGACACACCGGTCCCGGTGTTCCGTCTTTATGGCGAGACGACGGCATGGCCGACGCCGGACCTGATCCACTGCGAATCCATCGCCTCGCGCAGCCGCCTGCACGACTGGGAAATCCGCCCGCATCGGCATGGCGATCTGGTGCAGTTGCTGTATGTGCAATCCGGCGAAGCAGAGTTGGAAGTGGAGGGGCGGGTGACGCCGATCCGCGAGGCTTCGCTGCAGGTCACGCCGGCGCTGGCGGTGCACGGCTTCCGCTTTGCCGAGGACGTACAGGGCTGGGTGCTGAGCATGGGCCTGCCGCTGGCCGAGCAGCTCGGCGGCCTGCTGCAGAGCCCGGTACTGGAACAGCCGGCGTGCTTCGCCGTGGGCCGCGGCAAGCGCCAGCTGGATGCACTGTTCGAGTCCATCGAGCGCGAGTACGCCGAGCAGGCGCCGGGCCGCGACCTGATGCTGCAGTCGCTGCTCAACGTGCTGCTGGTCTGGCTCAGCCGCCAGGCGCTGGAGCAGTCCCGCGCCCAGGCCAGCCAGCAGGACCGAGGGATCGAGCACGTGCACGGCTTCTCCCGCCTGCTGGAGCAGGACTTCCGCGAACACCGCCCCATCGAGCATTACGCGGCGGCCCTGGGCATCAGCGCTGCGCACCTCAATGCGCTGTGCCGGCGTCTGGCCGGGCAGTCGGCGTTGCAGATGATCCACCAGCGCCTGCTGCTGGAGGCCAAGCGCAACCTGGTGTACACAGCCATGACCATCCAGCAGGTGTCGGACAGCCTGGGCTTCTCCGAACCCGCCTACTTCTCCCGATTCTTCAAGCGCTACGCCGGGGTCTCGCCCCGCGCGTTCCGCGAGCCGCGTTGAGCCGCCATGAATATCGATTCGCGTATCAAGTTCCGCCATCTGGTGTGTTTCCTCGAAGTGGCCCGCCAGGGCAGCCTGGCCCGCGCGGCGGACGCCCTGGCGGTGAGCCAGCCGGCCATCTCGAAGACGCTCAAGGAGCTGGAGGACCTGCTCGAAGCCAGCCTGTTCGAGCGCGGCAAGAGTGGCGCCAGCCTGACCGAGGCGGGCGTGGCCTTCCTGCGCTACGCCGGCCCCTGCGTGCAGGCACTGCGCGACGGGGTGAACAGCCTGCGCGGCGGCGAGTACGCCTCCAGCACGGTGCGCCTGGGCGTGCTCTCCACCGTGGAAAGCCTGCTGATGCCGGAGACGGTGCGGCGTCTGCACGAGCGTCACCCGGCGCTGGTGGTCAGCGTGGTGACCGGGCCAAGCGCGCACCTGCTCTCGCAGCTGCGGGTGGGCGAGCTGGACCTGGTGGTCGGCCGCATGACGGAGAGCCCGCAAATCCAGGGCCTCGCCTTCGAGCATCTGTACAGCGAATCCATGACCCTGGTGGCCCGCGCCGGCCACCCGCTGCTGGGCCGTCCACTGCCGCCCTCGGCGCTCGACGACTGGCCGCTGGTGATGCCGCTAGCCGGCACCACCATCCGCAAGTCCGCCGACAGCCTGCTGGTGCAGAGCGGCCTCGGCCAGCCGCGCCGCCGGTTGGAAACCCTGTCCACGGTGCTCAGCCGCCGTTATGTATTGACCAGCGACGCGCTGTGGATCGCCCCGCTGGACTCGGTGCGCCTGGACCTGCGTTCCGGGGATATGGTCGAACTGCCGCTGGACGTACAGGAGCCGGGCGGTTCAGTCGGGGTTTGCAGCAACTCGACGTTGCCGCTTTCGCTGGGTGCGCACTGGTGCCTGGAGGTGCTGCGTGAGGTCGGCGAAGCCTATCGAGATGGGGCTTATCCATAACCAATAGGTTATGGGTTGCGGGCATCTTTTCAGTTTTCGCTATCAGGCTTGCGGGTGACACTCCGCCGCACTGCCTGATGCAACAGGCTCCTATAAATCCAACAAGAGGAGACCGACATGTCCGACGCGGAGAATAGCCGCTTCGTCATTCGTGACCGAAACTGGCACCCCAAAGCCCTCACCCCCGACTACAAGACCTCCATCGCCCGCTCCCCGCGCCAGGCGCTGGTGAGCATTCCGCAATCGGTCTCCGAAACCAGTGGCCCGGACTTCTCCCACCTGAAAATGGGCGAGCACGACAACGATCTGCTGCTCAACTTCAACAACGGCGGCCTGCCCATCGGCGAACGCATCATTGTCTCCGGCCGGGTGATGGACCAGTACGGCAAGCCCGTGCCGCACACCCTGGTGGAGATGTGGCAGGCCAACGCTGGCGGTCGCTACCGCCACAAGAACGACCGTTACCTCGCGCCGCTGGACCCGAACTTCGGCGGCGTCGGCCGCGCAATGACCGACAGCGAAGGGCGCTACGTCTTCCGCACCATCAAGCCCGGCCCGTACCCGTGGCGCAACGGCCCGAACGACTGGCGCCCGGCGCACATCCACTTCTCCATCAGCGGCCCGTCGATCTCCACGCGGCTGATCACCCAGCTGTACTTCGAGGGTGACCCGCTGATCCCGATGTGCCCCATCGTCAAGTCCATCGCCAACCCGGACGCGGTGGAAAGCCTGATCGCGAAGCTCGACATGAGCAACGCCAACCCCATGGACTGCCTGGCCTACCGCTTCGACATCGTGCTGCGCGGCCAACGCAAGACCCATTTCGAGAACAAGTGAGGAGGACCGACCATGCCTATCGAACTGCTGCCGGAAACCCCCTCGCAGACCGCCGGCCCCTACGTACACATCGGATTGGCGCTGGCCGCCGCCGGCAATCCGGCCCGTGACCAGGAAATCTGGAGCGAGATGGCCAAGCCTGGCGCGCCCGGCGAGCACATCCTGCTGATCGGCCACGTCTACGACGGCAACGGCCACCTGATCCGCGACTCCTTCCTGGAGCTGTGGCAGGCGAATCATGAGGGCGTGTACGACACGGCCTACGATCTGGAAAAGCCTTTCAACGGCTTCGGGCGCACGGCAACGACCTTCGACGCCGGCGAGTGGCAGGTGCAGACCATCAAGCCCGGTGTGGTGAAAAATGCCGCCGGCGTACCCATGGCGCCGCACATCAACCTGTCGCTGTTCGCCCGAGGTATCAACCTGCACCTGCAGACCCGCCTGTACTTCGACGACGAGGCTCAGGCCAATGCCGTGGACCCGGTGCTGAACCTGATCGAACAGCCCGAACGTCGGCAAACGCTCATCGCAAAGCGTTGCGAGGTGGACGGGAGGCTCGCTTACCGGTTTGATATCCGCGTCCAGGGAAATGCGGAAACGGTGTTCTTTGACTTCTGACACACGACTCCATGAAACATCCGCCGAACCGGTCGCCGACCGTGTCCGGCGGCACTTCGCTGCCGCGCTCGACGAGCGCGGCTATCGGGCGGACGAGGCACAGACGGCGGCGGTGGACCACCTCGCCAACTGGCTCGACGACTTCCTCGCCGGCCGCCATGGCTTCCTGCGCAAGCCGGTGGCCGGCGTCTATCTGTGGGGCGGGGTAGGGCGCGGCAAGAGCTTCGTCATGGACCAGTTCTTCGCCGCCGCACCGACCCAGGCCAAGCGCCGCGTGCACTTCCACGCCTTCCTGCAGGAATTGCAGGGACGCATGCTGGCGATCACCGGGCAGTCCGACCCGCTGGTGCGCGTCGCCCGCGCCATCGCCGAAGAAACCAAACTGCTGTGCTTCGACGAATTCCACGTGCACGACATCGGCGACGCCATGCTCCTTGGGCGAATGCTGAAGGTATTGGTGGACGAAGGCGTAGGCCTGGTCTGTACGTCCAACTATGAGCCGGAAAACCTCTGTCCGAACCCGCTGTACCGCGAGCGCTTCCGCCCGGCCATCGATCTGATCGAAAAGCGCTTCGAGGTGATCTCGGTGGACGCCGGGCAGGACTACCGCGAGCACAGCACGTCGCTGGAGGAGTGGGGCAGCTTCCTCTGGCCGGCGCGCGCCGATGACCTGGAGCTGATCGGCTCCCGGCTGGGGCTGGCGGTGGACGCCAAGTTCGACGAGGTGCTCAGCGTCAATCACCACCCGCTGAAGGTGCACGCCCACGACGATCACTGCGCGTGGATGGACTTCAGCGAGATGTTCGAACGCCCGCGCTCGGCCAGCGACTACCTGTGGCTGATCGAGCACTACCCGCGCATGGCGGTGAGCGGCTTAGGCCCGCTGGCGGACTACCCGCCGGACGTGAGCATGCGCTTCCTCAACTTCATCGACATCGCCTACGACCGCCAGTTGAAGCTGCAGCTGTTCGCCACGGTGTCGCTGGAGGACCTGGCAGCGGGCGGCGCGGCGCTGGACTTCTCGCGCACGCTGAGCCGGTTGCGGCAGTTGAAATTGGAGCCGTTGCAGGCGGGTTGATGGCTGGTCCGGCGAGGTCTGTTCGCGAGCAAGCTCGCTCCTACGAAGAGCGTAAACCGACCTGTAGGAGCGAGCTTGCTCGCGAACCCGTTCCTACGCCGCGTCACGAGCCTAGAAGATTTCGCGGACAAGGTCCGCTCCTACGAGAGCTGAGACGTCGGAGCTGGTCTGTAGGAGCGGACCTTGTCCGCGATCGCGCGCATGGCGCGCTCCTGCAGGGTGGGGCGTACGGCGCAAGGCAGAATGAAAAGCGGCCCCGGCGCCGGGTTGGTCCTGAGCGAGGACCCGGCGCCGGAGCCGTAAGGGGTCAGCCGCGGCGATGCACGTTGCGGCCGTGCGCGAAGGTTTCCTTCACGGTACGGTCGTCGCCGAGGATGACCAGTGCGAAGAGTTTCTCCTCCAGGGTTTTCGCCTGCTGCAGGCGGTAGTCCAGCAGCGGGGTGGCCTTGTAGTCGAGGACCACGAAGTCGGCCTCGTTGCCCTGGGCGAAGCTGCCGACCTTGTCTTCCAACTCCAGCGCGCGGGCGCCGCCGAGGGTGGCCAGGTACAGCGACTTGAACGGGTCGAGCTTGATGCCCTGCAGCTGCATGACCTTGTAGGCCTCGTTCAGCGATTGCAGCTGGGAGAAGCTGGTGCCGGCGCCGACGTCGGTGCCCAGGCCGACCTTGACCTTGTGCTTTTCCAGCTTGGCCAGGTCGAACAGACCGCTTCCCAGGAACAGGTTGGAGGTCGGGCAGAAGGCCACGGCCGAGCCGGTTTCCGCCAGGCGCTGGCATTCGCCGTCGCACAGGTGCACGCCATGGGCGAACACCGAGCGCGGGCCGAGCAGGCCGTGGTGGTCATAGACGTCCAGGTAGCCCTTGCGCTCCGGGAACAGTTCCTTGACCCATTCGATTTCCTTGAGGTTTTCCGACAGGTGCGTGTGCATATACACGCCCGGATGCTCCTTGAGCAGGCGGCCGGCAGCGTCCAGTTGTTCCGGGGTGCTGGTGGGTGCGAAGCGCGGGGTTACCGCGTAAAGCAGGCGGCCCTTGCCGTGCCAGCGCTCGATCAGCGCCTTGCTGTCGGTATAGCTGGTTTCGGCGGTATCGGTCAGGTAGTCCGGGGCGTTGCGGTCCATCATCACCTTGCCGGCGATCAGGCGCAGGTCGAGCTTCTCGGCCGCGCCGAACAGCGCGTCCACCGACTGCGGGTGCACGGTGCCGAACACCAGCGCGGTGGTGGTGCCGGCGCGCAGCAGCTCCTTGAGGAAGATGCCGGCGACGTCGGCGGCGTGGGCCGGGTCGGCGAACTGCTTCTCGGTGGGGAAGGTGTAGGTGTTCAGCCAGTCCAGCAGCTGCTCGCCGTAGGAGGCGATCATGCCGGTCTGCGGGTAGTGGATGTGGGTGTCGATGAAGCCGGGGGTGATCAGCGCGTCGCGGTATTCCACCACTTCGACGCCGCCCAGTTGCGGCAGCAGGTCGGCAGCGTGGCCCAGGCGGGCGACCTTGCCGTCTTCCACCAGCAGGATGCCGTCCTCGAAGTACTGGTAGGACTTCTCCACGCCGACTTCGGCGGGGTCGGCGACGCTGTGCAGGATGCTGGCGCGGTAGGCTTTGGCTTGAGTGCTCATCGATCTCTCTTCAGTCGTGTTTCGGGGCCGGGGCGCGCGCAGGCGCCGGGGCGGGATGGGCATGCGCCCATGCTACGGAAATTTCAGGCGCCGCTTTCGGCGGTGCGGGCGCGACGGCTGGTGGGTAACAGTTTGGCCACGGTGTTCTCACCCTTGCCGGTCTCCTGACCGAAGGTGGCGTTGTAGGTGGCGATCACCTCGCCGGCGATGGACACGGCGATCTCCACCGGCAGCTTGCCTTTCACTTCGCTGATGCCCATGGGGCAGCGCATGCGCTGTACGGTGTCGGCGGCGAAGCCGCGGTCGCGCAGGCGGTGTTCGAACTTGGCGCGCTTGGTGTCGGAGCCGATCAGGCCGAAGTAGGTGAAGTCGTTGCGCTCGAGGATCTTCGCGGTCAGCTCCAGGTCCAGCGCGTGGTTGTGGGTCATGACGATGAAGTAGCTGCCGGCGGGCATCTCGTCGATCTCGTCGATCACTTCCTCGTTGATCACGCGGGTCACGCCCTCGGGGATGTAGCCGGGGAACTCGGCTTCCCGCGAGTCGATCCAGCGCACCTTGCACGGCAGGCTGGCGAGCAGCGGCACCAGCGCGCGGCCGACGTGGCCGGCGCCGAACACGGCGATGTGTGCCTGGGGCTGGCCCATGGGTTCGAACAGCAGCACGGTGGCGCCGCCGCAGCACTGGCCGAGGCTGGCGCCCAGGCTGAAGCGCTCCAGTTTCGGTTCGCGCTCGCGGGCCAGCAGCATGTCGCGGGCGATCTGCATGGCCTTGAATTCGAGGTGGCCGCCGCCGATGGTGTCGTAGGCCTTGTCGGCGCTGATCACCATCTTCGAGCCGGCGTTGCGCGGGGTCGAGCCGCGTTCTTCGATGATGGTCACCAGTACGCTGGCTTCGGCGCGCTGTTGCAGGTCGGCGAGGGCACTGATCCAGTTCATGGCTTCAACCTCTGAGGCTGGGCTTTTCGTAGGAGCGAGCTTGCTCGCGAATGGACTTCCCGGCGGCTACGGCGCTGGGCGGTTCGCGAGCAAGCTCGCTCCTACAGGTTCCTGAAAGGGTGGGGCGGCGCTGGCAGGGTGGAGGACGGAAGTGGGGACGCCTCTCCCTGCCAGCGCTGCCCCATGGTCACGTCACGCCGGCTCGACCTGAGCCGGTGCCTTTTCTACCTGGGCCAGCTTCAGCTTGCGCATCTGCTCCACGCCCCAGAGCACGCGCTCGGGGGTGGCCGGGGCGTCGATCTGCGGCTGGGCGCGGTAGTCGGCGAGGCTGGCCACGGCGTCCTTGATCGCGCAGAACACCGAGATGCCGAGCATGAACGGCGGCTCGCCGACGGCCTTGGAGTGGAACACCGTCTGCTCCGGGTTCTTGCGGTTCTCCACCAGCTTCACCCGCAGGTCGATGGGCATGTCGGCGATGGCCGGGATCTTGTAGCTCGCCGGGCCGTTGGTCATCAGCTTGCCCTTGGCGTTCCAGACCAGCTCTTCCATGGTCAGCCAGCCCATGCCCTGGACGAAGCCGCCTTCCACCTGGCCGATGTCGATGGCCGGGTTCAGCGAGGCGCCGACGTCGTGGAGGATGTCGCTGCGCAGCATCTTGTACTCGCCGGTGAGGGTGTCGACGATCACTTCCGAGCAGGACACGCCGTAGGCGAAGTAGTAGAACGGCCGGCCGCGCGCCTTGCTGCGGTCGTAGAAGATCTTCGGCGTGCGGTAGAAGCCGGTGGAGGAGAGCGATACCTGGCCGAAGTAGGCCTGCTGGATCAGCTCCTCGAACGGCAGGATGAGGTCGCGCACGCGCACCTGGTTGTTGCGGAACTCGACGTCCTCCTCGGTCACCTTCCAGTGCCGGGCGGCGAATTCCACCAGGCGCTGGCGGATGATCTCGGCGGCGTTCTGCGCGGCCTTGCCGTTGAGGTCGGCGCCGGAAGAGGCGGCGGTCGGCGAGGTGTTGGGCACCTTGTCGGTGTTGGTGGCGGTGATCTGCACGCGGTCGATGTCGACCTGGAAGACCTCGGCCACCACCTGGGCGACCTTGGTGTTCAGGCCCTGGCCCATCTCGGTGCCGCCGTGGTTCAGGTGGATGCTGCCGTCGGTGTAGATGTGGATCAGCGCGCCGGCCTGGTTGAGGAAGGTGGCGGTGAAGCTGATGCCGAATTTCACCGGAGTCAGCGACAAGCCTTTCTTCAGCACCGGGCTATTGGCGTTGAATTCGCGGATCTCGGCGCGGCGCTTGGCGTACTCGCAGCTGGCTTCGAGTTCCTCGGTCATCTCCTGCAGCAGGTTGTGTTCCACCTGCTGGTAGTAGTGGGTGACGTTGCGCTCGTCCTTGCCGTAGTAGTTGCGCTTGCGCACTTCAAGCGGGTCCTTGCCGAGGTGGCGCGCGACCGCGTCCATGATCTCCTCGATGGCGACCATGCCCTGCGGGCCGCCGAAGCCGCGGTAGGCGGTGTTCGACGCGGTGTTGGTCTTGCAGCGATGGCCGTTCACCGTGGCGTTGCCGAGGAAGTAGGCGTTGTCGGAGTGGAACATCGCGCGGTCGACGATGGAGCCGGAGAGGTCAGGCGAGTAGCCGCAATTGCCGGCCAGCTCGAGGTTGATGCCGTGCAGCAGGCCGTCGTCCTCGAAGCCCACGTCGTATTCGACGTAGAACGGGTGGCGCTTGCCGGTCATCTGCATGTCTTCGACGCGCGGCAGGCGCATCTTCGCCGGGCGACCGGTGAGGCGCGCGACCACCGCGCACAGGCACGCCGGGGCGGCCGCCTGGGTTTCCTTGCCGCCGAAGCCGCCGCCCATGCGGCGCATGTCGATGACCACCTTGTTGAAGGAGATGCCCAGTACCTCGGCGACCAGCTTCTGCACTTCGGTGGGGTTCTGCGTCGAGGTGTAGACGATCACGCCGCCGTCTTCGCTGGGCATCACCGAGGAGATCTGCGTCTCCAGGTAGAAGTGCTCCTGGCCGCCGATGTGCAGGGTGCCCTGGATGCGGTTCGGCGCGGTGGCCAGCTTGGCTTCCGAGTCGCCGATCTTGTGCTGGTGGCTGTCGAGCACGAAGTGCTTCTTGCGCAGCGCTTCGACCACGTCGAGCACCGGCTCCAGGTCCTCGTATTCGATGATTGCGGCCATGGCCGCCTTGCGCGCGGTTTCCAGGCTGTCGGCGGCCACCGCGATGACCATCTGGCCAACGTACTCGACCTTGCCGTCGGCCAGCAGCGGGTCGCCGGCGACTACCGGGCCGATGTCCAGTTGGCCCGGCACGTCATCCTTGGTGATGGCGATGGCGACGCCGGGGAACTGGTAGCAGGGGCTGACGTCCAGCCTGGTGATGCGCGCATGGGCGCGGTCGCTCATGCGGGCATAGACGTGCAACTGGTTGGGGAATTCCAGGCGGTCGTCGATGTACTGCGCTTCACCGCTGACGTGCTTGGGCGCGCTCTCGTGCTTGACGCTGCGGCCGACGCCGGTGGTGAGGTCGGCGCGGAACAGCTCGGCGAGTTCTTCCTGGCTCTTCTGGGGCTTATGCATAGTGGGTCACCCGGGTCACGGCCTGAGGGGCTTCCAGTTCCAGGAAGCACTTGCGCAGCAGGTTCTGCGCGGTGAGCAGGCGGTATTCCTTGCTCGCACGGAAGTCGGTGAGCGGGGCGAAGTCCTCGCTCAACGCCAGCGCGGCGCGTTCGAAGGTGGCGCTGTTGAAGGTCTGGCCGAGCAGCGCGGCCTCGCAGGCCTTGGCGCGTTTCGGGATGGCGGCCATGCCGCCGAAGCCGGTGCGCACGGCGGTGACCTTGCAGTTTTCCACGGTGATGTTGAAGGCGGCGCAGACGGCCGAGATGTCGTCGTCCAGGCGCTTGGAGACCTTGTAGGCGCGGAACGCCTGGCTGGCCTGTGGGCGCGGGATGATCACCTGTTCGATGAACTCGCCTTCCTGGCGCGCGGTGACCTTGTAGTCGATGAAGTATTCGTCGATGGGCAGCTCGCGGCGCTCGTTGCCCTTGCGCAGCACCAGGCGCGCACCGAGGGCGATCAGCAGCGGCGGCGAGTCGCCGATGGGCGAGGCGTTGCCGATGTTGCCGCCCAGGGTGCCCTGGTTACGGATCTGCAGCGAGGCGAAGCGGTGCAGCAGCTCGCCGAAGTCCGGGTAGTCGCGGGCCAGGGTTTCATAGCAGTCGGTCAGCGGAGTCGCCGCGCCGATCTCGATGCGGTCGTCGAAGACTTCGACGCGCTTCATTTCCTCGACGTGGCCGACGTAGATCATCACCGGCAGTTCGCGGTGGAACTGGGTGACTTCCAGGGCCAGGTCGGTGCCGCCGGCCAGCAGGCGTGCCTGCGGGTTGGCGGTGTAGATATCGGCGAGGTCAGCAATGGTCAGCGGCAACAGGCAGCGCTTGTCGCCGCTGTTCAGCTCAGCGGTTTCGCTCGGGGCGATGGCTTTGAGCTGGGCGATGATCTCGGGCTGGGCGACGTCGAACTGGTCGGGCTGCTTCTGGCAGCAGGACTGCTCGGCGGCATCGAGGATCGGGCGGTAGCCGGTGCAGCGGCAGAGGTTGCCGGCCAGCGCTTCATGGGCCTCGGCCTTGCGCTCGTCGGCGCTCTCGCCGGCGGTGTTCTTCTGCAGGGCAAACAGCGACATGACGAAGCCGGGGGTGCAGAAACCGCACTGCGAGCCGTGGCAGTCGACCATGGCCTGCTGCACGCCGTGCAGTTCGCCGCGATGCTTCAAGTCATCGACGCTGATCAACTGCTTGCCGTGCAGCGACGAGACGAAGGTCAGGCAGGAATTGAGGGTGCGGTAGCGGATGCGCTCGGCGCCTTCCGCGCCGATCAGTTCACCGACGACCACCGTACAGGCGCCGCAGTCACCGGAGGCACAACCCTCCTTGGTGCCGGTCTTGCCCAGGTGCTGGCGCAGGTAGTTGAGCACGGTGAGATTGGGATCGAGGCGGTCTTCGACACGCAGCTCGCGATTGAGCAGGAACCTGATCAAGGCTTGCCTCCAGGCTGATTCTTGTTTTTGGCAGGGCACTGGAGGCGAATCTATGGAAAGCTGACTTTTGAGTCAATAAAATTTCTGTCTCAATGGTCAGAAAGTTTTTCGGCGGGTGACAGACGGTGTGAAACCGGCGGCGGAAAGAAAAACGTAGGGCGCATAACGCGCCAGCGTTATCCGCCGCGGGGCAACGGCGGATAACCCGTTCCGGGTTATGCGCCCTACATCCTGCGCTCCACGCCATCCTACGAAGAGCGGCCGATTCAAGAGCGCAGAAAGAAAAAAGGCGGCAAGCCGGGGTAGGGCTTGCCGCCAAGGCGTGGAACTCGTCGATCAGGCCTGCTGGGTGGCGCTCAGCTGGTATTCCTCACCGGCGTAGTAGGCGCGCACCCGGCGGTCCATCACCGCGCGCCAGAGCGGCGGGAACAGCGCGAGGACGATCATCCCGGCGTAACCATTGGGCAGTTGCGGGCTCTCGTCGAAGTGGCGCAGCACCTGGTAGCGGCGCTTGGCGTTGGCGTGGTGGTCGGAATGGCGCTGCAGGTGGAAGAGGAACAGGTTGGTCAGCAGGAAGTTGCTGTTCCAGGAATGCTCGTGGGTGGTCCGCTCGTAGCGCCCGGTGTCCAGGCGGCGGCGATGCAGGCCGTAATGCTCGACGTAGTTGACGATCTCCAGCAGGGTGAAGGCCATCACCGACTGGCCGATGAAGTACACCGCGCCAATCCAGCCGAAGGCGATGCTGAAGCCGACCAGGAACAGCGCGCTGATCACGTACCACCAGATCAGCTCATTGCGCCAGTGCAGCGCCGGCAGGCCCTTGCGCTTGAGGCGCTCGGTCTCCAGCCGCCAGGCGTTGAGGAAGTTGTGCTTGTAGGCGTGGGGCAGGAAGGCATACAGGCTCTGGCCGTAGCGCGAGGACGAGGCGTCTTCCGGCGTGGAGACATGCACGTGGTGGCCGCGCACATGCTCGACCTTGAAGCCGGCGTAGCACACCGCCGCCAGCAGCAGGCCACCGGCGTTCTGCTCCAGTTCCGGGTCCTTGTGTATCAGCTCGTGGGAGACGGTGATACCGATGGCGCCCATCACCGTGCCGACCGAGAGAATCCAGCCCAGCTGACCGACCCAGTTCCAGGCGTCATAAGTGGCCAGCACCCAGCCGCCGTAGACCAGCATGCCCAGCAGCAGCGGCACGGTCAGCAGGCTGAGGAAGCGGTAGTAGCCCTCGCGCTCCATGGGCGGGACTTCCTCGATCTCGTCGGGGTTGGCCGGATCGCGGCCGACCACGAAGTCCAGCAGCGGGATCACTCCAAACACCACGGTGATCACCAGCCAGGGCCAGGCATTGGGGTATTCGCTGCCGAAGGACCACCAGTAGCTGACGGGAATACCGAAGACGGGAACCAGCCAGATCCAGTAGCCGGCCTTCTTCAGACGCAACATCCAGGCAGAGGAAAGGAACAAAGCGAACATGGACGACTCCCGATACGTCTCTTGTGTAGGATTGTCAGACAATCCTGCGCCTGATCCTTCCGCAGGGCGCACCAACCTTTGTTCTGTCGTCCCCCTTGGGCGGGGGATGGCGCGGTAACACCCTGTGTTACACTTCGCGTCCGCAACACCCCCTCGAAAGCGCCCCGATTCTTAAGGACAACCATGACGTTCAAGGCCCCGGACAGCCTGGCTGAGCAGATCGCGCATCACCTTGCCGAACGCATCATCCGGGGCGAACTCAAGGAACGTGAGCGCATCCAGGAGCAGAAGGTCACCCAGACCCTCAACGTCAGCCGCGGCTCGGTCCGCGAGGCGCTGTTGATCCTCGAACGTCGCCACCTGGTCGTGATCCTGCCGCGCCGCGGTGCGCAGGTGTCCGAGCTGTCCGCTGCGCACGTCGAAAGCCTCTATTCGCTGGTGATGGAGCTGTACATCATGCTCGCCAGCAGCGTGGCGCGGACATGGCGGGAAGAAGCCGACCTGGCGCCGTTCATGGCCATCCAGCAGCGCCTGCTGGATGAACTAGAACGCGGCGACATCAATGCCTTCGTCGAATCCAGCTTCGACATCATGCGCGCCGCCTTCCCGTTCGCTGCCAACCCCTACCTGCAGGAAACCGTGGAAAATCTCCTGCCGGCCATCAGTCGCACCTATCATCTGGCCCTGGAACGCCGCAAAGGCGAGATGAGTCAGTTCATCGGCAGCTTCGAAAGCCTGCTGCGCGCCGTGGTCGGCCGCGACGAGGCGGGCATCCGCGAGGTGCTGCTCGACTACGGTCGGCACAACAGCCAACTGGTCCTGGCCGCACTGGCTGAAAGATAAGAAGAGAGAGGGGAAGGGCGCATGCGGCTCAAGTGCATCAAGCTGGCGGGCTTCAAGTCCTTCGTCGACCCGACGACGGTCAATTTCCCGAGCAACATGGCAGCCGTCGTCGGCCCCAATGGTTGCGGCAAGTCCAACATCATCGACGCCGTTCGCTGGGTAATGGGTGAAAGTTCGGCGAAGAACCTCCGCGGCGAGTCGATGACCGACGTCATCTTCAACGGCTCCAACACGCGCAAGCCGGTGACCCAGGCGTCCATCGAACTGGTGTTCGACAACTCCGACCAGACCCTGCTGGGCGAGTACGCCAGCTACGCCGAGATCTCCATTCGCCGCCGCGTGACCCGCGACGGCCAGAACACCTACTTCCTCAACGGCACCAAGTGCCGGCGCCGTGATATCACCGACATCTTCCTCGGTACCGGCCTGGGTCCGCGCAGCTACTCGATCATCGAACAGGGCATGATCTCCAAGCTGATCGAGGCCAAGCCGGAGGACCTGCGCAACTTCATCGAGGAAGCCGCCGGCATTTCCAAGTACAAGGAACGCCGCCGCGAGACCGAGAACCGCATCCGCCGCACCCAGGAAAACCTCGCGCGCCTCACCGACCTGCGCGAAGAACTGGAGCGCCAGCTGGAACGCCTGCACCGCCAGGCCCAGTCGGCGGAGAAGTACCAGGAGTTCAAGGCCGAGGAACGTACCCTCAAGGCCCAGCTCGGCGCCCTGCGCTGGCGCGACCTGAACGAGCAGGTCGGGCAGAAGGAAAAGGTCATCGGCGACCAGGAAGTGGCCTTCGAGGCGCTGGTGGCCGAGCAGCGCAGCGCCGACGCCAGCATCGAGCGCCTGCGCGACGGCCATCATGAGCTGTCGGAAACCTTCAACCAGGTGCAGGGCCGCTTTTATTCCGTGGGTGGCGACATTGCCCGTGTCGAGCAGAGCATCCAGCACGGCCAGCAGCGCCTGCGCCAGTTGCAGGACGACCTGCGCGAGGCGGAGAAGACCCGCCAGGAAACCGAATCCCACCTGGGCCACGACCGCACCCTGCTCGCTACTCTGAGCGAGGAGCTGGAGCGCCTGGCCCCGGAGCAGGAAATCAGCGCCGCCGCCGCCGAAGAAGCGAGCGTCGGCCTGGAAGATGCCGAGCAGCGCATGCACGACTGGCAGCAGCGCTGGGACGCCTTCAACCAGCAGAGCGCCGAACCGCGCCGCGAGGCGGAAGTACAGCAGTCGCGCATCCAGCACCTGGAACAGAGCCTGGAGCGCCAGGGCGAGCGCCAGCGCCGCCTCAATGATGAGCGCAGGCAGCTGGCTGCTGACCCGGAAGATGCCGCGATCCTCGAGCTGGGCGAGCAGGTCGCCGCCATCGAGTTGTTGCTGGAAGAATCGCAGATTGAAGAACAGGAACTGGCCGAGCGCCTGGAGCGCGTGCGCCAGTCCCTGCAGGAAAGCAGCGCCGCGCAGCACCAGGCCCAAGGCGAACTGCAACGCCTGAATGGCCGCATCGCCTCGCTGGAGGCGTTGCAGCAGGCCGCGCTCGATCCGGGCGACGGCACTGCGCAATGGCTGCGTCAGCAAGGGTTGGAGCAGCGCCCGCGTCTCGCCGAAGGCCTGCGCGTGCAGGCGGGTTGGGAGCTGGCGGTGGAAACCGTGCTTGGCGCCGACCTGCACGGCGTGCTGCTGGACGAGGTGAAAGGCTTGCCGTTCGACGCGCTGGAGAAGGGCGAGCTGCGCCTGCTCGATCTGGCCGCTGGCGCGGTTTCCCGCCCCGGTAGCCTGCTGGACAAGGTCGAGACCCATGTCGACCTGAGCTACTGGCTAGGCCGCGTGCGCCCGGTGGAAACCCTGGAGCAGGCGCTGGCCCAGCGCGCTTCGCTGGGCGACGGCGAAAGCCTGATCAGCCGCGACGGCTACTGGGTCGGCCGCAACTTCCTGCGCGTGCGTCGTGGCGAGTCTGCCGATGGCGGCGTGCTGGCGCGTGGCCAGGAGCTGGAGCGTCTGTACGCCGAGCGCGAGACGCTGGAGCAGCGCCTTGCCGAAATCGACGAACAACTCGTGCGCCTGCGCGACGAACAGCGCCAAGCCGAGGAAGGCCGCGACCAGGTGCGCCGCCGCCTGCAGGACGAAGGTCGCCGCCAGGGCGAGCTGAAGGCCCAGCTGTCCGCGCAGCAGGCCAAGGTCGAGCAGCTGACCCTGCGCCGCCGCCGTCTGGACGAAGAGCTGGCTGAGCTGGCCGAGCAGCACGCTGTCGAGCAGGAGCAGCTGGGCGAGGCCCGCCTGAGCCTGCAGGAAGCGCTGGACGCCATGGCAGTGGACACCGAACGCCGCGAATCACTGCTGGCCGAACGCGACGGCATGCGCGAGAAGCTCGACCGCATCCGCCAGGAGTCCCGCCAGCACAAGGACCACGCCCATCAGCTGGCGGTGCGCGTGGGCTCCCTGCGCGCCCAGCACGAATCCACCCGCCAGGCGCTGGAGCGCCTGGACGGCCAGGCCGTGCGCCTGGTCGAGCGTTGCGAGCAGCTCAACCTCAACCTGGAGGAGGGCGCCGCGCCGCTGGAAGAGCTGCGCATGCGCCTGGAAGAACTGCTCGACCGGCGCATGGCGGTGGAAGACGAACTCAAGCATGCGCGCCTGGCACTGGAAGATGCCGACCGCCAGCTGCGCGACGCCGAGAAGCGCCGCACCCAGGCCGAGCAGCAGTCGCAACTGCTGCGCGGCCAGCTGGAACAGCAGCGCATGGAGTGGCAGGCCCTGAATGTGCGGCGCAAGTCGCTGCAGGAACAGCTCCACGAGGACGGCTACGACCTGCACGGCGTGCTGGGCACCTTGCCCCACGACGCTGCCGAGAAGGTCTGGGAAACCCGCCTGGAAGAACTGGCCGCGCGCATCGGCCGCCTCGGCCCGATCAACCTCGCGGCGATCGAGGAATACCAGCAGCAATCCGAGCGCAAACGCTACCTGGACGACCAGAACGACGACCTGGTGGAAGCGCTGGATACCCTGGAAAACGTCATCCGCAAGATCGACAAGGAAACCCGCAACCGCTTCAAGGAAACCTTCGACCAGATCAATGCTGGCCTTCAGGCATTGTTCCCCAAGGTTTTCGGCGGCGGTCATGCCTATCTGGAACTTACCGGCGAGGATCTACTCGATACCGGGGTGGCGATCATGGCGCGCCCGCCGGGCAAGAAGAACAGCACCATCCATCTTCTGTCCGGTGGCGAGAAGGCCCTGACCGCTCTGGCGCTGGTGTTTGCGATCTTCCAGCTGAACCCGGCACCGTTCTGCATGCTCGACGAAGTCGATGCGCCGCTGGACGATGCCAACGTCGGTCGTTATGCGCGGCTGGTGAAGGAGATGTCGGAGAAAGTGCAGTTCATCTATATCACCCACAACAAGATCGCCATGGAGATGGCCGATCAGTTGATGGGCGTGACCATGCACGAACCGGGTTGTTCGCGTCTGGTGGCGGTGGATGTGGAAGAGGCGGTCGCATTGGCGGAAGCCTGATCGCTGGGGGAACTCGAAAGGGTGCTGGCACGATGCCTTTTTTGATCTCTAAGGCATTGATTTGGCTGGAATAGGCTGCATTCGCCAAATTGCACCCGGAACTGCTATGAAAAGTTGCAAAGAGCGCGGCGGAGTGTCGCGTCAGGCAGTGTAAAGTTATGTGAGAGCGTGTTAGCTTAACGACCACTTTTGTATCGCGTGGAAAACATCAGCCGGAACATGAAGTTGGCTCCACGTTTTCAAGGGATAGGACGTCCTTTTTCTTCATCATCATTTTTTGTTCAGGGGCTACGGGATTAGATGGATATCGGTCTGCGCGAATGGCTGATCGTCATTGGGCTTATCGTGATCGCCGGCATTCTGTTCGACGGCTGGCGTCGCATGCGGGGTGGCAAGGGCAAATTGCGCTTCAAACTGGATCGCCAGTTTGCCAACCAGCCCGATGACGGGGATGAAACCAACCCGGAACTGCTCGGGCCTTCCCGGGTAGTCGACCACCGTGAGCCGGATCTGGACGAGGAAGACCTGCCCAAGGTCAGCGCCAAGGAGTCGCGCGGCAAGCGCCGCGGCGAGCCGCGCCAGGGCGACCTGAACCTGGACGACCCGGCGCCGAACCTGCTCGGCCCGCTGGACGAAGAGGATTTCCCCAACCCGCTGGACGAAGCCCCGCAGGAGAAGGAAAAGCCCAGAAAGGATCGCAAGAAGGACAAGGAGCGCGCCGCTCCCGCTGCCGCCGCTGCTCCTTCCGCTTCCCAGGCTCCAGTCGAGGAAGTGCTGATCATCAACGTCATCAGCCGCGACGAGAACGGCTTCAAGGGCCCGGCGCTGCTGCAGAACATCCTTGAGAGCGGCCTGCGCTACGGCGAGATGGACATCTTCCACCGCCACGAAAGCATGGCCGGTAACGGCGAAGTGCTGTTCTCCATGGCCAACGCGGTCAAGCCGGGCACCTTCGATCTGGACAACATCGACCAGTTCAGCACCCGCGCGGTGAGCTTCTTCCTCGGCCTGCCGGGCCCGCGTCATCCCAAGCAGGCGTTCGACGTGATGATCGCCGCCGCCCGCAAGCTGGCCCAGGAGCTCAACGGCGAGCTGAAGGACGAGCAGCGCAGCGTGATGACCGCACAGACCATCGAGCATTACCGCCAGCGCATCATCGATTTCGAGCGCCGCGCCCTGACTCAGAAGCGCTAAGCTTCTCCCACGCTGCACGCGAAGCCCCAAGCGACCCTTGGGGCTTCGTATTTCTACCTCACGCAGAAAGCCGCCCGAGATTCCCGCATGACCGACTCCCAGACCGCTGCCGAACGCATCGCCCAGCTGCGCAGCGAACTCGATGACCACAACTACCGCTACTACGTGCTCGACGAGCCGAGCGTGCCGGACGCCGAGTACGACCGCCTGTTCCGCGAGCTGAAGGCGCTGGAAGCCGAGCATCCCGAGCTGATCACCCCGGAGTCGCCGACCCAGCGCGTTGGCGGTGCGGCCGCTTCGGCTTTCGGCGAGGTGCGTCATGAAGTGCCGATGCTCAGCCTGGGTAACGCCTTCGAGGAACAGGACCTCAACGACTTCGACCGCCGCGTGCGCGAAGGCCTGGCGGACCAGTTGCCGTCTTCCGACCTGTTCGGCGGCGGCGCCGAAGTGGAGTACAGCTGCGAGCCCAAGCTCGACGGCCTGGCGGTCAGCCTGCTGTACGAGAATGGCGTGCTGACCCGCGGCGCCACCCGTGGCGACGGCACCACCGGTGAGGACATTAGCGTCAACGTGCGCACCATCCGCAATGTGCCGCTGCGCCTTAAGGGTGAGGGCTGGCCGGCGGTGCTGGAAGTGCGCGGCGAGGTGTTCATGTCCAAGGCCGGTTTCGACGCGCTCAACGAGCGGCAGATGGAAGCCGGTGGCAAGACCTTCGCCAACCCGCGCAACGCTGCCGCCGGCAGTCTGCGCCAGCTGGATTCGAAGATTACCGCCAGCCGCCCGCTGGAGTTCTGCTGCTACGGCTTCGGCCGGGTCGAGGGCGGTGCGCTGCCCGGCACCCAGGTCGATATCCTCGAAGCCCTCAAGGGCTGGGGCATCCCGATCAGCCGCGAGCTGAAACTGGCCAAGGGCGTCGAGGGTTGCCGCGCCTATTACGAAGACATCGGCGCGCGCCGCGACAGCCTCGCCTACGAGATCGACGGCGTGGTGTTCAAGGTCAACCGCACCGACTTCCAGCGCGAGTTGGGCTTCCGCGCCCGCGAGCCGCGCTGGGCCATCGCGCATAAATTCCCGGCGCGGGAAGAGCTCACCGAACTGCTCGACGTGGAATTCCAGGTCGGCCGTACCGGTGCGGTAACGCCCGTGGCGCGCCTGAAGCCGGTGCAGGTCGCCGGTGTGACTGTATCCAACGCCACCCTGCACAACATGGACGAGGTGGCGCGCCTGGGCCTGATGATTGGCGACACCGTGATCATCCGCCGCGCTGGCGACGTGATCCCGCAGGTCATGCAGGTGGTCACCGAACGCCGCCCGGCCGATGCGCGCCCGGTGCAGATTCCCACCCAGTGCCCGGTGTGCGGCTCGCAGGTGGAGCGCACTCAGCTGGTCAAGCGCAGCAAGGGCAAGGAGTCGGTCAGCGAAGGCGCCATCTACCGTTGCGTCGGCCGACTGTTCTGCCAGGCGCAGCTCAAGCAGGCGATCATCCATTTCGTCTCGCGTCGCGCCATGGATATCGACGGCCTCGGTGACAAGATCGTCGAGCAACTGGTGGACAAGGGCCTGGTGAAATCCCCGGCCGACCTCTACACCCTGACCTTCGAACAGGTCATCGAGCTGGAAGGCTTTGCCGAAGTCTCCACGCGCAACCTGCTTACTGCCATTGCCGACAGCCGCAAGCCGGCGCTGGCGCGCTTCGTCTTTGCCCTGGGTATCCCGGATGTCGGCGAGGAAACCGCCAAGCTGCTGGCCCGCTCACTGGGTTCGCTGGCGCGCGTCCGC
Organism: Pseudomonas sp. CAN1; assembly: GCF_030462585.1. Lineage (GTDB taxonomy): Bacteria > Pseudomonadota > Gammaproteobacteria > Pseudomonadales > Pseudomonadaceae > Pseudomonas. Next base: position 20,128 of record NZ_JASMRU010000029.1, on the reverse strand, counting down.
AAGGCGCTGCCGGAAGTGCTCACCTACCTGCCGGATGTCGGCGGTGAAGTGGCCTACGAGATCCACAACTTCTTCGGCGACGAACACAACCGCGAAGTCATCGACCAGTTGCTGGCGCGCGGCATCGAGCTGCAGGAGGAGGGCGAGGTTTCCGCCGAATTCGCCGCCGTGGCGACGCTGGCCGGCTTCATCGACAAGCTGAACATCCCCTTCATCGCCGCCACCGGCGCCGAGAAGCTGGCCGACAAGACCGGCAGCCTCGATGCGCTGGTTGCACTCAGCCGCGACTGGCTGGACCTCAGCACGCTCAAGGGCGTCAACGAGAAGGCCAAGCAGTCGGTGCGCGAGTACTTCGCCGATGCCGCCCGCGTCGAGCGCGCGAAAGCCGTCGAGGCGCAGCTGGCCGAGTTCGGCATGCACTGGCGCAGCGAGCGCAAGGTCGTCGAAGGCCTGCCGCTGGCCGGCCAGACCTGGGTACTCACCGGCACCCTGGAAGCCATGAGTCGCGACGTCGCCAAGGAAAAGCTCGAAAGCCTGGGCGCCAAGGTGGCCGGCTCGGTCTCGGCCAAGACCCATTGCGTGGTCGCCGGACCGGGAGCGGGTTCAAAGTTGGCCAAGGCCCAGGAACTCGGCGTCGCCGTGATGGACGAAGAACAGCTGGTCAAGCTGCTCGCCGACCATGGCGTAGGCGCGTGACACGTCTTTCATTCAGATCAACGCATCAAGATCACTGTATCTAGGAGTCAATCCATGCCCATGACCAAGGACCAACTGGTTCGCGATATCGCCGAATCCCTCGACCTGACCCAGGCCGCCGTGCGCGGCGTGTTCGAGCAACTGGCGCAGATCGCCCAGGACGCCCTGGAAAACGACGGCGAGCTGACCCTGCCGGGTATCGGCAAGCTCAAGGTCAGCGAGCGCGCCGCCCGCACCGGCCGCAACCCGCAGACCGGCAAGACCATCGAGATCGCCGCGAAGAAGGCGGTGCGCCTGGTGCCCGCCAAGGCCCTGGTCGACAGCCTGAACTGATCGGTCGGCCCGTTCCGTGTGACATGGAGCGGGCCATCCGTGAGCGGAGAGCAAGATGGACAAGGCAAGAAAGCAGCGCCTGATCGGCGTTGGCGCGCTGGTGCTGCTGTTCGGGGCCTACGTGGCCTGGACCGAGCGTCCGCAGATCGTCCTGCATTATGAAAGCGCGGGCGGGCCGGCGGTCAGCTACAGCTTCAAGGAAAACAACGAGGAAACCCTCGCGGGCGACATCAAGCCGGGCGAGGCGCGCGCCTTCCCGCTGCGCCTGTGGCGTTCCGGCGAGTACCGGGTCGCCTTCCAGTTCCACCAGGGGGCGGAGCGCTATTCCACCTTCAGCACCCGTCCGGGCTACAGCAAGATGGATCTGTACATCGGGCCGAACCTGGAAGTCTCCACCCAGCCTCGGCCCGAAGGGCTGCTCCAGGCCCAGTAACGTTCGTTACAGGTACTCGGCCACCAGCACGACATTGCGCTTGTCCGCCGCGACGCCACCCTTGGCGATCGCGCGGATGACGCTGTCGGTGCTGCCGCTGGCTGCCACCCCTTGCCCCAGCGCCTTGCCCTGGGTGTCGGTGAGCCGGTAGCTGACGCTCGGCAGCGCGCCGCGCGGCTCGTTGAGCATCATCGTCATCGCCTGGGCGCAGTCGCTCAGGCGCACTCGCGCACTCGCGGCAGTCACTTCGCTGAGGCCGACCTGGCAGGTCGGCTCGACCACGGCGCCGCTGAAGCGAACGATGCCGTCGTAGGCCATCGCCTGGGCGCAGAACAGCAGGGCAACGAGAGGGGTGGTTTTCAGTGCGGCAGACACGGACATCGGGCATTCCTCGCTCGGTCATGGTCCGTCACGACGTGACGGGTTCTTCCCTAAGCGTCGGCGCAATTAGAAATTTCTTAATGTTTTGTAGGGCGATTCCGTGAGTTGCGTTGCTGATTCGTGAGCAATGTCAGGAATCACACGTAGGACGCAGCTAAGTGCTTGAAGTACTTGTAACTTGCGCGCGAGTCGCTACAATGGCGCGGCTCGCCGATCTGGCGAGCTCTCGCGATGGTGGCCCTGTCGGTCCCCCCGCAACGATTACTCGCTTACCTGGTCAGGTCCGGAAGGAAGCAGCCAAGGCGGGGACATTGTGTGCCGGGGTGTGGCTGGCGGGGCCGCCTCCATTTCGGGGCCAGGAAAATCTTCCGCCCGTCGATCCTGTCGCAGCGCACCGCCTCAGCGGTAGTGATCCAGGATCTGCTCGATCTTTCCCGATGCCTTGATCTTCGCCAGTGCCGAGAGCACCTCGTCGGTGTGCACCTCGGGGCTGTCCAGCACCATGCAGGACAGTGGCGTTTCCTCGATCACGCTGGCGATCTGCAGGCGCTCCGCCTCGGGCAGTTCACGGTTGAACCAGTTCAGCGCGAACTCGCTACTGATCGCGTACTGATAGCGGCCGATGCGCAGCTTCTTCAGCACCAGTTCCTGGTTGCGCGCTTCGTCGCGGGTCAGCCAGTGACTGTCCAGCAGTGGCTGCAGGCGCGGGTAGTGGTAGCCCAGCACGGTGCCGATGGACTGGCTCGATATGCTTTCCAGCCTGTCCGCCGGGGCATCGCGGGTCACCAGCAGGTCGCGCTGCACCATCAGCGGCACCGTCCAGCGGTAATCGCTGAATTCGTGCTCGATCCAGGTGCGCGAGACGTAGCAGCGCACGTCCACCGAATGGGTCAGCAGGGCCTGTTCGATGCGCGCGCGCGGCACGATGTGGAAGGCCGCAGTGCGGCCCAGTTCGTGCGCCGTCTCGTTGAACAGCTCGAAGAGGATGCCGCCGGTCAGTTCGCCATTCTCGATCTGCGCCAGCGGCATCGCCCAGCTGTCGACCACCGAGAAGCGCAGGGGACGGTCGTCGGCCTGGGCAAGAGTGGCGGTCAGCAGCAGGGCGGTGGCAAGGAAGCGCATCAAGGCTCCGTTGATGGCAGAACGACGACACAATGCCGTGTAGCCCGGCCCTTGCCAAGATGCGACAACGACCGGTGCGGACATCGGGTGCAATTTACGGTCCGCTTCGCTAGGATTAGCGCACTTCTGCTCACCTGTCGCGATGGATTTCAATGAGTTATCAGGTTCTTGCCCGCAAATGGCGTCCGCGCTCGTTCCGCGAAATGGTCGGCCAGACCCATGTGCTCAAGGCCCTGATCAACGCGCTGGACAACCAGCGCCTGCACCACGCCTACCTGTTCACCGGTACCCGCGGCGTGGGCAAGACCACCATTGCGCGCATCCTGGCCAAGTGCCTGAACTGCGAGACGGGTGTCAGCTCGACTCCTTGCGGTCAGTGCTCGGTGTGCCGCGAGATCGATGAGGGCCGCTTCGTCGACCTGATCGAAGTCGACGCCGCCAGCCGCACCAAGGTCGAGGATACCCGCGAGCTGCTCGACAACGTGCAGTACTCCCCGACCCGTGGGCGCTACAAGGTCTACCTGATCGACGAAGTGCACATGCTCTCCAGCCACAGCTTCAACGCCCTGTTGAAGACCCTGGAGGAGCCGCCGCCCCACGTGAAGTTCCTGCTGGCCACCACCGACCCGCAGAAGCTCCCGGTGACCATCCTCTCGCGCTGCCTGCAGTTCTCCCTGAAGAACATGCCGCCGGAGCGCGTGGTGGAGCACCTGACCCACGTCCTGGGCGCCGAGAACGTGCCGTTCGAGGACGATGCGCTGTGGCTGCTCGGCCGCGCCGCTGATGGCTCCATGCGCGACGCCATGAGCCTGACCGACCAGGCCATCGCCTTCGGCGAGGGCAAGGTGCTGGCCGCTGATGTGCGCGCCATGCTTGGCACCCTGGATCACGGCCAGGTCTACGGTGTGCTCCATGCGCTGCTGGAMGGCGATGCCCGTGCGCTGCTGGAAGCCGTCCGCCACCTGGCCGAGCAAGGCCCGGACTGGGGCGGCGTACTGGCCGAAATGCTCAACGTGCTGCACCGCGTGGCCATTGCCCAGGCGCTGCCCGAAGCCGTGGACAACGGCCAGGGCGACCGCGACCGCGTGCTGGCACTGGCCCAGGCGCTGCCGGCCGAAGACGTGCAGTTCTACTACCAGATGGGCCTGATCGGCCGCCGCGACCTGCCGTTGGCGCCCGATCCCCGCGGCGGCTTCGAGATGGTGCTGCTGCGCATGCTGGCGTTCCGCCCTGCCGATGCCGATGGCGCGCCCAGGTCACCACTAAAGGACCTGGGGATCAGCAAGGCCACGGCTGATTCCAACCCGAACCCAGTGGCCGGCGCCGCCGTTGCAGCGCCGGTTGCAGCCATTGCTCCGCCGCCCGCAGCGCCTGCGCCGGTTGCTCCCGTAGCCCCGGCTGCCCAGGTTGCGCCGCCCGTTGCTGCGCCGCAGCCTCAGGCGGCTCCGGCTCCGGTGGTGGAGGCAGCGCCTGTTGCTGCGCCCGCGCCGGTCGTCGAAGCCGCACCGGCTCCGGTCGAAGCGCAACCGCAAGTGATCGCCCCAGTAGAGCCGGCCCCGGTAGCTGAACCGCAGCCGGCAGTTGCCGAAGCACCGGTCGACCTGCCGTGGGATGAACCTTCCGCACCGGTTGCCGCGGCTCCCGCAGCAGTCGAGCCTGCTGCACCTGCACCTGCACCTGCACCTGCACCTGCACCTGCACCTGTAGCGGCAGCTCCGGCTCCTGCGCCGGTGGCTGCCCCGACGCCAGTGCAAGCTCCCGCACCTGTGGCGGCAGAAGCCCCGGCCGACGATGACGATCGCGACGACGAGCCGCCGCCCGCCGAGGACTACTACGAAGTCGACATGGAGTCCTACGGCTACCTCGAAAGCGAGGCTCCGCAGGAGCAGGCCGAGCCGGAACCCGAGCCCGCCGCCATGCCCGCCACCGGCCTTGCCGCCGAATGGCTTGACCTGTTCCCGCGCCTGGGCCTGGCCGGCCTCACCGCCAGCATCGGCGCCAACTGCACCCTGGTGGCGGTGGACGGCGACAACTGGCACCTGCACCTGGACCCGGGCCAGAGCGCGCTGTTCAACGCGACCCAGCTGCGCCGCCTGAACGATGCGCTGAACCAGTTCCACGGCCGCACCCTGACCCTGCAGGTCACCCAGCAGAAGCCCGAGCAGGAAACCCCGGCCCAGGCCGCCGCGCGCAAGCGCGCCGAGCGCCAGCGCCAGGCCGAGGCGTCGATTGCCGCCGACCCCTATGTGCTGCAAATGAAGCAACAGTTCGCCGCGGTGGTCCGCGACGGTACAATTGAACCCCTGGAGGCGAAGGCCTGAGCCTGCGCTGACGACCGAACGAATCGAGGAACTCGACATGATGAAAGGTGGCATGGCCGGCCTGATGAAGCAGGCCCAGCAGATGCAGGAAAAGATGCAGAAGATGCAGGAAGAGCTGGCCAACGCCGAAGTGACCGGTCAATCCGGCGCCGGCCTGGTGAGCGTGGTGATGACTGGTCGCCACGACGTCAAGCGCGTCTCCCTGGATGACAGCCTGATGCAGGAAGACAAGGAAATCCTCGAAGACCTGATCGCCGCCGCGGTGAACGACGCCGTGCGCAAGATCGAGCAGAACAACCAGGACAAGATGTCCGGCATGACCGCCGGGATGCAACTGCCGCCCGGCTTCAAGATGCCCTTCTGATCCAGGCATCCAACTGACCTGTAGGAGCGAGCTTGCTCGCGAACGCTCTACCGGCACACGTGGCCGAGCAGGGTTCGCGAGCAAGCTCGCTCCTACAGTCGTTCTACCCCCTGAAAAATCTCCCGAGACCGCCCCATGAGCTTCACGCCGCTGATCCGCCAACTGATCGATGCCCTGCGCACCCTGCCCGGAGTGGGGCAGAAGAGTGCCCAGCGCATGGCGCTGCAGCTGCTGGAGCGTGACCGCAGCGGCGGCCTGCGTCTGGCCCAGGCGCTGACCCAGGCGATGGAGGGCGTTGGCCACTGCAAGCAGTGCCGCACCCTGTCCGAGGACGAGTTCTGCCCGCAGTGCACCGACCCGCGCCGTGACGACAGCCTGCTGTGCGTGGTGGAAGGCCCGCTGGACGTGTTCGCCGTCGAGCAGACCGGCTACCGCGGCCGCTACTTCGTGCTCAAGGGGCACCTGTCGCCGCTGGACGGCCTCGGCCCGGAAGCCATCGGCATTCCCGAGCTGGAAGCGCGGATCAAGGCCGGCAGCTTCAGCGAGATCATCCTCGCCACCAACCCCACGGTGGAAGGCGAGGCGACCGCCCACTACATCGCCCAGCTGCTCGGCGGCGGCGACCTGGTGCTGTCGCGCATTGCCCATGGCGTACCGCTGGGTGGCGAGCTGGAACTGGTAGACGGCGGCACCCTGGCCCACGCCCTGGCAGGGCGCCGGCCGATCAGCAGCTAACCGCCGGCAAGGCGCAGCAACTCGCGATCATCCATCCGGTAGGCAAGCCACTGGCTTTCGCGCCGGCCGCCCAGGCGCGTGTAGAAGCGCTCTGCCGCGTCATTGCCGACCAGAACATCCCAGAGCAGGCGGCCCGCGCCTTGTTCCAGCGCCCACTGCGCCACGCGCCGCAGCAGCTGTTCGCCTACGCCGCCGCCGCGTTCACCCTGGACGACATACAGCTCCTTGAGTCGGACGCTCGGGCGTAGATCGAAGGTGAAGGCCAGGCTCCGGACGACGGCGTAACCACAGATCGCATCGGTCTCGGCGACGAAAACCTGGCATTGCGCCGCTGCGCCAAAGGTGCGGGTGAGCAGGGCGTCGGCGTCTACTGCGAAGTCATCGAGATAGCCTTCGAATTCCGCCAACGCGCGCATCAGGTCGAGCACGGCTGGAACATCTTCCGGCCGTGCTTCGCGGATGCTCAGCAGGCGCACGAGATGCCTTCCGCCTGGCTGCGTGACGCGTCGCTGTCGGAGCCGGCCAGCGCCAAGCCCTCGTCCAGCCAGCCGGTCACCCCGCCGATCATCTCCTTCACCGGCAGACCCAGTGCGGCGAGCTTCGCAGCGGCGCGGTGCACGCCGTTGCAGTGCGGCCCGGCGCAGTAGACGACGAACAGCGTGCCTGCGGGAAACTGCGCCATGCGCCGTGCATCGATCTCCCGGCCGGGCAGGTTCAGCGCGCCGGGGACGTGCCCGCGAGCGAACGCGGCAGCGTTGCGCACATCAAGCAGGACGAAATCCTGCTCGCCGTTCTGCAGCGCGTGGTTGACGTCGGAACAGTCGGTCTCGAAGGCCAGGCGATGGCTGAAGTGAGCGAGGGCGTCGGCGGGCAGGGCGGCGGGGAACTGGCTGACGAGGCTGGGCATGGCAAGGCTCCTGGGGAAAGTGGGAGCACTGTATGTGGCTGCCGGAGTCGGCTACAGTGGCGGCCTGGACAGTGATCGGAAGTTTTCCGCCAAATGCCGCGCAATCCCCTGGACGTCGCCATTCTCGCCTACGACGGTCTTTGTACCTTCGAATTCGGCATCGCCGTGGAAATCTTCGGCCTGCCACGGCCCGAGTTCGATTTTCCCTGGTATCGCCACCGGGTCGTCGCTGCCGATTCAGGGCCGATGCGCGCCATGGGTGGCATCCAGGTGCTGGCCGATGGCGGGCTGGAAGCCCTCGACACGGTGGGCACAATCATCGTGCCGGGCTGGCGGGACCGTGCCGAGGCGCCATCCGCCGAGCTGGTGCAGGCGCTGTGCAAGGCCCACGCGGAGGGCGCGCGGCTGCTGTCGATCTGCTCCGGTGTTTTCGTCCTGGCCGCCACCGGCCTGCTCGACGGCCAGCGGGCGACTACGCACTGGCGCTATGCCGAGGAACTGGCGGCACGCTTCCCGGCCATCGAAGTCGATGCCCAGGTGCTTTACGTGGATGCCGGGCAACTGATCACCTCCGCCGGCAGTGCAGCGGGTATCGACGCCTGCCTGCACCTGGTGGCGCGGGATTTCGGCACCCAGGTCGGCAACACCGTCGCCCGCCGCCTGGTGATGTCGCCGCAGCGTGGTGGAGGCCAGGCGCAGTTCATTCCCGCGCCAGTGGCGAAAGCGCCCCGGCACGACCTCGCCGGGCTGCTGGACTGGGCCCGGCATCGGCTGGAGCGGTCGATCAGCGTTGGCGAACTGGCAAGCCGCGTGGCGATGAGCGAGCGCACCTTTCTGCGCCGTTTCAGCGAGGCCACCGGCATGACGCCCAAGGCCTGGCTGCAGCACGAGCGCATGGCCCGCGCCCGCGAGCTGCTGGAAAGCAGCGCCGACAGCGTCGAGCGGATCGCCGAGCAATGTGGTTTCGGCACCGTGGAAAGCTTCCGCAATGCTTTCCGTGGAGTGGCCGGGGTGGCACCCTCGGCGTACCGCGAGCGCTTCGGGACGGCGCATCTGTCCTAGCCGATGGCGGGTATTTCGCCTTGAAAACCAAGCAAGCGCTCGGTAAGTTTCAGGCAAATCGTCTGGAGCCTTGCCATGTCCGTGTTCGCCGAATACTTCGATGACAGCCACCGCCTGGTCCGTGACAGCGTGCGGCGCTTCGTCGAGCGGGAAATCCTCCCCTACGTCGCCGACTGGGAGGAGGCCGAGGAGTTTCCCCGCGAGCTTTACCGCAAGGCGGGCGAGGCCGGCATTCTCGGCATTGGCTACCCCGAGGCGCTCGGCGGCAGCCACGAGGGCGACCTGTTCGCCAAGGTYGCGGCCAGCGAGGAGTTGATGCGTTGTGGCTCTGGCGGGCTGGTGGCGGGGCTGGGCTCGCTGGATATCGGCCTGCCACCGCTGATCAAGTGGGGCCGCCCGGAGCTGCGCGAGCGCATCGCACCTCAGGTGCTGGCCGGCGAGAAGATCATGGCGCTGGCAGTCACCGAGCCGTCCGGCGGCTCCGACGTCGCCAGTCTGAAGACCCGCGCGGTGCGCGACGGCGACCACTATCGCGTCAGTGGCAGCAAGACCTTCATCACCAGCGGCGTGCGCGCCGACTACTACACCGTGGCCGTGCGCACCGGCGGCGATGGCTTCGGCGGCGTCAGCCTGTTGTTGGTGGAGAAGGGCACTCCCGGCTTCACCGTCAGCCGTAAGCTGAAGAAGATGGGCTGGTGGGCGTCGGATACCGCTGAACTGTTCTTCGACGACTGCAAGGTGCCGGTGGAGAACCTCATCGGTGCCGAGAACATGGGCTTCGCCTGCATCATGGCGAATTTCCAGAGCGAGCGCCTGGCGCTGGCGATCATGGCCAACATGACCGCGCAACTGGCGCTGGACGAGGCGCTGGCCTGGAGCCGCGAGCGCGAGGCGTTCGGCAAGCCGGTCGGCAAGTTCCAGGTGCTCAAGCACCGGCTGGCGGAGATGGCCACCCAGGTCGAGGTGTCCCGCGAATTCACTTACCGCCAGGCGGCGAAGATGGCCGTCGGCAAGAGCGTGATCAAGGAAATCTCCATGGCCAAGAACTTCGCCACCGATGTCGCCGATCGGGTGACCTACGACGCGGTACAGGTGCTCGGTGGTATGGGCTACATGCGTGAGAGCCTGGTGGAGCGGCTGTACCGCGACAACCGCATCCTCTCCATCGGTGGCGGTACGCGGGAGATCATGAACGAGATCATCGCCAAGCAGATGGGGCTCTGAGCGACATGTAGGAGTGAGCTTGCTCGCGAACGCCTTGCACCTGGAATGACAGGAGTGAAGTGTGTTCGCGAGCAAGCTCGCTCCTACAGGGCCGGGCGCTATCCGCCGATGGTCCGGCGGCGGATAAAGCGTTCCGCTTTATGCGCCCTACGGTCTGMGTCCAGTGCCGAGCTTCCCTGTAGGAGCGGGCCATGCCCGCGATCGTGCGCGCATGGCGCGCTCCTGCAGGTCGAATCCGCTGTCAGCGCTTGGACAACTGCGCCTTGGCCACGCGCGAGCCGTTGGGCTTGTCGAGCACGGTGCAGATGCGCTGGCCGGCGTCGATCAGTTGGTCCAGGTCGATGCCGGTGTCGATGCCCAGGCCGTTGAGCAGGTAGAGCACGTCTTCGGTGGCGACGTTGCCGGTGGCGCCCTTGGCGTAGGGGCAGCCGCCCAGGCCTGCGACCGAGCTGTCGAACACCGCGATGCCTTCCAGCAGGCTGGCGTAGATGTTCGCCGTGGCCTGGCCGTAGGTGTCGTGGAAATGGCCCGCCAGCTGCGCACGCGGTACGCGCTGGCCGACGACTTCGAACATGTGGCGGGTGGCGCCGGCGGTGCCCACGCCGATGGTATCGCCCAGGGATACTTCGTAGCAGCCCATGGCGTGCAGTTCCGCGGCGACGGCAGCGACCTGAGCTGCGTCCACTTCACCCTGGTAGGGACAGCCGAGCACGCAGGAGACGTAGCCGCGCACGCGCACGCCGTGCTGGCGCGCCGCTTCCATGATCGGCACGAAGCGCTCCAGGCTCTCCTTGATCGAGCAGTTGATGTTCTTCTGCGAGAAGGCCTCGGAGGCGGCGGCGAATACCGCGACTTCCTTGACCTGGGATTCGAGCGCGGCCTCGAAGCCTTTCATGTTCGGTGCCAGCGCGGCATAGGTGACGCCGGCCTTCTGCTGGATGCCGGCGAAGACTTCGGCCGAGCCGGCCATCTGCGGTACCCACTTGGGCGAGACGAAGCTGCCGACTTCGATGTAGGAGAGGCCGGCGGCGGTGAGGTCGTCCACCAGGCGCACTTTGTCGGCGACGGCGATGGGCTGTTTCTCGTTCTGCAGGCCGTCGCGCGGGCCGACTTCGACCAGGCGGACGGATGGGGGCAGGGTCATGGAATGTCCTCTTTGAATTCGGGCGAAGGGCGGCTTTGGCTCTTCGTAGGAGCGAGCTTGCTCGCGAACCTCATCACTCCTGCACCTCAGGGTGCAACGCGTTCGCGAGCAAGCTCGCTCCTACAAATGCGGTTTCAAGCGGAAGTCGTGTAGGGTGCATAAAGCGAAACGCGTTATGCGCCCTACAAAAGCCGGTGTCAGGCCGGCGATTCTTCCAGCTCCACCAGCGCGGTACCTTCCGATACCAGCTCGCCTTCGCTGCAATACAGCGATTTCACCACGCCAGCGTGCGGCGCGCGAATGCTGTGTTCCATCTTCATGGCTTCGAGCACCACCAGCGCGGCGCCGGCTTCGACGCTCTGGCCGGGTTCGACGAGGATGCGCACGATGCTGCCGTTCATGGGAGCGCCCAGGCCGCCCTGGTGCGAGTGCGCGGCTTCGGCCTCGGCGATGGGGTCGAAGCGCTGCACGCCGACCAGTTCGCCGTTCCATTCCAGGTAGAGGCTGTCACCACGGCGGATCACCTGGTGGCGACGGCGAACTTCACCGTCCTTGACCTCCAGCCACTGACCGTCCAGCTTGGCGATACGCTGGCCGTCGGCATGACGCAGGCGCACTACCTGGGATTCGCCCTTGGCCAGCAGGTGCAGGTCGGTTTCGCCCGGCAAGCCGCTGCGCCAGCCGCTCTGGGCGGACCACGGCGAATGGGCGTCGTCGCCACGCACGCGGGCGGCTTCGCTCTGCACCCAGGCTTCGGCGGCGAGCTGCCAGAAGCGCTCGGGCAGGGCGGTGGCGGCGGGCAGCAGGGTGTCCTGGTAGCGGCCGATGAAGCCGGTATCCAGCTCGCCCTCGGCGAAGGCCGGGTGGGCCAGCACGCGGCGCAGGAACGCCAGGTTGGTCTTGAAACCACCGACGGCGGTTTCGCCGAGCATCGACAGCAGGCGCTGGCGCGCTTCCTCGCGGTTCTCGCCCCAGGCGATCAGCTTGGCCAGCATCGGGTCGTAGAACGGCGAGATGTCATCGCCCTCGCGGATGCCGCTGTCCACCCGGCGGCCGGGGCCGGCGGCGGGTTCGCGGTACAGCGCGAGATGGCCGCTGGCGGGCAGGAAGCCGCCTTCGGGGTCTTCGGCGTAGAGGCGTACTTCGATAGCGTGGCCGATCAGCGGAACCTGTTCCTGGGTGATCGGCAGTGGTTCGCCACGGGCGACGCGAATCTGCAGGGCGACCAGGTCGAGGCCGGTGATGGCTTCGGTGACCGGGTGCTCCACCTGCAGGCGGGTGTTCATTTCCATGAAGAAGAACTGGCCGCTGCCTTCGTCGTAGAGGAACTCCACGGTGCCGGCGCCGACGTAGCCGATGGCCTGGGCGGCGCGCACGGCGGCTTCGCCCATGCCCTGGCGCAGTTCCAGGGAGAGGCCCGGAGCTGGCGCCTCTTCCACCACTTTCTGGTGACGGCGCTGGATCGAGCAGTCGCGTTCGTTGAGGTACAGGCAGTTGCCGTGCTGGTCGGCGAACACCTGGATTTCCACGTGGCGCGGCTTGGTCAGGTACTTTTCCACCAGCATGCGCGAATCGCCGAAACCGGACTGTGCTTCACGCTGGGCGGATTCCAGCGCCTCGGCCAGTTCGGCTTCGCGCTCGACCACCTTCATGCCCTTGCCGCCACCGCCAGCGGCGGCCTTGAGCAGCACCGGGTAGCCGATGCGCTGGGCTTCGCGCTGGAAGGTCGCGTAGTCCTGCGCCTCGCCGTGGTAGCCGGGCACCAGCGGCACGCCGGCGGTTTCCATCAGCGCCTTGGCGGCGGATTTGCTGCCCATGGCGTCGATGGCGCTGGCCGGTGGGCCGAGGAACACCAGCCCGGCCTCTTCGCAGGCGCGGGCGAAGCCGGCGTTTTCCGAGAGGAAGCCGTAGCCAGGGTGGATTGCCTGGGCACCGGCGGCTTTCGCGGCAGCCAGGACGGCGTCCGCGCGCAGGTAGCTTTCAGCGGGTTTGGCGCCGCCCAGGTCGATGGCGATGTCTGCCTCTTCGACGTGGCGGGCGTTGCGGTCGGTGGCGCTGTGCACGGCCACGGTGGTCAGGCCCAGGGCCTTGGCAGTGCGCATCACGCGGCAGGCGATCTCGCCGCGGTTGGCCACCAGCAGGGTATCTATCTTCTTCATCAGACTTGCTCCTGCCAGGCCGGTTTGCGCTTTTCCAGGAAGGCGTGCAGGCCTTCCTGCCCCTCGGGGCTGATGCGGATGCGGGCGATGGCGGCTTCGGTGTAGCGGCGGCGCTCGGGGGTGAGTTCGCCGGCGCCGATTTCGTGGAACAGCGCCTTGCAGGCGACCAGGGCCGCCGGGCTGTTGTTCATGAGATTGGCGATCCAGGCTTCGGCCTTCGCGTCCAACTCGGCTGCCGGGTAGTGTTCGTCCACCAGCCCCAGCTCACGGCCGCGTACGCCATTGAAGCGCTCGGCTGTCATGGCATAGCGGGTGGCGGCGCGCTGGCCGATGGCCTTGGTGACGAACGGGCCGATGGTCGCCGGGATCAGGCCGATGCGTACTTCGGACAGGCAGAACTGCGCGTCCTCGGCGGCCAGCGCCATGTCGCAGCAGGCCACCAGCCCCAGGCCACCGCCGAAGGCCGCGCCCTGGACGATGGCCAGGGTCGGCTTGCTCAGCTGGTGCAGGTTGTAGAGCAGTTCGGCGAGCTGCTGGGCGTCGTTGAGGTTGCCCTGGTAATCCAGCTTCACCGATTCCTGCATCCACGCCAGATCGGCGCCGCCGCAGAAGTGCCGGCCACGGCCGCGCAGCACGACCAGGCGCACGCGCTCGTCGTTGGCCACGGCAGCCAGTGCCTGGATCAGCTCGGCGATGGTCTGGGCGTTGAAGGCGTTGTTCTTCTCCGGGCGATTCAGCCAGAGACTGGCGACGCCGCGCGGGTCGATATCGAGCTCGATGTTCTCGAAGGGGAAAGTCTGATAGTCGGTCATGGCAGCGGCCTTACATGCGGAAGACGCCGAAGCGCGTGGCTTCGACAGGCGCGTTGAGCGAGGCGGAAAGGGCCAGGCCGAGCACGTCGCGGGTCTGTGCCGGGTCGATGACGCCGTCGTCCCACAGGCGCGCGCTGGAGTAGTAGGGGTGACCCTGGCGCTCGTACTGTTCGAGGATCGGCGCCTTGATCTTCGCCTCGTCCTCGGCGGACAGCGCGTTGCCTGCGCGTTCGGCCTGCTCGCGCTTGACCTGGGCGAGCACGCCTGCGGCCTGCTCGCCACCCATCACGCCGATCCGCGCGTTGGGCCACATCCACAGGAAGCGCGGGTCGTAGGCGCGGCCGCACATGCCGTAGTTACCGGCGCCGAAGCTGCCGCCGATGATCACGGTGAACTTCGGCACCTGCGCGCAGGCCACCGCGGTGACCAGCTTGGCGCCGTGCTTGGCGATGCCGCCGGCCTCGTACTTCTGGCCGACCATGAAGCCGGTGATGTTCTGCAGGAACACCAGCGGGATACCGCGCTGGCAGGCCAGTTCGATGAAGTGCGCGCCTTTCTGCGCGGCCTCGGCGAAGAGGATGCCGTTGTTGGCGAGGATCGCCACCGGGTAGCCGTGCAGGTGGGCGAAGCCGCACACCAGGGTGGTGCCGAACAGTGCCTTGAACTCGTCGAATTCGCTGCCGTCGACCAGCCGGGCGATGATCTCGCGCACGTCGAAGGGCTGCTTGCTGTCCACCGGGATCACCCCGTACAGCTCGTCGCTGGCGTACAGCGGGGCGCGCGGAGCACGGGTGTTGAGCTGGCCCTGCTTGCTCCAGTTGAGGTTGGCGATGCAGCGGCGGGCGATGGCCAGCGCGTGCTCGTCGTCCTCGGCGTAGTGGTCGGCCACGCCGGAGGTCTTGCAGTGCACGTCGGCGCCGCCCAAGTCCTCGGCGCTCACCACCTCACCGGTGGCGGCCTTCACCAGCGGCGGGCCGGCGAGGAAAATGGTGGCCTGGTTGCGCACCATGATGGTCTCGTCGCTCATCGCCGGCACGTAGGCGCCGCCGGCGGTGCAGGAGCCCATCACCACGGCGATCTGCGGGATGCCCTGGGCGCTCATGTTGGCCTGGTTGAAGAAGATCCGGCCGAAGTGCTCGCGGTCGGGGAACACCTCGTCCTGGCGCGGCAGGTTGGCGCCGCCGGAGTCCACCAGGTAGATGCACGGCAGGCGGTTCTGCTGGGCGATGGTCTGGGCGCGCAGGTGCTTCTTCACGGTCAGCGGGTAGTAGCTGCCGCCTTTCACCGTGGCGTCGTTGCCGACGATCATGCATTCCACGCCTTCCACGCGGCCGATGCCGGCGACCACGCCGGCGGCGGCGACGTCTTCGCCATACACGTCATGGGCGGCGAGGGCGGAGACTTCGAGAAACGGCGAGCCGGCATCGAGCAGGCGGTTGATGCGCTCGCGCACCAGCAGCTTGCCGCGCGCGGTGTGCTTGGCCTGGGCGGCAGCGCCGCCGCCTTCATGGACGCGGCCGAGAACGGCGCGCAGGTCCTGGACGTTCTCCAGCATGGTCGCGGCGTTGGCGGCGTATTCCGGGGAGCGGGTGTTGAGTTGGGTGCCGAGGATGGTCATAGGGTCTCCACAAGCGAAGGTGGGCCTGTAGGAGCGAGCTTGCTCGCGAACAGCGTCCGCAGCGGGGCTGGTTCGCGAGCAAGCTCGCTCCTACAAGAGCAGGTTCAGCGGGTCTCGTTGAACAGCTCGCGGCCGATCAGCATGCGGCGGATTTCGCTGGTGCCGGCGCCGATCTCGTAGAGCTTGGCGTCGCGCAGCATGCGGCCGGTGGGGAACTCGTTGATGTAGCCGTTGCCGCCGAGGATCTGGATGGCGTCCAGGGCCATCTGGGTGGCGCGCTCGGCGGTGTAGAGGATCACCCCGGCGGCGTCCTTGCGGGTGGTCTCGCCACGGTCGCAGGCCTGGGCCACGGCGTACAGGTAGGCGCGGCTGGCGTTGAGCTGGGTATACATGTCGGCGACCTTGCCCTGGATCAGCTGGAACTCGCCGATGCTCTGGCCGAACTGCTTGCGGTCGTGGATGTAGGGGACGATCACGTCCATGCAGGCCTGCATGATGCCGATCGGGCCGCCGGCGAGGACCACGCGCTCGTAGTCCAGGCCACTCATCAGCACCTTCACGCCGCCGTTGACCGCGCCCAGCACGTTCTCTTCCGGCACTTCCACGTCATCGAAGAACAGCTCGCAGGTGTTCGAGCCGCGCATGCCCAGCTTGTCGAACTTGCTGCCACGGCTGAAGCCCTTCCAGTCGCGCTCGACGATGAACGCGGTGATGCCGTGGGCGCCTTTCTCCGGCTCGGTCTTGGCGTAGATCACGTAGGTGTTGGCGTCCGGGCCGTTGGTGATCCAGGTCTTGCTGCCGTTCAAGACGAAGCGGTCGCCGCGCTTCTCGGCGCGCAGTTTCATCGACACCACGTCGGAGCCGGCGTTGGGCTCGCTCATGGCCAGGGCGCCGATGTGTTCGCCGCTGATCAGCTTGGGCAGGTACTTGGCCTTCTGCTCGGCATTGCCGTTGCGCTTGATCTGGTTGACGCACAGGTTGGAGTGGGCGCCGTAGGACAGGCCGACCGAGGCCGAGCCACGGCTGATTTCCTCGATGGCGATGACGTGGGCCAGGTAACCCATGTTGGCGCCGCCGTATTCCTCCGCGACGGTGATGCCGAGCAGGCCCATGTCACCAAACTTCTTCCACATGTCCATGGGGAACAGGTTGTCGGCGTCGATCTGCGCGGCGCGCGGGGCGAGTTCGCTGGCGACGAAGCCCTGCACCTGCTCGCGCAGCATGTCGATGGTTTCGCCGAGGCCGAAGTTGAGGGAGGGGTAGCTCATGGGATCACCTGTACTTGTATTTGTAATCTGATGGGTGAATGGACCTGCTGCGCGTCGGCCATGCTGCGTTGAAAGCCGCCGAGAACTGCTCATTTACAAGCGTAAACTCCGCGTTCTCGGCGCCTTTCGCCTTGCCTGGCTCTAGCTCGCGAGGTCCAGGAGATTGTCTTAAACCGGTACGCGCTGCTTGCGGGGTTTGTCGGTCTCGGCCATGGCCGCCAGGCAGCGTTCCTCGGCCGTGTCCAGTTCCAGTTTCATCTGCTCGATGTCGAGCAACTGCTGTTCCAGCTGCGCGCGGCGCGCGGTGATCTTGTCGAGGAAGGTCTGCAGCTGCTTGGTGTTGCCGCTGCTGGGGTCGTAGAGGTCGATCAGCTCCTTGCACTCGGCCAGCGAGAAGCCGATGCGCTTGCCGCGCAGGATCAGCTTCAGGGCCACCAGGTCCTTGGCGCTGTAGATGCGCTCCTGGCCACGGCGCTCGGGGCTGAGCATGCCCTGTTCCTCGTAGAAACGGATGGCGCGGGTGGTGACGTCCAGTTCGCGGGCCAGTTCGGAGATGGTGTAGGTCGTGGGCATGGGAATGTTCTTGCTCGGTCGTTTACCTTTACGTTAACGTAAACCTGCCTTGGGTCACTGTCAATACAACTCGGAGGCGGCGCGGGAGGGTTTGCTGGCGCGGGAATTGCGTTGCGATCGCGATGAACCTTCCTACTAAGGGCTTCCCCTTTACTGACGCTGCCTGCGGGTGTACACAGCCCTGACCAGCCTGCGAGTTCCGTGCCCCCTACCTTTCTGAAGAAGGAGTGCGCGGAACCTACCGGAGCGATGCATGACGACAAGAACAATAAGCAGTGACCTGCTGCGCGAAGCCCACCTGGCCCGTGAACGCCTGCAACAGGAAGGCGAAGTCCCCAGCGGCGTGCTCCGCGAGGAAATCGACGCCTCCTGGCGGCGCAGCCTCGACCACGGCCTGGACTGCGCCAGCGGCACCGAGCACGGCCTCGACACGCGGGTCAAACCCGACGTGCTGCTGGCCGGCAACCGCCTGCTGCTCGATGCCGCCATCCCCGAACTCGACTACCTGCAACAGCGCCAGGGCCACGATGGCGTGATCATCCTGGCCAACGCCGACGCCACCATCCTCTCCGTCGAAGGCGCCCGCGAGCGCATGCAGAGCAAAGGCCTGGCCGATATCGTCCAGGGCGCCTGCTGGAGCGAAGCGTCGCGCGGCACCAACGCCCTGGGCACCGCGCTGGTGGAAAAGCGCGCCACGCAGATCGACTGCGGCGAGCACTTCCTCGACCGCCTGAGCCGTTTCTCCTGCACCTCGGTGCCCATCGAAGGGCCGCAGGGCACGCTGCTCGGCGTGCTCGACATGACCCGCGAAGGGCCGCTCTCCGGCCCGCGCGAAAGCCTCTCGCTGCTCAGCCTCGCGGTGTTCCAGATCGAGGCGCGGCTGTTTGCCGTCAGCCATCCGGGGCAGGTGGTGATCGCCTTCCATTACCGCCGCCAGTACCTCGATTCCGCCTGGCAGGGCCTGTTGGCGCTGGGGCTGGACGGCAAGGTACTGGCCGTCAGCGGCCAGGCCTGCCAACTGCTCGGTGCCAACCGTGAAAGCCTGGTGGGTCGGCGCAGCGAGGATTTCCTCGGCCTGCGCGGCGACCAACTGCTCGGCCGCCTCTACCAGGGCGGCGTCGGCAGCCTGCAGACGCCCAAGGGCGAGCTGTTCTACAAGACGCTGCAGGCACCGCTGCGCAGCCACGCGGTGCCGGTCAGCGCCCGCGCGCCGCGCCCGGCTGCCGGCCCCGAACTCGAAGCCCTCGCCGGCAGCCACCCGCGCTACGCCCGCGCCCTGCGCATGGCGCGCCAGGGTCTGGTGAACGAACTGCCGGTACTGCTGCTCGGCGAAACCGGCAGCGGCAAGGAAGTGGTAGCCCGCGCCCTGCACCAGGCCAGCGCGCGCAGCGACAAACCCTTCGTCGCGGTGAACTGCGCGGCGATTCCCGAAGGCCTGATCGAGTCCGAACTGTTCGGCTACCGCGACGGCGCCTTCACCGGCTCGCGCCGTGGTGGCATGGTCGGTCGGCTGCAACAGGCCCACGGCGGCACGCTGTTCCTCGACGAGATCGGCGACATGCCGCTGGCCCTGCAAGCGCGCCTCCTGCGCGTGCTGCAGGAGCGCAAGGTAGCGCCGCTGGGCGCCGGCGAGGAGCAGGACATCGACGTCGCGCTGATCTGCGCGACGCACCGCGACCTCAAGCGGCTGGTGGAGGAAAAGCACTTCCGCGAGGACCTCTACTACCGCGTCAACGGCATCAGCGTGAAGCTGCCGGCACTGCGCGAGCGCGACGACCTCGCCGAGCTTGCCACTGGCCTTCTTGCCCGCCTGGGCGCGCCCAGGGTGAAGCTCTCCGCCGAGCTGCTCGGCCTGCTGCGCGAGTACCACTGGCCGGGCAACATCCGCCAGCTGGAGATGGTCCTGCGCACCGCACTGGCCATGCGCGAGGAGGGCGAGACGGAACTGGGCCTCGACCACCTGCCCGACAGCACCCTGGACGAACTCGCCGCCGGTGAGCGTCCGCAGAGCGGCAGCATTCGCGAGAACGAACTGGAGCTGATCCGCCAGGCGCTGGAGCGCCATCAGGGCAACGTCTCCGCCGCCGCCGACGCGCTGGGCATCAGCCGTGCCACGCTGTACCGCAAGCTCAAGCAACTCAAGGTGGGCTGATGTTCTTCACCCGCCTGATCGACAGCGACGACCCGCAGCAACTCAAGGCTTCGCTGCGCTGGCTGTACGGCTTCGTGAAGCCGCACAAGGCGGCCATCGCCGGGCTGCTCGGGTTGTCGTTCTGCGCCTCGATCCTGGTCCTTGCGCAGCCCTGGCTGACCAAGACGCTGATCGACGACGGCCTGCTGGCGAAGGACTTCCCGGTGCTGGTGATGGTGGCCGGGGCGATGATCGTCGTCGGCCTGGTCGGCACGGCGCTGTCCGGCCTGAACCGCTACCTGCACACGCGCCTGTCCGGACGCATCCTGTTCTCCCTGCGCGATGCGCTGTACCGCCACCTGCAAACGTTGTCGCCGAGCTTCTTCGGCCGTCGCCGCATCGGCGACCTGATGTCGCGACTCGATGGCGACGTAGCCGAGATCCAGCGCTTCGCAGTGGACTCGCTGTTTTCCGCCGTCTCCAGCGTGATCGGCCTGGTTGGCGCGCTGGTGCTGCTGCTTACCCTGTCATGGAAGCTCTCGCTGCTGGTGGCGCTGCTGATCCCGCTGGATGTGCTCTGGCTGCGCTGGATGCGGCGCAAGGTGGAGCGCGAGGCGCGCGGCCTGCGTGAGCGTTCGGCGGACCTGTCGTCGTTCTTCGTCGAGACGCTGCCAGCGATGAAATTCATCCAGTCCGCCGGCCAGCAGTCCCGTGAATCCGGGCGTCTGGAAGGGCTGGGGCAGGGCTATCTCGGCCAACTGCTGAGACTGCAACTCACCGAGTTCTTCACCCAGGCGGTGCCGGGTACGCTGATGTCGCTGTCCCGCGCCTGCGCCTTCCTGGTC